>CAKKQC010000008.1 GCA_919901855.1 bacterium | reverse complement strand
TACGCGGGAGTAACTCAGTGGTAGAGTGCAACCTTGCCAAGGTTGAAGTCGTGGGTTCGAATCCCATCTCCCGCTCGTCATTATCGGCCCGCGATGCGACTCCGTCGCACGCGGGCTTTGTCATGTGGGGCGGGTGGGTGGGTGCGGGTCATGTGGTGGTTGACGAGGGACTGTATTACGGATACCGTAGTACACAAGGAACCTGTAGATGGCCATGAGCGTTCGCCTCGATCGCAGGACGGAGCTGATTCTCTCACGCTTGGCGCGGGATCGGCGGCGGAGCAAGTCCGATGTGGTCCGCGAGTCCATCCTAACGCTGGCCCGTCGCAAGGGCGGGGGGAACGGCGGGACGGGAACCGCCTACGACCTCTTGAAGCCGTATCTGGGCGTCATCCGGTCGGGGGGCCGGTTGCTGTGCGGGGACCGGCGAGCGGAGATCGCCGCGTTCGTCCGGAAGAAGCATCTTGCCGAGAGCGCTCGTTGACGCGGGCCCCCTGGTGGCCGTCGTGGATAGCGACGAGCCGGGCCACGCGGCGTGCGTCAGGGTGCTCCGCCGGGAGGCAGGCCCGCTTCTGACCGTGTGGCCGGTCCTGAGCGAAGTGCTCTATCTGCTCAGGGATTTCCCGCGGGGCCAGGAGGCGGTGCTGGAAATGGTGGAGGCGGGCGCGGTGGAGATCGCCCCCATTGGCCGCGAGGACCTGCCCCGCATTCGTGCCCTCATGAGGAAGTACCATGACCAGCCCATGGACTTCGCCGATGCCGCGCTGGTCTGCGTGGCCGAGCGCGAGCGTATTACGCGCATCCTGACTCTCGACCGCAGGGATTTTGGTATCTACCGTTTCGGACGAATCGGGAGGTTCGAGATCCTGCCCTAGCTTTGAGCGGGCTGGCGGGGCATGTTGGGCGGACCACACTCCACAAATGGACGCCACTTATGGAGTACGGTCCAGCCGGGGCATCGGGGGGGTATCATGGGGCGGTGATGACCGGCAGAGAGCGCATCGCCCGGATCCTCAAGCGGCAGCCCGTGGACCGCATCGGCCTGTTCGAGCACCTGTGGGGCGACACGCACAAGGCGTGGGTGGCGGAGGGCAAGCTCAAGCCGGACGAGAACATCGCCGACCACTTCGGGTTCGACCTCGAGATCATGTGGCCCTTCAACGGCGTGGCGAATCCGGACCACGTGGACGTGGTTCTCGCCGAGGACGAGCGCACGATCACGGCCCGGGACGGCAACGGGGCCGTGTTGAAGCGGCACAAGCTGCACGACACCACGCCGGAGCACATCGACTTCCTGGTCAAGGACCGCTCCGGCTGGGACGAGCACATCAGGCCGTACCTCAAGGCGGAGCGGCGGCGGATCAACTTCGAGGGTTACCGGGCCACCCGGGATCACGCGGCGCGGCGGAACAACTTCTTCTGCTGGTCCGGGATCAACGTCTTCGAGCAGATGCATCCCGTGTGCGGCCATATGGCCATGCTGGAGGGCATGATCGAGGACCCTGATTGGATCCACGAGATGGTCTCCACGTACGCGGACTGGACGATCGCGATGATGGAGATCCTGTTCGCCGAGGAGGGGAAGCCCGACGGCGTCTGGTTCTACGAGGACATGGGGTTCAAGCACAAGCCGTTCATGTCGCCGGCCATGTACCGGGAGTTCATCTTCCCGGCGCACCAGAAGACGATCGCGTACGTGAAGTCGCTGGGGCTCCCGGTCATCATGCACAGTTGCGGGTTCGTGGAGCCCCTCCTGCCGGGGATGGTGGAGGCGGGCATCGACTGCCTCCAGGTCATCGAGGTCAAGGCCGGCATGGACCTCCTGCGCATCTACCGGGAGTTCGGCGACCGGCTCTCGCTCATGGGGGGCATCGACGTCCGGGTCCTGTATTCCAACGATGCGCGCGTGATCGAGGCCGAGCTGCTCGCCAAGATCCCGGTCGTGAAGGGGCGAAACGGGTACGTCCTGCACAGCGACCACTCGATCCCGACGACGGTGAAGTACGACTCCTACCGCCGGTTCGTGGACCGCGCCCTGGAGCTGGGCAGGTACTGAGGCGTGCCCTGATATCATCGGCGCCGTCCGCCCGCGCCGGCGTCGTCGTCCTCGCGGTCCTGGGCCTGCTCGCCGGAGGGGTGAGGGGCGACGCGCTGGAGGAGGGGTTCCGGAGGCCGCCGGATTCGGCGCGGCCACATGCGTGGTGGCACTGGATGAACGGGAACGTGTCGCGGGAGGGCATCACCGCGGACCTGGAGGCGATGCGCCGGACCGGGATCGGCGGCGCCCAGGTCTTCGTGCCTTCGGAGGGCATCCCGGCCGGGCCGGCGAAATATCTGGGGGACGAGTGGCGGGCGGATTTCGTGTTCGCGGCCTCGGAATGCCGGCGGCTCGGGCTCGAGCTCGGGATGCACAACTGCGCCGGCTGGTCGAGCAGCGGCGGCCCGTGGGTGACGCCGGAGCTGGCGATGCAGGAGGTGGTCACGAGCGCGACGCGGGTGGGCGGCCCGGCACGGTACTCGGGCGTTCTGCCCCGGCCGGCGGCGAAACTGGAGCCGTACCGGGACATCGCGGTGCTCGCGTTCCCGGCCCCGGCGGGCGGCGTCGCGTTCACGATGACCGGAACGGCCGTGCCACGGGTCGCGATCGTGAACCTGACCCGGCGGATGGCCGCGGACGGACGGCTGGACTGGGACGCGCCTCCCGGCGACTGGATCGTCCTGCGCGCGGGGTTTGCGCCCAACGGCGCGCGTAACCACCCGGCCCCGCCGGAGGGGACGGGGCTCGAGTGCGACAAGTTCAGCGCCCGGGCCGTCGACGCCCACTTCAACGCCGTGACGGGTGATCTGCTCCGTGAACTGGGGCCGCTGGCGGGGACCGCGTTCCGCAACCTCATCATCGACAGCTACGAGGTCGGGGAGCAGGGGTGGACGCCGGGGTTCGAGCGCGAGTTCCTGAGGCTGCGCGGGTACGATCCCGTCCCCTACCTGCCCGTGCTGGCCGGCCAGACCGTGGATTCGGCCGGGGTGTCGAACCGGTTCCTCCGGGACCTGCGGCGCACGTTCGCCGACCTCTTCGCGGAGAAGTACTACGGCCGGATGGCGGAGCTGGCCCACGCGAAGGGACTCCGGCTCGGCGTCGAACCATACTACGGGCCGTTCGAAGGGCTCGCGTGCGGCGGCCGGGCGGACATCCCGATGGGCGAGTTCTGGATCGGCGGCGGCGAGCTCGACACCTGCAAGCTGGCGGCATCCGCCGGGCACACGTACGGCCGCCGGATCATCGGGGCGGAGGCGTTCACGGCTTCCCCGGAGGACGCGGGCTGGCGGCAGCATCCCGGGTCCATGAAGATGTTCGGCGACCGGGCGTTCACAGCCGGGATCAACCGCCTCATCTTCCACTCGTTCACGCACCAGCCCTGGATGAACCGCGTGCCGGGCATGACGATGGGACAGTGGGGGACGAACTTCGGCCGGCTCAACACCTGGAGCGAGCCCGGGGCGGCGTGGAACACGTACCTCGCCCGGTGCCAGTTCCTGCTCCAGCAGGGGCGTTTCGTCGCCGACGTCCTGTACTTCTGCGGCGAGGACGCGCCCGTCACCCTCAGGGTGGGGAATCCCCGGCTCCCGGAAGGGTACGACTTCGACGGCGTGAACTCCGAGGTCCTCTTCGACCGGATAACGGTCCGGAAGGGCCGGCTCGTGCTCCCCGAGGGCGGGAGCTACGCCGTGCTCGTGGCTCCTCCGGACGAGACCATGACGCCCCGGCTGTTGAAGCGCCTGGGCCGGCTCGTCCGGGACGGCGCGACCGTCGTGGGGCCCAAGCCGGTGAGGTCGCCGGGCCTCGAGGGGTACCCGGCGTGCGACGCCGAGGTCGGGAGGTTGGCTGATGAGGTCTGGGGGAAGGGCGACGGGGACGCCGCCGCCGGGCATGCCCTGGGGAGGGGCTGGGTGGTCCGGGGCGGGCCGCTGGAGGCCGTTTTCGTCCGGATGGGGATGGCGCCCGACTTCGAGTACCGGGGACGGGGCGCGCGCCTCGCGTACATTCATCGGGCCCTGGCGGGCGCGGACATCTACTTCGTCTCCAACCAGCGCGAAGCGGTCGCGGAGGTGACGGCGACCTTCAGGACGGCCGGCCGGATGCCGGAGCTGTGGTACCCGGAGACCGGGGCGACGGGGCCGGCTCCGGTCTGGGACGTCGTGGACGGGCGGACCACGGTCCCCCTGCGGCTGGAACCGGCGGAGTCCGTGTTCGTCGTCTTCCGCCGGCCCCCGTTGCGGGAGGAGCACGCCGCCCTGGTCGTTCCGGACGCGGCGGCGGCTCCGCCGCCTCCGGTCGCGATCCGGCGCGCGGTCTACGAAGCCGAGGACGGCAAGGGAGCGGCGGACGTGACCGGGGCGTTGCGGAAGATGATCCGGGACGGGTACCTCGTCGTGCGGGCCGAGAACGACGTGCTGGGCGGGGACCCGGCGCCCTACCATTTCAAGCGGCTGAGGGTCGAGTACGAGGCCGGCGGCGCGGCGGGGACGGTCGTCGTGCGGGAGCACGAGACGCTCGTCGCGCCGGAGGCCCCGGCGCCGGCCGGGCCGCCAGCGTGGCGGGTCGAGGCGGGCCCCGGCGGATCAGTCGAGATCGTGGCACGGGAGGCCGGCGGGTACTCGGTCCGGACCCCGGGGGGCAAGGCCCAGCGGGTCGAGGTGCCTCCGGTGCCGGGGCCCGTGGGGATCCCGGGTCCGTGGGAGGTCCGATTCCCCGCGGGGTGGAACGCCCCGGAGAGAATCGTGCTCGAGAAGCTGATCTCGTGGCCGGAGAGCGCCGACCCGGGGGTCAGGTACTTCTCCGGGACCGCGGCCTATACGGCGTCGTTCGACCTGGCCCCCGACCTCGTGCAACCCGGGATCGACCTCGTGCTCGACCTGGGGAAAGTCGCGGTCATGGCCGAAGTCTCGGTCAACGGGCGCGACCTCGGGGTCCTGTGGAAAGCACCGTACCGGGTGGACCTCGCCGGTGCCGCCCAGGCGGGCCGGAACCTGATCGAGATCCGGGTCACGAACCTGTGGCCGAACCGGCTGATCGGGGACGCGCGGCTTCCCGAGGACTGTGAATGGGACGGCGACCACCTGAAACGCTGGCCGGACTGGGTCAGGGAGGGGAAGCCGAGCCCGGCCGGGCGGCTGACCTTCACGACGTGGCGGCACTGGCGAGCCGGCTCCACGCTGCTGGAGTCCGGGCTTCTCGGCCCCGTGACCGTCTTCCCGGCCCGCCGGAGGTCCGTCCGGGTTCGATGACGAACCCGCCGCGCGACGCCTCCGGCGCCGCGGCGTCGTCTTGGGGGTACACTAATCGCCAGGACATACAGCCGGAGGTGGCGGTGATCACGATATTGGCCGGGTTCGCGGCGGCATCGCTGGCCGCGGCCGGGATGGAGGACGGAATGGCGCAGGGATCGAGCCGGGGGTACATCGAGCTGGCGGGCGGGCCGTTCGTGGCGGACACGGCGGGGGCGAAGACGGGGCCGCGCGAGCAGTCGCGGCGCAGGCGGCGGCGGCAGCGCGACAGCGAGAACGTGCTCGTCCGCAAGGTGAACCTGCCCACCCGCGGCGTCTGGTACGCGTGGCTCAAGGTCAGCTCCGAGGGGCCGTGGCCCGCGGTCATGACCTGGGACCTGGACGGCGTCCAGCCCCTCATGAGCGAGCGCCGCGAGATCCTGGTCCAGCCGTACGCGAAGCACGCGTGGGTCAACCACACCCGGTTCCCGGGGTTCAAGATCGAGGTCCACGTCGAGGAGCCCGGCGAGCATGTGCTTCGTTTCACGCGGGAGTCGGGGAACGTGTCCGTCGAGAAGATCCTGCTCACGCTCTTCCATTCGGCTACGCTCAAGGGCGACGGGCTCGACATGACGGACGATCCCGGGCGCGGGCGAATCGAGTTCCCGCGCGGGAACCTCTCCGCCTGCGGCGCGCGCAAGGACTGGCGGGCGCCGGATCCCCTGATCACGGGGACGGCGTACCACGTGGATGCTACGAGCGGGAACGACGCGGCGGAGGGGAAGACGCCGGCGACGGCGTGGCGGACGCTCGATCCCGTGAATGCTCGCACGTTCAAGCCCGGCGACGCCATCCTGCTCAAGCGGGGAGGTACCTGGATGCAGGGGCTCGCCCCCAAGGGGAGCGGGGTGCCGGGGCGGCCCATCACGATCGGGGCCTTCGGCGAGGGCGCGCGACCGATAGTCGACGGCGTGAACCGGCCGGGGGTCGGGCTCGTCGATCAGAGCTACTGGACGATCCAGGACGTCGCGGCCACGTCCGATCCGGCGTACAAGGAATCCGGGATCGCGGTGCGGGCGTCCAAAGACGCCCCGCGGCCCCGCGAGATCCGGATCCTGAACTGCGTCGCGTTCGACACCGGGCGGCACGGGATCTCGGTTGGCGGGCACTCAGGTTGCGACGGGGTCCTGATCGAGAACTGCACGTCGTTCTGCAACCTCAACGACGGGATCGAGGTCGGGGGCGCCACGGCCAGGAGCGGGCGCAACACGGTCATCCGGTTCTGCACGACCTGGTCGAATCCGGGGATGGCCGGGATCTGGATCAACGGCGCCGAGAACGGGCTGATCGAGGACTGCCTCGCGTACAACAACGCGTGCGTGAACATCTGGGTCTGGAACGCGACGAACGTCACGATCCGCCGGTGCGAGGCGTTCCGGGGCCGTCCCCAGCGCGACGCGGCGGGGTTCGACATCGACTGGGGCTCGCAGGCGTGCACGATGGAGTATTGCTACGCGCACCACAACGAGGGCGACGCGTTCCTGCTCATGGGGAGCGGGAACATCGAGTACGAGGGCCAGACCAAGCGGAGCATGTACAACGTCGTGCGCTACTGCGTGGGGGAGGGCGGCTCGCCGATCGACATGGGCGAGACCTTCAACCACGGGCTCGTGTACAACAACGTCGGGGTCGCGGTGGGCAAGGGGGCCAACGCGTTCAAGGTCTTCGGCTGGCCCAACGACGCGAACAACGACGGCGGGGGCTGGCCCGAGAACACGCTCGTCACGAACAACATCTTTATCGGCACCGAGGGGGCGTCGGCCATGTACGTGGACGACCTCGGAACGGGCCAGGGGAACGACTACGACGGAAACCTGTTCTGGCGGGTGCGGTCGAAGGCGCCACTCATCCACTGGGGCGGCCGGTCATCCGGCCCCGGGTTCTGGCAGGGCGACCGCAAGACGGGGACGTTCCCGGCGAAGACCTACGCGAGCCTGGCCGCGTTCCGGAAGGCGACGAAGCTGGGCGGGAAGTCCATCGAGGCGGACCCGCGGCTCAAGGGCGCCGGCGCGGGCGAGTACGGGCGCGTGCCGCTGGACGGCTACGTGCCGGGGAAGGGCTCTCCCGTGATCGGCGCCGGGGCGAAGGTCGTGATCCCGGGGGAATGGCGCAAGGAGCGCCGCGCGTACCTGTCGGAGACGGGGGCGGCCGCGTGGGGGATTCCCATGGAGCCCGCGGACGACCCCGCGGACTACGCGGGCAAGCTCCCGGGCAACACCCCATCGCTGGGGGTGCGGGAGCCCTAATTGCGGCCCCCGCCCCGGCGGGGGTGGTACCATGGACTGGGGCGGGCTCACGGAGGATGAATCGACAGTGACGCATCACAAGGGCGGGATCGCACGTGCGCTCGCCCTCGCGGCCCTTCTCGCCCTGGGGACCTCGGGTCACGCGGACTGCATCCTCGACGTCTACCAGAACCCCGTCCCCCCGTTCTCGGGCCTCTACACGATCTACCCGAACTGGGTCCAGGCGCCGGTCGGGGCGTTCACGATCTACGAGGGCGACGACACGACGTACGCGTGGTGCTCGACCAGCTCGATCGTGGGCGTCACCATCTTCAACTACGGGACGGCCACCGGCGGGGCCACGGGCGACCTCACAGGGGCGTACTTCGCCATCAGTTGCGGCAGCAAGACCAACCTCGGGATAACGGCACTCACGTACGCCGGCCTGTGGACCGTCGGGGTCGACAGCTTCCCCGCCTGGACCTGGTCCGGCAACTTCCTCATCGCCGGCGACCCGTGCAGCAACCTCGGGTTCAACTGCCTGTGCAACACGAACCTCTTCGTCTACGCGGACGTCAATCCGTGCGCGACCGACGGGGCGACGGTCGACATGGGGCCGGGGTTCAACGACGACGCGAACCCGGGCTGGCCCGGCGGCATCTACGACGACTGCGGGTGCAACGGGCCGTGGGGGCCGGTGCAGGACACGACGGAGAAGACCATCCGCTACGTCATGAAGAACGTGGACAAGGACACGATCGCGCCCGGCGACACGATCAACTACACGATCTACTACGGCCGGCCCGGCACGACCGGGCTCACGAACGTCGTCGTCATGGACACGCCGCCGCCCTACACCCACCTCGTGATGGGCAGCGCGGTGCCGGCGCCCGACCCCGGGTTCGACCCCGATCCCGGTCCGCCCATGCGGCTGAGGTGGACGATCCCGCCGCCGCTGCCCGTCGGGGGCGGGCCGACCGGGGAGATCACGTTCCAGCTCACCGTCGACTGGGGGAACGGCGAGGCGTTCGAGCCGGGGTCGGGGGACGCGGGGGCGCCCGAGGGCTCGTGGCTGCGCAACACCGCGAACGGCTCGTTCGGCGCCACCACCTGCGCGACGAAGGCGGTCACGACGGCGCCCACGGCGACGGTCGTGCGCCGGTTCCTTTTCTGGAAGACCGCGAACAACGACATCCTGTTCTCGCCGTCGTACGGCCAGCCGCCGGACGAGATCACGTACGAGATCTTCATGAAGAACGTCTCGTCCTCGAAGACCTGGTGGAACGTGCGCGCGTGGGACACCGTGCCGCCGGAGCTGGACGTGTGGGGAACGGGGTTCGGGATGGACGACCCCTGCGCGGGGTGGACGATGACGCCGTCGGGCTGCGCGCAGGCGGCCGCGGGCAAGATGATCGTCGGCACCTCGACCCGGCTGACCTGGAAGCTCGACATGCCGCCGGGGATGACGATCTCGATCCGCTGGAAGGCCATGGTGCGCCCGACGGACACTTCGGGGTCCACGGCGCTCTCGCGGGTCAGCATCATGGCGGACGGGATGACCGGGATCGTGGGCGGCACCGGCCCCTCCGGCCAGATCAAGGTGTTCACGCACCAGGTGCCCATCGTCCTGCCCACGATGTACGTCAGCTACCTGGCGCTGGGCGCGGGGCTCGCGAGCTACTTCCAGTGCTGCAACGACGTCGTGCCCTTCGACACCCAGACGTACTGGCTCTGCTTCTTCCCGCTCAACATGAAGACCAACTTCAACCTGTACCAGCAGTTCCACTCGGGCGACGCCTACGTGACCGGCGGGGGGTTGAGCCCCTCCATCAACTCGTACGCGGGCGCGTGCAGCGGGGGGGCGGGCTGGTTCGCGGGGTGCGGGCCCGAGCGCGCGCCGGCCTTCTACCTGCCCCCGAACTACAACGCCTGCCCGACCCCCGTGCCCCTGCACGACCTCTTCAAGCTGGTCGCCAACGCGCCCCTCCTCTGGGAGCTGCTCTCGGGCGACAGCCACAACGGGGCCGAGGTCAGCACGTACGTGGGCACGACGAGCCTGACCTACAACGGCTACACCAGCTACACGTACGTCCGGACGTGCGATGCGGCCACGAACCGGGACGGGCTCTATTTCGTGAACACCTCCACGACGGTGCCGACCACGCTGCACGCCTTCAACTGGAACACGGCCACGCTGAGCTGGGACTACGTGACGACCGCGGACGTCGACGCCGAGAGCCTCTGGTTCTTCCTCCCGCCGGTCCAGAACGCCTACCGGATCATCTCCTCCGACTCGACGTTCATCATCTTCAAGGCCCTGCCGCTGTCGGGGAACCCGAACACGGCCACCGTCGCGCCGAACCGGGAGAACGGCTTCCTCGTGAACTCCGGCACCCCCGCGCACTTCTACGCGTTCGCCGAGAAGGACGTCGCCCGGGGCGGGACGATCATCGTCCAGAACCTCGGCGCCGCCGCCACGTTCGACATCTACAAGTACCTGTCGAACAACCCGACCATCCCCCAGATCTCGACCAAGCACCAGAGCCCGAACCTGGTGGGCAACTCCGGCATCTGGTCCCTGCGCCGGGGCAACGACACGGTGGCGGCCGGGACCGCCCACGCGTACCAGATGAACTACGACACCGGGGCCGCCGACCAGCGGGACTTCTACCGGGTCGACCTCAAGGCGGGGGGGCCGATCGAGGTCTTCAGCGGCTACCGGCTGATCGACTCGTTCGGCGGCGGCTCCGTCATCCACTCGGCGTCCGGCACGCCTGCCGGGGTCTCGTACTGGATGCCCTCGACCGAGTTCGGGCACTCGGGCAAGATCTGCGCCGCGCCCTACTTCGCGATCTCGTTCGTCGACTTCTTCATGCCCAAGACCGGGGCCAAGGTCCAGGCTACGGACAACACCGGGTACTCGGCGGTCTACACGACGACGGGCCCGGACCAGTGCGTGACTTTCATGTCGCTGACGGAGCCCGCGCCGCCCCTCGTGCGCAGCCTGCACGTCACGTCGACCGGCGGGTCGGTCGCGGTGGCCCAGTGGCAGATCTGCTCGCTGCACCAGAAGATCTTCACCGCCCCGTTCGTCGCCCAGGGCGTGCACTACAACATCGTCATGCCGTCGGTCGTGTTCGTGGGCCAGCCCTTCTGGATCACGGTGATCGTCGTCCAGACGGCGGGCGGCACCGAGACCGACTACTGCGGCACGACCTCGTTCACGTCCACCGACGCGACCGCCAAGATCGAGAGCATCCCGATGGACTCGTTCAACTACGTCTGGGACTCGAACGACGCCGCGGCCACGTGCAAGGGGGCCGGCTGCACGGCCGGTTGCGACAACGGGGTCAAGCTGTTCCTGAACGTGAGCATGAACCGGCTGGGCCTCCAGACGATAGTCGCGGTGGACACGTCCGACGGGTCGGTGAGCGGCGTGGCGGCGGTCCTGGTCGTGGGCGCGGACATCCGGCTCCATAAGGAGCCGCGGCTCGCGATCGCGGCGTCGGCGGACACGGTCCAGTTCAAGGTCTGCTGGAGCAACTACTCCTCGGCTTCGGGGTTCGCCCTGACGATCACGGACGCGGTGCCGATGGGCACGACGTTCATCCCGGAGGCGGCCATGGGGGCCTTCAACTGCGGGTCGACGGACGGCGTCACGCTGGCGGTGGCGTACTCGACGCAACAGTCCGCGGCGATGCCGCCGCCGGCCTCGTTCACGGGCGCGAACCCGGTGGCGGGGACCCGCTGGCTGCGGTGGACGGTGCCGATGGCGGGGGTCCAGACCACGGGCTGCGCCTGCTACCGCATCCAGATCAACTGACGTAGACGAGGCGGGCGGGGCGAGTCACCTCGCAGCGGGCCGGCCTCGCCTGAAGCGCTGCGTGCTCCGTGGCGCGCGCGTTGCGCAGACAGTCGCGTCCGGCCGCCGATGGGCGGTCCCTGCCCGCCTTTGCTTTTCCCCTCCTCCCGCGCCCGGCACAGGGCCTGGCCTGACTCGCGCCCGGGGGCGGGTCAGGCTTGGCGGGCGAGGGCCTTTCCGGACTCGTGCGCGGCGATGATGCGGTCCCAGGCCGCCTCGGTGGCCGGGTCGAGTCCTTGCCGGGCGGGGTCCGCCGACAGCCACGCGACGCTCCGGCGGACTCCCTCGGCGTAGGGGACCTTGGCCTCCCAGCCGGGGACGAACCGCTTGAGCTTGGAGTTGTCGAAGACGGTCGTGTGCGCCTTGTCGCCGAGCAGGCTGCCCTCGAGGTGCGGGTCGAAGGCCGTGAGGAAGTCGGACGAGATGTGGACGGCGTTCAGCTTCGCTCCGCAGGCCTCGGCGGTCCGCTCGTAGATCTGGTTCCAGGTCAGGGCCTCGCCGGTCGTGATGTGGAACGCCTCGCCGAGCGTCTTCGGATTCCCCAGGAGCCCCTGGAGCCCGGTGGCGAAGTCCGTGTTGTGCGTGATGGGCCACAGCGAGGTGCCGTCGCCGGGCACGATCAGGGGGCGGCCCTCGCGGATCCGCTTCACGATGGTCCAGGGCCGGTTCCAGCACGAGACCGCGAGCGGGATCACGGGGTTCCCGAACGTGAGCGAGGGGCGCACGATCGTCGCCGGGAACTTCGCCGCGGCCCAGGTCTCCATCAGGAGCTTCTCGCACGCCGCCTTCTGGCGCGAGTACTCCCAGAACGGGTTCTCGAGCGGGGTTTCCTCGGTGATGACGTAGTGCTTCGGGGGCTTCTGGTACGCGCTCGCGGAACTGATGAACACGTACTGGGCCGCCCGGCCGCCGAACAGCTCGATGTCCTTCCTCACGTGCTCGGGCGTGAACGCGATCCAGTCGACGACGGCGTCGAACTCCAGCCGGCCCAGCGCGAGCCTGGCCTCCTCCCCGGGGTCCCGGATGTCGGCCTGGAGGAGTTTGACTCCTTTCATCGGGGTCGCGTTCCGCTTCCCGCGGTTCATATGCATAAGCTCGTGGCCCTGCGCGACCGCGAGTTCCGTGCACGCGGTGCTGATGAGCCCCGTGCCGCCGACGAACAGGATCTTCACGCCGGGGTTCCGCCCCCGGGCGGCAGGATCCGGTCACAGGCCGCCCGCGCGAGCTCCAGGATCTCGAGGGGGGGGCGCCGGCCCTGGGGCCCCGGGGGCGGATACCGTCCCCCGACCTCGAGGTTGAAGACGCCCTCGAACCCGGCGGCGGCCAGGCCCGCCACGTACTCGTCCCACCGTACCTTCCCCTCGCCGGGCATCAGGTGCTGGTCCGAGGCCCCGTCGTTGTCGTGTACGTGGAGGGTGTAGAGCCTCTCCCCCAGGAGCTTGAGCGCGGCGGCGGGAGAGCCGTCCGTCACATGCGCGTGGCCGGAGTCGAGGCACACCCCGGCGTCGTGGGGGAGCCGGTCGAGCAACGCGCGCAGCCCCGGCCCCCCCTCGCCGACGTGCGCGGGCAGCATGTTCTCGACCGCCATCCGGAGGCCCGCGTTGCGGCAGCACGCGTTCAGCCGTGTCAGCGCCGCGACGCTCGTGTCGGCCCGGGCCTCCAGGTCCGCGGGGGTGACGAGCGATCCCGGATGCACGATCACGAACCGGGCGCCGGCCTGCGCCGCGAGCCCGATCGTGCTCTCGATGCCGGCGATCGCCCTGTCCCGCGCCGCCGCGTCGGCGGATGAGATGTCCAACGAGAACGGCGCGTGCATGGACCAGAGGTCGACCCCCTGGTCGCGGGCGCGCACGGCGAACCGGACGAACCAGTCGCGCTCGGCGCGGTCGTAGAGGGCGGGGTCGAGGAAGACCTCGATGTGCGTGAACCCGAACTGCGGGAGCTTCGGGACGAGCGCGAGGACGCTCTTGTCCCCGAGGTTGATGCCCGGCCCGCCGTCGGAGACCCGTTGGTGGTCGAGGAGGATGCCCCTGCGCATGACTCCAAGGATACGCTGTTCCCCCCCGCCCAGGGAAGCCGGGCGGTGGAGCGCCGGCTCCATGCCTTAGCCGTCAGGCCTTCGCGGCGGCGAGGATCTTCCGGATGCGGACGGCGAGTTCGTCGGGCAGGTAGGGTTTGGCGAGGAAATCGCCCGGGCCGCCCGGGGCGGTTCCGGTGAGCCGCTCCTCGTCCGTGTACCCCGAGGTGAACAGGACGGGGACGCCCGGGCGGACCAGCGCCAGCGCGGCCGCGAGCCCCGGGCCCGACATCCCGGGCATGACCGTGTCGGTGAACAGCAGGTGGATGGGGCCCGGGTGCCGGGCCGCCAGCTCCAGCGCCCCGGGGCCGTCGCCGGCGGCCAGGACGCGATAGCCCGCGTGGGCCAGGTACTCGCTCGTCACCTCGCGCAGGGGCGCGTTGTCCTCCGCGTACAGGATCGTCTCGTGTCCGGCGGCCGCGGGCGTCGCCGGTTCGCCGGGGGCGGGGACGGCCGCCGCGGCGGCGGCCCCCGGCACGCGGGGGAGGTAGACGCGGAACGTCGCGCCGCGGCCCGGCTCCGATTCCACCTCGATCCAGCCCTCGGCCTGCCGGACCGCGCCGTACACGGTGGACAGCCCGAGACCGGTGCCCGACCCCTGCGGTTTGGTCGTGAAGAACGGCTCGAAGAGGCGCGCCTTGACCTCTTCCGTCATGCCGCACCCCGTGTCCGCGACCGTCAGGACGACGAACCGGCCCGGCCGGGCCAGGGGGTTGCCGGTCGCGCCGGGGGAGAGCTCCTCCTCGTGCGTGGTGACCGTGAGGGTGCCGCCGTCCGGCATGGCGTCGCGGGCGTTGATGGCGAGGTTGACGACCGTCCGCTCGACCACGCTCGGGTCGACGAACACCGCCCCGATGCCGTAGCGGAGCCGCAGCGTCAGGTTGACGGTTTCGCCCGTGAGGCCCTCGAGGATGTCGCGGAGCCCTCCGATCTCGGCGTTGAGGTCCACGGCCCGGGGGGCGACCGGTTCCCGCCGCGAGAAGGCGAGGAGGCGGCGGACGAGGGCGGCCGCGCTCCGGCTCGCGCGGCGGACGTTGCCGAGCCGCTGGCGGGGGCCCGGCGCCGTCTCCATCTCGCGTTCGGCCATGTCGATGTTGGCCAGGATCACGGTCAGCAGGTTGTTGAAGTCGTGCGCGACGCCCCCGGCCAGCCGGCCGACGGTTTCCATCCGGGCCACCTCCTGGACCTGCCCTTCGAGGCGGGCGCGCTCGGCCTCGGCCTGGCGGCGCGGGGAGACGTCGCGGAGGCTGATGACGATGCTGTCCAGCCCGAGGTAGCCCAGCCGGTTGGTCCCGAGCGCCTCGAGCCAGATGATCCGGCCGTCCGGGCGGGCCAGGCGCCACTCGGTCCGCAGCTCCTTCGCGCGCTCGACGAGGAGGTTGTCGAACTCGCGGCGCACGCGGTCGGCGTCCGCGAGGAGGACGAGATCGAAGACCGGACGGCCCATCCGGTCGGCGACCCGGTGCCCGGTCGTGGCCTCGAACGCGCCACCGATGTACGTGATGATCCCGTCCCGGTCGGTGCCGAGGAGGACGTCGAGCGAGCTGTCGAGCAGGACCCGGTAGCCCTCGGAGCGCTCTTCGAGGGCCATCTCGCTCGCGCGCTGGCGCGCGACCCGGGCCCGCTCCTGGATCATGTACCGGCGGCGGGATACGATCGCGAGGGACCCGCTGAGGGCCACCGCGACCAGGATGATCGACGCGGTGAGGGGGTGGCCCGCGGGAAGCGGCGTCACCGCGATGCGGACGGCGGCGATGCCGAGGGTGCCCGCGAGCACAATCGCGGCCCCCTGGGTCGGGTAGAAGAAGGAGGCCAGGATCGTCGGGAGCATGACCGTCGCGAGGGTGCCGATCTCGACGTTGGGGGCGCGCAGGAACGGGGCCGAGAGCGGGACCGCGGCGGTGAGCGCGATGTAGAGGGGGACGCTCGTCCGGTAACGGCCCGCGCGGAGGAGCGCGTAGGGCACGGCGAGCAGGGCCGTGGCGGCCAGGATCAGGATCGTGTCGGCGTCGCGCCAGTGGGAACCGGTGCCGTCGGCTCTGGGGACGAGGTTCAGGGCGAGCAGGACCGCGAAGACGACGACGACCTGCGCGACCATGAGGATGGCGAAGAGCCGGGCGCCGTCCCGGTCCTCGGGGGAGGTGATCGCCGGGTGCGGCGCGGTCAGCCGGTCCAAGACGCGGCGGAAGACGGCGAGTGGGGTGTCGAACATGGCCGCACCAGCCTACCACGGTCGGTTCGGACCGGGGATGGCGCCAGAACCCGCCGGCCGGGCGCCGTGGTAGATTATTCGGGCTGGCCGGCTTTCAGCGGCCACGCAGGGAGGCAGCCATGGGCAAGCCGAATGCGATGTACGTCATGGGCGGGGGCGGGACCCCCGTCATAAGCGCGAGCGCGTACGGACTCATTCACCGGACCTTCGAGGCGTACCGGGACAAGGTCGGCACCTTCCTGGCCGCGGTCGGCGGCATGCGTGGCGCGCTCAACGAGGACGTCGTGGACGTCTTCGGCTGGGCGCTCCAGGACGGGGGGGGCGGCGCTGCGAGCCGCATGAACCGGCTCAAGTGGCCGGCGACCCCCGTGTTCGGCACCTCGCGGCACAAGCCGGACAACGAGGACTGCGAGCGCCTGATGGAGCTTTTCAAGGCGCACGGCGTCAACTACGTCTTCCTCAACGGCGGGAACGACACGCAGGAGAAGGCGATCATCCTGTCCGAGTTTGCGAAGAAGCAGAACTACGAGCTGCACGTCATCGGCATTCCCAAGACCGTGGACAACGACCTCCTCGTCACGCACCGGTGCCCGGGGTACGCCTCGTTCGCCAAGCAGGTGGCGCTGGTGACGGCGAGCCTCCAGGGCGACATCGACGCGTTCGGCATCCCCGTTGGGGCCACACGGGGCGGGGCCCTGCGCGAGGGCGCGGTCTCGCAGGTCGCGGTGTTCATGGGGCGCGACGAGGGCTGGGGCGCGGCGGCGAGCGTCATGGCGAAAATCGACGACTCGTACGGGCCGCACGTGATCCTGACCAAGGAGGGCGGGTTCAATAAGGACGCCTTCCTCGCCAGGTGCCAGGACGCATACGACAAGTACGGAAACCTCTTCGTCGTGGCCTCCGAGGGCGCGCACGACGGCGAGCAGTACCTGGGGTACCACCTCGAGGTCGCGTGCCGGAAGTTCGACACGCAGTTCAAGGTCCACACGGACGCGCACAAGAACACGAGCGTCTCGGACGGGCGCGTCGCGCTATTCCTCAAACTCCTGATTGAGAAGGAACTCAAGGTGCCCACCGGCGTCTTCTCGAGCATGAAGACGCGGGCGGAGGGGCCCGATTACCTCAACCGGAACAACCTCGAGATCATGTCGGAGCCGGATTTCCGCGACGCGATCGCGGTGGGGGTCAAGGCCGCGGACCTCGCATTCGGGCCCGGCCCCGTGGACGGGGTGATGGTCACCCTCCAGTCGGGCAAGTGCGCGGACACCGGGGTTACGCCGCTGAACACGGTCGCGGACTCGGTGAAGGGGAGCAAGGCGATGACGAAGTCGCTCAAGACCCTGGGCACGCCGGAGCGGCCCATCCTGTCGAAGGACGGGATGATGGTGGACAAGGCTCTTTACGAGAAGTACATCGCGGACATTATCGACCTCAACGGGCCGAACCGGCGCGAGGTGCTGGCCGGCGAGGGCTTCAAGCTCCCGCTCGCGCGCATTGAATGGCCGTTCGCGGCGAAGAAGCTCAAGCCGTATCAGAAGGCGGCCAAGAAGGCTTAGTCATTTCGAGAATCACAAGGAGGAGCTGGACACATGGCAAAGAAGGTTGAAGGTCATTCGCACGGATGTTGTGGCGGGAATTTCTTCTGGGGAGTGCTGGCGGGGTTGGTACTCGCGGTGGTGTTGCACGTCGTGTGCATGAAGTGCTGCCACAAGAGCATGAGCGACTGCCGGATGGCGGCGCGCGGCACGGCGCAGGCCGAAAAGGGCGCCCCTGCCCGCTAACCTCTGGGGCCACCTTTGGGGCCATACTTAACAAATTAACATTCCCTTGACAGGCCGGCACGTGGCTCGTCAGAATGAGCCATGCCGCGTGGAAACCGTCTGGATGCGCCCGGCGCTCTGCATCATGTGATGCAGCGAGGGATGGATCGCGGAGCAATCTTCCTCGATCCTCCGGATTACAGGCGATTCCTGGATCATGCCGGAATGGTCTTCGCGGAGACGAAGACCAGGTGTGTCGCGTGGGCGCTCATGCCCAACCACATCCATCTACTGTTGCAGACCGGAGTCGCTCCGCTCGCTCGCGTGCTGCAGCGTCTGTTCACGAGCTACGCGGTGACGTTCAACCGGCGATGGCGGCGGAGCGGTCATCTGTTCCAGGGACGCTATAGATCGATCCTCTGCGAAGCGGAACCGTATCTGCTTGCCCTGGTCCGCTACATCCACCTCAATCCGGTCCGCGCCGGGCTCTGTTCGGGACTGCGGGAGCTGGAGAGGTATCCCTGGACCGGTCATCGCGCGTTGCTGGGAAAGGATCAACTGCCCTGGCAGGACACGGCCACGGTTCTCGAGGAATTCGGTGTCCGCGTTGCGTCGGCCCGGGCGTCGTATGAAGCGTTCTGCCGCGAGGGTCTCAAGGCAGCTCCCGACCGACAATTGCCGGGCGAGAGCTTGAGACATCTGGATGCGGGGGGATGGGAGACCTTGCGGATTGGGCGAGGAAAGGAAGCGGTGCCTGCGGACGAGCGTTTGCTGGGGAGCGCCGGATTCGTGGAGCGCGCCCTGAAAGCCGCCGACGAGCAGGAGCGGTGGCGAAGCAGGGCCCGACGGCACGGCGTCACACTGGAACGCATTATCGCCCTGGCCGCCGGCAAGGCGGGCATCGGAGTCAAGGACATCACGGGATCGGGGAAGCGGCAGGCGCAAGTGCGCGCTCGGGCCCTGGCCTGTCACTGGTTGGTCGGGCGGCTGGGCTACAGCGGGGTCATGGTGGCACGACGATTGGGGATCACGGAGGCGGGGGTGTCGAAGAGCGCCACGCGCGGCGCCCTGCTCCCCGAGGGAGCCCGCAACAAACTGCCCCGGGCGTGAGAATGTTAATTTGTTAAGTATGGCCCCAAGGGGGGGGGGGTAGAGGCACAGGTTCAGGATATTGAGGATGTCGGACCTGGCGATGTCGCCGTCCTCGCCCAGCCGCCGGTCGCCCCCGCCGAGGCGCTCGGCGATCTCCTCGAAATGAGTCGCGTGCACGCCGTAGTCGGACAGCGCGGTCTTGACGCCGAGCGCGTCCCAGAAATCCACCGTGCGGTCGATTCCCACGAGGGCGGCCCGGGTGTCGTCGGGCTCGTCCACGCCCCAGACGCGCCGGGCGTAGCGTGCCAGCATCGTCCGCTTCGCGACCGATCGGTAGCGGAGGACGTTGGGGGAGACGACGGCGAGCGATTGGCCGTGGTCGAGGCCGTGGAAGGCCGTCAGCTCGTGGCCGATGCCGTGGCTGGTCCAGTCGTGAGAGGCGTTCAGCCCGATGAGGCCGTTGAGGGCGAGGGTCGCGGACCACATGAGGTTCGCCCGGATGTCGTAGTCGCGGGGGCGGGACAGGACGAGCCGGCCGTTGTCGATCGTGACGCGCAGGATGGCCTCCGCGATCCCCTCGTTGAGCGGGTTCCCGACGTCCTTCGTCAGGTACTGCTCGAAGACGTGGACCATCGTGTCCACGATCCCATTAGCAGTCTGGCGCGCGTCCAGCGTGAACGTCGTCTCGGGGTCCAGGATCGAGAACCGGGGCATGACCAGGTCGCTCGAGAACGCGAGCTTCTGCTTCTTCTCGGCGTGCGAGATCACGGCGTTCCCGTTCATCTCGCTCCCCGTGGCCGGCAGGGTCAGGACCGCCCCCAGCGGCATCGCCGCCTTCACCGCCACTCCCTTCTCGAGGATGTCCCACGGATCGCCGCCGTGGTATTCCAGCGCGGCCGCGATGAACTTCGTGCCGTCGAGGACGGAGCCTCCGCCCACCGAGAGCAGGAACGTAACGCGCTCGCGCCGCGCAGTTTCCACGCCCTGCATGAGCGTCGCGTACTGGGGGTTGGGCTCGATGCCCGGAAACTCGATCACGTCGTGGGCGCGAAGCGCCACCAGGACCTGGTCCCGGACGCCGTTGGCCTTGATCGACCCTCCGCCCCAGGTCATCATGATCCTGCCCCCCGGCGGCACGAGATCCGGCAGCTTCGCGATCTGGCCCTTTCCGAAGACCAGCTCGACCGGGTTGTGAAGAACGAAGTTCCGCATCAGCGCATCTTCCTCGACCACGACGCGAGGCGCGCCTGCCTGGCCCGGAAGGCCCGCAGCAGCCCCGCGGACGTCTGCTCGATCGTGCGGCGGTTGTTCGTGTAGCGGTCCGCTTTCGTGGCCCGGTTCACCTGCGCGATCCATTGGGCCGGGATCCTGCGCGCGCCGGAGAAGGCCCCCGAGAGCCCGCCGGCCACCGCCGCGAGGCAGTCGGTGTCGCGCCCGAAGTTCACGGCCGCGATGATCGCGGCTTTCGGGTCGCCGCGGAAGAGCGCGAAGAGGCCGATCCCCTTGGCGACGATCTCGTTCGCCTGCGCCATCCCGTAGTTGAAGTAGCCGCCGCCGAAATATACGGTGTCGAATCTCTCCCGCAGGTCCTGCCAGTCCCGGGCCTGGCGCGCGAACTCGAGGGCCTGGTCGAGGTCGTGCCGGATCGTGTCGTACCGCGCGAACAGCTTCGCGGACTCGGCCCGGTAGCCGGCGTACTCGCGCGCGGTCGCGAGCACGGACTCGACGGTAGCGCCGGGGGTGCAGGCATGCGCGATCGCCGCGTTGTAGAGGGCGCCCCACCGCAGCCCGAAGTAGGTCTCCTTGCCGTAGACCTTGCCGACCTCGATCGTGTCGTCGGCGGCCCCCCGGGGGTCGCCGGCGTTGATCAGGCCCAGCGGGTGGGAGGCCCGCGCCATCGACACGACGTTGGGGTAGGGCCAGAGCCGGCCGAGCTCGACGGGCGGCACACCCGCCCGCGCCATTTCGAGCAGGGACCGGTCGAAGGCCTCCTGTTTGTACGTCATCTTGCGCGGCTCGAGATCGCGGACCCAGACAGCCACGAGGTCCTGAGCCAGAATCCGGTCCTGCTTCTCGATGATCGCGGTCGCGATGAGCTTCTGGCGCTCGATGCCGTCCTCGGTAGTGCCGGCGAGCCGCTTCCAGTTCGTTTCCTCGACGTAGTGGCGGTAGGGGAGGAGGCGGTCGAGGACGCCGTAGGTCCGCGCGACCCTCTCGCGGGGCCAGCCCTCGACGACGGCGCCCATGGCCGAACCGGCCCAACTGGCGGCTATGCATCCGCGGAAACGGTCCTGGAGAGACGGGTGTTTGTTCATCAGGGGCAGGATACCAGACCGGGGCCAATAACCGCTGCGTGGCAGCCGTCGGCCTTCCAGGCAGGCACAGGCCGAGGCTGGCGCCATGCGCGGACCGGGAGGGGCAACGACATGGACAGCGGAGCGGGGCCGGCTGCTATGGCCCGGGAACGCCTCGTGCGGCGCCTGATGCATCTCCCCCTGCGCGGCCCCGTCGCGGCCGCAGCCCTGGGGTTCGCGCTCACGGCGGTCTGCGCGCTGGCGTACACGCGCGCGACGTCCGGCGCGGCGCGGCTCGAGAACAACGTCCTCGGCAGCGCGGCCGGGGTGTCGCAGGGCGTGGCCGAGGCGGAGATGCACTGCCAGAGTTACCTGGCCACGGGAAACACCGACGCGCTCCGGTCCTACCGGGCGGCCAGCGCCCGCATCGACGAATCAGTCGCCGACCTCGTCCGGTGGGCCGGCCTGGTCAGGCCGGCCGGGTTCGCGCTGATGCCGCTGATCCGCGGCGCGGAAAGACGGATCGACGCCTGGCGGGATCTCTACGCGAAACGCGCGATCGCGCTCAAGCTCCGGCACGAGGACCGGAAGGTCAACGAACTGAACAAGCGGCGGCTGTCGACGTGGCTGTCGGGAGACATGCACGAGGCGATGGCGGCGATGGGCCGGGTCCTGGGCGCCACGATCGAGCAGACGCGCAGCCGCTCGAGGCTGCCCCAGCGGATATACCTGGGCGGCACGCTCGCGGGGATGGCGCTCCTGCTGGGCGCGGGGCTGGCCGTCTCGCTGCGCGGAGTCCGGATCGTGCGGACCGCGCTGGAGCGCGGGGCTTCCATCGCGCTGCTCAACGACTGGGCGGAGAAGATCCAGTTCGTGGACAAGCCGGACCAGGCCGTCCGCATGCTGAGGGCCGTGCTGAATGCCGAGGCGGGGATCGGGTCCGCGTCGGTGCTCATGCTGGCCGCGGACGGGAGCGAGCTCGCGGAGGAGGGGTACGACGGGCGGGCCGGCGCGAGCGCGCGGGCCCTCGAGGGGTGTCCCGCGATGCGGACGGGCCAGCGTTACGTGGTGGCCGGGCCGGATTCGTCCGCGCCGTGTACGTGTCCGCTTATCGCGGACACTTCGGGGGGGATGGCCTGCATCCCGCTGCTCGCGCACGGCCGGACGGTGGGGCTCGTGCACCTGACCGCGCGGCCCGGGCAGCCGTTCCCGCCGCAGGATCTCGAGCGGGCCGAGACGTACGCCCGCCTCGCGTCCCTGACCATCGGCAGTCTGCTCGCTCTGTCCCGGGCCGAGGAGCAGGCGACGACGGACGTCCTGACCGGCATGTTCAACCGGCGGTTCCTCGACGGGTACCTCGACAAGCAGACGCAGATCGCGAAGCGGCACCAGGAGCCGCTGGCCGTGCTCATGCTCGACATCGATTTCTTCAAGGCCTTCAACGACCGGCACGGCCATCCCGCGGGCGACGTCATGCTCAAGGCGCTCGGCCGCGCGCTCGCCCTGGCGGTCCGCGACGGCGACCTCGTGGCAAGGTACGGCGGGGAGGAGTTCGAGGCCGTCCGGCTCCCCGAGATGCCGGATCTCCCGGTGCCGGCGGTCACCGTGTCCATCGGCGTGGCGTGTCTCGAGCGGCCGGACGAGCATGCCGCGGACCTCCTCCGGGTCTCCGACGCCGCGCTCTATCGCGCCAAGGCGGCGGGCCGCAACCGGGTGGAGGCCTGAGTATCATGGGGCCATACTTAACAAATTAACATTCGCCAACGAATGTTAATTTGTTAAGTATGGCCCCAAGAGGTGGTGGAACTCGGGCTCGCCCGGGTTGTGCGAAACGATCCGGTCCATGAACTCCTGCACGGCATTCGTCGTCGTCATTCCTTGACCTCCTGTGGTCAGACCGGACGCCGTTGCCCAGGTCCTGAATTGGCAGGCATCCTACACCGCCACCCGGCGGGCGCGCAATGGCGCGGCTCACCCGCGGTTCCCGGGGGATGGTAGAGTGAGCGTCCATATGCAGCCGGGTGCGTCCACCCATCGCAAGTTCGCCGCGATAGTCTTCACGGACATCGTGGGGTTCAGCCGGCTCGCCGAGAAGAGCGAGGAGCTCGCGCTCGACCTGCTCGAGGAGCACGAGGGGCTGGTCCGGCGCCACCTGCCCGCGTTCGCGGGGCGCGAGGTCAAGACCATCGGCGACGCGTTCATGCTCGAGTTCGCGTCGGCGCCGGACGCGGTCCGGTGCGCGATCGAGATCCAGAAGGCCATGCGCGGGCGCAACGGGGACGTGGGCCCGGATCGCCGCCTCCTGCTCCGCATCGGGGTCCACGCCGGGGACGTGGTGGAGCGGGACGGGGACCTCTACGGCGACGGGGTGAACATCGCGGCCCGCGTCGAGCCCGTCTCGCCGCACGGCGGCGTCGCCGTCTCCGGCCAGGTCCGCGCCATGGTGGCCGCGGAGCTGCCCGAGGTCGTCTTCGAGAAGCTCCCGGCGCGTCCGCTGAAGAACATCGAGCGGACCATCGAGCTCTTCCGGGTCGTCATGCCCTGGGACGGCGAGGCGGAATCCGCCGCCCTCGCCGAGTCCGCGGCCAGCGCCGACTACGCGGCCGAGGCGGCCATGGACGCGCAGGGGGGCCTGTCCCTCGCGGACCGGTGGTTCGGCGAGGACACGGCGGACGCCGCCACGCCGGAGGCGAGGGCGACCGCGGCGGCCGCCAAGGCCTGCCGGGTCGCGATCATCCCGCTCGTGAACGCGAGCGGGGAGCCGGAGGACGAGTTCATCTCGCTCGGCCTGTCGGAGGAGCTCGTGACCGCCGTGTCGTGCGCCGGCAACCTCGAGGTGATCGGCTGGGATTCGATGGCGCGCCAGGCGGGCCGGGGGGCGGAGGCCGCCGCCGTGGCCGCCGAGCTCAGGGCCGGGACGATCATCCGGGGAAGGACGGCGATCGCGGGCGGGATGGCCGTCTTCGACCTCGAGTGCCTCTCCGGCGACGGGGTCACGGTGCACTGGTCGAAACACTGGGAGGACGACCTCCGGTCGATGACCAGGATCTACGTGGACGTGGCTCGCGAGACCGCCCGCGTGGCCGGGGTGGAGGTGCAGGAAGGCGAGGTCAGCCGCATCGCGCGGCTCGGCACCGCGAGCGCGCAGGCGAAGATCCTGTACCTCCGCGCGTCCCACTCGGTGAAGGCGGAAGGCACGGACGAAATCCAGGGCGCGCGCGACCGGTTCATGCACGCGATCGAACTCGACGGCGACTATGCGTTCGCGCAGGTCGGACTGGCGCGCAGTTTCCTCACGCTGGGGGTGTCCGGGCGCTTTCCGCCCACCCAGCTCCTGATGCACATCATTCCCGGGGCGCTTCAGGCGGGCCGCCGGGCGGTGGAATGCGGAAGGTTCCTGGGGGAGACGCACGGCATGCTGGGGCTGGTGCGGCTCGGGTTCACGTACGACGTGGCGGGGGCCGCCAACGAGCTGCGGCAGGCCATCGAGCTCAAGGATGGCAACGCCGAGGGGCACCTCTGGTACGCGCTGTCGCTGGCCGCCATGGGCCGGTTCGACGAGTGCGACGCGGAGCTGCAGCGCGCGCGGGAGCTGGACCCCGTGTGCGCGACGGTCATCGAGGTCGCGGCGTTCATCTGGTACGCGGCCCGCCGCCCGGACCAGGCCGTCCCGCTGGCGGAGTCCGGCCTCGGGATCCACCGGCATTCGTGGCGGCTCAACGCGCTGCTGGGGCTCGCGCGCGACGCCATGGGGAACTCAGGCGGGGCGGTGGAGGCCCTCCGCCGGGCCGGCGAGCTCTCGGGGTTCCACCCGATGGTGACCGGCGCGCTCGGTTACGTCGAGGCGCGGGCGGGGAACACCGACGCGGCGCTCTCCGCCCTCAAGGAACTCGACGCCATGGCGGAGCGGCGGGTCGTCCCCTCGTGGGCGGCGGCGCTGGTATGCGCCGGCCTGGGCGACGTCGACCGGGCGGTCGCGAGGCTCCAGGAGGCGCAGGACGAGCAGCTCAACTGGCTCGTGTTCCTGAACCTGACGCCGATGCTGGATTCCGTGCGCCGCAATCCCGCGTACCAGGCGCTCATCGAGCGTTGCGGCCTCGTTTCCCTCGCTTCCACCCCCGTCTAGCCGGGGCCGGGGAACCTTCGTCCGGTTCGCCGGGCGGCCGAAGCTCAGGAGCTTGGCGGGTGGTAGGGCTCGACGTGGATCGTGACGATGGCTTCGGCGAACCGCGACCGGATCGCCTGCTTGATCTCGCCGGTGATCCGGTGGGAGTCCTCGACGCTCATTCCCGGGTCCACGAGCATGTGGAACTCGATGATGCGCACCGCGCCCGCCTTCCGGGTCCGGAGGTCGTGGAACGCCCGGATCGGGGGCATCCGGCTCCTGATGTAGGCGCCGATCCAGGCCTCCTCGTCCGCGGGCAGGCTGCCGTCCAGGAGGTCGTGGCCGGCCTGGAACGTGAGGCGGACGGCGGCCCACCCGATCATGCACGCCACGACCAGGGCCGCCACGGGGTCGATCCAGTGGAAGTGCGTGCCCGGGAAGATGCTCTCCCCGGCCCAGATCAGGATGAGGCCGAGCATGACGCCCAGGGACGTGTAGACGTCGGTCATGAGGTGCCAGCCGTCCGCGTCCAGCGCGACCGATTCCGTCTCCTTTGCGACCGCGAACAGGCGGCCCGAGATCCAGTAGTTCATGGCCGCGGACACGAGCATTACGCCCACGCCGAGCCCGGGCGCGTCGATCGCCCGGGGGTGGATGAGCTTGTCCACGGCCTCGCTCACGATCCAGACGGCCGCCACGAGGATGAGCATGGCCTCGACCGCGCCCGAGAGGTTCTCGATCTTGCCGTGGCCGAAGGGGTGGTCCCGGTCCGGCGGCTTGCCCGACCGGCGGACGGCGAACAGGGCGATGCCGGCGGCCAGGAGGTCGATGGCGGAGTGGATCGCCTCGGAGACCACGGAGACGGACCCGATCGCGATGCCGACCGCGATCTTGCCGACGACGAGGATCGTGTTCGACGCTACCGACAACAGCGCCACCCGGGTCTTGGCTTCCCGCGCGTCCATGATTTCCTCCTTTCGACAGCCTGGGGCTCCGCAGGAACCGCCTTATCCGCCATGATTTTACCACCACGCCCCGTAAGCTACGATGAACGAATGACCCCCGACTCGCTCTTTCTCGAAGCCCACGCCCGGCGGCGGAACCTCGTCCTGCTGGCGGCCGCCATCTTCCTCATGAGCCTCGGCCTCAACGTGCACATGGCCATGAACGTGAACTACCTCCACGACCTGCTGAAGGCGACCTCGTGGCAGCAGGGCTACCTCGAGTCCGCGCGGGAGAGCCTGGGGGTCTGCTCGTTCTTCTTCATCGCCCTCCTCGCCGGCCGGTCCGAGCCCCGGGTCGCGGCGATCATGCTGGCCATAACGGGGCTGGGGCTGGCCTCGTACTCCCGTCTGGACACCGTCCCCCAGGTGATCGCGGTGTCGATGTTCTGGAGCTTCGGGTTCCACATCTGGGCCCCGATGTCCGGGTCGATGGCGCTCGGGTTCTCGCGCCAGGGCCAGGAGGGGCGGACGATGGGAAGCCTGGGCAGCGTCGGCGCGCTCGGCATGCTCGCGTCGCTCGCCGGGGTCTGGCTCCTGCGGTCGGTCGCGCACCTCGGGATGCGCGACATCTTCCTGATCGGCGGGGCGCTGACCGCGCTCGGGGCCGTGCCCCTTCTGCTGATGGCCCCGATCAAGGCGCCCGTGACGCGGCCGATGCCGTTCCGCGTGGCGTGGTCGCCAAGGTTCCGGCTGTACGCGGGGCTGGAACTGCTGGACGGCATGCGGCGCCAGATCTTCTCGCTGTTCGCCGTGCTCGCGCTCGTGCAGGAGTACGGTGTGCGCGTCGAGACGGTCGCCGCGCTCATGTTCGCGAACCAGCTCCTGTGCCTTCCGCTGGCGCCGCTGGCGGGCTGGCTTGTCGACCGGGTAGGGTCGAAGCGCGTGCTCACCGCGTACTTCGCCATGGTGGCGCTGGTCTGCCTCCTTTACGCTTCGATCACGGACGTGCGACTCCTGTTCGCGATCTACATGCTGGACAACGCCCTGTTCATGCTCCGGGTCGGGGTGGCCGTCTACGCGAATTCGATCGTGCGGCCGGGCGAGCGCACCCGCCTGATGGCGCTGGGGACGACGATGAACCACATCGGCGCGGTCGCGCTGCCCGCGATCGGGGGGGCGCTCTACGCGACTTACGGGTACCGGCTTCCGTTCTACGCGGGCGCGTGCATCGCGGTGGTCTCGGTGGCCCTGGTCCAGAGGATGCCGGCCCGCCGGCTGCGAGTACAATAGAGCCTCCATGAGCGACACCGATCGCGAGGAACACCGGCCGTGGGGCCACTACGTCGTGCTGGAGGATGCCCCGGACCACAAGGTCAAGCGCATCGTCGTCCTGCCGGGGAAGCGGCTGAGCCTCCAGCGGCACCGGCGCCGCGCCGAACACTGGTACGTGATCGAGGGGGCCGCCCTCGTGACGCTCGACGCGGCCGAGATTCCGCGGGGACCCGGCCAGGCCGTGGACATCCCCCGGGGCGCGTGGCACCGGGTCGCGAACCCGGGGACGGCGCCGATGGCCTTCATCGAGGTCCAGACGGGCGACTACTTCGGCGAGGACGACATCGAGCGGTCGCAGGACGACTTCGGGAGGGTCTGACGCCATGCCGATGAGTTCGCGGGAGCGGCTGTTTGCGTACGTCGAGGGGAGACCCGTGGACCGGGTGCCGTTCGTGATCCAGTGGGGGCCGTGGGCCGAGACATCCCGCCTGTGGAAGCGGCAGGGGATGAAGCGGGACCGCGACTGGTACGACCTCTTCGGGTTCGACACGTTCAACATCGATGCGGGGGTCAACTTCGTCCTCTGCCCCGCGTTCCCGTTCACCGACGTCGAGGACCTCGGGGACAAGCGCGTCTACCGCGACGAGCAGGGCGTGCTCCGGCGCGGGTACAAGGCCGAGACCAGCATGGACGAGTTCCTGGACTATCCCGTCAAGGACCGGAAGACCTGGGACGCGCACAAGGAGCGGTTCAATCCCGCCTCGCCGGAGCGGTTTCCCGCGGACTGGCCGGCGCGGGCGAAAGCCCTCAAGGCCTCTCCCGAGGTGGTGGCCGTCGGTTTCTACCCGTACGGGTTCCTCGGGGGCCCCAGGACGATGATGGGGGCGGAGCAGTGCCTCGAGATGATGGTCGAGGACCCGGTCCTCGTCGAGGACATCAACGACACCATGTGCCACCTCTGGTACACGCTCCTGGACCGGATCCTGGACGAGACCCGGATCGACATGATCGCGGGCTGGGAGGACATGGCGGGGAAGAACGGGTCCCTGATCTCGCCCGCGATGTTCCGGCGGTTCATTACTCCCAGGTACACGAAGATCCTGACGATGGCGAAGCGGCGGGGGGTCCGGATCGCGTCGATGGACAGCGACGGGCTCATGCACCAGTTGACGCCCCTGTTCCGCGAGTGCGGGTTCAACCTGGTCTACCCCAACGAGGTCCAGGCGGGGAACGACCTCGCGACGATGCTCAAGCTCTACCCGGACATCGTGCTCGGCGGCCACATCGACAAACGCGCGATGGCGCGAAATGAGGCCGCGATGGACGCCGAGATCGAGCGAATCCGGGGCCTCCTGCCGCAGGGCCGGTTCCTCCCGTACTTCGACCACGTGACGCCGCCGGATGTGCCCTGGGACAACTACTGCTACATGGTCCGCCGCTGGAAGGAACTGGTGGGAAAGGCCGGCTAACGGCCTCGGGTTAGCCTGCGCCGGACGTTGCCGCCGAAGCGGCGGTAGCGGAGGGCCGCCGCGGACAGCAAAGCCAGGCGGGTGAGCTGATTCTGGTCAGGGAACTTGACGGGCGGCCATGGCGTTTGATATCCTAGTGACCCGATAGGAACGCTGGGGTATCCAAGGCCGCCGGAGGGACCCGGATGGAACTGACCGAAGACCAGATCGTGCGGTACAGCCGCCAGATCCTGCTGCCGCAGGTGGGCGGAGCGGGGCAGGAGAAGCTCCTGGGCGCCCGCGTCCTCGTCGTCGGCGCGGGCGGGCTCGGACTGCCCGCCGCGGGCTACCTGGCCGGGGCCGGAGTGGGCACCATCGGGATCGTGGACTCGGACCGGGTGGAGGCGAGCAACCTCCACCGCCAGATCCTCTACACGACCCGGGATGTCGGCCGGGAGAAGGCCGTGGTCGCCGCCGAGCGCCTCCGGGAGATGAACCCGGACGTCGAGGTCCGGCCCCTCGTGACGCGCCTCACCTCCGCGAACGCGCCCGCGATCATCGCCGGCTACGACATCGTCCTCGACGGCACCGACAACTTCCCCGCGCGGTACCTGATCAACGATGCCTGCGTGCTCGCGGGCAAGACCCTCGTGCACGGCGCGTTTCTCCGGTTCGGCGGGCAGGTGCTCGTGATCCGCCCCCGGGAGGGGGCCTGCTTCCGTTGCCTGTTTCCCGAGCCGCCGCCGCCGGGATCCGTCCCATCCTGCTCGCAGGCCGGCGTCCTCGGCGCGCTCGCGGGAGTCGTCTCCATGATCATGACCACCGAGGCCCTGAAGCTCATTCTCGGCATCGGGGTGCCCCTGACCGGCTCCCTGCTCGTCTTCGACGCGCTCGAGATGCGGTTTCGAACCGTCCGCGTGCCCCGCGCGCCGGACTGCCCGGTCTGCGGGGACGCGCCGACGGTGACCGGGCTCGTCGATTACGAGTTGTTCTGCGGACTGCGCTGCCGGACCGCTCCGGCGGGGGAGGTGGCATGAAGATCACGTTGAACGGCCGCGAGGAATCGGTGGAAAGCGGGCCGCTGACCGTCGCCGCCCTCCTCAAGCTCAAGGGCGTCCCGCGCCCAGAGGCGGTCTCGGTGGAGTTGAACGGCACGATCCTGAAGCACGCCGAGCACGCGACCAGGGAGGTGCGGGACGGCGACCATGTGGAGTTCCTGTACTTCATGGGCGGAGGGGCGGAGCCGGCGTTCGAGACGCGGGCCGTCCACGCCGGCTTCGACCAGGATCGCGAGACCGGCGCCACTTCGCTACCCGTCCACGAGTCGGCGGCGTTCGCGCAGGCTTCGGCGGGCGCGATGGAGGAGGTCTTCGCGGGCCGGCGATACGGCCACGTCTACTCGAGGATCTCGAACCCGACGGTCGAAGCGTTCGAGCTGCGGATGAACGCCCTCGAGGGCGGCGCCGGCGCGGTCGCGACCGCGTCGGGGATGGCCGCGATCGCGGCGGCGGCGCTCTGCCTTGCCGGGCCGGGCGACCGGATCCTGGCGGCGCGCAGCCTCTTCGGCGGCACGGTCCTGCTCTTCAACGACCTGCGCCGCGGCGGCGTCGTCGTGGACTACGTGGACGCGACCGACCCTGCTGCGGTCGCCGCCGCCCTTGACGAGCGGACGCGCATGATTTTCGTCGAGACCATCGGCAACCCGCGGCTCGACGTGCCGGACATCGGCGCGATCGGGAAGGCGGCCGCCGCGCGCGGCGTGCCCCTGGTCGTGGACGGGACCCTGACGACCCCGTGGCTCTTCCGGGCGCAGAGCCACGGGGTCAGCGTCGTCGTCCACTCGGCGACGAAGTACATCACCGGCAACGGGACGGCGATCGGGGGCGTCCTCGTGGACCTGGGGAGCTTCGACTGGACGGCGGGCCGCTTTACGCTCCTGGCCGAGGCCGCCCTACGGGCCGGCCCGGCCGCCTTCCTCGTTTCGGCGCGCAAGCGGCTGGTGCAGAACGCGGGCGGGTGCCTCTCGCCGTTCAACGCCTTCCTGCACAACCTCGGGCTCGAGACGCTGGCATTGCGCATGGACCGGCACTGCGCGAACGCCCTGGCGCTGGCCCGGCACCTGGCGGGGCATCCCGGGGTCGCCTCCGTCAACTACCCGGGCCTGGACGGCAACCCCTTCCGGGCGATCGCGGAGCGGCAGTTCGGGGGGCGGTACGGCGGCATGCTCACGCTGCGGCTGGGGAGCCGGGAGCGCGCGTTTGCCTTCATCGACAGGCTGAAGCTGGCCAAGTGCATGACGAACCTCGGCGACGCCAAGACGCTCGTGCTCCATCCGGCCTCCACGATCTTCCGCGATTGCTCTCCGGAGGAGACGGCCGCCGCGGGGGTCACGGAGGATCTCGTCCGGGTCTCGGTCGGGATCGAGGGGATCGCGGACCTCATCGGGGATTTCAACCAGGCGCTGGCGGGGGCGCCATGAACCGGCCGCACGGCCGGGAGGGGAGCCGTCATGGCTGATGGAGGGAAGAAGCTCTCGATCGTGTGCTTCAGCGGGGACTTCGACCGCGCGATCGCGGTGTTTACGCTGGCCAGCGGCGCGGCCGCTGTCGGGTACCGGGTGAACCTCTTCTTCACGTTCTGGGGGCTCGACATCGTCAAGGCGAAGACCGGGCGCTCGTTCACCGGCCGGGGCCTGCTCGCGCGCTCGTTCGGGTTCCTGATGGGGGGGCGGCTGAACCTCCCCCTGAGCCGGTTCAACTTCCTGGGGCTGAGCCCCCGGCTGCTGACCGGACTGATGCGGAAGCGGAACGTCGCCACGCTGGACGAACTCATCGACGCCTCCCGGGCGCTCAAGGTGAACTTCTACGCGTGCGAGATGGCGATGCAGATCATGGGGCTCACGCGCACGGACCTGGTGCCGGACGTCCAGGAGATCCTCGGCGTGGCCAAGTTCCTCGAGCTCGCGGACGGCGGCCAGGTGCTGTTCATATGAACGTCCGGCGGCTGGACATCTCCCTGGACCACTGCCCGATGACGTTCGTGAAGACCAAGCTCGAGATGGAGAAGCTGGCGCCCGGGGACCGGCTCGAGGTCCTCCTGACCGAGGGCGAGCCGCTGGACAACGTCCCCAAGTCGGCCCGGGAACAGGGGTTCACCGTCCTCTCTGTGGAACCGGTCGGGGGGGGAATCCACCGGGTCACGATCGCGAACGGATGAGGATCGCCGCGGCGATCCTGGACCGGATGGTCGAGATCAGCCGGCAGGAGGCGCCGCTCGAGGCCTGCTGGTACCTGGGGGCAAGGGGCGGGGTCGTGACCGAGCTCTACCCCATGACCAACGCCGACCGCAGTCCGGAGCACTTCTCGCTCCTGCCGGAGGAGCAGTTCGCGGTCGTCCGGAAGGCTAGGGGCTCGGGGGTCGCGCTCGCCGGGGTGGGGCACAGCCATCCGGCCAGCCCGGCCAGGATGTCCGCCGAGGACCTCCGGCTGGCCCTGGACCCGGACACGCGGTACGTCATCGTATCCCTGCTGACGCGCGAGACCCGGTGCTTCCGGGTCGGCGCGGCCGGGGAGGTCGTGGAGGAACCCGTCGAGGCGGTCTGAGCCCCCAGGGGATATTCCGGCTATCATGGGGGACATGCGGACGCGGGAACGTTTCGACGCGGACTGGCGGTTCCACCGGGGCGACATCCGGGTGCCCGACGCCGTGAAATCCGGCGTGATCGGCGGGCTCGCGGACGTCGTCAAGCGCGGCGGCGGCGAGCACACGAAGGTCGCGTTCATGGACCGCGAGATGCGCGCGGAGACCGACCCGGACACCTGGCCCGTCGTCGCCCTCCCGCACGACTACGTCGTCGAGGGGAAGATCGCGCGGAACGAGGGCGACCGCAACCAGGGGTTCCTCGCGCGCGGGACCGGGTTCTACCGCAAGGTCTTCGTCCTGCCGGAGCAGGATCGCGACCGCAAGATCACGCTCGAGTTCGACGGCATCTTCCGGAACGCCCGGATCTGGGTGAACGGCCACCACCTCCTCGACCACCCGTCCGGGTACACGAGCTTCACCGTGGACATCACGGACGTAGCCAGGTTCGGGGACGAGGGGCCGACCTGCGTCCTCGTGCGCGTGGACGCCTCGGAGCCCGAGGGCTGGTGGTACGAGGGCGGCGGCATCTACCGGCACGTCTGGCTGACGAAGACGTCCCGCGTCCACGTCGGGCACTGGGGGACATACGTCACGACGCCGGTGGTCACGGCGGGCCGGGCGACGGTCCGCGTCGAGACGACGGTCGTCAACGAGACCGCCGGGGCGGTCCGGCCGGTGGTCGAGACCGTGATCGTCGACGCGCAGGGGAAGCGCGTGGCGACAGGCTGGAAGCCTGTCGCTTTGGCCGCGGACGGCCGTGGCGTGACGGTCCAGTCGCTGACGGTCGCGAAGCCCCGCCTCTGGTCGCCGGAGAACCCGGTTCTGTACCAGGCGCGGACGACCGTGAAGGTCGGGGGCAAGGTCGTCGACACGTACGAGACCGTGTTCGGGATCCGGACCATCAAGTGGACGCTGGACGGATTCTTCCTGAACGGGTCACTCACGCCGCTCAAGGGCATGTGCAACCACCAGGACTTCGCCGGGGTCGGGGTGGCCCTGCCGGACAGCCTGCACGAGTACAAGATCAAGGTCCTCAAGGGAATGGGCGCCAACGCGTACCGGTGCGCGCACCACCCGCCGGCGCCGGAGCTGCTCGAGGCGTGCGACCGGCTGGGGATGATGGTCATGGACGAGAACCGGAAGCTCCGGAGCTCGGAGACGGGCCTGGCGGACCTCGACGCCCTGCTCTACCGCGACCGCAACCACCCGAGCGTGATCGTCTGGTCCATGGAGAACGAGGAGCACCTGGAGGGGACGGCCATGGGCGCCCGGATCCTCCGGCGGCTCGCACGGCGGGCGCGCCAGGTCGATCCGACCCGGCCCACGACGGCCGCCATGAACCACGGCTGGTGGACCGGGGGCTACGCGGACCAGGTCGACATCGTGGGGTTCAACTACGGGGAGAACAGCGTCTCGAACAGCAACGTGACCGAGGACCACCGGGACCTCAAGTACCACCGGGAGCATCCGGGCCGGCGACTCGTGGGGACCGAGACGAACTCGACGACGACGACGCGCGGCATCTACGCGGACGACCCGAAGCGCGGGTACCTGAACGCGTACGGGACCACGATCCCGGGCTGGACCGTGAACTTCGAGGTCGCGTGGCGGACGTACCTCAGGAATCCGTTCCTGACCGGCATATTCACCTGGACGGGGTTCGACTACCGCGGGGAGCCCACGCCCTACGGCTGGCCGTGCGTGAACAGCCACTTCGGGGTCCTCGACACCTGCGGGTTCCCCAAGGACGGCTCCTGGTTCTACCGGGCCATGTGGCGGTCTGAGCCCCTGTTGCATGTCTTCCCGCACTGGAACTGGAAGGGCCGGGAGGGGAAGCCGGTCAAGGTCACGGCGTTCACGAACGTCGACCGCGTGGACCTCTACCTCAACGGGAAGCTCCAGGGGTCCGGGGAGGTGCCGCTGGCCACGCGCGTCGAGTGGGACGTGCCCTTCGCGCCGGGCGAGCTCGTGGCAGTCGGCCTCCGGAAGGGGAAGCCGGTGATCATGACCGTGGTCGCGACGACCGGCCCGGCGGCCGCGATCCGGCTCGACCCCGACCGGGGCGTCATCGCCGCGGACGGCCGGGATGCGGTGCCCGTGCGCGTCTCCATCACGGATGAGCTCGGGCGGGTCGCGCCGACGGCGGACGACCTCGTCAAGTTCTCGGTCGCGGGGCCCGCGAAGATCATCGGCGTAGGGAACGGTAACCCGAGCGACCACGCCCCGGACAAGGCGGAGCAGCGGAAGGCGTTCAACGGGTACTGCCTCGTCATCCTCCAGTCGACGGGGAAGCGGGGAACGATTCGGCTCCTCGCGCGCGCCCGCGGGCTGAAGACCGCCCGGATCCTGCTCCGGGCCTCGTAGCGGGATGGGTCCCGGGACCTCGGGCCCGGCCGTCCCCGCGTACCCGCCCGGCCAATCGGGCCAGGACTCCTTTTCCCTCACGATCCTTACCGCTTCGGTCATGCTCGGCGTCGAGGCCGATTACGAGACGGTCCTGGCGCTTTCCACGAACGGGTTCGCCCCGGACGTCCGGCCCGACGAGGAGTGCCGGGCCGACTGGATGACCCGGGGGCGGGGCCAGTGCCTGGACGTAGTAGCCGCCCGGCTGGGGATCCGGGTGCGGTGGGTGGGCGCCTGGGCGCCACGGAAATACGGCGTCCAGGCGGACCCGGCCGCGGGGCGGAAGGCCGCGTTCGAGATCCGGCACGCGTTCAAGCGGAGCGAGGTCGTGATCACGGACTCGGGCTGGACGGAGTCGTTCGCGCTCTGGGGGATCGTCACGGCCGCGACCGAGGACGGCCGGATCTCGGGCGCGAACCCGGCGTCGCGCGAGAATGCCCTCGACCATGTCTGCTCGCTCTGGGGGCTCTCGCGGGCCGAGTGGACAATGACGGCGGCCGAGGCCGACCGGATCATGTTCGGCCGGGCCGCGGGCCGGATCCGGGGCGACCGCGAGCCATTCCTGCCGGGGTCGCTGGCGTGCTCGCTGCCCGCCGTGGGGTCCCCGGCCGTGCCGGGCGCGGTCGTCTGGGGGCTCCGGGCCATGGACGCCTGGATCGCGCAGATGGGGGAGCCGGCGTTCCAGGAGGACGACCCGGGCTCGTCCGCCGGGAACGCGAAGGCGTGCGCGCTGGGCTTCGCGGACGGAGCCGCCGTAACCGCGTCCTACCTGCGCAGGCGACTTCCGTCGTATCCCGCCGCCGCGCACCCGATGGTCGCATCCCTTGCGGCCCGCTACGAGCGGATCGCGGCGCTCCTCGCCCCGTTCGCGGCGGGGGATGAAGGCGGCGGCTACCGTGCGATCATGGGCGATCCCGCGAAGCAGCGGGACCACATTGAAGTGGTCCTGCGCCCGATTCGAGCCGAGTTGGCCGCGGCGGCGGACGAAGCGGACGCCGCGCAGGACGCCGTCGGCGGGCTCTGACCGGGAGGCATGGCCGACGCCGGGGCCGGTCAGCGCAGGGAGATGGTGGGTACGGCCGGGGACTTGATGAGCCGGTCGTCCGCGGTCACGAGCTTGAGGCCCATTACCCGGGCGGTGGCGGCGAGCAGGCGGTCGGCCGGGTCCTGGTGGGGAAGGTCCACTCGGCGGCTGTCGAGCGCGATCTCGTGCGTCAGCGGCGCCTCCTTCATGGGGGCGCGGCGGAGGGCCTCCTCGACCCACTCGCCGGGATCCTGTTCGATGGCGAGCCGTCCCTTCCCGGCGAGGACCAGGCACTCCCAGACGCTGATCGGCGAGAGCCAGAGTTCGTTCCCGCGGTCCTCGAGCAGTCTGGTCGTCTTCGCTCCCAACCGGCCCGGGTCCAGCAGGCTCCATATCCACACATGAGTGTCCAGCAGGAGAGTCACCGCCGGAGGGCTTCCCACTCGCGCTCGCTGCTCGCCGGCGCGACTAGGTCACCCGCGATCCGGGCGGTGCCCTTCATGCACCCGAGCCAGCCGGCTTCCGGTTTCGGAGAGCGTGGGGGGACCACCTCGGCCACCGGCGTCCCGAACCGGGTGACCATGAGCGGCTGACGAGTCCGCCGGACCCGCTCGATCGCTCCGAGACACCGCGCCTTGAACTTCGAGATTGCCATCCGTTCCATGTGATTCCTCTCCGCCATCATCATACCATGGTCAACGACCATGGTCCAAGTCTGGCCCGTTGTGGGCTGTTTACGATATTCGGGGGTTCCTACCTGTCCAGCTCCTTCTTCGCCGCGTCCACGATCCGGGTGAGTTCGCGGTCGAGGCTGGCGGGGACCGGCTCCGGCCGGTGCTTCTCGAGGATCTCACGCGTGCGCGCGCGGCACCGCTCCTCCGTGGACTTCGCCCCGCCCTCGATCCACGCCTCGTAGAACTGGCGGTCGAGGAACTTCGGGAACCAGGTCTCCCGGCGGAAGTGCTCGGCGGTGTGGTCCGTGTCGATGAACGAGCCGCCGGGGCCCACCTCCGCGATCGCGTCCAGCCCGAGCGCGTCGTCCGAGACGTCGAGGTGGCGCAGGGCCCCCTCGACGTACGAGATCACCTCGTCCTGGAACGCGAGGAGGTCGAGTGAGCTGGCCTGGTCCACGCCCGAGATCCCCATGTGCCCGAATATGTCCGCGCCCGCCGCCGCGCCGTACGCGAGCGTGATCCCGGCCTCGAGCCCCGCCTGGGCGTCCGGGCGCTTCGAATCCGTGAGCCCGACGTTGATGTAGACGGGTAGCCCGTAGGATTTCCCCATCTGCGTCATGGCGACGCCGAAGACGGCCTGCTCGGGGCCGCCGAAGATCATCTGGGTCGTGGCCATGTCGAAGGCGTGGCAGATGCCGCTGTGGCAGACCGGGAGGCCCGGCTTGATGAGCTGCGTGATGCAGATCCCGGCGAGGACCTCGGCGTTTTCGAGGGCCATCGTGCCCGCCCGCGTGGCGGGGGCCGAGAGCCCCATCTGGGCCATCGGCCCCACGGGCACCGGCAGCCCGGCGCGCGCGGTCTCGAAGAGGAGGTCGATGCCGTTGAACGGGAACCGCAACGGGCTGATCGGCTCGAAGAATGGCATGAACGGGGGCGCCTTCGCGGCCTCTTTCGCGGTGCCCCGGACGGCGACCGCGATCTCGACCAGGAACCGCGCCGACGCCCGGTCGTGGAACCAGAAATAGACGGGCTTCGTCGTGTTCCGGAGCATGGTCGCGGCCACCTCCACGCACCGCGCGGCGACCGGAAGCTCGTGGGGGTCGGACATCGCCCCGGGGATCGTGATGTTCGGCAGCGCGTCTCCGAACCGGGCCGCCGTTGCCACATCCTGAAGCGAGCACCAGCGGCGGGGCTTCCCGGGCTCGTCGATCCAGTAGGCCTCGCCCGCGGTCGCGTTGTAGTTCCGCTTGCCCCGTCCGAACTCGGCGAGCCTGGTCGCGTCCCGGCCCGCGAGCGTGAAGGTCTTGCCGGCGCCCGCCACGAGCTTCTCGACCAGGGCGGGCGGGATCCGGACGCGCTTCGTGGCATGGTCAACCTTCGCCCCGGTGTCCGAGAACCGGTTGAGGATTTCCTCGTGCGGGACCTCGACGCCGACGCGCTCGAGGATCGCGAGCGAGGCGGCGTGGATGCGCAGTATCTGGACCTGGGTCAGGGCTTCGACCTTCATGAGGACCTCCCGTGGTGGAATTGCGGCAGGTACGCGCGCTGGGCGCGCAATAGATCGTCCGCGAGCCGGTGCGCGACGGCGAGGGACGGGCACGCGCCGTCGAGCACGAGCGCCTGGACGAACTTCGTCCGGGAGCCTTCGAGCGCGGCTTCGACCACCGTCTCGACCCACTGGAGCCGGGTCGCGAGCGTGCCCGCCAGCCCGGACGAGAGCGGCGGCACGGAAGCGGCCCGCAGGCCGCTCCTCGTCGCCACGCACGGCCCCTCGAGGATGGCGTCGCGCGGCAGGGCCGGCACCCGGCCGTTATTGGGAAGATTCGCCGAGTACGTCTTCCCGTCGCCGCGGCGGATGCTCTCGACGATGTCGAGCACCTGCTCGTGCTCGCCGCCGATCCGGTCGAAGTAGTCCGCGGGCAGGGGCTTGTTCCCGGCCGCGTCCCGCTTCATGTCCGCGAAGATCTTGTCGCCCCACCCGATCGTGCGCTCGAGGCTGTACTCGGTCACGCCCAGCCGGTGCTTCTTGTACGTCCCCTCCCGGAAGAACTGGGGGAAGAACTCGGTCACGTGCCGGTCCATGCAGGCGGGGAAGGCGCCGAACAGGGTCACGCACTGCCACGAGAACCAGTCGTAGCGCTTGTGCGCCGCGATTCGCCGCATGCGCGGCATGGCGTCGTGCCCCTTGACCCGGACGTCGACGAACCACGTGCAGTGGTTCATTCCGATCGCCGTGTACCGGAGGTCCTGGAAGTCGACGCCCAGCTCGAACGCCAGCGTGTGCGCGACATCGTTGACGCCGTGACAGAGTCCCGTTACCGGCGCCCCCGTGGCCTTCCGGATTGCGCGGCAGACGGGGGCCATCGGGTTGCCGTAGTTGAAGAAGAGAGCCTTCGGGCAGAGGGCGAGGACGTCGCGGGCGACCCCGACCATGGCCGGGATCATGCGCAGCGCCCGCGAGGTGCCGCCGGGCATGACGGAGTCGCCGACGGGCTGGTAGATCCCGTACTTGCGCGGGATCGTGACGTCCTTGAGCCAGGCCTTGCGGCCGCCGACCCCGACCGTACAGATTACGGCGGTGGCGTCCCGGAGGACCGTGCGGCGGTTGGTGGAGGCCGTGACCCGGGCCCGGGCTCCCTTGACCGCGATCATCTTGCGCGTCAGCCCCGCGGCCACCGCGAGCGCCCGGGGGTCCGTGTCCACGAGCGCGAGCTCGGTGTCCCAGCCCCGCCCCAGGAGATCGGCGACGAGCCCCCGGGTAAACATGGCGCTCCCCGCACCGATGAGGACGATCTTCTCTCTCATGGGGGTATGATACGCGAAACAACGGTGAACTCCATCGAGATCGTCCGCAAGGCCCTGAAGTTCCAGCGGCCCTCCCGCCTGCCCGTGGTCATGGGGGGGCTGGGCGTTACCGACGCCGAGTACATCGGCATCCCGTGGCTTCCGGGGCTCCGGGTGGCGGCGCCCGGCGAGGACGAGTGGGGGTGCGTGTGGGAGAAGACGGACGTGCCCAACATGGGACAGGTGAAGGGGCACCCGATCAAGGCGCGGGGCGACATCGACCGGATGCGGGTGCCCGACTACGCGGCCGGCGCCCGGTACGCGGAGATGGAGCGCGCGATCGCGGAGCAGGAGCGCCACGGCCGGTACATCCAGCTTGGGCTGTTCATGGCGATCTTCGAGCGGATGCACACGTGCTACGGGTTCGAGAACGTGCTCGAGGGTCTGATCGAGGACATCCCCGCGATGGCCGCGCTCGCGGACCGGATCGTGGAGACGCAACTGGTCCTCGTGGACCAGGTGGCGAAGCGGTTCGGGAGCCGCGTCCACGCCGTCAACATGACCGACGACTGGGGGACCCAGCACGCGGCGTTCGTGAAGACCGAGCTGTGGATGGAGTTCTTCCTGCCGCGGTACAAGAAGCTGTTCGACCGCATGCACGGGCACGGCTGGGACGTGTGGCTGCACTCGTGCGGCAAGGTCAACGAGCTCGTCGAGGGGTTCATCCAGGCGGGCGCGGACGCCGTGAACCTCCAGCAGCCGCGGGCGTTGGGGATCGAGGAGATGGGCCGGCGGTACCGGGGGAGGATCACGTTCGAGAGCCTGGCGGACATCCAGGCTTCGATTCCGACCGGCGATCCCCGAAGGATCGACGCCGACGTCCTCGATCTCGAGAAACACTGGATGTCGCCTGAGGGCGGGTTCGTCTTCTCCGACTACGGCGACTCGGCGGCGCTGGGGTTGAAGGACGACACGATCAAGCGGCACATGTACGCGAAGTTCTCCGAAGTCAGCGCCCGCCTCTACGGCTTGCCGCTGCCCGAACTGCCGGTTACCTGACGCCAAACGCCACGTGTGCCAGTGCATCCGCAAGACCCCTGATCTGTCGCGGTCAGCTCCGGGCCGGACCGCCCCGGACGCGGCGCATGCGCCACTGACCCGGCTCCACGGTGAGGAATCCGGCTTTCAGTTCGGCTTCAGGCGTTGAGGACAGCGCTTTGAGGAGGGTTTCGTGTGCGGCGTCCAGTTGCGCGGGTAGGAAGCGCATGAGGATGACGCCTGTCGACGGGTTCATCGCGCCAAAGACGAGCGCCCCGTATCCCTTGTCGCGCGTGACCATGATCGCAGACCGGGTCACGGCTTCGGCGAGCAGGCGCTCGTCCATCGCGCGGGCAAGGCCCAGGTCGCGGGCACGCAGGCATTCATGCCCTGCCTCGCAAAGGAATCTAAAGGTGTGCTCGTAAACGTCCTGGTCAAGCAGAAATAGCATCCTTGGTCCTCAGTGGCTGGCGAGATGCACTTCCTCTTCGCGGACCAGGGCCGAGGCGTAGTCCAGGCAGGCGCGGATATCGTCCTGCGTCAGATCGGGATAGGCATCCCGGATGACGTCGTCAAAGGACTTGCCGTCCCGGAGGAGCTCCAGTATCGCGTAGACCGGGACTCGCGTGCCGCGGACACAGGGCTGGCCGAAATGTACCTGCGCGTCAACGGCTATTCGGTCGATGGTCATCTCGTGCCTCCTGTTTGGATTCTATCATTGGGTGCAACGAAGCGTTCGCGGCGGACGTAGTCGACGAGCGGATGGAAGGCGAAGCGTTTCGCGTATTGCAGGACCTTCGCCCCATCCAGCTCCCAGCGTCGGCCGCGGCGGCGGGGGAAGCCGAGGGGCGAGCGGATCGTGAGCGCGAGGTAGCAAAGGTCCAGGAAGGCCTTCTCGGGCTCCGCCATGGGATAGGAAGCGGCTCCGACGTGGCGCACCGTGAATCCCCAGATCAATCTGGTGGGGAGGTGGTGAAGATGGAAGACGCCCGAGGGAGTGCGGAAGGTCCCCGGCCGTCCCGGCGAGACGGCGTATACGACTTGGGGGATCTCCTCGATGATCCCGTGTTCCGAAAGGGCGCTGTAGAGCGAGACATAGGCCGGCCAGGGGTAGCGAAGGAAGGGGACCGCCTCGAAGGGGTTGATCCCGGCAGCAAGCCGGTTCTGCCAGACCCCCTGGCGAAGGCGGGCGACCAGCCCGGTGGCCGCCATCCGGCGCAATGCCTGCGATGCGGAGGCGGGAGAGAGGCCGGAGAGATTGGCCGCATCGGTGGTCGTGAAGAATCGCAGGCGGTGCTGGTTCAGGAGCGAGACGATCCGGGAGGACAACATGGTCAATCCGTCAGGCGGGCAAGGGCGGCGGCCACGCGTTCCTTGAGGTCGTCGAAGGCGCGGCGGTTGTCGTAGAGCTCCATCAGGTCGCCGTCGAGGAAGGGAACCACCTCTTCACGGAAGCTCGCGTACGAGAAACCGTCCAGCTTGTCGGCGGCGGTCCGGACCTCGGCCGGCGGGACCACTGGTTTCAGGCCCGGGATGTCGATCCGCAGACTGTCGAAGATGTGGTCCAGGTCGAAGAGGTCCCGGCAGGCGTGGCGGGTTGGCGAGGCCATGGCTGCGATCTTCTGGGCGGCCATCTCCCGCGGATCGTAGAAATGCGCCACGAATGGCGCGAAGCCATGGCGTTCCAGGATCGCGGCGGCGGGCGTCCCGGACGTGAAGGGGATCTCGGCGCGCCGCCGGCTGAACTCGACCTTGGTGGTCAGCGGCGCATCCCCGCCTCGTTCGAGGGACACCTTCCAGCGTTGGACGGTCCGGGTCTGCTTGGGGGCGGAGGAGGCCAGCCCCGTGACCCCTCCGGACGCCAGCACCGAGGCCGACAGCCGGCCTTCGATGAACGGCCCGACGGCGTTGCGGAGCGCGTCCAGGCTGACGCGCGGTTCCACGTCGAGATCGATGTCTTCGGACATCCGCGGGGACCGGTGGAAGAACCGGAGGCAGATGCCGCCCTTGACCGCCCACCGGCGGCCCCGCAGGCGCTGGCTCAGGTGCCGGAGGAAGGCGAGATGGAAGTGCTCGCGCAGGTCGAGGATGGTACCCATATCTCCATATTGCAAGATATTGACGCAGGTGTCAATATCTTGCAATATGTGCTATCTGAGCCCGCCGGCTCCTACGCGAGCTGGATGCGGACCGAGACGAGGCCGCGGGCGGGAACGAGGACGCGGACGGCGCTGTTCTCGAGCTTGGCCGTCGATGACGGGAGCTTGCGCTCCAGCAGGTCCACTTCGGCGACTTCCTGCACGGTGCCCAGTGTGGCGTGGAGCCGGAGCACGGCGTCCGTGTCTTTGGCTTCGGTCGAGTAGGCCCTGACGATCAGGGCATCGCCGTCCTCGGCCTTCTTGATCCCGGAGACGACGACTCCGTCTCCTTCGACGGCCACCAGCGATCCCTGCTTCCCGAGCTTGCCGGCGTGGACCCCGGTCGCGATCGCGCGGAGGGGGTGGTTGAGCCGCCGGCCGATCCGGGTGGCCTCGACCGGCTCGGGCTTGCCCGAGTACGGCGTCAGCGCCAGCTTGATCTCGTGTTTCCCGATCTCGGGAAGCGGGTCGGGGTCATAGCTGGACCGGATCAACGTGAGGTTGAAGGTGTTCCCGTCGAGCGCGTACCCGTGCTTGCTGTCGTTGGCGAGGACGAGACCGGCGGTCTTGCCGTCGGCGGTTTTGCCCGACACGCTGGCCCACTGGAGAGCGGGCAACTCCTCGTTGTCATGCCAGGGCCGGTCGATGAACCCGAGCGGGATCTCGTAACTCGCCGCCGAGCCGGTCAGGTTCAGGGGCACCTGGAGCTTGAGCACGGGGACGCCCTTCTCCGGAGTGCCGCGCTCGAGCCATGTCCCTTCGAGGTCGAGGTAGACGGTCGGGTCGTTCTTGAAGAGGCGGTACGTGAGCGTGAACCGGGACTCGCCGAGCGCGAGCTCGACATTCACGGACGCGCGATACGGCCCCTCCTCCTTGCCGCCGATGGAGAGGACCTTGAGCCGCTCCCACGGACCCGTGTGGCCCACGGTCCACGCGGTCATGCCGTGCGGCCGTTCGATCGCATGGAGCAGGCCCGCGAGGGAGCCACCGACGAGGTCGTGGCCCGTGCGCTTGTCGTGCAGGGTCGCGAGGCACCCGGTCTCGGGATCGAGCACGGCCCTGACCAGCTCGTTCTCGACCCCGATCGCCGGGCGCTCGACCGTGCAGTACGCGGTCGGGTGGCGCGGCTCAATGAGCTTGGCGCCGGCGCCGGCGTCAGGGGCCGACGGGCCGCCGGTCACGGTGTAGACCGCGTACCCGAAGGCGGGGACGTGGACCGGGAAGGCGACGACGACGAACTCGTAGTACCACCACTCGTTCCCGGTCCGGACGATCTGGGCGGCGACGTTCTTGCCGTCCGGGCCCCTGACCGTGAAGACGAGGTCCTTGGGCGCGGGGTTGAACCAGAGCGTGGCCTCGACGATATCGTCGCGGTCGCGGTCGGTGTGGTTCCAGATCACGTACGGCCGGACGAGCCCGTCGTTGACCATGTCCGTCGTGCTGAGGCGGCCGTCGTGGACGTACCAGCCGGGGCCGAACCCGCGGCCATGGATGCCGGACCCAGGGGGATCCTGCGTCGCCGGTTGGGGGGAAGTAGTTCCCCCGGAAGAGTCGGCCAGCGAAGAGAGCGCCCGCAACGACAGCGTCTCCGCCATCGTCGTGGTCGCGATCGTCTCCTGGTACATGCCGTGCGCGCGCGTCCGCGTGTCGGGGACGCCCGAGCCGGGGAGGATGTCGTGGAAGTGGGCGAAGAGCGTGTCCCGCCACGCCTTCGTGAGGGCGTCGTTGGGATACGCGCGCCCGCCGGCGCGCCACGCGAACGAGGCGGCGGCTTCGGTGTCGAAGAGCCGGCTCTCGGCGACCCGGTTCGACCGCTTGATCGTGGACTCGGACGTGTAGCACCCGGAGAACTCGGTGTTGAGCTCGCCGTCGAACACCGGGAGCTTCGCGGACTGCGCTTCCACCGCCTGGAAGGCCGCGCGGGCGGTGGAGAAGATCACCTTGGGGTAGATCGGCCAGCCGCCCATGTCGATCCCGCGCTCGATGTCGCGCCGCGTCGGGCCGCCGCCGTGGTCGCCCACGCCATAGACGAAGAGCATGTCCCGGGCCCCCGTCGCGGCGAGGAACTCGAACGCGAACTTGCCCAGCGCGGGGGTGATGACGCCGTTGTACCCCCGGTTGCTGTCGTTGTAGGTGAGCACCTTCGACCCGTCGGGGCCCTTCCACCAGAACGCGTTGGGACGTTTCGCCCCCAGGAACCCGGGCCGGTGCAGGTAGAGGTACTTCACCCCGCCGCGGGCGAGGTACGTGGGCACCGTCGCCGCGTGGCCGAACGTGTCCGGCGACCAGTCGACGTCGAGGTCGTCGGGGGAGACCCCGAGGAGGTCGTGCAGGTACCGGCGGGCGTAGAGGAGGTGGCGGCAGAGGCTCTCGCCGCCGGTCATGTTCTTGTCGCACTCGACCCAGTGGCTGGCCGTGACTTCCCAGCGCCCGGCCTGGACCAGCCCCTTCACGCGGGCGAGCAGGGCCGGGTCGTGTTCCTCCATGATCCGGTAGATGCTCGCCTGGCTCTGCGAGAGCTTGAACGCGGGGTAGTCGTCCATGAGGTTCGCGGCCGTCGTGAGCGTGTCGGAGGTGAGGGCGACGGTCTCCGGCCACGACCAGAGCCAGTTCATGTCGATGTGCGCGTGGCCGATGAGGTGGACCGTGAGCGCCTTGGCGGCGGGAGCGATCGGCGCCAGGATGGCTTCCGCCTCGCGCGCGGCCCGGCGCAGGTCTTCAACGCGCTCGCAGGCGAGCGACGACTTCACGGCAGCTTCTGCTTTCTCGATCAGTGGCGCCCAGGCGCCCGCCTGAGCGGGGTTGAGCGCGATCAGCTTCCGCGCGACCTCGAGTTCGGCCTCGATCCGCTCGGATTCGTACTTGAACCAGGACGACGGGTTGGCCACGATGCTCCCGAGTTTACCACCAGCCGTCGCGCTGGGGACACTCTTTCGATTCCCCTGGGGAATCGAAAGAGTGTCCCCGTCAGAGGCTAGAATGGTCTCGTGGCGGAGCGGACGGAGGTGGTCATCATCGGCGCGGGCGTGATCGGCACGTGCGCGGCCTGGGCGCTGGCCGAGCGGGGAGTGCGCGTGACCGTGGTGGAGCAGGACCTCGTGGCGTCGGGGGCTTCGCATGCCAACGCCGGGCTCCTGGCCACGTCGCACAGCGTTCCGCTGGCCGCCCCCGGCGTGCTCGGGCAGGGGCTCCGGTGGCTGTTCGATTCCGCCAGCCCGTTCTATATCGAACCGCGGCTGGACCGCGACCTCCTCCGGTGGCTCTGGCGTTTCCGCGGCGCCTGCAACGAAAGGGCCGTCCGGCGCGCCATCCCGCTCCTGCGCGACATGCACCGCGAGAGCGCGTCGATATACGCCAGGCTGACCGCGATGGAGGGCATGGCCTGCGGCTACGAGCGCAAGGGAGCCCTGCACGTCTTCCGGACAAAGAAGGGCTACGAGGCGGGGCTCCGGGAGGCGAAACTCATCCGCGAGTACGGGCTCTCGTCGGGCATCGTGGACGGGCCGGGCGCCGAGAACTGGGTGCGGTCGCTGAAGCCCGGGGTCGCGGGGGCGATCCACCTGCCCGAGGACGGCCACCTCGACCCCGGGGCGTTCGTGCGGGCGCTCGCGAAGCAGGCCGAGGCGAAGGGCGCGGTCTTCCGGACGACGACCACGGCGGTCGCGTTCAAGATGGCGGGGAACCGGATCGCGGCGGTGGGGACCACGGGCGGCGAGATCGAGGCGGACGAGGTCGTGCTCGCGGCGGGGGCCTATTCGCCCGCGCTGGCGGCCAGCATCGGGCTCGACCTGCCGATCCAGGCCGGGAAGGGGTACAGCCTCACGGTCCGTCCGCCCGGCCCGCCCCCGCCTGTGCCCGTGATGCTCATGGAGGCCCGGGTGGCGGTGACGCCGCTGGGCGAGCTCGTCAGGCTCTCGGGCACGCTCGAGCTGGTGGGCATGGACTTCACCATCACCCGCCAGCGCGTGCAGGCCATCTGCGCGGCCGCGGTCGAGTACCTGGACGGCGTCGAGGGGATGGAGGTGGTCGAGCTCTGGCGGGGGATGCGGCCGCTCTCGCCGGACGGACTGCCCCTGCTCGGGCGGCCCGCGAAGCTCGCAAACCTGATCATCGCGACGGGGCATTCGACGATCGGGATGGCGACGGGGCCGGTGACGGGGAGAATCGTGGCCGAGCTCGCGTGCCGGGAGAAGCCGTCCTACGACTTGACGCTGCTGAGGCCCGACCGGTACTCCTGAGCTAGCCTTTCGCGCCGGCCAGGAACCCGGCGGCGTTCCGCCTGAGATACCCTTCCACGTCCCGCTCGATCGCTGGCGCGGTCACGGGCCACCCGGTGCGCGCGAGGGCCTGGTACTTGGCGGCGAGGACCGGGCCGATCACCTCGCGGCTGTGCTCCCACTTGTAGATCAACTGCTCCAGGATGCGGGCGTCCGAATGCTGGGGGATGAAGCTCGTGCCGAGGATCTCGACCCGCATGGTCGTTATCTCGTCGATCAGGGAGGGGTTGTTCAGGAACCACCAGCACCCGAAGATCATGAGGTTCGGGAACTTGCGCGCGGCCACGGCCAGCTCGTGCTGGTTTTCGCGCGAGAGCATGGTGACCAGGAACCGGTTGTTCGGGAACGTGCGGCAGAGGTTCGTGACCGATCGGATGTCGCCGCGGCCGGGCATGTCGCCCGCGCCCTTGAGCTCGGGGTTGACGCCCCGCTCGGAGCCGATCATGGCGGCGAAGGGCAGGTGCTCCTCCGCGCAGACCGGGAGGATCGCCTCCTTGAGGATCAGCTCGCCGGCGGCCGCGCCGGGGTTGTCCCACCGCGACGGGTACCGGAACGCCGGCGGCAGGCTGGCGGCGATGTAGACGGCGTCGAGCATATGGAGCCAGTCCTTGAGGAACCGGCGCGCCTCCTGGATCGTGGCGCGGTCCGGCCGGTCGCTGACCCGGTAGCCCCAGCCCGCCATCCGCTTCGCGGCCGCCGGCCACGCGACGATCATGGGGTCGAGCCGCAGGACGGCGCGGAACCGGGGGTCCCGGCGGATCTTCCCGGACATCCAGCGCGAGCGCTCGTTGTCGTCGAAGGGATCGTTCGTCATCGTGATCGTTTCGACGTTCGCGAGCTTCATGCAATCGGCGAGGTGCCGGTCGGGGTTCCGGGACGCGAAGAACATCCGGTACCGGGCGAGCGACTTCTCGCCCGGCTTGAGCCCGAGCCGCCCCAGTGTCGTGAGCACGCCACGGCAGGCCTCCGAGACCGGGGACCGGTCGAGGAACAGGGTCTTCCAGATGAGGTCCGCCTGGTCTTCCTTGGGCATCTTCCAGAAGGCGGCGGGGGACGGCTGGCCGGCCGGGACCACGCGCAGGAGTTCGGCGACGAGGTAGTGGTACGTGAGCATCTCGTCGATGCCCCAGAGCATGAGCCCGGCCGGGTCAACCTTGACCCTCCGGTTCGCGACCGGGGTGCCGAACGAGGACGGGTAGAGGTGCGTGTGGATGTCGAGGACGGGCTGGCTCGCCAGCGCGCCGCGGACCGCTTTCGCGATTCCCTCGGCGTTCAGGGGCCGGCCTGCGGGGGCCTTCGGATGCCGCTTCGGCTTCGCCATATCCCGGTATCATTTCACATCGGCCGGGGGTCGGGTATGATTCACAGGCGTACGCCGGCATCACCAGCCAGACAACCGCCGGCAGTTACGGGAGGCACGAGCTCAATGGGCAGGAACGAGATCGGCGTCATCACCGGGATAACCCCCGACCACTCCAACTTCGCGGCCCTGCACGACCTGGGGCTCAAGGTCTGCCAGCTCTCGGTCTGGTCCGAGCATCCGTGGTGGGACCAGGCTGTCCGCAACTACCCGGCCGCGTGCCGGCGGTACGGGGTGAAGGCGACCTCGATGTGGGTGGGCTGGCCCGGGCCGATGGTCTGGGACTTCGTGAAGGGCCCGACGACCCTCGGGATCGTGCCGCGCAAGTTCCGCGCCCGCCGCGTCGCCGCGCTCAAGCGCGGCGCCGACCTCGCGGCGAAGATGCACATCCCGGCGATCATCACCCACCTCGGGTTCATTCCCGAGAACCCGTCCGACCCCATGTTCGGCGAGGTGGTGAAGACCGTGCGCGACATCGCCCTCCATGCCAAGCGGCGCGGCCTTGGGTTCTGGTTCGAGACGGGCCAGGAGACCCCGGTGACGCTGCTGCGGCTGATCGAGGTCGTGGGGACGGGCAACCTCGGGTTGAACCTCGACCCCGCGAACCTGATCCTCTACGGCAAGGCGAACCCGATCGACGCCCTCGACGTCTTCGGGAAACACGTCAAGTGCATCCACGCCAAGGACGGGTTCTACCCGACGAATCCCATGTTCCTCGGCCACGAGGTCAAGGTCGGAACGGGCAAGGTCCGGTTCCCGGAGTTCGTCCGGCGCCTGCGCGAGATCGGTTTCAAGGGCGACTTCATCATCGAGCGCGAGATCTCGGGGGAGCAGCAGAAGAAGGACATCAGGGAGACCGTCGGCTACCTGCGCAAGCTCATCCGGTAGGGGCGGGGCAGGATGGTTTCGTTCCACACCACCAACACGAGGAGGCCGTCATGAAGCCCGTCAGACTGGGAGTCGCCGGGGCCGGAAGCATCGCGCTGCGTTCGCCGTTGCCGCACCTCTCCATGGGGGACCTCAAGGATCAGGTCGTCCTGGGCGCCGTGTGCGACCCCGTGCTGGGCCGGGCGAAGGCCGCCGCGGAGAAGTTCGGCGTGCCCGAATCCTTCGAGAGCTACGAGGCCATGCTCAAGAGGGCGGACATCGACGCCGTCACGATCTGTTCCCCGATCGGCCTGCACTTCGACCAGGGGATGAAGGCCGTGAAGGCCGGCAAGCACGTGCACTTCAACAAGACGATGACGACGACGAAAGCCGAGGCGGACCGGCTCATCGCCGAGGCATCGAGGCGGAAGGTCAAGCTCGTGGCGTCGCCGGGCCAGATGCTCCGGCCCCAGAACCTGCGCATCCGGAAGCTCATCCAGGAAGGCGCGATCGGCAAAGTCGCGTGGGCCGCGATCGGGGGGGCGTTCGGCAAGTACCACGAGGAGGAGGGCGTCCGGCAGGGCAACGACGTCCTCTCGAACGTGAACCCGTCGTGGTACTTCCGCAAGCCCGGCGGCGGGCCGCTCTACGACATCACCGTGTACGGGCTCCACTCGCTCACGGGCGTCCTGGGACCGGCGAAGCGCGTGACCGCGATCTCGGGCGCCCTGCTCAAGGAGCGCGACTTCAGGGGGACGAAGGTCAAGTGCGATGCCGACGACAACACCTTCATGGTCCTCGACTATGGCGGGGGCACCGCGGGGTTTGTCTACGGCGCAGCCGAGGGCTGGCTCGTGCCGAGCCTCGACTTCCCGACCTACTTCGGGACGAAGGGGACGATCGAACAGGTCAAGCTCAACGGCAAGCCGATCGAGTACCCGGGCTGGAAGGACGACAAGTCCGCGGGCATCACGCTCCTGCCGCACGTGAAGGGCAAGCATGTGGACATGGACGAGCAGCACGTGTTCGAGGACGTGATGCAGCTCGTCCAGCTCATCCGCGAAGGGGTCCCGACATCGGCTTCCCCCGAGCACGCGCGCCACGTGATCGAGATCTTCGACATGGCGTACAAGTCGGCGAAGACGGGGAGAATCCAGGCCCTGACGACCACCTTCACTCCTCCGAAGGGGGCGTGACGGGAATGAAGCTCCGGCCCGCCGCCCCGGTCCGGCTCGGGATCGTCGGCGTCGGGGGCATGGGGAGCTGGCACGCGCGGTCGGTGCTGGCCGGGCGGGCGGGGCGCGTCAAGCTGGCGGCCGTCTGCGACGTGGTGCCGGAAGCGATGGCGCCGTTCGAGGGAGTCCAGAAGTTCGAGGATAGCCGCAAACTCATCCGGTCGGGGGCCGTGGACGCGGTCCTGATCGCGACCCCGCACTTCCTTCATACCCCCGTGGCCATCGATGCGATGGGGGCCGGGTTGCACGTCCTGACCGAGAAGCCCGTGGCCGTGCACAAGGCCGACGCGATCCGGATGGTGCGCGCGCACGCCAAGAGCCCGGGCGCGGTCTTCGCCGTCATGTTCCAGACCCGGACCTCGTCCCTGTTCCGGCGGCTCCGGAGCCTGCTGCAATCCGGGGAGCTCGGGCCCCTCAGTCGCATCCACTGGACCGTCACGGACTGGTTCCGGGCCGACGCGTACTACGCCTCGGGCGGGTGGCGGGCGACCTGGAAGGGCGAGGGCGGGGGCGTGCTGACGAACCAGTGCGTGCACAACCTCGATGCCTGGGCCTGGCTGTTCGGGATGCCGAAGACCGTCCGGGGCTGGTGCGGGTTCGGCAAGTACCACCCCATCGAGGTCGAGGACGACGTGACCGCGTTCTTCGAGTACCCGAACGGGCTCACGGGGCTGTTCGTTACCTCGACGGGGGAGGCGCCCGGGTACAACCGGATGGAGATCGTGGGCGACCGGGGCCACGTCGTCGTCGAGAAGGGCGCGATCACGTTCATGCGCAACGAGGTCTCGGCGAAGGCGTTCGCCCGGAGCTCGAGGAACGCGTACGACGTGCCCGACTGCTGGGAGGTCAGCGTTCCCGCCGGGCGGGAGCCGGCCGACCATTCAAGGGTCATCGCCAACTTCGCCGACGCGATCCTGAACGGAGCGCCGCTCATCGCGCCGGCGGAGGAGGGGCTCAACCAGGTCGAACTGTCGAACTCGATCGTGCTGTCGGCGCTGACGGGGAAGACGGTCGCCCTGCCCATGAACGCCGCGCTCTTCGAGCGCACCTTGAGGGGTCTCATCAGGAAATCGAAACGGCGGCTCGGGGTGAAGGCGCGGGCGGTCGGCGAGAAGCCCCGCTATATAGTCGGAAGCTGAAGGAGGCGCAGATGGCGGAAGTCCGGATCGGTGTCGTCGGGGTCGGGGGGATGGGCGGGTTTCACGCGGACTACCTCCAGAAGGGGAAGGTTAACGGCGCGCGGCTGACCGCGGTCTGCGACGTCATCCCGAAGCAGATGGACCGTTTCGAAGGAGTCAAGAAGTACGGCCACCACGCGCAACTGCTCGCGTCGGGCGACGTGGACGCCGTGATCGTCGCCACGCCGCACTACGACCACACGACGGTCGCGATCGCGGCCTTCGAGCGCGGGATCCACGTCCTGACCGAGAAGCCCCTGGCCGTGCACAAGGCCGACGGGGAGCGCATGATCGCGGCCCACCGGAAGACGAAGGTCGTCTTCGCGATCATGCACCAGATGCGGACCAGCTCGGTGTGGAAGAAGGTCAAGCAGCTCCTGGTCGCGGGGGAGCTGGGCGAGATCCGGCGCGTGAACTGGATCGTCACGGACTGGTTCCGGCCGCAGTCGTACTACGACAGCGGCGGGTGGCGGGCGACCTGGAAGGGCGAGGGCGGCGGCGTGCTCATGAACCAGTGCCCGCACAACCTCGACCTGCTGTGGTGGTGGTTCGGGCTCCCGAAGCGGATCGTGGCGCAGTGCCGCTTTGGCCAGTACCACGACATCGAGGTCGAGGACGACGTGACGGCCTACCTCGAGTACCCGAACGGCTCGACCGGGGTCTTCGTCACGACGACGGGCGAGGCGCCGGGAACGAACCGGCTCGAGGTGGCCGGGGACCGGGGCAAGCTCGTGGTCGAGCACGGGGAGATCACGTTCGTGCGGACCGAGGTGAGCGTGACCGGTTGGCTGAAGACCTCGAAGGAGAGCTTCTCCAGTCCGCCGACCTGGACGGCGAAGATCCCGTCGGGCGGCGACTGGGGCGGGCACCACGTGATCACGCAGGGGTTCGTGGACGCGATCCTGAACGGCACGGAGCCGATCGTGCGCGGCGAGGAGGGGCTCGGCGCGGTCGAGCTGGCGAATGCGATGATCTACTCCGCCGTGACCGGCTCGTCCGTGGACGTGCCGCTCGACGCGGCCGCCTACGAGGCGAAGCTGAAGGTGTTGGCGGCCTCGTCGCGGTTCAAGAATCCCGCGTCCGATTCCGGCCCCCGCGACATGAACGCCTCCTTCAAGTAGTCCCTGGGCGGACCGGTTCACGCCGGGTCGGGGAAGGTCGTTCGGGGTCGCTCGGCGTCACGTCAAAGCTTCCTCGCTGTGGCGCCGACCTTGGCTAGCGGCCATTCTCCGTCGCTGGCGCGTTCCGAAGAACGTCGCGTCCGGCCGCCGATGGGCGGCCTCTGCCAGCCAGTGGGCCCATGTCGGCCTCCCGCGACCGGAACGCGCCGCGACTCCGAATCGGTCGGCGCAACCCCCTCACGACCCTCCCCGACCCGGCTCTCTCATCCTGGAGGGACGATGGGTACGATCCGTGCGGCTGGATCAGGGGACAGTGGCCTCGTCGGCCGATCCTGGGGCGCGGGAGGAGGAGGTCGAAGTCAGCTTCGCGAGCCAACAAGCGGCGACAGTGGCTAGGCGGCAGCAGGTCCCGCTGCGCCTGCTCGCGCTCCTGCGCAGGCAGGCGCTTTCCAGCAGTTGGTAATGGAGTCAGCTCGCATTGGTATCAGCCGCAATGGCGAGCGAACGGTGACGAGACCTCCGACAGGACCCGCGCCCTTCCTGTCGGCCGACGAGGCCACTGGCAGGACCCATCCCGATGCGCGGTCCGCTGAGACCCCGATTCACCGCCTCGCGGGGCTACTTCAGGCCGAAGCCGCGGCGGGCGGCGTCGACGACGACGTGGCGGCCGCGGAGGAAGTCCTGGGAGATCTCCCAGAAGAAGATGCCCCGGAGCCCGTAATCGCGGGCGAGGCGCCCCTTGAGCGCGGCTGAGGCCTCGTCCTCGTACGAGATAATCTCGCGCTCGCCGTCCTTGCGCAGGTACGGCACGCCCGCCTCGGCGTCCCAGACCCGCTGCCAGCCCTTTGACCGGAGCTCCTGCGCAGTCGTGTAGCTCACGTACCCGTGCTTGGGCTTGCCCGTCGTCTTCGCGTACCAGGACGGAGCCACGAAGCCGCGGCCGTAGGAGGGGATGCCGAGGTTGAGCTTCTCCCGCGGGAAACCCTTGACGAAGTGCCAGAACCCCATCGATGCGGCGCAGTTGTTTAGCAGGCCGCACGGGTCGGACCGGACCTCGCCCAGGGGCGAGTTGTGCCCCGCGTGGTCGGTCCAGGGCCCGTGGAAGTCGTACGTCATGATGTTCAGGAAGTCGAAGAGGGGGAGGAGCTCGCGGTGGTTGAACCAGCGGTTCATGCCCCCGATCGAGTTCACGGCCATCGTCAGGAGGGTCTTCGGCATCCGGTGGCGGTACAGCCGGATCAGCCGCACGAGGTTCGCGGCATCTTCGGCGTTGTCCGGGAACTCCCAGTCGCAGTCCAGTCCGTCGTAGCCGGCTTCCTCTACCAGCCGCATCGTTTCGCCGAGGAACCGCCCGGTCTTCACGGGGTCCTTCATCACGCCGGAGAAGTGTCCGCTCCCGCCGCCCCCGCCGAGCGAGAGCAGGACCTTGACGCCGGAGCGGTGGGCGCGCCCGGTCACGGCCCGGCTCGCGAGCAGGGGATTGCGCTGGATGGTTCCGTCGGCGTTGGGCGACGCGAAGGCTACGGCGAGGTGCGTGAAGGCCCGGTAGTCGATCCCGGCGGGGGTGAGCCCGCAGGGCCAGGCCGGGTAGTAGCCCAGGACGATCGGGCGGAGGGCCACGGGAGCGGCTACTCCGTGACGACTTCGATGTGGCCGAACACGGCGTTGACCCTGATCTCGAGGACGCCGTCCTTGCCCTTCGCCGACTTGCTCTCCCACGTCGAGGTGCCCATGGCGGCCGTGCCGCCGTCGGGGAGCGCGACGTGACCGAAGGACGTGCTGGCGACGACGCGGAGGGCCTGCTTGGGGTCGATCCTGACCCGCGCGGACCCGAACACGACGTTGACCGCGATCGGGGACTTCGACTTGTCGGCGGACGTCAGGTCCACGCGGCCCTCGCCGAAGACGATCTGGTAGTCCTTCTGCGGCTTGCCCGCCGGGAACTCGGTCTCGGAGAAGACGACGGCCCGGTCCGTGCGGCAGAGCGACGAGCCGCCCGTCAGCATCCGGACGCCGATCCAGATCACGATGAGGGCGAACGCGATCCGGAAGAACGGGATGTGGATGTGGAACACGGTCCCCATGATGAGCGACAGACCCCAGAGGATGAGAAGAGAACCCCAGAACGCCCCGCTGGCGAGAAACCCCATGATCGGCCTCCTGTCCGGTTGATGTCAGGGGCATTATAGCGGGTGGGCGGGCAATGGAACGCCTGGGGGAGTGGTTTGACATTATTAGGACGTGCGTCTAAACTCATTTGGTCATGCGTATAAGAAGCGAGGAGTCATCCGCGTCCCGGCCCCGGGGGGAATCCGAGCGCCGGCTGATCCGGGCCGCGCGCGAAATACTGCCCAGGACGGGGATCGCCGGCCTGAAGGTGCGGCAGGTGGCGGCCCGGGCGGGCGTCAATCTCGGCGTATTTCACTATCATTTCAGGAGCCGGAGCGAGTTCTGCCGCCGCGTCCTGGCCGAGATCTACGAGGAGCCGTTCCGGCGGTTCGACGCCGTGGTGGTGGCGCCGGCCGGCCGGTCGCCCTTGCAGCGCCTGCGGCACATGATGGAGGCCATGGCCCGGTTCGCGCGGGAGAACCGGGCGCTGGGGCTGGCGCTCCTGCGCGACGTCCTGAACGAGGATCCGGACGCGATCGGGTTCATGCAGTGGCACCTGCCGCGCCACATGCAGCACGTCGGCTCGCTTGTCGCGGAGTGCCAGCGGGCCGGGCTCATCCGGAAGATGCCGGTGCCCGTGGCGATGTCGATCCTGGGCGCTACCGTGATGGCTCCGTCGATGGAGACCGCGATCTTCGAGCGGCTCGGGGCCGGGCGGGCGGCGGCGCCCGTCATGCGGCACCTCCTGCTCACGGACCGGCGCCTCGACGAGCGCGTCGAGCTCGCGCTCCGCGCGCTGGCACCGGACCGGGGCCACGCGGGCACACGGGCATGAGGCTCGCCGCGATCCTCCTTGCCGCGCTTGCGCTTGCGGACGCAAGCGTTGGAGTTCCGGCGGACGCCGGAACTCCAGGCGGCGCGGCGCGGGCCGGCGCGGCCTACGCGCTGGCCGACTACCTGCGGGATGTCGAGGCGGGAAGCCCCGCCCTGGCGGCGTCGCGCGAGAACCAGGCGTCCTTCGGCGCGAAGGCGGGCGAGACGGACCTCATGTACACCCCGTTCCTGTCGGGCGCGATGAACTGGGTCGACGACCGCCGGGAGCCGTCCAGCTCGTTCTCGCCCGCGCGGACGCTGGCCGAGAAGTGGAGCGTCGGGCTGGGCCAGCGCCTGCGGACGGGGACCTCGATCGGGCTGAGCTACGGGATGAACTACACCAAGCTCTTCTCCCAGGCCGCCCAGCCCCTGCCGGGTTCGATGGCCGCCTTCGCGCCCCTCCTCACGGCGATGGAGTCCGCGTTCCTCCCCCTGCCCTCGTACGACGCGCGGGCTTCGGTCACGGTCAGCCAGTCGATCTGGAAGGAGCTCGTGCTCCGGTCCACGGAGGCCGCGAACGACCGCATCAAGGCGGCGGCGGGCGCGGGGTCGCTCGGGGAGCGCTTCCGGGCGGCGGCCGTCCGGTTCCAGGCGGAGGAAGTCTACTGGCGGCTCGGGCTGCTGCGCCGCGTCCTCGCCGCGAAGCAGGCGTCGCTCGAGCGCACGAAGAAGATGGAGGCCTGGGCGGCCCGCCGCGTCGAGTCGAATCTCGGCGACCAGTCGGACCTGCTCCAGGCCCGGGCGGGGGTGCGCCTGCGCGAGCTGGACATGCGCGGAGCGGAGCAGGACCTGCTCGCCGCCCAGCGCGCGTTCAACGCCCTCCGCGGCCGTGACGGGTCCGAGGTGCCGGAGACGCTGGAGGAGATCGCGGAGCGGGCGAAGGCCGAGCCGGCGACGCCGGTCGCGCCCGCGGGGGACCGGCTCGACGTGCGGGCCGCCGCGGAGATGCTGAAGGCGGCCCGGCTCGGGGCGCGGGAGGCGGTCGGCCGCACCTCGGCAGACTTCTCCGTCTTCGGCAGCGCGGCGTTCAACGGACACGATTCCACGCTGCCGGGGGCGACCTCCGAGGGCTTCACGGTCGACCATCCGAGCTGGATGGCCGGGGGCGTCGTCACGGTGCCGCTCGGGTTCGGGCGGATCGCGAAGGTGCGGAACGGGTACGAAGCCGACGTCAGGGGCGCCGAGGACGGGCTGGCGCGGGCGAGACTCGACGCGGCCCGCGAGTGGAAGGACCTCCTGAGCCGGTGGGCGGAAGTCACCGAGCGGATGGGCCTCGCGGAACAGCTCGAGACCCTTCAGCGGGAGAAGGCGGTCCGGGAGCAGGAGCGGTACGCGACGGGGCGGACGACCATGTTCCAGGTGCTCGCGTTCGAGGACGACCTGAGCAACGCGCAGCTCCTGACCCTGCGCGTAGGGTACGAGCGGCTCGTGCTGTCCGCCCAGGCCCGGATGTACGGAGCCCCATGAACAGGAGCGGATCATGAACCTCGCGTCGCTCGCCGTCCGCCGCCCGACCTTCGTCATGGCGATCTTCACCGCCATGATCGTCGTCGGGCTCCTGTCGCTCTCGAAGCTGGGCGTGGACATGTTCCCCGAGGTCAACCTGGGCGCGATCGTGGTCACGACCGTATACCGCGGGGCGGGCCCGCACGAGGTCGAGGAGCTGGTATCCAAGCCGCTCGAGGAGGAGTTGAGCTCGCTCCCGGGACTCAAGCACGTGACTTCGATCAACCAGGACGGATTCTCGATGGTCGTCGCCGAGTTCCGGATCGGGGTCGACATCAAGGACGCCGAACAGCAGCTCCGGGCCCGCGTCTCCGTCGCGCGGTCGAAGCTGCCGGCCGATATCGACGAGCCGGTCGTGCGCCGGTTCGACCCCGCGGACGCGCCCATCGCGAAGCTCGCCCTGCGCGGGGACCTGCCTCCGGCGGACATGTACGACGTGGCCCGCGAGGTCGTGAAGCCCAGGCTCGAGCAGGTGCTGGGCGCCGCGGTCGTGGATATCCTCGGCGGGTCCCGGCGGGAGATCCAGGTGCTCCTCGACCGCGAGAAGCTCAAGCGCCACGAGCTCGCGCTCTCGACCGTGGCCATGCGCGTCGCGGCCAGCAGCTCCAACGTGCCCCTCGGCAAGGTGTCCGAGGGGCGGTCCGAGACCGCGTTTCGGACCATCGGCGAGTACCGGTCGCTAGACCGGCTCAAGAAGCTGGCCGTCAGCTTCTATGCCTCGGATGTGGCGGTATCCCTCGGGGACCTCGGCCAGGTGGTGGAAACCACGGAGGATCCCAAGACGTACGCGTACCTAAACGGCGCGCCCGCCCTGTTCCTGTCCGTGTACCGGCAGGCGGGGAGCAATACCGTCGCGGTCGTGGACGGGCTGGTCGCGCGCATGGGCGACATCAACCGCGCCCTGGCCGAGCGCCCCGGCCACCTCAAGCTCCACCTCGTAGTCGACAACGCCAAGTTCATCCGGCTCAACATCAACGACGTCGTCGAGAACATCCTGCTCGGCATCATCCTCGCGGTCATCGTCGTCTATTTCTTCCTCGGCAGCGCCCGGTCCACGTTCGTGACCGTCATGGCCCTGCCCAACAGCCTCATCGGCACGTTCATCCTCCTTTACGCGATGGGCCTCACGATCAACATGATCACGCTGCTCGCGTTCTCGCTCGCGATCGGGCTCCTCGTGGACGACGCGATCGTCGTCCGGGAGAACATCTGGCGGCACCTCGAGGAGGGCCAGTCGCCGCGCGTGGCGGCGGTGGCCGGGACGCGCGAGGTCACGATGGCCGTCGTCGCGACCTCGCTTACGGTCATCGCCGTCTTCCTGCCGATCGGGTTCCTCGGCGGGATGGTCGGCCAGTTCTTCCGGTCGCTGGGGTTCACGGTCGTCTTCGCCATGAGCGTGTCGCTCTTCGACGCCATGACGATGGCCCCCCTCCTGTCGGCCTACCTGGCCGGCAAGGCGTCGGGGGCGGGGGACGACGAGGAGGCCGGATGGGCGCGGCGCGCCTTCCTGGCCGTGTGCGCGCCGTTCTCGACGGCCGCCGCGGCGTTTGGCCGGTTCCAGGACCGGCTCGTGGACTGGTACGAGGACGTCATCCGGTTCTCGCTCCGGCACCGGGCCCTGATCGTAGCCCTGGCGGTCCTGCTCTTCCTGGGCAGTCTCGCCGTCGGGCGGTTCCTCGTCAAGTTCACGTTCATGCCGAACCAGAACGCGCCCATGTTCCAGGTCACCCTCGAGGCCGCGCCCGACACGTCTCTGGCGGCCATGCGGGAAGAGTGCCTGAAGGTGGAGCGCATTATTCGGGACCACAAGGAGAACGTGACCGTCGCTCTCGAGGTCGGCAACGTTCAGGGCGAGTCGAATGTCGGCTACATCTACGTCGAAATGACGCCGTATGGCACCCGCAAGATCTCGGGGTCCGAGATGCGCGAGCTCATCCGGAAGGAGCTGAAGCCCTACGCGCGGCTGAACCCGAGGATCGGCGACGTCCAGATGGTGGGCCACGATCGTCCCTTCGAGATGAACCTGACCGGCGACGACCTCGACGCCCTGGGGCGGGTGGCCGAGGCGTCGCGGGCGGAGTTCCGGAAGATCAAGGACCTCGTGGACGTGGACATGGACTACCGGGCCGGGAAGCCCGAGTTCCAGGTCGTGCTCGACCCGGACCGGATGGCCAAGCTGGGCGTGTCCACGGTGACCGCGGGGATGGAGCTGAGGGGCATGGTGGACGGCGTGGTGCCGGCCAAGTACCGCATCGGCGGCCTCGAGTACGACATCCGGGTCCGGCTCCGGGAGGGGCAGCGCGACCTGCGCGAGGGGCTGGCGAAGTTCTGGGTGCCGAACATGAACTTCCAGCTCGTGCGCCTCTCGAACGTGGCGTCCCAGCGGGAGATCGGTGGACCGACCAAGATCAACCGCCGGGACCGGGAGCGGTTCATCCAGATCAACGCCGAGATGGCGCGCGGGGGCGCGCTGGGCAGCGCCCAGAACGCCTCCCGGGCCATCATGGCGAAGATGAAGATCCCCAAGGGCGTCCATTACGAGTTCACGGGAATGGGGGAGGAGCTCCGGGACCTCATGAAGAACTTCGTCATCGCGATGGTTCTCGCCCTCGTGTTCATGTACATGATCCTGGCCAGCCTCTACGAGTCCATGGTCATGCCCTTCCTCATCCTCGTCGCCGTGCCTCTCGCCATCGTCGGGGCCCTGTGCGCGCTCGCGGCCACGCGGCTCTCGCTCGACATCTTCTCCATGATCGGGCTGGTCATGCTCCTCGGCCTCGTGGCCAAGAACTCGATCCTGCTCGTGGACTTCACGATCCAGCTCACGCGGAAGGGAATGCCGCGCGAGCAGGCGCTCATTCGCGCCGGGCGCATCCGGCTCCGGCCGATCCTGATGACCACGATCACGCTCATCGCGGGCATGCTGCCGCTGGCGATGGCCCTGACCGAGGTCGGGAGCTTCCGCCAGTCGCTGGGCGTGGCGGTCATCGGCGGGCTCATCTCGTCCGTGGTCCTCACGCTCGTCGTCGTCCCGGCCGTCTACACCTGGTTCGACGACCTGCGACTCTGGCTCCGCCGGTCCTTCGGGCGCCCCGTCCTGCGCGTGATCGACGAGAGCGACGAGGAGACGCCCTCCTCCCGCCGTAGGGGACGTGCTTAAAAAATTAAATTGCCTGCGGGTAAGTTAATTAGTTAAGCCCGTACCCTCAGACTCAGAGGAGCTTCAGCAGCTCCGCGGCGTGGGATTCGTCGCGCGCCCACGTCGAAATCAGGAGCCCCTCGTGCGGCAGCTCCTTCAGGAACACCGGGATGTCCTCCGGCGTGACCGCGTTGTTCAGGAGCAGGCGGCGGCCCGATTCGAGGATCCGGCGGTAGTAGGGCATCCAGCCCGGATGGTTCGCCGGCGGCGCGGATGCTCCCGGCACCCACTGGATCGCCTTGAGTTCGGGAATCGAGAGCAGCAGGTCCAGGTGTGGAATCTCGCCCGGGCCGTCCCAATGGTAGACCCCGTGCTCCACGCGCCGGCACTGCTCAGCCAGGTCCGGGATCACGAACCGCTCGGTCATCGCCGGGGACAGCATCGCGCAGAAGTCGCACTGGAACGGGTACCACGTCTCCTTCGCCCACAGGCCCATCCAGCCGGCCCGGCCGTCGGCGCCGTTCGCCTGGAGGATTCCGTCCAGCTCGTCGAAGCACTGGTGCCAGATCCCGAGCAGGTGCCGGTTCGCGGCGTCCACGAGGCCGGGGTCCGTCACGCAGTCCTCGAGGAGCTGCATGCCCGTACGCAGGGAGGCGGTCACGTCCATGATCCCGCCGAGGTCCGTCATCCCGACCGCGTAGCGCCCGCGGGAGCGCTTCGCCATCGCCGCCGCCAGCCGCTTCGTCTTCGCGTACCAGGGGGCTTCGGGCTCGAGCCTGAGCTTCATGATGTCGTCCCAGGCCATGGGGCTGGGCAGCTCGAACCACGACGTGTTCGTCTCGAACTTGAGGTAGCCGGTCAGGTAGGCGGCGAGGACGCCCGGCCCGAGGTTGAGCCAGACCTGGGGGACCGCGTCGCCCGCGTACCCGTGGCCTTCGACGTGGGCGTCCCAGGTCGCGAGGAACGGCTCGAGGTCGGCTCCCTCGTCCCGGCCGGGCCCCGTGAGCCACTGAAGGAGCCACCACCAGGTGTCGTATGACGCGGCCCACGCGGGCTTCGGCGGCTGAGCCGGCCCCGGGTATTCGAGCTGGAGGAGGGGGCCCGGGCGCCCGGGGCCCCACCAGCGCGTGAACCGTTCGCGGTAGTCGAAGAGCAGGGGCCGGCCGGACGCCATGGGGGCATCGTAGGGGAAACCGGACAGCGGGGCAAGTGAAAAGGTTGAACCACGCCTCCGGTCAGTGCATCATATATCCGGCTTCGATTTCAGCTACCGGAGGGGACCACAATGCAACTCACGAACCAGCCGAAGATCAGGATGGGCCTCGTAGCCGTCAGCCGGGACTGCTTCCCCAAGGAGCTTTCCGCCCGGCGGATGGCGCGCGTGGTCGAGGAGTGCCGGAAGATCGACCTCGACATCGTGCCCTGCTCGATCATCATCGAGAGCGAGACGGACGCCATGGGCGCGGTCGCCGAGATGACCGCGAAGGGCGTGAACGCCGCGACCGTGTACCTCGGCAACTTCGGCCCCGAGGGCCCGACCACGATCTTCGCCCAGCGATTCGGCCGGCCGTTCATGCTCATCGGCGCCGCCGAGGAGTCGACGAAGGGGCTCATGAAGGACCGCGGGGACGCGTACTGCGGAATGCTCTCCGCGTGCCTGAACTGCGGGCTGCGCAACCTCATGCCGTATGTCCCCGAGAACCCGGTCGTGGTGCCCTCCGGCGTCGCGGCGGCCATGGCGCATTTCGCCGTCGTGGCCAGAGTGGTCGTGGGGGTCAGGAACCTCAAGGTGATCTCGTTCGGCCCCCGCCCGTTCGACTTCTTCGCCTGCAACGCCCCGATCAAACCGCTCCTCGACCTCGGGATGGAGGTCATGGAGAACTCGGAGCTCGACCTGTACCGCCTCGTCCAGGAAGCCGGGAAGCGCAAGGAGATCAGCTCAATCGCGTCCGACATGGCCAAGGAACTGGGGAAGAAGGGCAACCAGCATCCGGACAAGCTCAAGCCGCTCGCGGCGCTCGAGCTCGCGCTTACGGACTTCTACGACAAGAACCGGGGTTCCAAGGACTTCGCCGTCTTCGCGAACAAGTGCTGGCCGGGATTCGAGCCCGAGTTCAAGTTCGTCCCGTGCTACGTCAACGGGCGGTTGTCGGCCCGGGGCATCCCGGCCGCGTGCGAGGCCGACCTCTACGGGGCGGTGTCGCAATACATGACCCAGCTCGCGTCCGACTATCCCGTCGCGTTCCTGGACATCAACAACTCGGTTCCGGCCGACATGAAGCTGCCGGCGCTGGGCGGGGCGGCGCGCGAGGACCTCTTCATGGGGTTCCACTGCGGGAACGCCGCGTCGTGCCTCCTCTGCGAGGGGTGCGCGATGAAGCACCAGGTCATCATGCACCGGCTCATGGAGCCGGGGAAGACGCCGGACATCACCGTCGGGACGCTCGAGGGGCGCCTCAAGCCCGGCCCGGTCACCGTGTTCCGGTTCTCGAACACTCCCCGGGGCGAGGTCGCGGCGTACATCGCGGAGGGCAAGGTGCCCGACGTGGATCCCGCGTCGTTCGGCTCGATCGGCGTGATCGCGTGCCCGGGGTTCGGGCGGTTCTACCGGCACGTCCTGCTCGAGCACCAGTTCCCGCACCACGCCGCCGTCGGCTTCCGTCACGCGGGGCGCGTGCTGTGGGACGCGATGAAGCTCATGGGCATCACGGCCTACACGCCCCTGCCAGCCGGCATGCTCTACCCGAGCGAGAACCCGTTCGCGGGCTGACTTGAGTCCGGGGCGGGGCCGGTCCCAAGCCGGCCCCGCTCCGCCCCGGCCTCCCCGGGAGGGCCCAAAGGTGGCACAATAGGAGGGTGATACCCAGCCTCTCCACCCCCCACGGAGCCCTTCCCCTGCCCGCCTTCCTTCCCGATGCCACGCGGGGCGTGGTGAAGACGCTCGATTCGGGGGACCTGGCCGCGACCGGGATCCGGGCGATCATGGTCAACGCCCTGCACCTCTCCCACGCGCCCGGGGCCTCGGTCGTGGAGTCGCTGGGCGGGGTCCACCGGTTCATGGGCTGGGACGGTCCCGTCGTCTCGGACTCCGGCGGCTACCAGGCCCTTTCGCTCGTGGCCCAGTCCTCTTCCCTCGGCCGGGTCACGGACGAGGGGCTCTGGTACCGGTTCGACAAGCGGGAGGACAAGAAGCTCCTGACCCCTGAGAAGTGCGTCGAGCGCCAGCTCCAGCTCGGGAGCGACGTCATCATCGCGCTCGACGAGTGCACGCATCCGAAGGCCCCGGCCGAAACCCAGCGGGACAGCGTCCGGCGAACGCTGGAGTGGGCGGGCCGGTCGAAGGCCGAGCTGGACCGGATGGCGCTGAACGGGCGCCGGCCCCGGCTCTTCGCCGTGGTGCAGGGCGGGGACGACCTGGCGCTTCGCCGGGAGTGCGCCGACGGCCTGCTCGGAATCGGGTTCGACGGGTTCGGGTTCGGCGGCTGGCCCGTGGGCGACGGAGGGGCCCTGCTCGAGAGCGTTTCCGCCGTAGCCGCGATGCTGCCGAAGGATGCTCCGAAGCTCGCGTTGGGCGTCGGCCGGCCGGACAATGTGGTCGCGGCCTGGCGCGCCGGCTACCGGATCTTCGACTGTACCCTGCCGACCCGGGACGGGCGGCACGGCCGGCTCTACGTCTTCCGCGGGCCGGCGACCGTGGCGGCCGTGACGGGCCCCTCCTTCTACGACACCCTCGACCTGTCCGACGAGCGGTTCGTGCGCGACGCCGCGCCACCAGAGCCGGGGTGCGACTGCGCGTGCTGCAAGCGGTACACGCGCGCGTACCTGCACCACCTCCTCGCGGTCGGGGACGCCACGGGCGCCCGGCTGGCCACGATCCACAACCTCCGGTTCTTCGCCCGGTTCTTCGAGCTGCTCGGGGCCGCGGCATGACCGCGGAATCCGTCGCCCTCGCCGCGGAAGCGCAAGTGGACGCGATGGTCGAGAGCCTCAAGAAGACGAAGAAGTACCGGTTCCTGTGCGACGAGGCGCTCCGGCGGTTCGCGATGCGCGCGGCCGAGCGTTACCGGAAGCCCGCCGACGCCCTCAAGGCGGCCCAGCGCAAGCTTCACCAGGCGTTCGGCGCCTACCTGGACGAGAAGACGGTGGAGAAGGCGACCGAGGCGCTCGCGCTCGTCTCGGACGGCGCGGAGGGGGAGCCGCTCCGGGTGGCCTGCCGGGCCGCGCTCGCCGCGCACCCGTCCACGGCCGAGCGGCTTCCGTACCTGGACGACTTCTACCAGACGGTGTTCGCCAAGACGGGCCGCCCGCACACGATCCTCGACCTCGCCTGCGGGCTGAACCCCTTCTCGTGGCCGTGGATGGGCCTGCCCAAGGACTGCCGCTACCTCGCGGCCGACGCGGACACGCGGCTGATGGCGCTCATCGACCGGCTCTTCGCCCGGGCGGGGATCCACGGGGAGGCCGCCTGCCGGGACATCCTGGCGGCGCCCCTGCCCGGGGGCGTGGACGTGGCGCTGGTGATGAAGACCCTGCCGCTCCTGGACCGGCAGGAGGACGGCGCGGGCGAGGCCCTGCTGTCGCGCATCGACGCGCGCTGGGTGGTCGTCACCTTCCCCACGCGCTCTCTCGGGGGCCGCCAGAAGGGGATGCGCGAACACTACGCCGCCGTCTGGAGCCCGCTCTTCCGCCGGCTCGGCTACCGGCCCGAGGCCCTCGAGTTCGAGTCCGAGCTCGTGTTCATCCTCAAGAAGGAGTAGTTCTTGGTATCCGCTGCCGCGCTTGTGGTGGCCGCCCTGGCCGGCGCAACCGAGACCGTCCTGCCTGCGAATGATCCCGCCGCATGGATCCCGCTCGTCTTCGTCGAGGATTCCGGCGTCTCCGCGACCGAAGCGTGCGCGTTCACGCGGACGCGCGACGGCACGCATGACTGCCTCGTCATCGGTCCCTGGATCGCGGGCGAGTGGTCCGCGCGGTGGCAGGGCACGCGTCCGCTCCCGGCGATGACGGGGACGCTGCGGGGCCGCTACCGCACCGAGTCCGTTCTGCCGATGACGGTCGCCGCCGGGGTCGCGTGGCTCCGGGGGCGGGAGAAGCTGGGGCGGGACGAGGTGGCGCTGGAGAGCGCGGAGGCCTGGACGGACTTCGCGGTAGCGATTCGGCGTCCGCCGCCCGGCGCCGATGCCGTCGTCCCCGTGGCCGGCCTCCTCGAGCAGACGGATGGCCGGGCCTGGTTCGCGGACCTCGTGTTCTCGGAGGACGTCTCGCTTGTCGCATTTGCCGCGACCCCGCTGCCTTCGGAACGGTCCGCTCCGCCGGAGTCGTTCCCGCCGGGAAAGAGATTCCGTCTCGAGCGGAGCGGGGACGGGTGGTGGCTCGTCACCCCCGCGGGACGCCCCTTCTACTCGGCCGGCTCCGACGCGCCGGGGTTCAAGACCGGCGCGGAAGGGGATGCCCTCGCGGCTACGCTGCGCGCCGCCGGATTCAACTCGCTCGGCGGCTGGTCCAATGTCTGGGCCTGGGGAAGGCTCAATGACCGAAGGCTCGCCCGGGGCGAGACCCCGTTCGCCGCGTTCGTCGCCCTGGAGACGTCGGACCTCAAGGGGTGCGGGTACCTGTCCGATCCGGCGAGCGACCAGCCGCCGGGTGATCACGCGTTCCCGGATCCCTTCGATCCCGCGTTCCCGCGCGTCTACGCCGGGCTCGTTGCCGACGTCGCCCGGGCCGCGGCGGGGAAGCCGTGGCTCGCGGGCTGGTTCATCGACAACGAGCGCGACCACGACCGGCTCGACCGCCGGGTCTGGTCCGGCCACGCGGGGCGCGCGTTCCGACGGGCCATCCGGGCGAAGTACCGGACCACGGCCGCGCTCAACGCGGCGTGGGGCGCCTCGTTCGGGTCGTTCGACGCCGCCGCGCGCGCCCGGCCGGTCGCCGCGATCAGGCGGGGCGCGCTCTACGAGGACTGCCGCGCCTTCGCGCACGAACTCGTCCGGCGGTACGCCGACACCTGCGTCGCCGCGATACGGGCCGCCGACCCCGGGGCCCTCGTCTTCACCAACCGGTTCATGATGGGCGGGATCGGGGATACGCTCGGGTACCTCGGCGAGTACGGCAAGTGCGACGGGGTCGCGGTCAACCTCTACCCGGCGAACCGCACTTCCGGGCTGTCCGGAAACGAGCGCGCGATCCTCTCCGAGATCCACCGCCGGACGGGTAAGGCGGTCCTCATCGGCGAGTGGTCGGTCCCCGCCCTCGACTCCGGGCTGTACGCCAACCCCGCCAGGCTCGACTGGTCCTACCCGGAGGCGGTCGACACCCAGGTTGACAGGGCCCGGCAGGCGGCGTGCGTGACCGCCGACTTCCACCGCCTGCCGTTCGTCGTGGGCGCCCACTGGTTCACGTGGCGCGACGTCGATTCGGCGAAACGGCAGGCGAACCGGGGCCTCTTCCGGTCCAACGGCGAGCCCTGGCGCGAACTCCTCGACGCGCTGGAGGCCGTCCACGGCCGACTGGCGGGGGTGCCGCCTCCTCCCTGATCCCTTTTCGATACAATGACCCGCATGAACAGTCCCGGCCAGTCAGCGGAATGGGAAAACCAGCGGGTCCAGTCCCTGGGCAAGGAGCCCGCGCACGCCAGCCTCTTCCCTCATCCCGACGAGGCGTCCGCCCTCGGTGGTTCGCCGGAGGCGAACCCCTTTCGCGTGTCGCTCGCCGGGACGTGGAAGTTCAACTGGGTGAAGCATCCGGACGAGGCGCCCGCGGGCTTCGAGGCGCCGGGTTTCGACGCTTCGGGCTGGGCCGGCCTCGAGGTGCCGTCGAACTGGCAATGCCACGGCTACGGCACCCGGCTGTACGTGAACCAGCTCTACCCGTTCCGGAAGGACCCCCCCCGGGTCATGAGCGAGCCGCCCCGGCACTGGACGTCGTACCGGGAACGCAATCCCGTCGGCTCGTACGTAAGGGCTTTCACGGTGCCCGCGGAGTGGTCGGGCCGGCAGGTGTTCCTCCGGTTCGACGGCGTCAGCTCCTTTTTTTCGCTCTGGGTGAACGGGAAGCGGGTCGGGTTCAGCAAGGACAGCCGGACCCCCGCCGAGTTCAACGTGACGGCATTCGTCGCGCCGGGCGAGAACACGCTCGCGGTCCGGGTCCTCGCGTTCAATGACGGGTCGTACCTCGAGTGCCAGGACTACTTCCGGCTCTCGGGCATCTTCCGCGACGTGCACCTCTGGAGCGCGCCGGCGGTCCACGTCCGCGACTTCTTCGTGCACACGGAGCTCGACAAGCGGTACCGCGACGCCGACCTGCGGGTCGAGGTGGCCGTCCGCAATTGGGGCGACGCGGACGCGCCATTCACGCTCGAGGGCAAGCTCCTGGCTCCGGACGGCACCGTCGTCTTCGCCGGGCTGGCGGTCTCCGGCCGCGCGGCCGCGGGGAAGGACGCGCCCGTCCTCCTGGCCCGCACGATCGAGGCGCCGAAGCTCTGGTCCGCGGAGACTCCCGCGCTCTACCACCTCCTGCTGACCCTCAGGGATGCCGCGGGGGGCGTGCTGGAGGTCATCCGCACCCGGGTCGGGTTCCGGTCGGTCGAGATCAGGGGCGGCGTCCTGCTCGTGAACGGGAAGTACCTAGAGCTGCACGGCGTCGACCGGCACGAAGCCGAGCCCGACCTGGGCCATGTCGTGACGGTCGAGCGCATGGTGCGCGACATCAAGCTGATGAAGTCGCTCAACATCGACACGGTGCGGACGAGCCACTACCCCGATGACCCGCGCTGGTACGACCTCTGCGACGCGTACGGGCTCTACCTCATCGCGGAGTCGAACATCGAGTCCCACGGAATGGGGTACGGACCCGATTCGCTCGCCAAGGACCCGTCGTGGCAGGAGGCCCACGTCGACCGGGTGCGCAACAACGTCGAGTGGCACAAGAACCACCCGTCCGCGATCATCTGGTCGATGGGCAACGAGGCGGGCAACGGAGTCAACTTCGAGGCGGCGTCCCGGTGGATCCGGCAGCGCGACCCCTCGCGGCCCGTGCACTACGAGCAGGGCGGACACGGCGGGAACACGGACATCTACTGCCCCATGTACCCGAAGCTCGAGGCCATGGTCGAGTACGCGAAGTCGAAGCCGAAGAAGCCGCTCATCATGTGCGAGTATACGATCGCGAACGGGAACGCGCTCGGGGATTTCGCCGACTACTGGGAGACGATCCGCGCCCACCGCGCGCTCCAGGGCGGCTCGATCTGGCAATGGGCGGACCACGGGCTCATGCACAGCTACGATCACGCGGTCGAGGTCGCCAACCAGGCCGCGCCCGGCGGGACGGTCCGGGGCATCGGCAGGCTCGTGACCGGGGACGGCGTGGCGGGCCTCCAGGACGGGTACGCGATCGTGCCGGACCTGCCCGCGCTCGACATCGGCGGGAACCAGCTCACGCTCGAGGCTTGGGTCCGCCCCGGCGAGCCTGCTTCCGGCGGGACGATCGTGGGGAAGGGCGAGGCCCAGTACGCGCTCCGCATCGCCTACCAGGGCGACCTGCTGGAGTTCGGCATCCAGGGTTCAACGTGGGTCTCCGTGCTCACGCCGCTTCCCGCGGACTGGCAGGGGCGCTGGCACCACGTGGCGGGCGTCTACAACGGCGACACGCTGCGGCTCCTGATCGACGGGGCGGTCGCCGGGGTACGCTACGCGCCGGGCTCGATCGCGACCGGCGACCGGGCGGTCAACGTCGGGCGGTCGGGCGCCGTCGGGAACGTCTCGATCTTCAAGGGGACGATCGCGAAGGTGCGGATCCACCGCCGGGCCTTGCGTGACGAGGAGCTCACGGGGGAGGATCGCGGCGCGTCCGCCGGCGCCGAGCCACCGGACGGTGGCTTTGCGTCGCCATCCGGCGACGCCGTGCTATCGGTCGATTACGCGACGGCGAAGGTGACGAACCGGGAGCCGGTCCGCTACTTCGCCTACGGCGGCGACTTCGGGGACCAGCCGAACGACTACTGGTTCACGGTCAACGGCATCGTCCAGCCCGACCGGCGTCCCGAACCCGAGACGACGGAAGTGGCGAAGGTCTACCAGCCGCTCGCCGTCGAGGCCGTGGACCTCGAGGCGGGGACGCTCATGGTCCGGAACCGGAACGTCTTCCGGAACCTCCGGTACCTCGACGCGAGCTGGGTCCTCGAGGTGGACGGTGTTCCCGCGGGGCACGGGCGGCTGGGCCGGCTCGACGTCCCGCCCGGGGGGGCGAAGCGGGTGACGGTCTGGTACCGCCGGCCCCGGCTGGCCCCCGGCAGCGAGGCGTTCCTCAAGGTCCTTTTCGTCCTGGGCCAGGACGAGCCGTGGGCGCGCAAGGGCCACGTCGTCGCGTGGGAGCAGTTCCAGATGCCCTGGACGGCTCCGGCCCCGGCGGTTCGACCGCGGGCGGCCGGGGCGGCGCCGCGGATCGAGCGGTCCGCGACCGCGATCGTCGTGACCGGGCGCGACTTCGAGGCGCGGTTTGGCCGGAGCACGGGGCTCCTGGAGTCCGTGAAGTACGGCGGCGTCGAGGTGCTCGCCGGCCCAGTGGTGCCGACCTTCTGGCGGGTGCCGACCGACGCCGACGTCGGGAACGGATTCCGGGCGCGGACGGCGGTCTGGCGGCAGGCCTCGAAGGAGAGAGCGGTCCGGGATGTGCTCGTCGGGCGGCGGGGACGCGCGGCCGGGATCGTCTCGGACCTCGCCTTTCCGGCGGGGGAGACGACGGGCCGGATCGCGTGCACGGTCGCGGACGACGGGTCGGTCGACGTGGACTTCACGCTCAACCCTAGGGGGCACCTGCCCGAGATCCCGCGCGTCGGACTGGAAGCGACGCTCCCGGCGTCGCTCGGGCGCGTGCGCTGGTTCGGCCGGGGCCCCCACGAGAACTACCGGGACCGGAAAGCCGGTGCCTCGGTCGGCCTCTGGGACCTCTCCGCGGACGAGATGGTCTTCCCGTTCGTCCGGCCGCAGGAGAACGGCAACCGGACCGACGTCCGCTGGTGCAGCTTCGCGGACGCGCGGGGCGCGGGGTTGTCCGTACACGCCTCCACGCTCCTCAACTTCAGCGTCTGGCCGTACACGCAGGACGACCTCGACGCGGCGTGGCACCCGATGGAGCTGCCCCGCCGGGAGAACCTGACGGTCCGGTTCGACCTCGAGCACACGGGGCTCGGCGGCGACGACTCCTGGGGGGCGCGGCCGCACGAGAAGTACACGCTCAGGCCGGACCGGCCCTTCCGGTTCCGGATCCGCCTCCAGCGCCTGCAACCGTGAGCACCGCCCCCCGCCGCGACCGGCGCGGCCGGGGGCGCCCGTCTTCGACGCTCCGAATCGTCCTGCTGGCGGGGGCCGCGCTCGGGCTCTTTCTCCTCCTGGTGCACGCGCGGCTCGTGGTGTCGCTCCGGAACGGACGGTTGATCGGCGCCGCGTACCGGCTGGCGGAGGAGGACTTCCATCACCCGCGGCTCCGCCTCCTCAGGGCGCGGGAGCGGCTGGACGGGGTCGTGGCCCCCTACGGCACGCAGTTCGACCAGATCCTGGCCCTGCGCGGCTGGGTGCACCGCCAGTGGGCCGTGGGGAAACGCTTCTACTACCCGCCCTGGGACGCCGTCGAGATCCTGGACCTGGCGCGAACCCAAGGCAACCGGGGGTTCTGCGCGCAGTACGCGGTCGTCTTCCTCCAGGCGTGCCAGTCCTTCGGGATCCACGCGCGGTACGTGAACCTGCCGGGCCACTTTGTCGTCAGCGTCTGGTCCGACACCTGGGACCAGTGGGTGGTCATGGACCCCCAGAACGACCTGCACTTCGAGCGCGCGGGCGTGCCGCTGGGGGCGCGCGCTCTCTCCGACGCGGTCAGGCGGAACGCCCCGGGGGGCATCGTGGTGGCCGGTCCGGGGGCCGCGCGGCGGCCGGCGGCGGAGTCCGATCTCGTGCACTACCGGTCGATCTCGATCGTCATGGACGCCGACCAGCTCAGCCGGCCGGTCCGGTATGCCCGCGACGGGACGGTCCGGACGCTGATCAGGCGCCCGGATTACACGGAGTACCCGCTCGTCGGCCGCGACACCCTCGTCTTCTGGAACCGGTACCTGGTCTGGAAGGCCCCCGCGTCGCGAGTCCCCGCGGGGGAGGCTCCGGTGCTGCCGGGCACGCTCTCCTCGAGCCGCGAGGATTTCGACTACCCGAAGAACCAGACGGTCATCTTGACGCAGAACTCGGTCGACCGGGAGGATACCATCGACGTGGGGCTCCTGGCGGAACAGTCCGAGACGTTCAGTGCCTTCGAGGTGCGGGCCGGGGGCGGCCGGTGGACGGAATCCCCGGCGCGGTTTCGCTGGATCCTGAAGCCCGGGCTGAACCGGCTGTCGTGCCGGATCCGGACGTCCTTCGGGTGGCTCGGGCCGGAAAGTCACATCGCGGTGTTATACTGGCCCTCGATGCTCTGATTCGGGAACCCGGGGCGAGGAGGAACCATGGCGATCGTGGCATGCGGAAGGTGCGGCAAGGGCTACTCGGACAAGGTCAGCGAGATCTGTCCCGACTGCGGGGGCACCCCCGCTTCGGCCCCGCGGCGTCCGGACTTCGTGGCGCCCCGGGGGCTCGCGCCCGGCACGCCCGTGGACCGCGGAAGTCCCGCCTCGCCGGGCCTCGTGCTCGCCGGCATCGTCGCCCTCGGCCTGATCGGATTCGGCCTGATCAAGGCGTTCGTGTCCTCCCGCCCGTCCGAGCCGGAGGCCGTGGCCGCGGCCCCGCGGCCGGCTCCCGGAGGACCCGCCGCGTCCTCGTGGGCGGACCGGGTGGAGGCCGCGGTCCGGTCGATGAGCATCGGGCAGGACGGCGCCAACCTCGCCGGCGGAGCCGTGCGCTGCCTGCACGGGAGCGTCCAGCGGGCCTACGTCTCGGGGAGCTCGGTTGCCCGGGTCGGGAAGGACGCGTCCGTGTCCCTCTCGTTCACCTGGTTCGACCAGAAGGGCACGCCCTGCCAGACCGGCGTCACCTGGTATCTCTCCGAGCAGCGCGGGCACGTCCGCGCCGCGGTATCCACGGACTCCTCGGCGGAGCAGGCGGTCTACGGGGGCGACCGGGCCCTGAACCGCTACTTCCGGGGGCCGGTCTACTCGACCCTCGTCGGGAGGATGTCGGGACAGGCCGAGCAGATCGGGCCCACCTCCACGGAGATCACGGTCCCGGCGCCGGACACGATGTTCGCTCCCGCGCCCGCGACTCCGGCCCCGGCCCCCGAACCGCCCCGCCGCCGGCGGCGGCGCTGAGCGTCAGGCCAGCAGGGCCGAGGCGTTCCGGAAGCTGATCGCCGCGCTCTCCATCGGGGGGCGCGCGCAGGTGTCCTGTTCGACCAGCCACCACTTCACGCCCGCGTCGACGGACGCCGCGCGCACGGCCGCGAGGTCGAGTACGCCGTTCCCGATCTCAACCCACGCGGGCGAAGCGCCCGACGACGTGTCCTTGAGGTGGATCGTGGGCACGCGGCCCTTGAGCTTCCGGAGCCACGCCGCGGGGTCCTGGCCGGCGCGGACCAGCCAGCCCACGTCGACCTGGAAGCCGACGAGCGCGGGGTCCGTGGCCTCGACGAGCCGGTCCATGATCGTCCGGCCCTCGACGGCCTCGAACTCGAATGCGTGGTTGTGATACTGGAAGACGAGGCCGAGCTTCCGGGCCGCCTTCCCGATCTCGTTGAACCGCTCCGCCGTCCGCTGAACATCCGCCGCGGTCTTGCGGTGCGACTCGTCAAGCCACATGACGCACGCGGCGACGGCGCCGACGGCGGCGTGGGGGGCGAGGGCGGCCGCGGGATCCCTGATCGCCGCCGCGAAGTCGATCGCGCCCGCCACGGGGACCAGTCCGGTCTCGGACGCGAAGGTCTTGAAGTGCGCGGGGGTCATCCCGCCGAAGTCGCCGTACCCGCTGATCGCGGGGTATCCGATCGTGGCCGCCCGGATCAGAGTCCCGCGGTAGTCCGCCTTGAGGTCGTCGCGGACGGTGTAAAGGTGGAGCCCGAGCCGGGGGTTCGCCATGGCGCTCCTATCGTACCCCGGGGGCGGTCCGGACGAGCCGGAAGATCGTGACGTCCTTGCGCGAGCCCAGCCGCATCGGGGGCCCCCACGAACCCGCGCCCGCGCTGACATAGAGCCGCATCCTGCCTGCGTCGTGGAACCCCGTGTGGTACCAGGGCAGGTTCCCGAAGACGAGCGTCCACGGGAAGAACTGGCCCCCGTGCGCGTGGCCCGAGAGCTGGTAGTCGAAGCCCGCCGCCGCCGCCTCGGGGGCCGCCACGGGGTTGTGCGAGAGCAGGATCCGGACCGCGGCGGGCGGCGCGCCCCGGAGCGCGGCGGCCGGGTCGGACGGCGTCCCGAACGCGACCGAGACCAGGTAGTCCGGGATGCCCGCGATCACGACCCCGGCCGCCCCGCGACGGACGACGACGTGCCCGTTCGTCAGGGTCGTGTATCCGAGCCGCCGGACCTCGGCCAGCCAGCCCACGGGGTCGCGGAAGTAGTCGTGGTTGCCGGTCACGAAGAACCTGCCCGAGGGCGCGCGGATCTCCGCGAGGCCCGCGGCCTCGGCGCCGAGGGCCGCGGCGGTGCCGTCCGCGATGTCCCCGCCGAGGACCGCGACGTCCGGGTGCGCGGCGTTCACGCGGTCGACGATCTGCCGCACCAGCCGCCGTGACGTGACCGCCCCGAGGTGGAGGTCCGAGAAGAACGCGATCGTGAACCCCTCGAACGGCGCGGGCAGGTCGCGAACCGGCAGGGCGACGGTGACCACCCGCGGGGGGAGGGCGCCGCCGACGAGGCCGGCGGCCGCCGAGGCCAGCGTGAGGACGACGACGGCGGCGCTGGTCGCGTTGAACCAGGCGGTCCTGCGCGGGCCCGGCGCGGGGACGAGCCTGAGCGCCCACGCGAGGCCCCAGAGGAGGTCGCGGGCGAGCGTGTAGGGGAACACGATCGCGATCACGCCCATGAGCGCATAGCCGCTCCAGACGGCCGCCCACGTCCACGCGGTCCAGGCGGGCCGCAAGGCCCCCGCGGCCATGGCCAGCGGGGGCCCCAGCCAGAGGAGCGCGAGGCAGGCCCGGGCGGCTGTCCGGGGCCGTCCCGCGAGCGTGGACCGGGACAGCAGGCGCAGGGCCGTGAAGGCGGCCAGCAGGGACCAGAGCGTCAGCGCCATCGCGATCATGAGGGGTATCGGCAACCGGGGCATGGGACCACCATAGCAGCCGATCCCCTCCGGCGCCGACGGGCCGGCGCGGTGTCAGCCTACCATCGTTGGTCGCCCAGCGTCTCGTCCGGCGGCAGGCCGAGGTCGCGGTAGTGCCTGGCCCGGGCCTTCTGATCCTCGTGGAGGATATGCTCGGCGAAGGTCAGAACCTCCTCCGCCCGTTCGCGGGGGATGACGAGCACGCCGTCGTCGTCCGCGCACACGACATCGCCGGGCCGGACCCGGATGCCCGCGCACTCGATGGGCACGTTCACGCCGCCGCCCACGAGCCGGCCGTAGACGTGGTTGAAGCTCCGCTTCGTGCAGAAGGCCTTGACGCCCTCGATGTTGCACTCGTGGGAGTCGCGGCAGGTCCCGTCCAGGACGACCCCGGCCAGTCCGTTCTTCATCATGTTCATCCCGATCTCGGAGCCCCAGAGCCCGCCCGGGTGGCCGCCCATGTCCACGACCACGACCCGGTCCTTCGCCTTGCCCTCGCCGAGGCCGGCGCAGAACGAGTAGGTGTCCGCGCACCAGTCCCCGAGCTCCTTTCCGTACTCCTCGACCGTGCGGCATGCCTTCACGGGCTTCATGGACGGCACCAGCTTGACCGTGTAGGCGAACCCGGCGAACCGGATGCCCGGCCTGATGGGCCGCATCTCGGGGGACATCGTTCCGGCGTCCACGAGCCCGATGGCGTCCATGCCATCCCCGAGGTCGGCCAGTCTGCACTTGCGTACCCTTCCGATGAGCTCCGTGTCGTCCATGCGCTCCTCCTGTCGCCGTCTATGCCCTTCCGGGCGCCTTCACTATACCCTGCCTGGTGTAGACTGTGGCCGTATGAACCCGGCGTTGTTCGTCCTGGCGGCGGCGGTTGCGCTCGCGGGGGAGCCCTCCGGGCGGCTTCTTCTCGGGTTCGAGCATGACGCGGACCTCGAGGTTTTCGAGGCCGTGAAGGGGCCCGCGCTCGCGGCTTCGCCCATGTACGCCACGGAAGGATCGCGTTCGCTCCTGATCTCGTCGTCGAGCTACCTGTACACCGGCCGGCTTCCCGGCGATTGGCGCGGGTACGAGGAGTTCGCGTTCGACGCGTTCAACGCGACGAACGGGGTCGTGGTCGTGAGTGTCCTGGTCGGCGACAGGGCGTGGAAGGAGAAGGGCGGCGGGACCTACTGGAACCGGCACAACTCCGAGGTCAACGTGGCTCCAGGAGCCAGCCGCGTCTCCCTCCCCGTCGAGGGCCTCTTCCGCGGCGAGCCCGGGAGTCGGAACAACGACATCAAGCGGAACATCGACCCCGGCGAGATCGTGCGCCTCGACCTCGGGTTCGCGGGGCCGCCGGGCGCCGTGTACCTCGACGCGTTCCGGCTCGTGAAGGGAAGCCGCCCCCCGTCCGTGCGCGCGTTCGACTTCGGGCCCGAGAGCCAGACCGTCTGGCCGGGATTCACGCCGGTGACGTGGAACACGGTCTACACGAAGGATCGCGGATTCGGGCTGTCGCACGCGTTTCCACATTCAAACTGGGCGCGGGACGACACCTTCCCGACCCGCCTCTACCAGGACTGGGTCTGGCTGGCAGACGGCGACTTCCGGGTCGACCTCCCGAACGGGAGGTACCAGGTCCGGGTCGTCTTCGCCGATTGCGGATATTGGGGCGGCGAGTACGCTCGCCATACGGTCCGGACCATCTCCGCCGAGGGCAAGGAAGCCGTACGCGAAGACCGGGGTGATCGCGGCGGCGACTGGGAGGCGCTCCATCTCTTCGAGGATGTCGAAGTCGAGCCGGGGAGATTCACGACACATCTATTGAGCGACTTTCCGTTCCGGGCGCCCGAGGCGGTTGCCATGGGTCCCCCCGGCGTGGCGCCGCTGTACTTCGACAAGTTGTTCAGGCCGAGGGAGTTCGAGGTCGAGGTGGCCGACGGCCAGCTCAACCTGGCTTTCAAGGCCGACGCGCCGTGGTCGGTCAAGGTGGCTGCGGTCGAGATATGGCCGGCCGTCGACCGGGAGGCCCAGGCGTGGGTGAACGGCATTGAGGCCGCGAACCGGAGGGAGTTCGAGGCCCGGGCGACCGAGATCCGGCTTCCCGATCCAGCGGGCTTGTCCGGGTACGGATACCTGCCGGAGGCCGCCGGCTACCGCGGCTGGGTGCGGTTCGCCCCCGGACTGGAGGAGACCGTCTACGCGAATGCGATTCCGAAGCGGGGTGCCCCGGTGGACCCGGTTCCCCGGGACGGGGCAAGAGGCGAAGATGTGCCGTTCACGTTCGCGATCCGTCCGCTTCGCAGGATCGACAGGCTGGCGGTGCAGTGCGACGGGTTGCGTGGTCCCGCGGGGGAGATCCCCGCCTCGGCCGTCACGGTACGGTCGGTCCTGCACCTGGCCAAGCGTGGGTACAACACGATCAGGTGGAAGCTGACGCCGTGGTGGCTACGGGATGACGACGGCTATCTGGTGAAAGAGCGCACGACCCGGCAGTTCTGGGTTACGGTCCGGGTGCCGAAGGATGCCGCGCCGGGTCGCTACGAGGGAGCTGTCCGGCTGAGCGAAGCGGGAGGGCAGGTGGACCTGGTCCCGCTCGTGGTCGAGGTGCTTCCCTTCGAGCTCGATGCGGTGGAGTTCCCGGTCGGGTTCTATGGGATGCAGAAGGACTGGCTGGGGTACATGCGCGAGTATGGGATGACCACGGTCTCGGGCGGACCGAACATCCGGTTCATTGGATTCGACGCGGGGAGTCTGCCCCGGATCGACTTCGCCGCCGTGGACGACTACATGGATGCGATCAGGGCGGCCGGGTACACGGGCCGGGTCCTGAGCTACGGCGGCCCCGCGAACCTCGAGGATGTCCGGTACGAGGGCATAGAGGCCGTCTTCGCGGAATGGGGCAAGCCGGCAAAACTGACCGCGGCGGAGGCGGGCAGGCGCGTATTCGGCGCGATCAAGGCCCACGCGAAGGAGAAGAACTGGCTACCGTTCGTGTTCGCCATGGCCGACGAGCCCCGGGTCCGGGACCAGACGGAGCGGATCCTGGCCTCCATCGCGTTTCTTCGCAAGGTGGCGCCGTGGCTGACGCTGGCCGGGAGCTACAGTGTCGACCATGACCCGAAGGACCCGGTCCTTACCCACGCCCTGTTCCGGGTCCTCGACGTATCCCTGCTGAACGACCATGACGCCGCCATCCTGGCGGAGGGGAAGCGGCTGAAGAAGGACGTCCTCATCTATAACCAGGGCCGGGACCGGTACACGTTCGGGGCGTACCTCTGGAGCGAGAAGACCAAGGGGGTCAAGGGCTTCCTCCAGTGGCACATGTTCGCCACGCACGGGTACCAGTTCTTCGACCTCGACGGCCGGGAGCCGGACGACGGCGTGATCATGGTCACGACCAGGGGGTTGCGGCCCACGCTCGACCTCGAGCGGGTGCGGATGGGCCTGACGGACTTCCGGTACTTCGCCACCCTCGACCGGCTGGCGTCGGGGGCGAAGGGGCCGAATGCGGCGGCGGCCCGCAAGGTGCTGGCCTCGTTTGTCTCGCGGCTCAAGGTTGGGGAGCGCCCCCGCCCCGACTGGCTGGACCTCGACGCCCTCCGCGCCGAGGCGGCCGCCGCGATCCAGGCGCTTTCGCGCTAGTCATTCAGCGGACCCTGACGCTCAGAATCTGGTAGGGGCGGTACTCGAGGGCGAACGAACCGTCCGGGCGGTGCCGGACGCGCCCGATCGGGCGCTCGAGGAAGTCGACGAGATCCACCTGCCTCGGCCTGGCCAGCCGCAGGACGGCCGTGCCCGGGCTCCCGGCCGTCTCGTGAAGCCGGATGACGAACCCCTTCGACTCCGCGCACGGCAGCACCCAGCTCGCGACGAGGGATCCGGGCTCCTCGATCGCGAACGGCGGCTTCACGGCCGCCCCCCGCGTAACGAGGACCGGCGCATAGAGCGCCTCGGCGCACGCGGCGGTCGAGAGTACGCCCTCCCCGGTGCTCGGCTCGAACCTTCCGAGGGCGAACCGGATGCGGTGGACTCCCATGTCCGCGGTGCCGTCCGGGCCCTTGGGGGACCGGAGCAGCGATAGTCCGAGGTTGCCGTCGCGGCACGAGAACCCGTACTTGGCCTCCGTCACGACCGCGAGCCCGGTGCCGTCGTCCCGCAGGACCGCCGCCCAGCGGCTGCCCGGCACTTCCCACATCGCCTCCTCGCGCTCGGTTCCGGGCTGTTGCGGCCGGTCGATCGACCCGAAGGGGGTCCCGAAGACGGCCCGCCGGCCGCGGTAGCCGGTCTGGACGTTGTACTTGAGGAGTCTGTGGCTCTCGTGCCAGTCGACGGCGACTTCGATCTTGAGGTGCGGGCAGGCGGCATCGAGGATGTACCGGACCGTCATCCGGCTTTTCTTCCCCAGGGGGGTGCTCCCCTCCAGAGTCGCGCGGAAGGCGTTGCGCTCCACGAGCTTGAGGTCCACGCGGTTCGCTTCGAACCGGGGGTGCCTTAGCACCCCATGGTCGATGTCCCAGGCGTCACAGCCATGCGGGTCGTCGTGATAGGTCGAGAACCCGGCCCCCTCGATCGCGAGCGGCTCTCCATCAACCCACATGCCCACCAGGTGGCCATGTGCTCCAAACTCGGCGCGGAGGGCGCCGTTGTCGAGGACCTGCGCGGTGGCCTCGCGGATCGTGCCCGGTCCGCCGCGCTCGGCGTCGGCGACGGATTTCCCCTCCAGTCCGGCGAGCGCCACGAGAACGGGTTCCCAACGGCCGGGGATGTCGACGACGGCGCGGCGCGGGATCGCGACCGGGTTGAATACGTTCCAGCCCGCCCCGCGGCGGCCGGCTGACAACTCCGCCGTCGCCCGGTCGAGGACCGTCTTCCCGCGGGCTTCCAGTTCTCCCCCGAGCTGGCGGTAGACGATCCCGATCGAGCTGCCGGGCAGAGCGTCGTGGAACTCGCCGAACAGGAGCCTCTGCCAGTCCTTCTCGTCGACGGGGCCGCGGCCCAGCGCGACCCGGACGGCCTCGTGGGCCTGGAGCGCGCGTTCGAGGGCCCGGTGCCGCCGCTTGTACTCGCCCTGGGTCGTGTACGTGCCACGGTGGTACTCGAGGTAGAGCTCGCCCTGGTAGACGGGGAGGTCGCCCCGAACGCGGTCGAGGCGCCGGAAGAACTCCTCGGCGGTCGTCCAGGTCGTCCTGGGCACGCCCGCGAGGTTCGCGGTCCGGCGCGCCCGCTCGATCATCTCCTCGGTCACGCCGCCGCCGCCGTCGCCCCAGCCGGTCGGGAGCAGCATCTCGGGGTGTACGTCCGACTGCCTGTGCTCATTCAGCGCGGTCACGTTGTTCTGGATCGACACGTCGCCGTTGTAGGTGGTCGAGCACAGGTGCGTCACGATCTCGGTGCCGTCGAGGCCGCGCCAGACGAAGCTCGAATACGGGAACTTCGTGATCTGGGACCAGGTCATCTTGGTCGTGAAGAAGTACCGGGCGCCGCCGAGGGCCAGGATCTGGGGGAGGCAGCCCGAGTAGCCGAAGACGTCCGGAATCCAGCAGACGCGGGAGAGTTTCCCGCCGAGAAGCTCCGCGAACTTGCCCTGGCCGACCCGGGTCTGGCGGGCGAGCGACTCGCCGCAGGGCAGGTTCGTGTCCGACTCGACCTCGAAGACGCCGGTGGCTTCCCATTGCCCCGACCGGATGCGGGCGCGGATCTCGCGCGCCTGCGAGGGCGCCAGCCGCTCGACCATCCGGTACTGGGAGGCCTGGCTCTGGGAGAAGACGTATTCCGGATACCGCTCCATGAGCCGGAGCTGGTTGGCGGCCGTGTGGACGGCCTTGTGCTCGGAGGCGGACTCGGGCCAGAGCCAGACCTGGTCGAGGTGGGCGTGGCCGACGAGCGCGCCGCCGGGCTGGTACGACTCGGCCGGGAACTCGCGATAGACGCGTTTCAGAGCCGGGGCCAGCGCGGGAAGGCCGCCCGCATCCCAGGCGTCGCACGCGAGGTCGAGCAGGCGCAGGAGCCGGCGGAACCGGGGCGGCGCGCTCTCGAGGGTCTTCCGGAACCCGAAGCTGTACGCGCTGCCGAGGTCGCCCATGAGGAAGTTCATATAGGACTCGAGCACGGCCAGGTCCCACTTCGCCTCCCACGCGGCCTCGTTGCGGACCCGGAGACTCGCGCCCACGAACCGGAGGCCGAATCTCCCGATGCTCCAGTCGCCACCCATGGACTGCCACAGGGACGAGTCGATCATCAGGGTCGCGGCCCGATCGGGAAGCGGACACGTGCCGTGGCCGGGGTCGAGCCCGGCCCAGGGCTTTCCGTCGATCCAGACCGTGGCCTCGCCCGGGCACTCCCACCGCAGGTGGCGCCGGCCGCGCTCGCCCGGCCGCGGGGCCGGAACGCGCACGCGCATCCACCGCTGCCCCCAACTGCCCCAGGGCTTCCCGAAGGTGTCGCCCGGTCTCACGCGCCGCATGGGCTGGCGGACGCCCTTCGCGTAGGGAACCTGCGTCGCGGTCGCCCGGCCCCCGAAGACCTCGAGGTCTTCCGATCGCTCCCAGGCGAGCCCGTCCACGATCTGCTTCACGCGGACGAACCGCTGGGGGACGAGCTGGGGCAGCGGGTTGGTCAGCCGGGCGAAGGGGCGGGGCGTCCGGGACTGGTTGGACATGGAGGCAGGGTAACACGCCCCATCACGGGGACGGATATGACCGCCGTAAGGAATTCCCCTTGATCCGGTCAGGGCTCCGAAGGGATGAAGTTGGCCTTCCGGTCGAGCCGGGCGATGAACTCCGCGATCAGCTTCGCCGCGTCCTCGACGTCCCTAAGGGCCAGCATCTCGCAGGGCGTGTGCATGTAGCGCAGGGGGATCGAGACCAGTCCCGTCGCGATCCCGGCCCGGGTGGTCTGCATGACGTTGGCGTCGGTGCCGGTCCCGCCGGGGGCGGCCTCGACCTGGACCGCGATCTTGGCGGCCTTGGCCGCGTCCTGGAGACGGGAGTAGACCTTGGGGTTGATGTTCGGCCCCCGCGCGAGCACGGGGCCGCCGCCGAGCTTGAGGGTGCCGAGCTTGGCCTTCTCCTTGCCGCCCGCCCCGGGGTTGTCGGTCGCGTGGGTGACGTCCACGGCGATCCCGACCAGGGGGTCGATGCCGAACGCGCTCGTCCGCGCGCCGCGGAGGCCGATCTCCTCCTGGACCGTGGCGACGGCGTAGACGGAGGCGGCGGGACGCTTCTTCGACAGGATCCGGAGGGCCTCGCCGACGACCCAGGCGCCGATCCGGTCGTCGAACCCGCGCGCCGTCGCGAACCCGTTGCGCATCGGCTCGTAGCCCATGTCGATCACGGCCCAGTCGCCGATCTCGACGAGACCCTTGGCCTCCTTGCGGTCCTTGACGCCGATGTCGATCCAGAGGTCCTCGGTCGAGGGGACCTTGCGCCCCTCCTCGCCGCTCATGAGGTGGATCGCCTTCTTGCCGAGCAGGCCCTTGACCGTGCCCTTCGCGGTCCGGATCGCGACCCGCATGCCCTGGATGATCTGGAGGTCGTGGCCGCCGACCTGGGCGAAGTGCAGGAACCCGTCGTCGCCGATCTGCGTGATCATGAACCCGATCTCGTCCATGTGGCCGGCGAGCATGACGCGCGGGGTGCCCCTCGGGTTGAGGACGGCCATGACGTTGCCGTGCGTGTCCTTCTCGATGCGGTCCGCGGCGGGCTTCATCCAAGCGGCCCATTCGCGGGCGGCTGCCTCCTCGGCGCCGCTGGGGCTGGGGATGGCCATGAACCGTTCGAGGAAGGCTAGGCTGTTGCGTTCCATGGGGGGGATTATAGCGCCTCGCGTGACTGCGGGCGGGACGTGGATCTGGGTCTCTGCGGACCGCTCGGCGGTCATGTGAGATCTCGCCTCGCTGCCGTCGGCCTAGCTCTAGTGGAGCTTCCTCCATCGCTGGCGCGTTCCGAAGGCAGTCGCGTCCGAACGCCGATGGGCGATCCCTGCTCGCGCGGTGGCCCATGTCGTCCGGCCGCGACCGGCCCGCGCCGCGATGTCGGATCGGCCTCCGAGCTCCGCCGAGACCCAGATCCACTTCCCGCCCCGAATGCAGGGCGGGAGCTACTTGACTATCGCGACCTTGGCGGTGGTGGAGAAGCCGGGGGCCTCCAGCCTGGCGAGGTAGACGCCGCCGGCGCAGAGCTGGCCGGCGGCATTCCGGCCGTCCCAGGGCACCACGCAATCCTCGATGACCGCGGGTTTGTCGACGAGCGAGCGGACCATTTCGCCCGTCAGGGTGTAGATCCTGAGGGTCAGCCGGCCGTTGCCCCGGCCGGCGTCCGCGAGCACGTACTCGAGGAGCGCGGGATCGCGGAGGATATGGACGGGATGCTCTCCCGTGACGAAGAGGCGGCTCCGGGGATCGGAGACCCGGATGGTCAGCGCGCCCCCCCCGTCGAGGGCGGTGACGGGCAGTCCGGTCGTTGCGTCCATCGCCACGTACTGCGAGCCCTGGGGGACGCGGATGGTGACGACGCCCGGCGTCGCGTCCCGCCGCGCGACCACCCCGATGGCGAGGTCCCGGCACCCGCCGACCGCGATGGTGCCGGAGGGGGGCGGGTCGGTGTCGTACTGGTCGGTGACGGCCGCGCCCCCGAGCGAGAACTGGAGGGCCGGCTGGCCGCCCTGGAGGGCCACCGGGGTCATCCCCGGGTTGCACGCGCGGACCGGGATCTCGAACCGCTGGCCGGGGGCGATCTGCGGCGGGGCGGACAGCAGCGTGAGTTCGACCGGCCAGCGGGGCAGTATCTCGACGCACGGGCCCCACGCGCTCTGGAGCAGGGGCGCCCCCGTGGCCCCGTCGAAGCCGCTCACCTGGGCCAGCGCGCGCACGCACCCGAGACCGGCCGGATCGTACCGCCACGTGTAGTTGCGCGTCGATCCGGCCGGGATCGTCCCGGGGACGGTCGCTTCCGCGGGCTCGCACGTGGGCGCGGGGCAGGCTGTCGCGGGGAAGACACCCGGCGCGGCGCACGAGCCGGGCGCGCAGGATTTGAGCACCGCCGTCCCCTGCGACACCGTCGCGTTCACGAGGTCGATGCCGCCCAGGTTCGACGCCGCCATTACGATGTCGAGACAGCCGTTCCCGGTGGTGGAATCGCAGTTGGAGACTGCCGGACAGCCGGCGCACGTGGCCGTCATCGTGACCACGTCCACGGGCGGGGCCAGGATCGCGCACTCGAGTCCCGAGCCGGTGCTGAGTCCGGCCTTGGATGTCGTGGCGGTCGTCCCGACGTCGAGCCCGGAGATGCCATCCGTGCCCACCGCCTTGGCGGTGAAACTGACGAACCCCGCGGCCGCGACCGTGTAGTTCCAGACGAAGGTCGTGCGGGAGTTATACGGCTCGGGGGACGTGCACTGGCCGCTCCCCGGGTACGTCGCGGGCACGGCGGGGACCGGCCCCGCGACGGCGACGACGGCGGCGCCCGCGAACGTGTTCGGGGTCATCGTGATGCCGAGCGCAGTCACGTCGTTGCCGCCCGAGTTCGACACGCTCAGGAACACGGTGACGACCTGCCCCATCGAGTACTGGGCCTGGTCCGTCCAGATGGACGCCGACAGGTACGCAGCCGAGGTCATCTGGACCGGCGGCAGGGGGGGGCCGGTCCAGTCCGCGACCACGGACGGGGTGATGACCGCCTTCGTCACGCAATCGATGCTCTCGGCCTTGACCATGGATGAGCCGCACGCGAAAGAGATCGCGCCCGACGTGGCGTCGGGGCAGTTTGCGGTCATGTACCAGGTCACGAGCTGGGTGGCGCCGGGCTGGATGATGAAGGGCACCGCGGGGTTGGGAGACGCGGACGGGGCGGGGGGCGAGGCTGCGTCCCACGCGTTGCCCGTCGGCTGGACATCCGGGTAACCGAGCGAGCAGAAGCCGATGACGCGGAGGCAGTCGGCCCCGTTGTTCCTCAGGTTCATCTGGAGGTTGAAGGCCCCGTCCAGGCCGGCGACGGCGACCGCGGATGAGGCCGCGAAGCTCGTGATCTCGAGGGCGCCCGGGGTGGATTGCTGGACGAAGCCGAACGACGACCCGCAGTACGGGGGGGTCTCGAGGCAGGCGCCATGGCATGGCGGCGAGCCCGCCGCGAAGTCGATGCCGGCGCAGTACTGGACCGCGCCGTCCGTGTCGGCGTGGTAGGTCCAGGTGAACGACTTCGTCTCACCGGGGTTCCACGCGTAGAGCGGGGGCGGTACGGGAGGGGAGGACACCGGGGTCGCGGTTCCCGGGGACGGCGTGTACGAAATCCAGACCGCGCCCGGGGGGGATTCAAACACGAACGGCCGGCTGTCCGTGTTCCTCGCGTGCAGGACGACGGGGTAGTCGGATCCCGTGTTGACATTGGCGGGGACGACGAAGGTCAGCGCCCGCGACCCCGGCGGCGAGCAGCCGCCGGCGCAGACGTCGTACGGATGGAACGGCAGGTCCCTGGCCTGGACGGACTGGGTCAGGCAGTTCCCGCGCGCCGCGGAGGTGAACTCGAGGTCGTAGGTCGCGGTTGTGCACCCGTCGAGCCCGCCGCCGGGGCGCTTGGCCCACGTCCACGTGGCCGAGACACTCGCACCTGGTGCGAGTGTCAAGGCGCCGGCCGGGGTCGGGCCTCCGACCAGGTCCACCTCGGTCGCGACGTTGCTCGGCATGATCGCGGGGGTGATGTCGAACGTGTACCCGGAGGTGTTCCGGTACGTGAACCTGGTCTCGAGCGTCTCGGCACCCATGTAATAGAAGGGGCCTGCCTCGCTCGACCCCGGCGCGATAACGCCCAGAGGCGACGCGCCGTAGACGATCCCGGCCCCGTCCGGGTCCACCCACACGGTCGCCGTGATCTCGATCGGCCCGCGCTGGACCGTGAGGGCGGCCGTCGTCGCGGTCGAGGCGACGACGGCGGTCCAGGAGGCCGCGCCCGAGCCCGCGCCGCCGGCCGTGCAGCCGCCGAACGCGCCGCAGACGTTCGCTCCCATGATCGTCTCCGTCCACGTGAACCGGTGGGTGGCCCCCACGGGGATCGTGTCCGGGAGGACGGGCGAGCCGGCCTCGGTGCGGCCCGGGAGGCATCCGCCCTTCGCGTCCATGGAGACGGGGCAGACGGAGGGGGCGGTCAGGGGCGCCGCGTCGAGTCCGAGGCAGGCCTGCCCCGGGTTGACCACGACCGGCGAGGCGATGCCGTTGGTTGCGTCCACCCGGATCTCGACCGAGTCGCCGACGAAGGCGACGCCGGCCGGCCGCGTGCCCGTGCTCGTGACGACGACGGCCGCGGTCACGCTGACCGGAGGCAGCAGGCAGAGCGTGCCGCCCCAGGCGGCCGCCAGTACGTTGTGCGCCGAGCCGTCAGTCGTCAGGGCGCATCCGGCGTCCCGCCAGCTCCCCTCCGTGGGGGCGTGGCTCCAGCCGCCCGTGAAGTCGTCCTGATCCATGGCGTAGATGTCGAGGTCGACGCCGCAGGCCGCGAGGTCGGCCCGGAAGACCCACGAGACCGTCTCCGTGTCGTTCGCCGCGTTCGGGGCGTACGTGTAGCCGTTGTAGGCGAAGGTCATGATAGGGTCGGCGCTCACGAGGCTCAGCGGAGCCGACGGGCTTCCCGGGAAGTAGCCGCACGACTCGCTCGGCGGGGGAGCGTACGGCCAGACCCAGTACTGGCCCGGCCACTGCCCCGAGGCGCCGTCGTTGTTGGCCACCCAGTCGAACGGATCGAAGGCGGTCAGGGTGTTCGTGGGCGGCCCCGGTGGACACGTGTAGGGAACGGGCGGACAGGAGCTCCCCATGTCCACGACGGAGTTGCCGATCAGGCCCGTGTCGTTCTCAAGCGTGAGGTTGACCCGGATCCAGTCGCCGGTGTGGATCGGGGTGGCCGGCGTGATGCCGATCGTCCATGGCCCGCTGCCCCCGGGCTCGAGATCCACCGTGACCGCCGTGACCTTGATCGCCCGGACGGGGGAGGCCGCGAGCATCGCAACGCCCAGCAGCGCCAGCCACGCTCCCCTGCCCTGTCCCGCTCCGGAATCCGTCCTGGCTGTCATTCCCTGTCCCCGCCTCCATTATGCTCCAATGACCTGCCGTGGGTGGCCCGGGGGCAGCGCACGGCCGCGAGGGGTGTGCGATGATGCTGGTGACATGACCTGGGGTCCATGTCGCCTCTCCGTGGCCGTGGCGGTGCTGGGGTTGGGAGCGTCCGGGGCTGCGTCTCCAATCGCCGGCTCTTCTGCGACCGTTTGGGCCGCAGGCCGGCCTCCCGGCTCCGAGGAGATGACCTGGCAGGGCGCGCGGACGCCCGTGGTGCCGGGCCAGATCATCCTCAAGTTCGGAGACCGGGTCACACCGGCCGGCCGGGAGGCTGCTTTTGCCCGGCACGGACTCACCCCCGGGGGGCGGATCGACCGAATCGGCGCCCACCTGGTGACGGTGGGGAACGGCCAGGCGCTGGCGCGCGCGCTCGACCGGCTCGCCGTGGATCCGGACATCGAATGGGCCGAGCCCAACGTCTACGTCCGGCAGTTCGTCTACCCCGTGCCGAACGATCCCTACTACCAGCAGGCTGCCGCGCCCGGGTACGGGCAATTCTCGCTCGTCAATATGGAAGCGGACCGCGCCTGGAACGACCCTGACCTCGTGGGGTCGAAGGGGACGGCCGACCAGATCATGGCCGACGTGGATACCGGGGTCAGGTACGACCACGAGGACTTCCAGCTCGGCGGCGGGGCCACGCGGATCCTTGTGACGCCGACGGGGCCGGGGCCGGCATTCGCCGGGGGCCGGATCGTGGGCTGGGACTTCGCCAACAACGACAACGATCCGATGGACGACAACGGGCACGGGACGCACGTGGGCGGGATCATGGGGGCGGCCGCCAACAACGGCCTCGGCGTGGCGGGGATGACGTGGGAGCCCAAGATCATGCCGGTCAAGGTGCTGACCGGCTCCGGTTGGGGCACGACGTGGGCGGTCGTGCAGGGACTCGACTTCGCCCGGCAGAACGGGGCGAACGTCGTTAACATGAGCCTCGGGAGTGCGAGCGGGTCCAGCGCCGAGCAGGCCATGCTCCGCGCGCTGGCGGCCGAGGGGATCGTGCTCGTGGCGGCGAGCGGGAACAACGGCCAGATGGCCGTCAGCTATCCCGCGTGGTACCCCGAGTGCATCGCGGTCGGATCCGTGGAGCGGACCGACACCCTCGCGTATTACTCGAACTACGGTCCCCAGCTCGACGTCGTGGCGACCGGCGAGGGGATGTGGCCCCTGCGCGTGATCAGCACCTGGTTCAACGGCGGCTATCTCGACGAGGGCGGGACCTCGATGGCGTCGCCGAACGCGGCCGGCGTCGCGACGCTCGTCCTCGGGCAGAACCCGGACTGGGCGCCCGAGACCGTCTACCGCCGGCTAACGCGGACCGCCGACAAGGTGCCGGCGCCCGGCGCCGCGCCGTACAACGCCGACGGCTGGGAGATGCACATGGGGTACGGGCGCGTGAACGCGTACCAGGCGCTGGGCGGGATCGCGACGAAGCCCTGGTACGCCGCGAGCGTGTGCCTGCGCGACTCGAAGACGATCCTCTCGGACGCGTCGGGGACGAACCCGGTGGCCCGGCACGTCTTCACCCCGGCCACGCCCGGGACCGTGACGTTTACGGTCCTCGCGGACGACCGGGATGCCGTCACGATCACGGGCGCCGTGGTCGAGATCATGGGGCCGGGGACCACGAAGGACACGGTGCCGATGGCGGCGAATCCGATCACGAGCCGGCTGGCCCTGTACTCGGTCGACTACTGCGCCCAGCTCGAGTTCTCGGCGACGCTGTTCGTGCCGACGGCGAAGTTCATGGACAACGGCGGGACGGTCACCCAGATCCCCCTCCCCGCCTACCGGCCCGCGGTCGGAATCCCGGCGACCATCGAGGCGACGGCGTCGCCCAACCCGCAGGAGGCGGGCTCGAAGTCGGCCGTCACCGTCGTGGTTCGTGACGCCTCGGGGAACCCGATCCGGAACGTGCCCGTGTCGGGCAGGCTGGTCGCGTGGCCCGGCCCGGGGGCCAGTCTCGCGCCGGCGTGGGGAAAGACCACGGGCTGTCCCGCGGCCTTCTCGTGCACGGCGATGCTCTCGTCCGTCGAGGGAAACCATCTCGTCGTCTTCTCCGTGAGCGCGACCGGGCTGACCGGGATGCAGTTCAGCCTCACGATTACGGGATCGCAGGGGCTGGCTCTGCACAAGCGTGTGGATCCCTCGCCCGTCTGCGCCGGCGGCGTGCTGACCTACACGGTGTCGTGGAGCAAAATCGGGCTGTCGACCGCGCTGAACCTCGTTCTCCTGGACACCCTGCCGAACGGCACCCGGTACCGCGCTCCGGGGACGCGGTTCTGGGCGCAGACCGACGGGCTGGGCACGCCTCAACTCGTCTCGTCCATGTGGGCCACCGCCGCCGCGGGGCCATGGACCCCGGGGGAGCCGGCCGACGGCACCGCCGGGCCGCTCGTCCTCAAGTGGGTCGTGGACCGGATCGCGCCGGGCAAGTCGGCCTGGCTCGAGTTCCGCGTAAAGGTCTCCTCGACGCTGACCGGGGGCGCCACTGTGGCCAACCGGGCGGCGGCTTGGTATGGCACGGGGACCCCCCCGCGACTGTCGGAAGCGGCCGTGGTCACGGTCAACGGCGCGGACTCACTTCGGCTCGCAGGATCGGCGCCGCGGGGCGCGCCGCCGGGATCCGTGATCACGGTCACGCTGACCGCGACCAACAACGGCGCGGCGCCGGTTTCCGTCGCGCCCGGATGCACTCCGGGTCCCGACCCCTCTGTCGTCGTCCTCGTGTCCGGCCCGAGTCCGCCCGGCCCCGCGCTCCTCCCGCCCGGCGGCGTCCAGACATTCGCCTGGACCTGGTCGTGCACGGCCAAGGGGTGGGTCGAGTTCACGCTCACGGCCACCGGCACCGCGTGTCCGGTCGCGGTCGTAACCGCGATCCAGTGGCCGGCCGTTCTCGCCGCATCGCTGACGGCTTGGCCCTCCCCGCGGAACGTGACGCAGAAGTTCCTGGTCGCGCTGACCGTGACGAACACGGGTGATGTCGTCGCGACGGGAGTGACCGCGGCGGCGATCCGGATGACGGGCCCGGGCGTCGCCGCACTCACGGCGGGGCCGACGCCGGCGATGCCGGTCAGCCTGCTGGGGGGCACCTCCGTGACGTTCACCTGGACGTACACGGCCGTCGCCGCGGGTCCCGTCGTCTTCTCGACGACGGTGACGGCGACCGACCCCGCGTTCGGCTCCTCCCTCCGGGCCGGCCCCGTGGTCTCGAACGTGGAGCTTATCCAGACGCCGGCGGCGCTCGCCGGGAGCCCGGCGACCGCCTCGCCCGATCCGGTCTGCGTCGGCGGGGTGGTCTCCGTCGTGCTCACCGTTACGAACACCGGGGGCGCGACCCTGGGCGCGGTCACGGGGTCGCCGAACCTCCGCGTCGAGGGGACGGGGGCGGCGGTACGGCTGACGAATCCCGCCTCGATCCCGGCGCTGGCGGGCGGCGCCTCGGCGAACCTGACCTGGACGTACTCGCCGACCGCCCCGGGCACGCTCAAGTTCACGGCGACGATCACGGCCCTGGATGCCAACTCGTCCGCGACGGTGTCGACGGGTCCCCGGTCCTCGAACCCGATCACGGTCCCGGCCTCCGGGGCCTTCGCGGTCGCGCTCGCGGTCCCCCCGGCCTGCACCGCCGGCCAGTGGATCACGATCGCGCTCACGGTCACGAACTCGGGGGGCGCCGCGGCCGGCAACGTCGTGCCCGCGCTCCAGTTCAACGCCGGCGAAGGGCTCCTGACGTGGGAGAGCGGGCCGGTCCCGGCGCCGCCGGTCGCCCTCGGCGCCGGGGCGGCCCAGACCTTCGTCTGGACATACTCGGTCGCCGGTACGGGGAGCGTAAACGTGACCGGGACCGCGACCGGCCAGCATGCGGTCTCGGGCTGTTCGTTCGCGGCGTCCGCCACGAGTTCGTTCGGCGCCCTGAGCGGTGCCGCGCTGACGGCGGCGTTGTCGTTCGTCCCGTCGCCGGTCGAGGTGGGGTACCAGTTCACGGCCTTGCTGCTCGTCACGAACTCCGGGGATGCCGATGCGACCGGCGTCCTGCCTTCCATCGGGTTCGATGCCGGGGCGGCGCTGGCCGGGTACGCGAGCGGCCCGGTCCCGGCGGGGCCGGTCACGATCGCGGCGGGGAAGGCGCAGACATTCGTCTGGACGTACAACGCCCTGGCGACGGGAACGGTCGCCATGGCCGGCACGGCGACGGGAACCGACCTGCTGTCCGGCGGGCCGGTGGCGGCCGGGGATTCCGGCTCCGTCACGATCGTCCCCCCGTCGGTCGCGTGCCCCTCCTCCGAGCAGTGGACGCGCACGTACGCGGGGACCCCCGCCCTGGGCTGGGCTGGTGCGCGCGATGTGGCGTACGACTCCCTTAAGAACGTGATCGTCGTCGGCGACACGGACCCGGGCGACTGGGAGATCCGCAAATTCACGAGCGCGGGGGTGCTCGTCTGGGAGCGGACTTACGACAGTCCGGCGAGCGGGGTCGACATCGCCTACGGCGTCGCCGTCGATTCCGGGGACAACATCGTCGTCTGCGGGATCGAGGACCGCCCCGACCTGGTCCAGGGGGGCGACTGGCGGATCCGGAAGTACGACAGCGGGGGCACCCTGCTATGGAGCGTGAGCTATGCCAGCCCTGGATGGCAGGATGACGTGGCCTACGACGTCGCCGTGGAGGGCGCCGACAACGTCGTCGTGGCCGGGATGGAAACGCGATACGATCTGGGCACCGAGACGAACTGGCTGACGAGGAAGTATGACAGCGCCGGAGCCCTGCTCTGGAGCGTGAGCTACACCAGCGAACCCACGGGGTTCTCCTTTGACACGGCGTATGCGGTAGCCGTGGACGGATCGGGGAACAGCGTCGTCGCGGGGGAGTACTTCGATCCGGTGGGGTTCAGCAGCAACGCGCTCGTCCTGAAATACGATTCGTCCGGCACCCTCCTCTGGAGCCGGACGTACGACGGTCCGCTGGGCCAGGGTGACGCGGGGTTCGGGGTGGCCGTGGACCCGTCGCAGAACGTCATCGTCGCCGGCTACGAGATCGGGCCCTCCTTCAACGCCGTTTGGCGCGTATGCAAGTACGACGGCGCGGGCCAGACAATATGGACAAAAGCCTATGCCGTCCCGGGGCAGGACGTCCTCGCCTATTCGGCCGCGTCCGATGCGTACGGCAACGTCATCGTGCTGGGCATCGAGGATCGTGCCGACCTCGGGCAGGACTGGAACTGGAGAGTCCGGAAGTACGATCCCGGCGGCAACCTGGTCTGGGAGGACACCTACGACTCGCCCGCGCACGATACGGACGACGCGTGGGGCGTGGCCACGGCGCCGGGCGGCGTCTTCGCCCTGGCCGGGACTTCTTGGGACATTGCGGCCACGGACCTCGTCGTGCGCCAATACGGACCGGGGCCGTCGCTCTCGGCCGCGGGGAGCGTGGCCCCGTCATCTGTCAACGTCGGCGTCCCGGCCGTCGTCACGCTGACCGTGTCCAACACCGGGTGCGACACGCTCAGCGGGGTGACGCCCGCGATCGTGGTCGCGCCCGGTGCCGGGCTCGTGAGCCTCTCGTCGGGGCCCGTCCCGGCCTCGGTGGGGTTCATGGCCCCGGGCGCGTCGGCGACGTTCACGTGGACGTACGACACGATCGCGGCTGGTACTGCGACATTTACCATGACGGCCTCGGGCATCGATGTCGTGACCGCCGCCGGCCTCCAGGCGTCCGCCACGGCGGTCCTCACGATCGGGACGCCGCCGCCTCCCGGCGCGTGCGGGCCGCCGGCCATCATATGGTCGCGCACCTACAACAACGTCGTGAACGGCGACGACGACGTGGAGGCCGTTGCCATGGACGCCGCCGGGAACGTGATTGTCGGGGGCCGCGAGCAGTACGCGGGGCCCAGCTTCGGCTGGCTCCTCCGGAAGTTCGATGCCAACGGGAACGTGCAGTGGACCCAGACCTACCGCAACGCGTACGCTGCCCACGACTTCCTCCATGCCGTCGCCGTGAACCCGTTGACGGCGGCCGTGGTGGCGGTGGGGATGGAGGAGGTCTCCGCCGGGAACTTCAACTGGATGATCCGGAAGTACGACAGCGCGGGCATCTTCGGCTGGGCGGCCACGTACACGAGCCCCGGGACGGTCGCGGACTCCCCGCAGGGCGTCGCGGTCGACGCGAGCGGCAACGTCTACGCCGTGGGCCACGAAACCCGCGCGGGGCAGTCGAACAACTGGCTGATCCGCAAGTACACGAGCGCCGGGGGACTGGTCTGGAGCGTGTCGTACAACGGCGCCGCCAACGGGGCCGACATCGCCTGGGCGGTCGCCGTCGATCCGGCCGGCAACCCTGTGGTGGCCGGGCAGGAGACGGTCGCGGGGCAGGGGATGAATTGGCTCGTCCGCAAGTACGACACGGGCGGCAACGTCCTCTGGAACGCCGGCTACAACGGGGCGGCGAACGGCGACGACGTCGCGCGGGGCGTAGCCTGCGACCCCTCGGGCAGCGTGTACGTGGCGGGCTACTTGACGGTGACGGGACAAGGCACCAACTGGATCATGCGCAAGTACGCGCCGGGCGGGGCCCTGCTCTGGACCGTGACGTACAACGGGGCCGCCAACGGCGCGGACGAAGCCTACGCCGTGTGCGTGGACGGGGCGGGTGACGCCGTGGTCGCGGGCATGGAGAACGTGACGGGCCAGCTGACGAATTGGCTCATGCGGATGTATGGCCCCGGCGGGACGCTGGCCTGGAGCGTGACGTACAACAACCCGTCCAGCGCGGACGACGCCCTCTACGGCTGCGCGGTGTCCCCGGACGGGCTCACGGTGGCCGCGGGGGGCATGGAATGGCGCAACGACATCCTGCAGGCACCCAATTGGCTGGTGCGCAAGTACGTGACCGTGGCCGCGGCCCACCTGGCGGGGTCGGCGGCTGTCACCCCGTCGACGGCGACGGCCGGGGACCCCGTCGAGGTAGTGCTCACGGTGACGAACACGGGGTGCGATACGCTCACCGGGGTGACGCCCGCGATCGTGGTCGCGCCCGGTGCCGCGCTCGTGAGCCTCTCGTCGGGGCCCGTGCCCGCCTCCATCGCCTCGCTCGCTCCCGGGTCGTCCGCGAGCTTCACCTGGACCTACAGCACCCTCGCGGCGGGCACTACCGTCTTCACGCTCACCGCCTCGGGGACGGACACCGGGGGTGGGGGACCGGTGGCGGCCTCCGGGACGGCGCAACTCCAGATCTTCCCGCCGGCTCCGCCGTCGTGCGCGCCGGTCCTGTCGTGGTCCCGGACGTTCAACGATCCGGTCAATGGCACCGAGGTCGTGTCGGGTGTGGCCATGGACGGCGCCGGCAACGCCGTCATCGCGGGGTGGGACCAGTACGCCGGCCCGAGTTTCCAGTGGCGCGTCCGCCGGTACGATCCGGATGGAAACCTGCAGTGGGACCGGACCTACAAGAACGCCGCCGCGCGGTACGACTTTCCGTACGCGGTCGCGATCGATGCGGCGAACGGCGATGCTGTGGTCGCGGGCCGCGAGGAGGTCTCTCCGGCCGACTACAACTGGATGATCAGGCGCTATGACCTCGCGGGGAATCTGGTCTGGAGCCGGACGTACTCCTCCGCTGGTGTCGCCTCCGACGAGTCGCGCGGCGTCGCGGTCGACGCGGGCGGCAATGCGTGGGTCGCGGGCTGGGAGGCGGCGGGGGGACAGGGGTTGAACGTGTTGCTCCGGAAGTACTCGAACACCGGGGCCTTGCTGTGGAGCGGGGGGTACAACGGCCCGGCCAGCGGCTCGGATGAGGCATGGGCGGTTGCCGTCGACTCGTCGGGGAATCCCGTCGTGGCCGGCATGGAGACGGTGACCGGACAAGGATTCAACTGGCTCGTTCGAAAGTACGACGCCTCGGGGGCCCTCCTTTGGAGTCGGACATACAACGGTCCGGCCAACGGTGACGACTTCGCGTGTGGGGTGGCCGTGGACGGCTCCGGGAACGCGTACGTCGCCGGGGTCGAGACACGGACCGACGTCGGCCAGGGGAGGAACTGGCTGGTTCGCAAGTACGACGCGTCCGGGAACCTGCTCTGGAGCCAGGGGTACAACGGCGCCGCCAACCTGGCGGACGAGGCCGACGCCTGCGCCGTCGACGGGAACGGCGACGTCGTGGTGGGCGGTATGGAGACCGTGACCGGGCAGGGGATGAACTGGCTCATCCGCAAGTACGCGGCGGGTGGAACCCTCGTCTGGAGTGTGACCCACAGCAGTCCCGGCAGCACGGACGACTACGTGATGGCATGCGCGGTGCCGGCGGACGGGCATGCCCTGATCGCGGCGGGGACGGCGACGCGCGCGGACCTGGGCCAGAGCCAGAACTGGCTGATCCGGCGGTACGTGACCATGGGCCTGGGGGTCGCGGCATCCGTCTCCGCATCCGTCATCTCCGTGGGCGAGTGGTCGCGGGTGGCGCTCACGGTGACGAACACGGGATGCACCGACCTCGTGAACGTGACCCCCGCGCTGGCGATGGGGCCGGGGGCCGCGCTCGCCGCGGTCCTCGACGGGCCGACCCCGCCGTTCGCGGGGAGCCTGGCCCCGGGGGCTTCCGCGACGTTCGCGTGGACCGTGAGCGGCAGCGCGGCCGGCACCGTGCACTTCACGCTGACGGCTGTGGGTGTCGACACCGGCCTGTCCGGGACCGTGACCGGGGTTGCGGCCGCCGACCTCGTGATCCAGTTGCCCCGCAAGAGAATCCTCTTTTACGGCCCCGACGCGGGCGGGCTGGCCGCGACGACGCCCGGCATCACGATCACGGTCTGGAACGAGGCCACGTGGGCCACGAAGACCACGGCGGACTTCGCCGCGTTCGACGCGATCGTGTTTGGCGACCAGCCGGCCTGCCACGCGAGCGCGACGATCTGGGACGCGGCGATCGCGACGCGGGACGTCTGGAGTCTGGCCGTGACCGGCAACGTCATCCTCATGGGCGCGTCGCCGGACGCGGCCGGGAAGTCCGAGCTCGTTCACCAGGCCGTCCTCTTCGCCGCGGAGCGCGGCGCTCCCGCGACGGGGCTCTACGCCTCGCTGAGCTGCGCGTACGAGGGCGCGGCGCCGGTGGCTGTGGACCTCCTGGCCGGGCTCGGGGACTTCACGACGGCCGCGATCGGAGCGACCGTCTGCGTGGACGCGGCGCACAAGGTGGCCGACCATCCGGCGCTGGCGGCCATCGACGACGCCTACCTCTCGAACTGGGGCTGTTCGACGCGGGAGGGGTTCCTCGACTGGCCGGCCGGCTACATGCCGCTCGCCGTGGCCCTCTGGGGCACGGTGTGGACGGCGTGCGACGGCACCGCCGGGACGCCGTACCTCCTGGCCTCGGGCGTGGCGCCGTCCTGCCCCACGCCGGTCGTCCACAAGACCGTGTCGCCCGACCGCTACGCCTGCGGGGACAGCGTCCTGACCTATCGGGTGGCGTGGAGCAACGCGGGCGCGGCGACCGTGTACGGGCTCACGCTGACGGACACCCTGCCGGCGGGGCTGACCGTGGTCGCGCCGTCGTTCGGGAGCTGGCTGGGCGCGGACTGGCTGGGGGTTCCCGCGGTAACGGCGAGCGCCTGGGCGGCGTCCGTCGCGGGCCCGTGGACGCCGGGCGAGCCGCCGGACGCCACGGCGCCGCCCGTGATCCTGCGCTGGGTCGTGAACCGGGTGGCACCCGGCCAGTCCGGCTGGCTCGAGTTCCGGGCGTCGGTCGCGTCGGCCGTCCCGGTGGCGACCGTGATTGCCAACCGCGCCTCCGCGACGCAGGCCGGGGACTGCCGCGTTTACGACACCGAGGAGGCGGCCGTGTACCGCGGAGCCGTGGAGCTGACGATGACGCCGAGCGCCTGGGCCGTGACCGCGGGCGCGCCCGTGACCTACACGATCGCGTTCGGCAATGCGTGCCTGGTGACGGCGGCGAACCTCGCGCTGTGGGATACCCTGCCCCCGGGGACGGTCTTCGTCGCGGCCTCGGACGGCGGCGTCTTCGACGGCACGAAGGTGGATTGGAGCCTGCCGTCGCTGGACCCCGGCATGGCCGGTTTCGTCACGCTGACGGTGTCGGTGACGGGGGCCTCGGCTCCGGTCGGGCCCAACGTCGCCCGCCTCGACTACACGGATCCGCCGGGGACGCCGCTGTCCGGGGTCACGAGCAACACGGTCTGGGTGGACGTGGTCTGGGGCCTGCCGGTCGTGCACAAGTCGGTGGAGCCGCCGGGCGAGGTCTGCGCGGGCTCGATCCTCGCCTACACGCTGTCGTGGAGCAACGCCGGCGTCGCGACGGTCCTTGAGTTGGTCCTCCTCGACACGCTCCCGGGCGGCGTGGCCTGGATCGCGCCCAGCGTCGTTTACACGGCCGGCGCGGACGGGTGGGGGACGCCGGCGCCTGCGGCGTCGGCCTACGCGGCCTCGGCGGCGGGCCCGTGGACCGCCGGCGAGCCGCCGGACGGCGCCGGGAGCCCGCTCGTCCTGCGTTGGATCGTGGACCGGGTCGCGCCGGGCGCCACGGGCAGCCTCCAGTTCCAGGTCCGCGTGTCCTCGACGCTTTCCACGGGCACCGTGATCGCGAACGCGGCGCTCGCGACGATGGCGAACGGGGCGACGACGTACGCGACGGAGGCGGCGTCCTCGACGGTCGTGACCGCGGGCGTGCTGGAGGTGGCGGCGGCGTCGACGCCCCGAGTGTCCGTCGGCCAGTGGGTGACCGTGTGCCTGACCGTGACCAACACGGGCGGGTCGGCGGTGGATGGCATCATGCCCGATGTGGCGGCTGGGCCCGGCGCGGAGCTCGTTGTGCCGGAAAGCGGGCCGTCGCCGCCGGGCCCCGTGACGCTGGCGCCCGGGAGCGCGACGACCTTCACGTGGACGTTCTCCGCCTCCGGGGCGGGACTCGCGGGGTTCACGGCGACTGCATCCGGCTCGACCTGCGCGGGGACGGCCGTGCTTGCCGCCACGGCGGCCTCGACGACGATCCAGGTGCCAGCGCGGCTCGACGCCACGCTCATCGCGTGGCCGGCGTCCGTCTGCGCGGGGGGGAGCTTCCTCGTGACGTTGACCGTGACCAATACGGGCGAAGCGGACGCTACCGGGGTAGCGTCAGAACCCCTGCTCGAGACCGGCGGAGCGGCGGCGCCCGGGTCGGGACCGTCCCCGGCGTTCCCCGTGATCCTGCCCGGCGGGGGCGCGATGACCTTCACCTGGACCTATGCCGGGACCGCACCGGGCGTCTCGGCTCTGACGGCGACGGTGACGGGGGCGGACGCGAACAGCGGGGCGCCGCTGACGACGGGCCCGGTCCAGTCCGGTACGGTCGCCGTCCTCGCGCCCGGGACGCTGGAGGCCGCGGCTTCGGCCCCGGTCGCTGTCTCGACGGGCGAGTGGTTCCAGGTGACGGTGACGGCGACGAACACGGGGGCCGCCGGCGTCACGGGGGTCGTGGCCGCGCTAGCGGCGGGGCCGGGCGCCGCCCTGCTCAGCGCGGCGCTGGGGCCCGAGCCGCCGGGGCCGGTGACGCTGGCCGGGCTGGCCGCGCAGACGTTCGTGTGGTCCTTCACTGCGACCGGGACCGGTCCCGTCGTCTTTTCGGCCACGGTGGCCGGCGTCACGTGCGGGTCGACGGCGCTGACAGCGACGGCCCTGGTCGCCTCCACGGTCCAGGCGCCGGCCGCGCTCGGCGCCACGCTCACCGTGCTGGCGGACGGGGTCTGCATCGGCGACACGTTTCTGGTGACCCTGACGGTCACCAATGCGGGTGAAGCGGCGGCCGCCGGCGTTACCCCCGCAATCGGCGGCGAGCCCGGCGTGGTGTTCGTCGCGGGGCCGTGGCCGGCGCCGCCGGCGGGCGTGCCGGGCGGCGGGTCGGTGGTCTTCACCTGGACGCTCTCTGGCGCGTCGCCGGGCGCGGCCGGGTTCACGGCCACGGTCACCGGCACGGACGCCGATTCGGGCGCGGCGATCGCGACCGGGCCGCTGACGGCGGGGCCCGTAACCGTCCGGGCCCCCGGGGTTCTGGTGTCGGCGGCGTCGGCCGGGCTGGTCGTGTCCGCGGGGCAGTGGCTAACCGTCGCGCTGACCGTCACGAACGAGGGCGGGTCGGACGTCCGGAACGTCACTCCATCGATCGCGGTGGGGCCCGGCGCCGGTCTGGTCGCGCCGGAGTCTGCACCGTCCGGTCCGCTCACGCTGACGGCCGGGGGTGCCACGACCTTCGCGTGGACGTGGTCGGCGGCGGGGGCCGGACTCATCCGGTTCACGATGACGGCCTCGGGAGACACGTGCGAGGCGACCGTCCTCCTCGCGACCGGGAGCGTCTCGGCGACGGTCCAGGTGCCCGCCTCGCTCGAGGCCGCGCTCCGCGCCTTCCCGTCGCCGCGGGACACGGGTCAGGGCTTCCTCGTCACGCTGACCGTGACGAACACGGGGCAGGCCGGGGCGACCTCCGTCGCCCCGGCCATGCCTTTCGCGAGCGGAACGGGGGCAGCCGTGCTGGCGGATGGTCCGTTCCCCTCAATCCCCGTTCCGCTCGCGGGGGGGGCGGCGGTGACCTTCACGTGGACGTACGTGGGCACGGCCCCGGGGTGGGTGGACTTCACCACGACGGTTACGGCGGCGGACGCCAACGCCGGGTGGCCGCTGGCGGCGGGGCCGGCGGCCTCGGGGAGCGTCCTCATCCAGGCTCCGGCGGCCCTCCAGGCGTCGCTCGCGTGTCTCTCCGCGACCGTGTGCGCGGGCGGGACCGTACTGGTGACGCTGACGGTGACGAATACGGGCGGGGCGGCCGCCTCGCTCGTGACCACGGCCGCGTTCCGCGCCTCGGGCGGCGGGACCGCGTCCCCGGTCGCGGGGCCGTTCCCGGCCATGCCCGCATCCCTCTCCGGCGGCGCCTCCGCCGTCTTCACGTGGACGTTCTCGGGCGCCTCGCCCGGAGCGCTCACGCTCTCGACGACCGTCTCGGGCGCCGATGCGAACACCGGCGGCGGCCTCTCGACGGGCCCGGTCCCGGCCGCCGCGATCGCGGTCGTCCTGCCGCCCACGCTGGCTGTCTCCGCATCCGTGCCAGCGGCGGTCGTGACCGGCCAGTGGCTGACCGTGGGCGTCACCGTGACCAACACCGGAGGGTCGGCGCTGTTCGGCGCGACCCCGGCGATCGCGGCGGGGCCCGGCGCCGGTCTGGTCGTGCCGGTGTCGGCGCCGTCCGGTCCGCTCACGCTAGCGCCCGGGGGCGCCACCACCTTCGCCTGGACGTGGTCGGCCTCCGGCACCGGGTCCGTGACGTTCACGATGACCGTGGCGGGCGCCGGAGCCTGCGGCCCGGCGCAGGTTTCCGCGACCACGACCACGACGGTCGAGACGCCGGCGGGCCTCCAGGCGTCGCTGGTGGCGGCCCCAACCCGGGTGAGTGTCGGCCAGGCCGTGCGGGTCACGCTGACGGTTACGAACACGGGGGGGGGCTCGGCAAACCTGGCCGCGGCGCCGGTCCAGCCGGACGGCCCGTTCGTCACCTGGTCGTCGGGTCCCACGCCCGCGTTCCCCGCCGTGCTGGCCGGGGGGGCGAGCCGGACCTTCACGTGGGTTTTCCAGGCGGCGGCGCCCGGCGGCCTGGACTTCACGGCGACGCTCGCGGGCACCGACGCCGTGTCCGGCCTGCCGCTGTCGCCGGGTATGCTTGTCTCGGGCACCGTCCTGATCCAGACGCCCGCCTTGCTCCGTGCGGCGCTCGCGGTCTACTCGACCACGGTGTGCACGGGGACGGGCATTCTCGTGACGCTCACCTTGACCAATACGGGGCAGGCGGACGCGGCGGGGGTTGCCACGCCCGCCCCCGCCGCGATCGGCGCGGGAGCGGCTGCTGTCGCCGGGCCCCTGCCGCCCTTCCCGGCCGTCGTCCCAGGCGGGACGGCGATGACCTTCACGTGGACGTTTACGGGGAGCACAAGCGGCCGCGCCATCTGGACGGTTACGCCGGCCGGCACCGATGCCAACTCGGGGGCGGCGGTCGCGGCGCCGGCGGCGGCGGGCCCCTCGTGGTTCCTGACGTCCGCGGCCTTCGGCCTGTCCATAGGCGCGCCTGCGACGGTGGCCATCGGTCAGTGCTTCACCGCGGTCCTGCCGGTCACGAATACGGGCGGCAGCGCGGCCACCGGGGTGTCACCCGTCCTTGCGGTCTCCCCGGCCTTGGGGGCGGTCGCCGGCCCTACGGGGCCCGCGCCACCGGGGCCGGTGACGCTCGCGCCGGGGGACACCGTCGGATTCGTCTGGACGTTCACGGCCACGGGACCCGGCGTCGTGACGCTGACGTTTACAGTGACGGGCGTTTCGGCCTGCGGGCCGGCGACCGCATCCCTGGTCCGGAGCATCACCGTCCAGGCGGGGCCGGTCCTGTCGGCGTCGCTGGTGGCGACACCGTCCGTCGCCGGGGTGGACGCCGTCATCTCGGTCGTGATGACCGTGTCGAACACGGGGGGGATGACGGTCAACGGCGTGTCCCCGACGGCGATCGCCGTGACCGGCGACGGTGGGGTGGCCTGGATGAGCGGTCCCCAGCCGGTTGGAGCCACGATCCTTCCCGGCACCTGCCGCGCGTTCACGTGGACCTACCGGACGATGCGCGGCGGAACCGTCACCTTCCGGGCCGGCGCGACCGGCGCCAACGCTCCGCTCGTGGCGCCCGTGGCCTCCAATCCGGTTGTCATCGTGGAGGCCGGGGGCTCCCTCGTGGACGGCCGCATCTTCCCCAACCCGTTCCACTGGCGGGACGCCCTGGGCGGCACGCTCAAGTTCCGGCACCTGCCGCCGTTCACCGAGATCCGCCTCTACTCGACAGCCGCGGAACTGATCCGCCGGCTGACGGCGGACGTCAATGGCAGTGCGGCGTGGGACGGCAAGAACACGCGCGGGGCCCACGTCGCCGCGGGTGTCTACTTCTACGTCTTCGAGGCCCCATCCGGCTCCCGCGAAATCGGCAAGATCCAGGTCAAGCCGTAGCGAGTCCGGGCACCGGGCGGCCTGACGGGTGTATCGTGAAGGACCTGACAGGAGGAACACCATGAGCAAGAGGACCGTTCGCTGGGGCGTCATCGGGCTGGGGGGCATCGCGCACCGCGTGCTGAAGGGGTTCAAGGCCACGCCGCCGGCGTCGACCGAGGTCGTGGCCGTGGGGTCGCGGAATGCGGCGAAGGCGCGCGAGTTCGCGGCCAGCTACGGCATCCCGACCGCGTGCGGGAGCTACGAGGAGGTCGTCGCGGACCCGTCCGTGGACCTCGTCTACATCGCCCTGCCCAACCACCTGCACTGCCCCTGGACGCTCAAGGCCATCGCGGCCGGCAAGCACGTGCTCTGCGAGAAGCCGTTCGCCATGAACGCCGCGGAGGCGAAAGCCATGATCGCGGCGGCGAAGCGGCGGGGCGTCTTCCTCATGGAGGCGTTCATGTACCGGTGCCACCCGCAGATGGAGACGCTACGCTCCCTCCTGAAGTCGCGGGCGCTCGGCGACATCCGGCTCATCCGGGCCGGGTTCGCGTTCGGCGGGATCAACGAGAGCAACGTCCGGATGCGCAACCCCGAGGGCGGGGGCGGGCTCATGGACGTCGGCTGCTACCCGGTGTCGTTCATGCGGTTCGTGGCGGGCCAGGAGCCCGTCGACGTCAAGGCGACGGCCGTGATCGGGAAGAAGAGCCGCGTGGACCACTGGGCCGCGGGCGTGTTGAAGTTCCCCTCGGGCGCGATCGGGTACTTCGACTGCGGGATGATGGTGAACTCGGACTGGTCGGCGACCGTCTTCGGGACCAAGGGCCGCGTCCGGCTGAACTCGCCGTGGATCCCCGAGGACGGGCAGGCCGAGCTCGAGATCACGATGTACGACGACTGGAAGACGGAATCGAAGCTCGTCAAGGGCAAGCACTACTTCGCCCACGAGGCCGAGACCGTGGCGCGGTGCATCCTGGCGGGGAAGCGCGAGGCGCGCGAGATGAGCTGGCGCGACACGCTGGGCAACATGCAGGCCCTGGACGGCCTCCGGGAGTCGATGGGACTGAAGTGGGACCTGGAACGCCGGACGCGGCGAAAGTAGAAGGGAGCATACACAATGGCGAAGCTGAAGGTCGGCATCATCGGGGCGGGCATGATTTCGGAGGAGCACCTGACGAACTACTCCAGGGACCCCCGGGTCGAGATCGCCTGGGTCGCGGACGTCATCGAGGAGAAGGCGAAGTCGCGCGCGAAGCAGTTCAAGGTGCGCAAGGCGGTCGCCGACTACCGGAAGGTGCTCGGCGAAGTCGACGCGGTCAGCATCTGCACGCCCCCGGCCATGCACCTCCAGCCCGCCAAGGACGCGGCGGCGGCGGGGAAGCACGTCCTGTGCGAGAAACCGCTGACGATGAACGCGGCGCAGGCGAAGGAGATGGCCTCGGCGTGCGCGAAGGCGAAGGTCCAGCTCGGCGTCTGCTCCGCCCGGTCGAACCTCGTCCCCGAGATCGCGATCTCGCGCGAGTACGTGGCGGCGGGGAAGCTGGGCCGGGTCTACTACGCCCGCGTGACGTCCATGCGGCGCCGCGGCCGGCCGGGCCTCGATTTCTGGCCGAACGTGACGTGGTTCCTGGATTCGAGCAAGTCCGGGGGCGGGGCGATCATGGACATCGGCTGCTACGACATCGACCTCCTGCTCAAGGTGCTCGGCGCGCCCCAGCCGGTGGCGGTGTCGGCGGCGTGCACGACCGGAATCGGGAGCCAGCGGGTGCCCAAGGGCGTGGTCCACGACGTCGAGGAGCACGTGACCGCGTTCGTCCGGTTCGCGGACGGGTGCACGGCCACGTTCGAGACGGCGTGGGCGACGAACATGGACGGGAACGACTTCATCGTCTTCGGCACCGAGGGCGGCATCAGGCTGCGCCCGCTCACGTATTTCGGCGAGGACAAGGGCAAGACGTTCGACCGCAAGCTGGAAACGAAAGGGCGCAAGCTCGAGTCCCTGCAGTCGGACTTCGCGAGCGCGTGCCTGGGGAAGAAGCCCGAGCCGTCCACGCCCGGCCACGTCGGGGTCAAGATCATGCAGATCATCGAATCGGCGCTGAAGTCCGCGAAGACCGGCAAGGAAGTCCGGATCGCCTGACGAGGCCGTGATCACGGGGCAGGGGATGCGGTGAAGAAGCTGTTGACGATCCTGGCCGTCGTCGTGGCGGTGCCCCTGGTGGCGATCGTCGTGCTCTTCTTCTCCGTCCTTCACGCGTTCACGGCGACGACGCCGATCGAGAACGAGTTCGAGCCGGCGCCCGGGGTCCACACCGTCCAGCTGCGGCGGTTCAGCGCCTGCTTCGTGGTGCAGTCGCGTCCCGGCAAGGTGGTCCTGGTGGATGCCGGCATGGATCCGGACGCCAAGGCGATCCTCCGGGCGCTGTACTTCCTGGGGATGGGGTCCGATGCCGTGGAGGCCGTTCTGCTGACGCACGGCCACGCCGCCAACCTGGGCGGACTGCAGGTCTTCTCCTGGGCGCCGGTGTCCTCGCTGGAGGCCGATGTCCCGCTCGTCGAGGGCATGGTGGGCACCCCCAGCCCGTTCGGGCGCCTGATGGAGGTCCGGCCGACCGGGGTGAAGGTGGCGCGGGTCCTTCGCGATGGCGAGACCGTCAGGTTCGGCAGCCTGGCGGTCAGGGTCTTCGCGGTCCCCGGCCACACCCGGGGGAGCGCGGCCTACCTGGCCCGGGGCGTCCTCTTCATGGGGGACAGCGCCGACTCGCTGAAGAAGGGGGGCATGCGGGGCGCCAAGTGGTGGTTCTCCGAGAGCTTGGACGCCAACCGCCGGTCGCTGAAGGCGCTGGCGGCCCGGCTCAACCCGGCCGACGTGAAGGCGATCGTGTTCGCGCACAGCGGCGCCTTGGCGGGCCTGAAGGCGCTGGAGGATTTCGCGGCTGCGCATTGAGCCGCCCCGGCCGGGGCTACAATCCCCTGTCCAGCAGGGCGGGGAAGTCGGCCCAGGACCTGATCTCGCCGTCCGGGTTCACGCTCGGGGGCAGGACCTTGCCCTCGGGGTTGTACCAGACCGTTCGCAGGCCCGCCGCCTTCGCGCCGACCATGTCGATCTCGGACGAGTTGCCCACGTGCCAGACCTTCGTGGGGTCAACGCCCAGCCGGCCCACGGCCGTGTGGAATATCAGGGGATCGGGTTTGCGCACGCCGTAGTCGGCCGACGAGATCACGAACCGCAGCGTCTCGTCGAGGCCGTGGATCTTGAGCTCGCGGATCACGGTCTCGCCCGTGAATGGGTTGTTGGTGACGACGCCCGCCGGGAGCTCGCGGTGCATGACATCGATCATGGCGTCGACGGCGCCGGGCTCGGGGATGAGCCACAGGGATTCCCGCCACATCTCCCACTCGAGATCGGCCGCCGGGGTTTCGAACACGATCCCCAGCCGCTCGAACAGGATCTTGAGCCGCGCGCGCATGGGCAGCTCGATCCCGGCCTCGACGCGGCGGACGCGCAGAGCCGCGTGGAGCTCGGCCATCCGCTGACGCACGATCTCGGGGGTGGTGTCCAGCGCGTTGCGGGCGAGCATGAGCAGGCGCACGGCGCCCTCCGCGGGGTCCCAGCGCTTCTGGGTGAGAAGCGTGCCTTCCAGGTCGAAGAGGAGGCCCCGCGGTCGTGCGGGCGGGGGCATGGACTAGAGTTGCCGCTCTCGCGGCAACTCGAAGCCTGTTCTCGGGAACATCAGGGTTGGAGGATCGTCTTCTTCCAGCCGCGGCGCGTGCGCTGGAAGAGGGCGCGGTCGTGCAGGCGCCACGACCGGCGGGACCAGAACTCGATGCGATCCGGGACGATCCGGAACCCGGACCAGTTCGCGGGGCGCGGAATGTGCCGGCCCGCGTACCGGAGCGTGACGCGGGCGAGCCGCGCGAGCAGCGCGGCCCGGCTCGGCATCGGCCGGCTCTGTTGTGAGGCGATGCCACCCAGCCGCGAGATGCGCGGCCGGGTGTCCCAGTAGGCGTCGGCCTCGGCAGCGCTCACGGGCACGACCCGGCCGCCGACCCGGACCTGCCGGCCAGGCTTGTCCCAGTAGAACGCCATCTCGGCCCGCGGGTTGGCGCGCAGGTGCTTCGCCTTCGGGCTCCCGAGGTTCGTGTAGAAGACGAAGCCCCGGTCGTCGGCGCCCTTGAGGAGCACGTACCGGACGGAGGGACGACCGCGGTCCGAGGTGGCCAGCGCCACGGCGTCGGGCAGGTGCTCGCCGCCACGCTCGGCGTGGGCGTACCAGCGGTTGAAGATTGCGACGGGATTCTCCGAAGCCATGGAAGTATTGTAGTAGAATAATCCACCATGGCGCGCGCAAAGATCGCTATCATCGGGGCCGGCAGCCGGTCGTTCGGTCCCGCCACCATTCGCGACATCTTCCTCAGCAAGCCGCTCAAGGACCTCGGCGTGACCCTGACGCTCATGGACACGATCGGAAGCCACGTCCGCGAGACGGCGGCGTACGCCCGCGCCGTCAACCGCCGGGTGAAGGGGAACGTGGTGGTCGAGGCCACGACGAGCCTCAGACAAGCGGTCGAGGGCGCGGGCGCCGTCGTGAGCGCGATCGAGGTGGACCGGTACCTGTACTGGGCCATGGATTTCCACGTGCCCCGCAAGTACGGCTTCCGGCAGGTCTACGGCGAGAACGGCGGGCCCGGCGGCGACTTCCACGCGCTCCGGAACATGGGGCCCACGCTCGAGATCGCCAGGACCATGGAGAAGCTCGCCCCCGGCGCGCCGCTCCTGAACTACACGAACCCCGAGCCCAAGCTGGTCGAGGCTGTGTCCCGGCTCACGAGCGTCAAGGCCATCGGACTGTGCCACGGGATCGGGATGGGCATCGGGTGGGTCTCGACGGTCCTGGGCCGGCCCGTCAAGAGCATGGAGTACGCGGCGTGCGGGCTCAACCACTTCACGTGGTTCCAGACGCTCCGCGACAAGAAGACCGGCCGGGACCTGTACCCCGACCTCGTCAAGGCCGACCGCGGGGGGGACTGGCTCTCGCACTGGCAGGAGATCGCGATGGCCCGGATCCTGTTCCGCCGGTTCGGGCTCTGGCCCTCGCCGGGGACCAACCATTTCGGCGAGTACATCCGGTGGGCCGACGAGTTCCTGTCGGACGAGCCCCAGTACTACTACGACGCCGCCGACGGTCACCCGTGGCAGGGCAAGGTGCCGGTTCCGGAGTTCATCTACTCGCTCGAGTACACGAACTGCGACCGGCCGATGAAGCCCAAGAAGGCCCGGACGGCCGAGGATTGGAATCCCGACGACCGGGGCATGAAGGACAAGCTCGAGAAGTCCGGGGAGCTCGGGGCCACGATCATCGAGTCCCTGCTCTGTGGCGTGCCGCACGATCTCGACTCCATGAACGTGCCCAACCGGGGCGCGATCCCGAACCTGCCCGACGACATGGTCGTCGAGGTGCCCGGGACCTCCGACCGGGGCGGGTGCCGGACGAGGCGGATGGCGCCCCTGCCCGAGGGCATCGCGGCGCTGCTGCGCACCCAGGCGAGCATCAACAAGCTGCTGGTCGAGGCGTACGCGGAGGAGTCGAAGGCCAAACTCGTGCAGGCGATCCTGCTGGAGCCCGTGGTGCACACCTACCGCGGCGCGGTCGAGATGGTGGACGAGATGCTGACCCTGCAGAAGCGCATCCTCCCGCCCCTCAAGTAAGGACCGGCGAAATCCACCGTGCCTGCGGCTGAGTCGGCGATCCCGGTGGTCCCGCCTTCGGCGCCGGCCGCAACGGCCGCGGAGTCCTCCTTCGGGCTCCGGGTCCTGCTGTCGTTCTGGCCGTTCTTCCGCCCGTACCGCCGGCGGATCGTCACCTGGTTCTTCATCTACGGCGCGTACTTCGCCTGCGGGATCCTGACCCCGATCGCGGTCAAGATCTACTTCGACACCGTCCTGCCCTCGAAGTCGTTCCCCACGATCTGGCTCTTCGTCGCATGCTACGGGATATACGCCCTGGTCTATCACGCCCTCTACCTCGTCGGAATCCAGGGGACGGTCCGGATCATCGAGACCGTCGTCGCGGACCTGCGGCTCGCCGTGTACGCCAAGCTCCACCGGCTTACGATCAGCTACTTCGACCGGACCCTGTCGGGCGAGATCGTGAACCGGGTCACGAACGACACCCGCCAGCTCCTGACCCTGGTCGGCAGCGAGCTCGTGAACGTTTCCCTCCAGTTCATGATGGGGATCGTCGCGCTCGTCATCCTCCTGACCTGGAACACGAGCCTCGGCGTCGTCGTCCTCTGCTTCGTCCCCATCTACGCCGGGATCATCAAGCGGTTCCTGCCGCTCGTGCATAAGGCCGCGCGCGCCTGGCGCCGCGCCGAGGACCACCTGTGGGGCAACTGGGGCGAGAAGCTCAAGGGCATGACCGTGATCCAGGCCTTCACCCGCGAGCGCCGGGAGGCGCTCACGCACCACCAGTTCGGGCACGTCGCGTCCGACACCTGGTACCGGATGACGATGGAGGGCACCCGGATGAACGTCCTCGGCGGGCTCACCTCGGGGGTCTCGCGCCACGCGGCCTTCGCCATGGGCTGCTTGCTGGTCATCAACGGGGACATGAAGCTCGGGGAGCTGCTCTCGCTGTCCGGCCTGATCGGGTACATCCTGGCGCCCGTCGAGACCTCGTTCAACCTGCTGAACACCTGGCAGCAGTCCGCGGTCTCGGCCGAGCGCATCACCACGATCCTGGAGGAGGTCGAGGAGGCCCGCCTATCCGAGGGGCGGCGGCACATCAGCGGGGTGAAGGGGGAGGTCCGGTTCGAGCACGTGTACTTCGAGTACGAGACGGGCAAGCCGGTCCTCCAGGACATCCACTACGGCGTCGCGCCGGGGACCTCCGTCGCGCTCGTCGGGCATACGGGGTGCGGCAAGACGACGACCGTGAACCTGCTCCAGGACTTCTACCGGCCCACGAAAGGCTCGATCCTGATCGACGGCACGCCGACGGTGGACATCCACCCCCAGGACCTGCGGCGGCACATCGGCATCGTCCCGCAGGACGTGGTCCTGTTCAGCGACACGCTGCGGGCCAACGTCGCGTACGGGAAGCCGGCCGCGACCGAGGACGATATCTGGCGCGTGCTCGAGGTCTCCCAGATCGCGGGCTACGTCCGGAGCCTGCCCAAGGGCCTCGACACCCGCGTGGGCGGCGAGGAGGGCGTGACGCCGTCCGAGGGCGAGGCCCAGCGGCTTTCGATCGCGCGTGCGCTCCTGATCGATCCCGCGATCGTGATCCTGGACGAGGCCACGTCCTCGCTCGACTCCAAGGAAGAGGCGCTCCTGCAGGTGGCCATCGTCGAGCTGCTCCGGAAGCGGACGTCATTCATCATCGCGCACCGGCTCTCGACGATCCGGAACTGCGATCTCGTGGTGGTCATGGAGCGGGGGCGGATCCTCGAGATGGGCAAGCCCGCGGACCTGCTCGCGAACCCGGAGAGCGTTTACGCCAAGCTCCACGCGGCCCACTTCACGGCGGGGGTGATCCGTGGCTAAAGCGCAGATCGAACCATCGTACTTCTGGCGGTTCTTCCGCGAGTTCATCCTGCCGCACCGGACGGTCGTGTCCATCCTGATCGCGAACATCCTCGTGCGCGTGACGCTGGGGCTGTGGTGGCCGTACGCGAACAAGACCATGGTGGACCGGGTGCTCGTTTCCGACCACTGGTCCTGGAGCGTGGGCGTCGTCGTCATCGTGGTCGGCGCCTGCATTCTCTTCGCGAACTCGTTCCTGGTGTTCCTGTTCAACCGCGTCCTGTTCCGGCTCCTCGTCGTCGTGACCCAGCGCTCGCGGACCGTGCTCGCCGACCACATGCTCAAGCTGTCGCAGAAGTTCTACGACGGCTCCCACGCGGGCCGGCTGCTCATGACCGCGGTGGGCGACCCCGGGGCCATCACCCACGTCATGACCGCGGGCATGATCAACGCGCTGGCGAACGCCCTGATCGTGCTCGGCGGGTACGTGATCCTGATCCGGATGAGCCTGCCGCTCACGCTCGCGATCACGGCCGTGTTCCCGGGCATGATCGCCGCGTTCTTCTGGCTCCGCCCCAAGATGCGGGGCACGAGCGAGAAGATCCGCGAGAACTGGGGCATCCTCTGCGGGATGGTGGTCGAGAAGGTCGGGGCCGTCCGGGTCGTCCGCTCGTTCGCCGCCGAGGACTACGAGGCGGAGAAGTTCGGCAAGCGCGCGTTCCTGCACCGCGACCTGCACGTCGAGTACAACCGCTACTCGGCGACCTACGGGTTCATCAACGGACTGCTCATCCACATCGGGTTCATGATCGTGTTCGTGTACGGCGGCTATCTCTACCTCCGGGGGCAGGCCACCCTGGGGACCATCGTCGCGTTCTACGGCTACTTCGGGTCCCTGTTCCCGGCGGTGATCGCCGTGTGCAACCTGCCCCAGATGGTCGCGCAGGCCTCGGGGTCGCTCACCAAGGTCTTCCGGCTCCTGGACGAGCCGATCGAGATCGCGAGCGCCCCCGGGGCTCCGCGGCTGACGGAGCCCGTCCGCGAGATCGTCTTCGAGAAGGTCTCGTTCCGATACGGCCCGGCCCTGCCCTGGTCCCTGCGCAACGTCTCGGTCACGATGCAGGCCGGCCGGCAGGTCGGGATCATCGGCCCGTCCGGTTGCGGCAAGTCCACGCTCATGGCGCTAATGCTCCGGTACTACGACCCGACGGAGGGACGTATCCTCCTCAACGGCCGGGACTTGAGGGAGTGGGAGCTGGCGAGCGTGCGCCGGGCGTTCGGCCTCGTGCCCCAGGACGTGGTCCTGTTCTCGGGCACGATCCGGGAGAACGTGCTCTACACCCAGGGCGCCCGCGACGATGCCGCGATCTGGAAGGCGCTGGACGACTCGATGGCCGCGGACTTCGTTCGCGAGCATAAGGGGGGCCTCGAGACCGTGATAGGGGAGCGCGGGGTCTCGCTCTCGGGCGGACAGAAGCAGCGGCTCTCGATCGCCAGGGCCCTCCTGACCGACCCCGAGATCCTGGTGCTCGACTCGGCCATGAGCGCCCTGGACGGCGAGACCGAGCAGCGGCTGCTCGCCACCCTCCGGTCGTTCATGAAGGGCGGCACGGCGGTCATCGTCAGCCACCGGGTGGGCTCCGTGGCCAGTTGCGACCGGATCCTGGTCATGGACGCGGGCCGCATCGTCGAGGAGGGACCGCCGGCCGAGCTCCGCGACGGCCACGGCTATTTCGCCGACATCTACCGCCAGCAGGCGGCCCTCTCGCCGTCGTCCTGAGGCCGTGCCGCTCCGGACGCACGAGGTCACGCTCCGGGACGGGGAGGTCGTTCTCCGGCCGCTGACGGAGGGCGACTGGGACGTCCTCTACCGCTGGAACAACGATCCCGAAGTCCTGTATTTCTCCGAGGGTGACGACATCCGATCCCGGACCATGGAGGAGACGAAGGGGCTCTATGCCCAGGTCTCGGAGTCCGCGTTCATGTTCATGATCGAGCACGGGGGGATTCCCGTGGGTGAGTGCTGGCTCCAGCGGATGAACCTCCAGCGCCTGCTCGACCTCTACCGGGGAAAGCTCCTGTTCCGGATCGACCTGTCGATCGGCGAGAAGGGGCTCTGGGGGCGCGGGATCGGGACCCGGGCGGTCCGGCTCCTGACCCGGTTCGGGTTCGAGGAGCGGGGGGCGGACATGATCTTCGGGCTCTCGATCGGGGACTACAACCCGAGGAGCCTCCGGACGTTCCGGCGGGCCGGGTATACCCTCCACGGGATGTATGCGCAGGCGCCGGGGGCCAAGGGCCGGTTCGAATCCGATGTGGTCATGACCCGGGAGGGCTGGGAGGCGCGGAAAGCCTGACCCGGAGCCGGGTTGCTTGATACGTGAACGCCCGTTCACTATCATGGCGATGTGGATACCCTGGGTTGGTTACTGGATGCCTATGCCGTCCCCGAGGGGATGACGGTCTGGCTGATCCTGGACGACGGCCGGCGGGTCCGGGTCGTCGAGCCGTGGCGGCCCACGTCGTATCTCAAGGCGGCGCCCGCGGAAACGGAGCGGGTCCGGGCGTGGATCGAGGCGCAGGGGGTGCCTGTGGAGCTCGAACCAGCCGTGCGCCGCGACTTCATGTCCGGCCGCGAGGTCCCGGTTTTCGCTATCCGGATCGGGGACGCCGAGCGGGCCATGCGGCTCATGGCCGGGGCGATGCGGACCTTCCCGGATTTCGCGTTCTATAACGCCGACATAGCGGCCGACCGGCTCTGGTTCTACGAGACCGTCCGGCACCCGCTGGCCCGGGTCCGGGTGGAGATCGACGGGGAGATCCTGCGCGGGCTCGAGTGCCTGGACTCGATCTGGGACCTCGACTACGAGATCCCGCCGTTCGCGACGCTGGGGCTGCGGGCCGAGGGGACCGGGGGCCATCCCGCGCACGGCCGGTATGCTGGCTCGATCGAGGTCCACCTGGCCGGGGGCGAGGTCCGGGTCCTCGACGGCGACGACCCGGCCGCCATGCTCGACCGGATCAACGGGCTGCTCCGTGAGTACGACCCCGACCTCCTGCTGACCGAGTACGGCGACGGCTGGCTCCTGCCGCGGCTCCGGGAGCTCTCGGAGCGCCACGGCATCCCCCTCCACCTCAACCGCGACGACTCGCGGCCGCCGAAGGTGAGCGACTCCCGGAGCTACTTCACCTACGGCCGCATCGTGCACCGGGACCAGACCTGGATCCTGCACGGCCGGCTTCACCTCGACCAGCGAAACTCGTTCACGCTGGACGAGACCGGGTTCGACGGCCTCTTCGAGACCGCCCGGCTCTCGCGGCTCCCGGTGCAGGTGAGCGCGCGGACGAGCACGGGGACCGGGATCTCGTCGATGCAGTTGGCGCAGGCGGTCGCCGACGGCATCCTCATCCCCGTGGACAAGGCGCAGACGGAGTCGTTCAAGACGGGCGAGGAACTCCTGACCGTGGACAAGGGCGGGCTGGTCTTCCAGCCGGAACCGGGCGTGCACGAGGGGGCGGGGGAGCTCGACTTCGCCTCGATGTATCCCGCGATCATGGTGGGGCACAACCTCTCGCCCGAGACCGTCGGATGCCCGTGCTGTCGCGAGGACGGGGACCTCATCCCCGAGACCGGCCTGCGGTCGTGCCGGAAACGCCAGGGGCTCATCCCGCGCGTGCTCGCGCCGCTCCTCGTGAAGCGGGCCAAGTACAAGGAGCTGAAGAAGTCCGCGCCGACGGAGGCCGGGCGGGCCCGGGCGAAGGCGCGCGTCTCCGCGCACAAGTGGCTCCTCGTCTGTTCCTTCGGGTACCTGGGCTACCGCAACGCCCGGTTCGGCCGGATCGAGGCGCACGAGGCGACGACGGCGTGGGGGCGGGAGGCCCTCCTGCGCGCGAAGGAGGCGGCCGAGGACCTGGGCTACCGGATGATCCACGGGATCGTGGACAGCCTCTGGGTCGAGAAGCCCACGGGACGCGTGACGGTGTCGGAGTGCGAGGCGCTGGCGGCCGAGATCGAGCGGCGCTCGGGGCTCCCGATCGCGGTCGAGGGCGTCTACCGCTGGATCGCGTTCCTGCCGAGCACGGCGGACGAGCGGCGCGGGGTGGCCCAGCGGTATCTGGGCGTCTTCGAGAGCGGCGAGGTCAAGGCGCGCGGGATCGAAGCGCGGCGCGTGGACGCGGCCCCGTTCGTGCGCGCGCTGCAGGTGGGGCTGGTCGAGGAGCTGGCGAAGTCGGCGTCCGTGGCGGAAGCCCGCGTGATCGCGGCAGGCCTCGTGGACCGGGTCCGGGAGGCGGCGGAGACGATCCGGTCTGGCCGGCTCCGGGGGCCGGACCTCGCCATCCACCGGCACCTGTCCAAGGGCCCGCTCGAGTACGCGCGGCCGACCCCGGTGGCGGTGGCGGCCCAGCAGTTGGTGAGCCGCGGGGCGGTGCTGGAGGCGGGGGAGAAGGTCGCGTACGTCCTGGGCACGGACCGGCCGCTCGCGCTCCAGGTCCGCGAAGGCGGGGAGCCCTATGACACCGAGGCCTACGTCGCGCTCGCCCTCCGCGCCGCCGCCACGGTCCTCGCCCCCTTCGGCTGGCCGCTGGCCTCCCTGCAGGCGCTGCTTCAGCCGGCCCGGCTTCCGCCCGAGCCGTCTGCCCGGCGCGCCGGGGGTCCCAGATGCCATGATGTACCGGGGCAGATGAAGCTATGGGGTTGAAATGGGAGTGGTGTAAGACATAGCCAGAGGGGTATAGAGTAGGGGACAGGAGGTGCTTGGCGCATGAACGGACGGGCGAAGCGGTACGAATCCTCGGGTCCGTTCTTCAGGAAGCTCCTGAAGGATCCCGAGGTCAGGTTCCACTACGAGCAGGAGCGGGCGAGGACCAAGATCGCCCTCGCGGTGCGGGAGGCGCGGCGGCGGGCGCACCTCACGCAGGCCGCGCTGGCGAGGAAGATCGGGAGCACGCAGAGCGTGATCGCCAGGCTCGAGAGTGGCAGCGACACGCGCACGCCCACCCTGCCGCTCTTGGCCCACATTGCGGCCGCGTGCAAGGGCAGGCTCGAGCTTGGCTTCAGGTTCAAGCCGGCCGCGAAGGCGGCATGACATTCGACAGGATCACCTTTGACCCGCGGATCATGGGGGGGCGCGCATGCATCAGGGGGATGCGGATCCCCGTGTCCGGGATCGTCGGACAGGTGGCCCACGGCATTCCGTTCGAGGAGATCCTCAAGGGCTATCCCGACCTGGAGCGTGCGGATATCTCGCAGGCGGTCGAGTACGGGGCATGGTTGACGCGGGAATGGTAGCGGCGTGACGGTTGACGGTCGTGGAAGACGCCCGGAAGGATCGGGGGGACGAGATGATGCGCGCCGCGGCTGTCTCGGGACCCGGCGCACGAGTCGGAGGAATCCGGTGATCCGAAGGATGTCCCCGAGCCCTGCTGATCTCGCCCGGGGCGTTGAAGGCCCCGCCCGTTCCCGCGCCCCCCGCGCAATTGGAGCTGTGGGACACTGCCCCCGGTGGGCTGGCTACTCGGGTCGGCTGCGCCGCCGTCGGCGGGAACCGCGCCGTGGCGCGCCGTAGAGGTAATGGTCGTGGTTGCGGGCCAAGTCCGTGGGAGCGCCAGTAGCGGCCGAGCGGGTCAAGGCGAGCAGCCTCTTCCGCCCCGCTCCCGCCACGGATCGCTTCTCCACCGCCGCATCTCGGGCTCGGACGCCCCGCCGACTCATACCAACAGGATACCGCATTCGTGCGATGGAGCTTGGCCTTGAGGTCCCCTGTGGCATAATGAAATCGCTGTGGGAATACAGGAGCTGATCGGGCCTTGCCGCGAGGAAATCATGCGTCTGGCCGCCCGATACGGGGTGGAGCGGGTTCGCGTGTTCGGTTCCTTCGCGCGCGGGGATGCGGGAGCCGAGAGTGACCTGGACCTGCTCGTGGCTTTTCGAGATGGCCGCTCGCTATTCGATCTCATCGGCTTTGGGCAGGATGTCGGTGACCTGCTCGGACGCGAAGTCGATGTGGTGAGCGAGCGTGGTGTCAGCCCCTACCTGAAGGACCGCATCTTTGCGGAGGCCGTCCCTTTGTGAAGGACGACGCGGTCTTCCTGGCCCACATGCGGGATGCGATCGCGATGATCAAGAATTACACGAAGGATGGCAGGGAACGGTTCTCTTCCGATCGTATGATGCAGGATGCTGTGTACCGGAACCTCGAGATCATCGGGGAGGCGGCCAAGCGGGTCTCGGATCGGCTGAAAGCACTCCACCCCGAGGTCGAATGGCGCAAGGCAGCAGGCATGCGAGACAAGCTCATCCATGATTACGCCGTCGTCGATGCGCCGCTCGTATGGGAGACGGTCGTGACCGACATCCCCCGGCTCGAATCCGATATCGCAAGGCTTCTCCGTGAGCTCGGTCCCAAGGCCTGACGCTCTGGTGAGGCATGACGCGGCGCGCGACCGTTCTGGGGCCCGGCGCACGAGCCGGAGGAATCCGGTGATCCGAAGGATGTCCCTCGAGCTATGGCATTCTAGGGGACGTAGTTGCATAGTTGCATTTCCATGACCGCGCTGAGACATCCCGCACGCTTGACCGAGTTATGCAACTATGCAACTACGTCCCGTCCCCTCCGTCCGTCCCCTCCGTCCCGTCCCCTCTATGTGTAGGGGGCATGGAAGTCCTTCCGCTTCATGAGTAGTCGGGTGTCGCGATAGGGTGGTAGGGACTTCGGCAATCCGGATCGGGACGTGCGGGTACTCGTACGAGGAGTGGCGGGGCGTGTTCTACCCCGACAAGCTCCCCAAGGGGAAGTTCCTCGAGCACTACGCGGCCGAGTTCGACACGGTCGAGCTGAACGCCACGTTCTACCAACTGCCCGCGCTGAAGTCCCTCGAGGGCATGGTCCGGCGGACGCCGCCGGGGTTCTCGTTCGTGGTGAAGGCCCACCAGGCGCTCACGCACCAGCGGGGGAAGGCGGCCGAGGAGATGCTCCCTTCGTTCAAGATGGCGCTCAAGCCGTTCGTCGATGGGGGCAAGCTCGGCGGTGTCCTGCTCCAATTCCCGTACTCGTTCAAGGCCAACCCGCCGAACGCCACTTATGTGCGCGAGTTGGTGGGCCGGATCACGGGAGCTCCCGTAATTGCCGAGTTCCGGCACAAGGACTGGTTCGTGCCCGATGGCATCGCGTGGCTCAAGAAGCACGCGATCTCCCTGTGCTGTGTCGACGAGCCCGAACTGCCGAACCTGCCGCCGCCGGTGGCCGAGGTCACGGGGCCGGTCGGGTACGTCCGGTTCCACGGCCGGAACAGAGCCGCATGGTGGAGTCCGACCGCGCCGGATCCCTCGCAACCGATCGGACACGACGAGACGGGAGGTCGGTCTCCCGGGGAGCGCTACCGCTACCACTACCGCCCGGACGAACTCGAGGCGTGGGTGCCCAAGGTCCGCGCCATGGCGCACGAGGCGTCGGGCCAGTTCGCCTTCTTCAATAACCATCCCGAGGGCCATGCGGTGCGCAACGCCCGGGACCTCAAGGTCCTGCTGGGGGAATCCCACCCGCGCTGAGGCTGGCGCTGTATATATGATGCAACTCAGCCACCAGGCTGACGGTTGTCATGAGTGGGACGATCTGGTTCAATAGCCCCCGAACCACCGAGCAGCAAGGAGGAAGTGCTGACATGCCAACCGAGGATCCCCAGAGCGCGATCAGGGCCCTGCTGGAGGAGAAGCGGGTGTTCCCGCCCCCCAAGGCCTTCACGGACCAGGCGAACGCGCGCGACGGCGCGATCTACGCGGAGGCGGCGAAAGATCCCGAGGCGTTCTGGGCGCGGATGGCCGGCGAGCTCAAGTGGACGAAGCCGTGGACGAAGGTGCTCGACTGGAACCCGCCCCACGCCCAGTGGTTCGTCGGCGGGCAGTTGAACGTCTCCGAGAACTGCCTCGACCGGCACCTCGCCGGCTGGCGCCGGAACAAGGCGGCGATCATCTGGGAAGGCGAGCCCGGTGACGAGCGGGTGCTCACGTACGCGGACCTTCACCGCGAGGTCTCGAAGTTCTCCAACGTGCTCAAGGGGCTCGGCATCGGCAAGGGCGACCGGGTCAACATCTACCTGCCCATGATCCCCGAGGCCGCCGTCGCCATGCTCGCGTGCACGCGCATCGGGGCGGTCCACAGCGTCGTGTTCGGAGGGTTCTCGGCGGAGTCCCTGCGCGAGCGGATCAACGACGCGGGTGCGAAACTCCTCATCACGGCCGACGGCGGCTGGCGCCGGGGCAAGATCCTGCCGCTCAAGGCCGTGGCCGACGAGGCGGTCAAGGACTGCCCGACGATCACGAAGACGGTCGTGGTCCGGCGCGTGGGCGAGGCGGCGGGGGCGTCGTTCGACCCCGCTCGCGACGTCTGGTACCACGAGGAGATGGCGAAGGCGGCGCTCACGTGCCCGCCGGAGCCGATGGATGCCGAGGACATGCTCTACGTCCTGTACACGTCCGGCAGCACGGGCAAGCCCAAGGGGATCGTGCACACGACGGGCGGCTACCTGACCCACGTGTACGCGACGACGAAGCTCATCTTCGACCTCAAGGAAGAGGACGTCTTCTGGTGCACGGCGGACGTGGGGTGGGTGACGGGGCATTCCTACATCGTCTACGGCCCGTTGGCCAACGGCGCCACCGTCCTCATGTACGAGGGGTCGCCGGACTTCCCCGACAAGGACCGGTTCTGGCGCATCGTCGAGAAGTACCGGGTCACGATCTTCTACACGGCCCCGACCGCGATCCGGACGTTCATGCGCTGGGGGGAATCGTACCCGGCCGGACGCGACCTCTCCTCGCTGCGGCTGCTGGGAACCGTGGGGGAGCCGATCAACCCGGAGGCGTGGATGTGGTACCAGGAGCACATCGGGCGCAAGAAGTGCCCGATCGTGGACACGTGGTGGCAGACGGAGACCGGCGGCATCCTGATCGCCCCGCTGCCCGGGCTCACGGCGACGAAGCCCGGGTCCGCGACCCTGGCCTTCCCCGGCATCTCGGCCGAGGTCGTAAACGACGCGGGCGATCCGGCCGCGGCCGGGTACCTGGTGCTGACCAAGCCCTGGCCCGGGATGCTCCGCACGATCCTGAACGACGACAAGCGGTACCAGCAGACGTACTGGGACCGATATCGGGGCGTGTTCTATTTCACCGGCGACGGGGCCAAGCGCGACGAGGACGGGTTCTTCTGGCTCCTTGGGCGCGTGGACGACGTCATGAACGTGTCGGGCCACCGCATCTCGACGATGGAGGTCGAGTCCGCGCTCGTGGACCATCCCGCCGTGGCGGAAGCCGCCGTGATCGGCCGCGCGGACGAGATGAAAGGCCAGGCGGTTTCAGCGTTTGTGACGCTCAAGGCGCACATCCAGCCGAGCGACGAGCTCCTCAAGGAGATCAAGGCGCACGTGGTCAAGAAGATCGGCGCGCTCGCCCGGCCGGAGGATATCTTCTTCACCTCGGAGCTTCCCAAGACGCGGTCGGGCAAGATCATGCGCCGCCTGCTGCGGGACGTGGCCGAAGGCCGCGTGCTCGGGGACACGACGACGCTGGCCGATCCGGGCGTGGTCGCCCAGCTCAAGCGGCAGTACGAGGAAAAGTAGGCTCGAGGACGAGCTTCCGTCGAAGCTGGGGGGGCGGCAGGAGGACTTCGACGCGCCTGACCGACCGGCTGCGGCCGGTCAGGCGGTCCTGGGCGGCGGCGGCGGCGGCAGGGTCCCCCGGGAGATCTTGAGCTCGAGCTTGGGGCTCGGCTGCGTGGGGTCCTCCGCGACCGCCCCCGGCTTCGGCGCCGGGGTTGCGGCGGCCCGGCGGAGCTTGAGCGTGACCATCGTGCCGCGGCCGGCTTCATGGAAGACGTCGAACCGTCCCTCCATGTGCTCGGCCGCCATCCGGGCGAACGTGTGCTCGAACGTGATCCCGCGGCCGTCGGGGGGCTCCTCCCCCGCGCCTTCGTCGCGGATCACGATGCGCACGGCCTCGGGATCGTCGAGCACCTCGGCCTTCACCGTGTTACCCTCGGGCGTGTCGTCGATCGCGCGCAGGAGGAGCAGGGCGAACGTGCGACGCAGGATGTCGGCATGGCCGGTAGCTGACACGGCCGGAGCGGGGGCTTTCCACACGAACGTCCGGTTGCCGAACGAGGCCCGGCGCCGCGCATCCTCGGCGGAGGGGGAGAGGGTCTCCGCGAGCGGCACCGGTCCGTTCGCGATATCGAGGCGTCCTTCCCCGAGCCGGTGCAGGATGAACAGCCCCTCGGCCGCGCGCTGAAGGTCCCGGCCGAACGTTACGGTGTTTCGCAGGCTCTCCTGAAGCGGGATGGAGAGGTGCTCGGCCGCGGCCGCCTGGAACGTCTGAAGGTCCGAGACCAGTTTGCCGAAGGGCCCGTTGAGCCGCTGGCGCGCGAACCGGTCCGACTCGTCCTGCCACGCCAAGCCCTGCCGGAGATGAGCCGTCGCGAGGATGCCGGTCAGCGTCGCCACGGCGTCCCGGAGCCTCACGATGTCCCCTGGGAGCTCGTGGGGACGTTCCACGTACGCGCGCTCGAGGATCGGGCGAAGGGGCTCGAAGAGGGCGTAGCAGCCGCGGATGGTGGCCATGACCCCGGCGCCGCGCTGGGAGGGCAGACGAGCGAGTCGCGCGGCCTGCTCTTCGGCGGGCTTCGTGTCGGCCGATTCCAGTATGGCGATGAGGGCGTTGAGCGCGATGCGCACTTCCCTGGCGGGATCGGTCCACCGGGTTCCCCCAAAGGGGTCACCCCCAATCGCTGCCAGGCGGGTCAGCCAACCGGCCGCGAGTTCTTCCTCGTGCCGGGCCAGGGTGGCCGCCAGGGCGTCCATGAATTCATCTTCCCACAGGACGCCAAGTCACGGCCAGTGGAGGCCGGTCCAGCCCTGCCGGGGCGCTATTTCACCCCGAGGAGCTCGACGTCGAAGACCAGGACGGCATTGGGCGGTATCAGTCCGCCCGCTCCCCGGGCTCCGTAGCCGAGCTCGGGCGGGATCGTGAGCTTCCGGCGGCCTCCGATCTTCATGGTCGCCACGCCCTCGTCCCAACCCTTGATGACGCGGCCCTGGCCGATCGGGAACTCGAACGGCGCGCCCCGGTCGCGGGAGCTGTCGAACTTGGTTCCGTTGGTCAGCCAGCCGGTGTAGTGGACGACCGCGATCTGGCCGGGCTGGGGCGACGCCCCGTCGCCGACCTTGAGGTCGACGTACTTGAGCCCCGACGGGGTCGTCATTTCGGACGCCTCGGGCTTCGCGCCGCCGGAGTCGCTGGAGCGGCATGCGGCGAGCAGGATCGCGGTCATCAGGGCCATGGGTAATCCGAATCGTGTCATCATGCCGCCAGTCTAGCCGGGGCCCGGGCGTCCCGTCAAACGGGGTAATGCTATAACAAGGAATCCATGAACGCCGGATGGCGGATGGCGATGGCGGCAGCTTGGGCGGCCCTGGGGATGGCGTCCGGAGCCCTGGCGTCCGACCCCCGGGCCGACGCCCTCTACGCGTCGGGCACGGCCAAGTACGGCGCCGCCGACTACGCGGGCGCGATCAAGGACGCCGAGGCCGCGGTCCAGCTCGACCTCCAGAACTGGCAGGCGTGGCAGCTCGACGGAAACGCCCGATATGCGATGGGGGACCAAGCCGGAGCGTTGACGGTCTACAAGTACTCGCTCCAGGTGAATCCGAACAATCCCCAGCTCAAGGCGTTCGTGGACTCGATGGCTGGGGCGGCAGCCGCTCCTGCCGCGGCGGCCACGCCGCAGGCGTCGCCCGCCGAGGTCGCCTACGAGGCCGCGTTGGCGCAATACAACGCCGCCAGCTACGACACCGCGATGCAGGGCGCGGCGGCGGCGGTCCGCGCGGATCCGAACCATTGGCAGGCGTGGCAGCTGCTCGGGAACTGCCGGTACGCGCGGGCCGACAAGCGCGGCGCGCTCGAGGCGTACGACAAGTCGCTGGCGCTCCACCCCGACAACCCGGGGATCCGGACCTTCGCGGACTCCATGCGCGCGGAGGTCGCGGCGTCGCCGCCTCCGGCGGCCGCGCCGGCGGTGGCGGCCCCCGCGGCGACGCTGGGCGCCGGACGCCGGTCCTCCCGCGCGCTGCCTCCGATAAGCGTCGGCGTCTGGGGCGGTTACGGGACCGTCTCGCTGAAGGCGTGGAATACGCAGTGGAAGCGGGACTTCGATGACAGCGTGGCATCGGTCGAGGACGCGGGCCTGACGGTGTCCGACAAGAAGCTCACCACGTTCTCGGGTGGCATGATTGCGGGCGTGGAGGGCGGATACCTCATGATGCCCGGGCTTGTGACTTCCGCGCGGATCGGCTACCTGAGCGCGGGCACGAGCGAGGCGAACTTCAAGGCCGCCATGCACGAAGACCTCGGCGTGTTCGGTTCTATCGACCAGCAGTTCAGCCTGGCGGACAGGATTGCGGCTTCCCTGATTCTCCTCGAGGGCGGTGGACGGATGAAGTATCCCCTGGGATCGGAGTTGTCCGTGTCGGGAGGCCTGTTCGTGGGCCTGGGAATCGCTAACGCCACGCAGACCGTCGCGAGTTCTCAGGTCACCACGGGCACGGGGCTCATGTCCGATCTGTCCGGCAAAGTCGACCACAACTACAGCATTCCGACAACCGGGATCGGCTACGTGGTGGAACTGCTCGTGGGAGCGGCCTGCCGGGTCTCGCCCTCGATCTCGGTCGGCGCGGACCTGGGATACCGCCTGCTCAAGGTGCCGGCGATGATGGCCACCAGGAACGTCGACGTCGATGAGGACGGGGTCATCGACAACGTCAACGGGCCCGACGTCAGGAATGGAGAGGTCTACAAGGACGATCACGACAACGACCTGCCGTTCGATCTCAGCGGGCTCACGGTTGTCGTGGCGGTGACCGTCGACCTCTGAGCCGTCCCGTCGCGCCGTGGCACGGGCCTGGCCCGTTTGATAACCTAGTCCCGCGATGAAACGGAAGGACCCCCTCGAGGGCCGGCGGGCGCCGGCGTTCGGTCTCCGCGACCAGCGGGGCAGGCGCGTCACGCTGGCGACGCTACGCGGCCGGCCGGTCGTGCTCTACTTCTACCCCCGGGACTTCACCCCCGGGTGCGCGCTCGAGGCCGAGGATTTTCGGGACCACTACCGCCGGATCCGGGCGACGGGGGCGGAGGTGCTGGGGGTGAGCCCCGACACGGTGGCGTCACACCGGCGGTTCGCGCGCGCGAAGCGCGTGCCCTTCCCCCTGCTGTCCGACCCCGCGCGGCGGGTCTGCCGGCGGTACCGCGTTCTCGTCGTCCGAAAGCTGTACGGCAGGGCGTTCCCGGGCGTGGACCGGAGCACGTTCGTGATCGACGCAAAGGGCATCATCCGAAAGGTCTTCCGGTCCGTCGTCGTCAAGGGCCACGTGGACGCCGTCCGCAGGGCCCTCATTTCCCTTAAGGAGGTCTAGATGGTCTCACTCGAGTTCATCGCGAAGCTGGCGCGCCCCAACACCACCAAGATCCTGCTCGTCGTCATGGACGGGCTCGGCGGCATCCCCGGCGGGCCGAAGGGCCTGACCGGGCTCGACGAGGCGAAGACCCCGAACTTCGACGCAATCGCGCCCCGCGCCACGCTCGGCGCCATCGAACTCGTCTCCCCGGGGATCACGCCCGGGAGCGGCCCCGGCCACCTGGGGCTGTTCGGCTACGACCCGATCAAGTACATGATCGGGCGGGGTGTGCTCTCCGCCGCCGGCCTCGGGCTCGAGATGCAGGCGGGCGACATCGCGGCGCGGATCAACTTCTGCACCGTCGACCAGGGCGGAGTCGTGACGGACCGCCGGGCTGGTCGGATTCCGACCGAGGCCGCCGTCAAGCTCTGCGAGAAGCTCAACGCCGGGATCAGGATTCCCGGCGTGACCGTGACGGTGAAGGCCGAACGCGAGCACCGGGCCGCCGTCCTGTTCCGCGGGGCCGGCCTCGACCACGGGATTACGGACACCGACCCGCAGCAGGAGGGCAAGAAGCCGCTGGACCCCGAGCATGCGAACGACACGCCGGCGGGGCGCAAGACCCACGGGATCGTGTGCGACTTCATCATGCAGGCCGGGAAGATCCTGGCGAGCGAGAAGCCCGCGAACATGCTGCTCCTCCGCGGTTTCGACGCGCCGCCGACCCTGCCCGAGTTCCGCGAGGTCTTCAAGCTGAAGGCGGGCGCCATCGCCGTGTATCCCATGTACCGCGGGCTCGCGAGCCTCGTCGGCATGGACGTCATTCCCGTTACCGGCGAGCGCGTCGCGGACGAGATCACGGCCCTGGAGGGAGCCTGGAGTACCCACGACTTCGTCTATCTCCACGTGAAGAAGACCGATTCCTACGGCGAGGACGGCAACCGGGACGCCAAGATCCACGTGATCGAGGAGGTCGACGGGCTCCTGCCGAGGATCCTGGCGCTCAAGCCCGACTGCCTGCTCGTCACCGGCGACCACTCGACTCCGTCGGTCCTCAAGGGCCACTCGTGGCACCCCTCCCCCGTGCTCCTGCTGTCGCCGACGGGCCGCCCGGACGGCCGGGCGCGGTTCACGGAACTCAACTGCGATCGGGGCGGGCTCGGCCGGATCCACGCCACGGACCTGATGCCGCTGGCGATGGCCCACGCCATGCGCCTCGACAAGTTCGGGGCTTGAAGTTCCCGCGCATCCTCGTCAAGGCTCCGAACTGGATCGGGGACGCGGTCCTCGCTACGCCCCTCCTGGCTGCCCTCCGGGCGCACTGGCCGGATGCGCACCTCGGCGTCCTGGCCAGGGCGAAGATCCGGCCAGTCATCGAACGGGGCCCCGCCGTCGACGAGATTGTCGACGAGCCCGAGGGGTCGCCCTTGCGGTTCGCGCGCCTCCTGCGCGAGGGCACCTGGGATCTCGCGATCTCGTGCTCGTCGTCCCTGCGCGTCGCCGTGGCCTTCGGCGCCGCCCGGATCCCGGTCCGGATCGGGTTCGCGGGCGGCGGGCGGCACCTCTTCCTGACCGAGCCGGTGCCGCCGCCCCCGCGGTCGACGCACCAGATCGAGCACTACCTCCTGCTGGGCATGGCCGCGGGACTTGATGCGCCGGGCGTCCGAGATCTTGTCTGGCAGACGCGCCCCGAGGACGACGCCGAGGTGGACCGGTTCCTCCGGATCTCCGCCGAGGGAGGCGACCGCTTCGTGGCATTCGCCCCCGGCGCCTCGTACGGCCCGGCCAAGCGGTGGTTTCCGCGGCGGTGGGCCGCCCTCGGGGACCGGCTGGCGCTCGAGAACGGCGTTCGGGCCGTCCTCGTGGGTGGGCCGGAAGAACAGGCGGCTTCGCTCGGGATTGCGGCGATCATGGCGCGGCCGCCCGTGAACGCCTCCGGCCTCCTCTCGCTCGGCGGCACCGCCGCGCTCCTGAAGCGGTGCCGGGCGTTCGTCAGCAACGACTCCGGACTCATGCATGTCGGGGTGGCGGTCGGCGTGCCGACGATCGGGCTGTTCGGGTCGTCGAACCCGCACTGGACCGGGCCGCGGGGGGGGCGCCACGAGGCCCTGTGGGGTAATGTCTCGTGCTCGCCGTGTTACCGTAGGGCCTGCGTGCGGGGTCGCGATTACGGATGTCTCGACGCGCTCACAGTCGACCGGGTGACGGCGGCTGTCGGAACAGCCGTCGTCGAAGGTAAGGGCTGGAATGTGTGACCTTCGACGTGCCCGGCCGGGCTGACGGCCGGATGAGGCACGCGGGTCCGTTCCCGCTCGTGCTCTGGGCCGTGGCCCTCGCCTGCTGGGCGTGGCTGTGGCACGGGGCGCGGAGCCGCACGAAACTCCTGAACAACCTCAGCGCCCGGTACGGGGGATTCGTCCGGACGGCCTTCTCGTGGGCGACCCTGGTCGCCGAGGCGGTCGAGCTGAGATTCGTGCGCATGTGCGGCAGCCAGCCCGTGCGGTACCGGCTGCGGTTCGAGTTCCCCCTGCCCGGCATGGGACGCCCCGGCACCGTCATGGAGTTCGAGCTGCCCGAGGCCGTCTTCGGCGACGCCCCCGGTCTCTACCTGCCGGGCGACCGGAACGCGGGCCGGGGGTTCTTTCTTTCGGGGGTAAACCTGACCCAGGCCTACGTCCGGTTCGCGGGTGAACTGCCGGGCGTGGCCCGGCCGCGGATCGGATGGCGCGGAGCCACGGTCTGGCTGTTTCTCCCCGGCCTGCTGGGCGCGAGCGAGGAGATCTGGGTCAACCGCTGCTTCGAGTTCCTCGAGGAGCTTGCGTCGAGGACCTGCCCGCCTCCGCGGCCCTGAGCCAGTCCCGGATCCGGGGGTCGTGGGGTCTCGCCTCGAGCGCCTGACGCAGGCGCATCACCGCCTCTCCGAACCGGCCCTGGTCGAGCAGGTCCCGGCCCGACAGCGCCAGGAGGCACGCCGTGACCTGCGCTTCGACGGCCAGCCGGGGCAGCGGCGCCCAGTCGGGCTCGGGCGCCACGGCGAACAGCGTCACGCGCCCCTCCGCGTCCAGTACGTTGAGCCAGGGGGCGCCGTCCGGCCGCCACTCGCCGAGCGCGAGTAGCCGGTCGTCCACGAGGAGCGCGGTCGCACCGAGCCGGCCCAGGAGGAACCGCCGGCCCTCCTCGGGGAGGTGCCGATCCATGACGGCGCGAATGCCGAGGACCTTGTCGGTCATCCGGAGGGTCTCGAATAGGTGGCCGGCCACGACATGGTGGGGCGTGTACATGGGGACGAGGAGACCGGTCGAGGGAGCGGCGAGGATCACGGCCGACCGGTCGAGATGCGCGGCGGACCACGCGAGGACCCGGGCGAGGTCGTCGGGCACATCGTACCGGTCCACGTCCCGGGACAGGATGCCGCCCATCCACGGGTCCGGCGCGAAGACGCGGTCCACGGCCCGCCGGAGCGGAAAGAGCATGGCGCCGGATTCGAGCCGGACGGCGGCGCGTTCGGCTCTACGCGCGAGGTCGATCGCGTAGACGTCGCGGGCCAGCACGTAGACCTGGGAGAGGCTCATCACGATGATGCCCGTCGCCCCGACGGCGCCCCGCCACCGGCCGAGCCGCGGCGCGACCAGGGACCAGCCGTGGGCGGCGAAAAGGCAGAGCATGAGATGGTAACCCTCCATGAACTTGCGCCGGGCGGGCAGTGGCAGGCACATGAGCGCGGGCGCCGCGAGGAGCCACGCTCCCGGCAGGAGCCAGCGGGAGTCGCGGGCGCGAAGCGCGCGCGCGATTCCGGCGAGGGCGAGCGGCAGGAGGAGGGCGAACCCCAGCAGATAGTCGCGGACCGGCCAGGGCGCGGCGAGCAGGCCCTCGGCGGCGAAGTCGCGGTAGACGGGGACGAAGCTCGTGAGCCACGCGTCCCAGGCGAGGAGGGGGACGGGGGCCGCGACGAAGGCGAGCAGGGGCGCCCACGGGAACGGGCGCCGGCGCGCGAGCGCGGCGGTAGCGACGGCGGCCAGCGTCGTGACCGGGATGTCGTAGGGGTGGACCGCGGCGAGGAGAAAGTGGAATAGCGATGCAAGCCGGGTGGCGCGCGCGCTTCCGGTCTCTATCGCGTCGAGGAAGTGGAGAACGGCCCACAGCGCCAGGGCGAGAGCGAGGATGAAGTGCGGCTGCTCGTAGAGGCTGAAGAACGTGGTCATCTCCGCCCCCATGACGTCGGAGGATCCGGTCAGGGCGGGGAGGACGGGGGCAAGGAACCCCAGTCCTCCGCCCGTGAGCACGAGCCAGGCGAGGGCGCGGCGGCCGGCCGCGTCGCCGCAGAACCGCCGTGCAGCCGCGCGGAGTCCGAACAGGAAGAGCGCCGCGCCGCCGAGCCGGACGAACTGGAGCAGGAGACCGGGAGGGAGGCGGGTGATCGCCTGGGCCCAGCCGACGAGGAGAAAGAGCGGGTGCAGGAACCGGGCCGGGTGCGGCTCGGCCGTGTATGTGTTGGCGAAGAGGATCGACCCCGAGGCGGCCTGGCGGACGAAGATGAGGTTGCCCAGCGTATCGGGCAGGAACCCGACGCCCCAGCCGAAGCGCGTGCCCGCGGGGGCCGTCACGGCCGCCCAGAGGTGGGGGAGGCAGGAGACGGCCAGGGCCGTCACGGCGGCGATCGCGAGGAACCGGCGCTCTGTGGCGTCCACTGGTGTATCCACTCTCCCGCAATGCGGGACAGGGCCGCAAGCGTGAGGGCCCGTCCGCAAGCCTCCGCTTGCTAACATATGAACGTGAAGCGGATCGCGGCGGTCTGCCTGCTGGTTCTGGGCGCCGGCACGTCCCTGGCCGACTCCTGGTCGCCGGTGGCGTCGAGCCCCACACCCCGGAAGTACGCGGCGGGCACGTCGCCATGGGGGGCCACGCTCTACGTCGTGGGCGGCCTCACGGGTACGACCTACCTCATCACGAACGAGGTCTACGACGCGGTGGCGGATGTGTGGACCTCCATGGCGTCCATGAGCGTGACCCGGTCGGGACTCGTCGTCGCGGCGATCGGGGGAACGATCTACGCCGTCTCCGGAACCAGGGGCGAGGCGGGGCTGGCGGACAACGAAGCCTACGATCCCGGCTGCAACTGCTGGGTGGCCCGCAGGGCGATGCTGGGTCCCCGCCGGTTCGCGGCCGGAGCGGTCGTGGGCGGCAAGCTCTACGTCACCGGCGGGGTCGTCTCCGGCACGATCCTGAACACGGTCGAGGCGTACGATCCCCTGACCAATCAGTGGACGTCGAAGGCGCTGATGCCGACACCGCGCTTCCTGCACTCCGCGGTGGCGGTCGGGGGGAGGATCTACTGCATCGGCGGCATCACGGCGCTGATCGGCGGGGTCAGCAATACGAACGTCAAGATCGAGTACGTGGGCGCGGTCGAGGTCTACGATCCCGCGACCAACACCTGGACGGCGATGGCGCCGATGCCGACCCCGCGCGGGGGCGCCGGGGCAGCCTCGCCGGGCAACGGCATGATCTACGTGGCGGGCGGGATCGCGAAGGGAACATCGACGCCCGCCTGCGAGCGGTTCAACCCGCAGGCGAACCGGTGGGACGCCCGGGCCCCGTTCAATCTTCCCGGTCTGCCGGCGGGGCCGGGCCGGGTCGGGCTCGTCGTGGCCGCGCCGCCCTCGGGGACCGTGCTCTACGCGGTCGGAGGCGAGTCCGCGACGCTGGCCAGCTACGACTGGGGGGGGAACTGGGCGACTTCGGGCACGGTCTACGGCGTCACGGAGCGCTACGACCGGGACCCGGGATCGATGGTCGCGAGTCTTTCCGTCTCGCCGGCGCATCTCGCGGTCGGGCTGACGGGGTCGCTCTACCTGGATGTCACGAACTCTGGCGACGCGACGGTCAGCGGCATCACGGGCGAAGCCGAGGTGGTGGCGGGTGCCGGCGCCGCCTCGATCTCGGCCGGACCGTTCGCGGCCACCTGGTTCACGGGTAGTCTCACGCCGGGGGCCACCGGGCGCTTCATCTGGTCGATCGCGACGTCGTCGGCGGGCCAGGTCTGGTTCAGCGCGACCGCCTCCGGGCTTGACGCCGAGTGGGGCCTTCCGGTCACGGACTCGGCGTGGAACGACCGGCCGCTGACCTGCGCCTACCCGGCGCGGCTCGTCTCTTCCGTGACGCTTTCCCCGCTCCCGCTCGTGCCCGGCGGCCAGCTCACGGTGTCCCTGACGGTGACCAACGAGGGCGGCGGGACCGTGTTCAGCGCGAGTGCCCGGGTGGTCGTCTCTCCGGCGGGGTCGCCGGTCTCCGTGTTTGCCTGCGTGCCGAGTTCCCAGCTGGGCACCATGGCCATGCTCTCCGGCACCGTCATCATCAACCCCATGTCGTCGACGACCTTCACCTGGACGGTCTCGGTCACGGGGACGGGCTACGCCCTGTTCACGTGCAACACGAAGGGGACCGACCCCCTCTTCGGGACGGTCACGACCACCGGGTACCGGTCGACGATGCCCTCCGCCCCCGCGGGGCCGGGAACCCGGCAGGGGGACACCGCGGCCCTCGTGACCTGGCTGCCCAACCCGTCCTACGAGAACGTGTCGGCGTACCAGGTGTACCGGAGCGCGTCTCCGGGGGTGACCTCCTCGCCCGCCCTGCTCGTCGGCACCACGTCGAACACGTGGTTCGACGACACCGGGCTCGTGAACGGCACGCGCTACTACTACGTGGTGACCGCGATGAACGGCGACGGGACCGGGCCCATGTCCGCGGAGGTCTCGGTCATGCCGGCCAAGATTCCCGACGCGCCGGGTGAGGTCCGGGTCGCCTGCATGGGAACCAATCCGCTGGCCATCAATCCCGACCGGGGCGAGATCATCCAGTTCCTCGTCAACGTGCCGGCCGGGACGGGCACCGTGCGGATCACGGTCTACACGCTCGCGGGCGAACTGGTGCGGGAGGTAGTCCACGCGGCTCTCCCGCCGGGCAAGTGGATCCTGGACTGGGACGGGCGCAACTCGAAGGGCCGGCCGGTGGCGTCGGGCGGCTACCTCGGGGTGGTCGATCTGCCCGACGGGACGCGCAAGATTCGGAAACTCGCGGTGCTCAAGTGACCGCGGCAACGGCCTGCCTCGCCGTCCTGCTCGCGGCCGGGTCCGCCTTCGCGGCGGATGGCGCGGGGTCCGCGGGCGGACTGCTGGCACGCCTGCCGTTTGGCGCGCGCGTGCTCGCGCTCGGGGGCGCCCAAGGGGCGCTCCCGGACTCCCCGGGCTCCCTGCTCGTGAACCCCGCGGCGGCGGGGGCTGTCGGCCCCGGTGCCGTCGAGGCCGGGCTGGACCAGGGCGTCGAGGATGTCCGGTACGAGGGGCTAGCGGCGGCGGGCGACATCCTGCCATGGTTCTCGGGCGGAATCGCGCTCCAGACGCTCGGCGCGGGGACCATCGAGACTTACGACTACGTGGGGACGCGGTACACGGCCGACCTGGAGTCCGACCGGCTCGTGGCCCTGGCCGCCGCGGCGAGGACGGGACCGCTCTGCGCCGGCGCGTCGCTCAAGTACGTGAGCTCGACGCTCCTGGGGACCTACAAGTCCTCGGCGATGCTCGGCGACCTCGGGGCTCGCCTGCGCCTCCGCCTATCGCCGCCCGACTGGTACGACGAGGACACGGCGCAGGTGGAAAACCCGAACTGGCTCGTGCTCTCGTTCGCGGCGGCCAACGTCGGTCAACGGTTCGACTACGGCGGCGCCTCGGATGCGTCGCCGCTCGTCTGGCGATCCGGCGCTTTGGTGGAGCAGGCCCTTTCGCGCCGCGCCCGGCTGTTGCTGTCCTTTGCGGCCGATGTTCCCCGCGCCACGGCCCAACCCGAGGGGCGGACGGGGGTCGAGGTGGTCTGGCCCGTCTCCACGGTCGCGGTCGCGGTGCGGGTGGGGGTTCGGATGGCGCGCGACGGCGGGGTGTTCTCGGGCGGACTTGGGCTCGCGATCCGCGGCATCTCAGTGGACTATGCCTACCTCGGGAAGCTGGGGCCGTTCGACGCGACCCACCATATGTCGCTCGGGTTCAATCTCGGGGCTTTCCGGGGCTCCGCGGCCAAGACGGAGGCGGGGCTGGCGGCGGTTCCTGTGCAGTCGACAATCGACGGCCGGAAGGAACCCGCCGTCGCGACCCCCCGGTCGGAACCTGCCGTCTCGACCCCAACAGAACCCGCCGTCGCAACCCCCCGGTCGGAACCTGCCGTCGCCACTCCCCGGAAGGAACCCGCCGTTTCGACTGCGACAGAGCCTGCCGTCTCGACCCCACCACCGGCGGCGGTCAAGGAACCCGCGGCGGATAAGCCCCTGGAGGAAGCTCCGAACTTCTAGGTGTCGGCTCGCCCGGCTACCGGGCCGGGCCGGCCACTATTCCGGTTTGCCCTTGTTCTCCGGGAAGACGGGCGGAGCCATGCCGCCCCTGACGATCTTGAGTTCCCCCCGCGCGGAGTCGTCGGGCTTCCCTTCGCCGAGCGCCGGCGCCTCCCGCGGGGGCGGCGGGGCCGGCTTCGGGGAATCGCCGGATGCCTGTGTGGCCGGGCCCGTGCGGATGATCCTGATCCCGGACGGGGGGGCGGGTTCGGCGGCCGGGGTGCCCGCAACGGCGGCCGGGCCCGTCGCGGCGGTGGCCGGCACCCCGGCGCAGGCCGTGCCCGCCGCGGGGGGGAACCGGAATACGACGGACACCACGTTCCCGGGATCGCGCGTGACATCCACGCGGCCTCCCACATGGTCGAACGCCAGCCGGGCGAAGGCGTATTCAACCGGTTCGGGCGCGTCGGCCGGCGGGGGAGGATCCTGGCTCTGGTACCGGACCATGACCTTGACCGTCCCCGAATCCGCGGCGGGATCCACCCGGATCGTGCCGCCCGGTTCGGTCTCGTCGAGCGCCCGCTGCAGGACCAGAACGAGCGCGCGGCGCATGAATTCGCGGTCGGCGCACACGGCCACCCCGGGGGGCAGGTCTCCCCACGTCAGGGTCTTGCGGTCGGCGGACGCCCGCTTGTTGAGGTCCCCGGTCACGGGCTCGAACAGGGCGGAGATCGGCATCGGCTCGGCTTTCGTGTCGAGCAGGCCCTCGCCCAGCCGGTGCATGGCGAAGAGCGATTCGACGATGCTCATGAGCTGGCGGCTGGACCGCAGGGCGTCGCGGAGCACCTCGCGAAACGCGTGGGGCATCGCCTCGCCGGCTCCGGCGGACAGCGCCTGGAGTTCCGAGGTCATGCGCGCGACGGGTCCCTTGAGCCCGTGGAACGCCATCTTGTCCCACGTGTTCTGCCACTCCGCGCTGTGCGCGAAGTGGGCGGCGGTCAGGAGGCCCGTCATCAGTCCGACCGCCGAGCGCAGCCGTTCGACATCGTGGGGGAGCGAATCGCGCCGGCCCTCGGGGTACGCCTCATCCAGCGCCGGCCGCACGGCCTCGAAGAGGGCGTAGTAGCCGCGGATCGTGGCGGTCACCCCGGCGCCGCGCAGGGGCGGGAGGCCGACGAGCCGGGCGGCCTGTTCCTCCGCCGGCTTCTTGTCGTTGCGCTCGAGGATCGCGAGGAGCGCCTGAAAGGCGATCCGGGTCTCCTTGTAGGGATCGGCGAAGCCGCCGCCGAACGGGTCGCCATGGATCTTGTCGAGGGCCTGCACCCACCCGGCGATGATCTCGGCCTCGTTCTCCTTCAGGGCCCCGGACAGGATATCCATGATCCTATGATCGCACGGGGCCCCGGGTTATTGCCCTCCGCCCTCCCGCTGGGGCGGCCGGTGCCTTACCAGGATGATTTGCAGGATGCCGCCGGCGACCTGGAGCCCGCCGCCGAACCAGAGGACCGGCTGCATGCCGAGGACGTCGGACATCCTGCCGGCCACGGCCGCGCCGAGGGCGCTGCCCAGCCCCGCCGCGACCGAGAAGAACAGGACCTGGGCGGTGCCGCGGAGACGCGCGGGCGCCTCGGCCTGGACGAAGGCGACGGCGGCGGGGTAGTAGACCGCGAATCCGATGCCGTGCAGGATCTCGACCGCGTAGAGCCACGGCGGCCGGGCGAATGAGAGCAGTATCCAGCGCAGTCCCGCGACCACCAGGCCGAACATGACCAGGGGCCCGGTGCCCCAGCGGTTCATCCACCGCGCCGCCCAGGTGAAGCAGACGAACTCGCCGGGAATGATCAGCAGCCAGAGCATCCCGATGGTGCCGTTGGAGAGTCCGATGGACGAGAGGTAGATCGAGCGGAAGGTGTAGCACATGGCGGAGCCGATCGAGGCGAACAGGATCACGGCCAGGAACCGCCGGAAGTTCGGGAGCCGGAGGAGTTCCAGAACCGCGGATGGGTTGGGGACCCGCACCTTCGTCGATCCGGCCTCGGATGGGTGCGCGGCCTGGTGCGCGGGGATCGACCACGCGAACCACGCGACCGCGAGCGCGCACGCGAGATACGCGGGGAAGACCGACCAGAGCCCGGCCGCCCCGGTGAGCCGGCCCGAGAGCACGCCGGCGAGCGCGAATCCGACCGTGCCCCAGCGGCGATAGCCGCCGTACCCGTGCTTCGAGGCGCCGGTCACGTGCTCCATGGAGGCGACGGTGTCCATGAGCGGGACCAGGGGCATCCAGCCGCAGGCGAAGGCCACGGCCACGGGGATCAGGACCGGCCAGGGCACGGGGAGGGTGTAGAGGCAGAAGGTGAAGCCGGCGAGCAGGGCGAGGGCGGCCAGGAAGGCCGGCCGCTTCCGCGAGACGTCGAACCGGATCGCGATCAGGGGCGTGAGGACGACGCCGGACATCATGAAGATGGACGAGAGGTACCCGATCTGGGACTTCGAGTAGCCCGTGACCTGGTTCAGGTAGAGGTTGAGCCACGTGCCGTTCAGGCACTGGAGCCAGTAGACCCAGAAGTAGAGCTGGATGAACTTCATCTCCAGGCCCTGGGCGCCGTCTCGGCGGTTCGTCATGGAAGGCTCCATGATACAGTGTTGGAACACCAATGGAGTCCCTGAACGACCTCATCCATCTCTTCTCGAAGGTCTACGACGTCGAAGGCGTGATCCGCTGGGGCGGCCTCGCGGGCATCCTGCTCATCGTCTTCAGCGAAACCGGACTCCTGATCGGATTCTTCCTGCCGGGGGACTCCCTGCTCGTCGCCGCCGGGTTGTTCGCCGCGCGCGGCGACCTCCCGCTCGGGTGGCTCCTGCTCGGCGGTTCGATCGCGGCGATCCTCGGCGACGCGACCGGCTACTGGATCGGGCTCAAGGCGGGGGAGCCGCTCTACCGCCGCAAGCAGACGTGGTTCTTCCGGCGCGACCACCTTCTCAAGACGAAGGAGTTCTACGACCGCCATGGGGGCAAGACGATCGTGATTGCCCGGTTCGTTCCCATCATTCGCACGTTCGCTCCGGTCGTGGCGGGGATCGCGCAGATGTCCTACCGCCGGTTCGCGACCTTCAACGTGTGGGGCGGGATCGGCTGGATCTGTTCCGTGACGCTCCTGGGCTACACGCTGGGGAAGACGTTCCCCGCCGTGATCAAGCGCATCGACCTGCTCATCATCGTCATCATCGCGGTGTCCCTGCTTCCGATCGTGTTCGAATACCTCCGCCACCGCCGCAGGAACAAGGCTTAGGGCGCGAGGACCTCGTAGTACAGCGTGGCGTCGGGTCCCGTCGAGACTTCGAAGGCGACCCCGGTTCCGTTGGCCTTCACCGGCACCTTCGATATCCGCTTGCCCGACAGGTCGAGCCGCCAAACCTCCAGGGCGCCCGGGGACTTCCGGGTCAGCCGGACCGAGGCGGACCCGGCGGCGACGAGCCAGGGCATTTTCCCCCAGGCTTCGAGGACCTTGCGATCCTGGCCGCGGAACGTCTCGCCCGTGTTCTGGAGGTCGGTCAGGTGGACGAGGAGGATGCGTCCGCTTTCGTCGAGCGGCTTGCCGTCGAGGCTCGTGGCCCAGATCGCCGCCCGTGATTTCGTCAGCTTTACGGTGAGCGCGCCCAGCGCCCGGTCGGTGCCCTCGGGGCCGGCCAGCCCGGCGGTGCGCGGGGCGGCCACCGAGAAGACCCCGGCGCCCCGCTCCAGCCGGATCTCGCCACCTTCACTCTCGAGCACGGCGCCGTCCGGCCGGGTGGCGTTGGCCGCGGGCAGGAATCCGCGTCCGCGGAGCTTTTCGATTACCGGGCCCAGGTTGCCTTTCGCGAAGCCTTCGGCCAGCGGGAGCGCCAGGGCGTCCGCGCCCGGCGTGCCGCCGGCGAGGGTGCCCACCCGGACCACGAAACCGAGGGCGTTCAGGTCGCCGCCGCACCACGTCCCCGGCGCCGCCATCCACTCGGCTGCCGTACCGGCGACCGCGACCGCGTGCTTCGCCGGCGGGATGTCGCCGCGCAGGAAGAGCGCCGTGACCGCATATTCGGAGGCCAGCCGCAGGGGGTCCGTGGCGGAGTCGAAGTAGCCGGCGGGGACGGGTTCCAGCATCCCCCCGAGCCCGTGCGAGTACGCGAAACGCCAGAGGCCGCCCCAGTCCTGGACGGCCGCGAGCGCGCCCGCGACCAGGCCGCCCTCGGCCCGGTTCGGATTCGGCCCCGCGTAGTTCCACTCCGTGACCGTGAACGGCCGGTCGAGGAGGCGGTTAAGGCAGCGGTCGTTGAGCCCTCCTCCGGACTCGATCGCGCTTCCGCTCCCGGAACCGCCCCGCGAGGGCAGCGACCAGTCCTTCTCAATGAAGTTCGGGTGGTCCCAGTAGAAGTGGTTGTCGACGTATCCGAAATCCGCCCTTACCACCTGGGCGCCCCACTGGTCGGCCCAGGCATTGATGTCGGTCAGCAACGCGTTGACCCCGAGTTCATCGCGGAGAAACGCGATCATCTTCCGGTCGGTCGCGCGCTGGAGCTCCCACATGAACCTCTTCCACGGCTCGGAGCCCCACTCCCCGGTGCTCCCCGTTTCCCTCTTCCATTTCGCGAACGCGGCGTCCCACAGCGCCTTCTCGCGCGGATCCCGGACGAGCTCGTCCGGCGAGTTCATGAGGTCGCCCTCGTTGATGAGCGAGATCCAGGCGAGCGCGGGGTCGTCGCGGTACGCGAGGTTCGTGTAGGGGTTGACGTGGGTCAGGAGCCGCCGCGCGAACTCCCGCCAATTGGCCATCGCCCGGTCCGAGACGGCGACGAGCTGCTTGAACCGGTAGGCGACATCGCCCTCGCCGCCGTCGAAGATCTCGCTCGCGAGCACCCGCCGGTTCACGTAGAGGTCGGTGGTGAGGTAGATGCCACGCTTCTTCATGGCGGCGAAGAAGTAGTCGAACCGGTCCAGGGCTTCGGGGTTGAACGTCAGCGAGTCCCCGGCGTTGCGGTCCACCAGGCCTCCGATGTCGCCCCACGACGTTTCGTAGTGGTGGATCCGCATCGTGTTCCAGCCGAGCCGGGCGAATCGTTCGGCCAGCCGGTCCGCGGCCGCGTGATCCGGGAAGTTGGCCTCGAAGCACAGGTTAGCTCCGTTGAACCGGGCCGGGATGCCTGGCGCCTTCTCGAATTCAAAGGCCCCGGGATTCGTCGCGCCCGCCCGGACCCAGCCGCGCGATCCCGCGGGTTCGTGCCGCCACGGCATGCCGGACCAGTCGAGGGCCGAGCCGGGGGCGATATCGAGGGAGCCGTCGAGGGGGATCCAGTCGGCGGACGCTTCGAGTTTCACGGGCCTATCGTAGACCAGTTTCACCGGGCGGTCGAACGCGAGCGTGAACCGGATGCGGACGCGTTCGCGGGCCTTCCAGACGCGGGAGCGAAGGCCCCCGATCCGGAGATCCAGCCGGCCGCCCCATTGCCGGCTGTCCTGAAGTCCGAGCGCCGTGCGGGAGGCCGTCGTGACCGTGAGGGTCCGCCCTCCGGGGGCCCGGGGACCCAGCGTCATCCGGGTGCCGGTGCCGTCGCCGAGGTGGATCGAAGCTGGGTGCGCGGTCGAGATGCGCCCCCGCGTGCCGGCGACCGTGAAAGGCGCCTCGAACCAGTCCTCGACCGGGACCGTGAGGGAGGCGTGCAGGCTCTCGACGGCGACGCTGGCCGACGGGGCGAAGTCCCAGGCCAGCGTCAGCGTGCGGCCGGCGGCGGTCACGGTCACGGTGGCGGAGGCGGACCGATCGTCGCCAAGTCCGATCGTGCCCGCGCACGAGCCGCGGCCGTCGCACCGGCCCGTCGCGGGCTCGCGCCACCGCCAGCCGGGCAGGAAGCAGCCCGCGCCGATCCACGCCACCTCGCGCGCGCCGTCGCGGATCGTGATGACGCCCGGCGCCGACAGCGTGGCGATGAGCGGGGGAGGCGGTGCGGCGGCCGCGCCGGTCGCCGCGGACACGAAGAGGATCAAGGCTGACAGCACGCAAGCATTCTATCTTATGTATAATCCGGCGGTGATTCCCCGGCGGCTCCTGCTCTGGATCCTGGTCGCGGTCTGCGTGCCCATGTGGGCCCGCATCGCGGGCGTGGAGATGGTCTACCTCTCCGACTCCCTGCGCCAGCATTATCCGTTCCAGGCCGTGACCAGTCGGCTGCTGGCCGAGGCGCCTTCCCGGCTGCCGCGCTGGGACCCGTACCTGTTCTGCGGCCACCCACTGCTCGCGGACCCGACGTTCCAGGCGTGGTACCCGCCCGCGATGCTGTACCGTTTCCTGCCATTCCCGGTGGCGTTCGGATGCTTCCTGGCCCTGCACCTCGTCCTGGCGGCGGTGGGGATGGCGGTCTTCGTCACGCGGCTGGGGGTGGGCGGCCCGGCTGCGGGCCTGGCCGCCGTCGCCTATGCGCTGGGCGCCCATCCGGCCGAGCTCCTGAGCGTCCCGCCGGTGCTGTGCGCGTATGCGTGGCTTCCGTGGGTGGCGTGGACCGCCGATCGTCTGGCCGCGGGCGGAGGCGCGCGCGCGGCGGCGGGCCTCGCGGTCGTCTTCGGGTGGCTGGCCCTCGCGGGATACCCGCCCGCCCTCCTCTACGCGGCCGTTCTCGCGGTCGTCGTGATGGCCTGCCGGGACGGAGAGCGGCGATGGGTGGTTCCCTCGCTCGCGGCGGCCGTCGTCGCCGCCGCGGTCGCCGCCGCGCTCCTGCTCCCGTTCGCGGGGTACCTCGGCGACACGGCGCGGGCGCACGGGTTCACGCCGGCCGAAGCCGACGCCGGATCGATGCCGCTCTGGGGCGTGCTCGGGTTCCTCGTGCCGCACGCGTTCCTGCCCGTGACCGAGGTGCCGGTCCTCGGCACACCGGGCCTCTGGACCTCCCTGCACTACGCCGGCGCCATCCCGCTCGCGCTGGCCGTGGGCGTCCTCGTCCTTCGCCGCCGGGACCCCGGGCTGCGGGCGCCCGTTTGGCTCATCGTGGCGGGGCTCGCACTGGCGCTGGGGCACCACCTGCCCGTGGTAGGCCCGTTCCTGCTCCGGGTGCCGCCGTTCTCGTTCATCCGCCATCCCGGGCTGTGGGCCGCGCTGGCGGGATTCGGGGTCGCGTGGCTCGCTGCCGTCGGCGCGGACGAGATCGAGCGCAAGCTGCACGGCGCCGAAGGCCGGCGCGTCATGGCGGGCTGGGCGCTCGCCGTCGTCTTCCTCGGTGCGATGTGGGCGGGGTCGAAGGTGTGGGAGTTCGGCCAACCCCGGCAGATGCTGGCCGAGTCCCGCTGGGGGCCCGAGGCGATCGTGTTCGCGGGACGGATGGGGAACGTATGGTATCCCGCCGCCATGATCGGATGCGGACTCGTGTTTCTCGGGCTGGCCGTGCGACGCGAGATCGGGATCCGGACCGCCGTGATCGCGCTGGGAGTGCTGACCTGTGCCGACGTGTGGGTGCTGCAGACGCAGCTCCAACCCGGCGGGAAGTCCGAATGGATCATGGCGGCCTCGCCGACGGAGCGATGGTTCACGGGGGCCGTCCGCCCGGGGACCTGGGGCCGGGTACTGGTCACTCCCCGCCTCGACTTCCGGGAGTTCGACGAGGGCAAAGGCCGCCGGGGCGTTCTCGAGAACATGCGGGCCGCTTTCCGGACCAACCTGCCCGCGGCGGGCGGGCTGCGGCAGGCGGGCGGCAACGATCCCCTGCGGCCGGCCGCGACCGAGGCGTACCTCGACGGCGCGCTGCGTCTGCCCGTGCAGCCGTGGGAGCCGAAGGCCGTCGAGATCTTCGACCGGCTGGGGGTGAGGTGGCTCGTGACCGACAGCCGGCTCAATCGCGAGGGGTTGCGGCTGGTGCACAAGGGTTACGTCGGTATCTATGAGCGGACGGGGCGCGCGCCGCGTCCGGCCTGGGTCGAGCCCGGCGAGTCGGGCATGGTGCGCACCGTCGTGAGCCGCCACCCGGGCGAGTGGGACCTCGCGGTCGACCTCCGGGCGCCCGGGCTCGTGATCGTGAGCGAGTCGTATGTCCGCGGCTGGCGCCTCGAGGGCGCGCCGCCGGGTTCCCGGGTCATCGCCGCCCCCGGAGGGCTGATCGGCGTCGTCCTGCCGCTGGGCCGGCACGGGGCGGTGCGGTTGCGTTACGCCCCCTGGACGATCCCGGCGGGGCTGGGGCTCAGCTTCCTCGCGTTCGCGGGGCTGGTCGGCTTCGCCCTGCGGAGAGCTTCTTCTAGGGCCTGACGGCTCCGTCCAGGATTTCCCGCAGCTTCCAGAGGTTCTCGACGTCCTCGCGGTTGTAGAGCAGGAGCGTCTGCAGGGCTTCGAGGTTGTCCTCGTCCATGTACTTTTCCCACAACTGCATCGCCGCCCACCCGTCGATCCCCTTCGACTGGCGCGCGATGCCGACCCGCTCCTCGACCTTCTTGAACCCGCCCATCCACTTGCGTTTCCAGCAGTCGTGCATGAGGTCCCGGCTTCGGAACCGGCGGCGCAGGTCCAGCCCGAGCTCGCCCCTGATGCGGGGGAGGTCGAAGCTGTGGCCGTTGTACGTGTGGATCACGCCGGACCCGTCGAGGTACTCGAGGATGGCCTCGGCCGTGATCCTCGTCCCGACGAGCTGTACGATCTCGCGGTCCTCGCGCAGCATCCCGACGATCGTGAGCGACTGGTCGAACGCGGTTTCAATATCCAGGTACGAGCGGGGTTTCTCCGGCGCCAACACCGGACCATCGTAGCACTCGTGCGTGCTAAGATTGGAACACACCATGAAACGCGAAACGCCTTCCCGTATTCTCAAGCTCGGGCTGCCGGCCGGGAGCCTCAAGGAGATGACCCTCGCCCTCATGAAGAAGGCCGGGTATCCGTTCAGTGTGAGTTCCCGCTCCTACGTGCCGGTCTCGTCCGACCCCGAGATCGTCGCCCGCATGTTCCGCTCCCAGGAGATCCCCCGGTACGTGGCCACCGGGCACTTCGACGCCGGGATCGCTGGTCAGGACATGGTCGTCGAATCCGGCGCGGACGTGCGCGAAGTGGAGGCGTTTGCCTACGCGCGCTCGGGGTTCGGGTCGGTCCGGTGGGTGCTTGCGGTCGCGAACGATTCGCCGATCCGGTCGGTCAAGGACCTGCAGGGCAAGCGGATCGCGACCGAGGCCGTGAACCTGACCAGGAAATTCCTGGCCGCGAAGGGCGTGCGGGCCGAGATCGAGTTCTCGTGGGGCGCCACCGAGGCCAAGGTCCCGGAGCTCGTGGACGCGGTCGTCGAGTTGACCGAAACGGGGTCGTCCCTGCGCGCGCACGGCCTCCGGATCGTGGCCGAGGTCATGGAGTCCGTGACCGTGCTCATGGCCAACCGCAAGGCCTGGGCTGATCCGTGGAAGCGGGGCAAGATCGAGGAGATCGGCATGCTCCTGCGCGGGGCGCTCGTCGCGGAGTCCATGGTCGGGCTCAAGATGAACGTGCCCAAGGCGAAGCTCAAGAAGGTCCTCGGGATCCTGCCCGCGATGAAGCGGCCGACGGTGTCCCCGCTGAGCGACGCCGCGTGGGTGAGCCTCGAGACCGTGATCGAGGAGCGCGAGGTGCGCCGGCTCATCCTCAAGCTCAAGGGCGCCGGGGCACAGGGCCTCGTCGAATACCCGCTCAACAAGGTCATCCCCTGAGACCCGTCACCCCCCAACTGACCGTCGACATCCTGATCCGCGCCCGCGGGCGGAACGGCAAGTCCGGAATCGTCCTCGTCCGCCGCAAGCACCGGCCGCTCGGCTGGGCCATCCCCGGCGGGTTCGTGGACGTGGGGGAGACCGTCGAGCACGCGGCGGCGCGCGAGGCCTTCGAGGAGACCGGGCTCCACGTGCGCAATCTCACCCAGTTCGCGGCCTACTCGGATCCCAGGCGCGACCCCCGCGGCCACACGGTCGCGGTCGCGTTCACGTGCTCGGCGCCGGGGACCCCGAAGGGCGGCGACGACGCGGCGCTGGCCGAGGTCTTTGATCCCGCCCGTCCGCCCCGACCGCTCGTGTTCGACCACAAGAAGATCCTCAAGGACTACCGCCGGTGGCTTCGGACCGGCCAGAGGCCCGCCCGCACGAGCTAGAGTCGCGGCGTATGGGCCTGTGCGGCCGCCAATCCGGAATCCCTGTTCTCTGAGCGATGCGGACCCCGCCAATGTACGATAGGGGTATGGACGGGGTCGCCATGAAGAACGGGGCGGTTGATGGAGAGCTGATCCCGGCGCTGGTCCGCGGGGCGCGGGAAGCGCTGGGTGACCGGCTCGTGAGCCTGGTGTTGTACGGATCGCGGGCGCGCGGGGATGCGCGGCCCGACTCGGACGTGGACCTGCTGGTCGTGTGCCAGGGACTGCCGGCGGGCCAGTTGCATCGCGGAGCGGAACTGCGCCCCACCTGGCGGACGATCGAACGCGAGGCCGGCGTCCGCACCGGTGGAACCGGCCATCTCCTGATCTCGCCCATCTACAAGACTCCCGAGGAGGCGGCCCGCCTCGTTCCGCTCTACCTGGACATGGTGGATGACGCCCGCCTGCTCTATGACCGGGATGGTTTCTTCGCGGGCGTGCTCGAGGGCCTGCGGCGCCGCCTGACACAACTGGGATCCCGGCGCGTCCCCTTCAAGGGCGGCTGGTACTGGGAGCTCAAGCCCGACGCCCGTCCGGGTGAGGTGTTCGAGATTTGACGAACGAGGGGATGGCCCGGTCCTACTGCCACCAGGCCGAGCAGTCGGTCGATCAGGCGGTCGCCGCGCTGGAAAAGGGGGCCACCGGCCTCACGGTGCGGCGAGCGCAGGAGGCTGTCGAGCTGGCGCTGAAGGCGGCCCTGCGATCCATCGGCGTGGAGCCGCCCAAGTGGCACGATGTCGGCGAGATCCTCCGCGAGCACCGCGGCAAGTTTGCCGCCCCGTTCGCCGCCCGGATTGACGAGTTCGCCGAACACTCGTCGGTCCTCCGTGAACGGCGCGAGTTGAGCCTGTACGGAAACGAATCCACGGGCCAGAATGCGGATGATCTCTTCGGGAAGCCTGAAGCCGAAGAGGCGCTGGGATGGGCGCGCGAGATCGTTGCGGCCGTGAAGGCCATCCAGCCCGGTTGATTTGCCCTAGGACAGGGATTCCCCGGCCGAGGTAGCGGGGGGAGGGCGGTCAGTGCTTGGGGGCGGGCTCGGGCTGACCGGCGTGGAGGCGCAGGAGCCGGTCGTTCGTCCGGCGCGCGGCTTCGGTGAGCAGGATCTCGGGGACGTCGTCCCACCCCACGAACGCGCTCCCGTCCGCGTTGGGCAGGTAGTCCGAGACCTCCGCCCCCACGACGTCCGACATGGCGGCAAGCCGCTCCATCACCCGGCTCCAGGCCGCCGGCAGTTCGGCGGGTCCGACGGCGGCGGGACGCGCCGCGATCACGTACAGCGGTCGGTGGAGTTGGGCGGCGAGCGCCTCGATGGCTGGGAGCGCGGGCTCGGCGTCCCCGACCTCGACGACGATCACGTCCGCGTGCTTGGCGAGCGCGGCCGTCACCTCGGGAGGCGTAACGCCGGGCACCACCGCCATGCCGAACATGAGGTGGGTCTTGTCCGCGAACCGGATCGCGTGCAGGACCGCCGCGTAGAGCCAGTCCGCGAACCGGGCGCGAAACGACATGAGGTCGGCCTTGGCGATGTCCGTGGCCTTCCCGTCGCCGGGCCAGCGCAGGGCTTCGAAACTCGTGGCGGAGACGCCCCATGCCCGGTTCAGGACCGCGATCTTGCCGTACGCTTCCCGGAGCGTCCGGATCCATTCCACCTTCGCCGGGGCCTTCGCGGGGAGGGCGAGGACGGAGGCGGCCAGCCCCGACCAGTCGGCGCGCACGCCGCCAGGGTGTCCGAGGCAGAACGGCGCATCCTGCCAGTTGGCGAGCGGTGAAAGCGCGGGCGAGAGCTTGACGACGAGGTCGCCGAGGAACGCGTCGGGGAGGCCGGGGGCCGCGAGCGGGATCGAAAGCTTGTCGGCCATCAACCCCGGGGTCAGGAACGGCAGCACACGGGGCCGGAACAGCGAATCGCTCGAGGCGGTGCCGATGGCCGTGAATCCCCAGCCGGCCATTCGGTCCAGGACCCGGGCCGGGCACTTGACGCCGAAGAGCCCGGCGCCCCACTTGTGGAGCAGGGCGTCGCGGTACGGCGTCACGGGTCCGTCCGTCTCCAGGCCGCAGCCGGCGTGGCGGAGGGCGGAGGCCCAGTAGAGGCGGCCGCTCGGGGCCACGAGCCACCACCGGCCGTCGATCTGCCGGACCGCGAATCCCGCGGGCGGCGGCTCCGCCGGCGCGGGGCCGATCCAGGCGCGGTACGAGTCGATATCCGTGCGCGCCGGGATGGCCGCGAGCGCCTGTCCCTCGGCGTCCAGGGGCTCGGCGGCGGGGCGGGGGCGGGGTCGGGCGCACCCGGTCAGGAGACTGGTGACGAGCAGGGCGGCCGCCACGCGCGCGGCCGCGGGCCCAATCAGGCCGGCTTGCGGGCGGGCCATGGGGGGAAGAGGCGGATCGCGAGGAAGAGCGCGGCGGCGGTCGCCAGGCTCGCCTGCACGAGCAGGACGCCGGGACCCGCGTTCGCCAGTCCCCGCAGGACGAGGAGGCCGCCGAAGGGCGCGAGCAGGTTGTCCATGCCGTGCCAGGCGATGGCCTCGATCAGGGCCATGTAGATGCCCGCGGTGAGCGCCAGGAGGCCCGCCTCGCCGGCGGACAGCCCGGAGCCGCCGGCGAGGATGGCCCAGCCTCCCGCGAACGCGACCAGGAGGAACGCGACGGTCCCTTCGACGCTCTTGGTCTCCCGGCCCGCCGTCCGGTACCGCAGCCGGCCGACCGCCTTGCCGACGATTGCCGCGGCCGCGTCGCCGAATCCGATCGCGAAGAGGGGCACGGCGTAGGCCAGCGGCTCCCCGCGGGTGGCGATGAAGAGGAGGGCGATCGCGATCGGGTAGTAGAACTCCCCCCAGGCGTCGCGCCGCAGGGAGTCTCCGACGCCGAACTCCTCGACGAGCCCCTGGAGGGCGGGGAGGCGCGCGATCGCCATGAGGCCGATCGCGAAGCCGGCCAGGAAGCAGGGCGGCCATCCCGCGTGGAACAGCCACGGGAAGGCGAGCGCGCAGGTCGTGGTCGACAGGTGGATGAGCTTGCGCATGACCTCGCCGGGCAACACGACGAACCGCCGCACGGTGTGGATCGACCCGATCAGGCAGGCGTCGACCACGAGGACGGCGGCTATGCCCAGCCACGGATTGATCACGGCGGCCTCAGGCGAGATGGAACTTCCGGACGGCGTCGCGCAGCTCGGTCAGCGCCGGGATGCCGGGGGCCGCGGGGGCGCCGGAGCGGTCCGAGAGCGAGCCGTAGAGGAGGCAGGACCGGAAGAAGTAGGCCATGAGCCGCGAGAGCAGGGCGTGCCGGCCCATCGCGAACGCCGCCAGGGGCTCGCTCGGCCGCTCGTGCAGGAGCGAGAGGAGCCGGATCATCTCGATCGGGGACCGGGTCACGGTCACGATCTTGACCACGTCCCCGCCCTTGGCCTTGCAGAGCTGGGCCAGCGCCCGCAGCCGCGCCAGGGACGGCGTGGAGAGGAAGTGGTGGTAGGAGACGATCACGGTGACCCCGGCCTTGCGCGCGGCCGACGAGACGGCGGGGAGGATGGGGCTCGAAAGCTCGAGGTCGACGGCGTGCACGTGGGGGAGCAGGGAGAGGAACAGGGCTTCACGCCTCTTCTCGTCGCCCGCGAACCCCTCCCGGCTCGCCCCGCCCTCGCGGGGGGAGCGGATCGTGGCGATGAGGGGCAGCGAGGTCGCGCGGGCGGCGCCGCGCACGCAGGCGACGACCCGCTCCTCGGGCAGCCGGGCGAGGTAGTCGAGGCGGAGCTCCGCGAGGTCCGCACCGGCCGCCTTCGCTTCCGCGAGATGGGCGAGGCGCTGCGGGGCGATGACGGCCGCCACGAGTCTGGGGCTGTCGCCGATCCTGACCCGGCCGATGCGAACTAGCGGCATGTCGTATTCTCCTGGAATATCTTGAGGGCGCAACCATCATGCTATAGCATGGGAACAATGGTCAAGGGCGGCGCCTTCCTCTCACGTCTCCGGATTCCGCGCGGCGTCGAGCTCGCGGTCTTTGCATGGTGGGCGTTCGCGGTCCTCCAGGCGTACTACGCCGCGGTGCCCGTCGACTGGAAGAACTTCGGCGGCGCGATCACGCCGCACCTGCCGGCGACTTCGTTCGCGTGGCCGCACGTGGCCGAGCGACTCGCTCGCCTGGGCGCGGGGCACGGGGCCGTGCTCGCCTGGGTGCTGGGGCTGGCCGGGCCGGGACTCGTCTTCGCGCGATGGCTGAGACTGGCCACCGCCCCGGGCGGCGAGCGCGTGGTGCTGGGTTTCGCCCTCGGGGCCGCGGCCGCCATGCTCCTCTGGCTCGGACTCGGTCTGGCGGGGCTGATGCATCCGGGGCTCGGCTGGGGGCTGGCCGCGGCCGGCGCCGCGGTGGCATGGAACCGGCGGCGCGACGCGGCGGGCTGGCGGGGGGCCGGCGGGCCCGGGCGCTGGCTCGGAATCGCGCTGTCGGCGGTCGTGGCCCTGAACGCGGCGGCCATCCCGGCGGCGTGGGCGCTGGCGAAGTACGCCGAGCGTCCCGCGTTCGGCGCCGCGCTGGCGGGCGGCTGGATCGCGCTCTGCGGCCTGGGTTGGATCGCCTGGGCGGTGCGCGTCCTCGCGTTCGGCGCTCCCGGTGTGCCGGCGGGCCTGGGACTCTGGGAGCGCGCGCTGCTCGCCGTCTTCGCCGCGGAGGCGGCGGTCACCTTCCTCGTCGTCGCGGCCGTCGTGGAGGCGCCCGACCGGTTCTACGACGCGCAGGTCTACCATCTCGCCACGCCGGCGCTTTTCGCGATGTACCACAAGGTGGTCGGCCTTCCGAACCTCCTGCACACTTCGTTCCCGCTCGGCGTCCAGATGCTGTACGGCTGGCTCGGCCTCCTGGGCGGGGAGCCCGCGGCGCGGGCGTGGCGCGTCTGGCTGGTGGCCGGCATCGCCTGGACGGTCTTCCGGCTTGGCAGCCGCGCGGGCCGGTCGTTCGCCGGCCTGGCGGGAGCGGCCGTTTTTGTCGCGTGCCCCGTGCTGGTCCTCAACGCCGTCCAGACAAGCGTGGACGTCGAGCTCACGCTGCTCCTGCTCCTCGCGGCGCTGGCGGCGCGCGAGGCGGGTGGCCGCTTGCCCGGGATCGCGGTGGCCGCGGTCCTGGGCGGAGCGGCCTTCGCGGCGAAGTACACGGCCGTGTTCTTCCTGCCCTGGCTGGCCCTGCTGGCGGCCGCGCCTCCCGGCCGGTGGTTCCCCCGGCCCGCGCGCGCCCTGCCCGCCGTCGCGGTCTTCGCGGCGGTCTCCCTGTGCTGGGCCGTGCCCTGGTTCCTCCGCAACGAGGCCGTGGTCGGGAACCCCGTCTACCCTTACGCCACGCGGCTCTTCCCCGGGGGCCGGCAGTGGGATCCGGCGCGGCTCGCGCGGTTCCGCGAGCAGGCGGCGGCGTACGCCATCACGAAGCCCTCCGAGCTGCCGCGGCTGCCCTGGCGGCTCACGAAGGGCGACACGAGCGAGAACTACATCGGCGCGGCGTTCCTGCTCCTGCTCCCGGTGGCGATCGCGCATCCGCCGGCGGCGGGGGTCCGGGTATTCGCGGGACTTGCCGGCCTGGCCGTCGCCTCCTGGCTCGGCGTGACCCACATTCACCGGTTCGTCCTCCCGGCCTGGGGCCTCCTGGCCCTCTTCATCGCCGTGGCGCTCTGGGAACTCCTGGGCGTCCAGCGATGGTACGCCCGCGTGTGCCTCGTCCTGCTCGCGGTCACGGGAGCCACGAACCTCGTGGCCGACGTCGTGCTCTGCCGGATGGTGTTCGACCCCGTCGAGATCCTCGCCGGGCGCGAGTCGCCGGCGGACTACCTCGACCGGAAGATGATCAATTCCTACGCGGCCGCCGCCTTCGGGGCACGTCCCCTTCTGGAGCGGGGGAGCCGGGTCATGATGGTCGGCGAGAGCCGGGGGCTCTACTGGGGCGTTCCGTTCTACAATCACAGTGCGTATGACGTGCAGGTGTTCGAGGAGGCGCTCCGGGATGCCCGTGACGCGGACCGCATGGCGGTGCGGCTCCGCGAGCTCGGGGTCGCGTATCTCTTCGTGAACGACCGGGAGGTCGCCCGCCTCAAGTTCAGGTTCCGGTACCCGATGCTCGAGTTCACCGCGCGCCAGCGCGCCCTGCTCGGGGAGCTGTGGAGCCGCCGGATCGTGACCGTGCTCGACGGGGGCGTGCTGTGGCAGTTGTTCCGCGTCCTGCCGGCGGCGCGCGCGGCCACGGGGACGATCCCGCCGTTGGTCTTCGACGAGACCGCATTGCGGAACGAGTTCGAGGGCTTCTCGACCATCAGTTGGCAGGGCGACGCCGTGATCAAGATGACGAAGAAGATGATCGGACCTTGAAGTCGGGCCCGTCCGCTCCCGTTCCGCGTCCCGGACCGAAGCCGGTCGACACGCCCGACACCGGTCCCCGCCCGCTCGGCGGCTGGGGGATGCTCGCCGGGGGACTCGTCATTTGGGGCTGGGTCGTCCTCCTGTGGCACCTCTCCCAGCTCGGGGTCAAGGACATCAAGCCGCTGAGCCAGCTCGCGCAGGCTTACTCGCTCGGCCGCGTTCCCGCGGCGGGCGAGTTCCTCGGCGCGATGGCGGGCCACTTGTGGCATCTCGCCCTGACCGCGCTGGTCGCCGTCGGCGCGCTCGGCTGGGGACTGGCGGCCCTGCGGCTCCTGCGCCTGACCTTCCCCGTCCGCGGGATGCGCGAGGTGCTGGCGGGAGGCGCCGGGTTCGCGCTCGTGGGGCTCGCGATGCTCGGCGGCGGACTGGCGGGGCTCTGGTGGCCCGAATGGCCCGTCGTCCTCGCCGCGTCGGGGATCACGATGTGGTGGCCGCGGCGCGGCGGCTGGCGGGCCCTGGTGCCGGCGGCGGGCGGCTCGCTCGGTGGCCGCTCGATGCAGGCGCTCGCGATGGCGGGCGGCCTGCTGGTCGTCGTGATCGCCCTCGTCCCGGAGGTCTTCTACGACTCGCTCGTCTACCACCTCGCGGACCCGTTCAACTGGGCCAAGATCCACAAGGTCACGGCCCTTCCGTACAACTTCTTCTCGAACTTCCCCTTCACCTTCGAGATGCTCTTCGGCATCGGCGTGCTCTGGGGCTCCGACGCGGTGGCACGGCTGTGCCACGCGGCGATCAGCCTGCTGGCAGCCGGGCTGCTCGGGGTGATGGCCGTGTGGCTCGCGCAACCGGCGCCCGTCGCTCCGGCGACGGGAGCGCTCGCGGTGCCGGGCACCGCGAGCGCCACGCTTGCTGGATGGATCGCGGCCGCGATCTACCTCACGACGCCTCTCATCGCGAACAGTGCGTGGATGACCGGGATCGACGCCGGGCTCGTGCTCTACGAGGCCGCCGCGGTCCTCGGCTTCCTGCTCTGGTGGGACGGCCGGAAGGACTCTCCCCGGTCCGTGGCGGGGGAGCCGCACTGGCTCGTGCTGGCCGCCGTCTTCGGCGGGCTGGGGATGGGAGCCAAGTACACGGTCGGGTTCGCCATCGGGCTCCTCGGGCTGGGGGTGGCCTTCCGCGTCGCCGCGCCCTCCGGCCGGGAGGCGCTGCGCGGCTGGCTGGCGGCCGTCGTGGCCGGGCTCCTGCCCGTCACGCTCTCGAACGTGGACGAGATCCGGCAGGCGGCGTGGGCGCCCCTGGTGGCGCGGCCCCTGCTCGCGCTGTACGCCATGGCCGCCGTGGCCGCGCTTGGCTGGCTCGCCCGCCGCTGGGGCTGGCGCCGCACGGGGACGGGCGTCTGGCGGGCCGCCGTCTTCGGGGCCGTGGCCTTCTGTTTCGTCTCGCCATGGAACGCCAAGGCCTGGCTCTTTACCCGGTGTCCGACGTACCCGTTCGCCTACAAGGCCTTCGACAGCTTCCACGTGTCGCCGCCCCGCATGGATTACCAGATGGGCGAGTTCCGCGAGTTCCGGTGGCGTCCGGCGAAGGAATGGCTCCTGCACCCGTGGTTCATCACCAGGATCGCGGGGCTGTCGAACAACTCCGCGTGCGGTGGGCTCTTCCTTGCCCTCCTGCCCATGCTCCTGCTCTTCCGCGGCGTGGACCCGCGGATCCGGCTGGTCGGGGTCTTCATCCTCGGGCGTTACCTCCTGTGGAGCAACGTCTCGAACATCGTCCGGTACTTCGCCCCGGGGCTCGCGCTGCTCGGCGTGCTCGCGGGCGTGTACCTCGGGGGGCTTTGCGCCCGCCGGACGCTCGCGCGCGGCGCCGGGCTCGTCCTCGTCTCCCTCTTCTCGGTGGTCAATATCGTCGCGCTCCTGCTCGTGTCCCAGTGGAGCGTGAGCTGGTTCGCGATGGCCCTCGGGGCGGAACGCGAACGCGACTTCCTCCTGCGCGAGCGGCCCTCGTACCCGGCCGCGTTCTATGCCGCGGGCGAGGCGATGAACGCCATGCTGCCGCCGCGGTCGGGCGTCCTCTACGTGGGCGAGGCTAGGGGCACGTTCTGGCGCGGCCGGCTGGTGGCCGCGACCGTGTTCGACCTCCCGCCGCTCATCGACGTCTGCACGGCGTCGCGCGACGAGACGGAGATGGCAAAGAAGTTCCGGCAGATGGGGATCACGCACGTGTTCTTCAGCGACGGGGAGGCCCAGCGGACGGCGGGCTACCGGCTCTTCGACTGGCCGACGCCCCGGGCGCGGTCCCTGTTCGAGCGGTGGTGGGCTACCCGGCTCAGGCTGATGTGGAAGGCCGGCTGGCTCCGCGTCTACGAAATCCGGCCCGCCCCCGTGGCGGAGCGCACGGCCGAGCTCGGCTACGTTTTCGCGCCGTTCGACGAGTTCGACGCGCTTCAGCGGCTCGACCGGTCGGCGGCGGTGGCGATGACGCAGGGGCGGATCCCGGAGGCGAACGCGACCGCCCTCGAGGTCGTGCGGCGCGCGCCCGGCGTGGCCCGGGCCCACGAGCTGCTCGGGCAGTCGTACGCGTACATGAGGCGCGACCGCCTCGCGCTCGACGAGTTCCGGCGCGCGGTGGCGCTGGGCCTGATCTCGTCGCAGGTGCACTACAACCTGGCCGTCGTCCTGCGCTCCATGGGTAGGGCGGCCGAGGCGGCCAGGGAATACGGCGTCGCGAACGGGATCGATCTCGATTGGGCCCGGGTCACCCCCTGGTCCCCGGCGGCAACTCCCCGTCAGTGACCGGTGGTTCCGGTTGAAGTGGCCGCCCGCGGGGGCGGGGGAAGGACGTAGAGGGCCATCGCGTCCGCGACGAGATCGGGCGGCTCGATCATGGCGGCGAACGTCGCCAGCTGGCCCTCGGATCGCATCGAGAGCCCCCCGTACTGGCCCCATTCCCGCGCTTTCCCCGCGCCTTTCCGGTTGATGAGGACGTGGGTGATTCCCTGCTGGTGGAGCCGCTTCCGCATCTCCCCGAGGGTCGAGGATTCGGAGGCCACTCGCGCGAGCAGGGCCCGGGACTGGACGCTCTCCCAGACGTGCCGGGCGGCGACCCCGTATCCGAGCTGCTCGTACACGAGAAGCACCTTCGCCCCGGGCGGCAGCAGTTTGCGCAGGGGCGCCAGGATCGGACCGGTGGGCAGGTACCGCGCCTGCCAGCCGGCGTGGTCCAGCCGGCCCGTCACGGCCTCATCCAGTTCGTAGAAGCGTTCGACGGCCGCGTGGTGGTCCATGCGGAGGATGTTGCACCATCCCGCCCACGCGACAACGGCCGCGAGCAGGACGCGGCGGAAGGGCGTGGAGGCCACGCCGACGACGGCCCACGCGAGCACGGCGGTTGCGGGCGCGAGCGCGGGCAGCAGCAGACGGTTCCACTGGTTCGTGCCGGCCCAGATCAGCGCCCAGACCGCGGACAGGAAGGCGAGACGCCGCGCCGCCCCGAGGCCCGGCGCGGCGGGGTCGCGGCGCGCGAGGAGGGCCAGGGCCGCGACCGGCGCCAGCGCGAGCAGGAGCGGTCCCGAGGTCTCCTGCCAATAGCGGCCGCCGAGGTCGTGCTGGACGAAGTCCCAGGGAAGCGCCAGCAGGAGCCAAGGCCGTGCGACCACGGGCAGGCCGTACTCGGCGACCTCGAGTTTCTTGAGCGCGAGCTTGTCGTCCGTGAACCCGAAGGCGAGACCGTACGGCGCGAGGGTGGGGAAGAAGGGGTCGAGCTGGAAGATCCAGTTCTTGACGTACCAGGGGGCGGCGATCGCCCCGAACAGGAACGCGGCCGCGGCGGCGCCCCGCCGCCGAGGGCCGGTCACGAGAAGCAGGCCGACCGGAACGGCTTCGATCAGCCCGATATACTTCGCCCCGGCGGCGAATCCGGCGTACGCGGCCGCGAGTCCGCCCCGCTGGCGGGCGCCGACCGCGTGCGCGGCCGCCAGCGCGATCCAGAGTGTCCAGCCGCTCTCGGCGAACGCGGATTCGGTTTCGGCGGCGAGCATGGGTTGGGCGTAGAAGAGGACCGCGGCCAGGAGGCCCGCCAGGGGGGCCGGGAGCAGAACGCGCGCGAGCCGGGCGACGGCACAGAACGCGAGGACCCAGAGGCCGAGGTTCACGAGTTTGGCCGCGGTCTCCCCGCCGAGCGCCATCGCGGCGGTGTAGAGCATCTCCGGATTGAGCGGGAACGAGAACTGCATGTGCCCCTCGAGGAGCACGAAGCGGTGGTCGAGGAGGATCCGCGCGGGCACGGCGAGGTGATAGAGGAGCGCGTCGTAGTACCACTCGGGGGCGAGCGCGGCGAGCAGGTCCTGGGCCAGGAGGCAGGCGGCCAGCCCCGCGAGCGCGATCGTCCAGGGATCGCGGGAGCGCCACGCGACGGCCGCCCGCAGGCCGCGTACGAGCGGGGGCGCGGACCAGGCGAGGCCGGCGAGGACGAGACCGCCGAAGACGGGGGCGGCGGCGAGTCCGGCGAGCCCGAGACCGAGGACGGCGAGGGCGGTGAGCCCCGCCCCGAGCGCGAGGCGGTCGAGCGCGGACGTCCCTCCGCGGCCCGCCACCCATCCCGCGAGCGCGCCGCCCGCACCCGCGCCGGCGAGTAGGACGGCGAGGGCCGCGGCGGCCGCGCTGGCATGCCGCAGGCCCGCCGCGGTGGCCGCCGGTTGGCCCGGCCACGCGGCGTGCCACTGGCGGAGATAGATGAGCGGCACATTCAGCTCGGCGCCGAATCCGTGAACCGCGAGATAATTGGCGAAGGCGAGGACGCCCCAGAGGCCGACGAGGGCTACCGGCACGATACCCATCACATTCAATCCTACCGGGCGGCGACCTCTACCTTCCCAGGATCATGCCGGCCGCCATGAGCGCGGGCGTCGCCAGGTTGACGATCACGTTGATCCCCTGATGACGCAGGAGCGCGTCGTCGGAAGGGCCCTGCCGGAGCACGGCCATAGCGGAGGGGAGGCCCACGGCGGCGGTCAGCAGACCTGCCGCGGCCGCGAGGGGGAACAGGCGGATAGCTACGGCCACGGCGATGACGGCGTAGGAGGACACGAGGAAAGCGGCGTAGACGCCCGCCGCCGCCCGGCGGCCGAACACAAGCGGCACGTTACGGCGGCCCACCCTGCGGTCCGCGACCATGTCCGGCAACTGGTTCAGCAGGAGGAGATTGCTCACGAGGAAGAAGGGGATCAGCGAGGCGGCGAAAGCCGCCGGCGTGTAGGTTCCGGTCAGGGCGAAGCAGGTCGCATTGACCATGCAGGTGCCGAACCCGATCCCCGGGGCGACCAGGCACGGGAGCCAGTGCCGTCCGATCCACGGCGTGTAGAGCGCGATCACGGCCACCCCCGGAAGGCCCGCGAGCAGGATCGGCCAGCCCCGAGCCGCGATGAAATGGATGCCGATGGCCGCCGTGATGGCGAGCGCGACGAGTCCGGTCGTCAGGGCCACCCAGGCCAGCTCGCCCCGGGCCGGCAGGACGCCGCTGCCTCCGTTGAACGGGGTCTTCCGGGTCCCGAAGTCCAGCCCGGTCCGGAAGTCCGAGTACTCGTTCAGCGAGTTCACGCTGATGTGGGCGGCGAGGGCCCCGGCGAACACGAGTACGATGTCGAGGGAAGCCGGCCGGCCGGAGGCCAGCCAGGCCGCCGCGATTCCGAGCGCCGCGCAGGAGAGCGCCAGGAGGAGAAACGGGGCCCGGATGATGCCAAGCCACGCCGGTCCCGCCACGTGCGGACCGGCGGTGCGTCTGGCGGGAGCGGTGCGTGCTGCGGTCATGTCGGGGGTTGATTCTCCCGCATGACGTGGGACATTGCAACCGGGACCGGTGCGCCTGCCTCCCCGGGAGGTGTACCCTAGAGAACAGGGATGGCGAAGGCACGGGGAGCGCGCTGGACCTGGGGGGAGGTCTGTCGGCATGGCGCAGGGCTGAGTCTGTTCACGGCCCTCGCGGTGGCATCTTCGTGTTCGCTGGCGGACGGAATCTACGATGTCGGATCCGACTCGGTGCCCCCCTTCGACAGCAACACGTATCCCGTCCTCTTCCCGAACTGGCGGGTCGCGCCGATTTCCACCTACTGGATCTACGAATGCGACGACATCACGTGCGCCGGATGCACGACGAGCAACATAACCGGGTTGACGGTCTTCAACTACGGGACCGCTGCCGCCCCCGGAGACCTCGCGGGGGCCTACTTCAACTACGTGTGCGGAGGCCAGGTCAGCGCGGTCTACGCCATGACCTACGCCGGGTTCTGGGCGGTCGCCGGAGGCCACCCCGCGTGGACCTGGGCCGGATCGCTCCCGCTCTCGACCGATCCGTGCGATACGTCGAAGGGGTGCTGGTGCTTCCCGAGCATCAACCTGTACGCCGATATCGGCGCGTGTCCCGTAGACGGGTCCACGATCGAGCTGGCGCCCGCCTACAACCCCGTGGGGCTTCGCGGAGGGCTTACCGACTCGTGCGGGACCGACGCGCCGGGCGCGCCGCTGGGCGTCGAGACGAGGTACATCGGATACGTCTACAAGGCCACGGACTCCAGCGTCGCCGCGCCGGGCGACACCGTGACCTACACCGTCTACTACGGGAAGCCCGGGGCGGTCGCGCTCAACACGATCTGGGTCACGGATTCCGTGCCACAGTACATGCATTACATAGAAGGCAGCGCCGTGCCCCCCGCGGACCCCGGGTACGACCCCGATCCCGGGCCGCCGTCGCGCCTGCGGTGGACATTCACGGGCCCGATCACGCCAACCGGCGGCGCGACCGGGGCGATCACGTTCCAGGCCGCCGTGGACTGGGGAAACGGCGAGTCGTTCGAGCCCGGGTCGGGGGACGTGGCGGCGCCGGAGGGGATTCCTCTCGCCAACCAGGCGCACATCGCCTGGGATCCCGGCACCTGCGCGCCCGGGAAGACCTCGAACCAGGTCGGGACCACGGTCCGCCGGTTCCTGTTCTGGGTGATCGGGGACAACGACCTCCTCTTCGCGCCCCAGCTCGGCAATCCCGACGACGAGATGACGTACTCGGTCTTCGTCAAGAACGTGTCGACGACGAAGACCTGGTGGAAGGTGTCGCTCTGGGACACGGTGCCGAACGAGATCGACGTCTGGACGCCCGGGTACGGATTCGACGACCCCTGCGCCGGCTGGACGATGACGCCCAGCGGGTGTGCGGCGGCCTCCCCGGGCCGGACCGTGGCCGTGGGCAAGACCATCCTCACCTGGACGCTCGACATGCCGCCCCAGATGACGCTCGAGATGCGCTGGAAGGCCCGGGTGCGGCCCACGTCGACCGCGGGGGGCACCGCGATCACGATCACGAGCCTGATGGAGCTCGGCCGAACGGGCGTCGTGAACGGGACCGGCCACCAGGGCCGCCCCAAGAACTTCGTGCAGCTCGCGAACATCATGCTTCGCACCACCTACCTGAGCTACGTGAGCGTGAGCACGATCAACAGCCTCGGGAACGACGGGCTGTACGTGAACTTCTACCCCCTCAACAAAGCCTCGAACTTCGAACTGCGCGCGATCGAGTACGCGGGGGTGCCGTATGCCACCTCGGGGGGCGTCAGCCAGTCCATCGGATGCCTGATCGGCGACTGCTTCGGCGGATTCGCTGGCAGCGCGGGATGCACGCTGGGGTCGGGCATCATCCCGGGCGGCGGCGTCGCCGGCTGCAAGGCGGAGCGGATTCCCGCCATGTACACGGCCTACTCGATCGGGCTGACCACGGGCACCTACGGGAACTGTGCCGCCAGCACGTGCGGATCGAACCCCACGATCCCGTATCACGTCATGTACAAGGTCGTCTCCAACTCGCCCTTCCTGTGGCAGGTGCTCTCCGGGGCGTGCAACTCGGACCAGGACCAGTTCACGTACGACCCGACCACGTCCCTGTCGTATTCCGGGTTCATCGTCTACGGATTTCTCCGGCACGGGGCGCAGGCCACCCAGTTCGACATGCTGAACCTCGTCAACACTTCCGTGGGCCCCTCGGACGTGGTCGATCCCACGCTCGCGACCACGATCCACATCTTCACCTGGGAGTATGCGACCAACACCTGGGATTGGCTGACGAGCTACGAGGTCGGGGAGGAGGCCCAGGTGGAGCCGTACATCATGAGGAATACGGCCTGCAATCGCCACTACCGGATCATTTCCTCGCAGACCAAGCTCGTCTCGCACCACGGGTGGTGCGCGCTCTTCGGGCCGGACGCGAACAACCTCTGTCACCTGTCGCCGACACGGACCACGGGGCTTCTCATGTCGGGCACGGTGGGGGAGGCGTTCTACCTGTTTCCCGGCCCATGGGATGGGGCGTTCGGCGGAGCCCGGGGGCTGGTGTCGACGGCGGGGGCCTCCGCCACCTACCGTCTCGAGGTGTACAAGCCCCGGAACCAGGTCCTGACCCCCTCCGGAGGCAACTGCGGGGGCATTCCGCTGTGGCTGTCCGACACCTACGGAAGCTGGTTCTTCGTCCTGCGGGACACGGTCCCGGGCGGGTTCTTCCCCGGGAACAACAACCCGCCGAATCCGAGGCTCTACGGGGCGGGGTACGATGTCGCGACGCTCGACGCGCCGGGTAACTCGGCCGGGATGTGGCGGATCGTCCTCGAGTCCGGCGGGCCGATCTCGGTGGCATCCGGCGGATCCCTCTACGCGGTCTGGGGCGGCGGGTCGGTCATCCATCCGTACGTGCCGGTCGGGGCGAAGGTCGGAACGGCGTTCTGGCTCGGCGAGCCCTACGAGCCCAACGGCACGGGGTGCACGTCCGGCCCCACGATCAACACGATCGCCGTGTTCTGCCCGAAGAACGGGATGAGCGCCAAGTGCGAGACCAGCATGGGCGCCCTGTCGCAGTACACGACGAACGGGCCCGACCAGTGCATCACGTTCATGGGGTTCACGTCCGTGCCGTCCGGGCAACGCCGCAACATCCGGATCACGGTGACCGGCGGCAACGCGATGGTGAACTACAACCACTGCATCAAGAACCACAAGATCTTCACGGCCCCGTTCATGGAGAGCGGCGTGCACTACACGATCATCCCGCCCCCGGTCGTATACATCGGCCAGCAGTTCTGGATCACGGTCATCGCCGTCGAGGCGGCGGGCGGCACCAAGGACGACTACTGCGGGACGACGAGCTTCACTTCGACGGACCCCGGCGCCAAGGTCGAGGGCACGAACATGGACGCCTACAATTACACGTGGAAGAGCACTATCACTCCGTGCAACGCGGGCAGCGACAACGGGGTCAAGATGTTCTTCAGCGTGTCGATGACCCGCCTCGGCATGCAGACCATCGTCGCCACCGACAGCATGGACGGGTCGATCACCGGGCTGACGGCGGTCATGGTGGTCGGGGTGGACGTCAAGCTCACGAAGGAGCCGCCCCTCCAGGTCGTGGCGTCGAGCGACACGGTCCAGTTCAAGATCTGCTGGAGCAACTACTCGTCCGCCTCGGCGTTCACGTTCGTGATCACGGACGCGGTGCCGATGGGGACGAACTTCCTGCCCGAGGCGTCGATGGCGGGACTGAGCTGCGGGAACACGGACGGGACCGCGCTCGCAGTGGGCTACTCGCTCCTGGCGAGCCCCACGATGCCGGGGGCCGCGTCGTTCACGGGCGCCAACCCCGTGGCCGGGACGCGGTGGCTGAGGTGGACGGTGCCGATCGTCGGGGTCCAGACGTCCGGATGCGCGTGCTTCCGCGCCGTCGTGCAATAATCACCAATCTTGTGCTCGCGGGGCTACTCATGATCACCGGCGGAGCTGGTGCGGCGCCCAGCACGGAGCATCCGCGCCTGTTCGTGGGCACCGCCGGGCTGCCCGCCCTCTGGGAGAAGGTCAAGGACCCCGCCATCGCGCCATGGCTGGCTGCTCTGCTCAAGGGGTGCGACAAGATGCTCAAGGAGCCGCCGGTCGCGCCCCCCGACACGCCGTCGACGCCGCAGAACCGGGTGGGAGGCGAGCTGGGGCGCGCCCGCCGGGCGCAGCATCGGATCGTCTCCCTCGCCCTCGGCCACCTCCTGACGGGATCCACGGCGTACCTCGACCGCGCCTGGGCCGAGATCGAGTGCTGGAACGACCGTTGGGCGTCGTGGACCGACCCCGCGCACGGGGACGGGAAGTTCTTCGACCTCATGCAGGGCGAGATGGCGGCGACGATGGGGATCGCCTACGACTGGCTGGCCGCCTCACTGGACCCCGCGCGCCGGGCGAAGCTGAAGGAAATCGTCGCGCGCCGGTGCCTCGAACCGTATCTCGCGAACACGGACGGCCCGAAGCCCGCCTGGTGGTTCAAGGTCTATCACAACTGGAACGCGGTGTGTAACGGAGGCGCCCTGATCGCGGCGCTCGCACTCGAGAACGAGCATTCACGTGCTCGTGAAGCCATAGGACGAGCACGTGCGGCGATGCGCCCGTTCTTCGAGGCGTTCGGGACCGAGGGCGGCTGGGACGAGGGCACCGGGTACTGGCAGTACGGCACCCGGTACGGGATCATGGCGCTGGCCGCGCTGGAGTCCTGCGGCGAGGACACCGCCGGGCTCTTCGACCTGCCCGGGGTCCGGCTGACCGGGCTATTCCCGGTCACCTTCTGCCCGGGTGGCGTCCCCGTGAGCTGGGGTGACTCGGGGTCCGAGGTCCACGACCCGTGCCTGTACCTTCTGGGGGCGAGGACGCGGAATCCGGACCTCATCCGGTACATGGACCGCATCCGCGACCGGTGGAAGACCCACGGCGGCGGCTGGCCGGTCGAGGCGTTCGCGATCCTGTGGCGCCCCGTGGGGGAGCCCTGGCTCCCGGCCGCGGGCTCATCGATGGGGCTGGCCCCGGTCCGCGTATACGGCGGGATCGGCTGGTCCGTCTTCGTGGACTCGTGGGAGAATCCTTCGTTCATCGCAGGGTTCAAGTGCGGTGACCTCGGCGCGAACCACACCCAGCTCGACAACAACAGCCTCCAGCTCTGGGCGAAGGGCGAGTGGCTGGCCGCGGACCTCGGGGCCGGCGTCTACAATGCGGACTATTTCTCGAAGAAGCGCTGGGCCATGTACGTCGTGACCACGGCCGGGCATAACGCGCTCCTCATCGGCGGCCGGGGCCAGTTACCGAAGACCAGGGGGGCGCTCACGTCGCTCGCCGGGGGGCCGACGTGGTCGGGCGTCGTGGGCGACGCGACCGCGAACTACGGAGGCGGTGTCCGCCGGGCGCGGCGGCACTTCGTCGTCGTGCGGAAGTCCTACGTCGTCATGCTGGACGAGGTCGAGACCGGTGCGGCGGAGAAGCTCGAGTGGCGCCTCCATACGCCGGGGCCGGCCGAGGTGACGCCGGACGGGGCCGTCTACAAGGGCAAGGCCGCGGCCCTCCACATCTGCCTGCCGCCGGCCCTGCTCGAGGTCCGGAGCGAGAGAGACCCGGGGGAGATGCCTTCGGGCAAGCACGACTTCGTGATCGCGGCGAGTTCGGCGCAGTCAGCCTCGTCGCACTTGATTCCGTCCGTCCTCGTCCCCGCCGCGCCCGATGCCCCCGCGCCGAAGGTGTCCTGGACCTTCCGCTCCGACCGCCTCGTGGTCCGGATTGTCCGTCCCGAGGGAGCCGATCTCCTCGTCTGGACGAAATCCGCTTCGGGGTGGTCTCTCTCTGAAGTTCAATAGGCTCCGGGACAAGCCGGGGCAATGCTTGACGGCGTGGGTGGAACGAGGGATGCTATACACATGAAACGCACGAATCTTGTGCTTGATAGGGAGCTCCTCGAGGAGGCCACGCGCGTGACCGGGGCGAAGACGTACTCCGGCGCCGTCGATGCGGCGCTTCGGGAGATCGTCCGCGTCGCGAAGGCCGGGAGGATCTTCGAGTTCGCGGGCACCGGGGTCTGGAACGGTGATCTCGCGGCGATGCGCGAAGACCGGCCAAGGCGGCGCTCCCGTCGCTAACGGCCTCGGGTTGGCCTATGCCGGACGTTGCCGCCGCAGCGGCGGTAAGCGCCCGCCCGGGAAGGGCCCCTACCTCCTCGACAGCTCGGCATGGGTGGAGATGCTCCGGCCTGGGCAGGCGCTCAGGCTCGAGTCGTGGCTGAAGCCCGGCGAGATCGCGACGTGTCTGCCCGTAATTCAGGAGGTCCTCCAGGGCATCCGCGAGGAGGCCGACTTCCGGAAGATGCGCGAGGCTCTCTTTGCGATGATTGTCGTCGACTCCCCGCTTCCGGCGGCCGCCTCCGAGGAGGCCGCCGGTCTCTACCGGACGGCGCGCCGGGCGGGCGTGACCGTCCGCTCGTCCGTGGACTGTCTCATCGCTTCGATCGCGATCCGGCACGACTTCCTCGTCCTGCACCGCGACCGCGACTTCCATGGACTGGCCAGGGTCTCGCCTCTCAGGGAGCGATCGATCTAGCCCAAGTTCCGCAGTTGGCGCCCATCTGAGGGGAGTTTCGATCCAGAACG
>CAKKQC010000007.1 GCA_919901855.1 bacterium | reverse complement strand
TGCCCGGAGGGGACTTTCACCCCCTGTTCGCGATGCAGTCTTTCAGGACGCGACACGGCACGATCATAACCCCTGGCGGCGTTTGGGGCGCAAGGCCAAATCCCGGATCGTGGCGGCCAGCGCCTCGGCGATGATCCGGTGCCCCAGCGTGCCCGGGTGGTACCCGTCGGCGTACAGGGCCGGGGGGTTGTCGGACAGCTCGCGGCGGTAGAACGCGGGCAGGACGTTGACGAGGGGAACCCCCAGCCGCCCGGCCAGATCGGCCATCAGGTTGTCGTACGAGTACGCGCCCCAGCGCAGGTCCCGGAACAGGTCGCTCAGCGACATCGCCGTGAGGTAGGCGTCCAGGGCCCCCCGCGCATCCCCCATCCCCTCCCGGAGCCTCGCCACCGCGAGCCACATGGCGGACCTTTCGTGCGGATCCGCCGTCTTCGCGATGACCCCGTCCATGTAGACGAGCGCCTTCCGGCCGTCCCGGCGGTTCAGGATCACGTAGTTGATCTCGTAAAGCGGGAACATCGTATGTTTCAGCCGGACGGGCATCGGCATGAAGACGACCTCGGCCCCGTGGGCGTGCGCGACCCGGACGATCTCCTCCAGGTTCGCGCGGTATTCCTCCGACGAGCCGGGCTTCCAGCCCGCCTTGACGCCTGCCTCGCGGAGCCGGTCGAGGTAGGCCTGTCCCGCGAAGACGTCGCGGAGGAGCCAGCGGCAGACGGCGCTGTGGTTCCACAGGACGTTGCGGATCGTCACGACCGCGGGCGGGAACTCCTCCAGCTCCGGCCGGTGCCGGCCAAGGTAGTTGCGCAACTGCCCGCCTTCCGCGGAGTCGTTCACCGCGAAGGACACGACCACGCAGTCGGGCCGGAGCGGCAGGATCACGCGCTCGAGGGCCCGCAACCCCTGCATCGTGTTGTACCCGATCACACCGGCGTTGATGACCTCGACGCGGCGGCCGGACCGGGCGTCGCTGTTCGCGAGGCCTTCCGCCATCGCGCAGAAGGTCTCGTCGTCCCCGACGCAGACGCCGAAGGTGGAGGAATCCCCGAGCGCGACGACCCGGAACACGCCGGCGGGCTTCGCGACCGTCGTCTCCCGGCCCCGGAACCCGAGCCGGTTCGTCGTGATCGCGACGTTCCAGGGGGCGCCGTGGAGCCGGAGCCCGGCCCGGGTCCGGACAAGCCGGTACGCGTCCAGCTCGCAGAGCAGGTCCTCGGGATGGAACGGAGGCACCCCCAGCACCCGGAACCCGAGCTCGACGACCACGAGGACCGCGACCGTGACCGCGAGCGAGACCGCCCACGGGTGACGGCGCAGTCTCATCCGGTCAGCCCGCCCCAAGTCGTCCGCCGCTACTGGGTCGCCAGCAGGTCGCCGAACGCGGGCAGGAGCTCGTACTTCGGGACCCACGTCGTGTACATGAGCCCGCGGACCGCCCTGTACTTCCTCGCCATCGCGACCCAGCCCGGCACGAGATCGAGGGTGTCCGTGTCGTAGTAGCAGGAGCCCAGGATCTTGAACCCGTGGTCCGAGAAGAACTTGAAGCTCTTCTCCTCCGCCTTGTCCCCCCAGATGGCCATGACGAGGTCCTTCGGGATGTGCTTCCACGACCCCGTGTAGTCGCCCTGCACGTGGTAGTACGCCCCCGGCTTCGCATTGTGGTTGGGATCGAACATGTCAGACCAGCAGTAGATCTGGACCTTGGGATCGTGCTTCCGGACGATCTTCATGATCTTCGTGATCGATTGTCCGAGGAGCTCGCCCATGTTGCGGCCCGCGCAGGCCTTGCAGGTCCCGCCCATCCGGATCTCGTCCTGGTTGAGCATGATCCGCTTCGGATGGAGCTTCTCGATCAGGGCCTTCGCCTCCTCGTCCACGATCCGGTAGATCTCGGGCTCGGCCATGCAGACCGTGACCTGGCTGTCGTGCACGATCATGGGGTGGTACCAGCTCACCTTCAGTTTCGTCCCGGGCTTGATCCGGGAGCCCGGCAGGAGCGTGATCGGAAGATCCGGCCGGAGGCTCCATGGATGGAGTTCGGGATCCTCGATCCTGGCGAAGTCCTTGCCTTCCTCGTAGCGCTTCCCGTCCGCGCCCTTGACCGAGACCGGCGTGCCCGGCCGCCGGAGGGGGTTCATCGGCCCGATCTCGGTGATGGACCAGTCGTCGAGCCAGAGCGTGCCCGACTGGCCGCCCCAGACGCCCGCGTACAGGAGCACGTCCGTGTACTTGCCGGAGTTGAACACGTACTCGACCTTCGTCCAGTCCGCGGTCGCCCCCAGCTTGAAGCTCCGGTGGGAGAGCGTCCGCTCGTCCTTGCCCGGCACCAGGGTCATGATCTTGAAGTCCTCGGCCTTGAGGTCCTGCGACTTCGCCCAGATCGAGACCCGGTAGCAGCGTCGGGGAAGGACCTTGACCTTCTCGCTCACCCGGCCGTGGCCCCACCGGTCCGAGGCGAAGTTCGTGAGCCGCATGGCCGTCGTGCCGCCGTGCGTGACCGCGGCATCCGCGAACGAGATGACGCCGGGAGCGTCATGGAATCCGAAGCCCTTGAACCGGTCCCCGTTGTGGGTCTCGAAATCCCCGTTCACGATCGCCAAGTCGGGGTCGGGTACCAGCGTCGCCTTCCCGTCCGTCCCGGCCACGAAAGGCGCGTCGACGACCTGGAGGCCCTCGGCGAGGTTCCGGTTGTGCTTCAGGAACGGGCCGCCGTACCCGAACGAGAACTGGGCCGGGATCAGCTCGAGCCCGAGCCGGTCGCAGACGGCCTGGAGGCCGGCGAGCTCGTCCGCCCCACCGGACGCGACGACGCCGTTGATCTCGTGCTTGACGGCGCCGTCGAGGATCCCCTCAACCTTGGCCATCCCGCCCGGCTCGGACAGCTCGATCCCGAACAGCCAGACGAACCGGTCCTGCATAACCCCGGGGGCGGTCGCCGGAGTGGTGGTCGCGGGGGCGGCGGTGGCGAGCGCGGGGAGGAGGAGTGACATCGCGGCACAGGCGAAGGTACGCATGGTGGCGTCAGTCTATCAGATACAATCAGCGGGATGAGCTTGGAGCTCCTGTCGTTCCAGATGCGGAAGATCCGGGCCAATCACGCGCGCGTGAGGGCCGGGGCGTGGCCCGGCAGCGTCCGCATTCGTTTCACACCAGGTCGACGGAACCCCGGGATCACGATCCCGGCGCCGGGCGGCGGCTGGGACCTGACCGGGTGCACGGCGATCGACCTCGACGTCCGCAACCTTGGGGTACGCGAGGGCGCGATCGTGTGCCAGGCGGGACCGCACCCGTGGACCGACGGGATCGCGGTGCTGGCCCCGGGCGCTCGGGCCACGGTCCGGGTCCTGCTCAAGCGGCAGGCGTGGCCCCCGGAACTCCGGAAGCGGTTCCCGGGGATGAACGGGGCGCCCGGCGACTTCGTCTGGCTCTGGGACACGCCGGACCCGGCCAGGGTCCCCTCGCTCGTGCTCTACGCCGTCGCCGAGGCGGCACCTCGCGAGATCGAGATCTCGCGCCTCCGCGCCGTGCGCGTCCACGCGCTTCCCGAACCGGACCCGCTCGGTCCCGCCATCTTCCCGCTCGCGGACGCGTACGGCCAGTACCGGCACCGGGAGTGGCCCGGCAAGATCCACGCCGATCGCGACCTGCGCGAGGCCGGTCGTCGCGAGGCCGCCGACCTGCGCCGGTTCCCGGGCCCCGCGCGCCGGACCCGCTGGGGCGGCTGGGCCGCGGGGCCGCGGCTCGAGGCGACCGGCCACTTCCGCACCGCGAAGGTCACGGGGCGGTGGTGGCTCGTGGACCCCGCCGGCGCCCTGTTCTGGTCGCACGGGATCACGTGCGTGAACACCCGCGAAAGCACGCGGGTCCGGGACCGGGAACGGTTCTTCGAGGCACTCCCCCGCCGTGGCCCGCTGGCGGCGTTCGGGAACCGGGACTCGTTCGACTTCCACGGCGCGAACCTGCGGCGCAAGTACGGGGCCGGCTGGCTGGCGGCCGCGCGGAGCCTCGCCCACCGCCGTCTCCGGAGTTGGGGCCTGAACACGATCGCGAACTGGTCGGACGCCGCGATCGCGTCCATGCGCCGCACGCCGTATTGCGCCACTGTTCGATATTCGGGCCGCCGGAACGCCGGCGGGTTCCCGGACATGGCCGACGCCGCCTGCCGCGGCGCGCTGCGCGCCGGATGCCGCGAGCTCGCGAAGACCACGGCGAACGACCCCTGGTGCATCGGCTGGTTCATCGACAACGAGCTGTCGTGGCCGAAGGTCCCCGACCTCGCCCGGCTCGCGGACACGTACTACCGCGTCTGCCGCGACGAGATGAAGGCCGTCGCGCCCTGCAAGCTCTACCTGGGCAGCCGGATTCACATGCACTACTGGCCCTTCGAGGGTGAGCCCGAGGTGGTCCGGGCCGCCGCGCGGTGGTGCGACGTCGTGAGCTTCAACCGGTACCGGTTCACGGCGGCGGACTTGCGGCTGCTCCCCGGCGACGACAAGCCCATCATCGTCGGCGAGTGGCACTTCGGCGCGCTCGACCGCGGGATGCTGCACACGGGACTCCGAAGCGTGGGCACGCAAGCCCAGCGCGGGGACACCTACGCGTTCTACATGCGGGGGGCCCTCGCGAATCCCGCGATCGTGGGCGCGCACTGGTTCCAGTACCACGACCAGTGCCTGACCGGCCGGTTCGACGCCGAGAACTACCAGATCGGCTTCCTGGATATCTGCGACACGCCGTACCCGGAGACGATCGCGGCGGCCCGCGCCGCCGGGTACGACCTCTACCGGTTCCGGTCGGGCTCCCGCAGGAAGTAGGCCCCCTTCACCAGGGGTACGGGCGGCCGGAGTGCTCGACGAACGAGCCGGTCATCCGGTCGTCGAGCTTGGCCGCGAGCTCGAAGACATCCTTCGCCGTCGCCGCCGGCTCCTGGGTCGGATCGCCGGCCGTCCGCCCCATGGGCGTGCGCATCCAGCCCGGGTGCACGAGCAGGATCCGGATGCCGTCGTCCGCGAGCATGAACGAGAGGCGCCGCATTACCATGTTCAGCGCCGCCTTGCTCGCGCCGTAGGCGATGATCGGCCGGGCGTTCGCGACGCCCGCGAGCGACCCCGCCTCGGAGGAGATGTTCACGATCGCGCCGCGCGCCGCGCGCAGGGGTTTCAGCAGCTCGCGGACGAGGATCGCGGGGCCGATCGTGTTCACGGCGAACATGCGCTGGAAGTCCCGCGAGGACACCTTCTCCGGACCGTCGTTCCAGAACACGCCGGCGTTGTTGACGACCAGGTCGAGCCGCGGCACTTTGCGGCGGATGACCGCCGCCGCCCGCCGGATTGCCGGCTCCGACGACATGTCCATGGGCAGGACCGTCAACTGCTTGCCGTAGGCCCGGCTCGGGTCGCGCATCGCTTTCGCCTTCGCCGGGTGCAGGCAGCCGGCGAACACGCGCCAGCCGTCCGCGAGTCCCCGCTTCGCGAGCTCGACCCCGAGCCCGTAGTCGCATCCCGTCACCACCACCGTCTTCATCGTGTCCGACCTCCTCGCGAAGGAATCCCATGATCCCAGGTTCGGCCGGGAGAATCCCCGACCCTGATGAAAAAGACCGCGTCCGCCGCCACCTGACCCTCCGACCGGTCCGAACGGATCTCGACCCAGCCCCCGGTCCCGTGCCGGAAGACGAACGTCCCGATCCGGCGTGAGCGGGCCGGCCGGAGCCACACCGTCTTCGTCCCGCCCCGGTGGCGGACCCGGACCTGAAACCGGCCCGCCGGATCGACCGGGGTGTCGGGCCCGAGCATGACGTCGTACGTGCCGCCCCAGAGGAAGGGCGTGTACCGGACGAACTCGCCCGCCGCCGCGCGGCCGCCGTTGAAGAGGGCGCGGCCGCCGTGGCCGGGCCGCGGCCACCAGGCCGGGAACCGCGGGGCGATCCAGAAACCGGGCGTCGCGACGCATCCGGGATCGAGGTCGTCCACGACCGCGTGCCAGAAGGGGCTCCGGGCGCTCGCCCGGAGCCGGACCCGGAACGCCTGCGGCGAGTTGACGGCGCCCGGGACCGCGACTTCGACGATCGCCCGGTAGGCTCCGCCCGGCAGGCCGCGCGGGTTGACGGCGAGGACGACGCTCCGGCCGCGCACCGACGCCGCCAGCCAGCCGCGCCCGAGCTCGTACCTGATCCTGACGCGGGCCGCCGCCAGCCGCCCGCCGCCGGCGTTCCGGATGAGCACCCGCCTCGGCCCCGCCACCCACGGGTTCGGCCCGGCCCTCCGCTCCCGGGCGTGGAGGAAGGGATGCAGCTCGATCGCGCCGTCGGACATCGCCGTGAACTCGACCGTGTGCGGCAGGGAGGCCGGCGGGACGCCGTACGTGTCGGCCACGTGGGCGGGCCGCGGCCGGAACGAGACCTCGCCGGGCGCGGCCACGACCAGCGCCGGCCGGCGCACCGGCTCGCCGTCCACGGTCAGGTGGCAGGTCCCGGTGGTGCGCTCCCGGCCGTCGTCCACGGTGAGCGTCACCGGGTAGATGCCCCGCCGGGCGAAGACATGGACCGGCGCGGCGCCGGCCGAGCTTCCGCCGTCGCCGAAGGTCCACGCGTACGCCAGCCCGCGCCGCGACCCGTCGCACCGGAACGCCACCCGCCGGCCCGTCCGGGCCCGGTCCGGCGGCCGCATCGAGATCCGGCGCGCACGGGACCGGAAGGCCTCCCAGAAGATGATCCAGGGGTCCAGTCGGTACGTTTTCCCGTGATCGACGACCCGGAAGTTGAAGTGCGAATGCTCGATGTACCCGACCGCCATCCCGGCGCCGAGTCCGATGCGGCTCCCCCGCGCGAGAGGCGTCCGCTCCCGGGCGGCCAGCGACGCCACGTGGGCCACCCCGAGGACCCACGTCGACCCGTCGGGCCACCGCCGCCATCCCTCCCACCGGTTGTTCCCGTCGCCCCGCGCGACGGCATGGGCCAGGTGCTGGAAATCGAACGAGATCGGGGCCACGAGCGGGGTCCCCTCGGGCATGTCCACGTCGAGCCCCCCGTGCGCATCCTCGCCGGCATAGGCCCCCATCCAGGGATCGTCGCCGCCGTAGCACGCCTCGATCCGGAGTCGGCCCTCCGCGTTCGGGTACCAGGGCACGACCCGCTCCGGGCAGATGCCGAGCCCGGCGTCCTGCACGACGAATCGCGCCGCCTTGCCCGGGCGGCACGGCCCGTGCTGCTCGGTCATGAACCGGAAGACGGCCGCGACCCCGTCCAGCCAGATCCGCATCCCGTTGACGACATACGGCTCGTGGAAGGTCTCCTGGACCCCGACGTAGCGCTGGAGCGTCATCGAATGCCCGTCGATCTCGACCCGCGCGCCGAAGTGGTAGATCGTCTTCCCGCCGACCCGGGGATGCGCCCGCGTCGCCGGACGGTCGAGGTTCGTGATCAACGGCGCGGCGAAGGTGTCCAGGAGCTTGAGCGTCCGGACCCGCCCGTCCCGGAGCGTGAAGGAGAGCGTCTCCCCCCGGTCGAGCTCGACCGGCGTGATCGTGGACATGGCCCTCCGCTGGATCATGGGCGCATTGTGTCACACCCACGCCTCTTTGACACCGGGATTCGGCTCCCGGTACGATCGAATCGTGAGCCACTGAGGTCCTCCGCCGCAGTCCGAAGGGTGCAGACACCCAGACTGCCGCCAACCTTCGGGGGACTGTGTTTCCATCGCACGAAAGAGGAGCCGCCATGATTTCATTGCGCAACATCTCGCTGGCCTACGGCGAGCAGGTCCTGTTCGAGAACGCGTCGCTCCAGATCAACGCGGGCGACCGGTTCGCGCTGGTCGGGCCGAACGGATCGGGCAAGTCCACGATCTTCCGGCTCATCCTCGGCGAGACCGAGCCGGACGAGGGCAAGATCGAGATCAAGCGCGGGATCCGGACCGGGTACCTGCCCCAGGAGAACGCCCCGGTCTCGAACCGGAGCGTCGTGGACGAAGCCGCCGGGCCGGATGCCGACGACCGCCAGAAGGCGGAGGCCAAGGCCATCCTCATGGGACTGGGGTTCAGAATCACGGACTTCCCCCGGCCCGTGAAGCAGCTCAGCGGCGGCTGGGCCATGCGGGTGGCGATGGCCCGGCTGCTCCTCTCGGACCCCGACCTCCTCCTGCTCGACGAGCCGACGAACCACCTCGACCTCTGGTCCCTGCTCTGGTTCCAGGAGTACCTGCAGGAGTTCCGGGGCACCGTCGTCGTCATCTCCCACGACCGCGCCTTCATCAACACCGTCTGCCAGGCGATCGTGAGCGTCCAGGACCACGAGATCGAGGTCTACCCCGGCGACTACGAGTCGTTTGTCACGGAACGAACCGAGGAGAAGCGCCGGCTCGAGTCCTCGCGCAAGGTCCAGGACGGCCAGGTCGCGCGGATGGAGGAGTTCATCGCCCGGAACCGGGCCCGCCTTTCCACCGCGCGGCGCGCCCAGAGCATGATGAAGAAACTCGAACGGGTCGAGCGCATCGAGATCGCGCCCGACCCGAAGTCGATCTCGGTCCAGTTCCCCCAGCCGCCGCGGTGCGGCAAGGACGTGCTGACGCTGCGGCACATGAGCAAGTCCTACGGCCACACCCCCGTCTATCGCGGCCTCGACCTCACCCTTCACCGCGGCTGGCGGATGGCGTTCGTCGGGCCCAACGGCGCGGGCAAGTCCACGTTGCTCAAGATCCTGGCCGGCGTCCTCGACTTCGAGTCCGGGGAGCGCATCGTGGGCGCCAACGTGACCGTCGGCTACCACGCCCAGCACCGGGAGGGAACCATGGACCCCGGGGCCACCGTGTTCGAGGAGGCCATCCGCGGGAGCCGGACCCACTCCCAGCAGTTCGTGCGGACCGTCCTCGGCTCGTTCCTCTTCCCCGGCGACGCGGTCCACAAGCCGGTCAAGGTGCTCAGCGGCGGGGAAAAGAGCCGGCTCTCGCTGGTCAAGATCCTGCTCGACCCGCCCAACCTCCTGCTCCTCGACGAGCCCACGACCCACCTCGACATGGACAGCGTGGCCGCGCTCATCGCCGCGCTCCAGACGTACACGGGCACGCTCGCGTTCATCAGCCACGACCTCTTCTTCGTGAACGCGCTCGCGGACCGCATCGTGCATATCGAGTCGGGGAAGGTGCACATGTACCCGGGCCAGTTCGACCTCTACCTCTGGAAGCTGGGGCGCCAGACGCTGACGTCAGGACACGCCTGAACCGGCACTAGGACGGCCCATACTGCACCTGTCGCCTCCCGCCTCCGCGCAATGGAGGTCGGTATGATATCCCGCATGGAGGAAGCTCCGCCGAAACGCCACCGGTTGTCTCCGAACGAACTCAGGCGGCTGTACGAAGTGAAGCGGCTCAGCGCATACGATATAGCGCCTCGGATGGGCTGCAGTGCGGGAACGGTCTACAGGATGCTGAAACAGTTCGGGATCCGGACGCGCCCGCGCGGAACATGCACAACGACCGGGGAACCCCTGAGGGCGGGAGCGGAGGAACTGCGCCGGCTCTACTGGGAGGAGAAACTGTCGAGCAGCGAGATCGCCCGGAAGTTCAACACCACGTGGGGAGCGGTGCGCCATGCGTTCAACAGGTACGGCATTCCCCGCCGGGCCAGATCCGAGGCCATCATCAACGGTCTCGTCCGCCGGGCGTCCGCATCCGGCCACTCTCTCCCGACCAGGGAGCAGATGATCCACTGGATGGAGGAAGGACTGTCCGCTCCCGACATCGGAAGGCGAACCGGGTTCAATGGAGACCGGATCAGGGAGCGGCTGAAGGCATTCGGCCTGTTCGTTCCCGCCGTTAGGGCATGGACAAGGAAGGAAGTGAGAGAGGCCGTGGCCCTGCGCCGATCCGGGCGGACCCGCCGCGAAATCTCCGGAGCGATCCGCCGTCCCCTCCACAGCGTCGACACTCTTTTCAACCGCATGCTCCGGCATGGCAAGGCCAGGTTCGTCCACCCGCGCTGGAAGCCGGAGGAAGACGCGCTTCTCCGCGAGGAACGCGCCGACGACCAGGAGCTGGCGCGGCGACTGCGTCGCACTCCCGGAGCCGTCAAGTGCCGCCGCCGCGAGCTCGGCATGCGCTGGAAACCCCGATGGACCGAGGAAGACATCGGAACCGCGATCGCGCTCCGAAAGGAAGGGCTCCTGTGCGGCGAGATCGGCGTCCGGCTGGGCCGGTCGTCCGCATCGCTGGAAGGACTGTTCCATCGCCTCGGCCGGAACGGGCGGGTCGCTCTCTACAGCAGGAGCGAGATCGGGCGCATCGGGGCGGCGCGGGCGGCGCCCCACGTCTGGAACCGCTGGACCGACGAGCAGAACGAACTGCTGGCCTCGTTGCGGGCGCAGGGGCGCTTGGTGCGGGAAATAGCGCCGATCGTCGGCAAGACCCCTTCCGCCGTGCAGGGACGGCTGAACACCATCCGCCGGAAGGTCCGGCGGGCCGAAAGGCCTACCGGACTGCGCGCTCCAGAGTGATCAGCGGGCGGTCATTGAATCGGGAAGGAGCTGGCGCAGAGCCCCCGAGACCGCCTGGCGGTCGGTCTCCGCCAGTACGCCGATCTTGCGGATGACGAGCCGATTGTCCAGGGTGAAGAGCTTCATGCGGACGACGGACGGCGCGGGCAGACCCGCCCCACCCTGATCCCGTATTCTCGCGTCGAGAGGCCACGCGGCATTCTTCGCGCTCGTGATCATGGCCATGACGGAATGGCCCGCCGGAGCGTTGAACTCGTCCTGCCGTGACAGGACCAATGCCGGACGTCTCTTCGATGCGGGCGAGTCCGTGAAAGGAAACGGCACGACCACCACATCGAAGGGCTTACAGGTTCCGGTATGCGTCTTCATCATTGGGAGATCCCCATTCGCGCAACGTGACTTCCAGGGCCTTCAGGTACTCGATGTCCAGCGGGCTCGCCTTCCTGATCCGAACCCGGTTCTTCTCGACCTCGAATGCTATACGGTCGCCGTGCCCGACTCCCAGAGCCTTCCTGACCGGACCCGGTATCGTGGCCTGGTATTTCCCGGTCAACCTCGAGATCAACAACGCCTTGCTCATGGTTCTAGGTAATACAGTATTACCGTATTACCTACATGTCAACATCGACTTCACGGGACCATCATCGCTCAAGCAAGCGGGCTTTGCCCTGCCATCCACCTTCCCGCAGGAGGCCCGCCTTCCGGAGGCAATACGTGGTCTTCCGGGCCAGGTCCACCGGCAAGCCGGCCGCGTCAGCAAGCTCGGCGTTGGTGAAGGGGTTCGCCAGCTCCTTAGGAATGAACTGAAGGTAGTCGCCGGGCTGGTCGAGCTCGATTCGGCCGAGAACCTGGACCAGCCGGGTATCCACGGTCGAGACGCCCTTCCGCCACCAGCTCCCCTTCCCGTCGTCGCACCGGAGATCCTCCTGCTCGATCAGGAGGACATCGAGCGAGAAGTTGCGCTTCCCGATGAGGTCGGGCATCGAGATCAGCTCGTTGAACACATCCTCGGCCCGGCCCTTGCGGGGGGAGGGCTTGCGGCTGAGCACCTTCCCCCGCTTGGAGACCTTGACGATCCACTTCCGCTTCGCCACCGGGTAGACGAGCCGGATCCGGTGGTCGGCCGTGAGCGCGCGGAGCTTGGTCCGGGCGTTGGCGAACGACCCGGTCTGGATCTCGATGAGCGTATTCCCGCGGAGGATGTCGGCCACGTACCGGCCGACCTTGACCTCGAGCTGGTCGCCGTCCACGGCGTACCAGCGCTTGAGGGCGGCATGGAGCGAACTCTCGTTGAGCCTGCCGATTCCCTTCGGAGGCTTGCGCGTCGCTATCGGAGGTGCTCCTTGAGGACCCCGCCGGCGCCCCCGTTGAACCGGTTCCCCGCGTCGTGGAAGGCCTTCACCGCGGCGCGGAGCGTGTCGGAACGGGGACTATGAGAGAGATCCGGACGCTTGTCCCCGAAGATCCGGTTCATGACGCCTTCCTCGTCCCCCCAGGCCGGGTACGAGTGGAAGAGCATCTGGAACTTCACGAGGTTCGCGGTCGGGGGCAGGATCCTCCGGAGGCCCGGCTCGAGCAGCCACGCGTGGATGACGAAGCCCTTCGTGGGCGGCAGTTCGGGGAAGTGCCTGGGCCAGAACTCGAGCGCGCGGCGGAAGGACTCCCGGCAGGCGCCCTCGGCCAGCGGCTCCCCCGCCGGGATGTGCATGTCGAGAACGGGGTCGCCCTTATGCAATGCCTCCATCCATTCGGCTTCGGGAAGATCGACCGGCTCCCGGATCGCAAGCACATCCTCCGAGATCGGGTTCCCGCGGATCACGCCACCCGACCGCTCGAGCACGGCCGTCCACCGGCCCTTCTCGTCGTGGATCCCGTTCGACCCGTCGATGTTGCCGTCGGCCCGGAACAAGGTGCCCGGCTCCGCGAGCAGGACCACGCGACCGGACGGTCGATGCCGGAAGATCCGGACCCCGCCATGCCACTTGATGTGCATGAACTGGAGCCGGCCGAGACGCAGGAGGTTGCCGCTGAAGTGGAGCGTGAGCCAGCCCAGCTCGTCCAGCCCCCAGTGGCCGGTGTTGCCGTGGTGAACGCGCATCCAGATCTCGATGTCGGACATCGTGTGCGCGGCCACGTCGTCGGGGATGCCCCGCTTCGCGTACATCGCGCGGAGGCGCGGCAGGCCCGACAGGAGCGCGAAGACCTGGAACATGCCGGCGCGATCTGCCAGCCCGGGGCAGGTCCAGTGGGGGTACAGGTCCCGCTGGGGCGGCTGGAACAGAAGCGTGTGGCAGTGCCACAGGAGCCGGCAGATCTCCGGGCGCTTCCGGAACTCGGCGGCGGCCGCGAGCACTTCTCCCCCGATCTCGTCAGGCAGGCGAACGTACCGGATCGCGTCGGCCAGGAACGCTTCTTCGAGAAACGGGGTGGGATCGCCCGGGTACCTGGACTGGGTCTCGTGCCACGCGTCGGGCAGGAAGTCCTCGGGCTTCGTGATCCCCGCCGCCTTGACCGCGTCCTGGAAGCTCGTCATCTCGAGCTACGGTAGCACAACAGATGAAGGCTCTATCGGCCCGTGCCAGACGGAGCCGCCGAAGGTGGTGACGTACATGGCGGAGGCGTCGGTGGGGTCCAAGGTGATGCGCATGATGTTCGAGAACGGCAGGTCGAGGAAGGGCGCCCACGTCGAACCGCCGTCCTTCGAGAGATACAGTCCGGACTCCTTCGCCTCCTCGCACAGCGTGGCGTAGACCCAGCCCTTCTTCGTGGGATGGAGAACGGCGCCGAAGTGCTCGGGGCCTTTCAGCAGGATTCGGGTCCACGACATGCCGCCATCCGAGGTCCGGTAGAGACCCCCCTGCTCCTCCCCGGTGATGTCCGCGGCGCCGAGGTAGATGACGCGGCTGTCGTCGGGGTCCACGGTGAAGTCCTTGGGCCACCGCAGGTTCACGGTAGCCGTGATCCGCTTCCACCGGGTCGCGCCCTTCGCGAGCCGCCAGAGCCCGACGCCCTCCTTCAAGAACTGCCCGTTCACTCGTTTGGCCGTGATGAGCACGAACAGCGTTCCATCCTTGTGGAGGATCAGCCGGCAGACGCGGACGTTGACGCCGGGGTCGCCGAGCCCGGTGCCGCACATCTTCCAGGTCTTCCCGCCGTCGTCGGTCCGGTACACGCCGTGCTCGAACGACGAGGCCCAGAGCCGCCGGGCGCTCGCCGGGCTCGCGGGATCGAGGATGACCGAGACGACGGGCGCCAAGGGCAGGCCATGAAGCGGCTTCCACGTGACCCCTTCGTCCTCGCTCAGACAGACGCCGCCGGGCTCCGTGCTCGAATGCCGGCCCCAGATGATATTCCCGTTCGGGATGTCGTGAACGTCCGAGAACGCGCCCCAGATCTTCCCCTTGATGGCGGGATCGAACGCGAGCTCGTAGCAGGTGTTGCGCCACGGACTGCCCGACTCGTCACCCCACCACCGCCAGTTCTTCCCCCCGTCGTCGGACCGCGCGATCCCCTCGTCCGTGTAGCAGATGAAGTGCCGGTTCGCGTCGTGCGGGTCGATTTCGTAGTGCCAGGTCGTGGTCACGACCAGCCCGTTGCACCGCCAGGCCTCATCCTTCGCGATGGTCTTGCTCGTTGAGGACCTACGGCTGTGCGAGGCGATCCATCTCGCCCCCCCGTCGCGGGTGATGAAGCACTGGCCCGAGTTGGTCATGACCAGGACGTTGGGGTCCGTCGGCGAGATCGAGAGCCCGAACGGCGTGCCGTTGTAGCTCGCGCCCCGGGAAGCGGAAGTGCGGTCGGTCTCGCAGTTGTACTCCTTCCACCGGGGGTCCGAGTACCAGACCGGCCGCCACGTGGCGCCGGCGTCGTCGCTCCGCCAGACCGTGGCGTGATGCGGCGGATTGTAGCCGGAGCTGGTGCAGGCGACGTAGACGGTCCTCGGCGCGGTGTCGGTCGTGAGCACGTGATGGTACCGGGGGAACGGCCCCTCCGCCCACTCGTCGGCCGACTTGGTATCGAGATTGATCCCGCCGCCCATGCAGGACGTCCACGTCTCGCCCCGATCCGTGGACCGGAATACACCTCCCGTGAGCCTGCCCCCGGCCACGGCCGTCCGGGTCACGAAGTACAGGACGCACTCGCCCGTCGTCGTGCTCGACCCCCCGCAGAAGCTCGGCCCCAACGGTGCGCCCTCGCCGGAGTTCCAGCCGTCCTTCGACTTGATCAGGTCCAGGGGCAAGCCCTTCCCCGCCGTGGGAGACCACGTCCTCCCCCCGTCGCGGCTCACGAAGACGCCCGCATCCGTCCCCGCGAAGCAGACCCGGGCGGACGCGGGACTGGTCCGGTCGAAGTGGAACCCCGCGACCCGGCTGCGGATCCCCTCGGTCTTCGTCCAGTGCGCACCGGCGTCCGCGGACGCGTACGCCTCCCCGCCATCGACCACGGCCAGCATCCGGTCCGGCGCGCCCGGGTCCAGCGCGATCTCTGTGACGCCCTCGGGAAGGTCGCCCCATGCCGCCCACGTGGTACCCCCGTCCCGGCTGACCTTGAGCCCCCCGCCCCAGTCACCCGCCGCGAAAATCGTGTCGGGGTCCCGGGGGTGGAAGATCGGCCGGCACCGCGTGTTCCCGCGCAACTGCCGGTGGTGAATCATGGTCCAGTTCTCGCCGCCATCCCGGGAGATGAACGCGTCCGACATGTCGCAGTTGACCATGAGATGGTTCGCGTCGAGCGGCGAGATCGCGGGGACGAACATCCCCCCGCCGCCCGCCAGTCCCACCGGAGTCCAAGGCACCGCGCCGGAGGACGCGCCCGCAAGTCCGACAAGGCCGGCAAACACCAAGACCTTCATCCCGGAACCAATTCGTAGACGCCGCCGGATTCGGCTTCGAACTCGAAAACCCCGGGCTCCGGGGTGTCGGCCACGGGCGCGTCCTGTGCCCCCGGGTCCGAGGCCGGACCCGGGGCGAACCCGAGGGGCACGGCGGACCGGACGCGGCAGACGAGGGGCACGCTCGCCCGCACAATCGCGCGCGTGAGCACTCCCGCGGACCAGTCCAGGTCCACGGTGAACCCGCCGCGGGCGCGCAGCCCGGTGACGCGGCCGTCGGGCCAGGCCGGGGGAAGGGCCGGGAGGAAGATGAGGTCCCCGCCGTGGGACTGCAGGAGCATCTCGGCCATCGCAGCCGACACCCCGAAGTTCCCGTCGATCTGGAAGATATGCGGCGGATGCAGGTCGAACAGGTTCCGCTCGACGCTGTGGCGCAGGAGTTCGAGGATGCTCGCGTGCGCGAAGGCGCCCTCGCCGAACCGCGCCCAGAGCGCGACGACCCAGGCGCGGCTCCACCCGGTCCCGCCCCCGCCGTGCGCGAGCCGGCGCTCGAGCGACCGCCGGGCCGCCGTCGCCAGCTCGGGCGCGGCCCGCGGGGTGATCCCGTCGCCGGGATAGACGGCCCACAGATGCGACACGTGGCGGTGGCCGGGCTCCACCTCCTCGAAGTCCTCGGCCCACTCCTGGAGCTGGCCGTGCCGCCCGATGCGCATCCCGGGGAGGCGGGCGCGCACGCCGAGCACGCGCTCCCGGTAGTCCTCGTCGACCCCGAGAATCTCGGAGGCGTCGGCGACGCGGGCCAGGAGGTCGTCGATGAGCTGGACGTCCATCGCAGGTGCCGCGCACACGGAAGCAACCTGGCCGTCGGCGGTCCGGAACACGTTCTCCGGCGACATCGACGGGCAGGTCACGAGGCGGCCCTCGGGGTCCTCGACCAGGAAGTCGAGGAAGAAGTCCGCGGCCTCCTTCATCACCGGGTATAGTCGGGCCAGGCCCGCGGGGTCCCGGCCGTAATCCCAGCGGTCCCATAGGTGCCGGCATAACCACGCCGCGCCCATCGGCCATAGCCCGTACTTCGACGCGTTCGCGGGCACCGTGAATCCCCAGAGGTCGGTGAGATGGTGGACCACGAACCCGCCGCAGCCGTAGTGGACGCGGGCCGTGCGGCGGCCGGACTCGCGCAGGGACTCGACGAGGGCGAGCAGGGGCTCAGCGCACTCGGGCAGGGCGCACGGCTCGGCCGGCCAGTAGTTCATCTCGAGATTGATGTTCAGGTGCCAGTCGCAGTCCCAGGCGGGGGTCAGCGAGTCGTTCCAGAGGCCCTGTAGCGTGGCCGGGAGTCCGCCCGGCCGGGAGGAGGCGATGAGCAGGTACCGGCCGTACTGGAACAGCGTGGCCTCGAGATCGGGGTCGGGCTCACCGCGCCCCACCCGGACCAGCCGTTCGTCTGTCGGGAGGTCCCCCCCCGCGGCGCCGCCCAGGTCCAGCGAGACCCGGCCGAAGAGCGCGAGGTGGTCGGTCGCATGGGCCGCGAGCAGGTCCTCGAAGGACTTCGCAGACGCCCGGTCGAGCGCCGCGGCGCACTCGGCGCCGGGGTTCCTCCCGTCCCACGCCGTGGCCGCCGCGATGAGGAGGGTGGCGGCCCTCGCGCCCTCGACGCGGAGCCCGGATGATCCCACCGACACGGTGCCCCCCTCGGCGACGCACCGGACGCGCGCCTCAAAGGCGAGTCCCTGCCCGCCGTCGCAAGCCCCCGTCAGCGCGAGGTCCGTGCCGGCCGGTATCATCGCGGCGTCCGCCTCCCGCGAGATTGCGGCCGTGAACGAGAGTCCGCCGGGTCCCGAGGCCTCGAGCCGGACGACGATCACCTGGTCGGGGAAGCTCGCGAAGACGTCCCGCCGGTGACCCACGCCCCCCGAGGTGAAGATGACCCTCGCCATCGCTGTCTCGATGTCGAGTTCGCGCCGGTAGCCGTCCGCCTCTCCCACGCCGTCGAAGACTAGCCGCAGATCGCCCAGGGCCTGGTACGGCCGGACGGCGTTCGGGGAGCCCAGTAGGAACCGGTCGCAGAGCGCCTCCGCCTCCGCGTACCGCCCCGCGAAGACCAGCTTCCGGACCTCGGGCAGGTGGGCGAGCGCCTCGGGATTCGCGCAATCGCCAGGGGCTCCCGCCCAGAGCGAGAGCTCGTTGAGCTGGAGCCGCTCCTCGCGCGTGCCGCCGAAGACCATGGCCCCGAGCCGTCCGTTCCCCACGGGCAGCGCGTGCAACCACGCCGCCGCCGGCTCGCGGTACCAGAGCTTCATTTCGGGGTTGCGGCCTCCGCCTCGGGCAGATTCTGGATCCGGTCGAGCGCGAGCGCGATCCGGACGCCATTGGGCGCGACGCGCAGGGACAGATGGCGGCCGCGGCGCCGCATCGTCCGCCGGTCGCCGACGAAGGTCTTGGTCTCGCCCTTCCAGTTCTTGTACCGGATCTCGACCCCGTGCTCGCCACCGGCGTCGAACGGCTCCTCGTAAACGATGACGGGCTTACCCGTCTCCTTATCGATCTCGCGCGTCGCCGCGGGGCGCCGGGCCGCGCGGGCCGTCTCCTGGCGCGACTTGCTCCACGCGAGGAACACGAAGAAGGCGACGAGCCCCCACCAGTAGGAGCCGTGGCGAAGCGCATAACGGAACGCGAAGTAGGCGGCGACCCAGAGGAGGAGCGCTCCGCCGCAACCGCCCCCCTTCGCCTTCACCTCCACGGTCTTGCGGTCGGACTCCGGCCGGCCGGGGGCACCCTCGCCCGCCTGCGGCAGGAGCTCGCCCGGCTTCGGCTGCGCGGACTCCGGAGACACGGGGCGGGCCGGCATCTCGGTCCGCGCCTCCGTCGTCGACCGGTTCACGGAGAGCCCGCCCCTCATCTCAGGGTCATACGCCGGGCACGCGGGGTTCGGACACCGGGTCTTGAACAGGCTTTTCTCCGCCCCCGGCTGGTTGCAGTACGGACAATCGATGATCTTCACCTCGGATCCTCCTGACTGGTGTGCGCGGCCGTGACCAATGGAAAGGACGGCTTGGGAAACGAATGCTGCCGCGTAGCGGCAGCATTCTTCAATGACACCCATCGACAGGCGGCGCCCTCTCCCACGGGCGTTTCAATTGCCGCTGCTTCTGGGCTTGGAGAGAATCCCCGGCGAAGCGGCCCTTGCGGGCCCTTTCCGGGGGTGGCAGCCGTCCCCTCCGTTCGTCCGGCCGCGCGCCGGGCCTGCTGAATCTTCCATATGAAGAACGACGAATCCAGGTGACCGTGCCGAATGAGCCGGCGCCGATGCACGAGCGACGGCAGACCCAGGGCCCGCAGGCGCCCGTAGGAAATAACGCGGAAGTTGCCCTTCCGGTGGCCCCGGCCGGTCGCGATCGCGAGAACCTCCTCGGCCAGCCAGCGGTCGAGCAGGCCGAGCTGGGCCTCGTCGGTCACGTGCTTGAGGTAGTAGTCCACGATCGCGATGTTCCGCATTCCGTTCTCGAGCACCTGGCGTGCGAGCTCGACCGCGGTGCGCGCCCGCGCCTCCGGGTCCTTCATCCGCGCGAGCCGCTTCGCCTTGCGCCGGAACGCGTACCGGAACAGGTTCATGATCTTCCGGAACTTGTCGCGCGAGAGCCCGATCGACCCGTCCGCGCGGTACTCCAATCCCAAATGCCTGAACCGCGAAACCCCCGCGAAGCCGAAGGCTTCGCGCGGCGGGTCCGTCCTCGGACCCGGGGGCGCGGCGAAATAGTAGTCGTGCCGGTGACTTGCCTTGTCGGTCAATCGCAGGGAGGCTAGCGCGTCGTCGATAACCGACGCCGCCCGGCGCGCCGCCGGGCCATCCGGCGTCACGACGAGTATGTCGTCCGCGTACCGGAAGTACGCGATCCCCGGGATCGCGGCCAGGTCGCGGTCCAGCCCCGTCAAGTGGATGTTCGCGAACGCGCACGCGACCGCGGTCCCGAACGGGATGCCGCGGTCCGCGGTCAGCGTCTCGCCGTCGCGCCGGTACTGGAACCGCACCCGGGATTCGAGCAGGCGCATGAGCGGGTCGCCAGGCGCCACCAGCGAGCCGACCTGCTCCAGCAGAATCCCGTGGTCCACGGACGCGAAATACTCCGTGATGTCCCGCTTGACCACGTACCGGGGTCCTCCGCCCCGCTGAAGGGCCTTCGCCACTCCGCGCTGGCACCGGTCCACGCCGAACCCCGTGATCCGGTAGGCCCACGCGTGGGGCGAGAGCCAGCCGTGCAGGGACCGGGTGAGCAGCCGGTACAGCAGGAGGTCCACGACCCGCTCCTCCCACGGGTAGATGTGCAGGGTTCGACGCTTGCCGTTGAAGTTGAACGTAAGCGCCAGCCCCGGCCGGAACCGGAACTCGCCGCGCGCGAGCTCGCCGTGCATGCGGTCGAGATGCTTCAAACCCGAGCGCGCGAAGTCGTAGAGCGTGCGGTCGTCGGTCGAGACCGCGAGGGCCTTGCGCCACGCGAACAGGGGCTTGGTGTAGACGCGAAGCGCGGCCTTCAGGAGCTCGGCCTCCCGGTAGAGGCGGCCCCACAAGAGCGGGCGGTCGAGGGGCGGCAGGGCGCGGGCGGTGGCGGTCATTGCGTCGGGATTGTACGCCCCCCGCGCGTCCGCGTTCAATTCGGGCGCCTCCGCCGCAGACGGCGGCCCCGTCAGGGCTTTTGGGGACTCTCCCGCTGGCGCGCGGCCACGTCGAGGAGCTTGAGGATCACGGACTCGGGCGTGTCGTGGAACCGGATGCCGAAGGACCAGTCCCCGAGCAGGGTCATCAACCCCATCCGCTTCCACGCCAGCCTGCCCCGCACGCTGACGTCCTCCTTGGAGTGCTCGACCGGGAACCCGATCATGAACTCGTCGCCGGGCTCCAGCTCGGGGAAGGCGCGCGAGGTGCCGTGGAGCATCATCCCGCCGGCGCTGACATCGGTTGCCTCGACCTTGAAGGGCGGGGCGACCACGCGCGCGACGATCCACGCCGTGCCCGCGATCCGGACCGGGCGACGCGGTGACGCACGCCGGTTGACCCCCTCCGGCGATTCCGGATCTATGCTCAGGCCGGCGGGGTCCAGGATTCCTCCAGCGCAGTCGTCATGGGTCACGTACCTCCATCAGGCAGTATACGTGCCGAACGCCCTGCGTTTCCCGTCCTGGACGTCGCGGAACGCCCCGGTGGCCCGGACCCGGTCGAGGAGTCCGCGATCCTGGTCGTCGAGCTCCGGCTGTTCCGCTGCGGCGACCGCCGCCTCGAGCTGGGCCGCATTGTCCGCCCCGACCACGACGGTGGTGACCTGGGGGTGGGCGAGAACCCACCGGAGCGCCGCCCGCGCCAGCGCGGCGCGGTCCGTCACCCCCGCCGCCTCTCCCAGCCGGAAGAGCTCGCCCTTGAGGAAGGCCTCGCGGCAATGCACGGATAGCCCGAGGTCGGCGGCCAGCGGAAGGATCCGGCGCGCCGGCCCGTCGTCGGCGAGGTTTAAGTTGATGAAGATCCCGTCGAAGGCCCCCGTCCCGATCTGGCGCTCGTAGAGCCATTCGCCCGAGAAGGTGTCCGCGCAGGCGAACCGGATCAGCCCATCGTCCTTGAGAGCCCGGACGTTGCGGACGATCTTCGCCAGGTAGCCGGGGTCGTGCTCCACCGCGGACCCCATGAACCCGAGGTTCAGGAAGTCCACGCGCGGCCGCCCGAGGAGGCCGAGGCCGCGGCGCACCTCGTCCCGGAGGAGCCCGAGGTCCGCCATCCGCCAGTTGTGCGCATCGTCTGGATTGTTCGTGTAGACCATGCCCTCGGGCCGGGTCTGGACCGCGATCTCGCGTGGCGGCGGACACTCGCGCAGGTTGCGGCCGAGCGCCTCCTTCTCGGAGTCGATGGTGACATCGAAGAAGTTGATCCCCGCCGCGTGCGCGGCCGCCACCACGCCCCGCCGCCGCTCCCCCCCGAACCCGGGGAAGATCACCCCCGCGCTCGTGGCGCGTCCGTAGTCCTCGTTGAACCCGCGGGACCGTCCGTCGGGCAGGAACTCGTGGCCGCCGAGACCCAGCACCGACTGGTCGAGCCCCGTCCGTCCCGGCCGCCGCGTCCTCACCGTCCGTCCTCGCGCAGGTTCCTCTGCATGTAGATCACGTCGAGCCAGCGGTCGAACTTGTACCCCACCTGCCGGAGCTCGCCGGCGCGCGTGAACCCGTGTTTGGCGTGCAGCGCGAGGCTGGGAACCTGCTCCGCGTCGATCCGGGCCACGATGACGCGGTGGCCGGCAACGCTCCCGAGCGAGATCAGCCGGGCGAGCAGGGCGGAACCGATCCCCCGGCGCAGGCGCTCGGGGTGGACGTAGACCGAGTTCTCGACCGTGCGCGCGTAGGCCTCGCGGCCGTGGAATGGCGAGAGGGACCCCCACCCCACGACCTCGCCGCCCCGGGCGGTCCCGTCCAGGACGGCCACGATCATGGGATGCAGTGGGCCGTGCGACGCCAGTTGCGTCCGGGTCTCCTCGAGCCCCGAAGGCTCGGTCTGGTAGGTAGCAGTCGAGGTCAGAACCCAGTGGTTGTAGATCGCGTTGATCGCGACCGCGTCAACCGGGCCGGCCGGACGAACCAGGAGGTCGCCCACCGGCCCTTCAGCTTTGCCCTGCTATTGGGTTTAACGTCCCCGGATGACGGTCGTGACCATGCGGGCTCCGATGTCCACGACGCTCACGGACGCGTCGCCCGCGTTGGACACGAACAGGGTCTTGCCGTCCGGCGTCGCCGTGAGCTCCTGCGGCAGGGGCCCGACCGGCACCACGGCGAGCACGCGGCGGAATCCGACGTCGATGATGCTCAGGGTGTTGTCCCCGCCATCCGCGACCCAGACTTCCTTGCCGTTGGGACTGACCACGAGCGCGGACGGGTTGCGCCCGGTCCGGATCGTGTCGGTCACCTTGAGGTCCGCGAGGCTGACGACCGCGACCGAGGCCGCGTGCCAGCAGGCTACGTAGGCGGTCTTGCCGTCCGGCGAAACCGCGACCGCCACCGGGCCCGGCCCGACCATGATCCGCGTGATGAGCGTGTTCCGCTTCGCGTCGATGACGAGCACCTGGTCCGCGGTCGGCACGGGGACCAGCAGCCACTTCCCGCCCGAGGCGAGAATAGTGCTCTGGATCGCGAGACACGGCACCGGCGGCCCGGAGGGACCCGGTGCCACCTCATCGGTGCCCGGGAGCAGGGGGTAGACGGGCGGCTGGGCGTAGACGGACGGAGTAGTCAACGCGGCCGGGGCCGGCGCGGCATAACCGGGCATCGGCGCCGGCGCGCCCCCGGGCGGGATGGTCTGCGTCGTCCGGATCGCGGGCATCGACGACGGAGAGCGGCGCGGGATCGGGGTCGGCGCAGGAGCCGGCGCCGGGGTCGCCGCAGGCGCGGGCGTGCCTTTTTGGGCAGGTGTCGCGGCGTTCGGGTTGTCGTTGTTCGGGTTCCCGCCGCCCGGCTGGCCGGGCGTGACCCCCGAGGGCGTCGTCGCGGGCTTGTCCTTGTCCTGGTCGTTACCCCCGCCGGGCACCGCCGGCGTGGCGGCATTGGGGTTGTCGGTGTTTGGATTCCCGCCGCCCGGTACCGCGGGCGTCGCGGGATCCCCGAGCGCGGTCCGGCCGGCGAACACGATGACGAAGGCGGTCAACAGGAACGTCCTCATGGCTTGTCCTCCTACAGCTCCCTCTCGGGTCTCTCGCCTTATCTTATACCACCGGGCGCCAAGGGCCTGATAAGATAAACCACCGTGTATTTCCTCCGGGTCCGTCCGCTCAAGGAACAGTTGGCGCGCGAAGGCCTGTCTGAATCCGACCGGTTCCGCTACCTGCTGGCCTGGATGCTCCTGGTCACTCTCTCGTCCATCTCGGCCACCAGCCATTCCGCGACGGTCGTCTTCCTGCTCTTCGTCATCACCGTCGCGGGGGTCGTCTGGGCCTGGCGCCGGAACGGCGGGACCGGCGGCCACGCGATCCTGGACCGCTATTTCAGCATCGGGTTCGTCGTTAATCTGCGGGTCATGCTCGTCCTCCTGGCGGTCGCCGCCGTCGTCAACGTCATGCCGCCGCTGCGCGAGACGCTCGACAGCCTCGGCACGCTCTTCGGATACCTCGGGGGAAGTCCGGACTCGGACGAGACCGTCGCCCAGCCGTGGTCGGAACTCCTGGGCCTGGCCGCCGAAACCTGGATCGCCTGGTCCATCGGCCGGCACATTGGCCAGGTCGGAGTCGCGACGGCGTCTTCCGGCGCGATCGGCGCAACGGCAGCGTACGCGACGCCGACCGGCCCGGTGACCTACACGATCCCGCCGACGGGCATCACTACCCAGGCTAAGTCGAGCGACCGGCTCGACCGGTTCGTGGACCGGCTGGTGCAGAGCGAGATCCAGCAGGGCCAGCCGATCGAGGCCGGCACCGCGGTTACCGCCCCCCGCCGGAAAGTCGCGAAGCAGTCCGGACGCGCGGCCGCGGCGAAGCGGATCAAGGCCTGGCGCCGGGACCACGGGCGTCGGTGACGACGCCTCATCGAAGGTAGCGGGCCAAGCAGGGGGACTTCGATCGGGCGTCGATGACGACGCCTCGACGCAGGTGACCCCTTGGGAAGGGGCCACCTGCGTCGGGTAAGCTACTGAACTTTTCCTCTGGCCAGGACCGGCCAGACGATCCGGACCTCCTCGCCCCGCACCCCGTAGAGGGTCCCCAGCAGGTTGGCGATCTGGCAGCAGTGGTTCGGGATCACCCGTACCCGTTCCCCGATCTTCGGTTTCCGCGCGCACGGCCCGAAGTCGCCGTGGCCGTGCTCCTCGGTCAGCTTCCCGATCGTCGCCTCCGGGTACTCGACCACGTGCCCGTGACCGGTGAGGCCGAGGAGGTCCGACGAGATCGTCTTGCTCCCCGCGTCGAGGATGCCCCGATCCGGCGTCGGCCGCGAGACGACCGTCGTCAGGATCGTGAGCGCGCTGTTCGCCAGCGTGGTCGCGCCCGACGCGATGGACGACCGGTCGCCGAAGGCGTACATCCCGGCCCGGTACTCGGTCACCCCCTTGCGCGTGTGCGCCTGTTTCATGCCCGACGTCCCCCCGAGGCTCACGATCCCGGGCTTGATCCCGTCCCGCCCGAGCAGGGCCGTCGTCTCCTCGACGAAGGGCACGGTCTGCTCGTTGTGCGGATAGGTCATCAGCCCGGCGAAGACGAGCCCCGGGGACGCCGCGATCGTCCGGGCGAGTTCCCGCGCCTCCCCGGGAGTCTGCACCCCGCACCGGCCGATCCCGGTGTCGAACTCGACGAGGACCGGGAGCGTCAGCCCAGCCTTGGCGATCGCGGCGGAGAGACCCTCTACCACGACGGCCGAATCGGCCGTGACGCTCATCCTGACCCGCCGCGCGAGCCTCACGAGCCGGTCGAGCTTGGCCGCCCCCAGCAGGTTGTAGGGCAGGAAGATGTCCTCGATCCCGCCGTCGGCCATGACCTCGGCCTCCCCGAGTTTCTGGCACGTGGTCCCGATCGCCCCCGCCTTCATCTGCATCCGCGCGATCTCGGGGACTTTGTGGGTCTTCATATGCGGCCGGTTCGCGATGCCGTGGCCCCCGAGGTACGCCTGAAGGTTCTCGATGTTCGCCTCCAGCCGGTCGAGGTCCACGATCGCGCACGGCGTCTCGAGGTCGTGCAGGTTCACGTGAGCACGGCCCCCTCGGGGTCGAGCCAGCCCTTGATGTCCAGGACCCTGACCGACGTTTCCAGCGTCAACTGCGAGCCCCACGCGAGCCGGACGCGCCCGTCCGCACTCCGATCCGCGTCCACCCGGGCCGCCAGGAGCCGGCCCGCCAGCCCGGCGAGCCCCCCGCTCCTGGTCTCCTCGCAGACCTCGACCGCGAACGCGACGTAGGCCTCCGCCCCGAGCGCGAGCTCGACCGGCTCGAGGATCAGGTGCGCGCCGGTCTCGCCCTCGGCACCCGCCCCCGGCGCGGCGAGGTCGCGGAGCGCGGAGCTGACCTTCGCGCCCGGGACGCGGGCCTGGAGTACGCGCACGCCGCAAAGGACGCCGTTCGACTTGAAGACGATGCCCCGGTGCAGGGGCACGGTCTCGTCCACGTCGGGCGGCGGAGCCAGAGGCATGGCCCGGGAGCCTCCGTGTACAACCACTTCGGGGTTCGCGTCCGCGTTGACCTGGAACGCGAGCACTGCGCGCGCCGCCGACGGGGCGGAGCGGTCTTCGGGGTCCAGTCCGAACCGCAGCAGGCCGAGCACCCGGCCGCCGTGCTGCGCGCAGCACAGGACCGCGCCGCCGAACCGCTCGAGCTTGCCCCCGTGCTCGCGGAGTGCCAGGGCCGCGAACGAGTTCCCGCGGTCGGGCCGGTCCGCGTTCGCCCAGTGCGCGATGAGCGGCTGGGCCTGGTCGCCGAGCGCCTCCGCGCTCGCGCTCCCGAGGCACCAGAGCCCGGCGAGGTGCGTAGTCGCGCACTGGACCTGGCCCAGGAACCCCGGCGTGCCCGGCGCCCCCTTGCTCTCGACGAGGGTTTTCCACGCCTCGCGCCCGGCGCGCGACCGCCACAGCGGCGGGAACCGGCGGGATTCGGGGAGGGGCACCGACCGCGAGCACGAGTCCGTGATCATCGACACGGAGCGCGGCAGACGGCGCCTCCGCCACGCGTGCAGCAGGTCTTCCGGGCAGTCGGGATCGAGCAGGATCAGGCCCGGGAAGAGGTCCGACGGCGTGGCGTCCGCCTCGACCCCGACCGGAAAGGCCTCCCCGAGCGCGCGGAAGAGATACCATTTCACGTGGCCCCGCGTGTCGCGGAGCATGTCCCGGCCGTACGCGCGGCCGTGCGGGCCGGCCAACTGGCCGGTCGGCAGGTGGACGCGATCGAGGAGCTCCTCCCACTGGAACCGCCGGAGCTTCTCCGCCACGCCGAGGACCTCCCCGTCCTTGACGAACGCGAGGATCCCGGCCAGCGCCCGCAGGTTGACGGCCGTATACGTCGGCGAGTTGTACTCGTCGAACGCCCCGGTCGTGGCGACGCAGGCGTCGGTCTCGCGAAGCTTCTCCCGGCCCGCCTCCGCGAAATCGCGGTTCCGCAGGACCTCCCCGGCGCCGGCCAGGCAGAGGGAGCTGAGCAGGGCGATGTTCGTGTACGCGGGGGCGACCCACCGGGCCAGATCGTGTTCCGCGCACAGGGCCAGCGCGCGCTCGGCGCGCGCCACGGTCGCGTCGGGCAGCCGGGTCCGGTGCCAGACGAGCAGCTCCAGCAGGGTCGCGGCGTTGAAGCACGCCCAGTTCGGGTCCCAGGTGCCCGCCTCCCCGTCCTCGGCCCCCCACGGGAAGTTGCCGCAGTGCTCGCTCCCCTCCCGCGTCACCTGCGTGTCGAGGACGGCGTCGACGATCCCGGCCGCCCGCGCCGACTGCACCTCGTCGCGCAGGTCCAGGAGGACCCGGGCGAAGTACAGGGAATCCCGGGTCAGGTGCTTCCCCGGCCGGCCGGGGTCCCGGAGCAGCCGCGCGCCCTCGTCCCAGAAGGTCTCGCCGAATCCGCGGGCGATGCGGCGGTAGAGCGAGGGGATCGTATCGTCGGGCAGCAGCATTACGGGTGGCGCTTACGGCAGGATGAGCGCTTTGACGACGCCGCCCGAGCGGCCGGCCGCGAGCCGGAAGAGCCGGGCCGCGTCAGAAAGCCCCCCCTGGTGGGTCACCATGGGACGCAGATCGACGCGGCGGGACGCCAGCAGGCGGATGCACGCGGGCAGCTCGCCGTTCGACCGGCGCACGTTCAGGATCACGAGCTCCTTGCGCCGCGCCACGTGCAGGTCCACGGGGGTCAGGTCCTCGTCCATGATCCCGATTACCGCGATCGTCCCGCCGGCCCTGATGACCCGGATCGCGAGATCGAGCGACTCGGTGGTGCCGCCGGCCTCGACGACGACTTCGGGAGCCCCCAGCGCGGCCGCCTGAAGCCCCATGGGACGTCGCGGATCGATCCGAATGGTGCGACCGGCGCCCATTCGCCGGGCGACGCGGAGCCGCGCCGGAACGTAGTCGCAGGCCGTCACCGCCGCGCGCCGGAATGTCAGCGCGGCGACCACCGAGACCCCGACCGGGCCGCACCCTACGACGGCGGCCGTGCGGATTCGACGCGATCCGAAGAGCGAAACCGCGTGGACGCCGATGGCGAACGGCTCGAGGGCGGCGGCCTCGGCGAACGACACCGACGCCGGGATCCTGGCGAGACTCGCGGCCGGCCAAGCCAGGTATTCGCAGAAGGCCCCGGGCAGACCCGGCATCCCGAGAAACCGGACCTTCGCGCAGATGTTCCCGCGCCCCGCCCGGCACATCGCGCACTTCCCGCAGGGGACCGCGGGCTCGACGGCTACCCGGTCGCCGACCCGGAGTCCCCGGACCCCCGGTCCCAGCGCCGCCACTTCCCCCGCGGGCTCGTGGCCGAGCGCCTGCGGGTACGACTCCACCACCTGGCTCCCGATCCGGCCGTGAAGGTAGTAGTGGAGGTCTGACCGGCAGATGCCCACCGCCCGCACCCGCACGAGCGCTTCCCCCCGTTTCGGACGCGGGACAGGCACCTCGAGCACGGCGATCCGGCGGGGCCCGGTGAGCATGGCGGCTTTCATCGGAATCATTGTACTCTCGGATAAGATACGGACATGGACGACACCTCGCCGGAGGCCTTCCGGGCCCGGTTCCGGGAGGCCAGGCGCAAGCGCTGGTTCGCCATCCTCATCTGCACCGCCATGGCGGTCCTGATCGGCCGGGAGATCATCTGGCTGTTCCTCCCCGGGATGACCGAGAACCCCACGCGCTGGACGATCATCCTGCTGCTCCCGGTCGCCTGGTTCGGCTGGCGGGCCGGAGCCATGGCCGGGCATGAATACGCGAATCAGGTCTGGAAGGACCTCCAGTTCAGCCAGCGCGCCTCCCTGACCGGCGCGCGCTGGCAGTCGCTCGAGCAGATCATGGCCGAGGAACTCGGCGAGGAAGAGATGGCGCGCCGGCACGACCGGGAAGTGGATGCGGCCGAGGATGCCGCCAGGGTCGCCTCGACCCCGGTGTCGGACGTCACATCCCCCCCGAAGCCCCCGGGAGGATCATCGAAGCCGGAGGACCCGAAGAATGCCCCCGATCTCCCCGACCGCGATCCGCGTCAGGATTGACCGCCTGCTGAACCAGCGCCGGGCGCGGTTCCGCCGGGCGCTCGTGCTCCTGCTAACCCGGCACGGACGGACCGGAGCGACGCCGCAGGAACTGATCGCGGCCGTCCACGACCTCTGCGTCCGGGAGCTGGCCAAGCGGGTCCGGATCGTGAGCCACGAGCTTTCCCAGGGTCGCGCCGCGAGAGCGGACACACCCGCGGCCCGGCTTTTCGACGGGATCCGCGCCGAGGTGACCGGCTACCTCTCCGAGGAAACCTCGGACCTCGCCGTCGACGAGGAGATCGCGCGGCAATTGATCACCCGCCTCCCCCGGCGCCTTCCCCGCCCGTAGCGCCCGAGAGCCTACTTCTCGCTCAACTCGATGATGCCCTGCCAGCCCTTGGGGGGATGGCGCCGGTAGCTCTCGGCCAGCGCCTTGATGAACCGCGCCGGCCGGTCCTCGTGGCCGAGCTGGTCGAGGACCTTGTAGGCTTCCTCCCAGTCGCCCCGCTCGAAGATCTCGAGGCCCTTCGCGTAGACGGCGAGCGGCTCGCGCTCGGCGTCGGGCGGCAGGGGCTCGTAGAGATCGAGCGCGACGTGCATGCCCGCAGGCTGGAACCGGCCGATCCGCCTGGTCAACGCCACCGCCGGCGAGAGCTTTTCCGCGATCTCCTTCGTCACCAGGATCGGGGTCTCGACGTGCTTCGTGATCCCCTCCACCCGGGACGACTGGTTCACGACCGCGCCCATGACCCCGTACGAGAACATGAGGTCCGACCCCAGCGACCCCGCCACGACGTCGCCCGTGTGCAGCCCGATCCCGCACTTCCAGCCGTCGGTCATTTCCCCAAGGCGCGTGGCCATCCGCATCGCGGCGCGGACCGCCCCGTCCACGTGGTTCGGCACCTCGATCGGGACGTTCCAGCACGCCATGATGCCGTCGCCCAGATACTGGAGCACGTTGCCGCCCTCGTTGAAGATCTCCTCGGTCATCGCGGTCATGATCCGGCGGAGCTCCCCCAGGTAGGACAGGATGCGCTCGTTCTGCCCCTCCGTGCGCTTCGAGAACCCGCGGATGTCGAAGAACATGATCGTCGCCGGCGAGATCCGGGGCTCCAGCCCCTTGGGATCGCTGGACTCCAGGATCTTGGAGATGACGGGCCCGGAGAAGTAGTGCTCGAGGCGCCCCTGCCACGACTCCAGCCGGTGGACCGAGAGGCTGCGCCCCACCATGTCCGCGACGAGGCCAATGAACCGCGAGTTCTCCTCGTGCCGGCGCGCGGCTTCCTCCCCCCCCTCGCCCGCGGCATAGAGCACGAGCGGGGCGCCGCCCGGAACCTTCATCGCGGCGCAGATCGCCCAGTCGGTCCCCTCCTGCACCGTCGCCTCGAACCCGGCGGTCCCGCCCCAGACGCACAGCGTCGGCCGCGGCGCGTCGCGCAAGGCCGCCTTGATCACGGACCGGCTCATCCGCCATTCCGCCGGCGCGTCCTCGATGCAGTCCCGGGCGATCACCTCGCCGTTCTCGTTCGCCACCGCCGCCCATCGGGCGTCGGTGGCCAGCCGGATCATCCCGGCGAGGTGCACGAAGAACTCCTCACGCTTCATCGACCTCAGCATCTCGGGCAGCTCGACGAGGTCCAGGAGCCGCATGCGGTCCGCCCGCCCCCCCATCGCGTAGAGGTCGGCCTCGCTCATCGTGTGCTGGACCGCGGGGGCGTCGTCCGTTTCGGTCTTGATCGGCACCATTCCCTCGCCGCCGAGCAGGACGAACCGGGTCTCCCCGATCGCGAACCAGTCGTTGGTCCCCATCGCGAACTCCGCCGACTCCTGGCCACGGAAGAGGACCGGGTTCGACGCGCCTTCGAGCCGGCGAACCGCGAGCCGCTTCCCGTCTAGCTTGACCTCCACATGCCGCCTGCTCAGGAACCCGTCGCCCGCAACCTTCATGTCCGCCTGGTCGGACCGGCCGATCACTACCGGCTTCCCGGGCATGATCTCGAGCCTTACAGGCGTTCCGCCCTTCGGCCGCGCCTCGATGAACCAGCTCATGGCTTCACTTTTCCTGCTGCGGATCGGCGCGGGTTGTGCGTTTCACTTGGCATATCTAGCGGAACCCTCCCTTCCTGAACTCATCTGGCGTCGTCAGCCCGGCCTTAACTTGCGCGACCGCCGCCTGACGCATCGGGATCAGGCCCTCCTTGAGCGCAAGACTCCGGATGACTTCCACCCGGGCCCGCTTCGCCACCGCGGCGCGGACCGCCGCCGTGGCCGGGAGAAGCTCGAAGGATGCGACCCGGCCCTTGAACCCCGAATTGCCGCACGCCGGGCATCCCGCGCCCTTCATGAGGGAGACGCCCGCGAACTCGCCAGTCCCGTCCCCCGCGGGTATCGCGCAGGCGCGGCATACCCGGCGGAGCAGGCGCTGGGAAACGACCAGCGAGAGCGCGTCGGAAAACGCCTTGGCATCGACCGGCTTCCCCGTGGCCGGGTCCACGAGCCCGGCAAACCGCGCAACCACCTCCGCGCAGTCGTCGCCCCTGGCCACGGCTATAACCAGGTGCCCTGCGGCAACGAGCTTGCCGACGAGCCGGATTTCGGAGGCATCCCCGAGGTCGCCCACGAGGACCACGCCTGCGGGCTTCTTCGCGAGCAACTCGAGCGCGGATCCCAATCCACCCCCGGCGGTCGAAAGGAAGGAAGCTCCCGCACGCTCCAACTCCTCGACATGCTCCCCCACCAGGTGGATCTTCTTGCCGCGGACGCGGGCCAAGGCTGCAATGGCCGTGGTCGTCTTGCCGGACCCGTCAGGTCCCGTGAACAGGATGAGACCCCGCCCGGCGGACAAAGCGCGGTCGATCGCGCCCTGCTCAGACCGATCCAACCCCAGATCGCCTAACGGCAACGGCCCAGTGCCGGCTGTCCCTCCCCCACCGCCCCGGCTGAGCGCCCATTCCATCACGTCAACGGAGCCTCCTGCGTTGCTCCCCGCCACTCCGCTCCTCATCAACTCCTCCTCGAGGGAGTCGGCAAGCGCTTTCAGTACCGCATTCCAGTCTCCTTCGCTACCGCGCGGGATTCTGCCGAGCCAGGTGGCGCCGAAGACGTTCACATGAGCGGCAAGAACCGCGGGAAGGCTGACTTTCCTGTTGAGCTCGTCCGCCATGCCCGACAGGACCTTGCGCAACTCGGTATTCGCTGTCCATTCGCCTATAATCGCCAGCGATTGCCCCGTCCGCAAATCCGCGGCGGTCATGGCCTCAAACGCTCGCATGGCCGCCGCCGTTTCGGCCTTAACGCTGTTGCTCCCCGCCACCGGCGACCGAAGCAGGTCCGCCGCCTTGATCAGCATCGCGTCCAGCTTGCCTATTTCGCATCCCGCGGACACCAGGTGGATCACGAGCGGAGGGAAAGCGCCGGTGGCGCGCATGGGCCCGGCGAGCGACATCCCCTCCCTGAGCGACTTGCGGACTTCGCCGAATGCTTCCGCCAGCGCCCGGTCGGAGCATTTCTTGCCGACGGCGTCCAGGGCGTCCAGAATCGGCGCGCCGCTGGACATCAGCCGGCCCAGTTCGCGCAAGGCTCCGGCGAGGTCCACCTGCCCGGCACCGACCGAAAGGGCGCGGCTCGTTACGGCCGACCAGTCCGCCGTCCCGCTTCCCTCCGGCCCGGCCGGCTTCCCGGCCGAAAGACGCGCCGAGAGTGCCTGCCACGCCGCGGGAGTCAGGACTTCCGTTCGGCCGGCCTCATCCACCCGGCAGCGGGTCATCACCTGCGCGCGCAGGACCAGGTCATCCGGCTCCACCGCCGTGTCGGTATCGTGGATGCTCCAGACCCGCATCTCGACCCAGTTGAACGCGGCAGCCGTGCCGTCCTTCCCCAGATCCACGCTTCGCGTGCCGTTCGCAAACCTGACCGGGGAACCGATCGGACTCCCCGTCCGCAGGTCCCAGAGCTGGACGGAACCATCGTTGCATCCGGTCAACAACCTACCTCCTCCGGGATACGCGGAGACCGAAGTTAGCCCGCCCTGCATCCAGAGATCCCGGCCCACGGCCACACCCCGCTTTGCGTCCCAGATGCGCAAGGACCCCGGCCGGCCCTCGAGGGCTCGCCAGCCATCCTCGGCTCTGATGAGCGCAAGGATCTGCCCGCACGAGAAAGCCCGGCCTTCCGCCCGTCCGGTCCGCGGATCCCAGAGCCGGACCTTCCCGTCCTCGGTGATCACCAGAATCCCTTCACCGTCCTGGCCGTAGTGCACGTAGCGCACAATGGAATCGTGCCGCATGTCAGAGCCCACCTGAGAACCGGTCGCCAAATCGAAGACCCTTGTTGTCTTCCCGTCGCCGGATTTCAGCACGACATTGCGGCAATCAGGGCTGAGGGCGAGCCACGGGGCGCCGCCCTTGGCCGTGAACGGTTTGCCGTCGGGCTTCCCGTCCTCCATTCTGAAAGCCCGGAATACGAAATCGCCGCTCCCGGCATCACGGCTCACCGTCACGATCCGCAACCCGTCCGGACTCGGCATCGCGAGCAGGCATTCTCCGGGCCCCGGAGGCACCTGGGCGACGATCTCCCCGTTCCCGGCGTCCCTGATCGCGAGGGAGTTGTCCCAGCCGACGCCGACCACCCGTTTGCCTTCCGAGTCCAGGAATACCTTCTGGATGCCGCCCAGCGACGGGTGTTTCGCTACGTAGGTCCAGCCGCGCCGCGCACGCCGGAACAGCGTGATGGCTCCGTAGCCGTCCACGACGGCCATAAGGTTCCGGCGCGGGTTGAACCGGACATCCGCCAGCCAGGGGCTCGGACGGATGGTCCTCACCTTCCGGTCGGCCTGCGCCACATCCCATATGCGCACCGATCCGCCTTCCATCCGGGTGAGGATCTTCGTGCCGTCCGGGCCGAAGACGGCGTCCAGGAGTCGGCGCTCGTGATGTAGAACCAGAAGGGGTGGATTGCCCGGCTCGGGACCCCAGACCCGGGCAGTGTTGTCGGCGGCACCCGTCAATACACGGGTCCCGTACTGACTGAACTCCCCCCCGAGCAGCATCCCATGATGCCGCAGGTCGCCGCGAACGAGCTCGCCGGTCCCGACGTCCCACATCCGGCCGGTCTGGTCATCGCCCCCCGTCAGCAGGCCCGACCCATCCGGGCTGAGCGCCGCGAACTTGACATCCTTGTCGTGCCGGAACTCCAGCCCGACCTGTTTACCAGTGCGGGTATCCCACACGCGCACGCCTGCCCCCCCCGCCACCACCAGCAACCGGCCGTCCCGGCTGAAGGATATCTGGCTGACCTCCGCCCCATGCCGCAGGTTCAATGCCTTGCCGGACTTGATGTTCCAGAGTTGCACCCCATCCTGTCCTCCGGTGGCCACGCTCATCCCGTCCGGACTGAACGCCGCGGCCCTCACCGTGCTGCCGCACACGAAGCCCTTGCCAACCGCCCGCAGGTTCCGCCCATCCCACAGCCTGGCTACCGCGCTGTTACCGAAAGTCAGCACGCGTCCGCCGTCCGGACTGAAGATGGCGCCGAGATTCCAGCCCCCGATCGTCATCAACGGGCCCATCTTCAGGGGCTCACCCATCGCCTTCCCGGTTGCGACATCCCACACCCGAACCGTGACGCCCCCCCAGGCCTTCCCCCCATCACCGCAGGTGAGCAGTGTCCGCCGGTCCTGGCTGATCTCGGCGAAGGCTATCCCCGGCCCGGCCCCGGCCAGCTTCACGGTGCCTCTGACCGGCTTGCCGGTCTCCGCATCCCACCTCCTGATTTCCCCCTCGTCGCAGAGGGTCACGATCTGCGCGCCATCCGCGCAGAAATCGGCCAGCTTCAGTTCGTGCTCGTCCCGCGCCTCGAACACAGGCATGTCCATCTCGCTCAGGAATGCCATTCCGTTCATGCGCGCCACCGCGGAAGGCAGGATGCGGTTGGCCTCCGCGGAGTAGATGGCGGCGGCCGGCACATCATCCTGCGCGGCCATCTGCTCAGCCCGCAGAAGGTAGGAGTCCGCCAACTGGCGGGTGGCGAGCCTCTGCTTCCGCACGACCTGGCTGAATGCTCCCGCGAGCGCAACCAGCGCGATGCCGCAAACGGCAACCAAGATCGCGTTGCGCCGCAGGAACTTCCCCGTTCGGTAGCGTCGACTCGCAGCCAACGGAGTCACCGGTCGCGACTCCCGCCGCGCCTTGAGATCCGCGAGCACCGCTCCCATCGAGTCGTATCGCGCATCCGGGTCGTAGGCAAGGCACTTGCCCACGATCGCGGACAGGTCCTCGTCCACCACCAGGCCACGCACCTCCCGCGCCGACGGGAGCACGGCCCCCCGCGTCAGCTCCCGGTACGCGCTCAGCCGGTCCTCGAGCCCCGGGCTGGTCGTGAGCCGGTCCTTCAGGCTCTCGAGGTTCGGCACCTTCCCCGTCAGCACCGCATACGCGCTCGCGCCCAGCGCGTACACGTCCCACCGCACGTCCGGCTGGATTCCCGCCCCGCCCTGCGAGATCATGGCCTGCTCCGGAGCCATGTAGAACAGCGTGCCCAGCGCGCCCGACGACTCGTTCAGGACCTTCGACTGCCCGAAGTCCGCCACCCGCGCGTGCCCCATGTCGTCCAACAACACGTTCGCCGGCTTCAGGTCGCAGTGGATGATCCCCTTCGTGTGCACATACGACAGCGCTTCCGCGATCTCCTCCATCCACTTCGCCGCCGAGTCCACGCCCACCAGCTTCGCCGGGTCCACGTACTGCTCCAGCGACCCCGCCTCCAGCAGGTCGAGCGCATACCAGGCAGGATCGGCCGTCAGGTCCGCATCGAGCAGGGAGACGATGTGCGGGTGCTTGTCCAGCCGGATCAATCGCTCCATCTCCCGCTGGAGGAGCATCCAGTTCACGCCGCCCCGCGCCAGGAAGCACTTGATGGCCACCCACTTCCGCGTCCGCACCTGCCACGCCTTCCACACCTGCGCGTACGCGCCCTGCCCCAGCAGGGCGGTCAAGACATACCCGGCTATCCGTGGGGCGTTCGCCTGCTGTTCGACCCCGGTGGGCACGGAGAGATCCCGGGTCTTCCCGACGGCCTCGTCGGTCTGCCGCAGGGTGCCGTCGAAGTCGTCCGGCGGCGGCGTGCGCGGTGTCGCGGGTTCGGTCATCCTTCCGCTACTGCTCCCTCATGATCCTGATGTCGCCCTTGACCGCCGGAGGCAACGGATACTGGACCAGGACCTTTGTGCGCCAGGTGTGGTTCTTGCTGTCCCAGTAGACGAAGCCGTTCCCGTCCGGTCCGTCGCTCAGGATCTGGTAGCTGCTCCCTTTCGCCTCGTAGCTCAGCCACCCGTTCGTGAACGGGTCCTTGAGACAGACGGCCGGGACGAACCGCGGACTCAACTCCTTGAGGGCGGCAGGAAACCGGCCGTTCTGGGCGCGGTACCGGTTGAGACCGGAGCAAACGAGCGGCAACTGGAACCACATCCTGTCCACCCATTCGTGCTTGCAGATGTAGACGTAACCCTTGAACAGCCCGTTCCCGAGATCATAATCGCCCTGCCAGAAGTACCCGCCCCGCCTCGACCGCGCCAGGAACGCGGTCCGCTTGGCCTCGAGCTCCCCGCCCGGCACCGGGGACGAGAACTCGCGCAGGACGCCGAGCGCCGACCACACGGAGGCGTCCCACGCCCCCGTCAGGTACCGGAGACTCAGGTCCAGCCGGGCGATCCCGGATGGTCTCCTGCCTGTTCCCCCGTAGCTGTCGGGAAGATTCGGCCGTACCCACCCACGGCGCTCCCACCGATGCGCGTCCAGCGTCCACGCGATGGATGCCCGGACCGCCTCCGGGAAGAAGTCCGTCGCCGCCGCGTTCTCGAAATCGCGCGCCAAGTCCCGGGGAAGCTCCGCCGCGGGGCTGTTGAGGAGGATCGTGACGGCCCCTTCCGCCGCGGCCCGCATGGCGTCCCTTTCCACGTACTTCGAAACGAACAACGGATCCTGGCCCAACAGGCGGCCCAGTCGGACCACCGTCCGCAAGTCCTCCCACGCGGCCCCGATCCGGCCGTCGGAGGCGTCCACGGCGGCCTTCAGGACCATCGCCCGGTCAAACGCCGAGAGGGTGCGGCGAGTGCCGTATCCGTACCACGTGGCATCGATCGCCATCCGGTAGTCGAACGGCGCCTTCGCCAGCTTCGGGTAGTCCCATGCCCGGTAAGATGCGCGCCCGTCGGAAACCCCGGCCAGGCGCTGCAGGCTCTGGCCGGCGGCCGTGCCGAGTGCGGCTCGGACATGGCGCAGGGCTTCGCCGTCCCGACGCCGAAGCACAACCTTTGCCAGGTACATGTCCTCGACGGTCCCCCAGTAACTCTTCGTCTTGCCGGCCACAGCCCAAGCCTTCATGTCGATCGCCCGCGTGACCTGGACGGGCCTCCAGATGCCCCCCGGGCCCTGCGTGTTCTCGACACACACGGCAATCACGTTGGCACCGGGACGGAATACCTTCCGTCCGTCCAGTTGGAACGGCTCAACCCACTTCCGGTGCTCGCCCACCAACGACCCGTTCACGTAGACGACCGCGTTCTCGTCGACACCCCAGAAGGTCAGCCTCGTCAGCCCGCCGTCCAGGTCCTTGCGGGTGAGGTTGACCGTCGTGCGGAACCACGCCCATCCGAAGCGACCCTCCAATTGGGGCTGTGGACCGTCCCCCACCTTCACGTTCTCCCACCCGCGGTCGTCGAATCCCGGAGTGGCCTCCGGAGGTACGGCAGCCCCGCCCGGCGCACCCCCGGCGAGCTTGAGTCTCCAGGAGTCCAGCGCCTCCCCCTTGGCACGCTCACGGAGCATCCTGATCTGTTCGGCCGGCGTACTGGCTTCGCGATCGAACTCGGCCACGACCTTGACCAGCTCGTCCCGGGTGAGCGCCCGGCCTTCCACCGGTCTGGGCAGATCCGCCAGGCTCACGGGATGCCCCTTCTGCCGGACGGATCCCTCGAGCCCGTGGAGCTTCAGGGACCAGTACACGCGCACCGGCACCCAGCACCCGACCGCGGCCGCCGTGAGGATCACCATGTGCACGAGCATCGTCTTCAGCGTCGCGCCGGCCGGTCTCGACCCAGCGGGGGCCGTAAACAACGAGAGGAAGTTGCGCCGCCATCCGGTCATCCGGACGAACAGGACCACGAGCAAACCCACGACCAGGAGCATCCTGAGCCAGTGTCCGTCCAGGAAGCCCAGGACCGTGCTGGCGGAGAAACCCACGGACCAGACGAGCAGTGCGGCCGGAACGAGCGAAACCGCCAGGAGCAGATGGAGGAGTCCCGTCACCCACAATCCGGATTCCCCGGCCCGGGACTCGCGGGCAAAGACCCGGTCGACTCGCGCCGGCAGGGTCCAGGCGAGCCCGATCAGGATCACGGCCAGCCCCAGCAGGATGACGAGGTCCGCCTGCACCAGGCTCAGGGGAAACGCCGACCGCTCGACATAGATGAAACTCCCCTCCCAGTTCCAACTGGCCCGGTTGAGATCCTCCCAGACCTGCCAAAGGAAAACGTACCCCGCCCCTGCCGCTCCCAGCGCGGTGTAGAGCGGCCGGGCAGCGGCCACGATCCTGTCGGCTCCCGCCGCAGGCGCATCTCTGCCTGCGGCCGGCTCCGCGCGGCCCCGGGCCATCACCAGCGAGATCGCGCCGAACAGGAGCGAGGCCGCGAAGGCTCCCGCAATCACGATCACGACGAACCCGAGGAGCTCCGGGGTCGGATCCACCGTCACAGCCGCGATCCTATACCACAGTTGGAAATACTCCCACGGCACGCACCTCCAAAAGATGGACAGGAACACGTCCACCGTGGCGACGACCAGTCCCAACCCGACAAGCACGAAGAGCGCCCGGCTCGCCTCCGCCCACAGTCCCCAGGCCGCCGCAGTGCCCGCGCCCCGCCCCAGATCCTCCAGAAAACTCTTGAGTCCCTTCACTTGTGCCTCCTCGAGACCGCCGAAGACGGCCTCCCCTGTTTGAGTGCCTCCAACTCGCCCGGCCCCAGCGGAACAATACTGCCCCGTTCATCGACACGGCGGAAGGTCGCCAGGTTCGCGTTGCGCGTGATCTCCGCGGGCGGCTCGGCGGCGGCCAGCCACCCGGCGTCCCACGCCCGCGTCCTTCCTTCCATGTCGACTGCGACGACCGCGACGCCGTCGCCCAGACTGGCGCAGACCAGGGCCGAGACCGCGCCGTCGGCCCGCAGCGGCTTCCCCAGCAGTTCGCCGGTGCCGGTGTGCCAGATCCTGATCCAGCCGTCGTCGCAGGCGGTCACGAACGCCCGGCCGTCCGGCGAGAAGGCGAGGCGCACGACGGTCCCGCCGGGCCGGACGACGACCCCGGTCTCTTCCCCGGACGCGGCGTCCCGGACCCGGACAGCCTGGTCGGCACCGGCCGATACCAGGGTCAGCCCGTCCGGACTGAGGGCCACCGCGCCGACGGGGTTGTCAGCCCGGCGGTCCTCCCCGGCGGCGGCGCCCGCCGCGGGCGTCGCCCGTTCCTGCCTCTTCCCCCCCCGGCTGTTCCAGACGCCCGCCTCGCCGCCCCTCGTCCCGTAGGCGACGGTGACGCCGTCCGCGTCCAGCTCCGCCGCGGTCACCGGGTCCGCACCCCCGAAGTCGCCGGCCGCCGCGCCCGTCGCGACGTTCCAAAGCCGGATCCGGCCGCCGTCCACGGTCATGGCCCGGCCGCCGTCCCGGCTGAGGCACGGCGGAACCGCCTCGTCTACGCGTCCCATGGCCTTCGGGGGACCCGACGAGGCCGCATCGAAGACCACGAAGGTCCCGCCGACGACGGCGCCGACCCACCGGCCGTCCCCGCTGAGCGCCAGCCGCGAGGGAATCTCCTTCACCGGTCGGGTCCACAGTACCGTTCCCGTGCGGGCATCCAGGACCCGGATCACCTTGCCGGTCTCCCCCGTCGCCACGCGCGACCCGTCCGGAGAGAGCGCCGCCGCGGTCAGCGCGGTCCGCAATGCGAGCTCCGTCCGGTGCGACCCCGCTTCGGGCCTGCCCCAGAGGCGGGCGGTGAGGTCCGCTCCCCCGCTCACGATCAGTCTCCCGTCTCCGCTGAACGCGACCGCGTAGACGTCGCCGTCGTGCTGGAGGCTCCGGCCGGTGGGCTCGGCGGTCCGCCCGTCCCACAACTTCACCGTTCCGTCCGACGAGGCCGTGGCGATTAGTGCGCCGTCCGGACTGAAGGCGGCGGCGTTCACGCAATCGGAGTGGGTCATCACGCCCGGCAGGGCCCGCCACGTTGCCATGTCCATGAGCTGGAGCGTCCGGCCGTCCATGGCCAGGATGAGCCGCCGTCCGTCGGGACTGAACGGCCGGTCGAAGATTCGGGACACGCCTCCCTGCTCGCGCCTGGACACCCCGCCGGCCGACCAGAGCCGGGCCATCTGGTCCTCGCTCCAGGCCAGCAGGTTCGCGCCATCCGGGCTGAAAGCCACTCCCGCCACTGCGGCGCGATGCCGCAGGGGGGGCCCCGCCGGCGTCATGCCCCCGGCCCGCCACAGCCGCGCGGTCCGATCCGCACCCCCAGTCGCGAACGTCGCCCTGTCCGGACTCAGCGCCAGCGCGAGCACGGCCGATCCGGTGCGGACCGTGCCCAGCCGCTTGCCGGTCTTCGCGTCCCAGCGGGATACGACCCCGTCCAGCCCGGACGTCATGATCCACGATCCCGCCGGGCCGAAGACGGCCTCCGTGACCTCGTCCTCGTGCCGCAAGATCACCCCCAGTTCCGCACCCGTCTCCGCGTCCCAGACGCGCGCCACCCCGTCGGCGCCGGCCGTCACCAGCCGACTGCCGTCCGGGCTGAACGCCATCCGGCGGACGGAGTAGGCGTGCGCCAAGGGCGCGCCGATCCTGGCCATCGCGGCCGGGTCCCAGAGCCGGACGGTCCGGTTGAACTCGAGCACGGCGACCCGTTTCCCGTCGGGACTGAAGCAGACGCCCGTCACGGGCCGGGAGGCTTCGAGGACGCCGAGGGGCAGGGGGAAGGCGCGCGCGAAGGAGGCCGCGTTGGCGCGGGCCACATCGGTCCCGCAGATGGCGTACGCCCGGGCGAAGAAGAGGAACGCCGACGCGTCGTCACTCGCCTCCGCCATCCGCCGCCCCCGCTCGCCGTACAGGAGGCCCATCTGGCTCTTGACCGCATCCCGTTCGCTCGCGATCTCGGCAAACGCCACGGCCAAGCACGCGATCCCAACGGCGGCGACGGCGTTGGCAACGCGGTTCCTGCGCAGGGCCTTGTGCACGCGGTAGAGGCGGCGATGCGCCAGGGGAGTCACCGGACGCGACTCGCGACGCGCCTTGAGATCCGCCAGAACCGCCCCCATCGAGTCGTACCGCCGGTTCGGGTCGTACGCCAGGCACTTGCCCACGATCGCGGACAGGTCCTCGTCCACCACCGGGCCGCGCACCGCCCGCGACGACTGGAGCACGGCTCCCCGCGTCAGCTCCCGGTACGCGTTCAGACGCTCCTCCAGCCCGGCACTCGCCGTCAGCCGCGCCTTCAGGCTTTCCAGGTTCGGTACCTTCCCCGTAAGCACCGCGTACATGCTCGCCCCCAGCGCGTACACGTCCCACCGCACGTCCGGCTGGACGCCCGCCCCGCCGTGTGAAATCATCGCCTGCTCGGGCGCCATGTAGAAGAGCGTCCCCAGGGCGCCCGACGACTCGTTCAGCACCTTCGACTGCCCGAAGTCCGCCACCCGCGCATGCCCCATGTCGTCGAGCAGGACGTTCGCGGGCTTGAGGTCGCAGTGAATGATCCCCTTCGAGTGCACGTACGAGAGCGCCTCCGCCACCTCCTCCATCCACTTCGCCGCCCGGTCCACGCCCACGAGCTTCGTGGGGTCCACGTATTGGTCCAGCGATCCGGCTTCCAGGAGATCGAGCGCATACCAGGCTGGGTCCGAAGTGAGGTCGGCATCCAGCAGGGACACGATGTGCGGGTGCTTGTCCAGCCGGATCAGCCGCTCCATCTCCCGCTGGAGGAGCATCCAGTTCACCCCGCCGCGCGCCAGGAAGCATTTGATGGCCACCCACTTCCGCGTCCTGACTTGCCATGCCCGCCACACCTGCGCGTATGCCCCCTGCCCCAGCAGGGCCGTCAGCACATACCCCGCTATGCGCGGCGCGTTAGCCTGCTGTTCGACCCCGGTGGGAACGGATAGATCGCGGGTCTTCCCGACGGCATCGTCGGTCTGCCGCAGGGTGCCGTCGAAGTCGTCCGGAGGGGGGTGGGGTCCGCGGCCCGAGGGCTGATTGGTCATCGGGCGCGGATCGCCGCTCTCGCTGGGCCCGGCATGGGCGGTAGTATAACACCTTGGCCCAGCGGACATTTGGGCCTACAATATCGAAGACATGGAACCGACCAGCTCCGAACTCGCGGACTTCCGGGTCCTGCTTCAGAGGATCTCGTTCTTCCAGAACCTAAAGATGGCGGAACTCGACGCGCTCCTGAACGCCATGGAGAAGCAGACGTACCGGAAGGGCGACGTCATCATCCGGCAGGGCGAGGTGGGCGACCGGTTCTACATCGTGGCATCCGGCAAGGTCGGAGTCTTCAAGTCCAGGTTCCTGATGAAGCAGCGGATCAACACCATGGGGCCGCGGACATACTTCGGCGAGGTCGCGCTCCTCGGGAACACACCCCGCACCGCGACCATCATCGGCGACGAGGATGGCGAGCTCTACAGCCTCTCGCGCAAGGCCTTCGACGCGGTCCTCCTCAGGAATCCCGGCATCGCGACGCTCATCCAGCAGTCCACGGCATACCACCTCTCCCGCGACCGGGTCCGCGGCCTCTAGACCTCCACCGCCCGCCGGAATCGGGCGAGCCGCATGATAGGCTAGGGACATGCTGAAGAACCCGGCGTGGGCCGCGCTGCTGCTCGCCCTCTGCGCGGGTTCCCCCGCCCGGCCGGAATCCTTCTGCGACCTCGTCGATCCGTTCATCGGGACCGAGGGCGGCGGGAACACGTACCCGGGCGCGCAGGTGCCCTGGGGCATGGTCTCGGTTTCGCCCCACACGGACCTCGCCGCCCCCTCCGGCTACATCCACGGCCGGAAGTACCTCTACGGCTTCGGGCACGTCCAGATCAGCGGCGCCGGGTGCTCCGACCTGGGGAACATCCGCCTCATGGCCACGATCGGCCCGTCGGGCTTCGAGCCCGACCGGTACCGGTCGCAGTTCGACAACGAACGCGCGGCCCCGGGCTTCTACCGCGTCGACCTTACGACGTGGGGAACGGCGGTCGAGGCGACGGCCACCGAGCGGGCCGGGTTCACGCGGTTCACGTTTCCGGCCCGCCCGCACGGGGACGCGAACATCCTGTTCGACATGGGGTCCCGGCTCTCCCCCGATCCCGGCGGGGGTGCGAGCCCGTACCTCGGCGCGGTCTGGATCGTCTCCACCACCGAGCTCGCGGGCTGGAGCGAGAGCGGCGGGTTCTGCGGCTCCTCCAGCCGCCAGCGGGTCCACTTCGCCGCCGTCCTCTCGCGCCCCGCCGATTCGGCGAAGGTCTGGTCCGACGGCGCCCTGCTCAACTCGGGCGACGCCAGCGGGCCCAAGGTCGGCGCCCTGATGTCCTGGGCGACGACCAAGAGCGAGGCGATCATGGTCAAGGTCGGCATCTCGTACGTGAGCATCGCGAACGCCCGCGCCAACCTCGCGGCCGAGCTGCCGGACTGGGATTTCCCCGGGGCCCGGCTGCGGGCCCGGGCCGCGTGGGAAACCGAGCTCTCGCGCGTCCGGGCGGAGGGCGGCACCCCCGACCAGCGGAAGATCTTCTACACCGCCCTCTACCACATGCTCATCCACCCGAACGTGATCTCGGACGTGAACGGCGAGTACCCGGGCTTCCGCGGCTCCGGCCCCCGGAAGATCACGGGGCGCGCCCAGTACTCGGTCTTCTCGCTCTGGGACACGTACCGGACCGTGCATCCCTTCCTTACTCTTGCCTACCCCGCGCGCCAGCTCGCGATGGTCCAGTCCATGCTCGAGATGGCCGTGGACGGAGGCTGGCTGCCCAAGTGGGAGCTCGCGGGCAACGAGACCGGGGTCATGGTCGGCGACCCCGGTACCATCGTGGTGGCCGACGCCGCGCTCAAGCGCCTGAAGGGGCTCGACCGCGACGCCGCGTGGGAGGCGGTCCGGCGGAACGCGATGGCGACCCCGAACCCCGTGCGACCGGGTTTCGACGCCTTCCTCAAGCACGGCTACATCCCCGAGGACGACCCCGCCGCCGGACCGGTCTGGGGCTCCGTCTCGACGACCCTCGAGTACGCGCTCGCCGACTGGCACGCGGGCCGGCTCGCCCTGGACCTCGGGAAGGCCGAGGCCGAACCCCTGCTCGAGCGGGCACGATGCTACCGCAACCTCTTCGACGCGGGAACGGGATTCCTGCGGCCGAGGAACCGGGACGGATCGTGGTCCAGCCCCTTCGACCCCGCCGTGAACCAGACCGGCTCCGGCGGGCCGGGTTACGTCGAGGGCAACGCCTGGCAGTACGCGTTTTTCGTCCAGCACGACGTGCCCGGCCTCATGGCCCTGTACGGCGACCAGGACGCGTTCACCGAGAAACTCCAGGAGTGTGTGGACTCCGGCTACTTCGCGCTCTGGAACGAGCCGGACTTCGCCTGGCCGTACCTCTTCGACTACGCCGACGGCGAGGCGTGGCGGACGCAACGGCTGGTGCGCGAGTCCCTGGCGAGCTCGTTCAAGGCGACCCCGCGGGGCCTGCCCGGGAACGACGACACGGGAGCGACCTCGGGGTGGATCGTGTGGTCCATGATCGGGCTCTACCCCGTCTGCCCCGGTTCGGGGGACTACGAAATCGGGTCCCCCGTGTTCGACGCGGTGACTGTCGCGCTCGACCCGGCGTTCTGGCCGGGCAAGGCGCTCACGATCCGCGCCGGCCGCAACGGCCCGCTCCATCCCTACATCCAGTGGGCGACGCTCAACGGCCGTCCCTCGAACACGCCGCACCTCCGGTTCGACGACCTCGTGAAGGGCGCCGTATTCGCGTGCGAGATGGGGCCGCAGCGGGGCGCGTGGGGCGGCACGCCGAGGTCTCCCGTGATCCGCGAACAGCCGTGGGAGACGACGGCCGTCGAGGGAACCCTCTCGCGGTTCTCGATTCGCGCGGGCGGCACGGGACCCCTCGAGTACCAGTGGCGGCACAACGGCCAGAACATCCCCGGCGCGGTCCGCCGCCAGCTCGACCTCCCCGTGACGCCGCTCGACGCGGCGGGCTCGGTCTTCTCCTGCGTCGTGCACTCCCCCTTCGGGGGCGTCGAGAGCCGGGGAGCCACGCTCTTCGTGGAGCCGGACCGGACGGCGCCGGCGGCCACCTCCGCCCTCCTCCAGCGCGCGACCGCCGGGAACCAGGTGGCCTCCGTGATCGTGGGCTTCTCCGAGCCCGTCGAGGTGGCGAGCGCGAAGTCCGCCCCGAACTACGCCTTTTATCCTCCCCTCCAGGTCCGCGACCTCAAGGTCGCGACGGACGGCCGGAGCGTGACTCTCGAGCTGGCCACCGCGCCGCCGGCGAATCGCACCTGCCGGCTCGACGTCAAGAACGTGCGCGACCGGGCCACCAGGCCCAACGTGATGGCGCCCGCGCGGCTAATGGTCCTGCCCGAGGGCGACGGCCTCCGGGCCGATTACTTCGACCGCATGGACCTCACCGGGCACTCGATCCGGCGCATCGACCCCGAGATCAACTTCAACTGGGGCGAGAACTCTCCGGACCCCGCGGTGCCGCCGGAGAAGTTCAGCGTCCGGTGGCGCGGCCGGGTACGGGCCGAGGAGACCGGCGTCTGGACGTTCTACACGTTCACGGACGACGGCGTCCGGCTCTGGGTGGACGGCAGGAAGATCGTGAACGAGTGGCACGACCAGCGACCGGGCGAGCACTCAGGCACCGTGTTCATGGAATCCGGGAAGGTCTACGAGATCTGGATGGAGTTCTTCGAGAACACGTACACGGCGCAGTGCGACCTGCGCTGGTCCGGCCCCACCATCCCGAAGGGCATCGTCCCGCGCAAGAACCTCTACTCGAAATGAGCGGACTCGAGTACCGGCCCGACGCGGACGCAGCCCGGGACCGTTTGGCCGCGTGGTGGAACGGCGGCGATCTCGGCCGGCCGGCCCTGCTCCTCAAGGCGAGGCGTGAGAAGCCGTGGGCCGATGTTCCCGCCCTGCCCACCCCGGACGGCTGGGTCACGCACTACTCGACCAAGAGCTTCGAGTACCGGGTGAACGCGGGCCTTCGCGAGTCCCTCTGGCACGACCACCTCTGCGAGTCGATGCCGGTCACGGCCGCGGACCTCGGCCCCAACTGCCTCGCCCTCTACCTCGGATGCCGGGGCGTCGAGATGCCGGGGACGGTCTGGTTCGAGCCGTGCATGGCCAGTCCCGAGGCCGCGGCCTTCCGGTACGATCCCCACAACTTCTACTGGGACTTCACGGTCCGGCTCGCGACCGAGCTCGTGCGCGCCGGGAAGGGCAGGTTCCTCGTCCAATACCCGGACATCATCGAGGGGCTCGACACGCTCGCGGCCATGCGTGGCGGCGAGGCCCTTCTCGCTGACCTGATCGACCAGCCGGCGTGGGTCCACGACTGCCTCGACAAGATCACGGACCTGTATTTCGCGTACTACGACCCCCTCTACAACCTCCTCAAGGACGAGCGCGGCGGGACCCATTTCTGGGTATGGGCGCCGGGCCGGTGCGCCAAGCTCCAGTGCGACTTCTCCGCCATGATCTCGCCCGCCATGTTCGGGGATTTCATGGTCCCCGTGCTCCGCAGAATGACCGAACGGCTCGATTTCGTCCTCTACCACTGGGACGGCCCCGGCGCGGTCCCGCACCACGACCACCTCCTGTCGGTGCCCGGAATTCGGATGCTCCAATGGACGCCCGGGGCCGCGGCCACCCCGGCATGGCATCCGCAGTGGTGGCCGATCTACCACAAGACCGTGGACGCCGGCCGGATGGTCATGCTCTCCGACTGGTTCCCCCCCGAGAAGCTTGCGGCAATGAAGCGCGAGTTCGGGAAGAAGCTCAACCGGTTCCTGCTCGGCCTCGAAGTCCCCGACCGCGCCGCCGCGGACGCGGTCCTCCGCGCGGTGAGCGACTGACCGTGCAAGCGTTTCCCGTATCCGAATCCAAGCTGCGCGAGCTCCAGGCCAAGATGGACGAACTCGGGATCAGGGAATCAGACTTCGAGGAGTCCTTCGGCCGGTCCTCCGGGCCCGGTGGGCAGAACGTGAACAAGGTCGAGACGCTCGTCATCCTCGTCCACAAGCCGACGGGCCTCTCGGTGCGTTGCCAGTCCGAGCGGTCGCAGGGCATCAACCGGTTCCTCGCCCGCCGCCGGCTCGTGGATGAGATCGAATCCCGCGTGAAGGGCGAAGCCTCGGCGAAACAGCAGGCCATCTGGAAGATCCGGAAGCAGAAGCGCAAGCGGTCGAAGCGGGCCAAGGAGAAGATGCTCCGCGAGAAGCACCGGCACGCGGAGACGAAGGAGCTGCGAAAACCCCTACGGTTTTGACGCGGGGGCGAGCGAGACGTCGTCGAGGAAGAAGGCGGGCCCCGGCCGGGTCCCAAGGGCCATGAACCCCCACCAGGTGAGCTTCGCGATCGGCTCCGTGCAGGCCAGATCGGCGTAGCGGAGGACCCGACCACCGGGCGGGGTCACCGTCATCGTGTAGGTCGCCGTCCCCAGCGTGTACCGGATCTCGATGGCGACCCACGCGTTGGCAGGGAGCGCGTCCAGCCGCTTCCCGTTCGCCTGGAGCACCCCGTCGCCGCCCACGTAGAGCGACGGCCCGACCCGGTACCAGCTCCCGCCCTTCCCCGGCCCCGTGGTGTCCCGCCACTCATGGGCGAACGTGGCGCCCGGCGCGAGCCGAACCGAGAACCGGCCGGACACTTCGCCCGAGGTGAAGCCCGGCTCCCAGTACGCGTGGGGGTTGTAGTCGTGCGGCTGAGGCTGGTTCGCAGCCTTCACGAATAAGAGGCTGCGTTTGCCCGACGCCGCCGTCTCCTCCGTGACCCGGGCCGTCGCCCCCTCGTCTTCGAAGGTCACGAGCCCGGAGGCCTTCTCCCCCGGCTCCGAATCCTCGAAGTCTTCGCTGACGGGAAGCACGCCGTGCCGGGCGGCCGGCCACGGGAAGACCGGCCCGGCTTCTGGCACGATGGGTCCGCCCCGCCGCCCCGCCTTCGAGGTATCGAATGCCTTGAACCCGATCTTCGCGGCCGGTGACCCCGGCTTCAGCCGGAAGTCGCCGTGCCCGGGGTCCCGGAACCCGGGATCGGCCACGATCGAGTGCCGGTCGTGCCCCGCCGCGCGCCACTGGTCCCACGTAACGCCCCGCCGCGGTCCCGCCGGCGGACCGGCCTCGTCCCAGTATAGGTTGCGGTCGATCGCGTACCCGGTACCCGACCAGTTGCTCCCGAGCAGCGGCGAGCCGTTCGCGACGACGAGGTTCCGCTCCAACGTGAACGACCGGTGGGGCTCGGCGCGCGTGCGCATGAGCACGGCCTCGGTGCCGTAGGCGAAGATGTTGTTCCGCACGATGTTGTCCCGGCCGTAGTGCTGGTGGAACCCCGCGCTCTTTGTCCGGTACACGAGGTTCCGCTCGGCCACCATGCCCGTCGAGCCCTCGTCGAAGTAGATGCCCCAGCCGCCGTAGTCGAACGCGGCGATGTCATGGAAGACGTTGTCGCGGACGACGTTTCCGGCGCCGGTGCCCAGCGTGTAGATGCCGCCCATGTCCGAGAGCTGTTCCTGCCCGATCCCGCCGACCCGGTTCGCGGTCACGGCGTTGTGGTGGGCGGCGCTGGGGCCGTAGCCCCACGACCAGCCCACGGAGATGCCCGTGTAGAAGAAGTCGTCGATGTCATCGTGGTCGATCGTGTTGTGCGGCGAGTGGCCGATAAGGATCCCGACGGCCGCGGGATGCATCCGGCCGCCGTGCGCGAGCGCGCAGTCACGCACCGTGATCCAGCCGGTCTCCGTCTCCGGACCGCCGGACGAGCCCCACCGGAAGGTCCCGATCTTGATCCCCCCGCCGCCGAGATCGGCCAGGACGCACCGGGTGACCGCGACGTTCCGGCATCCCTCCACCAGCTCGAGCCCGTATTCGCCCGTATGGACGACCGTGCAGTCCGTGAATGCGCAGTCCCGGGCGCCCCGGGCCGTGACGGCACCGCCGAGGTCCACCTCCGCCTGACCCGTGCCGTGGCCTTCGGGCGGGCAGGTCCAGTTCGTGTGCGCGAGCGTGAGCCCCCGGAACTCGAGTCCGCGCACCCACGCCTTCGCCGCCGGGTCCCCGCGAAGCTCGAGGAGCCGCGGCAGGCGCGGGGCCACGACCTCGGTGGAGTCCGGCGCCTCGCCCGGGAGGGGGACGTACGTGATCGTGCCGCCTTCGGCGTCGAGGTACCAGTCGCCGGGCGCGCCGAGCGCCTCCCGGACGTTGTCGAGGAAGTACCGGTCGCCGCGGCTGAACTCGGCCCAGTCCTGGTCCACGCCGAACGGCGCTGCGAACGGGAGCACACCCCGGGCCCGGTCGAGGGAGCCGATTCGCATCCTTGGCATGACCCACTTGTGGAAGACGCAGACCTCGACCTCGCCCGGCCGCAACAACTCCGGTACGTCTCCCGGGAAGACCCTGACCCGGTCGAACCCAACGCCCCTGGCCGCGGGCGACGGCGGCAGGCCACCGGCCAGGTAGAAGGTGCCCTCGCGCGGGAGCCGGGGCCGAAACCGCCGGGTGCCGCCGACCCAGAGCTGGCTGAAATCCCACGGAGAGGCGAGCTTCGCCTCCCACCGGCCGCCCGTCGTGACCGTCCATCCCGCGATCCGGGTCCCACCGCTCAGGACCGGGGTCTCGCCCGGGAAGGCGGCATACATGACCGGCGCCTTCGCGGTCCCGGAGTCTCCGGGCTCGAAGACGACGGGGGCGGACAGCTCGTAGGTCCCGCCCCGGATCAGGACCGTGACCGGCTTCTTCCCTTTCGTCTTGAGCTCCCGGACCGCCCGCCGGGCGCGGTCGAGCGTCGCGAACGGGCCGTCGGTGGCCGCCGCGTTCGGCGCCGCCAGCTTCCCCGTCCAGCCGTCGTTCCCCGTCGTCGCGACGTAGAAAGCGGCATGCGGAGCCGCGAACGCGGTCATGGCGACCAGCAGGGCGGCGACCAGTTCAGCCGCTCCACTCGCGAGACGATCCGGGCCGAAGGCGTACCATAGGACCCATGGTACACGCCTCCCCCGACAGCCGGCTCGGCCCCGACCTCGCCTTCTACATTCATAGGGAAGGCCGGTGGCCCATGACCGTCGTGAACCTCTACCACCGCGCGGATAAGGTGAGTTGGATCATGATCAACCACTTCATCATGCGCGTCGGGGAGGCCCGGCTCCGCGTCGGCGGCATCGGGGGCGTGGGCACGGCCAAGGAGCACCGGAACAAGGGCTACTCCTCGCTCTGCATGCTCAAGTGCCTCGAAATCATGGAACGGGACGGTTTTCACCTCACGGCGCTCTTCGGCATCCCGAACTTCTACCATCGCTGGGGCTACGCGCAGGCGATCCCGGAGCCGCGGCTCAAGCTCGCGACCGGCGCCGCGCCTTCGACGATGCCGGCCGGCTACCGCATCGTGCCGTTCAATCGCGACCGGCACGGATCCCAGGTCCTCGCCCTCTACGCCGCCAACGAGGCGCTTCGCCCACTCTCGGTCGTGCGCCCCCCGGCCCGCCACTGGCGGGGGTTCCGCCTGGGCTCGTGGTGGTTCCGCCGGGCGGAGTCGTTTGTCGTACTCCGCGGCGGACGCGTCGAGGGCTACGGCGTCAACGACCAGGACCGGAAGGCCCTGATCGTGACCGAGGCCGGCTACCGGACCCCCGAGGTGTTTCCCGCCCTCGCGGCCGAGTTCGCGAAGCGGGCGAAGGCGCGACGGGTTCCCGACATGACGCTTCATGTCCCGCCCGACCACGCCTACGCCCGGTACCTGAGGCGGTTCGCGCTCGACGTCACGCTCCACTACTGGCGGAACGGCGACGGGATGGCGCGGATCATGTGCCTCGAGAAGACCTTCCGCGACTGCGAGGGTGAGCTGACGCGGCGGCTGCGGGCCTCGGGACTGGCGCGGTCGCAGTTCGCCGTCCGGATCGGGTGCGAGCTCGGCGAGGTCCGGCTGGCGGCGGCAGACGGGCGGGTGCGGGTCCTGCCCGGCGCCTCCGGCCTGCGGGCCACGATTCCGCAGGGCATCCTGACCCAGCTGCTGATCGGGTACCGGACCGTCGGGGACGCGATGTTGGAGCCCGGGGTCAGGATTCCAGGTGACGCGGTAGAGCCGCTCTCGGCGCTCTTCCCGCCCGCGCTCCCTTACACCCTCTGCGCCGACCGTTATTGAGGGACGTACTTTCAATTCTGCGATTCTCGGGATAATCGCAGAATTGAAAGTACGTCCCCTACGGCGCGGCCTGCCCGGGGTTCTCGGCAGGCGGATTCCCCGGCACCACTTTGGTTTCATCCACCGGTGACTTCGTCTCGGGCGTAGCCGGCTTCTCTGGTTCGTGTTTCTCCTTCGCCGGTTTGCCCTTGTCCGCCGGTGGCTTCGCCGCGGGCTCCGTCGCAGGCCCCGTCGTCCCCTCGTCCGCGGCAGACTCCGTCGGCGGAGGCGTCACAGGAGTGACGGCCGGCGGAGGGGCGACGGGCTTAGCTCCCGGCTTCGTCCCCGGGGGCCGGACCACCTTCTTCGGTACATGCATGGTAGGCCCGCGGTCGTCGGCGGGCGCCACGCCCGGCGGAGCCACCGGACCCGCCCCCGCCGGCGCGACCGGCCGCACCGGACTCCGGTACCTGGGACGGGTGTCGTCCAGCGGGCCCCCCTCGAGCGGCGGAGGCGGGGAGATCACGCGGATGGCGGGCTCGTCCCGGACCGGCATCGGCTCGTCCGCGGGATACCAGTACGACCGCTCCCGGGCGGGCTCCGGCCGGCCCTCGAGCTCGATGTCGAAATCCAGCCACATCTTCTCGAAGTCGCCACGGTTCTCGATCACGAGCGCGAGCCGGTACTTCCGGCCCGGGACCGGGGTGCCGCCGAGCGCCTCGGCCGGAACCGCGATCTCCCAGACGTAGTGCCACGCATCGACCCACGAGGACAGGGCGCCGGACCAGCTCCCCCGGGCGGGCGGCACGGCGTAGAGCACGGAACGGCCCTCGTCGTCCTTCTTCCCGCTCGACACCTTCCCCGTCGCCGCCCGGCACCGCCAGTCGTCCACGCGCGCCGAGATCCGGTGCAACTCGCCCCAGCTCGCGGCGTCCCGGGGGTCCGGCGCGACCCGGGCCGGGATCGTGAAATCGTAGGCCCGCACCGCGATCCAGAGGTTCGCGTCGTCCCAGGCCAGGAAGACGTCCCCGAACGGCACGAGCGGCGAATCGGTCTTGATCAGCGCCCGGGGCACCGGCCTCGACTTGTCCCAGTCGCCGAGTTTCCCGTCGGCGACCAGCCCCGTCTGTCGCCGCACGGAGACGGGGAGGGACGGCGCCGCCGGCTCCCGCGCCGCCGCGTGGATGCGGTCGGCCTCCCGGTTCGCCGGGACCACCGCGGCGAGGAAGTCCGCGTACGGCTCGTCGTAGATGTCGACGAGCCCCATGTTGTAGTCCTCGCCGTCCCCGCGCCCGAAGGTGGGCTCGTCGCACCACTGGAACCAGTGCCAGCCGATAACGAACGGGAACGACGCGAACGCGCGCAACTGGGCGGCCGCCGCCACCCCGCGCTGGGTCTGGGTGTCCACGAGCGTGAACTCGCCCCCGTGGTTCCTGAGGCCGCTCCGGTTCTGCCGCGCCGTCGCGTAGTACTCGCCGACCACGACGGGAAGCCCCGAAAGCTCGTGCATGGTCCGGAAGTAGCACGGCGAGACCCAGCCGTCCGTCGTCGTCGACTCGTAGTTGGTCGAGATCGCGTCGAGCAGTCCCCTCGCCGCGCGCGCGACCGCCTGCGGGTAGAACTGGCGGAAACGGTCGCCCAGCACGAGCGCCCCCGGATGCACCTCCCGGACCACCCCCGCGCAGACCGCGTAATACTTGCGCGCGACCTCGAACGTCCACGCGTCGATCGCCCGGTGGCCGCGCCCGGGTCGGGTGCCCGTCGTGGTCGCCGTCAGCAGGCCGTCCCAGTTCTTCGCCGTCGTCTCGAAGTCCTTGAGGAACGCCTTCCAGTCGTTACGGTAGACCCCCTTGAGCACGTCGACGACCCGGTGCTTGCCCGGCGCCTCCGACCCCCAGCCCAGCGCGATCCCGAGGAACCATTCGTCACCCCACCCGAACTCGTTGTCGAGGAAGTAGCCGAGCACGTTCGGGTCCCCGCGATGAGTCGCCATGAGGTCCCCGGCGAGCCGCCGGATATTGGTCCCGAACGCGGGATCCCAGAGGTCCCCCCACGGCGCGCCCGCCTGGATGCCGAGGTGCAGGACCGGCGTGTACGGGAGCCCCGCCTTCTCGACCCGGGAATCGGACCAGCCCGCGATCGTGTTGAACCCCCACAGGTCGAACCGCTTGAGCGTTCGCGACTGCCAGTCGGCGTAGGTGTCGCGCTTGCGGAGGGCGAACGAGTATTCCGGCTTCGCGGGATCGTACGCCTTCGCCTCCACACCCGGCCCCGTGCAGTCCACGCCCCGCGAGAGCATGCGCGTCCCGTCGGCGCGCTCGAACCACCACACGCCGTGCTCCTCGACGACGCGCCAGGACCCGGCGAACGAGAGCGCGGGAACGGCCACGAGGAGCAGGGCCAGCAGGCGGGGAGTCGGGGATCGGGTCATGCTGTGCCGATTATAGTCCGGGTCACAACCGCACGGTGAGGCTCAGGACCTGCGGGAGGGAAGACGGGCCCGAGAGCTGGATCGCGTAGTCGATGCGCAGTTTTCCGATGAAGACCCCGACCCCGAGGGCGGCGCGCCAGGACTCGTTGCCGCGCGACGGGCTCACACCCGCCCGCGCGGCCAGCGTCTGCGTCCAGTACGCCTCCACCCCGCCCCGCCACTCGACCCGGCGCTCGCGGAGGAGCCAGACGGCGTCCAAGAACCCCGCAAGCCGGTCGGGCGAGATCCCGCCATCGCCCTCGACCGGCGTCGCCGCCGATCCGCCCGCCCGGACCGCCGCCGGCAGGGGCACCCGCTCGTCCGCGTACCGCACCCTTCGCCCCACGTTGACGACACTGACGCCCGCCGCGAAGTCCTCCGCCGGCCGCACGACGAGGCCGGCGTCGGCGGCCACCGTCGTCGCGTGAAACTGGTCGAGGAGGTCGCTGCGCAGGATCTTGACCGATCCCCCCAGGCTCACGACGCCCCCGAAGACGCCGCTGGCGTTGGCGAGGGCGAGGATGTCCCGCTGCCCCGATACCCGCCGGGCACCCCCGTCGGTGTTGCGGAGCGTGATGCTTCCCGAGTCGTAGTACGCGAGGCCGGCCGCGGCGGTCAGGGGGCCCGCGGGAGCCGCCCCCGAGATCTGCCAGGTCTGGTCCTCGATGAACCCCCGCTGGCCGCCGAGGGTCACGGACCGGCCGCTCCCGGACGGCGCGGCGGGATTGAGCCAGACGCCGGTGGCGTCGCGGTCAACGGCGGCGGCGGCGCCGCCGAGTGCCTGGATACGCGCGGGCTCGACGAGGTCGAGGGGATTGGAAGCGTCGTCGGCGAGGGCGGGGCGCGAACACGCGCACGCCACGAGGACCGGGAGGAAAACGAAAGGGCGGGAGGCGTTCACCGTCGCAACGCCTCCCGCCCTTGGGCTACCTGACGACCGCGAGCTTCTCCTTGGCGTGGACGCCGGAGCCGTCGGCCACGACGAGGTAGACGCCGGGGGCCGCGGGCTGGCCGGACGACAGCGTGCCGTCCCACGAGAACACGACCGTACCCTCGCCGCTCGCGTAGGCGAACATCTCGCGGGCCAGCGTGCCGCGGCGGTCGTAGATGCGGAGCGAGATCTGCCCCGCGTCGGTCGCGCCGACCTCGATCCGCGCCGGTGAGCCGGAGCCCGGCTGGACCCAGCCGCGATCGCCGGCCTTCACGAGAATGCCGCCCGGCGCCGGGGCCGTGGCGCCCTGCTGGAGGTCCGGCGGGCACCAGATGGCGGCCTGCGCGTCGTCGAGGATGACCGCGCCCCCGCCGGTGGGATTGTTCGGATCGAAGTGCTGGACCTGCAGGTGCGTCTGGTCGAGGCCGCCATGCGCCCCGTAGGGGATGTAGAGGTCGCCCTCGAACACCACCGTCTGGCCCGACCGGAGTTCGGTGATATACCAGTCCTTCGCGGCGTCGGGCGAAATCCACTCGCCCCACGTCCCGTCGTTCGTCAGGTACTCCTGGATCGCGACGATGCGCAGGTTCGTGTAGCTGCGATTGCCGGGATTCGTGAGCGTGATCCGGTACCGCATCGTGGTCCCGATGTAGTACATCTTGTACTGGCCGTAGTACTTCGCGGGGTAAACCCACGATGGATCGTGCGTGACCACGCCGCCGCAGCACCGGTCGTGGTAGAAATGTCCGCCCGCGGCGTCGACGACCGTGCGGCCCCATTCGTCGTAGTACTCGATCGTCCACACCAGCGGATCGGCGTCGCCGATGTGCTTGCCGTTGAGATGCCAGATGGGACCCAGCAGGTCCGAGGCGCGCGCGGCGCCCGCCACCATCCCGGCGACCACGATGATTGATGCCAGCTTCAGAATGCCCGCCCCCGCCCGCTTGTGCATACCCGCACCTCCTCGTCCCTCGATGGCCTGATTATAGAAGGCTTGGGCCGGAAAGTGTCAAACCGGACAAGCCCCGGAGATCCCGGGGAACGCTGAAACCCCTTCCCTGCAATGCGACAGGGCCGTCAATCCATGGCCCTGATACACTCAGGGCGGCATGACGGACCTCACGGTGGAACCGGCACGCCCGGAGGAGTTCGACGGCATCGCGGCGCTTTGCGCCCGCGAGCTCGGCGTCGGCGCCGCGTACTTCGCGACCCGGATGCGCCGGGACCCCCAGAACCTGCCGGGCGCGCCGCTCGTGGTCCGGGACGCCGGCCGGGTCGTCTCGACCGTCCACGCCATCGGGTTCGACCTCGCGTTCGGGTCCGCCCGGGTGCCCTGCGGCGGTATCGCGAACGTCGTCACGGATCCCGCGTGGCGCAAGCGCGGGCTCGCGCGGCGGCTCCTGGCCGCCGCCCACGAACTCATGCGCGCGGACGGCCGTCCCCTCTCCCTGCTCTCGACCCAGATCCCGGGTTTCTACCAGCCGCTCGGGTACGAACCGTCGCCGCGCCGGGAGACGCACCTGCTCCGGCTCCGGCCGCCCGCCGGCGCCGGCCCCGGCCCCGTGGTCCGCGCGATCGACTTCGGTCGCGACCGCGCGGCCCTGCTCGCGATCCGGAGCCGGTACGCGGCCGGGTTCACGGGCACGATCCCGGCGGCCGAAGCCGTATGGGAGCGGCAGCCCGAGTGGACGACCGTGTATCCGAAGGAGGAGCCCGCGTGCGCGCTGGTCGCCGAGGACAGCCACGCCCAGCCGGCCGCCTACCTCCGCGCGACGGCGGACCCCGACCATACGTGGTCCAAGGTCCTCGAGTTCGGCACCCTGCCCGGCGCCGAGGAGTCCACCCGCGCCCTCGCGCGCGCCTATTTGCGCGAGGCGTTTCTCCGGGGCGTGCGCGGACTCCAGTATCCCGCCCCGTGCTTCGAGCTGGGAGCCGCGCTCGCCCCGTTCACCGAAGCTCCGGTCGACATCCCCGCCGACTGGATCCTGCTCCGTATCGCGTACCTCGCAGGTTTCCTCCGCGCCCTCGCCCCCGAGCTTGCCGCGCGCGCCGCGCGGGCGGGCGTGGCCCGTGGCGCCGTCGTAATCGGGTACCGCGACCAGACCGCGACTGTGCGGCTCAACGAGGACCGCGTCGAGGTGGAGGCGACGGCGTCCGGGGAGCTGCCGCGGGCGGTGCTGGAGCCGGCGCGGTGGATCGAGGTCTTCAGCGGCGCGAAACCGTTCTCGCTCCAGCCCTTCGCCCGCGCGTCCACGGTCGGCGACCGCGAGATCGTCCTCCTCGACGCCCTCTTCCCCCGGGGCCGGCCCGTGTTCTGGGAGATTGACGCCTTTTAGCGCACGACGAGTTTCGGCGTCCGCCGAAACTCGAATTCGCTGACCGGCTGCCGGTCAGCGAACCAACACCTTCAGGATCTGGTGGATGCCGCCGCCCTCGACGTCCACGAGGTAGACGCCGCGGGCGACCGCGAACTCGTCCTCGCTCAGCCCGTCCCACTCGACGAGGAACTGGCCGCGGCCGGAGGGCGTCAGCTTCCTGAGCGTGCGGACCAACCTCCCCGATGCGGTGAAGATGCGGGTCACGATGGGGTCGCCATTGAGCGGCCAGATGCGGGCCAGCACGACCTGCCCCGAGTTGAGGACGAGGACGTTCTTGTCGAGCGCCGCGCCCGGCGACGTGAGGACGAGCGGGTTCACGGCCTCGACGGCCACGAGGGCGGTCAGCGTCGTCCCGCCCACGTATGCCACCACGGTGTTGCGCCCCTCGTCGAGCCCGAGCGTGAGCGTGACCGTGACCCGCCCGGAGAAGTTCGTGGTCCCCGTGACGGCCGAGAGCCACCCGCCGCCGGCGCTCACGGTGAACGTCACGGTCAGGTTGGGCACGGCCCCGCCGCACGCGTCGGTTACCATGGCCGTCAGCGTGACCGGAGTTCCCACGTTCGCCTTCGCGGCGGAGGCGGAGAGCGTGAAGCCCGTCGCGGTGCCCGTGATCGAAACCGCGTTCGAGGTCACCGTATTGGACGACAAGATCCGCCCGGTGCTGAACTCGACGCCGGCGGCGCTGACGGTTTCCGCAGCCACTCCACACGGCGCTGTCGTCGTCTGCGTCCACGTGACCGACTGCGAGCCGCCCGCCGTGAGCATGAACCCCGGCCCCGGCGTCGGCGCCCCCGGCGCCCCAAGCCCGGCGACGCCGACTACCGTGCGCGAGAACGAGGTGACCGTGAGATCGAGGTCGCCGTCGTTGCGCAGTACCATCGTGGCCACGACGGTCGCACCCGCCCCGGGACTGCCGGGGGCCAGCGTGAGGCCGCTCGCGACCAGGAGGGCGGGCCGGACAATCCAGAATGGGCGAACGTCACCGCGCATAAACGCAACCGGGCCTCCGCATGACGATCCCGTTACGCTGAAGGTGAAAGTTGACACCCCTGCTCCGGACGCGGAGAACGTCCAGCTGAACGTCTGGGACGCCGCGGACGGTAGGGCAATGGGACCCGGAGGTGAGGGCCCGGATATCCGCGTGGTCATGCCGGGTTCGATTGTCCACGCAGCCGCCGAAACCCCAGCGGCGTCCCCTCCCATGTTGGTCACCGTCAAAGTCACGGTAACCAACTGGCCCAGCATCGCCACCACCGGCGACACCGCCGGATGTATCCAGATATTGGCTGGCACGGTAAGATCCGTAGTCGGGGTGGTCAACGGCGCCGTCCGCACCGGCCCCCCCAAAGCCGCATCCGTACCGGCTACGGTCGCGGTGAACCGAATCGCTCCCACACCGGTAGTCGCGTATTGCCAAGTGAAGTGAGCCGAGGCGCCTGGTCCGAGCGACGCCACCGGGTTCGACACAAACTGGAGCGACGCGGTGCCCGGGCCCTCGATGAACAGGGTCGTCGTTCCCGCAACGCCAACGGCAGGAGCATTCCCAGTGTTCGTGACCGAGACAACGACAAGGACATACGATCCGACACAGAGCGGGGAGGCGATCGCGGACACGACGGACCCGACGAGCGTGGCTGGTGTCCCGAGGAACGCAGTTGCGGTCGCCGCCGATGAGATCGCGCCACAGGAATCAGCCCCGGCCACCGTCATCGCAAAGGTCACGGTCCCCCATCCCGTCGCCGTGTACGACCAGGCGAAGGTCTGGGCCGCGCCGGGGGCGAGGGCGACCGGGCCCGGTGGCGACGGACCGGCCCAGCCGAGAACGGGCGCGCCGGGCGGAGAGACCGCGAGGGCGGGGGTGAGGCCGGTCGCCATGGTGAGCCCGGTGTTCGTCACCGTGAGCTCCACCGTGATCCCGCCTCCCACGGCCGCGGCCGGGGTGGCGCGAGCACTCGCCTCGAGTGCCGCGCGCCCCGTGACGGCGATATCGGCGCCCAGCGGCCCCACGGCCAGCCCGCCGCCGCCAGTGAGATCCGCGCCGGTCACGGTCACCGAGAAAGTCGCGGCGCCCGCGCCCGCCGCCGACCACGTCCAGGCGAGCGTGACCGCGTTCCCCACCCCGAGCGTGAGCGGCAGCGGCGGCACCGGGCCGCCGAGGGCGGACGCGGGCAACCCGGTGACGAGCACGGTCGCGCTTCCCAGCCACGCGCCGCCCAGCCCGGTGTTGGTGATTGTCACCGCCAGCGTGAACGGCATCGCCTGGCAGGTCGATGCCGGCAGGCTGACCGCGCCCGCCAGACTCGCGGCGCCCTGCACGAGGGTCTCGGCGTACCCCCAGGCCGTCATGGACAGCCCGCTCACGGACTCGACGCCGGTCACGGTCGCCGTGCACGCCACGGGCCCCGTCCCCGCGGTCGCGTAGGTCCAGGTGAAGAACGCGGACGCGCCCGGGCCGAGGCTGGCGAGCGGCGAGGGCGCGGTCAGCAGCGACAGGAGCCCGGCGCCGGGCGCGATCGTGAGCACGGGCGTCACCGACGTGACCGCGTTCGCCCCCGTGTTCGTGACCGTGAGCACGACCTCGATCGGCAGTCCCGACCAGACGGGTACCGGCGATACCGACAGCGCCGCCTTGAGGCACCCGGGCCGCGGCCACTGGTACGTCGTCACGTTCTCCTTCTGGGCCAGGTTGTCCCAGTTCTCGAACCCGGCCACGTAGAGGTCGTCGCCGGGACCGACCGTGATCGCGCGGCCCTCATCGTTGCCGTTGTTCGGCCCGTTCCGGGTCTGGAGATCGAGGAGCGTCCCCGACGCGTCCCACCGGGCGAACAGGACGTTGGCCGCCTGTCCGGGACGCTCCACCCGCCCGGTCGCGAAGACGTCGCCGTTGACGGGGTCCACCGCGATCCCGAGCGCCCGGTCGTTCGGCCCGCCGAACCGCGTCATCGGCGAGTTGAAGGTGGCCGTCCAGAGGGGCGTGCCCGCGGGCGAGCACTTGCGGACCCAGCCGTTCTCGCCCTGCCCGAGATCGTTGCGCGTCTCGTAGCCTCCCACGTAGAGATTCCCGGTCCCGTCCACGGCGATCGCGCGCCCCTCGTCGTTGGCGATCCCCGGGCTCGTGTACGACCGGGTCCAGAGCAGGGCGCCGGAGGCACTGTATTTGAGCACGAGGATGTTCCGTCCCTGGCCGAGATCCGTCCGGGTTTCGGCTCCCGCGACGTAGATCGATCCAGACAGGTCCACGGTCACGGCGTAGGCCAGGTCGTCCGAGTTAGCGGGGCTGTTGTAGTTGACCGACCAGACGAGCCCGCCCGTCGGGTCGTACTTCGCGACCCAGACGTCGTCGCCATGGCCGATATCCGTGCGCCGCTGCTTTCCGGCAACGACGAGATTCCCGTCGGGGGCGAACATCACGGACCTGAGCTCGTCGGGCCCCCCGGGCGACTCCGCCAGGAGCAGGATCCAGTCCATGGCGCCCGGCGGGAACGGGTCCCAGCGCTCTATCCACGCGCTGTTCCCCGAATGGCCGACCGAGTAGACGGAGCCGTCCGGGCCCGTCGTAACCCCGTACGCGGCGTCCGCCACGCTCCCGACGGCCCCGTACTCGCCCGCCCAGTAGAGAGCGCCGCCGCCTGGCGGGTAGCCGATCACGAGGCAGTCCGTCAGCCGGCCGCTCTCCTCGCGGTTCTCCTCGCAGGCGACGAAGATCGATCCCGAGGACGGCACCGCTATCCCGTTGCCCTCGTCGTCCCCGTTGGCCCGGCCGTCGTAGAACGTGATCCGGGTCGGCGCGGAAACGCATGGCGTGGACGGAGCGGTGACGACGACCGGCCCCGCCGCCCCCTGCGGCACCGGAACCGCGACCCCGGAGTTGACGTCGGTGCCGTTTCCGGAAGCCGTGAACGAGAGCGAGGACGCCGCGGGCCCGGCGGTGTAGACCCAGGTGAACGAGACGCTGCCGCCGCCGGGCACGACCAGGGCCACCGGACTGAGCGCGAGGTAGCCGGTCCCCGACCCCGAGACCTTGGGCAGCCGCGGTGTAACCGTCGCCCCCGCCTCCCCCGAGTTGCTGACCGTGAAGACGAGGACGATGGCGTCGCCCGGCAATAGACTGGAAGCCGAGGTCATGACCAGCGACGCCGACAGCGCCGGCCGCTTCTGGATCAGGAAGGAACCCGTGGCCTGCACCCACGTGGTCGCCGACAGCGACAGATCCCAGCCGGTCAAGGTCCCGGTCAGCTCGACGAGTCCGGCGCCCGACGCCGAGAACGACCACGTGAACGTCATCGACTGGCCGGTCGGTAGGACGGTCGTCGCCGACGGCGTCGGCCCCGCCGTGATCGCGCCCGTGCCGGGGCCCGCGTCCTGCCCCAGTGTCGGAATTCCGTTCAGGACCGCCCCGCCCGCGTTCGTGACCGTGAGCATGACCGTGACCCACTGCCCCGGCGACACGATCGTCCGCGAGAACGCCAGCACCGCATCGAGGCACGCCGGCTGGCCGTACTTGTTGATGCGCCAGTTGTGATACCCCGTGGAGTCCGTCTCGTATCCGGCCACCATGAGGTTGTCCCGGCCGTCAACCGCGATCGCCCACGGGCCGGCGTTGTCCCCCGGATTGTGGCAGGCTTCGTAGGTCGTGGTCGCCAGCATCGTCGTCAGCGAGGCATCGTACTTCCCGATCCTCCAGTTCGATCCGCAACTCAACCCCTGCTCCTCCCCGACCACCACCAGGTTCCCTCTGCTGTCGAGGGCGGCGGATCGACCCAGCTCGTTGGTTCCCGGCCCGGCGTAGACTGTCGTTGCCAGCAGCGTCGTCAACGACGCGTTGTACTCCCTGATCCGCATCTGCCAGACCCCATCTTCGATTCCGACTACAAGTATGTTCCCGCCGGCGCCAACAACGACGGCAGAAGGAGCGTTGGAGAATCCAGTGCCCGCGATGTAGTCCGTCGACGCGAGCAGGGTCGTCAACGACGCGTCGTACTTCCGGATGCGCCACTTCTCGGTAAAGGGGGAGAACTGGTCGCCCTCGGTCCCCGCGGCGATGATGTTCCCGGACCCGTCCTGCGCAAGCGCCCACAGCATGTCGTAAGCAAACCCGGGACTGCTGAAGTCCGTGGTCGTCAGGACCGTGGTCAAGGCGGGGTCGAACTTCGTGATCCGCCAGTCGTTCCCGCTGGCGGGACTCCCCCCCTCGCCCGCCACGACGACGTTGCCGCTGCCGTCGAGGATGAGACCCCTGGCGTCGGCCGCAGCCGCGTACTCGGTCGCAGCCAACAGCGTCGTGAGCATCGGGTCGTACTTGCGGATCATACAGTGCGTCCCGCCGCTGTACATACTCCCAGCCACCAGAATGTTCCCGGATCCGTCGATGGCGACGGCATGGGCGGCGTCGGTGCCGTTGACGGCCCCCCCGTCGTAGTCCGTCGTTGCCAACAGTGTCGTCAGCGAGGCGTCGTATTTCCGAATCCGCCAGTTAGCCTTCGTTGGTGAGATGAACTCATAGCCCACGACCACGACATTCCCGCTCCCGTCGACGGCCACGGCCCAAGCCGCATCGTGGTCGTTTGCCGATCCGTTGTAGTCCGTGGTGCCCAGCAGGATGAGGTCGGGACAGGCAGCGGAGGCGGGGCGGGAAATCCCGGCCGCGGCCAGGACCGCCAGAGCCAGGACCGTTCGCCATCGGTGATTCATGGGACTCCCAAGGCGATTATCTCAGGTATGGACGGCCAGTGAGGTCGCGCCACGCGGCCCCGAGGGCGGCGGAGCCCGGGTTGAGCTTGAGCCCGTCATCCAGCACGCGGGCGGCGTCCTGGAGCCTGCGAAGGCCGAGGAGCACGCGCACGTCCAGGAGCCGGATGTCCTCGCGGGAGGGGTCGATGGCGACTGCGATGTCCAGTGCATCCGCGGCCGGGCGAAGACGCCCAGCGCGGGCCTCGAGCATGCCTACGGCGGCCGCGGTCGCCACCGTGCGCCGGCCGCGGCGTTCGGCCTCGCGGAACGCCGCCAGCGCCTTCTTCTCGTCGCCCGCCTTCAGGATCGCGGCGGCCGCCTGTTCCCACGCCGCCGCCGATCCGGTCGCACGGGCGATGGCCTCGAACCGGCCCACCACGCCGGGGTCGCCCCGGTCCGCGAGCCCCGCGGTCTCGGCCAGCCACCGCTCATCGAGCCCCGGCAGGTACCCATCCGGCGGATTAGGCGGCACGGACCCTCCAAGCAGGAGCCGGTGGATCACGATCCGGTCCCCCTCCGCGTGCGCGAGAACCGCCCGGGTTTCCCAGAATGCGCGCCACCGCGCCGCCGCCCCTTCCTCAAACGCCCACGTGCCATATGTCCGCTCGAGCGCCCAGCCCGATTGCGGCAGGTAGATTGTCCAGCCGATCCCGGTCTGCCGGAATCGCTTCGCGATCCCCGCCGCGTCCCGCTCCTCGCGGGCGAACCGCTCGATGAGCGCAGTGTCGAACAGCGACTGAACAACCGTCCGCGGCCCCCAGTGAAGCCAGAGCCCGGTCGGCGTGAGCAGGAGGACCCGGCTACGTCCGATCTCGGGGGCCAGCCAGGCTTGCGCCGCCACCGTCCGCCCCCGCTCCGGGAACCCACGGGCGAGATAGTGGTTCCGGGTCTCGAGACCGAAGACGACGCCGAAGGGGTTCGCGATCGAGAACTCGCGCGCGACCGCGAGCGGCAGGTGCACGGCCAGCACCAGCCCGGCGGCTGCAACGACGGCGCGGCCACCGGAGCCGCGCGCGGACAGCGCCCGCAGGCCCTGCGCGCCGAGGACGCTCATTGCCGGCCAGAGCGGCATCGAGTACCGGACGAGGTGCGGCATGATCTGCCAGAGCACGAGCCCGCCGCCCACGAGCGCGGCGAGCGGCCCGACGCCGGAGGCGAGCAGACAGAACGGCGCAATCCAGAGGAACCAGCCGCCCATCCCGCTGTGGGGATCCATGACCCCGGTGTTGAGGATGCTCACGTTCCAGGGCCGGGCAAGCAGGCCCGCGGCCCCGGGCAAGGCCATCGGCTCCCGGCCGGCCCCCACGAGCTCGATCACGTGCCGACGCAGGTTCTCCGGGTCCAACCACATCGTCGGGAAGACGCCGGGCAGGAGCCGCCCGGTGGGATTGCCGCAGGCGAGGGCGTTCTTGACAGCCCACGGCGCGACCGCGGCGGTGCCGGCCAGCGCCCACGCCCCCCAGACCCGCCACGGCGCCCGCCGCAGGGCCAATGCCCCCGCCGCCAGCGCGGGCGCCATGAGCCCGTTGACCTTGGTCCCGGCGCAGAGGCCGCCCCAGACACCGACGAGAACGGGATTGGCACCCGGTGCCACGAGGTCTCGGATCAGGAGCGTCAGGTACGCGACCGTCGCCAGCTCGACGTACGCGCGGATGGCCACGACCTGCGTGTACGGCAGGAGAACGAACGCGGCGGACGCCGCCAGGCCCCAGCGCGCGCCCAGCCGCCGGCCGGCCCAGACCGCGACGAGCGCGGCCACGAGAACGCCCCACCCGAAGTGCACGAGCTTGGCCACGACCTCCCCGCCGCCGAGGACGAACGCGATCAGGAACTGCATGTGGACGAGCGCGGGATGGAGCGAGAACTCGTTGAAGGGCAGGGCGACGATCCGGCCGAGGGAGGCGAAGAGCGCGGGCTGGGCGAGGTGGTGTAGTTGCGCGTCGACCGAGGTCTCAGGGGCGAGCGCGCCCAGGAGTGGGACCGCGAGCGCGGCTGCCAGCCCCAGGGCGATCCACCGGGTCCCCGCATCCGTCCGCCGAAATGCGTCCCACCCACGCCGCCCGGCGCGGCGGGCTGAGGGCAGACCGGCCACGCCCGCGACCGCCACCACTGCGGCGACGGGAAGGAACCGGGCCAGCCCGGCCAATCCCGCGCCCAGCATCGCGAGTGCCGCGAGCCCGGCGCCGAGGGCCGTCGCATCGAGGATGCCCCGGTCGCGGCCGCGCCGCCCGCACCAGTTCAGCCCCCGCTCACCCGCGCCGGCCGCTGCAATTCCGAGCACGCCGAGGAGGGCGAGCTGGCCGAGATGAGTGCCCCAGGCCGCGAGGCTTCTGGTGTCGACGTACGTCCAGAGGAGGAAGGCCTGCCGCACGTGGTCGAGCCAGGCGGGATGGTCGAGCGCGCAGTTGACCCGGTACCAGTTGCCCCAGACGAGGAGGCCCCAGACCGCGGCGAGCCAGGGCGCAAATGCCATGAGTGGTATCATACCCGCGTCATGCACGCCGAATTGGCAGGGGTTTCCGGTGATCGTACGCCAGTCATCACGGGCGTCGGGATCATCTGCGCGTTGGGGACGGGCCGCGAAGCCGTCACCGCCGCGCTGCGCGCGGACCGGCCGGGACTGACGGCCATCACCGGATTCGACGCCGCACCGTTCCCCTCCCGGGTGGCCGGGCTCGCGCCGGGGTTCGATCCCGCCGCATTCCTGGATCGCCGCACTCTGATGCGCCAGGACCGGGTCCTGCACCTCGCCGTCGCCGCCTCGGACCTCGCCGTTCGCGACGCCGCGCTCGCGCCGGGAAGCTGGGACCCCCGCCGGGTGGCCGTCACGGTGTCGTCGGGCAAGGGCGGCGCGGCCGCCTCCGAGGACGCCATGCGCGCCCTGATCGAGCACGGACCCGGGGCGGTGAAACCACGGCGCCATGACGCGAGCTTCGTCCCCGCCGCCGTCGGCATCCGGCACGGAGTGCGCGGCCCCACGCTGGGCTTCTCGTGCGCCTCCGCCACGGGACTGTTCTCGCTCGCCCATGCGGCCGACCTCGTGCGGCTGGGGCGGGCGGATCTCGTGCTGGCGGGGGCCGCCGAGGCTCCGGTCACGCCGTTTACGCTCGCGTCTTTCGCCTCGCTAGGCGTGCTCGCAACCGCGGAGCCGGGCGATCCCTACTACGTGTTCGACCGGCGCCGCCGGGGCATGGTCCTCGGCGAGGGTGCCGCCGTCCTCGTCATCGAATCGCGGGAGCATGCCATGCGCCGCGGCGCCAGAGTCCGTGCGGAGCTCGCGGGGTCGGGGCTCGCCGGCGAGGCCCACGGGTACTTCGATTTCGACCCGGCCGGCAGCGGGGGGACGGATGCCATGGGCGCCTGCCTGCTCGACGCCGGACTCGCGCCGGCGGGCATCGACACGATCGTCGCGCACGGCACCGGCACCCGGGTGAACGACGCCTACGAGAGCACGGTACTCGGCGCCGTGTTCGGGCCGGACGCCTCCCGGCCTCTCGTCGTGGGGACGAAGCCGCTGACGGGCCACACGCTGGGCGCGAGCGGCGCGGTCGAGGCCGCATTGCTGGTCCTCATGATGGACGCCGGGATCGTGCCGACGACCGTGAACTGGGGCGAGCGCGATCCGGACTGCGCGCTGCGCTACACGAGGTCGGCGGAGGATCGCCCCCCCAGGGTCGCGCTCGTGTGCGCATACGGGTTCGGCGGATTCTGCGGCTGTCTCGCCGTCACCGCTCCCTCCAGCCTGTCCTGAAAGCGCGGCTGGCGCGCTGACTGACACCTGACAGCGGTGGGGCGCTGGCACCCCGCCCCCGGGAATTTTCTCCCCACCCCGCCTCCCCGATCCCCAGCAACGGCGACGGCTCATCCCGGCACGGCGCGTGCATATTATTAGGTAGGCACGGATGCTTGGGCCGAGCCGGACCACGTCCCCGGTGCGTGGAGGCGTTGGGTTCCAATCGACGGGAGGGATCGGCGAACGGATGAACGGCGGCAGGAAGGTCTGGAAGTGGTCCTGACATCCCATGCGCCCCGGCTTCCGCGGTCGCGCACCGCCGGGCGCAAAGCGCTCGTCGTGCTCGCGTGGCTGGTGCTCCCACTTCCCGACCTCACCGCCCATGCCGCGCCGGCCCGCTCGCGGGACGCATCCGCGATCCGCGAGATCGCATGGCAGGGCGGGCGCATCGAGGCCATAGCCGACGAAGTCATCATCCGGTGGAAGGCGGGTACGGGTGCCGCCGACCGGACGGCGCTGGCCGGCGCGCTGGGCCTGGCGCATCTCCGCGACCTGCGCCCGGCCCGGGTCCAGCTCCTCCATGCGGGTGGCGGGCGGTCCCTCGAGGCGGTCCTCGACGCGCTGGTAAGGAACCCGAACGTGGAATGGGCGGAGCCCAACGGGATCATGCGGGCCATGCCCTTCTCGTCCCCCAACGACCCCTATTATCAGGGCACGCTCCTGCCCGCCCAGACCTACCTGACCCAGATACTGGCCGACAAGGCCTGGAACGACCCCCTGCTCACGGGATCGAAGGGATCCGCCTCCCTCGTCGTCGCCGTCGTGGACACGGGCGTGGATTACACTCATCCCGACTTCGATCCCGGGAGCGGGGCTTCGCGCATCCTGACGGCCCCGTCCGGCCCCGGCCCCGCGCTGACCGGGGGCTTCGTAGTCGGCCGGGACGCTTTCAATGGAGACGACGACCCGATGGACGACAACATGCACGGCACGATGGTGGCGGGGTTCATCGGCGCGGCCACGAACAACGCGATCGGGATCGCAGGCGTCACGTGGGAACCTCGGATCATGCCCATCAAGGTCATGAGCCCGCAGGGATGGGGAAACTGGGCCGACATCGTCGAGGGAATCGAGTTCGCGAAGGACCACGGGGCCCATGTCGTCAACATGAGCCTCGGAGGCCCCGCGTCCTCGCTGGCCATGCGCGAGGCGGTCCGGGACCTGGCCTCCGTCGGCATCGTGATCATCGCCGCGGCGGGCAACTCCGCCAACGCCGTCAACTATCCGGGAGCCTATCCGGAAGTCATCGCCGTGGGCAGCGTGGACGAGCACGACCAGCTCTCCAGCTTCTCGTGCTTCGGCCCCCCGCTGGCCCTGGTGGCCCCGGGCCAGGGGACGCCCGGGCTGATCAGCACCTACCCCGGCGGGGCCTACGACGCCGCGAACGGCACCTCGTTCGCCTCCCCGATCACGGCCGGCGTCGCCGCGCTGGCCCTGAGCCAGAATCCGGACTGGGCCCCCGAAACCGTGCGGCGGCGGCTTATCGGTACGGCCGACCGGATAGCGCCGCCCGCCGGGAACTACTACAACGGCGACGGATTCGAGCAGCACATGGGACACGGAAGGCTGAACGCCTACCACGCGCTGGGCGGACTGGGCCGCACTCCGTACTACTTCGCGTCCGCGTACCTGTACGAATCCGTGACGGCGCTCACCCCCGCGGCCGGCCCGGACCCGGTCTCGCGTCACGAGTTCCCGGACAGCGGCGCGGGCTTCGCCGTCTTCTCGTTGCTGTGCGACGACCCCGAGTGGGCCATCGCCAGCGGCCGGGTCGTCATCCACCGGTCGGACGGAGGCGACCAGGAGGGCTTCCTCTTGGAGACCTGGATGGCCGCCACCATCAGCTCGTATTCGACGACGCTCGCCATCAACCCCAACGAGGGCTACGCCCCCGTGACCTGCGTGCCGGACGCCTACCTGACCGACTGGGACAGCGAATCCCCCCTGTGGATGCCCCTCCCCGCCTTCACGATCCCGGGACTGTCCCCGGCTTCCCTCGAGGTGAAGGCCGTCCCTGATCCGAACGAGGCGGGCCTCATCACGGCCCTCGAGATCGTCGCCCGGGACGGAACCGGAGCCGCCATCCGGGGTGTCCCCGTGCGCGCCACGCTGGTGTCCTCCCCGCCGGGAGCCGCGATCGTGCCGGCCACGGGGACCACGGCGGGCACCCCGCCCCGGTTCACGACGTCACTCGTCCTGTCGGCGACTCCGGGACGCCACCTGGTCGTCGCCCGCGTGGACGATCCCCGGTTTGCGGACGTCTCGACGACGGCCACGGTCACGGGCGTGCCGCGGCTGGTCGTGCGCAAGCAGGCGAACCCCGCCGGATATGTCTGCGCGGGCCGGACGGTCGATTACGCGATCTCGTGGACCAAGGGGGGGTGGACCAACGCGTTCGCGCTCACCATCACCGATACCCTGCCGAACGGCACCGCGTTCTCGTCCGGCCAGCCCGGTCTCTTCGCGCAGGCCGACGCGCTCGGGACGCCGGCTCTCACGTCATCGGCATGGGCCTCCTCGGCGGCCGGCCCGTGGACGCCCGGCCTCCCGGCCCCCGGCACGGCGGCGCCCCTGGTCCTGCGCTGGGTCGTGGACCGGGTCGCGCCGGGCCGGTCGGGATCGATCGGCTACCGGATCGCGGTGTCCTCCGCCCTCGCCCAGGGATCGCTCGTCACGAACCGGGCCTCGGCCACGTTTACGGGCGAGAGCCGTGCGTTCCCGTCCGACCCCGCGGCGAACCTCGTGGACGATCCGGTTCCCTTCGACACGCACGCGGCCGCGCCGGACACGGTCTCCTCCGGGCAGTCCTTCGACGTCACGCTTACGGTGACGAACACCGGCAGCGGCACGACGGCGGCGTCTCCCGCCATCGCCGTCGTGCCCGCCGCGGGGCTGGTCACCCTCGTGTCGGGGCCCGTTCCCGCCGGCCCGTTCCCGGTCCCGGCGGGAAGCGCGCAGACGTTTACGTGGCACTTCCTGGCGACCGGAACGGGCCGGGCGGCGTTCAACGCGACGGCGGGAGCCAACCCGTGCGACGGCGACGCGGCCGGAACGCTCGTCCAGGTCCCGGCCCTCATGGATGCCCGGCTGGCGGCGGTGCCGAACCCGGCCAGCACCGGCCAGTCCTTCATGGTCACACTGACTGTCACCAACACCGGACAGGCCGCCCTGGCCGGGCTCACCATGGAGCCGCTCCTGCTCGCGGGCACCGGGAACGCGGGCCTCCTCGCGGGACCGTGGCCCGTGCCTCCCTTGAGCCTGCCCGGCGGTTCCGCGATCGTGTTCACGTGGACATTCACGGCGACCCTGGCCGGGCCCGTCCGCTTCTCGACCACGGTCACCGCTGCGGACGCCAACTCGGGCGTGGCCATGCCGGCCGCGCACCCCGCGGTCGTGCTGACCGTCCAGCGTCCCGCCGTCCTGGAAGGAGGGCCGCTGACGGCCCAGCCCGACCCCGTGTGCGGCGGAAACCTGGTCAGCGTCGTCGCGACCGTCACCAACACGGGGGAGGCCGCCGCGCTGGATGTCGGTGGGCCCGCCCTCTCACCGGGAGGAAGCGGCGGGATCGCACTCGTCTCCTCCCCCCCTCCCGTCGCCCGGCTCGAGGGAGGCCAGCGCACGAGCCTGACCTGGGTCTACCGGGCGACCGCCGGCGGAAGCGTCGAGTTCACCGCGACCGTCGCGGGCCGGGACGCGAACAGCGGGAGTCCGCTCGACACGGGGCCTTGGGTATCCCCCGCGATCACGGTGCTGGCCTCGGCATGGCTCACCGGAAGCCTCTCGATCCCGGCCGGCGCCTGCACGGGGCGCTGGTTCGAGGTCGCGCTCACGGTCACTGACACGGCCGCGGTCGACATTCCGGGCGTCACCCCCTGGCTCACGCTCGACCAGGGCGCGGGGCTGGTCGAATCGATCAGCGGGCCCTCACCGTCCGGTCCGGTCACGATCGCGGCAGGGAGCCGCCAAGTCTTCGTCTGGACCCTGAGCGTATCGGGGCAGGGCGCGGTGGCGCTGACCGGCAGGGCGCAGGCGGCGGATCCGGTCACCGAATGCCTGCTCGCCGCCATCTCGTCCGGCACCCTCGTCACCGGCACCGCCGGCGAGCTGGCCTCCACGCTCACGGTGTCGCCCTCGACCGCGGCGGTCGGCCAACCGGTCACGGTCGTGCTGGACGCCTCGAACCCGGGCACCGGTCCGCTGTTCGACCTCAGCCCCGCGCTCGTATGCCATCCGGCCGGGGGCGCCGCCAGCCTGGTCACCGGTCCGACGCCAGCCGGTCCCGTGGTCCTCGACCCCGGCGGATCGGTCTCGTTCACCTGGACCTACCTCGCCGATGCGGCGGGATCCGTCGTGTTCACGGCCACCGTGACGGGCGAGGATGCGTGCCTGCACCGTCCGGTCTCGGTCCACAGCGTGAGGCTGGACATCGCGACCGCCCTGGTCGCCGCGCGGTGCCCGCCCAACGAGGTGTGGAGCGTGGACTACGACTCCCCCGCGAACTACGCCGACGCTGCGGCGGCTGTGGCCGTGGACGGGGCGGGCAACGCCGTCGTCGCCGGCCATGAGAGCCGGTACGACATCTTCCAGGACGGCAACTGGCTGATCCGGAAGTACGGGCCCGCGGGCAACCTGATCTGGACCGTGACCTACGACTCTCCCGCCCACTACTTCGACCGCGCCTACGCCGTGGCAATCGATGGCGGAGGCAATATCATCGTCGCGGGAGCCGAGGCACGCTGGGACCTCCTCCAGGGCAACAACTGGCATGTGCGCAAGTACGATTCCGACGGCGCCCTCCTCTGGAGCCGTTCCTACAACAGCCCCGGCAACGGCGACGATCAGGCCGTCGCAGTGGCGGCGGATGCCGCGGGGAACATCGTTGTGGCCGGATACGAAGCCCGCACGGACCTCGGCCAGGGAGACAACTGGCGGATCCTCAAGTACGATCCCGATGGCGCCCTCCTCTGGAGCCGTTCATACACCGGACCCGGGAGCGGCTCCGACCGGGCGGAGGGCGTCGCCGTGGATTCCGCCGGCGACATCGTCGTCGCGGGGTACGAGAATCGCCTCGACCTCGGGCAGGGCAACAACTGGCTCGTGCGCCGGTACGATCCCGACGGATCCCTCCTCTGGGAACGGTCGTACAACAGCCCGGCCAACAGCACGGACCAGGCCACCGCCGTCGCGATCGACCCCGCCGGCCGCATCGTCGTGGCCGGATCCGAATACCGGTGGGACATCGGCCAGGACTCCGACCAGCTCGTGCGAACGTACGACGCCGCGGGCAACCTGCTCTGGACGAAGTCGTACAACGACCCCGGGAACGGGTACGACACGGCCCACGCGGTCTCCGTCGACGTCAACGGCCGGGTCCTCCTCGCCGGGAGCGAGTATCGGGCCGACCTGGGCACGAACTACGACTGGCGCATGGTCCTGTTCGACTCGACCGGGGAGGAGTTGTGGTCCGTCAGCTACGACGGTCCGGCGGGAGGCTACGACGAGGCATACGGAGTGGCCATCGCCCCCTCCGGCGACATTCTCCTGGCGGGCAGCGAGGACCGTTCCGACGCCGGCCAGGCCGAAAACTGGCGCGTGATCCGGTACCGCCCCACCTCGGCCTGCGTGGTCGTCAGCCTCACCGTGACGCCGCCCAATCCCGCCATGGGCGACATCGTGCTGGCGGCGCTGACGGCCGAGAACCCGGGGACGGGGACCCTGACCGGGGTGTCGCCCTCCATCTGGATCCCGGTCAACCCGCTGGCCATGCAGCTCCTGGCCGGCCCCGTTCCGCCCGGTCCCGTGGCCCTGGGGCCGGGGGCGAGCCAGACCTTCCTGTGGACCTTCAGCGTCACCGGCGTCGGGAACGTGCAGTTCACGGCGACCGCGACCGGGATCGACCAGCTGACGGGATTGCCGGTGTCCGGCGAGGATTCCGACGGGTGCGCGATTCCGTGCGTGTTCACGAACGGCATCCTGACCGTCGAGTGTACCGGAGAGAGCGCCGACAACGCGGGGATGGGCCAGTTCACGGTCCGCACCGGGGAGGACCATCCCCACCCGAACCAGAACGTCATCTATCCCTCCCAGTCCACCTCGTACTTCAGCGTGCGCGACGTCGACGGCCTGACCGTGTGGACCAACGAGGACGGCTACCCGACCGTCGAGGCGGGTTACACGGCCGGCAGGATGTCGGATTACCCCTGCTCCCTGACCGCGCTCGGGCCGAAGGAGTTCCGGGCCACCTACAACCTGCCGGACTACATCGTGATCGAGGATGTCGCGATCTCGGGCAGCAGCCTGGCGGATTCCAAGGTCCGGCACACCGTCTCGGTAAACAACATTACGGCATCCGCGCGCCAGTACGGCGTCCGGTACCTCTGGGACTGGATGATCGCGAGCAGCGACGATTCGTGGTTCAGGTCGCGCGATCCCGACGGGGTTTTCAGCGACACCTTCGTCACGTTCGCGCCGCCGGACTTCCCGCGGTACGAGCAGGTGGACTTCCCCTCTTCGCCGACCTTCAGCGTGTTCGGGAGCGTGAGCGGGTGCGACGTGGCCCGGCCCGCCACCCAGCCCGACGAGCTCCGGTACGCGTCATGGGGAACGTCCGTCGGGGAAGCCTGGGACTTCGTCAACACGGGTTCGGGCACCGACAGCGCCATGGTCTACTACTGGGGCAAGACCGCACCGCTCACCATCGGTCCCGGCGAGTCCTTCTCCTTCACCCAATACGTGACCACCGAGATCGGATCGCTCCGGAGCACGGCGTCGCTCTTCAAGGACTCCTCGCCGAGTGGGGCGGTCCTGGACGGCACCGAGCTGACCTACACCATCTCCTGGAGGACCGTGGGCGGGGACACCCTCTACGGCCTCACGATCACGGACAACCTGCCGGCCCTCACGCGATACCGCTCTCCCAGCCTCGAGTTCTGGGCGAGGCCGGACGACCTGGGGACGCCGTCGCTCGCCGGAGTGGCGTGGAGTCCGTCCATCGACGGGCCGTGGACCGCCGGGGAGCCGCCCGACCTGGCCGACGTGCCGCTCCTGTTGAGATGGGTCGTGGACCGGGCCGCCCCGGACCGGAGCGGCTTCATCCGGTACCGGCTGGTCGTGTCGGCCACCGCGTTCGAGCCAGGCGCGGTGATTGCGAACAGCGCCTCGGCTACGGTGTTCCTCGGCTCGCGGACGTCGATCAGCAACGAGGTCGTCAACCCGGTCGGGATCGATATCCGGCTCACCAAGACCCCGAGCGGCTGGATCCTGAACCGGGGCATGCCCTTCGCCTACACCATCGATTACGCGAACGCGGGGGCGATGACGGCCAGCCAGGTCGCCCTCTGGGACACGCTTCCCCCGGGCGCCGACTTCGTCGCCTGCAGCGGCGGCCTGTCGTGTACCGTGCACGAGGGCATCGTGACATGGCAACTGCCGCCGGATCTTCCGCCCGGCTCGTCCGGCACCGTGTCCGTGACCGTTTCGGCCAACGGATCTGGCCTTACGCTCGGACCCAACATCGCCCGGTTCGGGTACCGGGACGAGGCCGGGAAGGTCGCACCGGACAAGCCGAGCAATCCCGTCAGCGTCTTCCTCGTGACGCCCCGGATCGCCCTGGCCAAGTTCGCGAGCCAGGAAGTCGTTCCGGACGGGAGTCTCCTCGACTACTACCTCCAGATCACGAACTGGGGTACGGACCGCGCGCGCGACATCGTGGTCTGGGATACGCTGCCGCCCGGAGCCGGCTTCGTCGCGTGCTCCGGGGGCACCACGTGCGCCTTCGACGGGACGAAGGTGGTGTTCACCATCGATCAGCTCGTGCCGGGAGCAGCCGCCACGCTCGCGGTCACGGTCAGCGCCACCGGCGCGCTGGACGGGGCAATCAACCGCGGGGCAGCCGGATTCCTTGACAGCGCGACCCAATGGCTGGGTCCCGTGACCAGCAACCCCGTCACGGTGGCCATCGCGCCGGGGTCACCCGAGCTGGTGAAGGAGGCCCTGCCCGCGGACGGCGTGCCCGCCGGCGGCGAGATCCTCTACACGATCCGGTGGACCAACACGGCCGGAGGGATCGTGCGCGGTCTCGTCATCACGGACGCCCTGCCGCCCGGCACGTCGTATTCGCCGGCGAGCCTCGCGTTCGCCGCGTATCCGGACTGGGCGGGCGCCCCCTCGCTCACAGCGTCCGCCTATGCTCCGTCGACGGCCGGCCCCTGGACGGCGGGCGAGCCGCCGGGCGGAACACCTGCCCCCCTCGTCCTCCGCTGGACCGTGGACCGCGCGTATCCCGGCTCCTCCGGCTGGCTCGCGTTCCGGGTGCGCACCTCGGCCACGCTCGCGGAAGGCGATCCGGTCTGCAACGCCGCGTCCGCGACCCTCCTGTTCGACGCCCCTCCGCGCCCGAGCCCGGAGGCCTGCACGCTCGTCCGCCGGGCGAACCTCGTGCTCACGATGACCGTCTCGGGCTCCCCCGTTCCCGACGGCAGTCTCGTCACGTACACGCTCCGGACCTTCAACGCCGGCTCCGACACCGCGATCGGGATCAGCCTGCTGGACACCCTGCCCGCGGGCGTCGTGTACGACCACTGCGACGGCGGCGCGTTCGACGGTGTTCGCGTGGGCTGGGCCCTGGCCGACCTCGGCCCGGGCCGGACGGTCGAGGTCTGGTTCACGGCGACGATCACGGCCACGACTCCGTCGAACCGGTTCTCCGCCTGGTTCACGAACACCGCCCTCGCCCCCGGCTCCGCCATCAGCAACCCCGTCACGGTGGCGGTGACGCCGGGGTCGCCCGAGCTGGTGAAGGAGGCCCTGCCCGCGTACGGCGTGCCCGCTGGCGGCGAGATCCTCTACACGATCCGATGGACGAACACGGCCGGAGGGATCGCGCGCGGCCTCGTCATCACGGACACCATGCCGCCCGGCACCCGGTACGCCGCCCCCAGCCTCGGGTTCCTCGCATACCCGGACCCGGCAGGCACCCCCTCTCTCACGGCGTCCGCCTACGGGCCGTCGACGGCCGGCCCCTGGACGGCCGGCGAGCCGGCGGACGGCACGGCGCCTCCCCTCGTCCTCCGCTGGACCGTGGACCGCGCGTATCCCGGCGCCTCCGGCTGGCTCGCCTTCCGGGTGCGCACCTCGGCCACGCTCGCCGAGGGTGACACCGTGTGCAACGCGGCTTCCGCGACGCTCCTGTTCGACGCCCGCCCGCGCTCGAGTCCGGCGGCCTGCGTGGCGGTTCGCCGGGCGAACCTCGTGCTCACGAAGACCGTCTCGGGCTCCCCCGTCCCCGACGGCAGTCTCGTCACGTACACGCTCCGGACCTTCAACGCCGGCTCCGACACCGCGATCGGGATCAGCCTGCTGGACACCCTGCCCGCGGGCGTCGTGTACGACCACTGCGACGGCGGCGCGTTCGACGGTGTTCGCGTGGGCTGGGCCCTGGCCGACCTCGGCCCGGGCCGGACGGTCGAGGTCTGGTTCACGGCGACGATCACGGCCACGACTCCGTCGAACCGGTTCTCCGCCTGGTTCACGAACACCGCCCTCGCCCCCGGCTCCGCCATCAGCAACCCCGTCACGGTGGCGATCACGCAGGCCCGGCTGGCTATCCGGCAGATTCCCGCCCCGGCCCCGGCCTGCCTCGGCGGCCTCCTCGTGTACGGATTCTCGATTACCAACACGGGGACGGACACCGCCACGAGCGTAACGGTCACCGACACCCTGCCCGCGGGGGCGCTGTACGGGTCGTGCGGCGGAGGCACCGGATGCTCGTTCGACGGCACACACACCACCTGGATCCTGCCAAACCTGCCACCCGGCGCCGGTGCGGGGTTATTCCTGACCGTCACCGTGACCGGCTCGCTCGGGGTCCACGGCGCCCGGGCGGACCTGGCGAACAGCGCGGCGATCCCGCAGCCGCCGGCCTGGAGCAACACGTGCACGGTGGGAGTCGTGCAGGCCCGGCTGGACCTCGGGATCGTGCCCAGCATCTTCCAGGCGTCCTCCGCCGGCACCGTCGTCTTCGCCCTGACCTGCACGAACACGGGAACCGACACGATCGCGAACCTCGCGCTCTGGGATACGGTGCCGGCCGGGTCCACGTGGGTGGCGGGAGGCACGCTCTCCGGTTCCGTGGCATCCTGGACGCTGCCTCCGCTCGCGCCCGGCGCGCGCTTGACGGTACTGCTCACCGTGGCGCCCGTGCCGACCTGCAGCGTCTTCTCGCTCTCGCACGCGGCGTCGGCGTCGTTCCGGAACGGCTGCGGCACGCCCCAGCCCGTCGTCACCGCCGCGGCGCCACCCGTCGAGGTCCGGGACACGGGCGTCACGCTGACGAAGCGGTCCTCCCGGCCCGGCGTCCTGCGGGGCGACCTGCTCACCTACACGATCGAGTTCGCCAACCATTGCCGGGACACGGCCATGGCGTTCAAGGTCTGGGACACGATTCCGGCGGGCGCGGTATTCGACCACTGCGGCACGGGGTGTGTCTTCGACGGCACGAAGGTGGACTGGTCACTGCCCGACCTGCCGCCCGGAGCGGCCGGGAGCGTGACCCTGACCGTCTCCGTCACCGGGAAGCCCCTCGGAGACAACTGGACGACGGCCGCGTTTCATGGCGTGGTGGATGGGACATACCGCGAGGTCGAGAGCAACATCGTCTCGGTCGCCATCCTAGACCCGTACGTTCCCCCGCCGCCCTCGTACTGCGGCGTACCGTTCCGGGTCTACCCCAATCCGTACAACCCGCGCCGGGCCGTCCGGGGCACGGTCAAGTTCCAGGGCCTGCCGCCCGGGAGCACGGTCGCGGTCTACACGCTGCGCGGTCTGCGCGTCTGGTCCGCGGTACCGGCGCCCGACTGCTCGGCCGAATGGAACGGACGGAACTCGGCGAACCGGCCGGTCGCGCCCGGCGTCTTCTTCTGGACGGTCGAGGCCGGAGCCTTCCGGGACCAGGGAAGGCTGATCGTGGAATGAGACGCCTCGGGCTCGTGCTCGCCCTCGCCCTGTCCGTCCCGGATCGTCCGGGATGGCCCGCCAACGTGGGCACGGGCTTCGGCGAGAGTCTTTCCGTGCTGACCTCCGCCCGGCAGGCGGGATCCGGGGGCCTTGCGCTCGAGGATCCCTGGCGCGAGGGGTCGCTCATCGAGACCAGCACGATCCTGATGAGCCCCGGGATGCGGTGGTTCGGCCTCGGCTACCAGGGAGGAGTGGGCGAGATCCTGCGACTCGGCGGCGAGGCGTTCCTCTTCAGCGCCGTGGGCGTGCCCAGGACCATCGAGAACGCCGACGGATCCTACCGCGGCGAGGAGGGGAACGCGTCGGCGAGCGAATGGGGCGGCCGGGCGGTCGCCCAGGTCATGCTCGTGGACACGGGGCCATCCCGGGTGGCCGCCGTCGGCAGGATCAACGGCATCCTCCAGGACCTGCCGGATGTCTCCAACTCGGGAGCTGCCGCCGAGGTGGGCGTGCAGGCGCGCCACATGCTGCAACCCTCCGAGGCTCTCATGGTCTGGGGGTTGGCCGGGCCGCTCGGACGCGGCGCGGGCCGGTCGTATACGGGCCAGTTCGTCGGCGGCGCCGGACTTCTCAGCGTCTTCCCCCGCGGCCTGTTCGGCGGCCCGGAGGGGTTCTCGGCGGGGGCCGAGGGCCAAGTCCTCCGGGAGGGGTTCATGCACGGCGGGATGGGCGCCCTCTACTGGTTCGGGTATCCCGGCGGCGCCGGGGTCACGTTCTACCTCCGCTCGGGCTTCCGCTACACCCCCGTGAGCGTGCAGGTTGTCCAGCCGCGCGTCGGACTCGGCCTGTTGTGGCGCCGGCCGTCCGGACTGGGCCTGCAGTTCGACTACGCCATGGTGCCCGTCGGCAGCCTGGGGGTCTGCCACTACGGCACGCTGGGAATCCGGCTCGCGCCGGCACGTGCCAAGCCCCCCCGTCCGCCCGCGCCCAAATCCGAACCCGGGCCCGAAACCATCCCCGCGCCCGTCCCGCACCTGCCGGTCCCGGAGCCAGCCATGCTCCCGACGGAAGAGGACTTGGTCTATTTCTTCCCCGAGCGGGGGGAGAAGGCGCGGATCACGATCGAGGTGACCACCGCCTCGGACTTCGGCGCCCGGCTTCTGGACCAGGAAGGGAAGCCGCTCCGCATCCTCGTGGAACTGCACCGCATCGGCCCCGGCACCTACTCCGCAGAGTGGGACGGATTGCTCGAGCACCGGATTCCCGCCAGATACAACATGGCATACACGATCCAGGTTTTCGCCAACGGCGAGACGCTCTACCGAAAGGCCGTCGCCAAGACGCTCCGGTAGGAACGGGCATTGAAGCCCCCGCGGCTCAGCCCAGGAATTCCTTCCGGTTGAACTCGCCCGAGAGCAGGACCGGCTTTTCGGGCAGGACCCGCTTCAGCGCCTCGATCTCGGGTTCGCCCGGCCCCAGCGGGAGCGCGACCTGGCAGCGGTCGACGACGCTCCGGATGACCGCCATCGCCACCTCGAAGCCCTTGTACGCGTTCTCGCCGTTGCACTGGTGGACCTTCTTGTCGTCGTCCAGCCAGTCGGCCATCTCGTCCACGTACGGGGGCATGTCGGCGTCGTAGCTCATGGCGCCCGGACCGCCCATGAGGCCGTCCTTGCCCGCCCCGCGCCAGCCGCCGCCCGTGATCGCCTCGACGTAGCCTTCGGTGCCCTGGGCGCCCACGCGGTTCTTGTACCACCACTTCTCGACCTCGGGCACGTCCGGCACGCCCGCGCCGCACTCGACCACGCCGCGCACGCCGTTCGCGTACTGGATGAGCCCCGCGATGTAGTCGGGCGACGGATGCACGTCCGCGAACTTGCCCTTGCCGGAGGCGGCGCCCAGCACCCACTGCACTTCGGCCTCGCCGTTGTACCACCGCATGAGATCGACGAAGTGCGTGATCATGTGCGCCATCCAGCCCGGCGTCGAGCCGTACACGTTCGTGACGCGGCCGATCTTGCCCGCCGACACGACTTCCTTGACCTTGCGGTAATGGGCCCCGTACCGGTGCTGGTGGCTGACCACGGTCTTGATCCCGGCCGCCTGGACGGCCTTCCGGATCTCGATCGCCTCGTTCATCGACAAGGACATCGGCTTCTCGTACGCGATCAGCTTCGCCCCGGACTCGATCCCGAGCTTGATCAGCGGAAGGCGGATCTTGGGGGGAGTCGTGAAGCAGAACAGGTCCGGCTTCATCTCCTTCACCATGACACCCGCGTCGGCGTACTTCTTCACCGGCCCGATCTCGGCCGGGAACTTGTCGAGCTGGGCCTGGACGGGGTCCGATACCGCCACCACCTCGAAGCGCTTGTTCTTCGAGAAGGCCTGGGCGTGATGGACCCCGCGCTTGCCCGTGCCGACGACGACGACGCGGTACGGCATCAGTGGTTAGCCTTGTCCCACTTACAGACGACGTCGATCATGATGTCGACCTCGGCGTCCGTCAGCTCGGGGAACATCGGGAGCGATATGCACTGGGCCGCGTTCTTCTCCGCGTTGGGCACGGGGAAGGGAATCGCCGCGTCCTTGCCCCACGGATAGCCGTCCTGGTGGTGGATCGCGATCGAGTAGTGGGTCTTGGCGTCCACGCCCGCGGCCACGAGGTCCTTGACGCACTGGTCGCGCTTCGGGGTCTCGATCACGTACAGATGGAAGACGTGCCGGTAGCCGGGCGCCTCGTAAGGAAGCTGGAACTTCGTGCCCTTGAGCCCGGCGGTGAGCCGGGCCGCGATCGCGCGGCGCCGGTCGCTCCACTTCCCGATGTGCTTGAGCTTCACCGACAGGACGCCCGCGTGGATGTCGTCCAGCCGGCTGTTGAACCCGTAGGAGTGGTGGTCGCGCGCGAGCGACCCGTGGTTGCGCATCCGGCGGCAGAACGTGTCGAGGTCCGGCCGGTTCGTGAATACCGCGCCGCCGTCACCGAAGCAGCCCAGGTTCTTCTGAATGATGAAGCTCGTGGCGACGGCCACCGAGTAGTCCCCCATCTTCCAGCCCGGCCCGGCCGCGTCGATGCTCTGCGCCGCGTCCTCGACCACCCACAGCTTGTGCTTCTTGGCGATGGCGTCGATGGCCTTCATGTCCGCGCACTGGCCGTAGAGGTGGACCGGCACGATCCCGACCGTCTTCGGCGTGATCGCGGCCTCGATCTTGGCCGGGTCGATGTTCTTCGTCTTCGGGTCGCAGTCCACGAACACGGCCTTGCCGCCCGCGATCCAGATCGCCTCGGCGGTCGCGAAGAACGTGTTCGGCATCGTGATGACTTCGTCGCCCGGTTTCAAACCCAGCCCCATGAAGACGAGCCAGAGCGCGTCCGTCCCGGAGTTCAGCCCGATCGCGTGCTTGGTGCCCGCGTAGGCGGCCAGCTCGCCCTCGAACCGCTTCAGCGTCGGCCCCTGCACGTACGCCCCGCTCTCGAGGACGGTGCTGATGGCGTTGTCGATGTCCGCCTTGATGCTGTGGTACTGGCGCTGATGCCCGTAGAACGGAACCTTCATGTCGGCCATGGTCTCCTCCTTCAGGGATACTGCTCTCGGAATATCACGAGTGCCCGAATACGGTAGCACAACGGCCCGCCCGGGACCATGCCGCAGGCGGGGTTTGCGGATCAGGGCATGGCGGCGATTTCGTAGAAGAGGGTGGCCTCCGGCTTCGTGGCCGTCACGGCGTCGAAGACCAGCGTCTTCTTCGAGGCTTTCGCTCGCACGGGCGCCAGGCGCCTGCCGGTCAGGTTCAGCCGCCAGACTCGCAGCGAGGCCGGCGCGTCGTGGACCAGCGTCACGGTCGCCCGGCCCGCCCGCGCCAGGTACGGCTTCGTTCCCCAGGCCTCGAGGATCCTGAGGTCCCGGCCCCGGAACCTCATCCCCGAGTTCTTGACGTCGGTCAGGTGCGCGACGAGGATCCGGCGGCTCGTCCCCAGCGGGCGGCCGTCGAGGCTCGACGCCCATAGCGTCGTCCACGTGTCGCGCAGATCCACCGCCAGGCTCCCCAGCTTCCGCGCCGTCCCGGCCGGGCCCGCGATCCCCTCCGTGCGCGGCGTCACCACCGTCATGACCGGAAGCCCGGCCTCGAGCTTCACCCGGCCGTCCGCGCTCTCCCAGATTCCCCGCGCCGGGTCGGTGGCGTTTCCCCGCGATAGGACGCCGTCCGCGCGGAGCCGGCGCACGATCCGGGCCACGACCGCCGGCCCGTCCATCTGCGGCTCGACGGGAACCACGGTCAGCCCGGGCACCTCCGCGGGCGTGCCCACGAGGCTCCCGACCCGCACCACCCAGGCGAGCCGGGCGAGGTCCCCGGGCAGCCGCTCCCCTGCGAGCGCGCCGAGCCGCTCCGCCGTGCCCGTGAGCGCAACCGCGTGAACGGCCGGCTCGAGGTCGCCGCGGACGAAGAGCGCGACCGCCGCGAATTCGGCCGCCTGCGACAGCGGATCGTCCACGGTGTCGAAGTAGCTGACCGGTCCCGGCTCGAAGCTGCCCTTCGCGCTCCCCGCATACGAGAACCGCCAGACGACCCCCCAGCCCTGGAGCGCGGCCCCCGCCCCGAAGAGGAGCCCGCCCTCGCCGCGGTAGCTGTTGGGCGGGCAGAAGTTGTACTCCGAGATCGAGAACGGGCGGTCGAGGAGCCGCGTGAGCGGCGCAACCCCCGCCAGCCAGCCCGCGGCTGTCGCGCTCCCGCCCCCGCTCGACCCGCGCGAGGGCAGCTCCCATTCCTTTTCGACCCACGCCGGGTGGTCCCAGTAGGAGTGGTTGTCCACCCAGTCGAAGGCCGTCCGGCAGAGCTGGGTCCCCCACTCGTCGGTCCAGCCGTTGAGGTCCGAGACCATGGCCTTCACCCCGAGCTCGGTCTTCAGGTACCGGATCTGCTCCGCCTCGGCCCGGCGGTGCATCTCCCACAGGAACCGGTGGAACTCCGGACCGCCCCACTCGCCGGTCACGCCCCTCGCCGTCTTCCACGTCGCCCAGGCGGACTCCCAGAGCGGCGCCCACCGCGGGTCGCGGCGCAGGCCCTCGACGTCCTCGTTCGGCAGGTTCCCCTCGTTCACGAGCACGAGGAACGCCAGCGCCGGATCATCCCGGTACGCTAGCCCCGTGTAGGGATTGACGTGGGTGAGGAGGAGTTTCGCGAACGCCTTCCAGTTCGCCATCGCCGCGTCGCTCACGCAGACGAGCTGCTTGAACTGGTAGCCGCGATCCGTGAGCCGCCCCGCGGTGCCGGGGAAGATCTCGGAAGACCGCACGGCCCGGCTGACGTAGAGGTCGGTCGAGACGTAGATCCCCCGCCGCTTGAGCGCCGCCACGAGGTAGTCGAACTTCTCGAGATGCTCCGGGTTGAACGTCAGCGAGTCCGGCGCCTCCGGGTCCATGAGACCGTTCCTGGGATCCCACGGTGGCATCTCATAGTGATGGATGCGGATGATCGAGTAGCCGCGGCGGCGGAACCGGTCGGCGAGCCGCTCCGCCTCCTCATGCGTGGGCGAGCAGGCCGACAGCCCGAGGTTGTTTCCGTACATCCGCACCGGCCGGCCGGGCTCCCCCTCGAACTCGAGCGTGCCCGGGCTCCCGGCGCTCGCCCGGAGTCGGCCGAGGGCGCCGGCGGGCGTGCGCGTGAGCCCCATTCCCGAAAAATCCAGTGCCGAGCCCGGCTCGACCTCGAGCCCCTCGCGCAGGGGAATCCATTCCTTCCCGGCCTTGATCGTCACCGGAGCGTCCACGGCAAAACGGATCGGCCGGTTGGCCGACGCCGTGAACCGGAAGGTCACGGGGTGCCCGGGGCCCCAGGTCCAGGGAGCCGCGCCCTCGTGCGGGTCGATGATCCTCAGCTCGAGGTTCGGCCACCACTTCCGGCTGTCCTGGACCAGCAGCGGAAGCCGCCGGTTGGTGGCGACCGTGAACGTGAGCCCGCCGAGCATGGCCGAGGGGCCGAGGGCCACCTGCGTGGCGACCGCCTCCGACAACCTGACCTCGCTTGCGGTCGCGGGCACCCGGCCCTTGAGCTTGCCCACCGCGAACGCCGCCCCGACCCACGGCTCGACGGGGAAGTTCACGCTCGCGTGCACGGACTCCATGGCCAGCGTCGCGGTAGTCGCCAGCCGGTAGGTGATCGTGAAGACGTTACCCTTCCTGACCCCGGTTGCCTCGATCGTGACCTCACCTCCCCCGTCGAGGCGGTACCGTCTGCCCGTGCGCCCGCCGGCCAGCGGTTCCGGCCCCTTCGCCGGCAGGCCCTGCCAGCCGGCCAGCGCGGTGCCCGGCTGGATCGTGCAGATCTCGCGACTGCCGTCGGTCACGCGGATCGATCCGGTCGCGTCCATGAGCGCGTCGAGGGGGACGGGAGCGGCCGGGATTTCCGCGGGCAGGATGGCGGCGGCGCCGAGGAGCGCCGCGGGGAGCAGGACGCGGAACCGGGACATGAGCTGCCCGGGATTATACGCCCGGGCGGGAGCCGGACGTCTACCGGCCGGCCGGCTCCGCCGCGAGGTGGGCGACCGTGGTGGACCCGTAAATCCGCTCGGCGGCCACGACGGCCTCGTCCAGCCGCCGGTGGAGGGCGCACAGCTTCCCCCGGTGCTCGGGCCGGCCCGCCGGGCACGCGCAGATCCGCCGGATCGGGTCAACGGCGTTCACGATATCGAGCAGCGTGATCCGCGCCGGCGGCCTCGCCAGCGAGAATCCGCCCCCCACGCCGCGGCGCGACCGCACGATCCCGCCGCGCGTGAGCGTTTGCAGGACCTTCGCGAGGTAGCCGGCGGGCAGTCGCGTCTCCCGCGCCAGCACCTGGATCGTCATGGCCTCCTCCGGCCGGCGGCCCAGCGCCGCCGCCGCCCGGAGGGCGTATTCGGCCGTCTGCGAGATCACTCCTCCGTCCACCTCCCGATCTTCAGGATATCAGGACCTTGACATCCTGATTGTACCATGCCACACTGGGTACGGTCAATCATCCTGAAGGAGGCAACGTCATGAGCACCGAGACCCTGAACGCCGCGTCCACGATCGCCGCCCTGGTCGAAGCCGATCCCGCCCGGGTGCGGATTTTCGAGCGCCTGGGTATCGATTTCTGCTGCCGCGGGAACCGCCCGCTCGCGGAGGCCTGCGGCGAGCTCGGGCTCGACGCCGGCGCGGTTCTCCGGGAACTGCTGGAGCCGGCCGCCGGGGCGGCCCCGGCCCCGGCCGTCAACGACTGGGAGAGCCTGCCCGTCACGGGGCTCGTCGACCACATCCTCGCCACGCACCACGCCTTCCTCCAGCGCGAGCTTCCGCGGCTCGAGGCCCTGATGGAGAAGGTACTCGGAGCCCACGGCGACGACCATCCGGAGCTAGCGGAACTGGACCAGGTCTTCGCGCGCCTCCACAAGGAGATCAACGAGCACATGTACAAGGAGGAAGCGATCCTCTTCCCCGCCATCCGGGCGATCGTCCAGGGACAGGTTCCCTCCCTGCGCGGCCCGATCCAGGTCATGCTCGAGGAGCACCTGCACGCCGGCGCGGAGCTCCGCCGGATGCGGGAACTCACCGGCGGATACGCGGTCCCGGCAGGCGGCTGCCGCAGCTACCGCGCCCTCCTGGAGGGACTGGCCGCCGTCGAGGCCGACCTGCACCTCCATATTCACAAGGAGAACCACGTCCTGTTCCCGCGCGTGCTGTCCCCGGGGGAGCCGGTGCCGGTTTCCCGGGCCGGGTAGGTTCCCCTTAACCTTCGGCACTATCCCGGGCCCCCCTCCGTTTGCTCAGGAAGACCGGACGGGGCCGCCCGGGGGCCGGGAAGAGGTGACCGCGCCGTGACCCAGACCGCGCTGACGGAATCATCCGCCGTGTCCTCGTTCGTCGAAGCCTACCCGGCCGCGGTCGCGGCCCTTATCCGCCTGGACATCGACTTCTGCGGACAGGGCGACCGTCCGCTGAACAGCCTGTGCGCCGAGCTCGGTCTCGATGCGGCCGCCACGATGCGCGAGTTGACGTCGGGCGACGAGGCGGGCGAGGGGACGGAGAACGACTGGCACGCGCTCTCGAACACGGGGATGGTCGACTATCTCGTGGCCACGCACCACCGGCACCTGAAGCGGGAACTGCCGCGCCTCCAGGGGATCATGGACGCGGTGGCGCACGCCCTCGCCGCCGGACACCCGGACGTGCGCGAGCTGGACCTCGTATTCTCCGGGCTGCACAAGGAGATCAACGAGCACCTCTACAAGGAGGAGGAGATCCTCTTCCCCGCCATCCGGACCGTCGATTCCGGCCGGGTGCCGCCGATGCGCGCCCCGCTTCTCGTCATGCTCGAGGAGCACTACCACGCCAGCGAAGCCCTGCGGCGCATGCGGCGGCTCACGGCCGGCTATGCGCCGCCGCCGGACGCGTCCCGGCACCACCGGGCGCTCCTGAAGGGCCTGGAGGCGCTGGAGTACGACCTGCGCCTGCACATCCACAAGGAGAACAACGTGCTCTTCCCGCGCATCTTCTCGGCGGTCGAACGGATCGAGGCCGGTACGCCCCCGCCCTACCGTCCGCAGAACTCGCCGGCGGATTCGTCCGCCGGTTCGCCATAGCCGCTCGATAGCCCGCCTTGGGAAGACCGGCGTATCAGGGCTCGACCCCGCCGCGGCGGAGGACCGCCTGCACCTCGGCGGCCGGCAGGGCCCGCGGCCGCACGCCCTTCGCCGCGCACAACGCGGCCGCGATTCCGGCCGCAGCGCCGAGGTTCGCGCAGATCGGCATGACGCGGAAGCTCGAGTGCGCCAGGTGCGTGCCCCCGATGGACCGCCCCGCCAGGAGCAGGCCCTCGACTCCCTGCGGGACCAGGCACCGGTAGGGAATCGTGTACCCGCGCGACTGCGGGAATTTCTTCTGCACCCCGGTCGGGTCGAGCCCCGCCCCCGCCAGCGCGTGCACGTCGAAGTTGAAGTGGGCCTTCGTCACGATCCAGTCGTCGAAGACCCGCGCCTCGAGGATATCCCGGTCGGTCAGCGCGTACCCGCACGCGAAATGCCGGGTCTCGCGCACGCCCACGGTCGCGCCGGCTTCGAGCAGGTAGCACTGCTCGTACCCGGGCGCGAACCGGCGGAGGAACCCGACGATGGGTCCCATCTGCGACCGGCAGATCCGCTCCGCCCTGGTGAGGTCGTCCGCGTCCGTCCCGTCGAGATCGATCGCGTTCGTCATGTTGCAGGTCACGACGCCCGGGAGGGACGACTTGTAGAGGAGGACGTGGCCGGCCGGATGGGGCAGGTACGTGCGCGCGAGCGCCTGCAGCGATCCCTGCGGCGTCTCGAAGTCGTCCTCGAACCCGCCGAGGAAGACCGCGCGGGCGGTGTCCACGCCGGCCACCCGGAACATGAGCGTCAACGGCTGCATCTTCCCGTCCGCTTCCCGGCCCTGGTGGAACGGCACCCCCGCCCGGGCCGCGAGGTCGCCGTCGCCCGAGGCATCCACGACCACGGGAGCCCGGAAGGCCTCCCGGCCCGACTTACTCTCGGTGATGACCCCGGTGACCACCCCCGCCTCGAGGATCGGCAGACAGGCCAGCGTGTGCAGCCGGACCTGCGCCCCCGCCTCGTCGAGCATCTCGAGCATGACGCCCTTGAGCCGCTCGGTGTTGATGACCGATTGCCACACGCCCGGGACATTGTCCGCGCTTCGCCGCAGGATCTCGTCGTAGAAGCCGCCGGCCGTGGCCCCGGTCCAGTGCGACATCATCCCCGTCGTGGCCATGCCCCCGACCGCGCCCGCCTCCTCGATGAGGAGCGTCTTCGCCCCCGTGCGCGCGGCCCAGACGGCCGTCGCGAATCCGGCCGGGCCGCCGCCGGCGACGATGACATCGTAGTCGCCGCGCACCGGCGTCTGCCGCGCCGGCTCGGCCACGAACCCGGTCATGGCGCCGCGAATGCGGCCGCGAGCAGGATGTAGGAGGCCTCGTAGTAGATCCCGTTCTCGGTGACCTCCCACGAGTTCTCGGGCCAACCGGCGCCCCAGTCGAGGTACGACTTCATGGGCGGCTGGTTCTGGGGCGGCACGATGTCGTGATCGAGATGGCCGTCGGGGTTCCGGTCGGGCTTGTAGAACATGTTCGGGCCGCCGGTCAGGAACCCGGGCGCGGGCCCCCAGGTCGACCCCGCGCCGTTGTAGAGCGGGCACTTGTCGCAGAACCAGCCGTGGAAGAACGCGGTCACGGACTTCCCCACTCCCGCGTTCGCGCCGCGGGGCCCCGACGGCGCCATGGGCGCCGTTAAGGGTCGCTCCTGCGACCCCATATTCGAAAGATACACGAGGTTCAGCGGGTTGCGGCCGTGGAGGTAGTGCAGGTACTCGGCCGCGCGCGCCCGGTAGGCGACGTGCATGGTCGGGTTCACGCCCAGCCGGATCGCCCAGATGGGCAGGATCCCCCACTTCCCCTTCATCGAGTTCGAGCCCCAGCAGTAGTGGCCGTCCCACATGTGGGCGAGGTACGGGTCCGCGTCCGCGTAGGCCATGACCGTCGAGACGCCTCCCGCGAGCGACTTCTTGATCGCCTTGACCACCTTCGGGGTCGCCCCGGGGGCGAGTGCGTAGGTGACGAGGCCCATCTGGAGATCCATGGACGCGCTGGCGTCGAAGTAGCCCCGGGTCATCGGGTGGTGGTCGCCCTTCTTACGGGGCGCGAACCGGGCGTAGCGGTCATCGATGAACCGCCGGACCCGGACGTCCCCCGTGAGCCGGAACAGCTCGGCCGCGGCGCCGATCCGGCGGTCCTGGTCGTCCGCGTCCCCCACGTTCGCGTTCGCCTGCGAAAAGCCCTGGTGCCGGTAGCGCACGTTCGTCGGGTGCTTCTCGAGCCAGCCCCACGACGCGACCGCCGCCTTCCGAAGTGTCTTCGCGTAGCCATGGTACACGGACTCGTACGAGGCGAAGAGACGGGACGCCTGCGCGCAGGCGCGGGCCAGCGAGGACGCCGCCGGCGACGAGACGCCCGCCTGGTACCGGAGCCCCTTGTCGACCTCGGGCGGGCTGCCTCCGTCACCGCCGGTCACGCCCACGGTGGTAGCGACGCTGCCATCCGGGTACTGCATCCTCAGCATCCAGTCGAGCTCCCACTTCACCTCGTCGAGGAGGTCGGGGACGCCGTTCCCGGACTCCGGGATGCCGGTCGCATCGCCGAACGCGGCCGGGAACCACTCCACCGCGGTCAGGAGGTCGAAGAGCGTGGCGTACGTGAACGGCACGTATTTGCGGTAGTCGCCGGCGTCGTGCCAGCCGCCATGGACATCGCGGGGAGAGCCCTGGGGGCCACCGTCGTAGACGGAGGCGCCGAGATCCTGCCCCGGCCCGACGTGACAGGCCTGGTGCACCCAGTGCCCCCCGAACGCTTCCGTGAGGTCCGTGCCGCACCGCTGGTAGTAATAGCTCCGGCAAGCGGCCCGAAGCGGGACGGCGTAGACGTCGTCCGCGATCCGGAAGTCGAACGACCGCGCACCCGGCCGGGTCCCGCCGGGCACCTGGACGTAGTAGGTCCCGGGCGAGGTGAGCGCCGAGAAGTCCCCGTGCCACGCCCGGTCGCCGGACTGCTCGTGCACGGTCCCCGAGTTCCAGATCGTCACGGGTCCCGCGAACACGCTGGCGCCGTCCGAGGCCCGGCAGACGACGAACGTGTCGCCGGGGACGAACGTCCCCCACGCCGCGACGTTGTACCCCTTGACCGGCTGGGCGAAGACGACGATCTTCCGGTCCGCCGGCCGCCACCCGAACTGGTCGACGACGATGGTCTCTGCGAGTCCCTGTGGCTCCGCGGCCCACGCAGCCGCACACACGAGAAGGGTCGCGAGCGGCATCACTTCACCTCCGCAGGAAGGCTCGGACGCTGGGGCGCAGGGGACATCGTCAGCGTCGCGGTCGCGGGGGTCAGCCCCGGTGCGGTCGCGGTCAGCGTCGCGGTGCCCGGCTGGGCCGTGGACTGGACGAGCACCAGGCAGAGCCCGTTGAAGGCCTTGCGGCGCGCCGCCTTGTCCGGCTCATGGCTCGAGGGATTCCCGTTCCCGACGCCGATGATGCGGCCCACGCCCGCCACCGAGAATGAGACCTCATTGTCGGCCACCGGCACCACCCGACCTTTCGCATCCACGATCTCGACCCGGACCACGGAGACGTCCTCGCGGTCGGCCTTGAGCGTCGCGCGGTCGGCCACGAGCCGGACGGCCGCCGGGGCTCCCGTCGTCTCCGTGGTCTCGGAGGCCACTTCGACGCCCTTCGTGAAGCCTTTCACGACCAGGGACCCGGGCGTGTACGGGACCTCCCAGTCCACGCGCGACTGCGGCAGGATCTTCTTCTTCCCCGCGCTCGTCCCGTTCACGAAGAGTTCGACCTCGTCGGTGTTGGCGTAACACCGGACGTTGACGGGCTTCCCCGCCGTCTTCCCATCGGGATTCCAGTGCGGGAAGACATGCACGCTCGGGCTCGTCCCCCACCAAGCCTTGTAGTACCACGCGTCGTCCTTGGGGAATCCACATGTATCCAGGAACCCGAAGTGGGAGTTGATGCACGGCCAATCGTACGGCGAGGGCTCGCCCCGGTAGTCGAAACCGGTCCAGACGAAGGTCCCGGCCACGAACGGACGCGTCGCGACCATCCACCAGCAGTATTGGGTGTGGTCGTTGTAGCTGCTGCAGAACCCGGCCGTCGTATCGGTCCAGTAGATCCCGCGCGTGGTCGTCGTGCTGTGCGACTCCGTGGACACCATCGGCATGCGGGGATGCTTCTTGTGGAACTCGTCGTACCCCTCGGGGTTATAGTTCGTACCCTGCACATCCTCGACGAGGGTGAGCCCCTTCCCCCACATCGGCCGCTGGTTCATGGCCGAGGTCACGGGACGGGTGCCGTCCCACCGCCGGATCACGTCCCGGATCGCGGCCCCTTGCCGCTTCGCCAGATCCGTGCCCTGATGGCCCTCCTCGTTGCACGTGGACCAGATCACGATGCTCGGATGGTTACGGTCGCGGCGGACCATGGACTCGACCTGGCCGAGGATGTCGGCCGAGTCCCCGAGGTGCCGGTTCTCGTCCATGACGAGCATCCCCAGCCGGTCGCAGGCCTCGAGAATCTCCGGCGTCGGCGGGTGGTGCGAGCACCGGTAGCCGTTGACGCCCCAAGCTTTCAGCGTCTCGATCTTGAACCAGTTCAGCCGGTCGGGGAGGGCGACGCCGACCCCGGCGAAGTCCTGGTGGTTGCACGTGCCGTTGATCTTGACCGGCTTCCCGTTGAGGAAGAACCCCTTCACCGCGTCGAACCGGATCGTGCGGATCCCGAACGGCGTCTCCTCCGTGTCGGTCTCGGCCCCGTTCGCGCGGACAGAAGTCCGCAGGCTGTAGAGAACGGGGGTCTCCGGGGACCAGAGCGCGGGCCCTTTCACGGTCACCGACTGGGTGAACTCGGTTCCCGTCCCGGGCGCCAGCCGCTTGCGGGTCTCCGCCCGGCCGGCTTCCTTCCCCGCCGGGTCCAGGATCGTGCTCACGACAACGCATTCCACCGGCGCCGTCCCGTCATTCCGGACCGAGGTCCGAATCCGGGTCTTCGCCCCCTTGGGGCCTACCTCCGGCGTCGAGACGAACGTCCCCCAGTGGTCGACGTGCACGGGGTCCGTCCGCGTCAGCCACACGTGCCGGTAGATGCCGCCGCCCTCGTACCACCAGCCCTCGTTCTGCCGGGCGTCGCACCGGACGACGAGGATGTTGCGGCCACCCGGATTCGCCGCCGCGGTCGCGTCGAACCAGAAGCTCGTGTACCCACTCCGGTTGCCGCCGAGCAGGACGCCGTTGAGCCACACGGTCGAGTCGTGATACACGCCGTCGAACTCGAGCATGAGCCGCTTCCCCGCGTCGGACGCGGGCAGGTCGAAGCTGCGCCGGTACCACCCAACCCCGGCCGGCAGGTACCCGTGCCCCCGGTCCGCGTCGCGCGTGAACTCGCCCTCGACCACGAAGTCGTGCGGGACGTCCACCCGCCGCCAGCCCGAGTCGTCGAACCCGGTCGCCACGCACGGGGCGCTCATCGTCGCAAGCTTCGCCGCCCCCTTATAGATCGCGGCCCGGCCGATCCGGCAGGGCCCCGCCCCGGAGTTCTCGACGAGGACCTCGAGCACGTTCGGCCCGCCCGGTTTCCATCCTTTCGACAGCTTCAGCTCGAAGGGGTCGTCCCACCCGTTGTGCTGGCCGATCCGGATCCCGTTCAGGTAGAAAGTGCCGTTGTCGTCGACCATCGTGAACCAGATTCCCCGATCCGGGCCGGGCACGTCGGGGAGCGTCGTCCGGAACCAGATGAACTCCTTTCGCCCGCCGAGCACGTCCTCGTCCACCGCGGCCGCCCGCCAACCGGTGGCCGAAGGCTTCGGCCGCGGGATCTTGAGCGGATCGTCGCCCGCGACCTTGCCCGGCACGGGCAGAATCTCCCAGCCCGCGATGGGCGTCCCTTCCGGCACCACCGAGAACGCCTCGGTCTCGCCAAGCCGGAACCGCCAGCCCTCGTCGAGGAAGAGCCGCTCCCGAGCGGAAGCGGTCGTCGCCACCACCCATGCCGCCGCGAGCAATGCCGTCCTCTTCATCTGCCCTCCTGCCTTCAGCGTCTCCCCCCGAACCACCCCGTCACTCCGGTACGGTACCAGAACCGCCCGCCCTGTGCGGCTCGCCAACCGCTTCTTCCTCCAGATGCCGGATTGACAGACTGGGTAAGACGGTGTTATCTTACCCATCATGCCCACCATGACGACCCGTCTCAGCACCAAGGGCCAGGTCGTGATCCCCGCCTCGGCCCGCCGCCGTCTCCGGCTGAATCCCGGCGACCGGCTGTCCATCGAGCTGGGTTCCGTCAGGGACCGGACCCTCATCCTGCGCGGACCCGGGCCGGACGACCTCGAACAACGGCTGGCTAGGGGAGCCGACTGGCTCCGGCAGCAGCGCATCAGCCTGGTCGGCGCCCTGCACCGCGAGCGCGAGCGTGAGCGGATCTCCGAGAAGAACCTCCGGCGTCCTTGACGCCGGGGTCGTCCTGGCGCGGCTGGAAACCGATCACCCCGCGCACCGGGCCGCGCGAGCCATCCTGGACCGGTGCCGGGACGGTCACATTTCCCTCGCAATCTCGGCGGTGAATCTCGCCGAGGTCCTGACCCACGCGCACCGGTTCAGTGAGGTGACCGGCGTGAGTCCGCTCGATCTGCTGACCGGTTTCCGGGTATCCGTGCACTCCCCCGACGCCGGGGTGGCCCGCCGGGTGGCGGAACTCGCCTCGCTCGAGGGGACCTCGCTCGCGGACCGGTTTGCAGCCGCCACCGCCGAGATGCTCTCGGCCCGGCTCTACACCACTGATCGCGCGCTGGCCAAGGCCGCGATGCGCCGCCGGATCCCGGTCAGCCTGTTCTGACCCTCTCCCCTACAGCCTCACCCCCGGCGACGCGAAACGCGTGAGTACGCCAATACCCTACCGGGCCGGGGCGTCCGTCCGGAACGGCAGGGCCGGGAGGCCCTCCTTGCTGTAGAAGTTGCACTCCATGAAGGCCGTCCACGCGTACCGGACTGCCACGGGGTCCGGGACCTTCGGCGACGAGACGACCAGGGTCTCCCCGTCGATCCGGGCGTCGCCCCAGGCCCACTTCCCATCGGCTCCCGCGATCGAGAACCCGGCGAGCGGCTTGCCGTCCATGGCGATGAGCCCGCCGCCTACATGGTCGAACTCGATCCGGATCGCGGCGCCTTCCTTCTTCATTCCCCGGAACGACGGTCCGGACGCCTCGACCTTCATCCCGTAGGTGAGCGCCTCCGCCGCGAGCGCGAGCCGCGCGCCGACGTCCTGCTTGTTCTTCGGATGGATGTCCTTCGACTCGCCAATGTCGATCGCGGTGGCCAGCCCGGTCGCCGGCACCTCGCGCGAGACCAGCCACTGCGCCTCCCGGAGCTCCGCCCACGAATCGTCCCCGGCCTCGGGCCGGGGGTCCCCGAAGCCGGCGAGCTGGACGATGTAGAACCCGAAGTCGCCGACCCCGAACCGGGCCCGCCAGTCGCGGATCAGGGCCGCCAGCAGGCGCCGGTACTGCGGCGCGCGGCCGACGTTCGACTCGCCCTGGTACCAGATCGCGCCCTTGATGGCGAAGGGAATCAGGGGAGCAACCATGCCGTTGTAGAGCACGGTGACCACGTGCGGGTTGTTCGCGTCCGCCGCCGGCGGCGGCGCCACGTCGCCAAGCGCGACGCCGACCCGGTACCGCCAGGCCCCGGCCAGGGACACGGCCCCCGGCGCCGACTCGCCCGTCGCCTCGAGCGTCATATCTTCCGGCTTGCCCCACAGCCCGCCCGCGCCGCCGGTGTCGAGGACGCGGACCGCGATCTCGTTCTTCCCCGCCTTCAACACTCCCTGCGGGACCTCGTAGTCCCGGGGCGCGTTGTACATGTCGAGATGCCCGACCAGCTTGCCGTTGACCCACGTCGTGTCGCGGTCGTCGATCGGCCCGAGATGCAGAATCGCGGCCCGGCCGGCCCATCCCGCGGGCAGATCGACCTCGAGCCGGAACCAGACGACGCCGTCGAAGTCCGGCAGGCCCGCGTCCTCCCACTTCGTCGGGAGCGCCATGGTCTTCCACTCCGCCAGGTCGAGCGCGGCCGCCGCCCACCCGAGCTTCCCCTTCGACCCGGGATCGCTCTCTGCGTACCACTTCTGCATCCGGGGCCAGTAGCCGCCGAGCCCCTTTCGCCGCTCCTTCGCTTCCGCGCCCAGCCCCGCGACCGCCTTGTCGAAGTCCCCGACGGGCTTCAGCCCCCCGGCGCTGACCCAGGCTTCCGCAATCGTACCGCCCCACGAGGTATGGATGAGCCCCACGGGCACCTTGAGATCCTGGTGGAGCCGTCGGCCGAAGTAGTAGGCGGCGGCCGAGAACCCGCCCCAGCCGTCCTTCGCGATCGTCTCGGGCGTGCACACGGCCCAGCTCCCGTCCACGGTCTCCTGCGGCTCGAACTCGATCCGCTTGGGGACGGTGAAGAGCCGGATGCCGGGGTAGTTCGCCGCCGCGATCTCGCGCTCCGGGTTCCCCGCCGCCCCGATCCCCTGCTCCATGTTCGACTGGCCCGAGCAGATCCAGACGTCGCCCAGCATGAGGTCCGAGAGCTTGACCGTCTTCGTCGCGCTCGCGACCTCGAGCTCATACGGCCCCCCGGCCGGGAACGGACCGATGACGGCCTGCCAGCGGCCCTTGGCATCGGCTTTCGTGGACGTCTCGAGGCTCTGGAACTTCACTGTCACCTTCGTGCCCTTCGGCGCCCAGCCCCAGATGGGGACCCTGGCGTCGCGCTGGAGCACGGCGTGGTCGCAGAATAGCGGGTGGAGGAACGGCTTCGCGGCCTTCGCCGTCGCGGCCCGAACGGTGGCGGCCACGGCCGCGACCGCGGCCAGGACCAGGATCACCACGGTCAGGAGCTTCATCGTTTGGGCCTCCGCTCGATAGGGGCGATAAGTCCGGCATGGATTTCGCAGACCCGGGGGTTCGTGGCCTTCGCGGCCTCCACGAGGAACGGATCGGGCAGATCGGTCACCTTCACGAAACCGTTGTACGAGGTCTCCCCGTCGCCCCGGCCCGTGACGGGCTCGTCGATCCACTGGAAGTAATGCCCCCCGACGAAGTACGGAAGCGCCGCCAGGTGCTCGGTGTAGAACCGGTACCCGGCGCCGCGCTCCTCCCGGCTGGCGACCGGCACCGCCGCCGTCAGGAGCCCGTCGTCGAGGCTGTTGAACCCGTACTCCCCGATCAGGAACGGCTTCTTAGCGAGCGCGTAGTAGCGGTCGAACTCCTCCCTCGTAGGCTCCTCGTCATAGTGGTTGAACGAGACGACGTCCATCCACCGTCCGCAGGCGGCCACGACCTCGTCGGGCCGGTTGCCGCCATGCAGCCGGCTGCCCAGGACGAGGTGGTTGGGGTCGGCCGCGCGCACGGCCTCGCCCCAGATCCGGTACCACGCGTCCGCGAACTCGCCCCGGAACGCCGCGGCGTCGGCCCACGCCGTCGCGGTCGCGAACTCCCGCCTCGGGAACCGCAGGGTCTCCCACGTCGTCGCGCTCGTCCCCCAGGCGAGGTCCAGGCGGCCCAGCTCGCCGTATTTACGCCGAAGGGTCTCGACCCACCGGGCGCGGGCCATAAGGCCGGGCTCGGCGGCCAGCACCATGGGGGCCACGTTGCTCCAGTCCACCTCGTTGTCGATGAAATGGCCGATGCACCAGGGATCGTCCTTGAACCCCGCCAGCTTGGCCGCCGCCGCCCGGGCTTCCGCGGCAAACGCCGGGTGGAACGGGTCGTGGAGCTTCTCCGTCGCCCGGGGGGTATTCACGTCCCACGTCGGCGGACCGACGGTCACGTACGCGAGCTTCTTCATCCGGAACATCCGGTCGTCGGACCAGTTACCGATCGACGAGAACTGCCAGGCGAGGAGCCGGGACATCGCGCGCCGGAGTCCCTTGTCGTCGAGGCTCTCGGGCCCCCACTTCCGGATCAGGTTGGCGCGGTAGAACGAGGGCCCACCCTTGGGATAATACTTCCCGTCCCACCAGAAACCCCAGGCGCCCGCGAGCAGCCCCTTCTCCGGCGGCCACCACGCATGGGCCGCCCGGACCCGGTCATCCACCCGCGGGGAACTCCACGGGCCCACGCAGTCGATCCCGGTCATGAAGAAGAGCCGGCCGTTCGGGGCGACCAGCCACCACCGGCCGTCGACCTCCTCGACGCGGAAGAACCCGGTCGCCTGCCGGAGCGGCCCTTTCGCCCAGGCATGCCAGGTGTCGAAGGCCGGAGCGCGCTTCGCGGCCGTCAGAGCGTCCATCTCCCGGCGGTCGGCGGACTTGAGGTCCGCGTCCTTGTGGACCTTGAGCGGCCACTCGAGATTCCCCCGCTGGCCCCACCGGTCGATCCACCCCGTCGAAGCGACGGGAGTCGACAGCGCCAGCCGGTAGAGCCCGAGCCGGACCGGCCCCTTCTGGTCCTCGATCCCGATCCAGACCTCCGTGATCGCGCCCGGGTCCGCCCGCCCCCACGCCGCAGTGCGGCCGCCCCAGGGCAGCGCGGGCCAATCCCAGCCGAGTGTGTAACGAAGGTGGAAGAGCCGCACCGGCCAGCTTACGCGCGTGTTCGCCGGAATCCCGACCGCGAAGTGCGCGATCTTGCCGTCCTCCCATGTGTCCGCGGCGTTGCGGATCGAGAACGCGACCCGGACCTCGGCGGATTCCCGGTTCTCGAGATCGAGGACGACACCCTCCCACCCGTTCCAGTCGGCGCGCGGGATCTCGGCGGGCACGCGCAGGACGAGCCCCCGCCACGCGTCGCCGCCCGGGAACCGGACCTCGGCCCCGACGGGATTGCCCGAGGCGTCCGCGATCACCGAGGCCGACAGGCCGGAGTCCCCCGCCCCCTTCAGTACCGCGGGTGATGCAAAATCCAAGAGGGTCGGAGCTGCTTTCGGGGCCGAGCCCGAAGGCGCCGCGAGCACGGAAGCCGCCACCAGCAGTCCCGTCAGCATCATGTCCGCCCGATTATACTCCCGGGCTCGGGGGCGGTCAGTCCGTCAGTCCGTACAGGGCCATGGCGTTGTCGTGCAGGACCCGGCGTGCCACGGCGAGCGCGACCTCCTCGGTGAGGTATCCGCCGGCCACCTTCTCCGCCAGGACCGACGCGAGCACCCGCCGCGTGAACTTGACCGTCCCGTACATCTCCTCGAGGTTGGCGGTGTCGGTGCCGATCGTCAACTGGTTTCCCGGCAGGAGGTCGATCGCCTCCGCGAGCGCGCTCGTGGCGGCCGCCGGGGAGAAGAGGACCATCCAGGCCAGGTCCAGGTAGCAGTTGCCGAAGTACCGGGTCATCGTGATCGCCTCCCGCGTGTACGGGTAGCCGCCGTGCAGCACGACGAACTTGACGTCCCACCACTTCCCCGTCACGAGGAGCCGGTTGAGCCCCAACGGGTTGGAGTTGGCAACCGTGTTCCAGTTCTGCTGGTTCCCGGTGTGGAATTGGATCGGCTTCTTGAGCTTCGCCAGCGACGTGAGCACCCGGGTCATGAGCCAGTCCTCGAGCGCCTTCTGCTCCGCCGGCGCCAGCGCCTCGTGCCGGACGACCTTCGCGAAGGCGCGGTCGGCCCGCGGGCGCGGAACGGTGTCGTCGAAATCGAGCGTGCGGTAGTAGGCGGCCGTGCTCTTGAGCGACACGCCGCCCCCGGCGAAAAAGCCCTCGATCTCGGCGGCGATGAGTTTCTCGAGATCGGACAGCCGCGCGAGCTTCACGCCGAACCGTTTGGCCAGCGTGTCGAGGGTCCAGGGCTTGCCCTTGGCCTTCTCGTCGCGGCCGGCCACGAAGACGAACCCGTCGATGTTCCAGACCGGGTGATAGTACGGGGCAGGCATCTCGGACCCGCGACGCCCGCCCCCGAGCCAGATCAGGTGGGTCACGTTCATCCGCTTCCGGAGCACCTCGTCGTACCACCCGGGATCGCGGTGGGCGGCGTCCATGCGCTCGGAGACCGTGCGGGCCGATTCGTCGGTGAGCTCGGCCCCCGGGGCGAGCCCGTAGAGGTCCACGAACGCCTCGCGGATCACCCGGTAGTAGGGATGCTGGGCGTTGGCGGCGAGGTTCGCCTTGACCTCATCCCACGTGCTGCCCGACGTGAACTCCGCGACGTATGTGCTCCCCCCAAGGAGCCGGGTCACGTCGTACTTCGAGGTCTTGAGCGACTCGCGGAAGGGACGGGGGTCCGGCAGGTGGGTATGGGTGTCGACGTACGGAATCGCCGCCAGCTTCGCTTCCAGCCGTTCCCTCACGCTGTCCACTCCTTCCCGCGGTCCGCCCGCTGCCGCCGCCGTCGTTGCGGCGAGCAGGCCGAAGGCCGACGCGAGGCCCCAGTGGCGTTTCGTCATCTCCAGAGGCTAACACACCCGGGAGGGCGGGTTCGCGTCCGGCCCCCGGTGCTACAATGCCGGCGGGATGAGGCCCCGGAAGAGCCAGCCGACGAGCGACGGAGCGGGGGTCAAGCTGCGCCGCGCCTTCGCCTTCCACGACGTGCCCCGGTTCGACCCCTTCCTCCTCCTCGACGATTTCGGCTCCGACGACCCCGCCGACTACCTCGCGGGTTTCCCGTGGCATCCGCACCGGGGGATCGAGACCGTGACCTACATTCTTCATGGCGCCGTCGCGCACGGGGACAGCATGGGGAATCGCGGCGTGATCGGGGACGGGGACGTCCAATGGATGACCGCCGGCGGCGGGATCATTCACCAGGAGATGCCCCAGCGCTCCGAGGGCCGGACCCGGGGGTTCCAGCTCTGGGTCAACCTCCCGGCGGCGCAAAAGATGATGGAACCCCGGTACCGCGACGTGAAGGCCTCGTCGATCCCTGCCGCCACCCCCGCGCAGGGGGTCACCGTCAAGCTCGTGAGCGGCACCGTCGACGGCACCCGTGGGCCCGTGCAGGACCTGATCGTCGAGGTCGAGTACATGGAGATCCTGCTCGACGCAGGCGCGACCTGGAAACGACCGATTCCGGCCGACCGCAACTCGTTCGCGTACGTGATCTCCGGCGAGGTGCGCCTTGCCGGGGACACGCTGGGCCCGGAGACGCTCGCCCACCTCGCGGACGCCAGCGCCCTTGAAGTGACTGCGGGGCCTGCGGGTGGGCGTCTGCTCTTCGGGTCCGGCGTGCCGATCGAGGAACCCGTGGCCTGGGGCGGCCCCATCGTCATGAACACCCAGGCCGAGCTCGACCGCGCGTTCGACGATCTCGACCGCGGGACGTTCATTCAAACCCAACCAGGCGAAGTCCACCGGAGGTTCTATCAATGAAGGCCTTCCCCGTGCTCATCCTGCTCGCAGCCCTCGCCGCGCCCCAGCCCGCCCGGCCGGCGGATCCGCCGAAAGGAGCCACCCCAAGGATGGAAACCGCGAAACAGCGTGACGCCCGGATGGCGTGGTGGCGCGAGGCCAAGTTCGGCCTCTTCATTCACTGGGGCATCTACTCGGTCCCCGCCGGACGGTGGCAGGGCAAGGAGGTCGGCGGGATCGGCGAGTGGATCATGAACAACGCCAAGATCCCGGTCGCCGACTACGCCGCCTTCGCGAAGTCGTTCAACCCGGCGAAGTTCGACGCCGACGCGTGGGCGAAGATGGCCAAGGAGGCGGGGATGAAGTACGTGGTCATAACCGCCAAGCACCACGACGGGTTCGCCATGTTCGGGTCCAAGGTGACGCCGTACAACGTCGTGGATGCGACGCCGTTCCGCCGGGACGTCATCCGGGAGCTCGGCGACGCCGTCCGCCGGGCGGGACTCCGGTTCGGGGTCTACTACTCACAGGCCCAGGACTGGCACCACCCCGGCGGCGCGGCCTACAGCGGGCACTGGGACCAGGCCCAGGACGGGAGCATGGACGACTACCTCCGCGACATCGCCGTCCCGCAGGTCCGCGAACTCCTCACGGGCTACGGCCCCCTCTCGATCCTGTGGTGGGACACGCCCGCGGACATGACGAAGGAGCGCGCCGAGCGGTTCGTGCCGCTGCTCGAGCTCGCCCCCGGGATCGTCACGAACGACCGGCTCGGCGGCGGATTCGCGGGAGACACGGGCACACCCGAACAGGAGATCCCGGCGACCGGAATGCCCGGCCGCGACTGGGAGACCTGCATGACCATGAACGACACGTGGGGGTTCAAGTCCGACGACCACAACTGGAAACCCACGGCCGCGCTGATCCGGAACCTGATCGACATCGTCAGCAAGGGCGGGAACTACCTCCTCAACGTGGGACCGACATCCGAAGGCATCATCCCGGAGGAGTCGGTCACCCGGTTGCGCGAGGTCGGCGCGTGGATGCGCGCCAATGGCGAGGCCGTATATGGAACAGGACCGAGCCCGTTCCGGCGACTCCCCTGGGGCCGGAGCACGACGAAGCCCGGATTCCTCTATTTTCATGTCTTCGACTGGCCCAAGGGCCTGCTCGAAATCCCTGGGTTGAAGAACAAGGTCACGAAGGCCTGGCTTCTCGCCAATCCCGGCACCTTGCTCAAGGTCGCGAAGACGGGCACCGGCTGGACCGTCGAGGTCCCGGCCAACGCCCCGGATCCGATCTCGTCCGTGGTCGTGGTCGCCATCAAGGGCGCGCCCGACATCGAACCCCAGCGGCTAAAGCAGAACGACGACGGCACCATCCGGCTCGGGGCGGCGGATGCCACCATCAAGGGCTCGCAGGCTAGGTATGAGTCGAGCGCCGGCAAGGACTGCATCGGGTTCTGGACCGACCCCAAGGACCGCGTCGAATGGGAGGTCGAGGTCGCGAAGCCCGGCCGGTTCACGGCCGCGATCACGTACGCGTGCGAGAAGGATACGGCGGGCGCCGAATGCACGGTCGAGATCGGCGGCACCCGGACGAAACTTGTCGTGAAGGACACCGGCGCGACAGGCTCCTGGACGTCGTTCGTGACCGAACCGCTCGGCGAGTTCACGCTCAAGGCCGGCCGCCGGAAGGTCGTGGTCGCTCCGGTCAAGATGCCCGGCTACGCGGTCATGAATCTTCGGAGCATCGTCATAACCCCTCTCCGGTAGCCGGCGGCAGATCCCTGATAACGCAGAAGCCGCCTTGCGGCGGCTTCGCTCCCTTCTCCGCGGCGGAGCATGGTCGCAAGATGGCGGACGGAAAGACCCTCTTTGACGAGGTCGCTGGGGCGGAACACATCTGGAAGCATGACCCTTACCAGGATAGTATCAAAGGGATGCTTATTTGTCTATGTGCCGACCTTTTATACTATCCCTTCGGCGGATCCGCAGCCCCCTTCGCCATCAAACCTGTAATATCTGCCTCGATCTTCCTGATGTCCGCCTCGATCTCCTCAAGAGGGCGTGGCGGCTGATACTTGTAGAAGTACCGGTTGAAGTTGATCTCATAACCGACCTTCCCGACCAGCCCATCCTTGGGATCCTTGGCATCGCTCTCGGTGCTGATCCAGGCGTCCGGCACGAAGGGCTTGACCTCCCTCACGAAATACTCCTCCACGGACTCTCCAAGCGGCACGCTCTCGTTGTCCCGCAGTTCGGAATCGGGCTCCACCCGGCCATCCTTGTCCCGGCAAAGATCGGCATGTTCATCGGGTTCGCCAAGTGCACGAACGAGGGACTTCTGGAGCGCGTCGGTCCATTTCAGGTCCTTGGGATGCTCCGCCCCGGTCAGATCCTTGAGGAAGGCCTCCCGACTTGTGTACCGTCTGCCCTCCAGTGACCCGAGGACCTTGCGAATCGCAGCCTGCCGGCCCCGACCTTCTTCGATCTCCTCGTCGTGCGCCTTCCCCGCCTTCTTCTTGCTCTCCGCCAGCCCGCGGAAAGCCGGCTCCTCCTCCAGTTTCGACAGCCGCTCTTTCGTGATCTCGAACTTCAGCCGAAGGGGCCGCTCGACCACGATCTTCCGGAACCCAAATGTCGCGGTCGGATACACCTTGCTGTATTCTCCCTCCTTGAATGAGCGAACAAGATCGATAATGATCTGCGCCTTCTCCACCGAGATCTTGCGCCGCTTCTTGCCCAGGCTTGGAGCCTCCTTCTCCCAGAACGCGTCAGAAGTGGCATCGATTAGCTGAACCTTCCCCCGCCGTTCGCCAGCCTTCCGGTTCGTGAGCACCCACACATACGTGGCGATGCCGGTGTTGTAGAACATCTCCTCTGGCAGGGCGATCAAAGCCTCCAGCCAGTCGTTCTCCAAGACCCAACGCCTGATCTCACTCTCGCCGCTTCCCGCATCTCCAGTGAACAGCGGACTGCCGTTCATGATGATGGCCACCCGCGACCCGCCCTGTTTCGGGGCGTTCATATGCGAGAGCATGTGCTGAAGGAATAGCAACTGGCCATCGCTTATCCGCGGTAACCCCACTCCGAAGCGGCCACCGGTCCCTCGCGAGTGCTCGAGACGCACGGCTTCTTCGTCCCGTTTCCAATCTTTTCCGTACGGTGGGTTTGCGATGAGATAGTCGAATCCCCGCCCGGCGTGGCGGTCGGCGGAAAGCGTACTGCCGAACGCGATGTTATCGGCATCATGACCGGGCGGATCCTTCAGGAACAGATCGGACTTACAGACGGCGAACGTCTCGGGATTGACCTCCTGGCCGAACAAGTGAACGTCTGCATTGGGATTGATACCAGGCTTGCCGTCTCCTCGAATGAGCTCCTTCGCAATGCTCAACATGCCCCCGCTACCGCAACAGGGGTCGTAGGCCGTCACGACCGCCCCTTTCCGCCGGAGCCGTTCTTCGTCCCCTCGGATCAAGAGACGGACCATGAGAGCGACGACGTCACGCGGCGTGAAGTGCTCGCCGGGATTCTCGTCCAAAGCCTCGTTGAACCTACGGATCAGCCCTTCGAAGATCGTGCCCATTTGGTGGTTATCCACCACCTTTGGATGAAGCTGAATCCCTTTGAACCGTTCCACAACCATGAAGAGCAGTCCTGCCTCGTTCAACTTCGTTATCGTGTTGTCGAAGTCGAACTTCTCAATCACCTCCCGCATGTTTACGCTGAACCCGGCAATGTAGGCCCTCAGGTTGCGGACAATGTTCGCGTGGTCTCCCGCGAGGCTCTCGAAGTCGTATTTCGACGTGTTGTAGAAGGCGAATCCGGAAGCCTTCCGCAATTGCGGATCGGCATTACGGAGATCGGTCGCCTTGAATCTGGCATGCGCTTTACGGACTTCCTCCCGGGTCGGTGCGAGAACGCAATCGATCCGGCGCAGGACCGTGAGGGGCAGGATGACGTCCTGATACTTGCCCCGCTTGAAGGAGTCCCGGATCAGGTCCGCGACCCCCCAGATGAAGTTCTCGATCTCCTTCGGGGTCATCGTCTTTCAGGATACGCCAGAAGCGGCTGCTCTCCAACAGCAGCGAGCGCGCGAGCCCAACCGCACCCCGGTCACAGCCTGCGCTACCCCAGCACCGCCTCAACCTAGGGTCGCCTCGACCTTGTTTACCGCCTGGAGCTTCTCCGGCGGAATCACGTTGCCAGCCAGCGTCTCGCCGTTCAGCGTCAGCGACTTCACGCCCTTGGACACGCCGGTCGGGTTCTTGACCGTGATCTCCACAGTCTTGCCGCGGAACCGCCGGGTCGCCGTGAAGCCCTTCCATTCCTTCGGGATGCACGGATCGATCCGCAGCCCCTGGAGCTCCGGACGGATGCCGAGCATGTACTGCGTCGCGCTGTAGTACGCCCACGCCACCGCCCCCGACAGCCACGACGTACGCGCGTTCCCCGCGCGCGGCGAGAACGTCGAGTAGGTCGTCTGCCCCTGCACGTACGGCTCGATCTGGCGGAGTTCCGCCCGGTCGTTGTACGCCGCGGGCATGAACGCCCGGTAGTATTCGTACGCGCGGTCGCCGTTGCCGAGCATGCACTCGGCCATGACGCCCCAGCCCTGGGTGTGGTTGAAGATCCCGGCATTCTCCTTGATCCCGTTGTTGAAGAGCACGGCGCGCATGACGTCGATCGGCGTCTTCTCGAACGGCGGCGCCGAGAGCATGAGCCCGTACGGCGTCGCGAGTTTCTCCTTGACCGTCTGCATGCACTTCCGCGCCTGCTCGGGGCTGGCCGCCCCGGAGAGCACGGCCCAGACCTGGGTGTTGAAGTAGACCTGGCCCTCGGCGTAGTCCTTGGTGCCGTACACGGTGCCGTCCTCGCCGATGGCCCAGATGAACCAGCTCCCGTCCCAGCACGTCTTCTGGATCGCGGCGTCCATCTTCGCCCCTTCGGCCTTGGCCCACGCGACCTCCGCGGGCTTCCCCAGCCGGTCCGCGATCTCGGCGTAGACGTTGAGCCCAAGGCGGACCTGGAAGGCGACGAACAGGCTCTCGCCGTTGTAGCCCAGCCGCAGGCAGTCGTTCCAGTCGGCCTCGAGTCCGCACGGCAGGCCGTGCTTGCCCGTGCGCGTGAGGTTGAACTCGAGCGCCCGGCGCAGGTGGCCGAACACGGTCGCCTCGCCCTTGTCGGCGTACGGGAGCACCTTGTCGTAGAACGCGTCGTCCCCGGTCTCGGCCACATAAGCCGGGATCGCGTTGAAGAACCAGAGACAGTCGTCGGACCGGTAGTGGTCGGGAGCCGGCTCCGGCTCCTTGCCCGGGTGATGGTCGAACGGCTTGACGACCGACATGGCGCCGCCCGTGGACACCTGCCCCGTCAGCAGGAGCTCGAGCCGCTCCCGGGAATCCGACGGGATCGCGGCGGTCACGCCCAGCACGTCCTGGACCGAGTCGCGGAACCCGAGGCCGTCGCGCTCGCCGTTGTAGACGAGGCTCGCGGCGCGCGACCAGGCGAACGTGATTAGCCCGTTGTAGAGGGCCCAGACGTTGAGCATGGAGTTGAGCTCCTTGTCCGGGGTCTCGACGATCAGGCTCCCGAGCTTCGCGTGCCAGCTCTCCTTGAGCTTCACGAGCTCGGCGTCGGCGCGGGCCACGGAGCCGAACTCGGCCACGGTCTTCTTCCCCACCAGCCCGGCGTCGCCGATGCCGAGCATGACGAGAATCTCCTTCGTCTCGCCAGGCGCCAGGTCGAGGTCCGCCTGGAGCGACCCGCAGGCGTTGTCGCCGTAGGCATTGCTGTTCGAGCACTTGCCGGCCTCGACCGCGGAGGGGCGGTCGTAGGACCGGTAGGCGCCCAGGAACGCCTCGCGGCTCGTGTCGTACCCGGCGAGCGGGGCGCCCACGAGCGCCATCCAGTTGCGCTTGCTCCAGTCGTGCTCGACGCGGCCCTCGGGGTTGATGGGCATGTGGTCGGTGCGGGCGACGGAGAGGAGGCCGTCGCGCAGGGACCCCTTCACGATGAAGAGCGTGTACTGGAGGTTCACGAGGTCCTGGGTCGTGTTCCAGTCGTTCGAGAACTCGCAGTACGTGAACGCCGAGAGCTTCCGCGGCTTCTTAGTCGTGTTCGTGACCTTGAGCTTCCAGTACTCGAAGATCTGGCCCAGCGGCACGAAGTACGTGGCCTCGGCCTTGATGCCCGAATACTCGGACCCGAGGATCGAATAGGCGGTGCCGTGCCGGCACGTGGACTTGAACGTGTCCAGCGGCTTGCCCACCGGCTGCCACGACACGGACCAGAAATCCGCGGAGTCCTTGTCCCGGAGGTAGAAGTACCGGCCGGGCTGGTCCATGGGGATGCCGTTGAACCGCAGCCGCAGGAACCGCCCCTGCGCCCCGGACTTGTAGAACCCGTAGCCGCCGGCGTTGTTCGTGATGACGGCCCCGTAGTCCGTGGTCCCGAGGTAGTTGCTCCACGAGAGCGGGGTGTCGGGCCGGGTGATGACGTATTCCTTGGCGGCGTCGTCGAAGTGTCCGTAGCGCATGTCAGGACTCCTTTCAGTTAGGGACGGTATAACAGCCAGGGCTCGCGCAGGGCGCCGTCGGGCAGGCCCCCCCACGCAAGCTGGGCGGCGTACGCGAGCGCGCCGCGGACGGGCTTGTACTTCGCGCCGATGACGCGGGCGCGCGGCGCCGTTTTCGCCAGCCGCCGGACGACCTCGTCGCGGACGGGCTTCACGTTGGCGAGCACGCTCCCCGAGAGGACGACGTCCACCTTCGCCCGGAGCAGGCCGGTGTTGCGGAGGACGCCCTCGACGCCGGCCGCCACGTAGCCGCCGTACTCGCGAAGGGCCGCGCGCGCGGTCGCGCCCCCGCGCCGGAGCTCGCCGGCGAACCATTTCGGGAGGTGGAACCGGCGCGTCCAGTAGTCCGGGACGCTGTTCTTCACGTACGGCCGGCCGGTCCGGAAGAACTGCTCCTCCACGTACTGCCGGAAGCTCCGGTACCCGAGGTACCGGAGCAGCCGGCGGTCGAACCCGTCCGGGACCTTGACGCCCTCGGCCGCCCGGAGCAGTTCGGCCTCGAGGACCATGCGCAGGTCGGGCAGGCCGTAGCCCTCGATCATCCAGAGCCGGTTCCCGTTCACGCCCACCCACTTGCGGCCGGCTCCGCCGGTAACGCCGACGCCGCGGCTGCGGTACTGGTCGTTGAAGAGCGGCAGGAAGGCGTCGTTGTGGAGCTTCGTCGGGCAGCGGAGACCGAGCTTGGCGATCACCTGTCGCTCGACGAGCGGGAAGTCCGCGGGGATGTCCACCCCCGCCAGCCCGAAGCACGCGCCCCGGATGTCCCGGCGGGACACCTTCGCCTTCCGGCAGGCGTCGGTCACGAGCCGGTCAAGGACGCGGACGCACTTCCTCAAGCCCAGGTTCTCGTGGTTGCTCCCGCCTGTCGACGCGATCGCGACGACGCGGCCGAGCGCGTTCGCGATCACGGCATCCGTCTTCGAGTTGCCCCCGTCGACCCCGAGGATGACTCCCGTCCGCGCCCCGCGTGCCCCTCTCATGTGGGCGGATTATACCGCCTGACGCCCGGGGAGGAGGAAGCGGTTGGCCAGCAGGAGGAAGACGCTCGCGGTCCACGTGTACGCACGGTCGCAGAGCCCCTCCCCGGTCTTCGCGTCGAAGTTCTCGGCCGCCCCGCTCTTCGCCACCGTGCGGCAGAACCGCGCCGCGAGGTCGCGCGCCGTGGCCCTCTCCCCCGACCGGTCCAGCCCGTCGCAGAGCATCATCATCGGCGGCGCCCAGATCGGCCCGCGCCAGTAGCCGTTGGACTCGTAGAACCGGCTCCGGACGCTCTCCGTCGCGCACCCCCAGTCGGTCAGGAACCGGCCGGGCTCGGTCACCCCGGCGACGAGCGACCGGCGGACCTCCGCGGGGAGCGAAGGGCCCAGGAGCAGGGGGAGAAACCCGATGAGGCTGTCGCCGTCGGCGACCGCGTGGTCGCCGGACTTCGGCGAGATGAACCGGTCGGCGCGCCAGTGATGCGCGAGGAGAATCTTCATCAGCCGGTCTGACGTGCGGCGCCACTCGATCGCCTCCCCGTCGAGCTCCAGCCGGCCGGCGACCTCGGCCAGCGCCTTCGCCTGGATAACCAGGAACGCGGTCAGGTCCGCGCCCTCGAGCGGGCACCCGCCGTCGAATACCGTGGAGTTGTCCCAGCCCGAGTCGTTGCCGTGATGGTAGTCGCACGCGCCGTCGCCATCCGCGTCCCGGTGCTCGAGCCACCACCGGGTCCACGCGACCAGCGGGCCGTACGCCTCCCGCAGCCGCTTGGGCTCGGCCAGCGCCGGCTGCTTCATCAACTCGAGGAGCGTCCAGCCGTGGATCGGCGGCTTGCACCACGTCCACGCCATCGTCCGGTCGTTCAGGCTGTCGGGGATCGCCCCGTGCGCGTCCTGCTGGTCGAACATGACCATGAACTGGTCCCACGCGAGGTCGGGGTCCTGCGCCGCGAGCGCCATGGCATTGAAGCAGTGGTCCCACGACCAGACGTTCGTCATCCAGTTCTTGGACATGAGCATCGCTTCCCGCCGGAAGTGCCCGGACGGACCCACGATCGCGGACCAGTTCACGTACGCCGTGAGCGCGCGCGCATCCGCGAGGTCCGGCGGGCCCGGGAGAGTGCCGTCCAGCCATTTCGAGAACCCGGCCGCGACCGACGCGCGGGCGTCCCGGACGCCGCCCTCGGGCCCCGGCACCCACGTCGAGAACCACTCGTCGACGGCGCCCTCGGCCACGCCGTCCACCGGCACGAAGTCGGCGACAACTCGATCCGGAGCGGATCGGGCCCAGGGGGCGTCCATGGCCAACGTCCCCCGCAGGGGCACGAGCATGTACCGGGACTCGAGCGGCGAGGCGTTCACCTGCCAGCGGCCGGCGGCGTCGGGCAGGGCGTAGACGGTCTTCCATCCCGCCTTCACCTCGGGTACCGCGAGCCGGAGCCCGCCGCCCTCGACCCGGAACCGGAACCGCGCGGGCCCGGACAGGACGAGCTCGGCCTTGACGCCCCCGCCCGCCAGCGTGATCCCGTCCGGCGTCGCCGTAGCCTCGCCAGGCACGACCTTCCCGTCGCGCACGAGCGCGATCGAGAGGGCCTGGCGGTGGTCGAGCCCGCCCCGGACGGTCCGGAGGAACAGCCCGCCGTTGCCGAGCCGGGAGACGCACAGGTACGACCCGCGCCGGCTGTAGGGCACCTGGGAGAGATCGAACGTCACCGGAGCCATCCGGGCCAGTGTATGTCTCTTCGGCTCCCGACTCAACTCTTCAATAGCAGGGAGATAGTCTTGATTGGCGCGTTCAGCTCCCCGTTTCCGCAGCTATAGATGTATCCCGCGCCTGGTCTTTCCGGATGCGCTCGATGGTCCACGCGGGCCCGTCAGCCGATGCGGCCCCTGTGCCTCCGCGCCGCGGCCTTCAGCGCCGGCACGGGCGCGGCCCCGGATCCCAGGATCGCGAGGAATCGCTTGTGATCCCGGTGGGAAAGGACTCTCGTCCGGGGACGCTCCTCGATCTCCCGCGCTCGCTCGAGCAGGTGAGAGAGCGCGAATCCCGTAAGCGGCTTGCCCATGGCCGCCGCGGCACGCTCCAGAATCCCCTTCTGCTCCGGAGAGATCCTTATCTCCAGCCTCTCGGTCCTTCCCGCCATCAGCATCCTCCTGTACGGTTAGCCTCTGTGGATAGTGTACGGCAGATAGCCGTACTCCTCTTCGATCGCGTCCGGGTGGTTGACGGCGCCCCCCACACACGCCTATCGTGAAGGTAAGGCGCATGAGGGCGCCGCGTTGTCCGCGGAAAGGGCTGAGCCCACCTCCGACCGGGACCCAAAACCTAGTCGTGACCCACTTTCGGCCCGAGCGCGCGGACACCGGGCAGATCTCGAAAGGGGGTCCGCCATGTCCAAGTCCCTGCCTGCCAATGCCAGTTTCGAACAGCTCAAGAAACAAGCCAAGGACGTCCTGCATGCCCACGGACGCAAGGACGCTTCCGTGTGCGCCGTTCTCCGCAACCTCAACCGGTTCAAGGACGCGGCCGATGCCGCGATCCTGGACGCCGAGCTCGACCTTCACAACGCCCAGTTCGCGCTTGCGATGGAATACGGGTTCAAGAGCTGGGGCGAGTTGAAAGCCCGGGTCGAGGGGCCCGCAAACGTGTCTGTTCTTGGGGAGACACCCGAACATCCCGAGCTCGACTACGTCCGCCAGCAGGTCAAGAACCTGCTGGAAGCCCACGGCCGCAAGGACCCGCAGGCCTGCCCAATCTTCAGGAAGATCGACCGGTTCGCGGCGGCATCGGATGCGGCCATCCTGGCCGCTGCGGTGGATCTCAATGACGCCCAACTCGCGGTCGCGATGGCCTACGGGTTCAAGGAGTGGATCGAACTGCGCGCCCACACGGAGGAGTGGCGCAACCGCCCCGTCAAAGTCCCTGGGCCGATCAAGTCGGTTGCGGACGTGATGGCGCTTCCCGACGGCGCCGTCCAGTTCATCCTCCGGCACATGGATGACGGGCCGCTCGCCGTCCTTCTCGACGGCGAGCCGGCCCCGATGACCGCCAGGTTCTCGGCGAGCATTCCCGCGGGCCGGCTCGAGTACTGCCGTCGGCTGATGGCTGAGTCGGGCGGCAAGCCAACGCTGGACGCCTCGAGGCAGTTTCTCGTCGACGTCGCCAACGACCTGCATGGCCGGTTCCGCGGGTTCAACCTGCCCGGCGAAACCCGGAAAGGGATCCTGCCTCGGGTCACGGCCATGAGTCGGGCGGACGTCATCCGGTGGGGCCGGGAGGCGTTCATCGGGATCGCGGGCACCACGCCTGCCAGCCGACGGACGATGGCCGAGCTCGTGACCCTGTTCAAGGGGGTCTACGCCCTGGGGCAGTTCCCGCTCGCCGTGGACGCGGTGGCCCGGGAGTTCGCGGACGAGCCCCTCGTTCGCCTCGGGCTCCTCGCGGCGCCCGAGGGCGCGGACTGCCGGATCCGCAGGGATCTGGACGCCGAGCGGGCCGCCGCCCTCGAGCGGTTCGGCCAGCGGCAGGATGCCGTGATCGCCTCGGACTGCGGATTCACGAGGCGGGCGGAGCTGAGGGAACATCTCGAGGCGGCGGGCGGGGACGGCGGTCCGTTCCGGACCGTCGCGGACGTGGCCGCGCTTGCGGACGGGGGGCTGGAACTCGTGGTCGGCTATCTCCGGGGCAGTGTGACGGCCGCGCTCGTGAGCATGGAACCGCCGCAACTCCGGGAGCGGTTCGCGGCGAGCCTGCCCGCGTGGTGGCGCGACTCCATGCGTGAGTGGCTGGAGGAGATGCCCGGGGCCGATGCCGGCCCAGCGGTTGAAGCTCTCCTGAAGACTGCGAACGGGCTCCACGCCGTCGGCGCGCTGGCCCGGCCCGGCGAGGCGGCGACCGGTGAGATGGCCCCGCTCACGCTCAAGAGCCATGCGGAGCTGGCCGCGTGGGCGAAGGCCGAGTTCATTCGGGTCGCGGGCGCGAAACCCTCGAGCCAGAGGGATCTCGCCGAGCTCGAGTCGCTGTTCCGGGGCTTCGCCGCGATCAGCCTCTTCCCGCTGGCCGCCGAAACCGTGGCCGTCGAGTTCGCGGACGAGGAACTGGTCCGGATGGCCGCGACCCAGTTCGTGACCACCCGGCCCGGCGGCGGGGTGCGTCACACGATGGAACTCAAGGCGAAGGCGCTGGCGGTGAAGTACGCGCGGCGGCTGGACCTTATCGTGGAAGCGGCGCTCAGCATGGCCCACGGCGAGAGCGACGAGATGCTCGTCGCCCGGTGCGAGGCGTTCCTCTGAAAACAGAGCCGGGGCGGCGGGACACACCCCCCCCCCCCGGCTCACTTGACTCGATGTGCGCTAGGGATTCCTGCGCCCTGTGGACGCCAGAACTCGAAGCGCCATGTTCACGGCTTGGTCCGTGGGAAAAGCCTTCCTGACATCCGGATCCAGGCGCACCAGATTGGTTCCGTGGCGGTATCGCTCCGCGTATTTGCCGCGGACTCCGCCGGTGAAATCGTAAGCGCGGGCAGTTCGCCGGTCAACGGCCCGCTTCATACTGCCTCCGTTCCCGCGATGCCGCGATCCGCGCGCTGATGATCCTGATCCTGTCCCCACGGTCCCAATGTACCACGACGAGGAGTCGGCCCATTCCGGACTCTCCCATGATCACATGCCGGGATTCGCCGGGACTCGAGTGGCGCGGGTCCGGAATCGTCAGAGACAATGGATCGCCGAACACGGTCGCGGCCTCTTCGAATGCGACGCCGTGCTTGAGAAGGTTCCCCGCCGCCTTCCGCACGTCCCATTCGAATGTGATGCACATCTACCGACTCTCCGCCACTTGAGAACCAGCAGTGCCGCCAAGCCTGCGATGTGAGCTATCCCTCCCGGTCAGCCGCCCAGCGCCTTCTTCAGGTTGTTGAAGCTGATCTCGGCGGCCTCGATCGAGGGGCGCGCGCACCAGTCCTGCTCGACGAAGGCCCACTCGACCCCGATCTCCTTCGCCGCCACGACGACCTCGGCCAGGGGCATCGCGCCGGTGCCGACCTCCGTGAACTTCCGGTCGGGCTCGGGCGCGGGCGTGTGATCCTTGACGTGGATCGTCCGGATCCGGCCCTTGAGCCGGCGCAGGAGCTCGGGACCGTTCTTGCCGGCCCAGCTCACCCACCCCACGTCGACCTGGAACCAGACCAGCTTGGGGTCGGTCTCCTCGATCAGGACGTCGTACCCGGTCTTGCCCCCGAAGTCCATGAACTCGGCCGCGTGGTTGTGGTACTGGAACGTGATCCCATGGGCCTGGCAGGCCTTCCCCGCGCCGTTCAGCCGCTTCGCGAACGCCTTGTACGCCTCCGCGCTTTCCTGCTTGGAGGAGACCATGAAGAACTTGATCCCCGCCGCGGCCAGCGGCTTGAGCAGGGCGTCGCCCTGCTTCTCGATCGCGTCGACTCCGCCGCCGGAGGACGGGTTCTGGAGGTGGAGCTCCTTCAGGAGTTTGTCGAACTCCTCACGGCTCATCGGCCCGGAGCCGCCCTCGACGCCGGCGTAGCCGATCCTGGCCACCTGGCGGATCGTTCCGGCATAGTCCTTCTGAAGTAGATCCCTGACGGTATAGAGCTGAAGTCCGATCTGTATGTTTGGCATGGTTTCCGCATAGTAGCACGGGAGGCAAGGCAGGCGGCGACTGAGTAGAATCTTTCAATGCGCACAATCCCGGCCCCGACGCGGTCCGCCTGCTGGTGGCCCGCATTCGTCCTCGCGGTGACCCTGGCCGGATGCGCGGAAGGCCCCTTGACCGGCCGGTCCGGGCCCTATCGCCCGCCCCTCCTCGAGCCGCCATTCGGGCGGGTCCTGCACGGGTGGGGCCAGCTCTCGAGCTGGTGGAACCAGGACGACCCCGCGGCGGTGAACGATCTCACCGACCTCGACACCTACATCTCGGCGGTCATGCCGAACCAGCCGGCGCTCATCTCCTTCTATCTCGCGCCGCTCGAGAACCAGGTGTCCGCATTCCTGCCGAAGTACGCGGCCTTCGTGAAGGAACGTCCGTTCTTCATCGCCCAGATCGGGCTCTACTTCCTCGACCAACCCCTGCAGGGACAGGTCGCGTCGGGGGAGGCGGACGCCCAACTGCGGCGGCTCTTCGAGGGGTTGAAGGCGGCCGGCCGGCCCGTCCTCCTTCGGATCGGACACGAGTTCAACCAGCACGAGGCGCCGTACGACCCGAAGCTCTACGTCCAGGCCTTCCGCCGGGTCGCGACGCTCGCGCGCGAGGTCGCGCCAGGGCTCATTGCGACGGTCTGGCACGCGGAGCCGGCGGGGTTCGCCGACCGCGACTACCACGACTGGGATCCCGGCGACGAATACGTGGACTGGTGGGGCCTCAGCCTCTTCTTCACGGAGCACATGACCGCCACCCGGACGATGGACTTCCTGAACGACGCCGCGATTCGCCGCAAGCCCGCCCTCATCGCCGAGTGCTCACCGTGGTTCCACGGGGACACGGCCGCCCCGGTCCGGGGGCCGGAGTCGCTCGAGGAGGCCCGGAGCTGGTACGACGCGCTGTTCAAGCTGACGGCCGCCCATCCCCAGATCAAGGGGCTCAGCATCATCGTCGTGGACTGGAGCCGGTGGAACCTCAAGTTCTCGCAGATCCCCGGCGGACTGCCGGACGTCCGGTTCGACCGCTGGGCCAGCCTCAAGGAATACTACGCCCGCACGATCGCGGACCCCCGGTTCATCCACAGCCAGGAAGCCCGCCGCCTGTACACGGCGCCCTGACGCCGATGGCCCGGACGCGCGTCCTCGTCACCGGCTCCGCCGGCGCCATCGGCCAGATGTTCATCGACTGGGCGAAGGACCGCTACGACTTCGCCGGGTTCGACCGGAAGCCGACGCCGCACGTAGAGGGCGCCGTGGTCGGCGACCTCACCGACCTGGAGGCCCTCACGAGCGCCGCGCGCGGCTGCGACGCCATCCTCCATCTCGGCGCCCGCCCGAACGCCCACCGGGACTACGCGGGCCACATCATCCCGAACAACATCGTGGGCGTCCATAACGCGCTGGAGGCCGCCGTCCGCGCGGGCGTGAAGCGGGTCGTGCTCGCCTCGACCGTCCAGACCGAGTTCGGCTGGCCCGAGGGGACGAAGGTCAGCGTGGAAATGCCCGCGCGGCCGACCAACAACTACGGGGCGAGCAAGGTCTTCGCCGAGCACCTGGGGTTCCTCTACTCCCGCGACCGCGGACTCTCCGTGATCTGCTTGAGGTTCGGCGGCGTCGTCACCCCCCAGCGCGGCGAGTGGATGCAGGACCACGAAGGCACGTTCGACCCGATCACGCTCACGGGTCGCGACTGCTGCGAGACCATCCGGCACGCGATCGACGCGCCCGCCCTTCCCTACGCCGTCGTACCGGCCTACAGCTTGAACGCCGCGAAGATCAAGGACCTCGAGCCGCTCACGCGCCACCTCGGCTACACGCCGCAGGAGGACGCGAACGTCGTCTACCGGCGGCGGGACGCGGACGAGACCGTCAAGCGCACGCGAACGATGCTCAAGGCCTGCGAAGCGGGCGACCTCGAGACCGTCAGGGACATGCTGGCCGGAGATCCCGGGCTCGTGAACGCCCGCGGGGGGCTGCGGGGATGGGAGGGGCGCGACATGACGCCCCTCCACTACGCGGCCATGCGCGGACGGAGGGAGGTTGCCGACCTCCTGCTCGACGCGGGCGCGGATCCCCGGGTCCGCGGCGGCCGGACCGGACGCACGCCGGTCCACGCCGCGGCGTTCAACGACCACGCGGACCTCGCCCGCCGCCTGCTCGAGCGCGGCGGCGAGCTCGATGTCTTCGCCGCCGCCGGAGTCGGCGACGACGCCGCGCTGAAGGCCCTGCTCGACCGGGACCCCGCGCTGGCGAAGGCCACGGACACGGCCGGGTTCACGGCCCTGCACTTCGCCGCCTCCGCCGGGGCCGTTGCCCTCCTCCTCGACCACGGCGCCGACCCCCGGGCGAAGGACCCCTGGCGCCAGCGTCCGGTGCTCTCGTGGCTCATCGACCGTCCCGTCGCCGCCCGCGCCCTGGCCGAGCGCCTCGGTCCGCTGGATATCTTCCTCGCGGCCGCGCTCGGGGACGAGCCGCTCGCGCGCCGGCTCCTGGACGAGGACCCCGCGCGGGCCCGCGCGCTCAGCCCGACGGACTCGCCCGTGGGCCGCGGCGACCCGGCCCTGCACATCGCGGCCCGGCGGGGCCACGCGGGGCTGGTCCGCCTCCTGCTCGAGCGCGGCGCCGATCCCAACGGCTGCGATGCCGACGGCCAGACCGCGATGCACATGGCCGCGTGGCGCGGCAAGGTCGACGTCATCCGCGTCCTCGCGGCGGGGGGGGCCCGGCCGGACCTCGCGGACGCCGAGGAAGGCTCCACCCCGAAGGAGTGGGCCCGCTGGTCGCACGAGACCGAGGCCGTGCAGGTGCTCGAGGAACTCGAGGCGAAGTGGACGACGAAGGCTATTCCGTCCGGAATCGTCCTCCCGATCCGCCGGGTGCTCGTGACGGGCGGCACGACCCCCCTCGGCCGCGCGTTCATCGAGGGCGCCGCCGGGCTTTGGGAGATCGTGGAGGCCCCCGCCGGCGACTCCGCCGCCCTCGACCGCGCGGCGGCCGGCTGCGACGCCGTCGTCCATCTCGCCGGCGCGCCCGAGGACGCGGGCTTCGACGCGTACCTCGCCGACGACATCCCCGGCGTCTGGCATGCGCTGGAGGCGGCCCGCCAGGCCGGCGTCCGCCGGTTCGTCTACGCCAGCACCGCGGCCGTGTACGGCGGCTGGCCGGGGGGGACCCCGATCACGGCGCTGACGCCCCTGCGTCCCGCGGCCCTGCACGCGGCGGTCAAGGCGCTCGGCGAGGCGCACGTGCTGGCCGCGGGCCGGCGGCCGGGATTCACGGCGATCTGCGTCCGCCTCGGCCCCGGGCTCGACGCGATCGCCCTGCTCCGCGAGGCGCTCGACACTCCCGCGACGGAATCCCGAACCCTGCCCTGACCCCGGAGCCGCCCGCCGGGCGGCCCCTCTAGTTACCGCCGAACGAGCGCGCCGCCGCCTCGATCGCCGCCATCTGCGCCACGAGGTCCCGGCGGCCCGGGGCCAGCTCGAGCGCCCGCCGGCACTCGGCGCGCGCCCGGGCGACGAACCCATGGCTGAGCGCGAGCCGCGCGAGGCGGGCCCGGGCGGCCACGGTCTCCCGGACGAGCGGCGCCGGATCGAGCGGCTCGTAGCACGCGACCTCCCGTCCCAGCCGGTTCTGCTCCCGGCGGGCGAAGGGCCGCCGCGGCGCCGTGAACTCGAGGAACGGGTCGGCGTCAGTGCAGAGCCTTCCCCCCCGCGCGTACCGGGCCAGGTCGGCGGAGCCCCAGAGGAAGTAGCCGGCGAGGTTCGACCCCGGGATGACGCCCACCCGCGCCAGGTCGGCCGCGACCGCCGGATCGCGGAGCCGGCGGTCCCAGGCCTCGAGGTCCAGCCGCAGCGGCCCGTCGGTCGCGAGCAGGAACAGGTCGCCGTGCGGCTCCACCCAAAGCCCCGCGTGCGGGAAGACCTCGAGCGCCGTCCGCAGGGCCCCGCGCAGATCGTCACCGTCCAGGTGGTAGGCGTGGATCCACTGGACGAAAGCGCCGCCGGGCGCCAGCCGAGCCCGGACGAGCCGGTAGAACTCGAGCGTGTAGAGGTTGACCATTCCGCCGACGAACAGGTCCGCCGGATCGCTGCTGATGACGTCGAAGGTCCCCCGTTCCGTGAGGAGCAGGTGCCGCGCGTCGTCGAACCGGACCCGGACGTTCGGGCGCTCCAGGACGGCGTGGTTGAACCCGCGGAACAGGGCCGCCACCCCGGCCTGCACCGGCTCGATCTCGGCGACCTGGACCTCGCCGACGCCCGGATACAGCGACAGGCTGCCGGCCGTAATGCCCGCCCCCAGCCCGATGACGAGGGCCCGGCGCGGCGCGTCCACGGTGACCGCGGGGAGGTACGCGAGCGCCATCTGCGTCAGCATGTCCTCGGGCGAGGTCGATGCGTTCGGCGCGCCGTCGATCGAGAAGACCAGGGAGCCCGGTCCATCCGTGAGAACGCTCACCCGGCCCGAGAACCCGTCCCGCTGGTAAACTACGGCCGCCCGGCCGGCCTTCGCCTCCTCGAGGATGTCCCGGCGGGGACGCAGGGCGAGCCCGGCGTCCATCGTGACGGGATCCGGTTCGGGGACGACCCCGTTGAGCGCCAGTAGCCCGGCGAGGGCGAACGGCACCCACGTCCGCGCGCGCGGCCGGGCCGCCCACACCGCGGCACCGGCGACCAGGAGCGAAAGGACGCCCAGCGCCTGGATCGTCCGCGCGAGGCCAATCCCCGGAAGCGCGAGGAAACCCACGACGAGCGCTCCCCCGATCGCCCCGGCCGTGTTCGCCGCGAACAGGGCGCCGACGGCGGCCACGCCCGCGAACCCCGGGGCGGCCGCGAGCGCGGGCAGGGCGTATCCGAACGCGGCGGGCAGGGGCAGGAGCACGAGGAGGGTGACGCCGGCGTCCAAGACCATGCGCGACCCGAACCCGCCGTGCGCCTCCCATGTCCCAAGGAGCAGGCGCGGCAGCAGGTCCCAGCACGACGCCGCGAGCGCCCATCCCCACGCGACCGCCAGCGCGGCCGCGAACGCGACCGGGGTTTCCGCCGGCTTCGGCGGACGCACCCGGACCAGCCAGGCCCCCCCGGCCAGCCCCAGCAGGAACGCGGCGAGGACGACGGCGAACCCGTACACGGAAGTCAGCGTGATCGTGAGCGTGACGAGCCGCGTGAGCGCCACCTCGAACCCGAGCGCGAGAAAGCCCGAGCAGGCGGCGAGCATGTACGGCCCGCGGACTCCCGCCGGCCGGGCCTCATCCCGGCCGGACCCGGGCGCCGCCGCCCCACCGGCACGAGCCGCCAGCCGCCAGGCGCACCAGGCCACGGCCGCGTTCAGCAGGCACGCCAGCCACAGTGTCGTCCGGATTCCGACCACGGGCATCAGCGCGAACGCGGCCAGCAGCACGCCCGCCGCCGCCCCGGCGGTGTTGAGCGCGTAGAGCCGGGCAAGCGACGCGGGACCGGACGCGCCCGCGGCCTGCACCATGGCGGGGAGGGTCCCGCCCATGAGTACCGTCGGCGGGAAGACGAGGACCGCGCACCAGGCCGCGCGGGCCGGCCACCCCCCCGCGAGCGCCGGGTAGAGCGCTCCGGCCCCCCGGAAGATCCAGGGCGAGACGGCGGCCGCCGCGGCCAGCGCGCCCTCGAGGATCGCATAGAGCCGCAGCGCCCCGGCGGCGGAGAGCCCGGCCGCCGTGCGCCCGAACATCCAGTTGCCCGCCGCCATCCCGCCCATCCACGTCGCGATCACGACCGCGGCGGCCGGCGCGAAATGCCCCAGGATCAGCCCGGCCCATCGCGTCCACACGAGCTGATAGACGAGCGCGGTCAGCCCGGAGGCGGCAAAGAGGAGGCCCAGATTGCGACCGGTCTTGCCGGAATCCATCGCCGTGTATGATACTCGGCACCACACGGTCAAGGAGGCTTCCCGCACATGAAACAGTTCCGCGTCGGCGTCATCGGGCTGGGCATGGGCAGGCATCACATCCAGGGGTATCAGGCGCATCCCAGGGCGCAGGTCGTCGCCATCGCGGACACGGATCCCAACCGGCTCGAGGAGATCGGGAACCGGTTCCACGTTCCCGTCCGGTACACATCGGCCGAGACCATGCTGGCGCGCGAACGGCTCGACGTCGTCTCCATCGCCACCCCCAACAAGTTCCACAAGCCGCTGACGATCGCCGCGCTCAAGGCCGGCGCCCATGTCCTCTGCGAGAAGCCGATGGCCATGAACGCCCGCGAGGCCCGCGAGATGCTGGCGGCGGCGAAGAAGGCCCGGCGCCGGATCATGATCAACTTCTCATACCGGTTCACCGAGGCCGCGCAGTCGCTGAAGCGCCACGTGGACACCGGCGTGCTCGGCGACGTCTACTTCGCCCGGTCCGTCTGGCACCGGAGCCGCGGCATGCCGGGGTTCGGCGGATGGTTCGGAATCAAGGCGCTGTCTGGCGGCGGACCGCTGATCGACCTCGGCGTCCACCGGCTCGACCTCGCGCTCTGGCTCATGGGCTATCCCCGGCCGGCGTGGGTGATGGGCAGCACGTACGACCATATCGCGAGGCCGATCGCGAAGCGGACCGGCAAGAGGTTCGACGTCGAGGACCTGGCCGTGGGGCTGGTCAAGTTCACGAACGGGGCGATGCTCGAAATCGAGGCGTCCTGGGCCGCGAACCTGCCGGAAGCCGAGCTGATGGAGACCCGCCTGCTGGGTACGAAGGGCGGACTGGTCCAGCGCAACCTGCACGGCACCTACGAGTTCGAGGGCGAGCTGTACCTCGAGCGCAAGGGCCGCGTCGAGACCGTGAAACCGAAGGCCGCGAAGGCCGTCCCCGGCGGCGCCATGGGCCACTTCATCGAGTGCCTGGCGACGGGCCAGCCGCACATCGCCACCGGCGAGCAGGGCGCCACGGTGATGGAGATCCTGGACGCGATCTACGCCAGCGCGGAGTGTAACGCCCCGGTCCGCATCCGGTAGGGACCGTGTCCCGCCCGGTCCGGATCCTGTCGCTGAGCGTCGAGGGGGGCGGGGGCATCCCGGAGAACATCGCCCGATACGGAGACCGGCTCGCCCGGCACCGGGGCTTCCGCCCGGACCTCATCGTCTTCCCCGAGACCGCGACGTCGGCGGGCTCTAGAGAGCCCGTGAAGGAGCTGGCCGAGTCCGAGGACGGCCCGAGCATGACCTTCTACCGGTCGGTAGCGAAGGAGTTCCGGGCCTGGGTCGTCGGCGGCCACTACCGCGAGGGAGGCACCGAGGCCGGCAAGCGCGGCGCGACCTTCAACGCGGCCTCGCTCATCGACCGCGAGGGGAAGTGCATCGGGACCTACCGCAAGACCTACCCCACGGGGAGCGAGTACACGGGCGGCGTCATCCCGGGACCGAAGGACCAGCCCGTGTTCCCCTCCGAGTTCGGGCCGGTTGGCATCGCCATCTGCTTCGACATCGGGTTCCCCGAGATCTGGGACAGCTATGCCCGGCAGGGCGCGCGCCTCGTCATCTGGCCCAGCGCGTATCCGGGCGGCGCCGTCCTCAACGGCTACGCCGTCCTGCACGGCTACTACGTGGTCACCGCCTCGCACGACCCCGGGATGCGCGTGATCGACCCCCTGGGCCGCGACCTCGCGGTCGCGTCCTATCGCGAGAAGGCGCTCGAGGCGACGATCGACCTCGACGAGGCGTACGTGCACATGGACTACGCCAATCTCGTGATCGGGGAGATCCGTACGAAGTACGGGAAGACGCTCTCGATCGAGGCGCACGACGCGATCGGCTGGTACCGGATCGTCCGGACCGGGGAGGGACCCGAGCTCCGCGACATCCTCAAGGAATACGGGCTACAGCCCTGCCGCGACTACTACGCCCGCGCGCGGGCGGCCATCGACCGGCACCGGGAGACCGGGGATGGCCCGGCCTGGGAGAAATCCTGGGGCTGAGTTAGAAACCCAGCTTCGCGGCGCGGCGGGCGAGGTTCTCGTCCAGGATCTTCTTCCGGATCCGGATCGCCGCCGGGGTGACCTCGACCAGCTCGTCATTGCCGATGTATTCGAGCGCCGCCTCGAGGCTCATCGTCCGCGGCGTGTCGAAGTGGTCCATGACCCCGTCGCCCTTGGAGCGCATGTTCGTCTGCTTCTTCTCCTTGCAGACGTTCAGGCTGATGTCCTCGCCGCGCGAGTTCTGGCCCACGACCTCGCCCTTGTAAACCTCGACGCCGGGGCCGTAGAAGAGCGTGCCGCGGTCCTGGACGTGGACGAGGCCGTAGAGCGCGGTGACGCCGCTCTCGAACGCGACCAGCGAGCCCTGCTCGCGCTCGCGCCACTCCTCCGTGTCGGGCCGGTAGCCGTCGAAGATCGTGTTCATGATCCCGAGCCCGCGCGTCGCCGTCAGGAACTCGCCCCGGTAGCCGAAGAGGCCGCGGGTGGGCACCGAGAACTCGAGGGCGACCGTGCCGTTGGCCGAATGCATCTTGATCACCTCGCCGTGGCGCTTGAGCATCTCCTGCATGACGTTGCCGTAGTAGGGCTCGGGCACCTCGACCGAGAGGCGCTCCCAGGGCACGAGCGTCCGCCCGCCCTCGGACTTCGTGATGACCTGCGGGCGCGAGACCTGGAACTCGAACCCCTCGCGGCGCATGCGCTCGATCAGGATCGCGAGGTGGAACTCGCCCCGGCCGGACACCGTCCACGTGCCGTCGGGCGCGTCCTCGACCCGGAGCGCCACGTCGGTCTCGAGTTCCCGGAACAGGCGCTCGCGGACGAGCCGGGAGGTGCTGTAGGTCCCCTCGCGCCCCGCGAACGGGGAATCGTTGACGCAGAACGTCATCTTGACGGTCGGCTGCTCGATCTCGAGCAGCGGCAGGGCCTCCGGGTGCTCGGGGTCCGCGAGCGTCTCGCCGATCGTGATCTCGGGGATTCCGGCCACGGCGGCGATGTCCCCGGCCGCCACCTCGTCGACCTCGACGCGGCCCAGCCCGACGTACGTCATGAGCGAGGTCACCTTGCACAGCTCGACCTTGCCCTCGCGGTTGATGTGGGCCACGGTGGCCCCGGCGCGCAGGACGCCGCGGTAGACGCGGCCCGTCCCGATGCGGCCCTTGAACGAGTCCCCGGCGATCGAGGTCACGCGCATCTGAAGCGGCGCCGCCGTGTCGGTCGGGGGCGGCGGGATGTGTTTCAGGATCGCCTCGAACACCGGTGCGACACCTTCCATGGCCTCCAGCTCCGGCTCGTGTCCGGCCTTCCCCTCGCGGGCGGACGCGTAGACCACGGGGAAATCGGCCGCGTGGTCCTCGGCCCCGAGCTCGAGGAAGAGGTCGAGGGTGCGGTGGTGGACGTCGTGGACGCGAACGCCGGGCATGTCGATCTTGTTGATCACGACCACGACCTTGAGCCCGATCTCGAGCGCGCGGCGGAGGACGAACCGCGTCTGCGGCATCGGCCCCTCCTTCGCGTCCACGAGCAGGAGGCAGCCGTCCGCCATCGACAGCACGCGCTCGACCTCGCCGCCGAAGTCCGCGTGGCCCGGCGTGTCGATGATGTTGATCTTGACCCCCTCCCAGACCACGGAGGCGTTCTTGGAGAAGATCGTGATCCCGCGCTCGCGCTCAAGCTCGTTGCTGTCCATGATCAGCTCGGGGCCGGCCTGGTCCTTCGACAGGTGGGTCCTCGACTGGCGCAGGAGGGCGTCCACGAGCGTGGTTTTCCCGTGGTCCACGTGGGCAATGATGGCGACGTTACGAATCTGCGGCATGCGTGGGGGTACCGGTCCGGGTTAGGCGGAGAGCCCGGACGTGACGTAAAACGGGGGGGACGCGCGAAGGAACATCTGGATTCTTATAGTATACCGCGCCGGCGTCAGAAAAGTTCCAGGACCACCACGCTCCGTGGCGGCAGGGACGCGCGCAGGACGCCCGCCGCCACCGTGGCCCCCGTGAACGCCGCCGGCTTCACGGTGGAGGGTTTCGCGAAGGTATTGTGCGCCTGTATCGCCGGGGCCGTGAGCACGCGCCCCGACACGGTCGCCGGTCCCGCCCCCTGGATCCGGACCTCGACGTCGGCAGCCGCCCCGGGGTCCAGATGGCAGAGACTCAGGTGGATCCTCCCGCCCGCGTCCACGGAAGCGGACGCGGTCACGGCCGGCACCTTAGCCCCCTCGGGCCCGATCCCGGGGGCCTCGACGGCGACGGGGAGCTGGGTCGCGCCCTGGTGGACGGCGTACATCTCGAACACGTGGTACGTCGGGGTCAGGAGCATCTTCGCCCCGTCGGTCAGGACCACGGCCTGGAGGACGTTCACGAGCTGGGCGATGTTCGCCATCCTCACCCGGTCGGCGTGGTTGTTGAAGATGTTGAGCGTGACCCCGGCCAGCAGGGCGTCCCGGACCGTGTTCTGCTGGTAGAGGAACCCCGGGTTGGTGCCCTTCTCGACGTTGTACCACGAGCCCCACTCGTCGACGACGAGCGCCACCTTCTTCTGGGGGTCGAACCGGTCCATGATCGCGGCATGCGCCGCCACGAGCTCCCCCATCCGGAGGCCCCTGGCCAGCAGCTTGAACCAGCCGGACTCGTCGAACGCCGTCGCCGACCCCTTGTCCTCCCAGCCTCCCACCAGCGAGTACATGTGGAGCGAGAGCCCCTGCATCTGTCCCCTGGCCTCGCGCATGAGGACCTCGGTCCAGTACCGGTCGTCGTCGTTGGGACCGCACGCGATCTTGAATATCCGGTTATCCCCGAAGTTGCGGACGTACGTCTGGTACCGGCGGTACTCGTCGGCGTAGTACTCGGGCCGCATGTTTCCGCCGCAGCCCCAGTTCTCGTTCCCAACGCCGAAGTACGGAAGCTTCCAGGGCTCCTTCCGCCCGTGCTTGCGCCGCAGGTCGGCCATTGGAGACTTCCCCCCGAAGGTGACGTACTCGACCCACTGTTGCATCTCGCGCACGGTCCCGCTGCCAACGTTGCCACAGACGTACGGCGCGCACCCAGCCTGATCGCAGAGATCCATGAATTCGTGCGTCCCGAAGTGGTTGTTCTCCGTGACCCCGCCCCAGTGCGTGTTCACGATTGTCGGCCGCTTCGCGCGAGGTCCGATCCCGTCCATCCAGTGGTACTCGTCGGCGAAACAGCCGCCGGGCCAGCGCAGGACGGGAAGCTTCATCTTCCGGAGCGCGGCCACGACATCCTTGCGGATCCCGCGGACATTCGGAATCCTCGACTTCTCCCCCACCCACAGCCCCTCGTAAACGCACCGGCCCAGGTGCTCGGCGAAGTGGCCGTAGATGTTGGGGGAGATCACGGGGCCCTTCGCGCCCGCATCGATAACGATCCGTGCCGTCGTCATGGGCGCCATCTTACCATCCCGCCTGCAGCGGTTGGATCGCCTCCTTGGCCATGGCTTCGATGTTCGCGGGAGGCACATCGGGCAGGATCGCCTCGTGGCTGGGCGAGACGATGAGGTTGGGACCCAACACGGACTTCACGCGACGGACGTCCTCGCGGACCTCCTCCGGTGTTCCCCGCACGAGCAGTTCCTGTGTATCGATCCCGCCCATGAACGCGATCCGCCCCCCGAAATCGCGGGCCAGCCGTTCCGCCTCCATGCCCCGTGCCCGAGCCTGGAGCGGATGCAGGCAATCCACACCGGCGTCGATCAGCCGGTCGATCACACGGTGGACGGAGCCGCACGAGTGCAGGATGACCTGGAGTCCATGCCGGTGTCCCTGGTCCGTGAACTTCCGGAACCATGGGAGGATGAACTCGTCGAATTGAGCGGGTCCGCAGATCACATCGAGCTGGGTCCCGAAGTCGTTGCCGAGGAAGAAGGCGTCCACGTGACCCTTGGCCGCCGGGAAGAGCCGCTCGTTGACCCCGTAGTAGAACTCGCAGACGCGGTCCGTGACCGCCCGGACGACCTCGGGGGCGGTGTACATCTTCTCCATGTAGTTCTCCATCCCGAACAGGTCCATGACATCGTGGTAGAAGCAGGTCCACGCCCCGCTTGCGCGGTAGCAGTCACCCGCTCCCCGGAGCGCCTCGATCGTCCCGTCGATCACCATGTACTCGGGCCGCCCCCACTGGTGCCGGTCCACCTCCTTGGGATCCTCGCAGTCGGCGAAGACCCCGCCCTCGCCGAACGATGCCTTCTGCTTTCGGGGGAACTGGGGCCGCCCCGAGGGATCCCGGTATTCCCACGGTGCGATCCAGCGAAAGTCATCGTGCAGTTTCGCCCGCAGCTCCTCACCGTCCTTCGTCCCGAAGTGCGCGTTCAGAAGAGGCCATGCGTCCCCGTGCGGATTCCCCAGCCAGAACCCGCAACGATCCGCCTGCGCGCCCTTCCGCGCGATGATCAGCTTGAGCCGCTCGCGCGAGGTCATCCCCGCCTCCCCGCCTTCCTCACACGGCCGAGCCCGGGACCGTACTCGTACCGACCGCCACCCCGAGTGGGAGTGTCCACGATCCTGTCGCCGTACCGGAGGCGCAACGGCTTCCCCAGAAGCGACCGGACCTCGGCCCGGACGAGCCGGGAATCCGCCCACTCGACGGCGACCTCGAACCCGCCGCGCGCCCGGAGGCCGCGGACCGAGCCTGCGGGCCAGGCCGCCGGAAGCGCGGGCAGGAGCGTGACCTCCCCGTCGTGGCTCTGGAGGAGCATCTCCGAGATCCCGGCGGTCCCCCCGAAGTTCCCATCGATCTGGAACGGCGGGTGGTCGTCGAAAAGGTTCAGGAGCGTGGACTTCGCCAGCAGGGCGGCGACGTTCTCGTGGGCCCGGTCGCCGTCCCGGAGCCGCGCGAAGAAGTTGATGATCCAGGCCCGGCTCCAGCCCGTGTGCCCGCCCCCCCTGGACAGCCGGTACTCGATCGACTTCCGCGCTGCGGCGATCATGTCCGGCGACCCCGTGAGCGTGAACTGCCGCCCCGGGTGCAGGCCGAACATGTGCGAGAGGTGCCGGTGGCCCGGTTCCGGCTCCGGGAACTCGGCGCTCCACTCCATGAGCCACCCGTCGGACCCTATGCCGGGAAGCGCCAGCCTCTCCAGCGCCTTCCCGACCTCGCGCGTGAACCCGTCCCGGATCCCGAGCTCACGCGCGGCATCCAGGGTGCTGGTGAATGTGTCCCAGATAACCTCCTGGTCCATCGCGCACCCCATGGACAGGGTCACCTGCCTGCCGTCGGGGGCCGTGAACGCGTTCTCGGGCGAGCTCGTCGGACCCGAGACCAGTTTCCCGGTCTTCGGGTCCTCGACCAGCCAGTCGAGGAAGAAGAGCGAGCAGTCCTTCAGCAGGGGATACGCCCGCCGGCGCAGGAAGGCCCGGTCGCCCGTGAACCTCCAGTGCTCGATGAAGTGCTGGGCGCACCATGCCCCGCCCAGGACCCACATCCCCCACCGCGTATGCCCGTACGGCGTGGTCCAGTACCAGGCGTCGCTTACATGCCCGGCGAGGAATCCGCGGCAACCGAACATGCCCTTCGCCGTGGCCCGTCCGGCGGGAACCAGCCGCTCGACGTAGTCGAAGAGCGGCCCGTGGCACTCGGACAGGTTGGCGACCTCGGCCGGCCAGTAGTTCATCTGCAGGTTGATGTTCGTGTGGTAGTCCGAGTTCCATGGGGCGTTCATGTGCGGGTTCCAGACCCCCTGCAGGTTGGCCGGCAGGTCCCCCGGCCGCGAGCTCGCGACCAGGAGGTACCGGCCATACTGGAAGAAGAGCGCCTCCAGCGCGGGATCGGTCGCGCCCTTCCGGACGGCGGCGAGCCGTTCGTCCGTCGGCGCCGCCGGAGCCGGTCCCAGGTCGAGCGCTACCCTCCGGAAGAGCGCGCGGTGGTCGGCGACGGCCTCCGCCTGCAGTCGCTTCCATCCCTTTCGCCCCGCCCGGAGCCGGACCGCGCACGCGGCCCCGAGGTCGCCCTTGAGCGGCCGCGCCGGGTCGGCGCGGTTGTAGTCCGTCGCCGCCGCCAGCACGAGCAGGACCGAATCCGCGCCCTCGACCGCGATCCCGTCCGCACCCGTCACGGCCTTGCCCCCCTCGGGGAACGCGCCAAGCCGGGCCTCAAACCGCACGCCCTCGTGCGTCCCCCCGTGAGCCGCCCGTCCCCTGAGAACGAGCGTCCCGGCCGGGCCCGGCGCGACCGTCGCGGCGGCACGGGAGAGCGAGACCCGGCAGGAGATGCGGCCCGGCCGGTCGGCCGACAGCCGCACGAGGAGCACGCCCGCGGGAGCGCTCGCGACGACCTCGCGCGCGAACGTGACGCCGCCGGACCTGAACCGCGAGGCCGCCACCCCGGAGTCCAGGTCGAGGTCGCGCCGGTAGTCGGAGACCTCTTCCGCGAAATCGCACGCGATCCGGATGTCCCCGAGAGGCTGGAAACTGCGGGGCTCGATGGCCGCGGGCAGGACATCCCGCTGGACCAGATCTTCGGCCTCCCCGTACCTGCCCGCAAAGATGAGGGCCCGCGCCTTCGCCACCGCGGGCGCCACTCCCTTGCGGTGTGCCGGGAACGGCGGGCCCGCCCACACCGTCTTGTCGTTCACCTGGATTCGCTCGACCTCGACTCCCCCGAACACCATGGCCCCGAGCCGCCCCGACCCGACCGGCAGGGCCTCCTCCCACCGCATGGCCGGCCGGCGGTACCAGAGGCAGAGCGGCGCCTCCGGGGAAGGCGCCTGTCCCGGGAATCCCTCGGTCGCCGACATCCTGAGAAGCTTCAGGCTTCCGGCCACCGGCGCGGTCACGCGGCCCGTATCCCGGGTGAAGTCCCATTCGGCTACCACGCCTCCAACCGCATCGGGACGGATCGCCCGGGCCGCGATCTCATCCGCAGTCAGGGCGCGCCGGAAGACAGCCGCGCGCAGGACGGTCCCCTCGAACCGGTTTCCGCCGTAGGGATCGGAGCCCAGCCGGAGCGGGACCGCGGTTACGGTCATCGGCGGGAACTCTCCCTTCGCGCTCGCGACCTCGCGGCCATCCACGTAGAGCTTCATGATCCGCCCGGTAGCGCTGTAGACACCGGCGACGTGAGTCCACCGGTCCGCCGCCAGCTTCGCGTCGTGTGTGCAGTGCCCGTTCGCCGTAACCAGTCGCAGCGAGTTTCCGGGAAACGTGTCCAGCATATAGCCGTCGCTGGAGCCGGGCAGGGACTTGTCCAGGATCCGGCCGCCCTCCCGCTGCATCGGGGAAGCGCGGACCCACGCCTCGAGCGTTACCTCGTCGACGAGGTCGAGGGCGGCATCCGCCCGAACCTCGTAGGCAGCGGCGTCCGCACCCAACCGGAGCCCTTCCGCCCGCGCCATGGATGCGGCATAGAGGAGCCCGGCCATCACCGGGACGCGCGTCCTCCGCCGGAGTGCCGCCACCCTACCGCCCCACCGGCGGCCAGTAGTCGAACTCGATGGTGCCCAGCCCGGACTTCATCCCGCCGCCCCGCTTTCCGTCATAGACCCGGACGGCGATCACGCCCTTCCGTATCCCGCGCACGTTGGGAATCCTCGACTTCTCGCCCACCCACACCCCCTCGTGGACGCACCGGCCCAGGTGCTCGGCGAAATGTCCGTAGATGTCGGGGTCGATCCGGGAGCCCTTCGTGCCCGCGTCGAGAACGATTCGTGCCGCCGTCATTCGCAGATCACCGGCCCGGTATCCCGCATGCGCACACGACACCTGCCTCCCCATGAACGGCCCGGCCCCGACCGATTGCGCGCCCCCGCCGTCCTACGTCCACGGATCCAGGATCACCTTCCCGCAGTTCCCGGTCGCCTGGAGCTCCCACGCCTCCTGCACCCTCGACATCGGGAACCGGTGGGTGATGAGCAGGTCCAGCCGGGCCCGCTCCCCGCGGATGACCTCCATGAGTTTCGGGGTGAGGGCCAGGTTGTAGTGCCAGCTTCCGTGGAGGACGAGCCCTTTCCGGATCATGTCGTCGCTGACCCGGACCGGCAGGGGGTCCCAGGACTCCCCCACGAAGGCGGCCCGGCCGCGCCGCCGGACCGCGTCGATCATGAGCCGCTGGGCCTGCGGCGCGCCGGAGCAGTCCACGGCCGCGTCCACCCCGCGGCCCCCGGTTAGGTCCCGGATGCGCTTCAGCGCGCCCGCGTCGGCCGGATCGACCACCTCGGCGGCCCCGAGCTTCCTCGCGAGCGCGGCGCGCCAGGGCTGGCCCTCGACCGCGATCACCCGGGCGCCGCGATGGGTGCCGTTGATCACCCCGCCCAGCCCGACCGGGCCCATTCCCGTGACCAGGACGGTGTCGAAGGAGTCCACGGCCATCCGCTCCATCGCCCCGAAAGTCGGGCCCAGCCCGCAGCAGGCCATGGAAGCGTGCTCGATCGAAACGCCGTCGGGGACCGGGACCAGGAGCCAGTCCTGCTTGAGCACGTACTGCGAGTAGGTCGCCGAGCCCGTCGGGAACCCCGTGACCCGGTGCACGTCCACGCCGTGCTCGCAGTAGATGTAGTCGCCGGCCAGGCATAGCGGGCACTTGCCGCACGGGTACTGGGGCATCACGACCACCCGGTCGCCGACCTTCACCTTGCCGGGCTGCGCGATGGCCGCCACCTCGCCGGCCGCCTCGTGACCGAACAAGTCCCCCTGCTTGCCTTCCTTGAACAGCTTGTATTCCGTGCACATGGGCACGGCCCGCACCTTGACGAGGACGAAGTCCTCCTTCGCGACGGGATCGGGCTTCTCGACCAGCCCCGCCTTGCCGCCGCCGAACATCGCCGCGACTTTCATGAAGACCTCCCGCCTTCCGGCCGCGCGCTCAGCCGGCGAGCTCGACCTTGATGCACGGCACGAGATCGCAGACCTGCTTCTCCGGAAGATTGACGAGCAGCCCGTCCTCGAGCTGGCGCCAGACGACCTTCCCCGCGTGGCCCAGGACGGAGACGCCGGCCACCCTGGCCGCCTTCGCGGACGCCAGGCTCCGGATGAACGCCTCCCGGTTCCCGGGGTAGCGCATCTGGAAGGCGTACACGGTCTTCCCCTTCGCCGTGAACCGGAAGTCCGCGGTCGTCCACGCGACCTGTTTCTCCTTGAACGAACCGGCTTCGATCGACGACGCCCCCTCGCCGGCCACGGTCCACGGCCGGGTCCCGTAGATCCCCTCGCCGTTGACCCCGATCCAGCCGGCCATGACCTTGAGGAGATGCAACTGCTCCTCGTCGAGGGTGCCGTCCGGATGCTGGGAGAAGTTCAGGAGCAGGCAGCCGTTCTTGCTGACCATGTCGACGAACATCTCGATCACGTGCGACGGGGTCTTGTACGCGTACCCAACGTCGTGGAACCAGTCGCCGACCGAGGTGTCGGTCTGCCACACGTACGGCTTCGCCTCGTTCTCCTGTCCCCGCTCGATGTCGAGGACGCCGATCGAGAACATGCCGGGATCCCGGCCCTTCTGGGTGTAGACGGCCTCGGGCCTGCCCCCGTGCCGCTTCGCGCTGAGGTTGTAGAGGTGGGCCACCATCGAGAGCCCGACCCGGTCCCAGGGCAGGTCGGAATCGGAGTAGAGGAGGTCGGGCTGGTACTTGTCCACGAGGTCCTTGATCCGCTTGAACCAGTGCTCGTGCCAGGCCGGGTTGTCCGTGAGCCACGCATCCTTCTCGCCCTGGTTGTCGTGGTAGAGGTCCCGGAAGGCGGGGTCGTTGCCGTCGTAGGGCACGCCGGCATATGGCCCGGTCTTGTCCGCGCCCTTGTTGACCCGCCACCAGCTGAACGACGCGCCCAGGTGCTCGGTCACCCCGAACCGGAGCCCCTCCTTCCGCGCCGCCGCCGCCCACGCGCCGACGATGTCGCGCATCGGCCCCACCTTCGTCGCGTTCCACGGATTGTGCGCCGAGTCCCAGTTGTCGAAGTTGTCGTGGTGCACCGCCTGCGCCGTGAAGTACTTCGCCCCCGCCGCCGCGTAGAGCTTCATGAGCCCCTCGGGGTCGAACTTCTCCGCCTTCCAGAGCTTGACGACGTCCTTCCACCCGTGTTTCGAGGGATGGCCGTACACGCGCCAGTGGTGCCGGTACTGGCGCTCCCCTTCGATATACATGTGCCGGGCGTACCAGTCCCCGAACATGGGCACGCTCTGCGGCCCCCAGTGCGCCCAGATGCCCAGCTTCGCGTCCCGGTACCACTCCGGCACCCGGTACGTGCGCAGGGACTCCCACGTCGGCTCGAACGGCCCCGGCTCGATCGGATACTTCGGCAGGAATCCGCTCATGGCTTAAGCTCCTTCCCGCTCGATAGCGGCCGCCCGTTGCTGGACCTTCCGGATCCGCTCCAGGTCGAACTTCGGCGCCCGGTCGAACCGGAAGATGCCGTTCTGCTCCTGGTACACGTCCGTCAACTGGGTGTAGCAGTAGGCGAACATCTTCGGGTTGTCGAGCAGGGCGTCCACGAGCCCCGCGAACCGCGCGTGGAACTCCTCGACCGAGGTCGGCCGGCCGCCGTACCCCCAGGAATCCTCGCCCGGCTTCGCGTCCGGGTTCCACCAGATGCCCCCGAACTCGCTTACGAAGTACGGCTGTCCCCGCCACGGGACCGACTGGGGATCCTTCGGGTCGCCGTTCACGAACGGCTTCCCCTCCCGCAGGGGCTCGTGCGTGGCCTTGAACCTGGCCGGGTCCTGCTCGTAGTCGTGACTGTCGTAGACGTCCGACTCGGGCACGCGGTGGGCGTAGCCGGACGTGTCCAGCACCGGCCGGGTCAGGTCCATGGCTTTGGTCGCGAGGAACATCCCCCGCGTCACGTCGTCCAGCGCGCGGATGCGGTCGCCGTAGGCCTGCCACGTCTCGTTGAGCGGGCACCACCCGATGATCGCGGGATGCGAGTAATCGCGCTCCAGGACCTCCAGCCACTGGGTGATGTAGTCCGGGCCCGGACGCTGGTGGTCGTGGCCCGGGCCCTGGCCCGAACAGCCCCAGTCCGGGAACTCGCCCCACACGAGGTACCCGAGCCGGTCGGCGTGGAACAGGAAGCGTTCCTCGAAGACCTTCTGGTGCAGCCGCGCGCCGTTGAACCCGGCCTCGAGGGACAGCTCGATGTCGCGGACGAGCGCGGCGTCGGTCGGCGCCGTCAGGATGCCGTCGGGGTAGTAGCCCTGGTCCAGGACCAGCCGCTGGAAGACCGGCTTCCCGTTGATCCTGACCGCCGGGCCGTCGATCGTGATCGACCGCAGGCCCGCGTACCCGGTCGCCCGGTCCACGGTCGCGCCCTTCCCGTCCCGGAGCTCGATCGCGAGGTCGTAGAGGTGCGGATCGCCCGGCGCCCACAGCCGGCGCCGGTCCTCCGGGATGGCCAGGTCGAGCCGCGGGGAGAAGTCCCCGACCGGGCACGTGGCCGAGCACACGACGCCCCCGCGGTCGCTCAGCTCCGCGAAGAGCGCCAGCCCGGCGCGGTCGCCGGCGATGGGCGCTTCGATCCTGATCATGCCGTTCCCGGCGTCGGGCGTGATCCGCGGGCGCAGGAGGCGGCGGTCCGGCACCGGCTCCATCCACACCGTCTGCCAGATCCCGGTGGTGCGCGTGTAGAGGCAGCTGAAGTTCTCGTACTTCGGCGACTGCTTGCCGCGCGGCTGGGGCGCATCCCGGTAGTCCCGGGCCCGGACCACGATCGTCGCGGTCGTCCCGGGCTCGGCCAGCCCGGTCAGGTCCACCGTGAACGGGGTGAACCCGCCGCGGTGCCGCGCCGTCTCCCGGCCGTTCACCCACACGGTCGCGTCGTAGTCCACGGCCTGGAAATGGAGCAGCACGTGCCGGTGACCCCACGCCCCGGGGATGGCGACCTCCCGCCGGTACCAGACCGCGGCCATGAAGTCCGGGTTGCCGACGCCCGACAGCGCGGATTCCGGGCAGAACGGGACCGTGATCCGGCCGGCGAGCTTCCGGTCCACGAGCCCCCGCTCGCGTCCGGTGTCCCCCTGGTCGATCTCGAACCCCCATTCCCCGTTCAGGCACAGCCAGTCGGCGCGGACGAACTGGGGGCGGGGGTACTGGGACCGGGGCACGTCGGTTGGTGTTGTCGCCATGGTGGGTCCAATATTACACGGCGGCGCGTGGGAGGGGGAACAGGACCTACAATGGAAGTATCCGTATACGGGGCGGCGCCGCCGCCCGGACAAGGAACCGTGTACATATGCTGAAAGGCGTCTCGCCGCTGCTGAGTCCGGACCTGCTCGCCGCCCTCTGCCGCATGGGCCACGGGGACGAGATCGTGCTGGCCGATGCCCACTTCCCCGGGGAATCCCTCGGTCCCCGCGTGATCCGCGCCGACGGACTCCTGATCGCGCCCCTGCTGGACGCCATCCTGCCGCTGTTCGAGCTGGACGGATACGTGAAGGCGCCCGCGTTCATGATGGCCCCGGTCCGGGGCGACCGCGCCGACCCGAAGGTGGAAGCCGCGTACCGCCGGGTGCTCGCCCGGCACGCCGGCCCCGGGCCGCGGATCGCCAAGGTCGAGCGGTTCGCGTTCTACCGGCAGGCAAAGCGCGCGTTCGCCATCGTCATGACCGGCGACACCGCCAAGTACGGGAACCTGATCCTCAAGAAGGGCGTGACCCCGTGCGGGAGGTGACGGCGGGGTCGCGGGCGACGGTCATCCTGCCCGCGGGCGGGAAGGGCGAGCGGCTGGCCGGGCTGGCCGGCGCGCGCCACCGCTCCAAGGTCGCGATCCGCGCCGGCCGGATGAGCCTGATCGAGCGCACGGTCCGGCTGTGGGCCCGCGCGGGCGTGAAACGGTTCGTCGTCCTGGTCTTCACCCACCCGGGGTCGGTCCGGGCCATCCTCGGCGACGGCCGCCGCCTCGGGGTGTCGGTCAGGTACTCGGCCGACCCCGGACGGCCGGTCGGCCGCGGCGGCGCGATCCTGCTCGCCGTCGAGCGCGGCCTCGTGCCGCCCGGGGACACCGTCGTCGTCCACAACCCCGACGACCAGATCGTGGGGCTGGACCGCGACTTCGCCTCCTCGATCCTGCGCCGGCACCGGGCCGCCGCCCGCCGGGGCGCCCTCGCCACCGCGGTATGCGTGCCGTGGACCGAGTACGCGTACAGCTCCTTCGCGATCCGCCGCGGGTTCGCCCGGACGGCGGGGATGTATCCGAAGGTCCGGCTGCCGGCGCACGTCGGGCTCACGGTCTTCGAACCGGCCGCCATCCCGCTCTTCCGGAAGCTGATCTCGCTGGAGAAGAAGACGGATTTCGAGAAGGTCGTGTTCCCGTACCTCGCCCGGCGCCGCCGGCTCGGCATCACCATGATCCCGACGAAGGCCTGGATCCCCGTCAACGATCTGCGCGGCTACCACAAACTGCTCGCGACCCTCGGAGGACGGTAGGCCCGGTCAGAACCCCCGGAGGCACGTCGAAGGCCTCCTTCGACGCGGCGACGGTGCGGCCCTAGAAGCCATTGCAGAACCCAAGATCCATCCGCTGCTTCCAGAGGCCGTTGCGGTTGCGCAACGGCCTCTAGAAACCCCTGAGCCGGGTGGATTCGCGCCTCGGCAGGCCCGCGTGGGGCACGCGCTTCAGGACCCGGTACTCGATCCCGCGCGTCGCGCAGAACTCGCGCTTCTCGGGACGGTCGCCGTCCTCGTTGACGGCGTAGATTTCCGGCTTGATCCTCTCGATCTCGGGCGCCGCGTCCAGCCAGCCCATCCCCGACGAGATCAGGACCCGGGACACGAACCGGATCGCGGCGACCATGTACGCGCGCTCGGCCTGCGGGAACATGGGGTGGCCCGGCCCTTTCAGGAGCGTGATCGTGGCGTCGTGACCGACGACGACCGTGAGCTCCCCGATCCGCGAGACTTCCTCGAAGAACGCGACGTGGCCGGAGTGGAACCAGTCGTAACAGCCGGTGACCACGACCGTCTTCCGCGACGCGGGGGCCGCGGGGAGATCCGGGAGCTCGAACCCCGCGAGGGCGGCATCCCCGATCCCCGTCGCGTCCGGCTCGGGACGGTCCGTGACCGTCACCCGGTCCACGTACCGGATGGCCGAAACAAGGTATTCGCGCTCCGGCTGGGGGAACCGGGGCTCGGCGCCCGCGGCCTCGCGTACGGCCGCGTCGGACCACAGGTGGACGTGCACCGGCCCCCGCTTGGAGGCCTCATGGAGGAGCCGGATGTGCCGGGACCGCATGTCGTCGAAGGCGCCGGAGACGACGACGGCGTTCACCACCGCCGCCTCACGCCGTGCGGACGGTGACGTGGAACCCCCCGGGCACGGGCTCCTCGGAGACGACGTACAGGTAGCCGCCGCCGCACCCGGACCACATCGCCCCGAGGTAGCGCCCCTGGTAGTAGTCGAGGATCGCGGGCATGTCCTTCTCCATCGTCGGATGGTACAGCGCGTGCGGGACGAGCGCGCCCCAGCACCGCATGTTCTCATTCAGCGACTCCCCCAGGCCCCGGGCATCGTGCGCGACGATCGCGTCGAAGCACGCCTTGCCGGCGTGGCCCAGCCGCCGGACCCAGGCCGGCTCGAGGTGCTTCTCGCCGAGCGGGCTGTAGCCCTCGGGCCGGGAGACGATGGCGACGATGTGGATGACCTGCTCCAGCCAGCGGGCGGTAGCCGGGTCCGTGTGGCACTCGACATGGCGCGGGAAGACGCCGCCCTCATGGGCGTAGTCGTAGTCGAGCCGGCAGACGCCCGGATAGATGAGTCCGATCATGTCCTGCGACCCGGACGGTTCGGGTTTCCCCGTGTTCTCCGCCCAGTACAGCTCGCGGACGAGCGCCATCCGGTCCCTCGCGCGCTCGCCCTCGGGCAGCCGCCCGTTCCAGATCCGGAGCGCCACCTTCCGCGTGCTCGACGCGAGCCCGCACCGATCCATGAACGGCATCGTGGGCTCGACGCCGACGACGACCATGGAACCCGGCGGCTGGGGGTCGTGACGCGACATGAACGGCTGGTCGATCCACCCGCCCGCGAGCGCGAGCCGCTGGGGTATCCAGCCGATGATCTCGCTGATGTCGCGGGCGGCGTCCATGGACATCTCCCCGCCTGCTACGTCAGGCCGCGGTCCGGGCGCCCGCTTTGCGCGAGTTGAACTGCTGCTCGATCCACTTGTAGGTGGGCTTGATGCCCTGCTTGAACGGAATCGACGGCTCCCATCCGAGGACCTTCTTTATCATGGTGTTGTCGCTGTTCCGTCCGACGACGCCCTTGGGCGCGTCCAGCTTGTACCGGCGCTCGAGCTTCGTCCCCGCGACCGCCTCGACGTGGTCCAGGAGTTCGTTGACGGAGAGGAGCTGGGCGCTTCCGAGGTTGATCGGCGTGGCCGTGAGCTCGTCGCAGTGCATGATCCGGTCGATGCCCTCGATCACGTCCTCGACGTACATGTAGCTCCGGGCCTGCGACCCGTCGCCCCAGACCTCGATCCACTTCCGTCCCTGGTCCTTCGCCTCGATCACTTTCCGGCTGAGCGCCGCGGGCGCCTTCTCGCGGCCGCCATCCCAGGTGCCCCACGGGCCGTATACGTTATGAAACCGCGCGATCTGGGTCCGGAGGCCCCGCTCCGCCCAGTACTCCTGGCAGACCATCTCCGAGAACAGCTTCTCCCAGCCGTACCCGCGCTCGGCGAACGCCGGGTACGCGTCGGACTCCTTCAGCGGCCGGCTGTCGGTCGCCTGCTGGAGCCTGGTGTTGTACGCGCACGCGGATGACGAGAAGAAGTACCTCCGGGCGCCCGCGCGCCACGCGGCCTCGACCATGTGCGTGTTGACGAGAACGCTCCGCAGGCACTCGACCCGGAAGCGCTCGATGAACCCCATGCCCCCCATGTCGGCCGCAAGGCAGTAGACCTCGGCTGCGCCCTCGCACGCCCGGACGCAGTTGGCGGGCTCGGCAAGGTTCATGCTCAGGCACTCGACGCCCGGCGTGCGGCGGTACCATTCGGGGAGGGGCTTGCGGTCGACGGCCCGGATGCGGGTGAAGCCCTGGTCGTGGAAACGCTTGGTCAGGGCTCCGGCGATGAATCCCCCCGCGCCCGCGATGACAATGAGATCGTCTTTCTTCAGCATGTTGCCGGCCAGCTTCGTCTCCGCCATGGGTGTCGCTCCTCTTTGCGTGTCAATCCCGGGTATCATACCCGAGAACCGATGAGCATCTTCAGCGCCGCCTGCCAGCCCGGACCCCTGCGCCCACTATCTCCGCAACTCCAGGTTGAGCTGGCCGGCGCCGCGGCCGGATTCGGCGGCTGGACCCGCTCGTACCCGGCGAGCGCGCTCGGCGGCACGGTCGGCGATGCCGACCGAAGGCGCCGCTCCGGCGACTCAGGGGCGTGGTTGATCGCGGGCCGCCGCGGCCGATCGCGCGGCATCGTGATCGGGTGCCGTGGGCACCGCCCCGCCTGGATGCGGTCCCTGCCCCGCGGACGGAACGACGTGCGGTCCGGACTGGCGGTCGCGCTCCTGCCGGGCGATCACGCCGTCCTCGCCGCCCTGCGGGCCGCCGTCCCTTGGCTCTCGCCGGTGCCCATTGGCCGCCGGCCGTCCATCGGGCTGGGCGACCGGACCGGGTACGCGACGCGGAGTCAGGCGATCGCCCTCGGGCGGAGCCGGCTCTTCCCCGTCTTCGCCCAGCAGTCGGTCCGGGAGATGACCCGGACGGACCGGACGCCCGAGCAGGTGCTCGACGACGCCACGTTCGGCGTGCTGGCCGCGGGCTGGCGGGGCGGCTGGAGCGCCGACGCCGACCACCTCAAGGATGTCGCGGACATCGACCGGATGGCCAAAGCGGGATTCGTGCTCTTCACCCTCGACGCCTCGCCGGCCCTGCGGCCGGGAGCGGAACGCTCCGCCGATCCGGCCGTCCGGTTCGGCCCCGCCGTGCCGTTCCTCGCAGCGCTCGCCCGCCGGGTGCACCGCGCCATGCGCGGCCGGCCCTACGAGCTCGAGGTCTCGCTCGACGAGCTGCCGGTCGTCACCACCCCCGCGGACCACGAGTACGTCGTCCGCGAGCTGGCCCGGCGCGGGATCCGCGTCGCCGCCGTCGCCCCCCGGTTCCCGGGCTCGTTCGAGAAGGGCGTGGACTTCCGGGGCAGCCTCCCCGCCTTCGCGCGCGCGCTCGCCGCCCACGCGGCCGTCGCGCGCCGACTGGGCGGGTACAAGATCTCCATCCACAGCGGGAGCGACAAGTTCCGGGTCTACCGGACGGTGGCCCGGATCACGCGCGGCCGGTTCCACGTCAAGACCGCCGGGACGAGCTGGCTGGAATCACTGCGGACGATAGCGCGCGTCGACCCCGGGCTCTTCCGGGAGATCGTGGATCATGCCCGCCGGGCGTTCCCGGTCGCACGGCGGTCGTACTCGATCTCGGCGCGCCTGCGCGATGTCCCGGCACCGCGCGGGATTCCCGCCCGCCGGCTCGAATCCGTCTACCTCGACCGGCCCGCTGCCCGGCAGGTCTTGCACGTCGCGTTCGGAGCGATTCTGGGCGCGAGATCGAAGGACGGCTGGATCTTCCGCGACCGGGTCCACCGGCTCCTCGCGCTCCACGAGGACACGCACGAATCCGTCCTCGTCCGCCATCTCGGCCGCCACATCCGGCTGCTTCGCCCATGAACCAAGACACAGGAGGCCCCCGATGAAAGCCCTCGCGTTTGCCCTGCTGCTCACCGCCCCCGCGATGGCGGGACGCACCATCCTCGACTTCACGCCCGGGTACGACCTCGCGGGAATCGAGCAGAACGACGTCAGGCTCACGCTGACGACCGGCGGTACCCTTCGAGTTGAGAGCGGCCACGCCATCGACTGGCCGGGCATCACGATCAAGGCGCCCGGCGGGCACTGGACATTCTCCGGAACCGGCGCGCTCTCGATGGACGTCTTCAACCCGGGCGCGACACCCGTCGAGGTGGGGCTGCGAATCGACAACCCCGGCGGTTACCCGGGCCGCAACTGCGTGCAGGAGGTCTTCACGATCGAGCCGGGCCAGCGGACGACGGTCGCGACGAAGTTCAAGCTGAAACTCCCGGACAGCTATGGCCTGTTCGGAATGAACGGGTACCCGGACGCCTTCGGGTTCTACACCGGCGGTGACCAGGCCCTCGATCCCGCCAATGTCAGCCAGCTCATCATCTTCGTGCCGACTCCGAAAGAGGATCACGTCTTCGAGATCGCGCGGATCCGGACGACCGGGGATATCCCGCCGCTCCCCAGCCCCGCGACCTTCTTCCCGTTCATCGACGAGTTCGGCCAGTATGTTCATCGCGAGTGGCCGGGCAAGCTGCACTCCGCGACCGAGTTCGCCGACCGGATCGCGGCCGAGGACCGGGACCTCGCCGCCCACGGCGGTCCAAAGGACCGCGACAGGTGGGGCGGCTGGACCAGGAGCCAGAAGCTCAGGGGCACCGGCTTCTTCCGGGTTCTGAGAGTCGGGGCCACGTGGTGGCTCGTGGACCCCGACGGCCGGCTCTTCTGGTCGCACGGCGTGGACTGCGTCGGGACATGGGGCGCCACGATCGTGGACGGACGCGAGCGGTGGTTCAGCGGGCTCCCGCCCCACGACGATCCCGTGTTCGGCGACAACTGGTGGGAGAGCAAGACCAAGGGAAACAGCCACTGGAAGGGGGAAAAGGCCTGGCACTTCGACTTCGGCGCCGCGAACGCCCGGCGCAAGTACGGGGAGAAGGTCCGGGACCTCACGACCGCACTCGCCCATCGCCGGCTCCGGAGCTGGGGCCTCAACACGATCGGGATGTGGTCCGGCGAGGGGTTCACCTCCCTGCGCCGCACCCCGTACGTGGGCACCATCCACTGGTGGGCGCCCGAGATCGAGGGCTCCGAGGCGCACCGGGCGAGGTTCTACGACGTCTTCTCGCCCGAGTGCCGGAAGAGCATCCGGGCGCGGCTGGCCGATGAGAAGGGCAAGGCCGCCGGGGATCCATGGTGCCTCGGGTTCTTCGTGGACAACGAGTTGTCGTGGCCGGGCGGGACCGGACTCGCCGAGGCGACGCTTGCGTCCCCCATGACGCAGCCGGCCAAGAAGGCGTTCATCGCCGACCTCCGGAAGAAGTACTCGTCAATCGCGAAGCTCAACAAGACCTGGGGCACGGCGCACGCGTCGTGGGACGCCCTGGCCCTGTCGCGCACCCCGCCCGGGGCCGCCGCGAGGAAGGACCTCGAGGCGTTCACGCAATCCTTCGCCGACCGGTACTTCCGCGAGTGCCGGGACGCCGTCAAGGCCGTAGCCCCGCACCAGCTCTACCTCGGCTGCCGGTTCGCGGGCTGGGCCCCGGACTACGCCGCGCGCGCGGCGGCGAAGTCCTGCGACGTCGTCAGCTACAACCTCTACCGGCGGAGCGTCGCGGAGTTCCAGCTCCCGGCCGGCTGCGCGGACAAGCCCGTCATCATCGGCGAGTTCCACTGCGGGGCCCTGGACCGGGGGCTCTTCCACACCGGGCTCCAGGGCGCCGCGAACCAGGCGGAGCGCGCCGACTTCTACCGTAACTACGTCACCAGCGCCCTGCGCAATCCGGTCTTCGTCGGCGCGGCCTGGTTCCAGTACATGGACCAGGCCACGACCGGCCGCGACGACGGCGAGAACTACCAGATCGGGTTCGTCGACATCACGGACACCCCCTACCCCGAGACCATCGCCGCCGTCCGCGAGATCGGCGACCGGCTCTACGAGTTGCGTCGCTGATGCCGGATCGCGCATGCGGCGCCGTCATCCGGAATGGCGAGATCCTCATGGTCCGCCACTGGCACCCCGACGGATACGAGTACTGGACCCTCCCCGGCGGCCACGTCGACCCCGGCGAGAGCTTCGAGGCCGCGGCCGTGCGCGAGGTCCGGGAGGAGACGGGGCTCGAGACGAAGGCCGGCCGGATCCTGTACGAGCGGGAACGGCGCACGGTCGAGGGGCGGGAAAGCTGCCTGCTCATGGAGCTCGTCGATCCCGGCCAGACGGCCGCCCTGGGGAGCGACCCCGAGGAGGCGCATCTCGCACCCGCGCAACGGATGCTGCGGGAAGTCCGCTGGTTCGCCCTCTCCGATATGAGGGAAGATGTCCAGGTCCGGGAAGTGCTCGCGGTGCTCAAGATCAAGTTCTGACCACGAATCAAGGAGGCGAACGTCATGGCTGAAGCGCGCAAGGCGGTCTGGATCTCGTCGGACGAGAAGCGGCGATGGGTTCGGAGGACCCCGGCGGCGGCACGCGGCGACTCGGACATCTCCCTCTCGGGCACCCGCCACCAGACCGTCGAGGGGATCGGCGGGTGTTTCAACGAACTGGGTGCCATCGCGCTCCAGGCCATGAAGCTGGCGGCGCGGAAGCGGCTCCTGGACGAGCTCTTCACGCCCGGGCGCGGGTGCTCGTTCAACTACTGCCGGATGCCGATCGGCTCCTCCGACTTCGGCGCGCAGTGGTACAGCCACAACGAGCACGACGGCGACTACGCGATGAAGCACTTCTCGATCGACCGCGACCGGAAGGTCATCCTGCCCTTCATCAAGGAGGCCGTCCGCCGCCGTCCCGACCTCAAGCTCTTCGCCTCGCCCTGGAGCCCGCCCACGTGGCTCAAGTTCCCGAAGGCGTACAACTATGGGAAAGTGCGGTGGGAGAAGCGCGTGCTCGACGCCTATGCCCTCTACTTCCTGAAGTTCGTGGAAGCATACAGGAAGGAAGGCGTCACGATCCACGCCATCCATCCCCAGAACGAGCCCGTGGCCGACCAGAAGTTCCCTTCGTGCCTCTGGACGGGGAACGAGCTCCGGGAGTTCATCCGCGACTACCTCGGTCCCCTGTTCGCGAAGCGCTCGCCCGAGACCGAGGTCTGGCTGGGCACGCTGAACGTCGACGACTACGACCAATACATCCTCGGCGTCCTGACCGACCCCCGGGCGCTCACGCACATCCGCGGCGTCGCGCTCCAGTGGTGGGGCAAGGCCATCATCCAGCGCACGCACGCAGCCTGGCCGGAGGTCAAGCTGATCCAGTCCGAGAACGAGTGCGGCGAAGGAAAGAACACCTGGGACTACGGCCTCTACGTCTTCAACCTGATGCAGCACTACTTCTCGAACGGCGTCGCCGCCTACACGTACTGGAACATGATCCTCCAGGACGGCGGGGAGTCGACGTGGGGATGGAAGCAGAACTCGATGGTGTGCGTGAACCTCAAGACGGGCAAGGCGACGCTCAACCCCGAGTTCTTCGTCATGAAGCACTTCTCGCACTTCGTCCAGCCGGGCGCCGTCCGGCTCGGACTGACCGGCCACTGGTGCGGCAACGCGGTCGCGTTCGAGAACCCCGACGGCTCCACGGTCGTCATGGTCGCGAATCCGTTGTGGGATAAGCGTACCGTGACCGTGGCCCTGCCCGGCGCTCGCTGGGAGCTTTCTCTTCCCCCGCGTTCCGTCCACACGCTCAGCATTGAGAGGTAGCGGGGGGCCGGAACGTCGAGTTGGTGGGATATCCCACTTGACGTATATCCCACTTCCAGGATATTCTGAGCACGAGGAAGGAAGAACACCATGCCATCAGCCGTGAAGCCATACCGGAACCTCGGCCGCGTCAGGCCCGACAGCAAGGGCCGGATCACGCTCGGCAAGCTCGCGGAAGGCGTCAGCAGCTACATCGTGCGTGCCGACGCCGAAGGGCGGCTGGTGCTGGAGCCCTTTGCCGAGATCCCAGCGCGCGAGCGTTGGCTGTTCAACAACAAGGAAGCCCATGGCCGGGTGCTCCGGGGCCTGGCCGACGCGGCGGCCGGACGAGTGCGCTCGCTGGGCTCCTTCGCGAGGTACGCCAACTCGTCTATCGAGGACTGATTGACCTTTCGACTCCTCTTCACCGAGGACGCGGCCGGCCATCTCCGGGAGCTCGATCGTGACAAGGGACTCGCCAAGCGCCTCGCCGCGGTCCGCAAGACCCTGGGACTCCTCGAGTCGAACCCGCGACATCCCGGCCTTCAGACCCACAAGTTCGGAAGTCTCTCAGGACCTGCAGGAGAGGAAGTCTTCGAGGCCTACGCCGAGCACCGCACTCCCGCGGCCTATCGCATCTTCTGGTATTACGGCCCCCGCAAGGGCGAGATCACGATCGTGGCGATCACACCGCACCCCTGAGTCAGCAATGCCTTTCCTGGTGGTCCAGGAGAGGTATATTGGGGAATCGATGAGTAGGATGTCCCTCTCCTTTTGCATGGCCGCAGTCGTGGCCGGCGCGCTCTCACCAACCCCTGCCCTCGCGGGCGACGTGAAGAAGGCGTCTGGCACCGCGATCGTCGAGGTGTTCGCCGACCGCGATATCCGGACCATGGACCGGCGGCTGCTGGTCGGGGACAACATCGCGGCGTGGTGGGGACCCGAACGGTACGAAGACAAGGACGTGAGGGCGTGGACCCGGGAGCTGGGTCCAACCCTGATCCGGCTCCCGGGCGGAAGCTGGGGCGACGAGCTCTGGTGGAACGGGAACGGGGTCCGGAAGACCCCCGGGAACGAGTTGGATATGTCCAGGTTCTCGTCCACCCCCTGGTCCTCGTGGTCCGCCCCGTTCGGCGTCTGGAAGGTGGATTACTCCGCCTACGCTCCCGGCTTCAAGGCCTCGCATGGAAACAAGTTCGACAAGTGGCACGGCCACACGGACGTCAAGTATCTGCACGACTGGACCGCCGGGGTCGGGTCCGAGGCGTTCGTGATCGTGAACGCCGGACAGGGCACGCCCCGGGACGCGGCCGAGTGGGTACGGTGGGCCGCCAAGTCGGGATACAAAGTCCGGTACTGGGAGATCGGCAACGAGCTGGGGGGAAGCTGGGAGAGCGGCAACCAGCTCCCGGACGGCTCGCGGTTGAACGGCGAAATCTACTCCCGCCGGTACGAGGAGTTCGCGACCGCGATGAAGGCCGTCGACCCCGCCATCAAGGTCGGGTGCATGGACTGGATGGAGGACGTCCTCAAGCGGTGCGGGCCACTCGTGGACTTCCTCTCGATCCACACCTACCCCGTGAACGGGGCCGAGACGACGGAGGAGCTCTTCGCCAAGACGGCGACGGTCGAGCGCGAGGTATCGCCGGTGAGGGAACTTATCCGGAAGTACCAGCCGGACCGCGCCGGCAAGATCGAGATCGGGTACTCGGAGTGGAACCTGCACTTCCCGGACACCCGGGGCGCGCTCATGCACGCCCTCTGGCTCGGCGAGATGTTCCGGAACGGGGTCGCCTTCTCGACCCATTTCCAGCTCTTCGACACCATCCTCCAGGGCGCGCCGACGATCCGGACACCCGCCTGGTTCGCGTTCTGGCTCTGGCGCCACGCGATGGGCGACACGCTCGTCGAGAGCCGCGTCGGGAACTCGGGGGCGGTCACCGCCTACGCGACGAGGACGGACGAGGGACTGGCCGTGATGCTGGCGAACCGCGACGACGAGAAGCCGACCCGGGTCACGGTATCCCTCAAGGGATTCGAGGCCGGGGCCGAAGGCGAAATCCTGACCTTCAGCCGTCGCGAGTACCTGTGGCTCGACCGGAACCACGATGCGCCGGGGTGGGAGAAGCCGAGGACCGTCGAGTGGAGTACGGGGTTCGGGATCCGGAAGGTCGTAGTGGGCGGCCGGTCCGTGACCGTGGCCCTTCCGCCGGCGTCGCTCGCGGTCCTGCGCCTGCCCCGGACCAAGGGCACGCTGGCCGCGCTCGGTACGCCCTCCCTCGTCGAACCGGCGGCCCCGGCGCCCCGGCTCGAGATCTGGGTGCCGTCGGCCACGACGTACGCCGACACGCCGGTGGAAGGCTGGGTCCTGGCGTACAACGGCGCCGCCCGGACCCCCTGGCCGGGCGCGCTGGCGGACGCCACGCTGAAGATCACGGGGCCGGCGAAAGCCGACCGCCGGACCGTCCGGCTGGCCGAGAGCGCGGGGCGGTTCCTGATCACGGCCTCCCGGCCCGGAACGGTCGGGGTCGAAGTCCGGGCGGCGGGCCAAGTCGCGCGGGCCACGCTCGACTTCGTCGCCTCGGTCCCCCGCCCCGTGGTCTTCTGGGAGTTCGAGGACGAGACGCCCACGGGCGTGCGGAGCCAGTGGAAGCTGACCAGCGACCCCGGCATCCGGCCGAACCAGCGCGTGCTCCGGGTAGAACTCGAAGGCGACAACCCGTCGGCCAGCAAGAAGCGGGAGCTCGTGGTCATCGACCGGTTCCCTGGCCGCGAGAAGCTCAAGAAGGAGAACATCCGGGGCGCGTTCTTCGACATCAGGACCGGCGACGTTTTCCGGTGCACCGACCCCAAGGTGCGCGTCACGGTCGTCATGCAGAGCCCGAAGAACTGGTGGATGGTGCTCGGCTCCGCGCCCCTGACGGACGCCGGCAAGTGGAAGACCGTCACAGTCCCGTTGACCAAGCCCGAGCATGTGAAGGCGGTCTCGGACACGGGCACCATCTTGATCCTGCTCGAGGCGAACCAGCCCGTCTTTGGGTCGATCTACATCGACCGGGCAGGCCTCCTCGTCCGCTAGCTCACTCCCCATCCCGGGCGGAGGCGGGCCAAGTACGCCTGGGCGTGCGCGGCGGTTGACCTGCCTCGACCATCAGAGCTACAATCAGGGGGGTGAAAAGCCCCCTGTAACGGCATGGCCGGGAGGTCTGACATGCGCTTCGTCAACACGGTCGAACTGAAGAACAAGCTGAACGCCGTTCTCGCCGAGGTCGGCCGCGGCGAGGCCGTCGTCGTCACCCGCCACGGTAAGCCGGCGGCCACCTTGCTGTCCACCGACGAGGAACAGCTCGACCGGATGCTCTTCGAACGGAGCACCGTGGTGCGTGAAGCGGTCCTGGAGGGCCTGCGTGACCTGGCGGCCGGACGGACGATCTCGGCACGCGACTACGCGGCCCGGCGGTTCGGCACGAAGCGCGGCCCGCGCCCGAAGCGCGCCTAACGCCCCGTCCCCGTGGACTCCCTCCCCGCCAACCTCGTCCTCTCCCGCCGGGCCGAGCGGGACCTCGATGACCTGTCCGACGCGGATGCCCTGCGGGTTCTGGAGGACGCCGGGCGCATCGCCCTGAGAACGTTCCCCGGCGAGATCAAGCCGATCGCGACCCTTCCTGGCCGGCCCCTGCAAGCCGATGCCGGAAGGTTTCGGATCCTCTTTCGCTGGCAACACACGAAGGTGGAGGTCATCGCCGTGTTCCCCAAGTCCGCCCAGCGCAAGGTCTTCAGGGGATTGAGGTAGGCGCCCGGCGGTTGCGGGGCGCGTTGCGGCTCGGCCTCGCCGGCCCTTGGTGCGGCAACGCGGTCGGCTGGTCTATCCTCGTTCGAACGCATAGATGCACGCATCACGCCAGCGTTGCTGTCGCTCGTCATAGACCTTGCGCTCGTCCTCGAGGTGCATCCCCGCCTTCTCCATCATCCGGCGTGACGGCGCATTCACCCGATCGCAATACCCGACCACCCGCCGGATCCCGAACGTTCCCCATGCCAGATCGATGAGCGCCCGGCAGGTCTCGGTGCCCAAACCTGCGCCGCGAACCGTACGGGACAGGACGATCCCGATTTCGGCCTCATTACCGCCGGGCATGAAGCCAAGGTCGGCCTCGCCGATGAACTCCCCCGACTCCGCCATGCAGATCGCCAGCTCGTAGCTGCACCTCGATGGGCTCTCCTGCGCCGAAACGACCTCCTGGATACGCTTCCGGGCGGCATCCTCGGCGGACAGTTCTTCTCTTCGCTCCACCAGCGACGGATCGCTGATGAGGGCGTGAAAAGGCCCCCAGTCGTCCTCCCGGAACTCGCGGATCACGAGTCTTCCGGTGCGGATAGGAGTCAGTATCTTCATCGCGGCTCGACTATACACCCGTTGCGTCATGTGGTTGTGGGCTTGGCCGACGCGGCGGCCGGACGGGTGCACTCGCTGGGCTCCTTCGCTCGATACACCCGCACTAAGACCAGCTGAGCGCTAGCGGAACCACCCCGCCCGGAGGCGGGCGAAGTAGGCGAGGGCGTTTTCGACGGGGACGTTGCTGGGAATGTGGCTCCCGACGGCGACAAAGACCCCGGGGCGGCCCCGCACCAGCGCGAGCGTGGCGTCCACCTGCGCCTCGATCCTGGAGATGGGCCCCATCGTGAGCGCCTGGGTGTCGACCTTGGATCCCATGATCGCGATGCTCCCGGCGTGCCGCTTCACCACCTCGTCGAACGACGTCAGCGGCTCGAACGTGAGCCCCTGCGCCCCCGCGGCGACGACGTCGTCCACGAACTTCGTGTAGTCGCCGTCGGAGGTGAAGACCACGAGCTTCCCCGCATCGTGGAGAATCTTCCAGAGCTCCCGGTATCGGGGGATGATCGCGCCGCGGGTGAAGTCCGGGTTGATCCAGGAGCCCCCGGCCCAGACGAAGTCGTCGTGGCAGTTGAAGACCTCGATCGACGTCTTCGCCCACGCGCGGGCGTGGTGCATGGACAGCCGGAAGAACGAGTCCAGGACCTTGTCGAATTTCTGCTGGTCCACGGCGGCCTCGAGGATCCGGTCCCAGCCGAACGCCTCGATCGCGCCCGAGACCAGGGTCTTGTAGTAGCCGCCGGGGGCAACCCAGTCGCCCGCCTTCTTCAGCGCCGCGTATTCCCGCTCGTAGTACGCGACGAGCTCGTCCAGATCCGGCAGCCCGTACTCGGCCACAGCGTCGAACGCCCAGACCTCCTCCACGTCCCGGAATGGGCTCGGCTTGGGGTCGCGCCGGTCGCGGCCACCGTCCTCGAACTCGCCGTGGCCCATGTCGGTAGTGCGGCCCCGCGTCGCCCACTCCACCGGGCCGTCGTTCGTGTACCAGAAATAGTCGAGCTCCCACGCCTCGTTGAACGGCTTCCCCGTCTCCCGCTCGACGGCCTGCATGAGGGCGTGGTTGGAGCAGTACTCGGTGTGCGCCAGTCGCGGGGTGGGTTTCAGGTGCAGGGCATCGATCCCGATCCGGTAGCTCACCCTCCGGCGGTCACTTCCCCGGGGGCCCGAAGTCCCGGCACGCCTGCACGAACGCCTCGATGTTGGCGATGGGCACCTCGGGCTCGAGCACGTGCGTGGGGCTGAGAATGAGCCCGCCGTTCCGCCCGTACTTGTCGACGCACTCCCTGACCCGCGTCCGCACGTCGGCGGGCGTCCCGAACGGCATCGTTGTCTGGGTGCCCAGGCACCCGTCGAAGGAGAGGCGCGTCCCCCACATACGGTGGATCTCGTCCGTGTCCACGCACTCGGGCTGGACCGGGTTGAGAATATTCAGCCCGGCATCGACCATCTCGGGGATGATCGCCATGACGTTCCCGTCGCTGTGGTAATGGATCGCGACGTCGGGCTTGACGGCCTTCGCCGCCTTCCACACCTGGGCCCAGCGGGACAGGATGAAGTCGCGCCACATGGGAACACTGAACATCATGTTCCGCTGGTTGGCCACGTCGTCGCCGCACTGGATCAGGTCCGCGCCCGCCTTCGCCGCCTCGACCGCCTGGTGCAGGTTGTTGCGGAAGAACCGCTCGAGGAGCGAGTGCGCCCAGGCCGGCCGCTCGATCATGTCCTCGAGGAACGGCTCGTACCCGCGGATCTGCCAGGAGTTCTCGTACATGTGGCCGACGAAGAGCCCGGCGGGACGCCCCGCCGCGTGGGCCCTCTTCACCTCGTCCGCCCACCAGCTCGTGTCGAACGTGCTCACGTTATCGATGGGGTACGAGTCGATCTCGGCGAGCGTGGACGCGCGCCGCAGGGGCGAGACGTACGCGGTGAAGTGGTACTGGCTCCCGGGCACCTCGAGCACGCCGAGGTGGTTGACCCAGGACCCGGGCGGGAGCGGCTCGTCCTTCCAGTAGGGCGCGAAGTCGAGGGGCGCGAGGGCCGCAGGACGCTTGGGCCACAGGGACCGGTAGCCGAAGCAGCCGTAGTGCGTGAACCAGTCCCCGTCGCCGCCGACGTGGTCCTTCATCCGCCGGTTGAGGTCCGGCGTGCAGTCGAAGTGGTAGAGCACCCGGGACGGCCGCCGGTGGGCGACCGTGTCCCGGAATATCTCGAGGTCGGTGGCCACTCCGCTACCGGACGGCAACCTTCACCTCCGCCGACGCGAGCCCCTCAGACTGCGCCCGCAGGACGATCGCGCCCTTCTCCAGCGGACGCAGGATCGCGAGGCACCGGCCCAGGAAGGGGCGCCGCTCGGGGACCGTAAAGCTGGCCATCCGGTTCGGACTTCCGTCGCCGACGGCGACGAGCTCCCCGGAGCCCGAGACCGAGAACCCGATTGGACCCGGGGCGTTCGGAACGACGGTGCCTTTCGCGTCCAGCACCTCGACCGTCACGTAGGCGAGGTCGTCGCGGTCGTTCCGGATCGCGGCCCGGTCCGCCGAAAGCCTGATCCTGGCCGGCGCACCGGCGGTCCGGAGCACGGTCTCGGCGATCTTCCGGTTCCCGGTCCGGGCCTCGGCCTTGAGCTCGCCCGGCGCGTACGGCACCTTGAACGTCGCGAGGTAGCGCGCCGACCGGCCGCCGGGCTTCGTCCCCACGACCTTGCCGTTGAGCCACAGGCGGACGGTCTCGCAGTCCGCGTAAACATGGACCTCGAGCTCCTTCCCCTCGGCCCCCGGCCAGTTCCAGTGCGCCTCGACGTCCGGCCAGCCCCACGCGCTCACCGTCTCCTCGCGCCCCTCGGGGATGGGCCGGTGGACGGTCATCGCCAGCGGGCTCGTCCCCCACATCACCCGGCGGTACAGCCCCTGCGGCTTCACGAACCCGCAGTAGTCGAAGTCCGAGCAGTTCGAGACGAACCACGGCCACGGCTGGAGGAACCCCGAATGGTCGCCCTTGAGCCAGGCCGCGCCGATGCCCGACTCGCCCAGGTAATCGATCGCGGTCCAGATGAAGTCCCCGAGCACCCACGGGCAGGTCTCGACGGGGGCCCAGTAGTCGAACGAGTTCACGCCGAACGACTCGGTCATGACCATGAGCCGCTTCGGGTGCCGGGCGCGGTCCGGCACGTACTTGTCGGGGTTGTAGTTGTACCCGGCCACCTCGAGCGACGCGAGCACCGGATCGGCCTGGTCGTTCACGCCGTTGAACGCCGTCGTCACGGGCCGGGTCGGGTCGAGTTCGCGGATGCGGTCCGCGAGCATCTTCGCGGACTTCGCCCCGCGCTCCTCGTAGCGCTCGGGAATCTCGTTCCCGATCGACCACATGAACACGCAGGGGTGATTGCGGTCGCGGAGTACCATGCTGTCGATGTCGGCCTTCCACCACTCGTTGAAGAACCGGCCGTAGTCCATGGGGTTCTTCCCGTCCTGCCAGCAGTCGAACGACTCGTCCATGACGAACATCCCCAACCGGTCGCAGGCGTCGAGGAACGCCGCGGACGGCGGGTTGTGGCTGGTCCGGATCGCGTTGTACCCGGCCGCCTTGAGGATTTCCACGCGGCGCTCCTCCGCGCGCCCGATCGTGGCCGCCCCGAGCGGGCCGTTGTCGTGGTGGCAGCACCCGCCCTTGAGCTTGACAACCTTCCCGTTCAGGAGCATGCCGCGGTCCGGGTCGAACTCGACCGACCGGATGCCGAACGGGACCTCGATGCGGTCGACGACGCGGCCGGTCGCGACGACCTCGATCTCGGCGCGGTACAGGTGCGGCGTGTCGGGCGACCAGCGCTTCGGACCGGCGACCTCCGCCGTGACGACGATCTCCTTTCGCCCGCCACCGGGCACCGAGCCCTTTGCTTCGCCGCGCTTCCCTCCGGGGCCCTTGATTGCGACCCGGACGGTCACGGGGACTCCCCCCTTTAGGTGGTTCTCGACCGTCGCGGCCACCCGCACGGTCGCGGCCTTGTTCGTCACCGCCGGCGTGCTTACGAAGACGCCCTCGTGGGCGATCGCGAGGTCGCCCGTGTGCTCGAGCCGGACGCGGCGGTAAATCCCGGAACCCGAGTACCAGCGGCTGTTCGGACCCTCGTTGCGCACGCGGACCGCCAGCGTGTTCGGCGCTTCGCCGAACCGGAGGTGCGGCGTCAGGTCGAACGCGAAGGCCGTGTAGCCGTAGGGATGCGTCCCCAGCGACACGCCGTTGCACCAGACCTCGCTGTCCATGTAGACGCCGTCGAAGACGACGCGGACCCGCCGGCCGGCCGGGGTCGTGAACCGTTTCCGGTACCACCCGGTGCCGCCGACCACGTGGCCCGTGCTCCCCCCGCCCGCGCTCAGCACGGAATCGAAGGGCCCGACGCGGACGTGCGGCCCGCCCGCGGCGTAGATTCCCCCTGCCCCCAAGGCGTCGAAGCACCTCACCGCTACCACGTCGGTGCCGTCGGCCTTGAGGATTCCGGCCGCGACCCGGTACTGGCGCGGCGAGGCGTAGGCGGTCCGGAACTTCGGCGGGAACCGGCCCATCCCGCCGACGCGCACGCCGTTCACGAAGGTCTCGTCCACGTCGTCGATCTTGCCGACGTCGAGCACGAGGTCCCGGCCGCGCAGCTCCGCGGGCACGTCGAACCGGCGGCGGAACCAGCCGTAGACGTTGTCGGCCGTGTACCCGGAGTGGTCCTCCCAGGTAGCGGGCAGGCGCACTTCCTGCCAGTCGGCGTCGTACACGCCGGGCTCCTTCCACGCGGCATCGTCCCCCGGCTTGAACCGCCATGCGCCGTTGACGACGTCGAGGACGGGCTCCACCGCGCCCAGCGGCGGAAGATCCTCGCGGCTCCAGTCGTGGGGCAGCTCGACCACGCACCATCCGCTGTGGTCGAACTCCGCCTTCCACGCCTCGGGCTCGTCCCCGCGCAGGAACCGCCAATCGCGATCGAACGCCTCGACTACTCTCGGAGCTTCCGTCATGGTGCCTCCTCGGGGCCCGCTGATCATGGAGTCTACAGGCCATTGTATATCCTGAAATCCATCCACTGCCTGCAGAGGTCGTTGCGGTTCCGCAACGACCTCTGGCAGACTCGGCGCCGTCCCTGACCGCCGGGCACGACCCCCGGCGGGCCGTGCGATAATGCCCGCCATGACGACCATCACCCTCGACGGCGCCTGGCGCTTCCGCAAGGCCAAGGACCGCGGCTGGCTTCCGGCCCGCGTTCCGGGCTCCAACTTCACCGACCTGCTCGCGCTGGGGAAGATCCCGGACCCCTTCACGCTCGACCACGAGCGCCAGGTGACCTGGGTGTTCCGCGCGGGCTGGGAATACGAGCGCGGCTTCGACGTGGCCTCGGCGCTGCTCGCCCGCGACACCGTCTGGCTCGAGTGCGCGGGGCTGGACACGCTCGCCGTCGTGACCGTCAACGGCCGCCTCGCCGGCCGGTCCGCGAACATGCTCCGGCCGCACCGGTTCGAGGTCAAGCGCCTGCTTCGGCCGGGCCGCAACACGATCCGGGTGGCCTTCACCTCGCCCGTCATCGAGAAGCCCCGGAACGCGGCGGAGAAGCTCGCGGGCGGGGACCCGCACTCCGTGCCGGGCGGCTCCCTGATCCGCAAGGCCGGATGCCACTACGGGTGGGACTGGGGACCCCAGCTCCCGCCGACCGGCATCTGGCGGAGCATCCGGCTCGCGGGCCGGGACACGGCCCGGCTGGCCGATGTGCACCTACGGCAGTCCACGACGAAGGCGAGGGCCACGGTCAGCGTCCGCGTCACCGCCGAGCGGTGGCGGCCAGGCGCGCTTCGCGCCAGGATCTCGTTGAATGGGCCCGGCGAGTACTCCGTGACCCGCGTCGTGCCCCTGGAGCGCGGCGACGAAGCTTCGGTGGCCCTCGTCGTCGACCGCCCTTCGCTGTGGTGGCCCAATGGCCTCGGCGCCCAGCCCCTGTACTCGCTGTGCGTCGAGCTCCTGGGCGCGCACGGGGAAGTCCTGGACCTCGACGCCAAGAAGCTCGGACTGAGAACCATCGAGCTCGAGCGCAAGCGCGATCGGTGGGGCGAGTCGTTCACGTTCGTCGTGAACGGCGTGCCCATTTTCGCCAAGGGCGCGGACTGGATCCCGGCGGACTCCTTCCCCACCCGGATGACCCGGGAACGGTACGCCGGCCTGCTGGGAAGCGCGGCGGCCGCCAACATGAACATGGTCCGGGTCTGGGGCGGCGGGTTCTATGAGCACGAGGACTTCTACGACCTCTGCGACGAGCTGGGCCTGCTCGTGTGGCAGGACTTCATGTTCGCGTGCATGCGCTACCCCGGCCACGCCGAGTTCGTGGACAACTTCCACGGGGAGGCCGTCGAGGCGATCCGGCGGCTGCGCCACCGCGCGTGCCTCGCGCTCTGGTGCGGCAACAACGAGATGGAATCCGGTTGGGCCGAGTGGGGCTGGAAGAAGCGCGCGCCCGCGGCCGCCATGCGCGTCTACGACCGCATGTTCCATCATCTGCTCCCGGCGTGGGTCAAGGCCGAGGACCCGGACACGACGTACTGGCCCAGCTCGCCCTCGTCGGGCGGCGGCTTCAAGGACCCGGGCGGACAGGCGAAGGGCGACGGCCACGACTGGTCCGTTTGGCACGGGCGCCGGCCGTTCACCGAGTACCGGCAGCACTTCCACCGGTTCATGAGCGAGTTCGGGTTCCAGTCCCTGCCGGACCTCAAGACGGTCGCGTCGTTCGCCCCCAGGCCTGAGTGGAACATGACCTCGTGGCTCATGGAGAGCCACCAGAAGAACTGGTCGGGCAACCAGATCATCATGCACTACCTCTGCGAGACCTTCCGGATTCCGAAGGACTTCCCCTCGCTGGTCTACACCTCCCAGCTTCTCCAGGCCGAGGCCATGCGGTACGGCGTCGAGCACTGGCGCCGGCACCGGGGCCGGTGCAACGGGGCGATCGTCTGGCAGTTGAACGACTGCTGGCCCGTGGTCTCGTGGGCGAGCCTCGACTATTACGGGCGCTGGAAGGCCCTGCACTACTCCGAGAAGCGGTTCTTCGAGCCGGTCCTGCTGTCGGCGGAGGAATCGGGCGTCAGGGTCGGGCTCCACGTCACGAACGACGGCATAGCGCCGTTCCGCGGCGAGGTCCGGTGGCGGCTCGAGACGGTCGCGGGCCGGCGGCTGGCCCGGGGAAGCCGGAGGGTGTCCGCGCGCCCCCTGGCGGACACCCGTGTGGTGGATCTCGACTTCGCGAAGGTCATGGGCGGCCGGGACCGGCGCGACCTCGTCTGCGTCTACGAGCTCCGGGCGAACGGCCGGCGGCTCTCGTCCGGTGTCGTCGGGTTCGTGCCCATCAAGCATCTGAAGCTGTCCGACCCCGGGCTCACGGCGAAGGTCCGGCCCGCCGGCGACCAGTGGGCCGTGACGGTGAAGGCGAAGTCGCTCGCGCGGTTCGTGCGCCTCTCGCTCGCGGAGCGGGATGTCGTCTGGTCCGACAACTGGTTCGATCTCCCCGCCGGGGAGTCCCGGACGGTCACGTGCCCGCGTCGCTCGGGCCACACGGCCGCGAAGGTGAAGGCGGGGCTCCGGCTCGCCCACCTGTACGCGTCGTACGCATGACCGGAGCGCCGCCTTCCGGAGCCATGAACCGGCCGCCCTGGCACGTTAGGATTGGCGGACGGGTTCCTCAAGCCCGCCATGGAGGTCGACCAAGATGAAGGCCGTCGTCGTGCGGGCTTTTGGCGCGCCCGAGGTGCTTAAGATCGAGGACGCCGCCGACCCGGTCGCCGGTGCCGGCCAGGTCGTCGTCGCGGTCAAGGCCGTGGGGGTGAACCCGGTCGAGACCTACATCCGATCCGGCTCGTACGCCCGCAAGCCCGCCCTGCCGTACACGCCGGGCGGGGACGCCGGGGGCGTGGTGGAGGCCGTCGGCGCCGGGGTCACGGGCGTTAAGCCCGGCGACCGGGTCTGGACGTCGGGCAGCCTTTCGGGCACCTACGCGGAGCGCGCCCTGTGCCGGGAGGCGGACGTCCATCCCCTGCCCGCGCGCGTCTCGTTCGCGCAGGGCGCCGCCCTCGGCGTGCCGTTCATGACCGCGTACCACGCCCTCCTCCAGGTCGGGCGGGCCCGGAAGGGCGAGACCGTGCTCGTGCACGGAGCCAGCGGCGGTGTCGGAATTGCTTCGATACAGCTCGCGAAGGGCGCCGGGTGTACGGTGCTCGGCACCGCGGGCACCGAGGCGGGACGAAAGCTCGCCACCGCGCAGGGCGCGCACCAGGTTCTCGATCATGGAGCGGCGGGGTTCCGTGAAGCCGTCATGGCGGCGACGAATGGCCGCGGCGTGGACCTGATCCTCGAGATGCTGGCCAACGTGAACCTGGGGAAGGACCTGGAACTCCTCGCGCCCCGGGGCCGGGTAGCCGTGATCGGCAGCCGCGGGTGCGTCGAGGTGAATCCCCGGGATCTCATGGCGCGCGAGGCTTCGATCCACGGGGTCATGCTCGGGATGACCGGCGACGAGGACCGGGCCGCGATCCAGGCCGCCCTCGCGATCGGTCTGGAGAATGGCACCCTTGTCCCCGTGATCGGGCGCGAGATTCCCCTCGCCCAGGCCCCCGCCGCGCACGAGGCCGTCATGGCCCCGGGCCACCTGGGCAAGATCGTCCTGATCCCCTAGAAGCCATTTAATGACCAACAATCCATCCGCTGCTTCCAGAGCCCGTTCGGGTTTCGGAACGGGCTCTAGATCAAGAGCCCCCCGTTGACGTGAAGGACCTGGCCGGTGATGTAGCCGGCCGCGTCCGAGGCGAGGAAGACGGCGGCGTTCGCGATGTCCTCCGGCAGGCCGGCCCGGCCGAGGGGGACGAGCTCCACGATGTGCTTCCGGACGGCAACCGGCATCTGGTCCGTGAGCGGCGTGACGATGAACCCCGGGGCGATCGCGTTGGCCGTGATGCCCCGAGACGCCACCTCCTTCGCGACCGTCTTCGTGAACGCGACCAAGGCGCCCTTCGACGCCGCGTAGTTCGCCTGGTTCGGCTCGCCGTACGTGCCGACGATCGAGGACATGTTGACGATCCGGCCCCGGCGCTGGCCGACCATGTGACGCAGGGCCGCGCGCGTGCAGTAGAACGCGCCGTCAAGGTTCACGCGCAGGACCGCTTCCCACTGCGCATCGGACATCTCCGTCAGGGCAGCATCCCAGGCAATCCCGGCGTTGTTGACGAGGATGTCGAGCCCGCCCGCGGATTCCGTGAACCCGTCGATCGCGCGCCGCACGGAACCGGAATCCGTGACGTCGAGTTCGACGGCCACGGCGGATACCCCCAGCCCGGCGGCCACCCGGCGGGCGGCCTCGCCGCTCTTGTCCGCAACCGCCACCCGCGCGCCCTCGCGGACGAAGGCCTCCGCGATCCCCCGGCCGATCCCGCTTCCGGCCCCGGTCACGAACGCCGTCCTGGATACCAGTCGGCCCGCCGTTTCGCTCGTCACCGCCCCATTGTGCCACAAGCCTCAGCCTCCCCCCCTCCCGCTCTTGGACGGCGCACCGGACCGGTGGTACAACCATCCACGAGCGGTTGACGCGAGGAGGCGGGGAATGGCGAAGCTGGCGGTGAAGGGCGGACCAAAGGCGTGCCGGGTCAAGTGGCCGGCGTGGCCAATCTGGGGGCCACCCGAACGCCGGGCCCTGCTCGGAGTCCTGGAATCCGGGAAATGGTGGCACGGAAAGAACGTCCTCGCGTTCGAGCGTGCGTTCGCGGCGTTCCAGGGGGCCCGGCACGGCGTCACGTGCAACAGCGGAACCGCGGGCCTCGAAGCCGCGCTCGGCGGGCTCGGCGTGGGGCCTGGCGACGAAGTGATCGTGCCCGCCTTCACGTTCATTGCCACCGCGTCAGCCGTCGTGCGCTGCGGCGCCAAGGTCGTCTTCGCCGACGTCCGGGCCGACAACCTCTGTCTCGATCCCGACGACGTGGAGCGGAAGCTCGGTCCGAGGACACGCGCCATCATCCCCGTACACTTCTGCGGCAACATCGCGGACATGGACCGGCTCAACGCGATCACCCGCCGCAAGCGGCTCCTCATCATCGAAGATGCCTGCCACGCCTGGGGCAGCCGGTGGCGGAGCAAGGGGGCCGGGGCGCTGGGCACCTGCGGCGCGTTCAGCTTCCAGATCAGCAAGAACATGACCGCGGGCGAGGGCGGGATCGTGCTCGCCGATGATGCCAAAGTGGCGGAGAAGGTCTTCGCCTTCACCCACTGCGGCCGGCGCGCGGGCGCGGCCTGGTACATGCACTACACCCCGGCGACGAACTCGCGCATGACCGAGTGGCAGGCCGCCATCCTCCTCCAGCAGTTGAAGCGGCTGGGAGCCCAGACCCGGCGGCGCCAGGCCAACGCCCGGATTCTCGACCGCGGCCTCGGCCGGCTACCGGGCATCCTCCCGCAGGTGACCGACCCGCGCGTTACTCGCCGGGCCTACCACATGTACTGCTTCAGGCTCGACCTCGACGTGCTGGGTATCGACCGGGCGTCGTTCCTGTCCGCGCTAAGCGCGGAGGGCGTTCCGTGCATGCCCGCGTACGGCATCACGATCGACGAGAACCCGCTATTCACGGGCCGCGACGGCGGGGCCGGCATCCCGGCGCGGGGCGCATCCTGTCCGGAAGCGCAGCGGGCGGCGAAGAACACGTGCTGGATCAACCACCAGAACCTGCTCGCCCCGGCCGCCGCCATGCACCGGATCGTTTACGCGGCCGAAAAAGTCGTCGCGAACCTGCACGAACTCCGGCGACCGGGTTCACGCAGCCGCCAGAGCCGCTGAGACCTCATCTCCCACGTCCGGGGCTACCGCCAGTCGACGGGATCGACCCGCTCGAGCTCCTTCTGGATGACGGCGTCGATCTTCTTCGCCTGCGCCTTCGACACCGAACCGGCAAGCTTCATCCATCCCGCGACAGCGGTCTGTCCCCTTGAGTGCCCAGAGAGCTTCTCGGCCATCGCCTCGGTGAGGAAGCGCTTCAACGACTGACCGCGCGCCGCCGCGACCGACTTGGCCTGGCGAAAGAGCGCGTCCGGAATCTCCACGGTGATCCTCACGAGCCCAACGTACCGGTGATGGCAAGTCTGGTCAACCTCACGCCCTGCTCACGAAAGCAACCGCTTCAACGACGTCAGCAAGCCGGATTTCGGCAATCGTGGCCTGCACGTATCGCCAATGCCTGCCAGTCTTCCAGATCGCTGAAGTCTGGAGCCGCTCCAAGTCGAAGATCCGCTCCCAGCTTTGCCGTGTAGCTGCCCTCAAGTCGTCGGGAAGGTCCTCCCAGCGCGGATGCGACTTTGCGGTCCTCCGCTTGCACCGCCGGTCGAAAGCATCGTCCTCCCGATCGGAGAGCGGAAGGAAGCCACGATTCAGAACGCAGTGCCAGGCGTCGAACTCGGAGAGAAGCACCCGCGCGGGAGAGACGTCGAGCTCGATCCGAACTCCCTTCGTTCCTGACGAGAGAAGCGCCCGGTGCCGCAGGTCCGGCTTCGGCGTTCGCCACGCCCATATCGGAAGCCGTCCCGGCCGGAGAAACCCGCGCCGAACCATCTGTTCGGCCATCCATCTGTAAGCTGGCCGGTTGAATCGCCAGCAGCGCCGCCCGTCCCCTCTCAGCCGCCCGGTGCGGCGGAGTCCCCTCCAAGCCGCGTGTGTCTGAACCGTCCAGAGCGTCATGGCTCGAACCGATCTTACCTCAGGCCCAGGCGTCTCTAGCCGCCGGGCCAGTCGAGGACGACGCCGGTGAAGGTGGCCTTGTCGCACTCGAGCCCTTCGTAGGCATCCTTGATCTTCTCCGGCCTGAGCCGGTGAGAGATGAGCGGATTGAGCTTGAGGGAACCGCGGGCCAGCCACTCAAAGATCATGTCCTGCTTCTCGAACTGCGACATCCCCGGCGTGGGGCCGGGGTAGATGGGCAGGCACCACTCGAGCGCCCCGCGAACGGTCAGGAACCGGACGTGGATGTCCGCGAAAGCGGCCGTGAGATTGCCCTCGACCGGCACGCGCGGCGAGCCCAGGATCACGTGCTGACCGAACGGGGCAGTCACCGCGAGCGCCTCCCGGATGACGTCGCTGTGCCCCACCGCATCCACCGTGATACCCGCCATCGCCCCGCCCGTGATCTCCTTTACGCGGGCGCGGACTTCGTCCGCCGTCCCGCCGGCCGTGTGCGAGAGTCCGCACCGCTCCGCCAGCGCCCGCCGCTCCGGGACCGGGTCCACGCCGATCACGCGGCACCCGCGCAGGGCGAATCCCTGCGCCGCGAGATTACCCACGGCACCAAGGCCAAAGACGACGACCCAGGGCGCGCCCTTGATCTCGGCGAGGATGATCGACGTCATCGCCACCCCCGCCATCCGCGACGACGCCGCGACCCCGGAATCCAATCCCTCCGGGACCGGGAACACGAGATTGCTCTCGGCGTCGTACCGGACGAACGAGGCATGGTTGCCGTAGGAGAGGACCCGCTGGCCGACCTTCGCCCGCTTCACGCCTGCTCCGGCTTCGCGCACGATCCCGACGTTTCCGTAACCGGACCGCCACGGGTACGCGCACCAGTTCCCGGGGCGAAAGACCCCGGCGTCCCGGGCCATGTAGTTCGCGAGTTCGGTCCCGGCGCTGATGAACGTCTTCTCCGTCTCGATCAGGACCTGGCCCGGCCCCGGAGAGAGGTCCACCTCGCGCTCCTGGAGCTCGACCTGCCGCTGACCCGTGACCACGACCTCCCGGATGCGCATCGGGTCAGGCCCGACCGCGGCGCCGCAACAGCGCGCGCAAGGCGGGCGACATCGGCCGGCAGGCGCACGCCTTGGCGTGGGCGACGTGCCAGGCCAGCCGTTGCGCCTCGGTGGGGTTCTTGGGCATCCGGTGCGCGCGGTGCCAACGGGCGTTCAGTTTCATCATCCGGGTTATCGTACCGGATTGGGGCGGCGGGCGGCGCCACTTGTGGTCCTCCCGGGCCCGCTGGTATCGTGCCCACATGGCGGGAATTGGGCGCGCGGTGCCCGGAGAGCGGTGGTGGCTCGCGAAGCCGTACCGCATGATCCAGACCAATCTCCGCGAGATCGACGCCGGGCTGGACGTGGACGAGTATTTCTCGCAACTCAGATCGTTCCACGCCGAGGTCGTGCTGTTCAACGTCGGCGGCATCGTCGCGCACTACCCCTCGGACCTCCCGTTCCACTTCCGGAACCCACACCTTAAGGACGACCTGACGGCCAAGGTGCTCGCGCGCGCCAGGCGGGAGGGAATCCGGTTCGTCGCCCGGTTCGACTTCAGCAAGGTCCACGAGTCGCTCGCGGCGCGGCACCCGGAGTGGCGCTACCTCGGCGATGGCGGCGAGATCAACTACAACGGCCAGGTCCATGTCTGCCTGAACGGCGCATACCAGCAGGAGCGGTCGCTCGAGATCCTGGACGAGGCGCTGACCAGGTACGCGGTCGACGGCGTCTTCTTCAACATGTTCGGATACCACGCCTGGGACTACAGCGGGGTCGACCACGGGCTGTGCCGGTGCGAGAACTGCCGTGGACGGTTCAGGGCGTTCGCGGGCGCCGAACTCCCCGCGCGGGAAGACCCCGCCGATCCCGTCTTCCGCCGGTACGACGCGTTCCGCCGCGAGACGACCCGGGAGCTCTTCCAGCGCATCCGGGCGGCGATCAGGAAGCGGGACGAGGGGCTCCCCGTCATGACCTGGGCCGACGCGGGCGTGGACGTGTACCGGTCCGAGTCGAACTCGGGCATCGACCGGTCCCCGCCGGAATGGACCTACGCGTCCACGGACAACAGCCGCACCGCGGTCGGGACCTGGCCCGGCACCGCCGCGTCGAACACGGCCGTGCATTTCATCGACTTCCCCTACCGGCACGTCGGGGTGTCGCCCGCCCTCACGCGCGCGCGGCTCGCCGGCGACCTCATCGCGGGCGGGTGGGTGGACTGGTACGTCATCGGCACGCTGGAAGGCCAGGAGGACCGGCTGGCGTTCGGGGACGCGCGCGAGGTGTTCTCGTTCCATGCCGCGCACGAGCGGTGGCTGACCGGCACTTCCCCCCTATCCGACGCGGTCCTCGTCAAGCCGGCCGCGAGCGGGGACCTCGGCGCGCTGGCCGAGTACCGCGGCATCTTCCGCATCCTGACCGAGGCCCACGTGCTCTTCGACGTCATCCAGGACCTCGCCCTGGACCGGCCCGACGCCGCGGACCGGCTCGCGGGGTACCGCGCGGTCATCGTGCCCGATGCGCGCAGGCTTTCCGACCCCGCCGCGGCGGCGCTCGACGCATACACGGAGGGCGGCGGCCGACTCCTCGTCACGGGTCTCACGGGGACGCTCGATGCCGCGGGCGACCCCCGGCCCGGGCTTGCGCTCCGGAGCCTGGGCGTCGCCGCCTCAGGCGAATCCCACCCACGCCGGCCCGGTTCCTACCTGCGCATACGCCATGAGGACAAGCGCCGGCTGTCCGGATTCGCCGGCCTCGACCTGCTCCATCTTGACGACCGGTTCCTGGCGGTGACCCCCGTGACCGGGGCGGAAGCATTCCTTCGCAGGATTCCGCCCGCCATGTTCGGCCCGCCCGAGAAGTGCTACTACGGCAACGCCACGGACGAGCCGGGAATGGTCTTCCACGGGTCGGGGAGGGGACGCACGGTCTTCCTGCCCTGGCGACCGGGCGCCCAGTACGCCAAGTTCGCCCACCCCGGCCTCGCCCGGATCGTGGTGGCCGCGCTGGAAGATCTCCTCGGGCTGGACCGGCGGCTCGCCACGAACGCGCCGCCGTGCGTCGAGGTGGCATGGCACGGGGAGCTCGAAGGCCGGTGGCAGTGGATCGGGCTCGTCAACCATCCGGGACAGCTCGGCACCGCCCACCATCCCCCGTTGCCGGTCCGCGAGATCGAGCTCTCCGTCGTCATGGACCGGCCCGCCACCGGCGCCCGGTCACTGCGTCTCGGAACGCGGCTCCCCTGCGCCACGTCCGGCGGGCGGACGACGGTCAGACTGCCTGAGCTCCATGACTTCGACGTGATCGTGCTCGAGACCGCCGGGGGCCTCTGACAGCGAAGGCCGCAGGCGTCGTGCCTGCGGCCTTCTGTATCAAGCGGGTGCGGGGGGTGGACTTGAACCACCAACCTTTGGGGTTGACGGCCGCGTCTGCCCGCACAGATCAGAATGATTGCATCGAGCTGTGTTAGTCATGCTTTCTTACTTGCCCTGCCCGGTCGAGACATTGCCCGCCGGGGCAACTGCCCACTTTTCCGCCAAGGTCCCCTCGGCTTCACTGCCCAGGGCCTTCTCGAGGGCGTTGACTGCCCGGGTGCGCGACTCCATCCACGCTCCGCGGTAGTGGTTCGCCGTCATCGTGGGACTCGAATGTCCCAGCAGCCTGACTGCGTCCCATGTGGGGGTCACGTAAGTCTTTCCGCATAGTGAGGTGCCGGGGCCGCTTCGCCTCCGGTGCGTCTCGCCAGTCCGAACTCCTCGAGCGTTTGTAGCACGGCTTCCCGCCAGGCAACCCGATTCTGTCCCGGCGCTGCCTCCGCCACCGCCCGCGCGATCGCGTTGGACGCGGCCGCGTGGAAACGAGGGCGCAGGTCAGGGTCGCACAGGGGCAGGCTCGCTGTCAACGCGTCCGCGCTCAAGCCTCCACGGCTCAGGCGCCGACGGTGTTGGTTCAGGCGTGCCGTGGTCCGGCACAACTCCTCCGCGATCTGGCTCGGCGTGAGCTCCTCCAGCGCTCCCGCCTCGTTGCGGATCTCCCGGATCGCCCGTTCCTGCGCCCCGTTGTCCTGCGGCGTGTACGGCCGCGAGGGGAACCAGATGATCCCGTGTTTGTTCAGGTACGCCTGCACGGTCGGGGAAGCGTAAGGGCCGTTGTCGGTGCCCAACACGAGCGGATGACCGCTCGTGGCCCCCAGCGCCTCGAGCCCGGCCACCACGTCCTCGTCCGTCGTCGCGCCTCCCACGGTCCCGCCCAGGTACTGCATCGTCGCCGCGTCCCGGAGCACTTCGGCGTACGTGGGTGAGGACTTCGTCCCTGCGGCCTGGAACCCGTCCTGCGTCACCATCACGCCCGGATGCTGGACCAGGAGCGTCCGGCGCCGCTTGGCCCGCTGTCGTGCGAGCCAGCCCCGGTGCCGCTTCTTGAGCGCGGGAACACAGGTCTTGAGAAGGCATTCCGGGAGGGTGGGACGGGCTTCGGACACGCTCCGCCAGCCCGTCGTCCACCCCTGCTTCTTCAGCTCCCGTCCTGCCGCCATCATCGTCCGGAACCGCACCTTCGGGCTGTGCGGGGGACGTCCCAGTCTCGGGGATTCCTTCTGCTGGGCCAGGTAGCGGAGGAGACGGTCACTCACGCCCAACGCCTGTGCCAGCCGCTGCCGGTCGCCCCTCGCCAGCGCGCCCGGCGTCCTCAACAGGACGCTCAGGGCGTGCCGGGTGGTTTGACCGAGCCGGTGGCTGCTCGTGCTTTTGGGTCGCGCGGTCGCTCCTCACGTGGTGGCTTCGCCAGCGCCTTGTTCGCTGGCAGGTCCCGGAGGAGCGTCACCAACTCCTTGAGTGTCCGGGTTTCCTTCTGCAGCTCCTCCACCTGTTGCCGGAGCTTGTGCGGGCTCTCTTCCGGCGGCGTCGGGCCTTTCGCCCTCGGCGGGGGCTGTTTGAGCAGTCCCGCCACCATCCCCGACAGCGCCGCTTCCGAGAGCTGCTTCATGCGCACCACCGGCAACCCCAGCGATTTGGCCACCTCGCTCCGGGTCTTGTGCCCCAGCCACGTCGCCAGGATCTCGGTCGCGATCCGGTGCGCCCGCTGCTGCTCCTCCGGGCTCGCGTTCTGCAGCAGGCTCTTCACCGGCACCGCCGGTTGCGGCATCTTGAACGTGTACTTGCGCTTCGCCCGCGGGCCCCGCGGTATCGGCTCCGTTGCCGGCGTGTCCGGCCCCGGTGGCTGCGGTCCCTTCGGATCCTCCATTGCCTCCATCGTGTCCATCCTTCCCGGCCCCTGGGGCCATCCCCAACGCATCATACGTCAGTTCATGGCTGTGGCCGTCTGCAGAGTGAAAGACCAGCTTGCCTTTTTCCCCGACGAGAGACACCGGCGTGTCCCCGATCTGCCCCGTGAGGTACACGGGCGAGCGGGGCGCCTCGTCGACGGCGAGGTGCAATTCATTTGTTGTAAAAGCGGATTCGAGCGTCTGCCGGACCGACGAGCTCGCGCCGAAGAACTTGTCCGCAGGGACCAGGTTCTCGATGCCCTGATGCGGCCGGAAGTGGTTGTAGTGGGCCACGAAATGCGCGAACCGGACCCGGATCTCGGGCAGCTCCACGGGCGGGATCCGGGGCCAGAACTCCTCCGCCACAGTGCCCCAGAAGCGTTCGCATTTGCCGAGGGTCTGGGGATGGTGGGTCCGGGCGACCACGTGCCGGATGCCTTCCCGCTTCAGGAACTGCTGGAACTCGCTAGTGCCCCTCCACGCGAAGTACTGGGGGCCCTGGTCCGTAAGGACTTCGGTGGGCTTGCCGAACCGGCTCATGCCTTCCCGGAGCGCTTCGACGACATGTTCGCTGCGCTGGCCCAGGTGCAGGCCCCACGAGACCACGTACCGGGAGTGGTCGTCGAGGAAGACGATCAGGAACACCCGCTGCTGGTTCCGGGGCATGACGAAGCTCGTCCAGTCGCTCTGCCAGAGGGACCCCGGTGAGGCGCGCTCGAAGAACCGGGGCCGCTTCTTGTGCCTCTTGGCGGGTTCCGGCGTCGCGGGGAGGCCCGCAGCGGCCACGGACTTGCGCACGGTGCCGACGGAGACGTGGAGGCCGCGGAATCGGCCCAGGAACCCGCGCACGCGCTTGAACCCGAACTCGGGGAACGCCTTCTTCACGGCCACGATCCGGTCCGTGACCGACTTCGGCAGGGGCGGCCGGCCTCGCTTGCCACGGCTCTTGGACCCCAGGAGCCCCTTCGAGCCCTCGGCCTCGTACCGCTTGACCCACTCCTCGAGGATCTTGGGCGTCACCTTCCACACCTTGGCGAACTCGTTGATCGGGAGCCCGGACTTCTGGAAGGCTTCCACGGCCTGCTGTCGGGTCTCCTGCGAGTACGGCCCTTGGTGCCCGCGTCGACGCCGTGACCTGCCCTGGAGGGGCTGGAGGCCCTGGGGTCCGAGCGCCCGGTACGCGCGCCGCCACTCGAAGAGCGAGGGCACGCTCACGTGGTTCGCCGTGCAGAACGCCTCCATCGTCCCGGTCCAGGCCTCGGACGCCGTGACCAGCGCCAGTTTCTCCTCGACCGTGTACCTCCGGCGGTTCGCCGGGGTGCCTTTGTCCACTGCCTGCGTTGGAACCTGCTCTGCTGACATCGTGCCTCCTTGCCCCTGAGGGGCTTTGGGGAGGCGTAAGCTCAGCTCACGGCTGCCTCAAGCCAAGATGGCTTCAAGCGGTAAGACTTCTCGGACACCCCACAGCGACTGAACGAGCAGGCTCGCGAACGGTTCGTCCGCGAGATCAAGAACGGCACCATGCTGGAGAAGTCGCTGAGACTCTCCCGCTGTTTCGTCTGAGGAGAAGC
>CAKKQC010000006.1:93895-370873 GCA_919901855.1 bacterium | reverse complement strand
TGTCAGCCCTGCTCGGCTACCTCAACCGGAATTCTTTTCGCGTCACCCCACACCGTACTCGACCTCATGCGTGTCCATCGATCGGAGCTAGCGATGGCTCTGCTAGCCATTGGGCTTGTGGGAGCTCTCGTGACAGCCTACCTAGTGAACCTGAGACTCGACGTGCTCCTTTACGCGAGAACCGTCAACGGCATTCGGGGGTATTTTACGGAAGGATCCGGCCTGAAAAGGACTGCCGTCGTGAAGCACGTTGTCCTACCTTCAAGCACTGCAGCACCCGCCTACTGGGAACCCCTGTACTTCCTTCCAGTCGTGATCTCCTGCGGAGTGCTGAACAGCATCTACGTGGCCGGCGGCTGCTATCTGCTTTCGTCTTGCTGGTGGACCAGTTCAGTCTTGGCGATCCTGAGCATGGCACTTCAGGTTGTTAGCTACCGGCTCCTGGCTAGCTACAGGGAGCACTTCTACCTGAAGATGAACTGAGCCATCTTGCTGCAGCATGATCGTATCTTCAGACATCAAGGAACCTGCCGTCGCTTTCCTTCACCGCGCCGACTCATCCACCCTCCAACCGGCTCCCGAATACCCCCCCAGTCCCCGGGAGGAGCAGGTAAGCCTCCGGCAAGGACAAGCCGAAACGATCACAGAGGGCTTTCACGTCACGGTAGTCGTTCTCGTCGAGCTGGTAGCCGGAATGAATGGCGACCGTATGGTCCGGCGGAATGCACTTCACGGGACGGCCGGCGCTGATGCCGGTGCCGGTCAGGTGCTCGGGCTCGTACACCACACCGTAGACGTTGTTCCCGGCCTCGTCGAACGTGCTGGATTACAGGATCCGGGTCGCCCTTCTGATCGTCGGATTCCCGGCAGCATTCGTTGATCCGAAGGGTGTTCCCAATCCGACACACACGAAACCACTAGAGATCGACAATGGAAAAAGTCAGAGACCGCCGCTGAAGGTCCGAGCGAGTATGGCCGGGACGAGAGTGTCGAGTTCGTCGCTGGCTTGAGACTGGAACGTACCCAGATGAGTCACCTGTGCCTTGAGCGCTTCCAGCGCCGCCACAAATCTTCGCTGTTCCTCGAGTGACAGAATCGGAACGGGAAAGGCTCGGATGAACTTCAGGACCAGATTCTGGTTACCAACACCGCGCGTTCCTGCTGATGAGTACGCTCGCAGTCGAGGGGAATTAAGCATGTGCTCGATGAAGAGAGGATCTGCCAAATTGCGGTGCAGCTTCAGCAGAGCAAGACTGACAAATATGCTGAACTCCCGGTCCACGTCGATTGCCTTGGCATAACCCGTTGTCCCGACCTTGGTCAGCAAGACATCTCCATGCTCAGGTTTGCATCGCGCCGATAGGATGGCGTGTTGTTCTTCGGAAATGTACCTGCACGCATCGAAGCGCACAGTGCCGCCTGTTATGTCCTTGACTGAGAGGAAAGGAACGCCGCTCTCGGTGTAGCGTGGCGTCACATGAGTACCATCTGTGATCTGGCGGCAGACGCCCTCGAGGCGTCTTGTACGGTTCATCTCCGAGGCAGAATCGTATACTCGCGACCGAGCGCTGTCCAGTATCGCCTGACCCTCTTTGGCAGCTTCATGCCGATGCTCGATGGCCTTCTGGATCTGCGTAGACACTGCCGTAATCAGCGCAACGAGGCGGCGCTGGGTGGGGAGAGGAGGAAGATGAATGGGCATGGATAAGAATCGATCTTCCTGCAGACGGACACGATTGGTTGTGCCCTCGCTAGCCTTCTTGCAGAGGTCAACGAACCTCTCCGTCTTGGACAGCCAGCCGAGGTACTCGGGCAGGATGGCCTTGTCGTCGACCGTGAATGCCGGGAAGTCGTTCGATACGACGGCCCCGTCGAGTTCTGACGGGACAATGCCGATGGCCCCGTTCCGTGCATCAATCCGGGAGAGGATGAACTGGTTGGCGCGGACACGAAGCCGCCTCTCCGCAGCAATGTCAGCGCCCTTGACCACCCGGCGCAGGATGGCTCCCTTCCCCCAGAGCTTCACCGTAACTTCCCGGTAATCCTCCAGCGGATCCAGTTGGACCCATTCCTCCGAGCGTTTGAGAAGTTGACGCAGGAGGACTTCGGACCAGCCGGACGTCACGACGGCTTCTCTTTCAGAAGCTGTTTGATCTCCCCCATGAGCTCGATGATGCGGTGCTCCTTGGCGAGGATGTCGTCAACGAGTTGCTCCGGAGACATCGCCTCGAAGGGCTGGACGGATCGCGGGTTCTTGAGGTCGAGGTTGACGGAGACGAGTTTGCCAGAGTCGTCGTACTTGAGGAGGTCGCTGGCCTTGACCTTCCAGGCGCGGTCGGATTCCTTGCGGTTCTTCCACCACTCAAGACAGGGCTTGAACTCGTCGAACTGGATGGGCTGGGTCTTGGTGTAGTTCTTGCGGCCCTCGGGAAGCGGGTGGTCGTAGTACCAGATGTCGGTCGTGGGGCCGGAGCGGTCGAAGAAAAGGAGATTCGTCGGGATCGACGTGTAAGGGGCGAAGATCCCGTTTGGGAGCCGGACGATGGTGTGTAGGTTGAACTCCTTGAGGAGTTCCTCCTTGATCCGGGCGCAGACGCCGTCGCCAAAGAGGACGCCGTTGGGAACGACCATTCCGCAACGGCCGGGACTGCCATGGGACGTGGTCCCAGGCTTACGCAGCTTGCGCATGATGAGCTGGAGGAATAGCAGGGCCGTCTCGGAAGTCTGCTTATCCTCCGGGAAGTTCGCCTTGATCCCCGCCTCCTCCTCGCCGCCAAACGGGGGGTTGGTGACGATGACGTCAACGCGATCACGGTCGCCGATCTCCTTGAGCGGGACGACGAGAGCGTTCCCGGGATTGATCCGGGGCACCTCGAGGCCGTGGAGGAGGAGGTTCATCTGGCATAGGAGATACGGGAGCGGTTTGGCCTCGATGCCGAGGAGGCTGTGCTCCTGAAGCTTGCGGCGGTCGGCCGTGGATTTCACCTGGGCTTTCAGGTGCTCGAAGGACTCGACCAGGAAGCCGCCGGTGCCGGCGGCGGGGTCAAGAACAACGTCGCCGAGCCTGGGGTCCACGGCGGTCACGATGAACCGGACCACGGGGCGGGGGGTGTAGAACTCGCCGGAGTCGCCGGCCGCGTCGCGCATCTCCTTGAGCAGGGTCTCGTAGAGGTGGCCGAGGACCGTGATCTCCTCGCTGGACGTGAAGTGGATCTTGCTGATCCGGTTCACTACCTCACGGAGGAGATACCCGTTGACCATCCGGTTCACGATGCCCTTGAAAACCGAGGCGATGACATCCCGGCGGTCGCCACCGTCGGCGCCCTGGAGCTTGCGGAGGTAGGCAAAGAGGCCGGGCCCCTTCTTGCCGTCGGGGCGCGCGGCCTCCTCCGAGTTCACGAACGAGATCAGCTCGTCGCCCGTGATCCCGTCCTCGGGCGCCGCCCAGTCGCGCCAGCGGTAGGGCTTGGCGATGGCGGGGACGTACTTCTTCCCTCCCACATGGGCATCCGTCTCCCCCGCCACCTCCATGTCGTCGAGGAACTTGAGGAACATGATCCACGTGAGCATCGGGAGCCGGTCCGTGTCGCCGGACAGCCCCTTGTCCTTCCGCATGATGTCCCGGCACGTCTTGACGAGACTGCCGAGCTGCTGGGCCGTCGTCTGCAGCGGCGGGGGCGTTGACGATCTTGGCATGATCAGGGCCTCCTTGGATGAAACTCGAGCGTGTTCCAGAATGCGTTGACGATCTCAAAGGCGGCCTCGGATTCACCCGGGACGGCGGCCATCCCGGCGGCCATTTCGCGATACGGTTCCCGCCATGCCTCGGGGGGCTTCGGAAGGGTTGTCGGAAGCGGCTGGGAAGCCCTGGCCCCGAACGTCGCGCGCAGGGCGTCGACGGCCGGCTCCGGCTGAAGGCCATGCCGAATCAGGAGCACGAGGTCCACGAGGTCGCGGACCCGGCTGTTCTCGACGCCCGGACGCTTCTGGGTGTAGGCGTGGATCTTCTCCGCGAACTGCTGTTCCAGCGTGATCAGGATCATCCGCGCCGGCGCGATCCCGGCAAAACCGAGGAAATCATGTCCGGTGACCTGCTCGTGGGTCCCGGCTCCCGAGCTTCCGATCCCGACGTCGATGTGAAAGGACGAGAAGGGGCGGCCGTCCAGCACGCACGTCACCGGGTATCTCGCTCCCCCGTCCGGGTTGCCGGTCAGCATCTGGGAAGGCTCCTCGATCCTGAAAGAGAAGTACGGATCGGGGACCGACGCCGCGACGGCACGGAGTTTGGCGAGCAGGCCCATGGCATCGAAAGGCCCCTCGGCCGGCATGGACAGGTCCAGGTCCCTCGTCCCCCGGGCCTCCGTGCGCATCCGGATCTCGAGCGAGTAGCCGCCCTTGAGCACCCATGGGGCTTGCGGATCGGCGAAGAGCCTCGCGAGGAGGCGCTCAAATGCCACCGCGCGGCGCAGTCTGAGAAGGACCGCCTCCTGGCGGCCAGACAGCTCGCTCAGGCGGTCTACGAGCGCCCGACGGAAGTCCCCCGGGGTACCATAGGTTCGAGCTTCGGCCATCAATTCACCAGCGCGGGTAGCATCTGCTTGATCTGGTGCTCGACAGCATAGACCTCAAGGAACCGTTTCGCCGTCGGGGATACGGCCTTGCGAACGATATCCGGCCAACTCACCAGGTCTCTGCGAATCCCCTCTTCGATCGCCCGAATGAGGTGGTCCGGCTCCAGATTGGCCTCGACGCCGTCCAGAAGTGACCTGAGAGGGTTCGTCACCCAGAACCCGTCATGAGCCTCAGACTCATCCCAAGGAAGCGATGCGCGGTGGATGACGAGCCCCGGCGTCGGGGGTTTTCGAAAGGCCTGAGGCGCGATGACGTGGAACCGGCCTGGGTTGAAGTCCCCGAGCTCGTGGAATGAGAGCGCGGTCGCATGGGAGAAGATGATCTGGGGACGGCCGCTGCGGTCGTGGCTCCAGAGCGACCAGCGGACGAGGTCCTCGCGATCAGCGTGGGGGTGGTTGCGGAGCCGGAAGATCCCCCGGTCGAGCGCGTCCCACTTCCCGCGGGCCCGATAGTAGTGCTGGAGGCGGTACGAGTAACCCGCGTGAAGCGCCTGCTTGGCCGTAAAGCATCCGCCCTGGGTCTCGGCGACCCGGTAGAGGCGCTCCTCGAAGTCCCTGAAGTCCGTTCTCATGGCACCAGTATACTTACACACAATGTAAGTATTTGTCAACAGCATAAAGCTTACATTGTGTGTAAGTATCTAGCTCAGGCAGGAACTAGGTATAGCTGGGATTGGAGCTCAAGGACGGCGGCGCGGAGCTGGGTCTCACCGCCGAAGTGCTTGGCGATCTCGGCCACGGTCCCGTGCCGGTCCACGGGGGGCACCTTGAGGATGTCCGGGAGCCGGAACTCCTCCACGCCCTGCTCCACGTACTTGTCCAGGATCTCGTTCAGGACCTGCCGGGCCTCGGCGCTGTGCTTGGCGAATAGGTCCGGCTTGCCCCGGCGCAACATCTCGGCGCGCTCCCGGCGCGTCCGAAGCGGGAGGCTGAAAGCGACATAACACAGGAGATCGAACGGGTCGGCATCGGGCTGAGACGCGATATCGGCCAGCTTGTCCAGTGCAATGCCGTTGGTCTTCAGGGCTTCGAGGACTGCTGACCGGCCTGCCGCGGTCGCCCATTTCGCCTTGAGTTCCGCCGCGTTGGCATAGAGCTTTCCGACTTCGCGCCGCGTGTACTCCTGATAGCTCATGGCCCGGAGCCGATGCCCCTGCGGGTCAAGGTCGTAAGCGACGTTGGCCGCGATCTCGACCCGGCCGCCGTCCACGTAGAACTTGCCATACCCGGGTTGGTCCGTGGAATCTCCAGCCTTGCCCATCTCGGGATGCCGGAGGTCACCGGCCTCCGCCTCCACCCGCTGATCGTCCGCCTGGGCTTCCTTCCGGTCCACGACCCGGCCCTCCGTGTCGATCCGCTCCTCGGACACGAGGGCCGGCTGGCCGTCGAAGTCGGGGTCCGCGAACTTCCGGGTGGCATCGCCAACGTAGTCCAGGATGGTGAAGAAGTACTTGCCGTAGTCAGCCCGGACCCGGGTCCCCCGGCCGATGATCTGCTTGAACTCGGTCATGGAGCCCACCGGCCGGACCAGCGCGACGTTGCGGCAGGTGGGCACGTCCACGCCGGTCGACAGCAGGCGCGAGGTCGTCACGATTACGGGCGTCTTCTGCTCGACGTCGGTGAAATCCCAGAGGTGGCCCCGGCCGGTCTGGCCCTCGTCCGCCACAATCCGGACGACGTAGTCCGGGTACTCCCTGACGAGGTCGGCGTTGGCGTTGCTGAGCGCAAGACGCATGTCCTCCGCGTGCTCCTGGTCCACGCAGAAGACGATGGTCTTGTCCATCCGGCCGGTGGCCCGGAGGTGCTCGGCGATGTGTTTCGCGATCGTCTCCGTCCGCGCTTTGAGCTTCACGATCGTCTCGAAGTCCTTGGTCTCGTAGAGCTCGTCCGGGATCGCATGCCCGAATCGGTCGACCTCGCCCGGAGTGGGCCGCCAGCCCGCCGCGTCCACGGTCGTCACGATCCGCTGGACCCGGTAGGGAGCCAGGAACCCGTCCTCGATGCCCTGCCTGAGGCTGTAGGTGTAGACGGGATTGCCGAAGTAGCGGTACGTGTCCACGTTGTCGTCCCGCAGAGGCGTCGCCGTCATCCCGAGCTGGAACGCTGGCTCAAAGTACTCGAGGATCTCGTGCCAGTTGCTCTCGTCCTTGGCACTCCCCCGGTGGCACTCGTCCACGACGATGAGGTCGAAGAAGTCAGGCGGGAACTGCTGGTAGAGCCCGGGACGGCCTTCCCGGTTGGCGATGGCCTGATAGATGGCAAAGTAGACCTCGCGTCCTTTCGAGACCTCGCCCCCTTCGATCTTGGATCGGGCGTCACCGAGCGGGGCGAAGTCGATGTCCTTGGGCTTGTCGATGAGAATGACCCGGTCGGCAAGGTAGAGCACCCGGGGCTTGCGATGCTCGCCTGCCCGGTTCCACCGCGACGACCAGAGCTTCCAGATGATCTGGAACGCGACGAAGGTCTTGCCCGTCCCGGTCGCCAGCGTGAGCAGCACCCGCTTCTGCCCCTTCGCGATCGCCCCCACCGCCCGGTTGATCGCGATCTCCTGGTAGTAGCGGGGCGCCTTCTCGGAGGAGAGTGAGGAGGGCGCCAGCAGGTGCTCCGCCGCCTCGGTCCCGATGCCCTCCTGCGCCCGCTGGCGGGCCCAGAGCTCCGCGGGACCCGGGAACGCCGTGAGCGTCCGCTCCCGGCCGGTCGTGTAGTCGTGCTCCACGATGCCCATCCCGTTGGTCGAATAGGCGAACTTGAGCCCCAGCGTCTCGGCGTAGTCCTTGGCCTGCTGGATCCCGTCCCCCGGGAGTTTGAACGAACGCTTGGCCTCCACGACCGCAATTGTGAAGTCCCGGGTGTACCTCAGCAGGAAGTCGGCACGCTTCCCCTTCCGCCGGACCGCCGCCTGGCCGGCGGGAATGATGCGCCCGTCCGTGAAGCTCTTCTGCTCGCTGATCTGGTCGTCCGTCCATCCCGCCGCATGCAGCTTGGGGACGACGAGCTTCCGGCAGGTGTCCGCTTCAGTATCCGCCATGTCGCGCTTCCGGTGATTCTACTCCGTCTTGGGATGTCACTCGTCCGCCTGGACGCCTTCCCAGCCCTCGTGGAGCAGGAGCGGCAGCATCGCGAGCGCGGCGGCGGGGTCGGCCCACCACCACCCCAGCCACGCGTTCATGGCCAGGCCCAGCAGGAGGGTGAAAGAGAGGTAGGCGCAGACCAGGGTCTCCATGGCGTCGGCCCGGAGGGCCCGGCTGCCGATCCGTCCCGCGATCCGGAGCTTCGCGAGGCCTAGGATGGGCATCACGATCAGGGACAGTATGGCCAGCACGACTCCGGGAAGGCTCCCGGCGGGCGCCACCCCGCCCACGAGGTGCCCGGCGGCTTCCCATCCGACGTACCCGGCGAGCACCAGGAAGGACCAGCCGATGAGCCGGCGGGCCGTCCGCTCCTTCGCTTCGTAGGCCAGCCCGCGCTGTTCCGCCCGCAGGCGCCAGACGAGGAGCAGGGCCGACCCCACCTCGATCACGCTGTCGAGACCGAAGCCGATAAGGGCAACCGACCCGGCCCAGACGCCGAACAGGATCGAGGCGGCGGCTTCGAGCACGTTGTACCCGATGAGTGTCCATTCGAGGGCCAGCGCCCTCCGCAGGGATCCTGCCCGTTCCCGGCGGCCGGTCCTCCTGACCACTACTTCACCAGGACCTTGAGGAGGGCGGTGATGCCGCCGCCCTTCACGTGGACCAGGTAGACGCCGCGGGCGACGTCGAACTCGTCCTCGGTCTTCCCGTCCCACTTGACCAGGAACTGGTCCGGGCCCATGGGCGTGAACCTCCGGAGCGTCCGCACCAGCCGGCCGGACGCCGTGAAGATCCGCACCAGGATCGGATCCGAGGTGCGCGGGTACATGCGGACCAGCACGATCTCGCCCAGCCGGGTGTCGATGACGTTGCGGTCGAGGGCCGCTCCCGGATAGGTCAGCCGCAGGGGATCAGTCCCTTCGGGTGGCGGAGGCGGTGCGGGCACGGCGAGCACGGCCACGCCGACCGCATTCGAAAACGCGTTCTGCTCCGCACAGCCGCTGGAGACGACCACGAAGGCCGTACTGGATACGCATGTCGAGACGGCCACGGATCCGACGGACCCCGTGATCGTGAAGGTCAGGACGGCAGCCGGCGGCAGGATCAGCCCGGTCGCGGCCCAGACGAATCGGGTGCCTCCCCCGGAGATGCCGGTCTCCAGCGGTGGTCCGAACCCCGGCGGCTGTTGCGTCAGGGCATTCGCGAAGATCGGGCTCACGGTGTCCACGAGCGTGACCGCCGTGACCGTCGCGTCACCCGAGTTCGTCACCAGGATCGTGTAGACCAGCGGAGTGCCGGCTGGCAGGTACGCGGTCGTGGACGGTGACACGGTCTTGACCACCGAGACGGCCAGCGTCACCGCAGGCGGGCCGACCAGGAATCCGGCGGTCGAGCCGCTCAGGATCGTAGCCGCGCAGTCCGACCGCGCGGAGACGAAGCCGGTGTTCGAGACGTCCGTCAGCGCGCAGACGGCCCCGATCTTCCCCGCCAGTGAGAACGTGGCGCTGGCGCCCGGCGGGAAGGGCGCGTTGCTCACCCAGCTATAGAGCGTCCCCGATGCCGCCTGGGCGACCGGCTGGAAGGTGAATCCTGCCGGCGTCCCGGGCGTTACGGCCGTCACCACGGCCGGGAGGGTATCCGTCACGGTGACGCCGGTCAGCGTCGCCGTGCCGGCGTTCGTGACCACCAACTGGTACGTGACGACATCGCCCCACGCGGGCGAGGCCGGGATCCGGGTCACGGCAAGAGTCACCGCAGCTCCCGGCGGCACGGCGACGAAGCCGGCGAACGCGGTTGCCGTGCCCGTCAATCCGCATGCGGTGCCGACGGTCAGGAAGGACGTCGACGTCACCACCGTGTCGGCGCAGACGGACCCCGCCGTCCCCGTGATCGTGAAGGTAAAGCTGGCACCGGGGGGGAGAGTCAGCCCGCCGTCGGACCACGAGAAGAGCGTGCCGCCCGCGGTCTGCGTCACGACAGCCGGCGGCATCCCCGCCGGCTGGTCGGCAGAGGCGCCCGTCACGACCGGCGAAACCGTGTCCGTGAGTACGAGCTGGGTGATCGTCGCCGCGCCCGTATTGGACACGACGATGGTATAGCCGACCGGGCAGAGCAGGCACCCTCCCCCGGTCACCGTGGCCGTGATCGACACGCCCAGGGCCGGCGGCCCGAGCGCAAACCCCGTAACGCCGCTCACGGACGTCGCCGAGCACGACCCGGAGGCCGTCACGTACGACGAGTTCGAGACCTGCGCCGAGCAGACGTCGCCGACCGTGCCCGTGATCGTGAACGTCCAGACCTGGCCGGGCACGAGGCTGATCCCGGCACCGGACCAGGTGAAGAGGGTCCCGCCCGGCGCCTGCGCAACCACGGGGCACGGGAATCCCGACGGAGCAGCGGTCGTGGCCGAGATGACGACCGGCGACAGCGTGTCCGTGAGCGCGAAGTCCAGGACCGTATCCGTCCCCGTGTTCGCCACCACGACCCGGTAGGTCACGGAAGCGCCGGCAGCCGGAGACGCAGGGACTTGCACGGAGGTGACGCTGAACCCCGGCGCGGGCGGCATGAGGGTGAAGAAGGTCGCGTTCGTGCCCTGGGCGAGCAGGGGCGTGCAGGTACTCGACGCGGTGATGTCGGCCTCGTTCGGAATCGTCACGGAGGTGCAGGCCATCCCAACCCGTCCCGCGATCGTGAAGATCAACGACGAACCCGGCGCGAGGCCCGGCACCCCCTCCTCATTTGTTGCCAGGAATCCCCCGTTGAATCCTCCCAACGCGTAGATCCTGCCGTTCAGGGTCGCCGCGGCCAGCGCCTCGCGTCCCGTCGGAAGCCCGGGCTGCGCCGTCCACGTGTCCGTCGCAGGGTCATACGCCTCGACTGTAGCCAGGTTGATCGCACCACTGGTGCCCCCGATCGCAAAAAGGCGGCCGTCCACCACCGCGGCGGCCAGGTACCCGCGGGCCGTGGGGCAGGAGGCCTTCGTCGTCCACGTATCCGTCGCCGGGTCGTAGGCTTCCAGCGTCGCCAGGTACGCGCTGCCGTTCCAGCCGCCCACCGCGTAGATCGTCCCGCCCACGACGCCCACCGCGAGGCCCGCGCGGGTCGTCGGCATGGAGGCCTTCGTCGTCCACGTGTTGGCCGCCGGATCGTAGGACTCGACCGTCGGGTAGTAAGTGACACCGGATACGCCACCGACGGCGTAGAGCAGGCCGTTCACGACCCCGGCGGCGACCGCCGCACGGGCCGTCGGCAGGCTGGCCTTCGTCGTCCACGTATTCGTAGCCGGGTCGTACGCCTCGTTCTTGGACAGCGCGGAGCCGCTCGACCCGCCGACCGCGTACAGCGTGTCCCCGATCACGGCCGCGGCCAGCGTGCCGCGGGCCGTGGGCATGGTGGCCCGCCACATCCAGGTGTCCGCCGCCGCATCGTAGGCCTCGAAGGCCCCCGTGAAGGCGCCGGCGAACCCGCCTACCGCGTACAGCTTCCCGCCCGCGACACCGGCGGCCAGCCCGTCAACCGCCGCGTTCATGCCGGTCCGGCCGGCCCAGAGCAGGGGCGCGCCGCTCCAGGCGAAGCGCGTACCCGTGCCCGCGATGGACGTCACGACCGGGGGGGCCAGGCCAGACGGCGTCGTCGCGGTGGCGCCCACGACCGCGGGCGAGATCGTATCGGTCACGGTCACGACGTCCAGCGTCGCGGAGCCCGCGTTCGTCACCGTGATCTGATAGCTCACCGCCGAGCCCGGGGACAGGGACGACCCGGAGGCCGGCGTCTGGACCTTTGCGACCGTGATAGTGCCCGTTGCGGGCAAGATCGTGCCGCCGACCGCGTTCGAGACCGTCTCCGTCGCGCTGCACAGCCCGCCGGCCGACACGAACGACACACCGCCCGACGCTGTCGGCGCGCAGACCATGCCGATTCCCCCGGAGATCGTGAAACTCCACGTCTTTCCCGGGCCGAGTTTCAGCCCGGCTCCACTCCAGACGTACCGCGTCCCCGTGCCGGGCACGCTCGTGACCAGGGGCGTCGGGAACCCGGCGGGCTCGAATGATGTCGCCCCGACCAGGACGGGCGCGACCGTATCCACCACTAGGAGGCTCGTGATCGTCCCACTGCCCACGTTGGTCACGTCGAGCCGGTACTGGACCGGCGACCCGATCCCGACGCCGCCCGACTGCGTCTTGACCACCGCGATCGCCGTGGCGGCGGGCGCGATGAAGCCCGTCACGCCGGAGATCATCTCCGTCGTTGTGGCGCCCCAGCTCGCGGTCACGAACGCCGTGTTCGACACCATCGTGGCCGCGCACACGACGCCGAGGGTCCCGGCCAGCGTGAACGCCGCACTCGCCCCCGGCGCCAGCGGAGCGGAACTCAACCAACTGAAGAGCGTGCCCGAGGCCGTCTGCACCACCGGCTGGAGCGTGAACCCGGACGGGGTCCCCGGCGTGACCCCCGTCACCACCGGCGAGACCGTGTCCGCGACCATCACCGCCGTCAGCGGATCGAACGAGCCGTTGGTGACGATCATGGTGTAGGTGACGGGCGAGCCGCCCCCCGGCGAGGCGGGCGACTGCGTCTTGACCACGGACAGCCCCGCCGGCGGGATCATGAGGAGAACCGAGTCGACATTGACGAAGGGCAGGCCGTTGACGTCGTCCACGCCCGTCGTCGATGCGGTGAAGGCCACGGTCCCGCCGCCGTTGACGCTGAAGGTCCAGACGAACGCGGCGAGAGTACCGGGGGCGACCACGATCCCGCCCCCTGGCGGGCCGGTCTGGAAGGACACGAGCGTGCCGCCGGAAGAGTCGTAGAGGGTCGCGGTCACGCCCGACGCTGAGACCGATCCCGTATACGAAACGGTGAGGGTCACGCTCACCCATTGGCCGACGATCGCAGGATTCGGTGCGACGGTCAGCGTCGTCAGGACACTTGCGACCTCCCGGACCCGGTAGTTGTAGGTGTCCGCGATGAAGAGATTGCCCGAGGCATCCACGGCGACGCCCTCGGGGTAGTTCAACCTTGCCGTCGTCGCGTCGATCTGGTCCCCGTTGTAGCAACAGAGTCCGGTCCCGGCGACCGTCGAGATCAGCCCCGAGGCCGCGGTCACCTTTCTAACTCGATTGTTCGCATCGTCCGCGATGAAGAGGTTGCCCAACCCATCCACGGCCACGCCGAACGGGGATTGGAGCTGGGCCACCGTGGCTGCGATCCCGTCCCCGTTGTACCCCGCAGTACCCGTCCCCGCCACGGTGTCGATCAACCCGGACCCCGCGCCGACCACGCGCACCCTCGCATTACCGTAGTCCGCGATGTAAACGCTGCCCGAGAGCCCCACCGCCACCCCGGAAGGAGCGTTCAACTGCGCCACCGTCGCCGAGATATGGTCAGCGTTGAAACTCATGACGCCCGTGCCTGCGAGCGTGCCGATCTTGCCCGTCGTCACGTCCACTCGCCTGACGCGGTTGTTGCCGGTATCGGCGATGAAGACGTTCCCGGAGCCGTCCACCGCCACGCCGTACGGCCCGCTCAACCTCGCCGCCGTGGCCGACATGTTGTCCCCGTTGAAACCCGGAATCGACGTTCCCGCAAGCGTGGTGATCAATCCCGTCGCGGCACTGACCTCGCGGATGCGGTTGTTGGTGGTGTCCGCGATGTACAGGTTCCCCGCCAAGTCCACCGCCACGCCGTACGGCCCGCTCAGTCGCGCTGCCGTAGCCGAGATGTTGTCGCCGTTGTAGCAGCACAGCCCAGTCCCCGCCACTGTCGTGATCGTCCCCGTGACCGCGTCCACTCTGCGAACGCGATTGTTGTCGGTGTCGGCGATGAAGACGTTCCCTGCTGCATCCACCGCGACACCGTTGGCGGTGGAAATCTCCGCAACCGTCGCCGACATCCCGTCCCCCGCGTACCCGTAATTGCCGTCCCCGGCCGCCGTGAGGATGGTCGCCGCATGCGCAGTGGCGTGGCCCAGGACGATCACCGCCGCGATCGTGGCGACGAGCCGTCGAGTGTTCATGCTTCCCGCCGCACCTCGACGCCGTCGGACGGGAACCGCTCGTCGAACGAGTAGACCGGAGAGGCGCCCCGCGAGCGCGCGGCTGCCCAGAGCATGGCGTCCGCGAACGATACCCGGCCGGAAGGCCGGCACAGGAGCAGGCCCTGGACAGCTTCGCCCCTGTCGACTCCCCACGTGTCGATGTTCTCCTTCTGGAGGAGCGAGACCAGCTCGTCCACGACGGCCTCCCGCGGAATCGCGTAGACCTTCGTCAGGACCCAGGCCACCTCGGCGATGACGGCGTCCGTGACCAGGAGATCCCGGGATCCGTCGATGATCCGGGCCGCGCGGCCGGTCAGGGCGGGCTGATCCTCGACGAGATACCGGACGATAACGCTGCTGTCGAGGAAGCCTTTCACTTGGGGCGGGACCGGCGGTAGACGCCCCGGCCGGATTCGGCGGCCCACGCCGTCCGCCGCGCCTCGTCCCACTCCCGCCCCGGCGCGACCTTGACCTTCGTGAACCGGGTCAGACTCCCCTTCAGCGACCGGCGGTGCGGAGGCGGGGCGAAGTAGACCTCCGCATGGTCGCCGGCCAGTCTCTGCAGGGCGACCCATCCGGGCGCCACGCCCAGCTTGTCCCGAATCTCTTTCGCGATGACGACCTGCCCCTTCGGACCCACCGTGTATGCCATGGTTATACTGGACCTCCCGGAGTCTTACTCTACCATTTCCGCTCCCTCCGGGCGAGTGGCGCCCGTCTTGGTACGATCGCGGTATGACGTGCACCCCCGCCCGGCGCCGGCCGGCATGACATCCCCCACCGACGACCGCCTGATCGCGGCGTTTCCGGGTCGTCCGGATGCCGACGCCGCCGCCGGGTTCTTCAGGCGCATCGGAGCCGCCGTCGAGCAGATCGACCCCACGCCGCCGCTCGCCCTCGTGGCTGCGCCCGCGCTCGTGGCCGGCAGGGCGGACATGGCCCGGCTTGTGACGGAAGCGAAGACGGTGACGGTCGCCGGATGGGTCGATCACCGGCCCGTCGCCCGCCCCATGCCCGACGGGCCCGAACCGGCCGGGGCCCCGGAGCCTTTCGGCAGGGCGGCCGTCGTCTCGTTCCGTTCCTGCGCCACGGAGTGGTCGAAGTCCAGGGTCACGGCGGAGATCTCGGGCGACCTGGAGCCGGTGTTCCCGTACCTCAACGCCGTGATGCCCTCGGCCATGTACGGGCCGGAAACCCGGACGCTCACGTACATGGATGGGTTCCATCTCGTCACGCTTCACCCCCGGCGCGTCATGATCGCGAAGGCCACCGACATCGTGGACGCATGGCTCGTCCTCGAAGGCATCCGTGCGCGTGCCGTCTCCGTCTGGGCGGATCGGGACCGGATCACGCCCTGCCTGGAGCCCCGGAGCAAGGCCCCGGCCCTGGAAATCTGGAAACGGCTTCCGCGCACGAACTGCGGGGAATGCGGCGAGTCCACCTGCCTGGCGTTCTCCGTGCGCGTGTGGATGGGGGAAATCGGGCTGCAAGGATGCCGGCCCGTGTTCGAGGGGCCGCTCGGATACCTCCGCGAAGATCTTATCGCGACGGCCGCGGGGCGGGACGGAACCGGTCGCGCTCGAGCCCGATCCGGTCGAGGGGGATCGGGGGCCACGTCGCAGGCTTCACGCCGGGGGCTCCCTCGACGACGTTGTCGCGAATCTCGACGCTCGATGGTGTGAGGCCTTCGACGAGCTCGAGCCAGCGGCCCCCGGTCGAGACGTTGCCCACGATCCGGTTGCCGGCCGGCGCCGCGCAGGTCGCGAGACTGTAACCCGCGAGCTTCGGATACCGGGCGCGCCAGAGCGCGTTGCGGTACGGCACGGCAGCCAACCGGCGCACCATCTCCCAGCCGCCGCCCGGGTTGTAGTAGTCCTTGGCCCAGTTCAGCGCCCGTGAGTCCACGCTCACGCCGGGGTCGCAGTCCACGAAGACGTTGCCCCGCACCTCGTTGTCGCGCCCGCCCCCGATCATGACCCCCCAGGCGGCCCGCACGAAGAGGTTCCCCTCGACCCGGGTGCCGCAGGCGCAGTCGTCGAGGTAGACGGCCATCACGTTGTTGAACTCCCCCGGCCGCGATTGCGTAGGCTTGAGATCCCGGAAGAGGTTGTTCCGGACCACGGTCCCCCGCATGGTGGGATCGCGGCCCATGTAGAAGGCGCCCGAGTCCCCGGTCTCGAGGCACACGCGCTCGACGAGGTTGAACTCGATCACGTGGTCGTTGCCGCCCAGCAGGATGCCGTTGTGCGGGGCGTCGTGGATCCAGTTGTGCGCGACACGACAGCCGACGCCGTCGACCTGGACGCCCGGCTTGTAGGTCCGGGCCCACCGGCAGAAGTCGTGGAGGTCGTTGTTTTCGACGGCGTTTCCGCAGGCCTTGAGGGTAGGCCGGTCGCCGCCTTCGACCGCGATCGCGCCCTCGCCGGCACCGTACACGTCGCAGGACCGGACGAGGTGCCCGCGGCCGCCCTTGATGGCGGCCCCGAGGCCGCCCAGGTTCCGGATCGTGCATCCCGCTATCCGGCAGTTGGCGCCCCCCTCGACGAGCACGCCGTCGCCGCGCGCGTCCTCGAGGATCATCCCCTCCACCCGGACGTACGAAGCCCCCTCGAGCGAGACGAGCGGCTCCTCGATCATGGTGACCACGGTCCGGACGGGCTTGGCATCGGAGGGCGGGAGGAAGTAGAGCTTGCCCGCCGCCCGGTCAAGCCACCATTCGCCCGGCGCGTCGAGCGCCTCCAGCGCGTTCTCGAACGCGAACCGGGCCCCGGTCTTGATGCCGTACCAACCCGCGGGCGCGTGAATGGCGGCCTCGCCCCGCGCCGGAGAGAAATCCAGGACGGGATCGTGCGTGTCCGCCCAGTCGTAGGTCCAGTAGCCGTGGACCCAGAGGTCCGGCGCGGCTCCCCACCGGGCCGCTTCGGCGTCCGTGAATGCGAATCGCACGGCATCGCCGCCGGTGAGCGTCGCGGTCACGGTCAGCCAGCCCTTCGACGGATGGCGCGCGAGGGGCATGATGGCGTCGTCGCAGACCAGCTCGAGCGCGGATACGGCCCGCGGGAGGCCGAAGCCGCGGCGGCGGAAGGTCCCGTAGTTCGCCAGGCCCTGCGCGCGCAAGTCCGTGACCAGCACGCGCGATCGCACCGCGTGATCGAGCCGGGCCAGGATCGCGGGGTCCGTGACCGGGCCCCAGCCCCCGACCTCGCGGCCGCCCGAGATGCGGACCCGGCCACCCGGGGTCGACGTCCACGTCACCGGAGCCTTGGCGGTGCCGGAGTCGGACGCCGTGAGCACGAGCCCGTGCTCGAGGACGTAGGTCCCGGCCCCGAGCTCGACCCGGACCGGCTCCCGGTGCCTCTTGACGGCCTCCCGCGCCCGGTCCCGCGCCGCATCGAGCCCGCCCGGGTCGGAAGGCGTCACCCGGATCACGACCTCCGCCCCAGCGGAGTCCGCCACGCAGGCAAATCCGGCGACGACCGCCATGGCGATGAGAAAGGCCAGGTGCCGATTCGTCCGGAGACAGCCCACACGACGGGAAGACAATAGTCTCACTGTTTCCCCCTGGCCTTGCGCCACTTCCCAAGAGCACCGGGATCCTCGCCTTTGAGGTGAAGAAGCCGTTCGAGCTCCCGGGCCGACAGAACTCCGCGGTTAAGGAATACGACGGGCACGTCCAATCCGTCCTTGACCCAGACTTCCGTTCCGTCGGGACGTTCGCGTTTCTTCCGGCAACCGTTGTCCGTCAGAAAAAGCCGGAACTCCTCCGGGTCCACGGACTCCTAGGCCCGTCCGGTCGCGCTCGAGACGACTCCCCGGGTCACCCGCGGAGAGACCCAGGCAGCCTTCTCGTGACCGGAAGCCTTCCTGGTCCAGCCGCGTTCCGCCAGCACCTTGTCCAGCGTCCCCATCTCGATCACTTCCTCGATGAACACCTCGATCACGTTCTTCAAGGAGGACCTCGCCTCGCTGGAACTCTTCCCGTGGGACGCCAGCCCGAGAGCGCCGCAATCGGCGACGTACTGGCGGCCTTCCCGGAAGAGCTGAACCGGCAAGCTGAACCCCTTCAGCCGACCCGCTTCAATCAGAATCCTGCCATCCATGTGCGACCTCCGTCCCTGGAGATGACTGTATCACGGACGTCTCCGCCCATGCCCTTTCAACAGGATTCCGACGACTCATCGAGGCTGACGTCGTCGCCGAGGTAGGGATTCGTGCGGACGGCGAAGACGTAGTAGTAGGGATACTGGGCCTTGATGTAGCCGAGGTACACGATCCACTCGGCCGTCAGCCGGTCGTACGCCCGCTCGAGGTCCATCTTGAGGTGGGCCACGTCCTCGGGCGAAAGCCGGTCGAGGTCCCGGGACACCAGTTCCTCGACGACGTGAAAAACCGCGCGCAGGAGGTCCGTGAACACCTCGTGCTCGAGCAGGTTCGGATTCTGGAGCAGACCAAGCAGGAATTCGCGGCGGGGCTGCATGTAGCGGCGCACGAGCTTGAGGTCGATCCGGGAGATATCGAGGTCGCACTTGTAGCCGCGGACCGCCTCCTCCGCCGCCCTGAACTCGGCGGGCGACATCCCGTGCGTCGTCGCCACGAGGTTCCGGATCCGCTCGAGGTGCCGGTCCCGCCGCGCCAGATGCCCCAACAGGCGCTTGCCGAACTCGCTGAAAAACGTCTCGATCACCATGTTGAGCTTGTCGAGCATCTTCTGGCGCTCCCACCTGGTCACGAGCTGGTCGAGGAGGACGGTCACGAGCAGAACCTCGATGAGCAGGAATGCGACGTCCATGACCGTGTAGAAGAGCAGGTTCCGGGGGTCCCGGAAGATCAGGAGGTGCGCGGCGTACGTGATCGCGCTGAGTCCCACCAGCGCGACCGCGAACGCGAGCCGCCATCCGAGGTACTTGCGCACCGCCATCCTCAACGAACGAGCTCGAGGGCCTCGATCCAGACCGTGCCGCCCCCGGTCCCCCCCGTCTCCTGGATGATGTGCATATCCTTGATCTGGTTCAGGTCGAACACGCCTTCCTTCCGCTCCGCCGCCTCGTCCGGCCGGAGTATGAAGGTCTTGAGCGGGATCGTGAGCCTCCGGGACTTGACGGTCGCCTTCACGGTCACCACCCAGGAGTCTCCGGTCCAATCCTTGACGAGTATCCGGAAGGTTGCGGGCGCGCGGGACCGGACACGAACCGCAATGGCCTGGTAGGGCCTCCAGTCCTGAACCGTAGGAGCGAACGGCACCCCCCAATAGCCGTCGGGCGGGGACCGGAACTCGACGCGCATCGCCTTATGACCGTCTGCGCCTTCCATGGCCGCCTTGAGCGTCGCCCCCTTCCCAGCATAGGGACGAAGCGTCTCCAGGCCTCCGATAAGATCCGGGGAGCCCAATGCCACCTTGGGCGGCGCCGTTGGTGTCTTGGCTGATGCCGCCGGCTGGCCGGTACCTGCCGCGGCGAAGGATGCCACCCAGACATCGTCAGTCGCCTCGCCGGAGCCCGCGACCTGGATCGAGTCGATCCGGGAGAGGTCCAGCCGGCCGTTCTTGCCCTTCTCCTGCTTGCCCTCGAGCGTGAAGAGGTCGAACGCGAGATCGTAATCCTTGAAGACCGGCGCGGGGCGGAGCCGGACCCTCCAGCGCTCGCCGTCGGCATCGGCCAGGACGAGGGAAATGATCCGGCCGGCCCCGGACTTCGCACGCACCCGGAGCGCGTCCCTCCGGCTCAGGTCCCGGCCGACGTTGAACCCGATCCCCCAGAAGCCGGCGGCCGTGGAGGTGTACCGGATCCGGACGACGCGGTCGGACCCGGTCCCCTCGAAGGCCCAGGCCATGCCTCCGCCGCTGCCGCTGTAGGACCACGGCTGTCCGGCGGCATCGAACCCGAGCGGCTCCACGGACCGCACGGGCTCCTGATCGGACGCCAGCAACGGGGCCACAGCACTTACCCGGAGCGTGCCCGCGAGCCCCCCAGGAGCCACGGTCACCGACCGGACGTTAGAAAGCGCCAGAGCGGCATCGCGCGGAGATTCCCACGCCCCCAGTTCCAGGGATTCGAACGGAATCCGCCAGGCGATGGTTCCCGGCGTGAGCGACACATCGCAGAACCACTGCCGGCCGTTACCGTCCATCACGGTCACCCGGATGGGCACGGCCGGCTCCGCCCGGACCGCGACCGTGAACCCGTCGACGGAAGTCCAGTCCTGGCCCACCGCGAACCGGACCTCGCAGATATCGGTCGCGGAGGGCTTCCGATACGCGAGCTTGAGCGCCCCGCCACCCCGGCCGTCCCCGACCAGGAAGGCGCTCGCCGAGACCCCCGGACTGTAGCTCACCTCGTAAGGCAACTGGACCGCGAAGTCCAGCGCCACCGGTGGGGCGCCCTTGGCGGTCCCGGAGGTCTCCAGCGCCCACAGGTTCGGGAAGCCGCCGCTCATCGTGAGCATGCCGAGGATGGACCAGGCGTCGCTGAAGGCCGGCTCCTTCCTGTGCCCCAGGTACTGGATCGCCTTGTCGAGCAGGTTGTTCATCCAGGTCTTCTGGGACTCCATCGATTGCGCCGCGATGCCGAAGGCCAGCATGGCGTGCGCGACGCCCGGCTCCCCCTGCCGGTCGCCGTCCACGGAGTAGAGCTCTCCCAGCGCCGCCGGATCGCCGGCCGCCTTCTGGATGGCGAACGTCGTGGCCTGCTCGAGCATGACCCGGCCCGTGCGCCCCGGGCGCTCGCCGAACCAGAGGTAGTCCAGCCCGATGCGCCACAGGATCGACCACGGCTGGAAGGCGTAGCTCTCCGGGGGCATCTCGCCGCAATCGCCGTCGCAGTTGGCGGGGACGAACCCGGACGTCCGCTTCGCCAGACACCGTTCGATAACCCCGTAGTTGGCACGGATCACGTTCTCCCAGAACGCGCGATCGCCCGCCCCCCCGCTCACGAACAGCCCGAGATGCGCGGGCGAGAACGACGAAGGCCGGGTCAGCTTCGTCCCACCGCCGGCATCCCCGCCCCGGAGGATGAAGGTCTCCGGCTCGACGCAGGCCTTGGCAATCCGGGCCACGAGGGCGCGAGCCTCGGTCAGATAGTAGCTGGATTCCTCCCGGCTCCACTGCCGGTGGGCGAGGAGGAGGGCCAGCGCGATATCCACCTCGGTGGAGGTCGCCGCGTTGCTCCCGATCACCTTCCCCGCCGCATCCACGTGCCAGTGCATGAGCCCCTGGGAATCGAGGAACGACTGGTGATAGCGCCACAGCCCGTCGAACTGCTCCTGGGTCCGGTTGCGCGCGTTGTCCATGGCCACGAGCACGAGCATGGCCTCTCCGATACATCCCGAGACCGTGGTCCCGTCCTCGAGCATGGCGCGCCAGGTGCCGGGGGGGGCCCCCTCCCGGGTGATGAACCGGCGGCGCCACGGCTCGAACACCCGCTGGATCTCGCCAGCGATCCGATCGGCGGACATCTGGGACGCCCGGCTCCCGTGGGCGTAGTCCCGGTTCTGCGGGAACGGGAAGTTGATGATCCGGTGCGGGCCGAGCCACACGGGCAGGTAGCGGACACCCAGCAAGACGCCGGCGGCGGTGGCCACGATGACGGCCGCGGCCACGCAGGCGCGCCGGACCAGACCGAGCCGCCGGGCCCGCCACTTCACGTAGCCCTCTCCCGGCGGGCAGGTCACGAAGACGCGGACCGGCTCGGGGATGTTCTTCAGCCGGACGGGAGGCAGGAACGTGCCATGTAGCTGGCCCTGGTTCTTGACCTGCACGTGGACGACCTCGCTCATCGCGATCCCTCCGGGGTCCGCGAGCGGCTGGATCCGGGCCGCGATGTTCACCGCGTCGCCAAACAGGTCCCCCTTCTCCTCCGCGACCTCGCCGAGGTGGAGGCCGATCCGGACCTGGTAGCGGTCCTCGGGCGCGTCGGAGGCGTAGCCCGCCGCGATCAGCCGCTGGATCTTGCCGGCGCATGCTACGGCCGCCCCGGCCGTCACGAACTCGGCCATCGATCCGTCGCCCATGAGCTTGACCAGCCGGCCCCCCGCCGCGGGGATCTCCCGGCGCAGGATCTCCTCCAGCGCGCGGACATGGTGCATGGCGCGCGCCTCGTCCCGGGCCATGAGCGCGCTGTAGCCCACCATGTCGAGGAACATGACGACCGCGAGATGGCGGGTCTGCTCGGGCTGTGGTTCGCGAGGTTCGGGGACAGCAGGCACGGTTCGTCTATGATCCGGCCTCGGCGACGGCCAGTCAACCACCCAACCGACCCCTCAAATCCCACCCTTGACAGCCCGTCCGCATCGGGCGTAGCCTGCAATTGAGGCCGAAGGGCGGCCGCCGGTCCACGGAAAGGGGAGAACCCCACCTAGAGCGCAGCACAATCGAGGGTTCTGGAACCTTCTTTCGCCGCGGCGTCGTGGACCGCCGGGTAACCTGTGAAGGAGGTTCCCATGAGTCCGCCAAACGTCCTGCCTTCCCGCCCCAATCTCGAGCACCTCAAGGATCAGGCCGATGACCTGCGCCGGGCCTACGTCCGACGGGACCCCGATGCCATTAGCCGGGTCGCCGCCGTCCATCTGGACCCAAGCGTCGACGCCGCCGCCACCGGCCCCGAAACTCCCGACCTGCCCCAGGCCCGCGCCCTCCTCGTGGTCGCCCGCGAGTACGGGTATCCGAGCTGGCCGGCCCTGAAGGCGTTCGTCGAAAACAAGGAGACCACCATGAAGACCCTGACTCCCGCCGATCGTCGCGAACTCTACACGTTCAGCCTCCGGCTCGCCTCATTCCTGCGGATCGGCGTGCCCATCCTGGACGGGCTCGAAGCCTGCGCCCAGGCGGCGAAGGATCCGGAGTTCGCCAAAGCCGTCCGCGACATTCGGGCCAAGCTGAAGGAAGGAGAGAGCCTCGCAGCGCGGATGCTCGAGCATCCGCGTTGGTTCAAGAGTGTGTACGTGCAGATGATCGCGGCCGGCCAGGAGACCGGGCAGCTCGACGTGATGGTCGAGAAGTTGGCCGCCTACCTCGAGTCCGACGAGCCCACGTCCGTCATGGCGGCGTTCGCCAGGCAGTTGGCCACCATGGTCGGGGCGGGCCTGCCGCTGGTCCAGTCGCTCGCGATCATCTCCGAACAGGCCGACGATGCCGCGCTCGTAGCGGCGCTGAGGGCGGTGGTCGACGATCTCAAGGGAGGTGCGGCCTTCGCAGAGGCACTGGCCAAGCACCCGGCCGTGTTCGACGCCACGTTCGTGTTCATGGCCAAGGCCGGTGACATCAGCGGGGCACTCGACAAGGCGCTGGACCGGCTCGCCACGGACCTCGAACGGCAGGACGCCTACGGAAGGAAGGCGAAGTCAGCCTGAGATCGAGCCGGGTCCCAAGGCCTGCACCAGGGGATCGAATCCCTCGGGGGAAAGCCCCTGGTGCAGGTGCCGGATCCAGCCCTCGGCGGATACGAAACGCCCCGACAGCTTCCCCGCCGCGCGACCCATCGCTTCCATGGAATCGAGGTAGGAGTCCATGCCCTGGCTCACGTCGAGCCATTCCTTCTGGCTCTTGTGGCAGGCGAGCATCTCCCGCTTCTCCCAGGTCACCGATGAGACATCGACGAGGAAGTCCGGCGCGACCGGCCTATTCAGCGGGCCCTTCAACCCCAGCGGCAGGGCGTGGTAGACGGCCACCGGCCCCTCGACGGGCGGGAACGGCGGGTCCACGGGAAAGTTGCGCATGCCCCGGCAGAAGGCCCCCGTGATCGCGAGCCGGCACGTGTTCTGGTGGTCCTCCATGTACTCATCGGGGCCGTGCGTGAGCACGATCTCGGGGGCCACATCGCGGATCACGGAGCCGACCTTGGCGAGGATGCCGGGCTCGTAGAAGATGGCGATGTCGGGAGCGAAGGGCCCGTGGTGCGCGGCCCCGATAACCCCGGCGGCGGCCCGCGTCTCCTTGAGCCGGACGGCCGCGATCTCGTCAGCGGAGAGGGTCGCGGTCCCGCACGACCCGTTCCCGACGACCAGGCAGTGCAGCTCGTACCCGGCTTTCCCCAGCAGGATCAGGGTCCCGGCCATCATGAACTCGATGTCGTCCGGGTGCGCCCCGACCGCGAGGACTCGTCTGGCCATGGCCTCCCGGATCAATGCATCTCGGCGTCGCAGGAGCCGATCGCGGAGCGCAGGAAGTTGAACTGCACGTTCGGATGGCCCGCGAGCAGGGACATGGGCACCGCCGAGTCCTCGATCTTCCTCGAGATCATATGGGTCGTGAGCCGCATCCCGAATGGGTTGTCGTGCATCCCGGCGTGCCAGATCGAGACCTTATCCGCCCGCCAGGTCTCGACCGGCCCGACCGAGATCGCCTGATGGGGCACGTTCTGGACCACGCCCCCGCCCGAGGTCCGCGCGTTCTGCATCAGCGTCATCGGGTGCAGGTCCACGACCCGGGTCGTGAGCTTGCGGTATTCGGCCGGCGGCGGCGGCTCGTCCTTCCACCGGCCCTCGCGCTTCGGGGGATCGTTGAACGCCCAGTGCTTGACCTCCCCCTGCCCGCCCTGCATGATCCGGCACTTGGCTGTGGCCCAACTCGCGATGTAGGGGCCGGCGTCCATCCCGGGGAAGTGCAGGTTCGCGGCCGGCATGCGGAGCCTGGGGTCGATCCGGTTGAAGCACAGATCCATGTCGGCCCGGGCAAATCCCATCGGATGGTCCATCCCCGCGGCCTTCCCGTCCACGACCCACTCGTCCATGCCCCAGAAGTGGCAGTGCCGGAGATCGAGTCCCAGCGCGTTCACGAGCCGCGCGACGAGTGGCAGTTGTTCCGTGGGGCCGATGGGTCCGCAGATCCCGGCCGGCTCGGCCTCGGTCGCCGTCCGCCACGCGGCGATGTACTCGAGCGCCTCGGCGAGGTAGAACTCCTCGGGCGTGTCGTATATCGCGATCGCGAACCCCGGCCGGGCCATCCCGGGGAAGTCCGTGGGCTTCAGCCGCGCCGCGTCGTCCAGGATCCGGCGATCCAGGGTCGTGTAATCCCACCACTCGGGCGCGACGCGGCTGAGCGGTCTCATGCGCGCACTCCTCTAGAACGCGAGGCCCAGCGCCCGGGCGATCAACTGTGGCACCTCGGTGTTGTCGTGCGCGCCCGCGAACGCCTTCGACCCAGGGCCGTACGCGAACAGCGGCACCCTCGTATCCGTGTGGCCCTTGGTCGTGAAAGCCAGCTTGAGCGTGGACGCAGTCGATCCCTCGACCGTGACTCCCCCGGTCTCGTGATCGGCCGTCACCACGACCAGGACGTCGCCCTTCTTCTTCGCATACGCGAGAGCGGCCTTGACGGTGTCGTCGAACCACGCCATCTGCCGGTACAGGCCCTCCGCGTCGTTCCCGTGGGCCGCCCAGTCGATCTGGCTCCCCTCGACCATGAGGAAGAACCCCTGCGGACCGCGGCCCAGCAGGTCGAACGCCTTCCCCGCCATCTCCGCCAGCGTGGGCTCCGCCGGGGTGTTCTCCATCGCCCCCGGCTCGAAGAGCCCCAGGACGAAGGGGCCGGATGCGCCGGCCAGCTCGCCCTTCTTCTCGATCCGGACGTAGCCGACCCGGGCGGCCTCATCCCAGGGCAGGCGGCGGTCCGGAAGGCCGGCGTCCGGATCGCTGATGCGCCCCCGGTAGCCGAACGAGTACTCGCGGCCCGCGTCCACCGGCACCGTCTGGTCGCAGCCGCCGCCGGGCGCGACCCGGAGCGCCATCGACGCGCCGTCGCGCACGACCTCGCATCCGCTCCAGAGGTTCCATCCGCTCGCATCGCCCTTCTCGAAGTCCGCGTTCACCAGCCGCGTCGCCGAGTCCCCCTTCTTGGGGCTTAGCGTGAAGTCGTCGAAGAACGCGTTGAGACTGCCTCCCCGCCAGATCCAGACGTTCGCCGACGCCGCCCCCGGCGGGGTCAGCACGGTCCGCTCCGATTCCTCCCCGGTCTTGTGCCGCATCCGTTCGCTCCAGCCGGACAGCTTCGTGCCCGCCGCGTCCTTGAAATCCACGCCGATCCAGGCGTCGCCCTGGGGCTCGAGGAAGAAGCTCTTGCCGCCGCCGAGCAGGACGTTCACCCGGCTCGCGACAAGCTGGGAAGCGATGTCGTACTCCGATCCCCGGCTGGAAACGTGCGACGCGAAACCGGCTGGCGTCGCATGCGTGATGGACGAGGTCGCGACCAGCCCGGTCGATTTCCCGGCGTCCCGGCAGGCCTCGAGGATCGAGCGGACCAAGGAGCCGTCCTGGGTCATCCCGATCATTCCGTTCTTCGTCTTGTAGCCGGAGGCCAGCGCCGTGGCCGCCGCGGCGGAATCCGTCACGCCGCCCCCGAAAGAGGTCGTACACAGGACGCCCTTGACCGGCAAGCCCTGCATGACGAGCTTGCCGTCGCGGCCGTGCAGCTTGATGCTGGCCGCCCTGACCGTCATCGGCCCCATGCCGTCGCCAATGAGGACGATCACACTTTTCGCCGCGCTCCAGGCCGGTCCGGCCAGCAGGGCGACGGTGAGGGCGAAGAAGAGAGGGATGCCGGTGCGGGAACGGTATGCGCGAATGTTCATGTCAACGAGGATATCAGACCTGTGCCATCATGGGGACATGCGCGCCTGGCTCGCCCACACTTTCCGGTCGCTCAGCCACCGGAATTACCGCCTCTACTGGGTCGGACAGGGCATCTCGATGACCGGCAACTGGATGCAGGGCACGGCCCAGATGTGGCTCGTCTACCGCCTTACGCATTCGTCGCTGCTCCTCGGCCTGACCGGGTTCATGAGCCAGATCCCGATGTTCCTGTTCGGCCTGCTGGGCGGAGCCACCGCCGACCGGTACCCGAAGAAGCGCATCCTGTACCTGACCCAGTCGCTCTCGGCCCTCCAATCCGTCGTCCTCGCGGCCCTCGTGCTCACGGACACGGTCCAGGTCTGGCACGTCCTCGTCCTCGCCGCCGTCCTCGGCGTCCTGAACGCGTTCGACATGCCCACGCGGCAGTCGTTCGTCATCGAGACCGTGGACCGCCGGGTGCTCGGGAACGCGATCGCGCTCAACTCGTTCAACGTCAATCTCTCGCGCATGATCGGCCCGGCCGTCGCGGGACTCTGCATCGCCTCATGGGGCGAGGGAGTCTGCTTCCTCCTGAACGCCCTCTCCTTCGCCGCCGTTCTCGCGAGCCTCGCCCGGATGGACCCGACCCACCCGCCTAGGGCGGCCCGGCCGCGCGGCTCCCCGCTCGACGCGATTCTGCGGGGCCTTGCGTACGTCCGCTCCCGCCCCGCCATCAGCCGGCCGCTCGTGAACGTCGGCCTTATGAGCCTCGTCGCATTCCCCTACGCCGTCCTCATGCCCGTGTTCGCCCGCGACATCCTCCACGGGGGGCCGAGGGCGCTGGGCACTCTCATGTCCTCGATCGGGATCGGGGCCGTCGTCGGGGCCTTCGCCCTGGCCCGTCGCGAGAGCCCGAAGGGGCTCGGCCGGATCGTGGGGCTCTCTACGGCGCTCTTCGGCTCGACTCTCGTCCTCTTCGCGCTCTCGCGCAGCCTCCCGCTCAGCATGGCCCTGCTCGCGCTCATGGGGTACGGGATGGTGAGCGCGCTCGCGGGCACGAACACGCTGCTCCAGGCGCTGACCTCGGACGACATGCGCGGCCGGGTCATGAGCCTGCACGGCATGATGTTCATCGGGGTGGCGCCGTTCGGCGCGCTCCTCGCGGGCGCCGGCGCCGCCCGGTTCGGCGCCCCCGCGACGGTCGCCGTCGGCGGCGCGATCTGCGCGGCGGCGGGCGCGTGGTTCCTGCGGTCGGCCCCGTCCGGCCGCCGGTCCCCGCCGGTCCCCGGCGTCAACCCGGAGGAGGCCTGAGCCGTGAGCGGCGGGGGCTCAGAAGATCCACACGAGCCCGGCGCGGGGCAGCACGACCGGCAGAAGCGTCCTGCGACGCCACCGGGAATCCCGGAATACCTCCCCCTTCGTGTGATCCACCATGCCGTCGTGATCCAGATCAAGGTCAAGCCGGGTCTTCATCCGGCCGTCCCACACGAACAGGATACTGCTCTCGAGCACGAGATGCGGCCACCACGCGCTCTTCGGCCGGTCCGCCAGGACGCTGGAAAACGGGAGGATGAAGTAGCCGGCCAGCTCCGCCATGACGCCCGTTCCCGAAGCCACCACGCTCTCTCCGGTGTCGACGAGGTACTCCGACCACATCGGACCTGCCTGGAATCGCAGTCCTGCCATCGCCGGCATGAGCCGCATCGTCCGCTCGGTCCAGCCCTGGAGCGCCAGCGCGTTGTGCAGGCAGTCGCCGGTCCCGGTGTCGTCATCCCTGGCGCCACGCGGCTCGACGCCGACGAGGGCGATTCCGATTCCGCTGTGCAGCCACGCCCGGTACTGGAAGGCCCACATCCCGGACCACGAGCCCAACATCAACTCGATCCGCCAACGGTATTCGTCGTACGGCCGCCTGATGGCCGCGACCTGGTCCTGCGCCGCCCCCGGGGTCTCGTCCGCGTACCCCGGTGCGCCGAGCAGACCAAGCACGACCAGCGCGAGGATCTTCACTCAGTCCGCCGCCTTCGCCACGGCCAGGCACAGCTTCGCCGCGAGAGCGGGCCCGCCCCGGCCGCTCAGGTACCAGTTCTCCCACGAACCGCCCAGGAGCCGGTCACTGACGAATCCAAGCCAGAGCGCCTGAACGCCGCACGTCCGGGCGGCGGCGTAGAACGGCGTCGTCTCCATGTTGATGATCCCGGCGCCCATCCGGCGCCACCGGCGCACGGCGGCGGGCGTCTCGCGGTACAGCGCGTCCACGGTGGCGCAGGTCTCGACGCCCAGCGAAATCCCCAGCGTCCGGGCTTCGCGAACGGCGATCGCCAGGAGCGCCGGATCCGCCCGGCACGTCCCGCGCGTGTAGGCCCGGCTCGTCCCATCCGTGAGGAGGGCCCGGTCCGCCACCACGACGGCGCCCCGCGGCAGGCCTGTCGCCAGTCCCCCGCACGCCCCGTACCCGACGATTCTCTTGACGCCGATCGCGGCGAGCTCCTCCACCATGATCGCCGCCTGCGGTCCGCCCCACCCGCAGTAGCCGACGATCCCGACCCGCTCGCGTCCCAGCCGTCCCTCGAACGCGTCGAACCGCGACTTGACCTGGCAGCCGCCGCCCAGCATGCGGTTCCGCCACGGCTTGCCCCGGAAGGCCCGCGCGAGCATGGTCGTGCCGTGATGGTCCCGGAACGCGATCAGGGCGGTGCGCCACCGGGGCGCCGGTCGCCCACCCAACCGGTGCCGGACGAGGGCCGCAGGCTCGATGTACCGCTTCGGGAGGCTCATTGCTGGCGTCTACCTACGATACTCGACCCGGAACCGGCGGACCGGCGGTACCTCCCGGTCCATGAAGTCCTCGAACGCGACCTCCAGCAGCCCGGCCCCCTCGAAGGGATCGAGCGAGCGCCGCGTCAGCGGCCAGGGGAACTCGCCCTCGGGCTCCTCGGGATTCCGGCCCCGGGCGATCACGAGCAGGCTCCCGCCCGGCGCCACGAGTCCCGCGACGGCGCGCATGGCCTTCTGCCGCAGGGCGACCGGAAGGGTCTGGAGCGTGTAGCTTTCGAGCACGAACCCGAACCCCGGCGCCCACTCGGCCGGTGGCGCGAACAGGTCCGCCGCCCGGTATTGCACCGGGGACCCCGGGAATCGCTCCCGGCACCACTCGATCGCCGTGCGCGAGACATCGAAGGCGTTCACATGAAAGCCATGCGCCGCAAGCAGTTCCGCGTCGTCCCCCAGCCCGCACCCGACCACGAGAGCGTCCTTCCGGTATCCATCCAGGTTCCGCCCGGCCAGCCAGGCCCCGAGATTCGGGTTGGCCACGCATTCGGCCCAGGGAATCGCGTCAGGCTTGCGGGCGGCCTTCCGGTAGAGGACGTCATTCCAGGAATATGCATCTCCGCGGGCGAGGGCCTTCCTCACCATCTTTCTCGTCGCCGCCCGCGCCTGCGCCTTGTCCATGGCCATGATCTCAAGGATAGCCCAATGTCATGGCATGATGGGCGGACCAACGGGAACAATTGGGGGTTGCCCTGCGTTGTACAGATAGAGAGCGAGAGGGCGAGAAAACGGCCACAGTGCCGATGATGGCGCAAGAAGTTCTGAGAGCGCCAGACAAATGACTCTCTCGGCTCACAGTGGTGGTTCGCGAAAGTGGACGATCACGGGGGCGGCGCGCAAGGCCGGGGCGGGGTGCGGGACGGTGTCAGATCCCCCGCCCGAATGGTGGCCCGCGCCGTCCCCCCAATTGGGGCCCCCCTTCCTCGTCAATCCTCCTTCAGGAACAGCCTCCGGGCTGCGGCCGCCCCCGCAGGTGTCCTGAATATTCGGCCGATGTGCCTCGCAAGCTCTCCTGATTCAGCCTTCGGAAAGACGTCGGGCAGGTTTACGAGCCAGTCCGCGTCCCAGATGATCCTGAACTCGGGCGTGTCGATGTCACGGGCGGAGTGGTGATTCGCGATGATCCGGCACACGTGCTCGATGCGTGGTTGGTCCATGCCGTCCGCCTCGAGGATCCGGCGGGCGATCGGCGGCCCCTCGAGCTCCTGCCACTTGCCGTCCGCGGAGCCGTGCTTCCGCTCGGCTTCGGCGATCCCGATGTCGTGCAGGATCGCAGCCGCCGTGACCACATCGCGGTCCACTGACTCGCCTGCCATCAACTCCCGAGCGTGGCCCCAGACGGTCAGGGCGTGCCCGATCCGTCCTGTGTCGGCGCCGAACACCCCCCTCATCGCCGCCGTCAGCCTGGCCTCCAAGCTACCGGTTCTCATGTCCGGTCAATCCAGTATTGGGGCTCACGATGCAGGTGGGCAACGGCGATCACGACCAGCGCGTCTCCATCGATGCCGTAAATAACCCCGTAGGGGAACCGGGCCATCAGACAACGGCGAAGACCGGGCTCGATCTCGCCGCAAGAGAGCGGGAATGCAACCGTCCGGCGTACAGTCCGATCCAACTCGTCAAGGAAGTCCTGCCCGAGGCCGTCAAGCTGCTCGTTGTACCACGTCACCGCATCATCAGTTTCCCGTTGGGCGATGGCCAGGAACCGAACGTTCAAGATGGGCGATGCTTCGCCATGACGGTGGAATACGGAACCGCCGGAGCCCGACCTGACTTGTGTGCAACCCACCGCTTCCGGGCCTCGGCCGCCCACACGCGATCGACCACGGGATCAGGCCTGTCCAGGCCGGCGAGAATCACGTCCACGAGCCGGAGCTTCTCCTTGTCCGGCAGAACGCGAATCTCTTTTGCGAGCTTGTCAACCGATTTCGCCATCCGTTACCACCTTCCTCGTCCTGCCCCCATTCTCGCACACACCCGCCCCATCGGCTCCGACCAGAGCGATGCGGTCAGCGCCATTCCTCGTCGAGGATGGCGTAGAGGTATGAGTCCCGCCAATAGCCCTTCATCCAGAGGTCCTTGCGGAGATGCCCTTCTCTCCGCATCCCGAGCTTCTCCATGACGCGAACCGAGCCGGCGTTGTCCGTGTGGCACCGGGCATACACACGGTGGAGCTTGAGCGTCCGGAACGCGTGGTTCACGAGCGCCCGGGCCGCCTCCGGAACATAGCCCTTGCCCCAGTAGTCTTTGTGGATCACGTACCCGATCTCGCCCGTCTCCTTGCCCCTGATCCACAGCGTGATTCCGCCGATGTGCCGGGACCCGGCTTTGAGCTCGATGGCGAGGTCGAAGCCCGTCCTCGCTTCCGATCCCTGCTCCGCCACGACCCGCGCGAGGAAGTCGCGGGTGTCCTTCTCCTCGTTCGGCCCGAACAGCGTGTAGCGGGTGGTCTCCAGATCGGACCCGTATTCGTGAGTCGTCAGGAAGTCCGTCTCCCTGAACTCGCGTATCAGCAGCCGCTCGGTCTCAATCTCCATGCTGTCATCATAGCCCGGCGGAACGTGACGGCTACCTCGGCCAGCGCGCCTCGACCGGCGGGAACGCCGGGAACGCGGCGTGCGGTTCGCGCTGGTACCAGTACGCCACCGACGCGATGTCGTCCGTCAGCGGCTCGTACTTGCCGCCGGGCCACCAACCGAGGGCCTGGATCGTGACCTTGAGATCCTTCCTGAACCTGATCGGGTCCAGGATGTGCCAGCGGTACAGGGCGTGCTTGGGCACTTCCTCCGCTTCGCGGCGCCACAGGGGGTAGCCCAGGAACGCGGTCGAGAAAGTGTCGCCGAAGCACCAGGCGCCGCCGAAGTAGTCCTCGGTGCCCGTGCCGCAGATCGTGGGGTTGGCGCCGTCGCCGTCCATGAAGAACTTCATCTCGCCCTCGCCCCACCAGCCGTTCGAGAACTGGGTCCACGCGAGGAACGTGCCGACGTAGTGCCCCGTCCCCTTGATGCCTTCCACGAGCACGTGCTCGGGCTTCTCCCGCGTCGTCATGCTCCGCCGCCACTGGGCGTGGAACGACGCCGCCTCCTCCGGGATGTCGCGGAGCTCGTAGCTGACCTGGTAGAAGAACCCGCCGAGGTCCTCGAGCCCCTGGTTCTCGATCGTGATCTTGCACGATTTCCGGAACGGCATCGGCCAATAGGAGTTGAAGCCCCCGGACGGGTTCACGGCCACCGGGATCGAGTTCACCTTGTACCGGAGAGCGTGGCCGCAGGCGAAGAAGTCGCCGACCGGGACCTCGACCGACGGCGCCGCCTCGCCGTCCCAGTACATGCGCAGGACGCAGGACCGGTACGACTTCTGGTCGCACGTGATCCAGATGTGCGTGATCGCCCCCGGACCTTCGATCTCGGCCAGCGTCGTCGTGGACCCCCTGGGGAGGGTGATGCAGGGACGAATCTTCCACCCGGTACCCAGCTTGGCTCCCGCGTTCCCGGCGTCTGGTACCGCCTTCGCGCCGCCGCCAACCTCGCCCTTCGGGTTCTCGGCCGAGATCGACCGGCTCTGCGCCCCCGACAGCATCGGCAGGCTTCCCAATCCCAGCATGTCCTTGAACGCGTCCATCGGTGCCTCCTCTTGCGACCTTCCGGTCATGATTCCGTGTATTCGACCTCGACCTTCGCGCCCGCAGGATACGCCGGCCCCAGCCGGACGGCCGGCTTGCCCCCTCTCCGAACGCGTACCCGCATCCTACCCGATTCCCACCGCCAATCCACATCCCCCGCCGCCGTCGGCAGGCGCTCGACGCCGTGCGCGCGTTCCCGCCACTCGGACGGCACCCCCGCCCCGATGACGAGCACGGGGCCCTGTGCTCCGGGCGCGACATGGACCAGCATGTCCAGCTGGAGAGCCAGGGCCTGCGCGGCGGTCCAGTAGTGCGGCGTCACGTGCTTCGGGGTCACCCAGCCCCGCACGTCCTCCCAGCGGTGGAACGTGTTCTCCTCGCCGTCGCCTTCCCACCAGGTGAAAAGCCCCGGCGAGGTCTGGTGGTCGAGGTACCAGCGCAGGGTCGACCGGGCCCGGTCCGGCTCGCCGAGGAAGAGCCACTGGTGCGCCTCCGCGAAGTCGAAGTAGGTCCACAGCCGCGGCCCGACGAACCCCAGCTCCCGCGTCCGCACCTGGTCCCAGCGTTCCTCCAGCCTCCGCCGGAAAGGCGCGGGCACGCGCGCGGCGACCCCCGACGGCCACAGGCTGAAGATGTAGGTCCGCTCGTTCCGCGCCTCGTCCGTGTCGAGGCAGCGGGCCCACGCGTTCATTATCCCGCCGGCCTCCTGCCGCCACCGGTTCGCGTCCGCGCCCTCGCCCACGCGGTCCGCGAGCCTCGCCGCCCGGTTGAGCGCCGTGTAGCACACGGCGTTCACGAAGAGGAGGGGGTAGTGGTTGTCCATGCGTCCCACCACGAGCCCGTCGCGCGTCGGCTGGGCGATCACGTCGAGGTCGGGGCGCTCCCGGTGCAGCGGCACGATCGGGCCGGAGAACGGCATGTTGATCGTTTCCAGGGAGTGGGCCATCTCCACGATCCACCCGGCCTTCCGCCTGACGTGGGGCAAAAGCCAGCGGTCGAAGCCCTGATCCCGCAGCCGCACGCTCACCTCGTCGAGCGCCCAGATCGCGAGCCCCGGCGAGTCCCCTTCCGCGCCGAATCCGCCGAAGAAGTCGTCGGAGGCGAACTTCTCCGCCAGCACCTTCGCCGACTCGAGCATTCCCGCGCCGGCGAGGGCCGCCAGCACGTGGGCGCCGTCGCGCAGCCATGGGAGGGGGTAGTTGGTCGGATCCCCGGGCCGCGTCTCCCGCCCCACGAGTCCCATCATGAGGTGCGCGACCTGGGCCTCGAGGCACGCCGTGAATTGGGCGTCGGGAAGGTCGAGCCGGAGGACCGGCCGGCACGGGGCGCCGGCGAGTTCCGGTTCCGGATCGGGAGCGGGCCCCGCTATCTCGACCACGGACTCGTGCCTCCCCCCCAGCTCGATCCGCGCGTAGCCCCATCCCGCGTCGCCATCCCACCGGAGCGCTTCCGCGCGCTCGTGTGTCCACCCCTCGCGCCCCTCCTCGCCGACAGCCACGGCCAGGGGGTCCGGGGTCACCGTGACGGACCACCGGCCGTTGACGACCAGCCGCCGGCCGTCACGGACCAGGCTCGTCACGGGGCCCCCGGCCGGCCCGGGACTCCGGACGACGATCGCGAGCCGGGGCGGCGCGCTCGTGCCCGGGGTCACCGCGAGCCGCCACCGGCCGCGCCGCTCGACGGTCCAGCAGGCGCGGAAGTGAGGCGTCACGGTCTCAATGCCCGGCACGTTCCCGCTTCCGGCCCGGACGAACCGCTGGACGATGTCTCCGAGCGGCATCCCCTCGCCGGTGGCGACCGGGCGGCCTTCCCGGTCCAGGGCCCAGACCGAGACCCCGAACGTGCCGACGCCGGGGCTCAGGCTTCCGCCCGGCTCGTGATAGCCCTTGTCCTCCTCCCGGCTCCCGGGCACCGCGAGGATGACGTGGCCCTCGCCGCGCGGCCACGGATCGTCCGGCCGGGCCCGCATCCGGGCGAGCAGCTCGTCGCGGGCCTTCAGTTCGTCCGCTCCTCGGTCCGGTCGGTCGCGACGGCGGGCTCGCGCGACAGCGCCGAGATCTCCCGCCGAAGCGTCTCCGTCATCGGGATGTCCACGGCCCCGAGCGCGGGCTCGAGCTGGTCCAGGTTCCGCGCCCCGATGATGGGGGCGGTGACGGCCGGGTGCGACATCACCCAGGCGTTCGCGAGGGCGACCGGGTGGTGCCCCGCACCCCGCGCGTGCTCCGCGAACCTGGCCGCCGTGTCGTGCACCCAGGCCTCGCCGTACCGCTTCTCGTACATGGCGTTGGTGTTGAACCGCCCCGCTGCGGGCTTCGTGCCCCCCGCGTACTTGCCCGAGAGCAGGCCGCCGGCCAGCGGGCTGTACGGGATCACACCCAGCCCCTCGTCGAGGGCCATCGGCAGGATCTCGGTCTCGGCCTGCCGCTTCACCAGGCTGTACATGGGTTGAAGCAGCGCGACCCGCGCATACTTGCGGAGGGCGCACACACCCAGCGCCTTCTCGATCCGCCACGCGGCCCAGTTCGAGATCGCGGGGTGGCGGACCTTGCCCTCGCGCACGAGGTCGTCGATGGCGCGAAGCGTCTCCTCCATCGGCACGGCCGGATCGAACATGTGGCAGAAGTAGAAGTCCACGTGGTCGGTGCCCAGCCGCCGGAGGCTATCGTCGATAGCCTTCACGATAGCGGGACGGGAGAGCCCGGAGTCCTCGGGCCCGTCGCCCATCTTCCCAAAGACCTTGGTCGTAATGACAAGCTCGTCCCGCGAGCCCTTCATCAGTTTCCCCAGGATCTCTTCCGCCCGGCCGTGCGAGTAGACGTTGGCGCAGTCGAAGAACGTGATCCCGGCGTCGCGGCACCGCTTGAACAGCTTCGCGGACATCGCCTCGTCCGCGTCGCCGCCGAAGGACATCGTGCCGAAGCAGAGCCGCGAGACCCGGATACCCGTGCGCCCGACCTCCGTGTACTGCATCCGCCCTAGTATCCCATCGCCCGCATCGCATTGACCGCGAATATGTACTGGGCCGCCGTGTAGATGCAGGCCTCGTTGTTACCGTACCAGCCGTACTCGTCGATGTAGCAGACGACGCCCGAGTACCAGAACCCGCCCATGCCGGGAATGACCGCGCCCGGGATGCTCGCGGGCGCGAACCCGTGCATGGCGTGCAGGTGGCAGTTGTAGAGGTACCGGGGCTCCGGGTAGCCGAGCCCGGCGACGAAAACCGTATCGCAGGTCGGGTGCAGGCCGAATACCCAGAGCATGTTCCGCAGGGCCGTCGAGGGCGGCACGACGTCCGGGACGACGCGCGTCAGCCAGTAGACGTCGAACGCGCGCGCGTAGGCGGTCGGGCTGTTGCCCCACTGCCCGAACTCCCAGGTCTCGAGCGGCCACGGCCGCATCGCGGCGCGGGCCGCGATCCGCCTCGCCGCCCGGCGGCAGACCGTGGCGACGGCGTTCCTGAGCGGGCCCGCGGACAGCCGGGGATGGAGCCGGGCCAGGAACGGCGGCGCGTACCGGAAGCCCCCGGCCTGCGTGTCCCGCGGGAGCGGCCACTCGAACTTGAGGAACCCGGGGTCGGCCAGCGCACCGGCCAGCCCCTCGATGACCGCGAGATAGCCGGTGTCGGTCGTGGTGAGGTAGAGCTCGGTCGCCGCCGCCATGACCGACCCGTCGCGCTCCCTGCCCTTCACGCCCGCGGCCGCGTACGACCCCGGCCGGTAGACCTCCGGGTGCCCCCGGAAGTACTCGAAGGCCTGGCGCGACGCCGTGAGGCACCGCCCCGCCAGCTCGGGCCACAGGCCGGCCAAGGCCCGGCTGGCCGCCGCCGTCGCGATGACGAAGTTCAACTGGGTGTCCGCGTGGTAGTCGACGTAGACCTGGCGGTCGTCTTCGTTGCCGGCCACGCCGTCCGTCATCCGGTCCACGGGTTTCCCGGACCTCCGGCCCGCCTGCTCGCAGACGCCGTTCCACACGCGGCCGTCCGCCTGCTGCATCCGGAGGAGCCACGTCACCCCCCACTCGACCTGCTGGAGGATGTCGGGCGCCCCGTCGGGCTTGCCCGCCGCGAACGATCCCGAGACCGTATCCAGCGTGGCGACGTCGCGGTCGAGGTGGAACTCCTCCCACGCCAGCGCGAGCGTCCAGACCACGAACGACTGGGCCGGTACGTTGAGGTCGAAGTCGCCGGCGTCGTGCCAGCCGCCCGTGCCGAGCGGAATGTGCTCCCCCGCCTTGAAGGGCGTCCCCTCGCACTCGTACGAAACGAAGCCGTCGGGCCCCGTGAAGTGCGCCGCGATACGCGAGCCGTCGTCGAGGTGGCAGGCCCCATGCCCGGTCACGCCGTCCGGGAATGTAACGGAGGCATGGCACATCTCGAACGGAATGAAGGTGTCCAGCGTCGGATGCCAGAGCCGGTCCTCGAAGACCGAAGCCCGGATGGGGAACCAGTCCGTCTCCCCGCCTGACCAGACGATCCGGTACTCGCCGGGCTCCTTCACGTCCGAGAAGTCGAACGTGGCGAAGCTGTCCTGCATATAGTCCACGACCTGCGTCTTCCCGAACCGGCCCTGCTTCACTACGCGGCCCGAGCGGTCCTCGATCCGGACCCCGTCGCCGGGCGGCGTCGAGCCCTTCGGCCACTCGAGCACCACGACCTTCTCGCCTGCCGCGGGATACCCGATACGGGACCAGCGCACGGCCCGCAGCGGCGGCTCGTCCTGCAGGTCCGGCAGCGTGATGAAGAACTCGATCTCCCGCCCGTCCTCCGGCAGGCCGATGCTGACGACGAGATTGGGCGCGTCGAACCGCCGGTGGTCCTCGATCGAGAGGCCGTCCGCGTACTCGAAGACGATGTTCCGGGACGGCACCCCCAGGTGGCACTCGAGCCGCTTGATCCCGTTCGGGAACTTCCAGTCCTTGGCGTACCCGGCCGGGTAGATGAACCGATGGCCGTCGGCCAGGTACTCGGCCCCCCCGTAGTCGGCTACGGGCAGGTTGATCTGGAACCCGCACCAGGCGTCCTTCGGCCACGCCCCTTCCCGGCGAATCCTGACCCGGATGCGGCCGCCCGCGATCGTGGCCGTCTGCTCGAAGACGATGCCGGTGCCCCTGACCCTGCCCCGGTACGTAACCTCGCCCTTCTTCTTCGTGTAGGAGATCTTCTCGAGGTCGTCGGGCTTCGTGTACCCGTTGAGCCCCGAGAAGACCCCCATACCGTGGATCATGGGCCGGTCGCGGTAGAGGATGTGCAGCATGGCGCCCTCATCGCCACACACCAGATAAGGCCCCTGGACGATCAGCCCGCCGACCTCGCGCTTCGGCCCGGCCGCCGCCGATGTTCCGACCAGAACGATCGCGACGAAAGCCAAACGGATGCCCCGCTTCATGCCGCTATAGTACCTCCGCTTCGGAGGCAACGTCCGGCGAAGGCTGGCCGGGCTACTCGAACCCGAGTTCGAGGCTGACGGGGCTGTTGGCGGGGAGGTCGAGGCGGCGGGCGTTGGGGATGCCGGGCACCTCGGCGACCTGGAACCCCTCGCCCGTGGACCGCATGGACACGATCCGCTTCGCGTTCGGCAGCCGGAGGGTCAGGAACTGGGCGAACGCGGACGTGAGATCGAGCTCGATCCGGCGCGTCTTCAGGTTCCAGTCGAAGGCATCGACGATGATGCCGCCGCGGCAGAGCAGGCCGGAAATGTAGCCCTCCTGGAACGACTCCGGGCAGGCCGGGAGCAGATCGAGAACGCCCTTCCAGCAGAAGACGAGCATGGTGTTGACGATCTCGGGGATCGCCCCGTTGGCGTCGACGTTGAAGATCCGCTGGCCCGGCTCGTGGGAGGTGACGAGGCTCTCGTACATGGACTTCCCCGTCACCATGACCGTCAGCCGGTCGAGCGCGACCTCCGCCATGCGCAGGCGCGTGGCCGCCAGCGCCTGGTGCATCCGTCCGTGCGACGAGGTCTCCCTGGAGAACTCGACCCTACGCTCCAGCGCGATCCGCGCGGCGCGCCAAAGGTCGGGCGTCTCGCCGGGATCGAACTCGTAGCTCTGCCAGACGGGGTAGAGATGGGACGAGTGCCGGTGATCGTAGTGCTCGCCCTGCTCGCGCACCGCCCATTCCTTCAGCGCCCCCCCCTCGTCCACGAGGTAGGGCGGGAGCCGGTCGAGGATGGTCTGGAGGACCGGTTTCCCATCGGCTTCGAGCTCGAGCGCCTCGCACGTGCCGAGGAAATTCGTCAGCAGTTCCTTCGCCACCGCGACATCCATCGTGGCGTTGTCCGCCATCCCGTTCTCCGCCGAGTAGGAGGGCGAGAACCGGACCCGGCCGTCAACATCCTGGAACAGGAAGTCGCGGTAGAAGAGCGCGACCTCCTTCATGAAGGGGAAGGCCCGCGCGCGCAGGAAGGCCTCGTCCCCGGTATGCAGCCAGTAGTCGTGGAACCAGTGCGCGAGCCAGCCCGCCCCGCAGGTCCAGAAGATGCCGGGGAAGCTCTCGTCCCAGTGAAGGTGCAGCCCGGTGTTGGACACGCGCGGCGGGACCAGGATGCCGCGGCAGCCGTAGTACTTCACCGCGTTCTCGTGGAAGGCCGGCATCATGGACTCCGTGAGCCGGAACAGGGGATCCAGCAGCTCCGGCGTGTTGCACGACAGCAGGTGCGCGACCGCGAGCTGGAGGTTGGTGTCGAGGGTGAAATCGCCGGACCAGGCCGGCTCCCACGTCCCGGTCCATATCCCCTGGAGATTGGGGGGCAGGTCCCCCGTGGACGAGAGGATGACGTACCGTCCGGCGTCGTACATCCGCTCGACCAGGGCCGGGGCCAACGCCTGCGACGCCGCCGCGCGTTCGAGCAGGACGCCGGTCGCCAGCGCGCGATCCCGGCCTCCCCGCAGATCGAGCTGCACGCGGCTGAAAAGACCGCCGTGGGTCACGGCGTGCGGCTTCATGAGCGCGTCGTAGCTCGCAGGCAGTACCTCGAGGTCGGCCATGAGCTTCTTCGGCGAGGTCTCCCCCTCCGTCTTCCACGGCACGATGCGCATGAGCAGGAGGAGTTCGTCGGCGCCCTCGACCCGCAGGGTCTGCTCCGCGAAGGTGAGCTTGCCCCCCTTGGCGACGATGCGAATCGCGGCGTCGTACCCGCCCTTGCCTTTCGCGTACGTGTTCTGGACCAGGAACCATTCCTTCCCGGGATCGACCTCCGAACGGATCAGGGGGTGGTCGATCGGGATCAGCTCGAGGTCCAGCGTGACCGCGCCGGGCGACCGGGCGGTCTCGGACAGCACGATGACGTTGTCACGGCGGGACACGAACAGGCACCGGACCCGGTCCTCGCCCCCCTCCTGCCACCGGGTCGCCACCTCGCCGGTCTGGAAGTCGGTCGTGCGGACGTATCCCTTCGCCGGCGCCCGGACGGCCTCCCTGATCGACAGCTCGAATCCCGGGTGAAAGGGGTCGGTCCAGCTCAATCCGGGAAAGCCCTGCTCCCGCGCCTTCGCGATCATGGAGTCGAGCGCGGCCTCGTAGCCCTCGTCCCGGATCAGATTCCGCGTCTCCGGGAGCACCTTCGCCAGATCGGGAATGATCTCGCGCGTGCCCAGCGGCAGGAAGAGGCGGGAGTGGTTGGCGATGATCAGCTCGTTCGCGGGATCGCCGAACACCATCGCGCCCATCCTGCCGTTCCCGGACACGAACGCGTGCTCCCAGGCGGTGGCGGGCGTGGTCGACACGGTGCCATGCTTGGGGGCGACCCCGGAGAGATCGGCCAGCGGCTCGATCATGTGGGTGAATAACGAACGGTCACGCAAGCATATTACCGCGTCCGCCCCTCTCCGTTATCGCTTGAGGGGCACGCGCACGGTCGCCATGCTCAACGGCGGCAGGTCCACCCAGATGCGGCCCGTCCGGATGGGGCGGTACGACACGGCGAAGGGCACCCGGCGCGTCGTGAGCCAGACCTCGGCGGTGGCGCCCGCGGGCTCCACGCCGGCCACGATGTCCGCGGTGTCCGGGGCGGTGCGGGGGTTGGTCAGCACCACGACGAGTTCACCGGGTCCCAGCGCCGCGACGGCCAGGGGCGCGCCCGCCCGGCTGGCCCGGCAACCCACGATCCGGTAGCCCGGCCGGATGAACCGGGAGTACATGCCGAACGTCTGGTACTCGGGCCGCTTGGCCCACTCCTCGGTCTTGTACTTCATGGTGCCCCAGCGCTTGGGGACCCGCTCCTCGACCGCGCGGCGGACGTCGTAGAGCTCCCAGAGCAGGGAAAGGCTCACGCCGCTCGCCAGCAGGTAGTGCGTGAGCTCCGCGACCTTGATCCCGTGCTCCCAACTGTCGCACGGCCCGTTCTCCGCCCGCCGGTCCTCGTCCGCGTTGCCGAACCAGTGCCCGTTGTACTCCGTGTACCAGATCTCGGGGGTGCGCCCCCCCGCGCCGCGATTCTCGATCTGGCCGCGCAGGGCCGCGTGGAACGGCACGAGGTCCTCCGGTTTCGCCTCCATGGAGAACTGGTAGCCGTGGAACGCGAGCGCGTCGACGTACGGAGCCGCCTTCGTCAGCAACGGCTCGACCCAGCCGCCCGCCAGGCGCCGGATGTCACCCGCAAGGTCCGGCGCGACGATGTGCATGTCGAGTTTCATCTCCTTGAGGCGGGCCCCGAGCAGCGCCACGGCCTCGGCGAACGTGTCCGGGTCGCCGATGGTCTTCCCCCACGGCGGCTCGTTGACGAGGCTGAAATACCGGACGGGCACGCCCCTGACCTGGAGCATCGCGAGCAGGACGGCGCAGTTCTCGACCAGCTCGGGCAGGATGCCGGGCTTGAGCTTCCCGTCGGGCCCGAACATCCAGTCCGGGAATCCCCAGAAGACGACGAGCGGCTCGATCCCGGCGTTCCGCAGTCCGGTCAGGTGCTCGACCAGCCCGGGGTAATGGTAGGCGAACTGCTCCTCGAAGTAGGCATGGTCGGCGGTGCCGGACGCGCCGTCGTCGTTGCGATCCTCCCACGACGGCAGGCCCACGCGGGCCCACGTGACCCCGTTGACGACGCACTCGCGGAGCACGTGATCGTAGTCGGCCCTGGTCACCCCGTCGGCGCGGCCCGGGGGCCCCAGGAGCTGGTAGTCGGCCTGCCCGCCGAATCCCCGGACGGTCTGGAACTGGACCGCCGGGTCGACGCTCACGACGCCCTTCGGCAGGTCCGGTGCCCCGCCCGCCCCGGCCTCCGGTCCGCCCTGGCCGGCCGCGAGCATCCCGACCGTCGCGCCCGGCGCCACCGGGGTCGCGCCCTCCGCCTCCACTTCCGCCTCCGTGCCGACGAGGGTGGCCCCGGGAGGCGGGCCAACCAAGAGCCCGGTGTCGCCGTGGACGGGCTCGCCCGCGCAAGCCGGAACGACAAGCCCCAGCACGAGGAGGGCCGTGAACGCCTGGATCGGGTGTTTCACCACCTGGCCACCATTATCCCACCGTCCGGGATCAGGCGAGTCTGCGGTCGAAGGGGCGGGGTCCGATCCGCCTGGGGTTGGCGGCGATCCACCCCTCCCACGAGCCGCGGTCGAACCCCCGGTCCTCGCCCGTGAGGTCGGCCAGTTCGCGGAGCGCGCTCCGGGCGAGGAACATGCGCAGGTCGCCCGTGTACCGCGCCAGCACCCGGTACCCGTCGGCCTCGCCGCACCGGGCCAGCGCCCGGCCGAGGCAGAGCTCGAGGTAGGCGAACCGCTCGCCCGCGACATCCGTGCCCTTCCGGGAATCGCTCCCGCGCGGCAGGTCCCGGCCCTGGAGCGGAGGGTCGGCCATCACCCGGCGGAGGACGGGGACCGCGTCGCGGCTCGCGATCCGCTCGCACGCGTAGCTGACCGCGTGCACGTACGCGAACCGCCAGTCGGACTTCGCGGGGTCCAGGGCGAGCTTGGCCGCCAGCTTTCCCAGCAGGGGCACGAGCCGCGGCTCGCGGATCTGGGCGAGCGCGTTGATCGAGAAGACCGGGTCCGGAGCCCACCCGTGGTCGGGCAGGTCGAAGAGCCACTTCGGGGGCGGCGGCGAGAGCGCGGCGCCCCCTATGCTCCCCTCGAGCCCGGCCAGGAGGTAGTCCGCCCCGCGCGTGCTCCCGAGGAGGCAGAGCATTCGCGCCATGGGCTTCGCGCTGTAGAACATCCCGTCGAAGAACTCGGCCTCGAGCACGGGCCGGGCGGCTTGCGGGTTGGACAGCATTGAGGCCACCTCGGGCAGCAGCATGGGCCCCTCCGCGATCCGCCGCCCCAGCATGTACATCTCCTCCCGGTCCGGCACGTCGCGCACGTGGTCGCTGGCCTCCAGGTCGGATCGGAACAGCAGGCCGGCCGCGATCGCGCGCTCCTGGAGGACGGGCACGTCCGCGGCCCGGAGCGTGGTCCCGAAGTCCCGGGCGACCCGGGCCGCCAGCCCCGCGACCATCCCGAGCCCCGCCAGGTCCGCCTGCATCCGGGCCATCCCCTCGGCGTCGTGCGTCGCCGACCATGCCTTCCCCACGACCAGGATGTTGTCGAGCCCCTGCGGCAACAGCGCCGCGTACGGGATCCCGCACCAGTAATTCTCGAGGAACTCGCCTTCCGCGAACCCCGACATGGCGGCATCGCTGGACGCCATTCCCTTGATGTCGATGTTCGATCGCGCGACCGTAACGGTGTCGTCCCAGCGCCGGTTCATGAGCATGTCGAGGTAGGTCACGGTCCGTCCGCCCACGATGTGCCGCGACTCGCGGGGCGTGACCAGGTATTGCGGATATTCCGCGGCGCCGAAGACGCCCGCCTGCCGGCGTCCGACGATCACGGCGCGGGAGGCGTCGGCCAGGCTGCGCAGATCCGCTACCGAGAGGAAGTGGCGGCTGCCCTCGTCCTGGCCGTGGTGGAACCGGCCGAACGAGTACCAGAGCGTGATGTCGTCCCGCTCGGATCCCCATACATACGGCGCGTGCCCCCAGGCGGCGAGGTCGCCGTCCCCCGTCGCGTCGACGACGTGGGTCCCCTCCACCGAGGCCAGCCCGTGCGCGGTCACGACGAAGACCCGGCGAATGATCGACCCCCGCCGGGCGACGCCGCAGACAGGCGTGCCATAGAGCACCTCGGCGCCGCGCTCGCGGGCGACGGCGTGCAGTCCGAGCGAGGCGCAGACGCCACGGTCCCGGACCATGCGGTAGACGCGCGCCCAGAGGTCCGAGACCCCGGGCGTCCACCGGCCGAACCACGGGCGGGAGACGCCGCCGAGCGTGTTCGTGCCGCCGAGTCCGCCGTGCGCCTCGAGCAGGATCGTGTCGAGCCCCGCCTCCGCCGCCGCGATCGCGGCGGGCGCCCCGCTCGTGCCGCCGCCCGCGACGATGACCTCCTTCGCGAGGAGGAGGGTGTCCGCGTCGAGCTCGACCTCGAGCGGCGTCGCGTCCGGCTCCCGGTACCCGGGGTCCGTGAACGAGTACTCGAGCCCCTCGACGATCCCGCCCCCCGAGGCGGCCTGCATGACGAACCCCTCCGCGGGCGTCCGGGGCGAGGACTTCGCCAGCGCGACCAGGGCCTCGTCGAGCCCCGGCGCGCCGTCGAAAAGCCGGGTCATGTCCCCCTGGAACGCGAGCGCGTGGCACCCGGGCAGCGCCGCGCACGGCCCCGTGACCGCCAGGGCCGGGAACCCCTTCGGCCGGCAGGCTTCCACCGCCGCCTTGCCGGACTCGCAGACTATCGCGTCCTTCGGGGTCCACTGCATCGCGTCGGCCCCGCGGAAGATGTTGAGGGTGGCGGGCGGAGTCATCTCCTTGAGCCGCTCGGCCGACTCCGCCACCGCGGACTGCACCGCGGAGAGCGTCCGCGCCACCCCGAGTGCCCCTGAGACGTCGGACCGGATCTTGAGCACGAACTCCGCGTACCGGCCCCGGGGGTTGAGCGTCCCCGAGAACTCCTTGAAGCCCTCGAGTGCGACCCGGAGCGGTGGCGCCTGCCGCACCTGCGCCGTCCAGCTCACCTCGGAGACGTGGGGCTCGCCCTCCCGCGGGGCGAAGGCCGCGCCCGCGACCCGGGCCACGGAGGCCGCCGGGGACGCGTCCACGACGAACCCCGCCTCGATGGCAACGAGTCCGAACTTGCCGCCGAACACGACGCCCGCCAGCCGCCCGCCGGCCATGAGCGCCGCGGCCGGCCGCGCCGTGTAGCTGAGCCGGACCCCGGCGTCGAGCAGGAGGTCCTCGATCCCGATCACGAGGTCGGACGAATGGAGGTGGGTCTCGCCGGGTCCGGCCCCCTCGTCCCGCGCGGCCTTCGCGAACACGGCCCGGAACTGCTCGGGGACGGCGTCCAGCCGCCGCGTCTGGACCCAGGGCCGCAGGCACCCGACCGCCTCGTGGCAGGGCGAGGTGCCGCTCATGACGAGCGCGACGTCGAGCCCCGCTTGCCGCATCCTGAGGGCGAGCCAGCAGGCATGGAGAGTCCCCTCGACCACGAGGACGTCGACGGGCGGCAGCCGGCGGATCGCGACCTTCATTCGTCCATGCTACCAACACGCGCCCCGCCCAGCCGAAGGCTGGGCGAAATCGGCCGTCTTCGGCCGATCATTGACTGGGCACGCCCCCTGACCGCACAATGTCGCCATGCCGCTCAGCGACTGGGCCGCCATCTTCGACATGGACGGGGTCGTCGTCGACACCGTCGGGCTCCATTTCAAGGCCTGGAAGCGCGTGTTCGAGGAGCATGGGGTGCCGTTCACGTTCGACGACTACAAGGCGAAGGTCGACGGCATCCCGCGGCGCGACGGCGCCCGCGCAATCCTGACCGGGCTCGACGACGCCGGGATCGAGCGCGCCTGCGACATCAAGCAGGGGTACTTCCTCGAGATGCTGGACCGGGAGAAGATCCCGGCCTACCCGGGCACCGTGAACCTGATCAAGTCCATCCGCGGCTCGGGGCGGAAAGCCGCCCTCATCTCCTCGAGCAGGAACCTTCCCCGCATCATCAAGTCCGCGGGCGTCGAGGACATCTGGGACGCGATCGTGACCGGCACCGAGGTCACCAAGGGCAAGCCCGACCCCCAGGTCTTCCTCATGGCCGCCGAGCGGGTGAAGATGACCCCGGCCCGGTGCGTGGTGATTGAAGACGCGACCCAGGGCGTCGAGGCCGCGAAGCGCGGCGGGATGAAGTGCATCGGCATCGACCGGCACGGCGACCCCGCCAGGCTCGCGAAGGCGGATCTCGTGGTCCAGGACCTCGGCGAGATCGGCCTGTCCAATGTCGAAGCTCTCTTCCGGTAGCCGGCTCTCTCCCGAGCCGTGGCTGGTCCGGGAGACCGGGTGGCAACACGGCCGCCAGAACCACTTCGCCACAATCCTGGCCCTCGGCAACGGCACGATCGGCGCCAGATCGATCCTCGAGGAGGCGCCGCAGGCAGCGACCCCCGGCACCTTTCTCGCCGGGGTCTACGACGCCGCGGGGTCGATCGTGGACGACATCGTCAACCTGCCCAACTTCTTCGAGCTCCGGCTCTTCGTGGACAGCCAGCGGCTCTCCCCCGACGGACTCCGCGTCGCCGCCCATGAGCGCATCCTCGACATGCGCCGCGGTGTCCTCTCGCGCCGGACCGTCTTCCTCGGCGGGCTCCAAGGACGCTACGAGCTGCGGACCGAGCGGTTCGTGTCGCGGGCGATGCCTTGCATCGCCGTCCTGCGCGCGTGGCTCACGGCCCTGGAAGGCGATGCCGACCTGCTCGTGACCGGCGACTTCGGCCTAGGCGCCTACAACACCGAGGGCGACTGGGAAGGCCACAAGCGCCACTACGGCATCGACGAGGTCGCGACCGGCCCGCGGTCCTGGATGCTGGCGCGGACCCCCGAAAGCGGCATCCGCGTCGGGTACGCGTGGACGACCTCGCTGGACGGGCGGCCCGTGACCGAGCCCGTTTCGGTCCGGCTCCGGAAGGGGCGGACCGTGTGCGTCACCCGGATCGTCTCCGCGGCGTCGTCCGTGGACATCGTGCCGCCCGCCGACCTCCGCCGCACCTGCGAGCGCGGGCTGGCCGCGGCCCTTCGCCGCGGTGTCCCCCGGCTCCTGGCCGGCCACGAGAGGGCCTGGGAGCGGCTCTGGGACGTCTCGGACGTCCGCATCCCCGGCGCTCCCAAGCTCGAGCATGCCGCCCGGTTCAGCATCTACCACCTGCTCGCCTGCGGCACCGCGTGGGGAACCCCCGCGGGCATCGCGGCCAAGTCGCTCTCGGGCGAGGGCTACCGCGGCCACTCGTTCTGGGATACCGAGATCTACACGCTTCCCTTCTACTCCTTCAGCCAGCCCGCGATGGCCCGCCAGCTCGTCCGGTATCGGCTCGACCGGCTCGAGACCGCCAAGCGGAGCGCGGCCAATCGCGGGTTCCGCGGCGCCCTCTTCCCCTGGGAGTCCGGCCGCACGGGCGTCGACGTCACCCCGTACTTCCCGCTCGCCGACCGCTCCCTGTACGTCTTCGACACCGGCAAGTACCAGCACCACATCACGGCCGACGTCGCATACGGGCTCATGACCTACCTAACGGTCACGGGCGATGATTCGGTCATGCGGACGGGCGGGCTCGAACTCCTCGCCGAGACCGCCCGGTTCTGGGCCAGCCGGGTCGTATTCAGCAAGCGCTCCGGCCGGTACGAGATCAAGGGCGCGATGGGGCCGGACGAGTACCACCCGGACGTGGACAACAGCGTCTACACGAACTTCCTGGCCCGGTGGAACCTCGAGTATGCGGCACGGATGCTCTCGGATTTCTCCACCCGCGATGCGGTCAAGGGCGAGCTCCTCTTCGCCCGACTGAGGCTGACGGGCGCCGAGCTGGCCGAGTGGCGGTACGTCGCGTCCCGGATCGAGAAGACCAATCCCGGAAGGGCCGGTATCATCGAGCAGTTCGACGGCTACTTCAAACGCAGGGACGTCCCAATCACGAAGCGCAACGAGCACGGGATGCCCGCGTGGCCGAAGGGCGTCAAGGAGGACGATGCGTTCAAGACCCAGCTCAACAAGCAGGCGGACGTCGTCCTCACGATGCTCATGTTTCCCGACCGGTTCACGGCCGAGCAGAAGCGGAAGAACTTCGAGTACTACGACCGCCGCACCCTGCATGTCTCCACGCTCTCAGCCTGCATGACCGCGCTCGCGGGCCTCGAGTTCGGGATCAAGGAGTACGCCCTCCGCTACTTCACGCCCTCGCTCTTCACCGACCTGAACGATGTCCAGGGCACGACCGACAAGGGCATCCACACGGCCTCTTGTGGCGGGAACTGGCAGTGCCTGATTCGCGGCTTCGGCGGCGTCGCGATCCGGGACGGACAGCTCTCGATCAGCCCCCGGGTGCCCCGCGCCTGGAAGTCGCTCCGCTACTCCCTCCGCTGGCACGGCGCCCTCTTGCGCGTCACCGCCCGCCCCGGCTCCGTCACCGTCCGCAATGAGGGGAAAGCGGCCACGGAGGCCATACTCTTCGGAAAGCCCGCGACGCTGAAGCCGGCACGGGCGCTGAGGGTCAACGCACCAGGAGCTTGAGCTGCTCGTCCAGTCCGCCCCCGATGACCCGGATGAGGGTCCTCCGCGGCCGCGATGACGGTTGCCAAGACGCCTCCCTGTACGTATAATCGTAATCAGACAGTACGTATCGGAGGAACCGGCATGCGCACGACGAAACTGACCCTTAGCGCTGACAAGGACCTCCTCAGGGAGGCGAAGAAGTTTGCCAAGGAGGAAGGCACTTCCCTCTCGTCGATGTTCTCGCGCTTCCTCGGCGCCACCCTCACCGGCCGCCGGGACAAGGACCAACCCGGTCCCGTCACGCGTCGCGCATCCGGGCTCGTCAAACTGCCGTCGAACAAGACCGACCGCGAACTGCTCGAGGAAGCCCTCTCCGGACGCTCCGGTCGGTGACGACGAAAGCCCTGCTCGATACCAACGTCCTGCTCGATGTCCTGGCTGAACGCAAGAGCTTCTACGCCGACGCAATGCGCATTTGGACCCTCGCCGAATCCGGCAAGATCGAAGGGCATGTCGCGGCGATCAGCTTCACCAACTGCTACTACATCGTTCGCAGGTACGGGGGCCGGCCAGCCGCCGAGAAGGCCGTGCGACTCCTCCGCGACGTCTTCAAGCCCGTGGATCTGACGTCGCAGATCCTGACCCAGGCCATCGACTCGGGGATCGCCGACTTCGAGGACGCCATCCAGTTCCACTCCGCCGTGCACGCCCAGGTCCCGTGCATCATCTCCCGCGATCCCGGCCACTTCCCCCGCGCTCCGGTGACGGTCCTATCTCCCGCGGAGTTCCTGGCCATCCATAAGTTCGATTGAAATCGGTTACCGGCCGGCAGGCCCGAACGCGTACGTGAGGCTCAGCCGGTGCGACGGGCCGATGGGGTGGGCCGCCATCGCGTAGTCGAGACCAAAGTCGCTGAACGAGGCCGAGAGTCCGAGCGTGAAGCGCCCGGTGATGTCTTCGGCGTCCTCGAAGCCCGTCCGCAGGGCGAACCGGTCGAGCGTCATCCATTCGGCACCCGCTGCAGTTCTTGCCCTCCGGCCACGGATCTGGACAAACTCCGCCACCACGGTGAGATGCCAGTCAGGTTCCCGCCATGCCAGCCCGCCTCTCGCCTCGACCGGAAGCTCGACGCCGCCGGCATAGGCGCCGGTGGCCCGGTCCAGGCTCAACCCGAGATTCCGGGCGGCGGCACCCAGCTCGAACGGCCCCAACGCCGCCACCCATCCGACGTCGATGGCGACCGTCGAGGCCCGGTCGGCTAATACCTGGTCCGTCATGCCCTTGAGAAGCATGCCGGCCCGCACCCGGCCGGACTGGAAAGCGCCCGCGATCCCGCCGGCCGTCAGGCTCCGGTCGAGGCTCGTGTCCAGCCGGTCGCCCGCGCCGTTGACCTCAGGGAGGCTGGCCGTGTAGGCGCACGCGAAGATGCCGATCGTCCAGGGGGATATCGGCACCCATCCCGCGCCCGCCGCCAGCGTGCTCTCGTGCCCGCCGAACATGGAGGCCCCGTCGATCGCGAGTTCCCCCCGCGTCCGCTGGCCCGCGAGCATGGCCGGGTTCGACCAGGCGCGCATCACATCCTGCCCCCCTGGCGCCACGCCGCCCATCCCGGTCTGGCGCACGCTCAGCGGCAGGTTGAGAAAGGCCGCCCCCGTCGTCACCTCCGCGGCCGCCGGCATGGCGGCCAGCCCCGCGACCATGATTCCCAGTGCCCTGTATCTCATTGCCTCCTCCTCCCGGCGACCATGAAGCCCTTGCGGTCGGCCACGCCCGATCCCTTCGCCGTCACCCAGTACAAGCCCGGCCCCAGCGCCTTGCCGGCCCCGTTCCGGCCGTCGAACGTTACGACCCCGGCGCCCTGCCCATCCAGCGTGACCTGGAACGAGCGCACGGGTTCCCCCGCCTCGTTCCAGATCCTGACGTCCACGCTCCCGCCCGCCTTCCCCCGCATCCCGAACTGGATCGGCGGCCCGGCCGCCGTTCGGTCGATAGAATTCGGCGCGATCACTAGCTTGCCGTAGGGAACGCGCCACCGCGCCACATCGTATGCCGCCCCCATGGCCACCTCGACGGATCGCCGGGCGGGCTCGACCCGCCAGATCGCGAGCCCAGCCGGCTCCTCCGCGAGGGTGTAGGTGCCGTTGGGCACGAAGTGGCCCGAGTCATCCCTGCCGTCCCACCACAGGCCATCGAACGGCTGGTTGTTCGGCAGGAAGCCCGGGAAGACGACCTTGAGGATATCGTTGTGACAGTCGCCGTCCGGAGAGAATGGCGCCGACGGGTCGCTCGTCCATGTTCCGCATGTCCCGGCCGCCGTGTAGCTGAACTGCATCTCCCCCGGCTCACAGCGGATCGTGACCGGCCCGAGGCGCCTCACGATATGGCCGTTCGCATCTGCAATCGTCACCGTCATCGTTCCTGCCGTATCCCATGAATCGGTTGGATGGATGAGGGAACCGGGAGGCGGCATGTATCCCCGGTAGGATCCCGAACACGGGTTCCTGGCGACAAGGTAGGCGTAGCCGCTCCACGGCCCCGGAGGCGGCGACCCCAGGCATCCTCCTGGATCGGGGCTGAGAGCCATGTCCGTAAGGACCGTCACCGATTGTCCCGGCTCCAGCAGGATTCCCGGACCGCCAACCGACACCATTCCGTTGGCTGTCACCGTCATGGGCACGACCGCCGCCCAGACCGCTCCCGAAGGTGCCCCGCCAGGCGGAATGCTCATGTGGAGCATCGGCGGAATCATGATGCTCATATCGTCGACGGCCACCGTGCCGACATTCGCGAGGATGATCGTGGAGAAGAGGGTCGAGCTCACTTGCGAGACGCGAGTGACAATCGTCAGGTCCGGGGGATTGTAGAAAGTGGCGGCCACCGAGTTGGACGTCACAGTCGGCGTCGGCGTGCCGGTGCTTGCACCTTCCGCGACGGCGGCATTGACGCAAGTGAACAAGTCGCACAAGGTCGCGCTCAAGCCCGTGAGCGTGAACGTGAACGACTGGCCGGGTGCCAGTGTCAGCGCACCCGGGGTGCTGTTGCTCCAGACGTACCGCGTGCCGCCTGCGGACAACTGGGTGACCGCAAGCGTGAACTGCGCATCGTCTTGTGCCGGGACCTGCTGAACGACCTCGGCCGCCACCGTGTCAGTCAAGGTGAGATCCGTGATCGGGACGTCGCCCGTGTTCTCGACGACGATCATGTACCGAATCGAGGCACCCGGCTTCAGCGGCGAGCCGAACGCCGGAGCCTGAACAATCGCCACGGAAACGGCCGGAGCAGACGGGGCAACAGACGGCAGAAGGGTAAGGCCTGCCAAGACGAAGACCTGTATCAGGGATATCGGGAATCTGCGCATCGCAGTCATCTCCCACGCCTCCCTGCGACCATGAAGCCCTGCCGGTCCGATACGCCCGAACCGGTAGCAGTCACCCAGTAGAGACCGGGTCCCAGCACCGCCCCCCCGACGCCCCGGCCATCGAAGAGCACGACCCCCGCCCCCTGCCCGTCCAGCGTGACCGCGATCGTGCGGACGGGCGATCCGGCTTCGTCCCAGATCCTGATCTCGACCGTACCGTTCGCCTTCCCCCGCATCCCGAACTGGACGTTAGGCTGGATCGACCGGCGGTCAAGGACGTTGGGGGCGATGACGAGCTTGCCATATGGCACCTTCCAGCCGTCCACGCGCGGACTCGGCCCCACGAGGACCTCGATGGTTCGCTGGAGGATGATGGGCGCCCCCGTCTGGATGTCAACGGAATCCACGTTGACGGTGTACGTACCGTTCGGCACGATGTATCCTTGGTTGTTCTTCCCGTCCCACCAGATGCGGTCGAACGGCTGGCCGAACACGATGAATAGCTCCGGGAACACGAACTTGAGGAGGTCATTATGGCAGTCTCCGTCTGGCGAGAAGGGCTCGGTGAGGTCCCCGGTCCACGACGCGCACGAGCCCGTTGCCGTGTAGCCGAAATCCAGGCGGGACGGCGGTCGGCTGACACAGAATGGATCGAACCTCCGCACGATCTCTCCTGACGTATTGGAGACCTTGACTGTCACCGTGACCCCACACCCGCCCCAGCCGATCACTGTCAGAATGGGAGGAGTCGCCAGCCTCGATCCGGTGCACGGGTTCGTGATTGTTGCCTGAACGGCGTTGACCACGTATCTGGAACCTACGTCTGAGATCTTCAGCGTCATGTCCATGTACAGCGTCACCGACTCGCCCGGCTGAAGCGAGAACCCGCTACCGCCGAGCACGGCGAGGAGGAGGCCGCCCGTTCCTGTCGTGGTGAAGAACACCGTCGAGGTTGGCGCCGAGTCCGCCAGGACCGGGGTCGGATACGCCAGACTCGCGGGCATTCCGTTCGCCGGGATCTCGATCTTGTCTATCGACGCGTCAAGCGAGGGCAGGGAATCCACGATGATGATGTCGTCAGCAGGTTTCCCACCCGTGTTCGCTACGACCAGCTTCCAGTAAATTGGCATCCCCATCTGCGGCAGTTGCGTGTGCAGCGTCCGCGTGGGATCGTCCGCGAAGAAGTCCGCCCACACCGTCAGGTTCGGCGCGGGTGCCTGAAGCGGGAAGAATGCGGTCGCCAGCTGCGTGATCCGGTAGGAGCATGGCGTGTCGCCTGTCAGCATCGCGGTGCTGGACACGATCCCGGTGTAGCAGTCGCCGGCCACGCCGGAGATGGACAATGTCCTCGTCTCCCCCGGCACCAGGGCCCCGAGGGTCCAGTCATAGAGGCTCCCCGCGACCACCGGGACCACGTCGCCGCCTGTCTGCGTGGCCGTGAACTGGGCCACGGGAGGGATCGTATCCGTCAGCTCCAGGTTCGAGAGCGTCTCAGCCCCGGTGTTCGTGACCATGATCGAGTAGTTGACCGGGCCTCCGCTCAGCGGCAAGGCGGGCGAGACGGTGTGGACGACGGTCACGCCCGGAACCAGCGGGTTCGAGCGGAGCCGGGCCAGAGGGCTTACCACCGTCGGCGCCGTCACGCCCAGGCTCGACCCCTCGGCCACCGCGTAGTCGTCCCGCACGGTAGACGAGCAGACGTGGCCGACGTACCCGGTCACGGTGAAGCTGAAGGTCTGCCCCGGCCCGAAGGTCAGCCCGCCCGCGATGATGTTGCGCCACTCGTACCGCGTGCCACTCGCGACGCTCGTGGCGGCAACAGCGAAGAGGCTGCTATCCTGCTGCGCGCTCTGCAGGGTCACCTCGGCCGCGATCGTGTCGGTCACGGTGATGTTGTCCAGCGTTGCCCCGCTCGTGTTGACCACGACGATCGTGTAGACGATCTTGTCGCCCAACTGGAGGATCGATCCAGACGGAGGCGTCTGAATCACGGCGACCGCGACCGTGGGATTCGCCGGATCGATGTCGAACCCGGTCGCGGGCGAGGAGGTCCCGGTCGCAACGAGCCCGCATGCATTAGCCGCCGCCACGAAAGCCGTGTTGCTCACGCTTCTCAGCCCGGCGACGGATCCCGTCTTCGCATCGATCGTTATCGTCATCGTTGTCCCCGGCAGGAACGCCAGCCCGGCCCCGCCCCACACCCAACGCGTGCCGCCGCCCGCGAGGTTGGTCGGCAGGCCGACCACCAGCCCGGGCGCCGTCGCCGTCACGGCCTCGAGTTCGACCTGGAGCGTGTCGACCACGATGAGATCGCTCAGCGTCGCCGCGCCCGTGTTCGTGACCACGATCTGGTACCTGACGGGCACGCCCGTGCTCACCGTCGCCGTCAGCGGCAGGAGCTGGCTCTTCACGATCGAGACGCCGACCGCGTGGGGCTGGCCCGTGAACGAGACGGCCGGGCTCACGACCATCGGCGCCACAATCGACCAACTCCGTCCGTCGGCGACGGCAGTGTTCTCGCGCGGGATCGCGGTGCATACGCTTCCGGCGACTCCAGTCACCGTAAAGGTGAAGACCTGCCCCGGCTCAAGAGCCAGGCCCTGCGCAACGGTGTTGCTCCACACGTACCGCGTGCCGCCGCCGGGCGCCTGCGTGACCGCCACCGTGAACCGCGTGTCGTCCTGGGCGGTCGTCAACTGGGTCACCTCGGCCGCCAGCGTGTCGGTCACTCTGAGGTCGGTGATAGTCGCGTCCCCGACATTGGCCACCACGATCTGATACCGGATCGCGTCGCCGGCATTCAGGATCGATCCGGACGCCGGGAACTGATTCTTCTGGACGGACAGGGCGGTGACTGCCTGAGTGGCAGCCGGGATCAGGAGGATGCAGACCGCGGCCAGCAACGAGAGGGACGTTCTTTCAATATTGCGATTCTCACGGCCGGGAAGGACGCGATCGACCTGACCTATCTCCACGTCACCAGCATACACCCGGAGTCCAAGTCCCCCCGGGGGGCCTCTCAGTCGATGAAGCCGATCGCGCGCATGAAGCCGGCGCAGAGTTTGGGCCAGGTGGCCAGGTGCGGGTCGCCGGGAGCCAGCCCGAGGCCGTGCTGGCCCTTGGGGTACACGTGGATCTCGAACGGCACGCCGTGGGCACGCAGGGCCGCGGCGAACAGCAGGCTGTTCTCGATTGGCACCGCCGCGTCCTCGACCGTGGTCCAAAGGAAGGCCGGCGGCGTGTCCTTGCGAACCTGGCGCTCCAGGGACATCCTCGCCAGGAGCGACCGCGGGGGGCGCGGACCCAGCAGGTTCAGGTAACTGCCGCGGTGACCGGAGGCCCCGGAAGAGAGCACGGCGTAGCAGAGCACCAGGGCGTCCGGCCGGCAGGACTGCCGCGAGATCGCGTCACGGACACCGGCCGGGGCCAGCCGCCAGAGCACGCCGATGCTCCCGGCCAGATGCCCGCCCGCCGAGAACCCGCATACCGCCACGCGCCTGGGGTCCACGTGCCACGCCTTCGCCCGGTGGCGGGCGATCCGCACGGCGCGCGCGACATCCATGAGCGGCGCCGGGTGCCGGTTCGGCTTGACCCGGTAGTGGAGTACGACGGCGTGGAGACCCATCCGGTTGAACATCTTCGCGATCGGCCGGCCCTCGTGCTTCGCGCGCGCGACGTAGCCGCCGCCCGGGCAGACGACCACAAGCCCGCGACGCCGTGTCCCCTTGACCAGGACTGGGTCCAGCCACGGACGGAACTCGCTGCCGGGAGCGGAGGCCGGCGGACGGCCCGGCCAAAGCATGACCGCGCCCCGTCCGGGCACGGCCCGTTCCATCCAGCTCTCCAACTTCGGCTTCACGCGTCCCCCCTACGAGCCACGAGGCCTCGTTAGATGATCATTCCGCTGCTCGCAGAGGACGTTGCGCTTTGGCAACGGACTCTACCTGACGATCGCGTCGATCTTCTTCAGCTCGTCCGCGCTGAACTTGACGTTCTTCAGCGCCTGTACGTTCTCGACGATCTGCTCCGGCCGGCTGGCGCCGATGAGCGCGGAGGTCGCGGCGCCCGTCCGCACGACCCAGGCCAGCGCCATCTGCGCCAGCGTCTGGCCGCGCGCGGCCGCGACTTCGTTGAGCCGGCGCACCTGCTCCATGGCCTTTCCCGTCACCGAGTCCTTGCCGAGGAACGGCGAGTCCGACGCGGCGCGGGAATCCTTGGGGATGCCCTTGAGGTACTTCCCCGTGAGCTTGCCCTGCGCGAGCGGGCAGAACGCGATCACGCCCAGCCCGAGCTTTTCCGTAACGGGAAGGAGGTCCGGCTCGATCCACCGGTCGAGCATGCTGTACGAGGGCTGGTGAATGATCGGTTTGAAGAACCCGTTCTTCTCGCACGCCTCGACCGCCTTCCGGGTCTCGGCGCCGCTGTAGCTCGAAATCCCGCCGTACAGGACCTTGCCCTGCCGGATCGCGGTGTCCAGCGCGGACATCGTCTCCTCGATCGGCGTGTCGGGGTCCGGCCGGTGGTGGTAGAAGATGTCGACGTAGTCGACGCGCAGGCGCTTGAGCGACTCGTCGAGGCTCGCGATCAGGTACTTGCGCGATCCCAGGTCGCCGTACGGGCCCGGCCACATCCCCCAGCCCGCCTTGGACGAGATCACGAGCTCGTTGCGGTGCGCGCGGAAGTCGTCGGCGAGGATCCGCCCCACGCGCTCCTCGGCCGCGCCCGCCGGAGGCCCGTAGTTGTTCGCGAGGTCGAAGTGCGTGATCCCGAGGTCGAAGGCCGTGCGGAGCATGGCGCGGCAGTGGTCGTGGAACGGCTTCTCCGCCTTGATGCCGGAGGCGCCGGTGCCGGCCCCGCCGAAGTTGTGCCAGCACCCGAGGCTGATCGCCGGGAGCTTGAGCCCGGAGCGGCCGCACGGGCGGAACCAGCCCTTCGGCACGGCGTCGTAGCGGTCGGCCTTGAACGAGGGGGTCTTCGCGGATGAGGTCTTCTTTGCCATGCGGCCAGTATGCCCCGGCTGGGAGCCGGGGTCAACCTTCGGGCTACTGCGCCTTCGCCTCGATCGTGGCGAGCAGGTGCTCGAAGGATTTCACGAATGCCGCGACGCCGTCCGCGAGGAGCTTGGCCGTGATCGCGTCGATGTCCACCCCGGCGGCCGCGATCTTCGCCAGCGCCGCCCTGGCCTCCGTCGCATCCGGCCCGAGCGCCGCCACCGCCACGCCGTGGTCGAGGAATGCCTGGAGGGTCTTCTCGGGAATCGTGTTGATCGTGTCCTTGGCCGCCAGTCCGGCCACGTACTTCGTATCCGGGTACGCGGGGTCCTTGGTCCCCGTCGACCCCCAGAGCACGCGCTGGGGGTTCGTGCCCCGCGCGAGCTCGCCCCACCCGGTCCCGAAGAACAGCTCCCGGTACCGGGCGTAGATGACGGCGGAGTTCGCGATCGCGGCGGTCCCCTTGAGCTCCGGGTGCGCGGCCAGCAGCGGGTCCGCGGCCGTGTCGATCCGGCTCACGAAAACGCTCGCGACCGACCGCACGCTCCGCGGGTCGCGCGAGCACTTCTTGACGCCGTCGAGGTAAGCGCGGGCGCAACGCTCGTACTGCTCGAGCGAGAAGATGAGCGTGACGTTGACGTTGATCCCCTGCGCGATCAGCCGCTCGATCGCGGGGAAGCCCTCGTCCGTCGCGGGGACCTTGACCATCAGGTTCGGCCGGCCCACGGCGGCCACGAGGCGAAGCCCCTCCGCCACCGTACCCGACGTGTCCCGCGCGAGCCGCGGATCGATCTCGAGGCTGACGTAGCCGTCGAGCCCGTTCGACGACCGGTGCACGGCGGAGAACGCGTCCGCGGCGTCCCGGATGTCCCGAATCGAGAGAGCATCGTAGACCTCGAAGGCGGTCTTGCCCTTGAGCGACGCGATCAGGGAATCGTAATCCTTCCCGGACGCGACCGCCGCGTCGAAGATGGAGGGATTGGAGGTGAGGCCGCGGAGGCCCTGGCTCACGAGCGCGCGAAGCCGTCCCGAGGCGATGAGCGACCGGTTGATGTTGTCCAGCCAGACGCTTTGCCCGAGCCGCGCCAGCTCTTCCATTCCGTCTCTCGCCATCGTCTTACCCTCCGCCTTCATCATAGCCCCAACGCAAGGGGGACCGTGACTATTGGGCCCGGCGCAAGGCTCCGTCGAGGTCCGCGATGATGTCCTCCGGGTCCTCGAGCCCGGCCGAGACCCGGATCCGCCCCTCCGGAACCCCCCGGGCAGGATCGGCATCCTGGCACAGAAGCAGGGTCTCGGAGTCCCCGAGGCTGAACCAGGGCTTGCAGAGCTTGACCGACGACCGGAAGGCGTCCAGCGCCGGCTTCCCCCCCTTGAGGGTGAACCCCGCGAGCCCGCCGAATCCCGCCCACTGCGCCTTGGCGATCCCGTGACCCGGGTCGGACGCCAGCCCCGGATACCGGACGTCCGTGACGGCCGGGTGGGTTGCCAGGAATTCCGCTATCCGCATCGCGTTCTCGCAGTGGCGGCGCATCCGGAGCGGCATGGTCACGAGCCCGCGGAGGATGAGCCACGCGTTGAACGGGCTGATCGGCCCCCCGGTCAGGTGCCGCTCCTCCATGACCGGCTCCACGAGCGCGAACGAATCCGCGAGCACGATTCCGCCGAGCGCGTCCCCGTGGCCGCACAGGTACTTCGGCGCCGCGTGGATGACGTAGTCGGCGCCGAGCTCGAGCGGACGGAGTAGCGAGGGAGACAGGAACGTGGAGTCCACGATCAGGCGCCCCCCCGCCGCGTGCACGAGCTGGGCCGTCCACTTGAGGTCCACGACGTGGAGGCCGGGGTTCGACAGCGGCTCGCAGTAGACGAGCTTCGCGGGGGGCCCGGCTCTGTCCGACAGCACGGCCGAAAGCGCGTCCGGGTCCCTGAAGTCCGCGACATCGCAGCTCACCCCGAACTTCGCCAGCCCCTTTTCGAGGAACGACCTAGTGAGGCCGTAGACCGACGCGTCGCAGACGACCCGGTCTCCGCTCCTGAGCAGGGCATAGAAGGTCTGCGTGATCGCGGACATGCCGCAGGCGAAGGCCACCCCGTGGCTCGCCCCCTCGAGGCTCGCGACGGCGGCCTCCATGGCGTCGATCGTGGGATTGCCGTCCCGGGCGTAGCCGTACTCGCCAGTGACCGCCATCGTGATCGGCACCGAGGACAGGTCGGGGTTCCGCCCCGCGTGGACCGCCCGCGTGCCGAATCCGTAACCCGCGTAATCTTCCGCTTTCATCTCCATCGCCGTTATATGGTAACAGGCAAAGAGCCGGCCCCCTGCCCAATGCGTTACACTGTCGGGGATCGACAACGCCTCGGGAGGTGCACCGATGCTCGTGAGTATCCAGTTGGGAATCATGATGTTCCTCGAATACGCGATCTGGGGAGCGTGGACCCCGATCCTGACCCAGGACGTCGCGCATTTCGGGTTCACGGGGATGCAGGTGGGCTGGCTCTACGGCGCCCTGCCGCTCGGCTGTATGATCGCGCCCCTGATCGGCGGCCAGTTCGTGGACCGGTGGATGCCGACCCAGATCTTCCTCGGCATCGCGCACCTGCTGGGCGCCGTCTTCCTCTGGCTGATGTCGGCCCAGACGACCTTCCCGCCGATGATGGTTCACATGCTCATCTGGTCGATCCTGTTCGCGCCCACGATGGCATTCACGAACTCTATCTGCTTCATCCACCTCCGGAACTCCGACCGGGACTTCCCCATCATCCGGACGATGGGCACCATCGGCTGGATCGTGGCGGGACTGACCCTGACCGCGTGGCGGGTCCACCCGGACCTTCTGCACCTCCCGGGCCACATCGATTCGCTGGCCCTCGCCGCCGCGTGCTCGCTCGCGCTCGGGCTCTTCTGCTTCCTCCTGCCTAACACCCCTCCGAGCCGGGCCACCGGGAATCCGTACGCCTTCCTCGAGGCGCTCAAGATGTTCCGGAACCCGAAGATGGCGTTCTTCCTGCTCCTGTGCATGGTCGCCACGACCGAGTTCCAGTTCTTCTACCAGCTCTCGGCCCCGTTCCTGAAGTTCGCCGGGGTCACGGAGGCGCACATCCCCGCGGTGAAGACGGTCTCCCAGGGCTTCGAGATCGGAGTCCTCGCGATCGGACTGCCGCTCCTGCTCCCCGTGCTCGGCATCCGCGTGTGCCTCCTGATCGGGCTGATCGCGTGGCCCCTGCGCTACCTGATCTTCGTGTTCCAGGAGCCGCTCTGGCTCATCATCGCCTCGCTGGGCCTCCACGGGTTCGGATTCGCCTTCTACTTCATCGTCGCGTTCATGTATCTGGATCGCGTCGCGCCCAAGGACATCCGGGGCTCCGCGCAGGGCCTGATCACGTTCGCGACCTACGGACTCGGCATGTTCATCGGCTCGCTCTTCTGCGGCAAGGTCCAGGACTTCTACACCGTCGCCGGCGGCGCCGTCGTCTCCCAGGACTTCTTCGGCTGGCTCTTCAACTACGCCACCCCCGGGGGCGCGATCGACTGGCGCGGGGTGTTCCTCGTGCCCACGCTGATCACGTCCCTGTGCGCCGTCGCACACTGGGTCTGGTTCCGCGAGGCCTCGGTGGCCGAGGTCGCCGCCGCGACCGGAAGCGCGGCGAGGAAGCGCTAGAGAAGGATCGCGGTCAGCGAGACCGGCGGCAGGTCCAGGAGGACCCGGCCGCCCTCGATCGACACGGGCCCGGTCTTCCTCCACGCGGGGTGGAGGTCGCCGGGCCCGGTCCCTGAGAGCTCCCACCGCTCACCCGCCGCCCTGACGGCGCCCTTGATGATGATGGGAAGCTGACGCGCAGCCTCCGCCTTGTTGATCAGCACGATCCGCAGGACGCCCGTCGCCGGCGTGCGGGTGGCGAATACCTTGAGCAGGCGGCCGTCCACGACGTCGAGCATCTCTTCGCCCAGGCACTTCGACCAGACCGCGAGCGCCAGCCCCGTCGGCGTCAGCGCGTTGTCCGGCGCTAGAGCGTCATGGACGGCGGCGGGCGTTTCCAGCTTCGCCCACCGGGTATTCCACATCGTCGCGAAGTCCAGGGCGGGTTCCGCCAGGTACTGGCCGATCATGTTCGTCAGGAGGAGCGCGTGCCCGAGATCGCTCACGTTCGCCCAGCTCCCCTTCTCGTAGTCGATCGCCCCGTACTCGGTCAGCGCGACCCGAATCCTCTTCCTGGGTGTCGAATCCGTCGTCGGATTCGACAACGGCCCCGTCCGCGGGACCGCGGGGGCCCATTTCAGAATCGCGTCCCGCGTCTTCCGGATCCCGCGGGTGAAGTCGGGGTCCCGGTCCAGGTAGCCCGCGTAGGACTTCCACCCCCAGTTCGGGTAGTCGTGGACGATGAGGTAGTCCAGGTACTCCCCCGCGGTCTCGAGGACGACCCGGTTCCAGGGGTCCTGGCACCCCGCCTTCCCATCCTCACGCCCAACGTCCTCCCCGTAGACTCCGACGGCCCCGATCCGGGCGTCCGGGTCCGCGGCCTTCATCGCCTTCGCGAACTCGACGAGCGTGTCCGCGTATCGCCGTGCGCCCACGTGGAAGAAGCTCTCGTTCCCGACTTCCCAGCACCGGACGGGAAACCCGCTGGCCTTGGCGTACCGGACCCATTCCGCGGCCGTGCGGATCAGCATGTCCATGGGGACCGCCTCGTGGTGGGCGTCCGCAGCCTGGAACCCCGTGTCGACGGCGACGACGATCGTCGCCTCCACCCCCGCGGCGCGCGCGACCCGCATGAACGCGTCGAAGTCGAGGGGGTGGGTCTTCCAGGTCCGGCGATCCGGCATCAGGAGCGTGTGGTCCATCGCCGGCCAGTCCCAGTCGCCCGCAACCGTGAGCGCGGGGACCGCCCGGTCGTAGGGCGGCACCGACCAGAGGTACGAGTCCGACTTGTCGCCGCCGGGATAGCGGAGAACCCGGACGCCAATCTCCGCGAGCGCGGCGGTCAGCGGGCGCGACCCCACTGGACGATTGGAATCGTCGTCGACGAGGTAGTCGAGGTTGATCCCGAGCCCGCGGACGTTCACGGGTGCGCGGACGCGAGCGGAGTCGATCACGATTTCCAGGGGCTCGGAGGCGGCGACTATGGCGGCGACGAGGAGGCCGATCACCTGCCCTGGGACCGCGCGAGCCTGAGCCGGAAGGCGCGGCCGTCCGCGAGGTCGAACCCATGGACGGGCATGGGATCGGGCCGGCGCCGGGCCTCCAGCGTCCGGACCGGGACCGTCCCTGACCGGATCCAGCGGTTCTCCTTCCACCGTCCCGCCTCGACGGTCAACGTGCGGCGGGGATCCACGGGATAGGCCGAGACGACGCAGTCCATCCCCGTAATCGTGAGATCGTCACGCCCGGTGCGCACGATCACCCACTTACCATCCCGCCCGTTCTCCCACCTCCAGAAGAGCCCCCAAAGCCGGTCCTCGAGCCGCTGAGGCGCCGCGTGCGAGATATAGTGCCGGATCTCGGCCGACCCGGTCGCGTGCGCGATCTGGCGCATGGCGGAGGTGAGCGAGCGCGCCGCCCGGCCGTACCTGACGGCCACGTCGGACCACGTCCCATCCCGGCTGACCGGGGGCTTCTCGAAGGCCTGGTCGCGGCACGCGCGCCACCCGAACGAGTGGTCGATGGCCCACGGATCGTATCCTTGCGCGCCATGGTCGAGGACGCAGAGGTACAGAACCTTGTCGGTCTCGCCCACGACCTCGGTCGGCGCCTCCGCCATGAAGGGCAGGTGCCCGGCCAGGCGGAAGGTCCGCATCGTCCACGCCAGGTCGCCGGGCGTCATGCCGTAGAAGTCCGGCGCCACGAAGTCGAGGCGCGGCGCGATCTGGCGGTAGAGCTCGACGTCGTTTCCCGGGCGCGGCGCGAACGGCAGGCTCAGCGCCCAGTTCGTGTACGCGGGCACCGGGAAGAGGCGCTTTTGGTCGGCGAGGAGTGCGTTGATGTGTCCGCCGAGCGCGCGGACGCCGGACTCCCAGTCGCTGACCCCCGACCGCGCGTGGATCGCGCCGCAGACCGGGCAGTGGCACCGCAGGATCCACTCGTCAAGTTCCTCGAAGCTGCCCTTGCGCGTCTCGCGCATGGCGAGGCACGGCTCGTTCTCGATCTGCATGAGGATGATCGTGTGCCGCTTACCGTCCACGGCGGCGATGTGCCGGAGCAGGGCATCGAACGCGCGTTTCTCGGCGGCGAGCAGCCGGGGATTGGACGGGCACAACGTGTCCCTTTCCTTGCCTTCCCCGTCCACGACCCGCGGGAACCGGGCCCGGTCGTCCCGGACCCAGCCGGGCACGGGCCGGTTGAACGACCCCTGGTTGCTCCCGAACCAGAGCAGGGACATCCGCAGCCCGTGGCTGCGGCACCGGCGCAGGGCGTGGTCGAGCGGCTTGAAGTCGAACCGCCCCTCGACCGCCTCCATGGCCGCCCAGCGGATCGGGAAAAAGACGGTGTTGAGCCCCATCCGCACGGTGTGCGCGAACAGGTAGTCGAAATCCCTGATCCGGTTGCACCGGTCGAACCAGTACTGGATCCCGATCGCGAGGAACGGGGCGCCGTCCACGAACAGCTTCTCCATCCCGTGGTGGGTACGAATCTCGGACCAGCGCTTCATGGGTTGTTCCGCTCTTGTCGCATACGCGACATGGTACCCGAAAATCCCCGGTCCCGTCCTACCGGCTCTGCGGCCGGACGGCTTCGAGGTACCTGAGAATGAGCGCGGGTTCATCCCCCGACAGCCTGGCCCGGTCGGCCATAGCCGGCACATGCTCCGCCCAGAACGCCTCCGGATGGGCCGCGGGCGCCTCGAGCGCATGACAACCCGAGCATTTCGCCACGTAGAGGGCCCTGCCGCGGCTCAACGATTCCAACGTGACCCCGGGCGACCGCCCGGCCGCGCGTACCGCCTGGTCGGCGGCGGGACGCGGAATGCTCCCGGCGCAGGCCGCGAGCCAGCCTGACAGGGCGAGCAGGACCACCGTCCGCCCCGCCGGGCCGGCCCGTCTCACAAGGGCAGGGAGACCAGGATCCGGGCCTTCACCTTCTCGTGCTCGTCCAGCACGAACCGCTGACCGGACACCGACGGCTTCAGGGCGGGGAGCTGGATCAGCGTGGTCGCCGTGAGCCAGAACCGCCCCGATGCCACATGCAGGACCGGTCCCGCGAACAGCGCCGCGAACCGGGGCTTCCCGTCGGTGTAGGCCGAGTGCTCGAAGACCTCGACCCCGCAGGAGAACCCGGGAGACACCTGGACCGAGAGCCCGAGGTTGTGCTCGACGTTCACGTTCTCCGCCTCGATCTCCCCGGCGTCGTACTCGAACTCGGGCTCCACCGTCGCGTTGTACGCCAGGATCATCCCGCCGATCCGCTTGTCCACGATCGCCTTTAGCTCGACCTCGGCCTCGTCGGTATCGGCCGTGAGTTCGGCGTAGGCCGCGAATCCCACCGGGTCCGCGGCGGGATCGGACAGCTTCCACTTCCACTCGTTGGAGATGCCGCCGAACGAGGTTTCCGACACGAGGGAGCCGGTCAGCGGATCGCGCGCGCTCGCCTTGCTCCAGTTGAGGTACAGGGCCGTCTGGAGGGTGTCGGTGACGCCGGCCTCGTACTCGATCCGGTGGTCGAACCGGGAATAGACGTCGTTCCGGCCGACCCGCCATGTCGTCCAGAGCTCGAACTCGTGCTGCCCCGCCGGCAGCGTCCCGCTGTCGTACCCGTAGGCGAACGGCCTGGCGTTCGCCCGCGCGCCGCCCGCCGTGAACGCCGCCACGATGGCCATTAGCGCTGTCATGCTGGTTACCGCGATCCGACGATTCCGCTCCGTCCCTCTCATCTTCATGTCTTCCCTCCTTGCTCTGGTCATTCCGTCCCCGTGGACAATCCGTTGGCACTCCGAGGGCATGCCCGTAACAATCAGTGGCACTTGTTGCATATCCCGTAGATCTCGAGTTTGTGGCGAAGCGGCGTGAACCCGTTGGCGGAGGCCAGCCCTTCCTGCAGCTTTTCCAGCCTCTCGTCACGGACCTCGATGAACCGGCCGCACTTGATGCAGATGAGGTGGTCGTGGTGTTCATGCCCGACTTTCTGCTCGAACCTGGTCCTTTGCCTGCCGACCTTGATTTCGTCCGCCAGCCCGCATTCGCAGAACAGGTGCAGGTTCCGGCACACGGTCGCGTAGCCGATCTCGGGGTCCCGGCGCCTCACGATCTCGAACAGTTCGTCCGCCGTCATGTGGTTCCGGGCCGACATGAAGGCGTCGAGGATGAGGTCTCGCTGTTTGGTGTGGCGGAGCATCCGGTCTTTGAGGTGATGCGCCAGCGCCGCCCCGGCCTTATCGAGAAGCACCTTCTTCTTCATACTGATAATCAATACCATTAAGGCCGACGCATGTCAAGCCCCCCTCTTTCACCAAGCTGGAACCAACACCTGCCGCTTCGCGAACTCCCAGCGGGGCTAACTGCCCGGATCGGTGCCCGGGTCGCGGTTATCGGCCTACCATGCTGCGTCCGGCCAGTAGGCGCGTGACGATGGTCGAGGCGGACGCCGGAATAACGTCCCGCGGTTGGTCCGAATGCCAAAGGGCGACCAGCGATCCCCCTAGCAGCTCCTCCGTGGCATCTCGAATGTTCCCTTAAGCGGCGGGCTCACGCCTCCCGCGCCGGCGCCACGGCCGCCACCCACGCGGGCACGGCGTTCCGGAACAGCGCCGGGATCGTGCGATCCCGCTCCGGACCCGGGAATTCGGCCGTCATCCGGTCGAGGATCACCCGGCAGAGTTCCACGAACGGCGCCGACTCCGGCCGGGAGCCGAACTCCCGGATTGCCCACGTCAATGCCTCGGGCTTGGAGACCAGCGTCCCATGACGAAGCGTGTACAGGCACCGGACCATGACGGGGGCGACGTTCAGGATGTTCGTCGCCGCGAGCCCGACCCGGTCCGCCGCGGCCAGCTTGGCGAGTTCGGCGGGCACCATGACGTCCCGGACATGGGCGAGGATGCCGGTGATCTCGTCCCGCTCGTTGAGATCCGTCATACTCCCCCGGACGTCCTCTCCGTACACGACGACCGAGTACTTCCGTAACAGGATCAGATCGAAGGCGTGGAGGACGTAATCCCGGCGCGGGGCCAGCCCCCGTATCTCGACCGGCTCGGGCTTCCCAAGCTCCCCCGCCTCGATGAGCCCGGCGGAGAGCGACGGCGCCCCCAGCTCGGCCAGGAGAGCGGCCCAGCCAGGCCCCTCCGGCGGCTCCCTCGTGACGACCAGGAGGTCGATATCGCTGTGGCGCGGGATGTACCCGCCGAGGGGGATGCTTCCGGAACAGATGATCGAGCGGACCGGGGCCCGGCGGCACGCCTCCACCGCCCCCCGGATGGCCGCGCCGACCCGGGGGTTCAGCGCGAGACAGCGATCGTAGTTCGCCTGGGGATCCATGGTGCCACGGGTTTCCGGCAGTCCGTCCGGCCTAGCGGAACTCCGCCCATTCGGGCTCGTTGTCGAAGATCCAGCGGTAGTAGTCCTGCTCCTCGAGCCTGGAGGACGCCGCCTCGTCCGCCACGACGACGCAGTGCTGGTGGAGCTGGATGGCCGTCGCGGTCATCCTCGACGTGATCGGCCCCTCGACCGCCTTCGCGATCACGGCCGCCTTGCTCTCCCCCGTCGCGAGCAGGAGGAGCTTCCGGCTGTCCAGGATGGTGCCGACGCCCATCGTGAGCGCGCGGTGCGGCATCTGCGAGGGGTCCACGAAGTGCTTGGCGTTGTCCCGGCGCGTCATCGGTGTAAGGCTCTTGTCGCGCGTGCGCGAGTAGAGCGCCGACCCCGGCTCGTTGAATCCGATGTGCCCGTCGCGGCCGATCCCGAGGAGCTGGAGGTCGATGCCTCCGCAGTGCCGGATGAGGTCCTCGTACCGCCGGCACTCGGCCTCGAGGTCCTTCGCCATGCCGTCCAGCAGGTGCGTGTTCCGACGGTCGATGTTGATCCCCGAGAACAGGTGCTTGGTCATGTAGGCGTGGTACGACCGCCCGTCCTCGGCGGTTAGCCCCACGTATTCGTCGAGGTTGAACGTCCGCACGAGCGAGAAATCGAGGGATTCCTCCCGGTGCATCCGGACGAGCAGCGCGTAGACGCGCTCCATGGTGAGGCCCGTGGCGAGCCCCAGCACGACGTCCGGGTTGGCGCGGATGGCATTGGCCACCAGCGTGGCGACGATTCGCGTGGATTCCTCTTCAGTGGGGCGGATGATGACCTGCATGATCTCCGATGATATCAGTCCCGGGCCGCCCGCCGGCACTCCGCGAGGTTGTTCCTCGCCGCCGCGAACCCGGGAGAAAGGGCCAGCGCGCGGCGCCAGGCCCGGATCGCGTCCGCTTCCCGCCCCGCCCGGTACAGCACGACCCCGAGGTTGTTCCAGCTCAGCGCGTCGTCAGGACGGACGGTGACGGCCCGGCGGGCGGAGACGACGGCCTCCGCGTGCCGGCCGAGGTCGCTCAGGACCAGCGCCCGGTCGCTCAGGGCCTCGTGGTAAGCGGGCCAGATCGCGATGGCGCGCGCGTAGGCGGCCTCAGCCTCGGGCAGGCGGCCGCCGGCCTCGTCGTAGAGGTGCCCGAGGTTGTAGTTCACGATGGCGCTCGCGGGGACCACCCGAAAGGCGGCCTCGGTCACGGTAAGGGTGTCCCGCCAGTCCCGGTTGCGCACGACCGTCCGCGCGGCGCAGGCCGCGAGGACGAGCAGCCCCAGCGCGATCCCGGTGCGCCGCCGCAAGCGGTCCGCTTCCGGGAAGGCGGCTTCCCATCCCGAGGCCGTCGCCAGCGCGATCCCGAACAGGGGGACGGTCATCCACCGCTCCGCCATCATGGTCTGGATCGGAAAGAACAGGCTGGACACCATGGCGTAGGTGATGAAGGCGAACATGACGCCGAAGGCCGCGGCCGGAACCCGCCGCCGGTGCGCGACCACGACCAAGCCCGCCGCCATGATGAGGAATCCCCCGAGGACCCATCCCGAAGTCCAGCCCAGGTCGAGCGGGAGAACGTGGTAGGAGTAGTCCGCCGACTGCGCGGCGGGCCAGACCAGGAGACGACCCCAGCGTGGCAAGAGGCCCAGGGCGAGCGCCTTCTGTTGCAGTAACGGCTGGAAGGCCAGCGGGTTGTCCAGGAAGTCGATCGACCGGTGCAGAAGACTTCCCATCACGAGCCGGCGCGCGACCAGGTACACCGCCGCGATCGCCGCGTACCCGAGGTAGGCCGCCCGGACCCCTCCCCACAGCCGCCCGGCCAGCCGCCCCGTGCTCCCGTCGCAGCGGATCGTCCATTCCCAGGCCAGCATCACCCCGGGCATGGCCATGCCCGACTCCTTGGAGGATAGCGCGAGGGCGAAACACGCCCAGGCCGCGGCCAGCGACGGTCTCCGCCCGCTGCGGGAGTAGCCGTCGTACGCCACCAGCCCCGCGAGAGTGAAGAACGCGACCACCACGTCCCAGCGCCACGTGACGACGTTGACCGCCTCGGTCTGCAACGGATGCACGCCGAAGATCCCCGCCGCCATCACCGCGGCCCACGTGGACCCCAGGACCCGGCTGGCCACCACAAAGGCCATCGCCACTGCGGCGAGATGCACGGCCACGTTGGTCGCGTGCCAGCCCCGTGGATCGAGCCCGAACAGCGCATAATCGAGAGCCCAGCCGACGGTGGACACCGGACGGTAGTTCTGGCTCAGCCGCCCCGTGCCGTGCCAGCCGTCCCGGACGAACATCTCGGGCACGTTCCGGATGGACCGGATGAAGGTGTTCGACAGGACGCTGACCCGGTCGTCATACACGAACCCGTTCGAGAGGGTGTTCGCGAAGGTCGCGGCCACGCCGACCAGCAGGAGGCCGACCGCCAGCGAAGGCGGCAGACCGCCCCGGCCCCCGGGCTCAGATCCGGAAGGCAGGGCCGGCAAGGATGGCCAGGAGCGTCACGAGCGCGAACGTATTCGCGGCCGCGAAGGCCTTGCGCGTCGCGGCGCCGTCGGCGGCCCCCTCCGCGGAGGCCCGGAGCACCCGCACGATCATCCACCCTCCCGCGCCCAGGCACGCCGCCCATGGCAGGGGGCGCAGGAGACCGAAGGCGGGCAGCGTGGCGGCCGACACCACGGCCGCGGCCGTCCACACGAGCAGGACGCGGGCCACCTGTGAACGCGCGAGACCGCGCATGGGGGGCACGAAACCCCCGCGCTCATGATCCCCGGGCCTTGAAAGCACGAGAAGCCACGCGTGCGGCATCTGCCAGAGCGCGAAGAACACCATGAGCGCACGCAAGGGCGGGGCATCCACCGCGCCCCCGGCAGCCGCCCAGCCGATGGCCGGAATCAGGGCACCCGAGACGCTGCCCGCGAGCTGCGCAAACACGGTCCGCCGCTTGAGCGGGGTGTAGACGCCGTTGTAGACGAGGACGGCCAGCCCCGCCAGGGCCGCCGGAAGCGGTCCGGCCACCGCGGCCAGCCCCGCCAGCCCCAGGACCAGGAGACCGGCCGCCCGGCCCCGCGCGGACGCCGGCGACAGCATCCCGGCGGGCAGGGGACGTCCGCTTGTGCGCAGCATGCGGGCATCGGCGAAACGCTCCTGCACCTGGTTGAGCGCCAGCGCCCCGCCCGCCGCGGCGGCAGTGCAGGCGGCCACCTTGATGCCGGCCGCGTCGAGCCTCCCGGCGGCCGCGACGTGCGCCGCCAGGCTCCCGAGCGCTGCCAGCCCGGCCACCCCCGGGCGCGCGAGCGCGAGGGACGGGTTCATCGCAGCGCCCGGAGGTAGCGCACGAGAATGGCGAGTTCCTCCTCCGTTAGCGCCTCCACCGGCATGATCGTCCGGAAGCCCTTGACGACGTCGGCGGACGGCTCGCGGATCGCCCGGCGGATGTACGCTTCGTCCACGTTGACGGCATGTTCCACGCCATCGCTCGCCACCGTCTCGCGCCGGCCCCAGATCCCCTTGAGCGTGGGGCCCGGCGCCCGGCTGCCGTCGAGCGAGTGGCATACGAGGCACCCCGCGTCCTCCATGATCCCCCGCGCGCCGAGGGCGGACCTTTTACCGGTCTTCGCCCCGTACCAGCGGCGGAACTCCTTGCCGGGCATCACGCGGAGGTTCGCCCGCATGTACGAATGGCGCTCCCCGCAGTAGGACGAGCACATGATCTCGAAGGTGCCCTCCGTGTCGGGCTGGAACCAGAGGTAGTTCTCGCGGCCGGGCACGACGTCCTCCTTGATCCGGTACGCGGGCACGTAGAACCCGTGGATGACGTCGGTCGAGTGCAGGAGCAGCTTGATCGGGCGGTCGGACGGCACGACGAGGTCCGGGGACCGCCGGCCGTTCCCGTAGACGAACGTCCACTTCCACATCTGCGCCGAGACCGTGACCGTCATCGCGTCCGCGGGCACCGCCCGCATCCACTGGAACCCCTCGAACCCGGCCTCGAACATGGCGAGCATGAGGACCGTCGGGATGAGCGTCCACGCCACCTCGAGCCAGACGCTTTCCTTCACCTCCTCGGCCACCGGATGGCGGCTCTTCCGGTAGCGCCAGACGAACCAGACCATGAGGACCGTGATGATCCCGAGGAACAGGAACGAGATGCCGAGGATGAACAGGAACGTGGCGTCCACGAGGAGCGCGGAGCCACCGCCCAGGATCCTGACCAGGGGGTTCACCGGAACGCCACGTCGGTGAAGGTGAGCCCGAGGATCACGGCCATCGTGAAGACCGCGACGCCGAGCATGACCTTGAACGCCCGGTCCTCGTCGCGCAGCCGCATGAAGACGGCCAGCACGAGCGACGACTTCGCCGCCGCGACGCCGAGCGCGACCGGGACGCTCCAGCCCGGAATCCGCAGCCGCGACACGGCGATGGTCACTCCCGTGAGCGCCACGAGCGTCGCCCAAACAAGAGCGAGGGCGCGCGAGGACGGACCTTCGGGTCTCATGTGATCAGGTAGAAGAGCGGAAACAGGAAGATCCAGACGATGTCCACGAGGTGCCAGTAGAGCCCCGCGTTCTCGACGAGGGGGCCGTGCCGCTCCGCCGTCGCGCCGGACCGGCGCACGAGCACGACGACGGCGCCCAGCACGCCCGCGCCGACGAGGACGTGGAGCCCGTGGAGGCCCGTCATCGCGAAGTAGAGGCTGAAGAACAGCCGCTCCCCCGGGTCCCGGGCCTCGAGCACGGCCGCCCCCGGGTAGAGCCCGTGCCCGAACTTGACCGACCACTCCAGCCCCTTGTTGACCAGGAAGAGCAGCCCCATCCCGATCGTTCCCCCGATCAGGGCCAGGGCCCGGGAGATGAGACCGCGCTCGAAGGCCGCGACTGCGAGGGCCATCGAGAGGCTGCTGGTCAGGAGGAGGATCGTGTTCCCCGCCCCGAACGCGAGCGACAGCTCCCCCGAGGCCGCGTGGAACGCCTCCGGGTGGCCGCGCCGGTAGACGGCGTAGACGAGGAAGAGACCCCCGAAGAGGAGCATCTCGGTGAAGAGGAACAGCCACATCCCCATCCGGGACGCCCGGGCATTTCCGTGCCCGCCCTCCTCCGTCACGGCCGCTCATCCCCGAGAACCGGCTCAATTTCAAAGTTCTCCGTGGGCGGGGGCGACGGGGTCTGCCACTCCAGCCCGCGCGCGCCCCAGGGGTTCGCGGGGGCCGGGTCACCGTGGCGGAGGGCCCGCAGCAGCGTCGCGGCCAGCACGACCAGCCCCGCCGCGAGGATCCACGACCCGACCGTGGCCATCACGTGCAGGGGCTGGAGCTCGGGCAGGTAGTCGTAGTAGCGGCGGGGCATGCCCATCCACCCGAGGACGAACATGGGCAGGTACAGGATGTTGAACCCCGCGAACATGAGGAACCACGCCACGATCGCCGGGGCCTTGGGGACCATCCGCCCGGTCATCTTCGGGAACCAGTAAAGGAGCCCCGCGAACACGGCGAACCCCGTGCCCCCGAACATGACGTAGTGGAAGTGGGCGACGACCCAGTAGGTGTCGTGCACGTGCACGTTGACCGCGAGCGCGCCGTTGACGAGCCCCGTCAGCCCCCCGATCGAGAACAGGAAGATGAACGAGAGCGCGTACAGGAGGGAGGCGGACAGGTCGATGGACCCCTTGTAGAGCGTGGCCACCCAGTTGAAGACCTTGACCCCGCTGGGCACCGCCACGATGAAGGTCAGGAACGAGAAGATCCAGCGGGCGGTGTCGCTCATCCCGCTCGTGAACATGTGGTGGCCCCATACGAGGTAGCCGGCGAACGCGATCCCGAGGCTGGAGTACACGATGGCCCGGTAGCCGTAGATCCGCTTGCCGCTGAACGCCGGGATCACCTCGGAGATGATGCCCATGGCCGGGATGATCATGATGTAGACCGCCGGGTGCGAGTAGATCCAGAACAGGTGCTGGAACAGGAGGGGGTCGCCGCCCCGGACGGGGTCGAAGAGCCCGAGGTGCGCGACGCGCTCGAGCACGACGAGCAGGAGGGTCACGGCGATGATGGGCGTGGCCAGGACCTGGACCCAGGCGGTGGCGTAGATCCCCCACGTGAAGAGCGGGATCCGGAACCAGCCCATGCCCTTCATCCGCATCGTGTGCACGGTCGTGATGAAGTTCAGCCCCGTCAGGATCGACGAGAACCCGAGCACGAAGGCCGCAAGCACGGCCAGGGACACGTTCGTGTCCGTGCGCACCGAGTAGGGCACGTAGAACGTCCAGCCGGTGTCGGGCGGGTGCCCGCCCGCGAACATGGCGAGCAGGGCGAGGACCGCCCCGGTCACGTACACCCACCACGAGAGCAGGTTGAGCCGCGGGAATGCGACGTCCCGGGCCCCGATCTGGAGCGGGAGGAAGAAGTTCCCCATCGACGCCGGCACGGCCGGGATGATGAACAGGAAGATCATGATCACGCCGTGCAGCGTGAAGAAGGCGTTGTAGGCCCTGGCCGACATGATCGTGGGGCCGGGCGCGATGGACTCGAGCCGCATGAGCAGCCCGAGCGCGACTCCGACGGCGAAGAACGCCAGCACCGACCAGAGGTACAGGACCCCGATGCGCTTGTGGTCGGTGGAGAAGATCCAGGACCGGATCCCCCGGCGCCCGTCGGGGGCGTCGAGGTAACCGCGCCATGGCGCGGCGGGGGTCACGACGGCGTCAGCCACGGCGGCTCCTCCGGGCGGAGACCCAGGTCAGGGCGCCGACGACCAGGAAAACCCCCGCCGCCGCCGACGTGCCGGCCACCCGCAGGATGTTGAACGCGTAGGCCTGCCGCTTCGGATCGTAGCGGTAACAGTAGAGGAGCGCGCCGCGGATCGAGGGGCTGATCCGCCCGGCGGCGGCTTCCAGGATCGCCATGTGGACATCGAAGGACAGGAACGTGAGCCCCGACATGTACCGGACGATCCGGCCTTGCGGCGAAAGGAAGACGAGGACCGCGGGATGCGCGTACTCGCCGTCCACGAGCTGGTACCGGAACCCGATGGAATCGGTCACGGCCCGGATCGGCTCCTTCGCTCCCGTCAGGAACCGCCAGGCGTCGGCCGGGAACGGCCTGCGGAACGCGGCGAGGTAGTTGGCCTTCTTGGCGGCCGCGAGCGCCGGCTTCTCGGTCTCGGCGAAGGACAGGGAGATGATCCGGTAATCCCGGCCCGGCACGCGGGCCACCTTGTCGAGCACCTCGACGAGGCCGCTCATGAGGGGCGAGCAGACGCCGGGACAGCGGTAGTAGACGAGGACCAGAATCGTCGGCCGGTCGATCAGGCTCCGGAGCGTCACGGGCCGCCCCTGTTCGTCGCGGAATACGGCGTCCAGGGGGACGGTACCCCCCAGGTGCTCGACGATCGCGACCTCTCCCCCGTCTACGGGGGAAGTAGATACCGCGGCCGGCGCCTCCACCGGGCGCGCGGGCGCCGCCGCCATCAGCGCGGCCCCGGCCACCCACGGCATCCACGATCGGCACCCCATCCGTCGGACCATCTTACCCAAACGCAAAGCTTGCGACGATCTTGCGCGGTCATCTACACTGGGCCCATGACACATCTCCGCATCGCCCTCACCGCCCTGGCCCTCGCCCTCATAGCAGGCATCTCCCAATCCGCTGACGCGGGCAAATCCGCGAACGCGGTCAAGGCCCCCAAGCCGGGGTCCAAAGCGTATGCCGCCATGGCGAAGGCATACCAGGCGTCGATCGCGCCGGTGTTCGAGGCCAAGTGCTTCGACTGCCATTCCGCGAAGACCCACTTTCCCTGGTACTACCGGATGCCGCTGGCCAAGTCCATGATCGACCTGGACATCCGCAAGGCGCGGAAGGCCCTCGACCTGAACGACGGATTCCCGTTCACGGGGGTGGGCACGCTCGCGGACCACCTCTCCGCCCTCAAGGACATCGCGGCCGACGGCTCGATGCCCCCGTTCCGGTACACGATGATCCACTGGTCGGCGAAACTGACGAAGGCCGAGCGGGAGATGATCACGGCCTGGGTCGACGGAAAGCTCGCTCCACCTCCGCCCCCCACAAAGAAGAAATAGCGCTTCGGCTCGCTCCCGGGAGCTACATCTCGACCGCGGTGTGGCCCTCGATCGTGCCCACCGGTTCGCACCGGCCGCCAAGGTGCCTGGCGAGGAACGACTCGGCCCGGGCATGGAAGTGCACGTTGTTCTGGAAGTTCGCGAACCCGTGGCCCTCGCCGCGGTACAGGAGGTACTCGACCGCGCGGCCGGAGCGGCGCATCGCGGCCACGATCCGGTCGCTCTCGGACCGCCTCACCCGGGGATCGTTCTCGCCCTGGCCCACGAGGAGCGGAGCGCGCATCTTCGATGCATGGTAGAGCGGCGATCGCGCGTCGAGCAGGGCCCGGTCCCTGACTGGATCGCCCATCCGGTGCCGGATCATCCCCTTCATCGCCGCCAGGTGGTCCGGCGGCTTCCTGACGAACGTCACGAGCCGGCTCGGCCCGCAGATGTCCACGCCAGCGGCGAAGAGGCGCGGCGTGAACGCCAGCCCGGCGAGGACCGCGTAACCGCCGTAAGAGCCGCCGAAGATCCCGATCCGCCGGGGATCCACGCCGCGCTCGCGCACGGCCCACCGGACCGCGTCCACGAGGTCCGTCTGCATCCTGCCGCCCATCTCCAGGTTCCCCGCGTTCAGGAAGCGCTTTCCGTATCCGTCCGACCCCCGGTAGTTCACCTGGAGCACCGCGTACCCGCGGTTCGCGAGCCACTGGGCCCATGGCTCGTACCCCCATGTGTCGCGGGCATAGGGGCCGCCGTGGACGAGGAGGATCATCGGGGGCTTCCCCGGCCGCGGCCAGCCCGACGGGGCGAAGTAGCCGTGCATGACCAGTCCGTCGCGGGCCCGGATCGTCACGGGCGCCCGGCGCACCAGGGGCGCGTCGTCCAGCCGCGGGTCCATGCAGAAGAGCAGGTCCATGTGACGCCGCTTCGCGTCGTAGAGGTAGAACCGCGGCGAGGCGTCGTCCGTCGTGTAGGCGACGGTCCAGAACCGGCCGGCGAGGTCACGGTTGCCCGTCCAGACTTCTCCCCGGCGGAACCGGTGCATGAACGCCAGGTGCCGGCCGACGCCGGCATCGAGCGCCCGCCACCGGAGCTTCTCCTTGTAGAAGGAAACTGCCGCGATCCTCCCCGTCAGCGGGTGCGCGATCACGCTGCTCACGTCGTACTCGGGGTCGGACGCCACGACCCGCTGGACCGAAGTCGCCAGGTCGATCGCCACCAGCCGGGTCGCGTTGGCCCGGCGGTTCGACGTGAGGTAGAGGGTCCGGCCGTCCCCCGAGAATCCGGCCGCGGTGCCCCGCTCGTCCGGCCCCCATTCCTGGATCTTCCGCCACGGCGAGTCCCTGCCGTCCCGGACGCTGAAATCCCACCCGCCGTCCGCACGGTTCTCGATCATGCTCCGGACCTCGAGGTTCGCATCCGCGCCCCAGCCCCGGTAGTGGGCCCAGTTCATGACACCGCCCGGATTCACGGTGTCGAGCCGGCTCCGCCCCGTCCGGAGGTCCAGCCGGTAGACGTCCGCCCGCTTCCGGTCCGTGCGGTTCATGCCGACGAGAAGCTCGTGCGGACGGCGGGGGGAGGTCGCGACGATCTCGGCCGTGACGCCCTTGAACGGGGTCAGGTCCCGGACCCTGTTTGTACGCACGTCCAGGGCGAAGATGTGCGTGTCCTCGTGGCCCGCCGCGTCGGATTGGTAAAGCATGTGCCGGCCGTCGAAGGCCCACGAGAACCCGTAGGTGGCCCGCGCCCCCCTGGTCAGCATCCGCTCGCGTCCGGAGCGGATTCCGCGGAGCCAGATCTGGGCGGTCGCGCGGTCGTCCGGCCCGATCCACCCCAGGTACTTCCCGTCCGGCGACACCTGCGGTCCGTAGCGGCAACTGCCTCCGAACAGGATCGAGCGCGGGATGAGCGCCGGCCCGTTCATCGCTTCAGGGTCAGCGTCTCCCCGGCCAGGAGGCTCACCGCGACGGCATTCGGCTCCACGGTGACGTCGCGAACCCCCGTGCAGGCCTCGGGGATCGCGGCCACGAAGACGAGGAACGTCGAGGCGAGCCAACCGCCCGCCCGGAGCGTCGCCAGCGTCGGCGTCCCCCGCAGCTTCCCCATCTTGCGCATGGCCTCGTTCCCGAGCGGGAACGGCGACACGCCGAACTCCATCCCGCGCGTGGTCGTCCGGCCGTCCCAGGGATGCGCCAGCCGGTCGCGCCGCTCCTCCCAGTTTCCGAGCCACGGCGACTCCTCGCGCTTCCACGCGTAGCCGCACAGGAGCCGGAGCTTGGGGTTAACGGCCGTGAACCAGGCCCACTTCCGGGCGGGGTCCATGAGCTGGGTCGTGAAGTCGCCCGAGGGCTCGCCGGTCGGGAACACCCGGAGGTCGACGGGTTGCCCGTCCTCCCCCGGCGCCATCGGCCACGTCCACTCGGCCCCGAGCTTGAGCCGGTGCCGCCGCGCCGTCGACGTCTCGATCGTCGCCCCCCAGGTCGCGCAAGTGTCGAACGCGGTCACGCCGTCCTCGACGAACGGTGGCCCGAACGTCGCGTGCTCCTGCCAGCCGAACTGGCAGTCGGCGCCCATGTTCTGGATCGTGGTCGCGACGCGCAGGACCGGGGACCCGCTACCCAGGCTATAGGTCCGCTCCACGTCCAGCCCCGCGAGCGGCAGGGCCACCCGCGTGATCAGCTTCCGCGACACCGCCGTGGTGGCCCACGTCGCGACCGGCGCCTCGCCGTGGACGGTGAAACCCCGGGCCGCGTCCATCTCGGACGGCGCCCCGAACCAGGCCAGGCAGGGGTTGTGCCCCATGATCGAGGCAAGGAGACGCCCCTCGGGCGGGCCGCCGTACTCGTCGAGGTCCTTGGGACTGAAGTCCTTGGGTTCCATCGACCGCCAGGGGACCTCCCACAGGGGGTTGATCCCGGCTCCCACGCCGCTCAGCAGGGAGATCGCCCCGAGGTGGCCGCCTCCCGGCAGGACCTCGGCCTTGACGACCCCGTTCTCGACCGCCACGACCTTGCGTCCCTTCATCGGGTCCTCCTCACACGTTGAACTTGAAGAGCATGAGATCCCCGTCCCGGACCACGTACTCCTTGCCTTCCTGCCGCAGGAGCCCGGCATCCTTGATGGCCAGCTCGGTCTTGAGCCGCATCAGGTCGTCGTAGTGGTAGACCTCGGCCTTGATGAACCCGCGCTCGAAGTCGGAATGGATGACGCCCGCCGCCTGCGGGGCCTTGGCGCCCTTCCGCACCGTCCACGCCCGGACTTCCTTGGGGCCGGCGGTGAAGTAGGTCTCGAGGCCCAGGAGCACGTAGGTCGCGCGCACGACGCGGTTGAGCCCCGGCTCCGCCATCCCGAGCTCCTTGAGGAAGGTCGCGCGATCCTCCGCCGACATCTCGGCCAGCTCGGACTCGAGCTTGCCGCAGATCGCGACCACGCCCGCGCCCTCGGCCGCCGCGATCTGCTTCAGCTTCGCCACGTGGACGTTCGCGTCGGGGTTCGCCGAGTCGCCGTCGTCCACGTTCGCGAGGTACAGGACCGGCTTCTCGGTGATGAGGTGGTAGTCCCGGATCTCGAGCGAGTCGTTCTCGTCCAGCTTGAGCGACCGCACGGGCTTCCCGGCCTCGAGGGCCGTCCGCACCTTCGCGAGCACGGCGAACTTGAGCACCGCCTCCTTGACCCCCGCCCGCGCGCTCTTCTCCAGCGTCGGGTAGCCCTTTTCCACGGTCTGGAGATCGGCGAGCATGAGCTCGGTCTCGATGATGCCGACGTCGCGCGCGGGGTCGACCGTGGGCAGGGGATCGCGCCCCGGCGCCGGCGCGGCGGCCACGTGCACGACCTGCGGGTCCGCAAAGCACCGGACCACGTGGGCCACGGCGTTCACCTCGCGGATGTGGGCCAGGAACTGGTTGCCCAACCCCTCGCCCTTGGACGCGCCCTTGACCAGCCCCGCGATGTCCACGAAGGTCACCGACGCGGGTGTGATCTTCTCGGGCGGGATCAGCGCGGCGATGTCCTGGAGCCGCGAATCCGGCACCTTGACCACGCCGGTGTTGGGCTCGATCGTGCAGAACGGGAAGTTCGCGGCCGCGGCCTTCGCGGACGTGAGCGCGTTGAAGATCGTGGACTTCCCCACGTTCGGCAGTCCCACGATTCCACACGCCAGTGCCATGACTGTCAGATTATAGGCTATCGGGATGGTGAAGGAGTCACCGAGGGGCTGTTTCGAACGTCAGACGGGCTGTGGCCCGCCTTCAGTCCCGCCGTCGCTGAACCGCACGAGCGGGATGTCGCCGCAGGTGGAGCAGACGCCGTCGGTGAGCGCGTATTGGGAGTCGCACCCATTTCATATTCTCGCGAGAAGATGAAAGGGTGGTATAATCTGCTCGGGACACCAACGGCACATGAAGATCGAAGGGCGGCAGATCGACGAGTACCTGTGGGACGAGGAGATCATCGGACGGAAGATGGTCTTCCTCTCCGGCCCCCGCCAGGTCGGGAAGACCACGTACGCCCGGGGACTGCTCGCGCGCGGCCGGAAGGGCGGCTACTTCAGCTGGGACAATCCTCTAGTCAGGCGGGCCTACGCCGCCGATCCGTTCTTCTTCCTCAAGGACCGGGGCTCCGCGCCGGACTATCTCGCCATCTTCGACGAGATTCACAAGCGGCACCGGTGGAAGGACATCCTGAAGGGCATCTACGACTCGATCGACCCCTCGTCGAGGATCCTCGTGACCGGGAGCGCCAGGCTGGAATGGTTCCGCAAGTCCGGCGACTCGCTGGTCGGCCGCTACGCGCACTTCCACATGCTCCCCTTGTCGGTGACCGAGCTCGCGAAGGCTCCGTTCGCGGACGCCTGGCTGGGCCGTGCGACGGACTGGAAGGCCCCCTGGGCCTCGCTGAAGAAGAAGCTGGAGACCGCGCCGCCGGCCGGTACCCGCGCGATATACGACCACCTTTTCACGTTCGGCGGATTCCCCGAGCCAGCGAGCCGGGCCTCCGAGCGGTTCCTGCGCAAATGGCAGTCGGACTACCTCTCGCTCCTGCTCACCGAGGACCTGCGCGACGCGACCGGCATCAGGGCGGTGGACACGGTCGAGAGCCTCGTCGCGCTCCTGCCCGGGCGCGTTGGCAGTCCCCTCTCCGTCAGCGCCCTCTCGCGGGACCTCGAGACCACGCATCCGAGCGTGAGGAATTACCTGCTTCAGCTCGAGAAGCTCTGGCTCACTTTCTCCATCCGCCCGTGGAGCCGCCGACTGGGCCGGGTCCTGCGCAAGGAGAAGAAAGCCTACTTCACCCACTGGCCCTTCGCGGGCGAGGATCAGCGCGTCCACGAGAACATGCTCGCGAGCATCCTGTTGCGCGCGTGCCTGGCGTGGTCGGACGCGGGGATGGGAGAGGCCGCGCTCTGGTACGTGCGCACGTTCGAGGGGCGCGAAGCCGACTTCCTTGTCGTCCTCGACGGCAAGCCGGCCGTCCTCGTCGAGGCCAAGTGGTCCGAGACGTCCGTCGACACGGGCCTCCGGAACATCGCCGCGCGGATCGGGATTCCCCTCGTTCAGGTCGTCCACACCCCGGGCATCCTGCGAGTGGAGGACGACATCATAGTCGTCTCCGCCGACCGTTTCCTTCGCGCGCTCCCCTAACCCCGGGGTTCTTCAGGCAATGAGGGGCGCCGAGTCCTCGAAACGCACCAGCGGAATGTCGCCGCAGGTGGAGCAGACGCCGTCGGTGAGCGCGTACTGGGCGTCGCACCGGGGGCAGTAGCTCTTGGAGGTCGAGTCCCGCGGCGGCAGGGGCTTGGTCACGTCGGCCGGGTCGAGACCGCGAGCCCGGACGAAGGCCTCGAGCTCGGCCGCCAGCCGGGAGCGGTACCAGCCCTCGGCCTGGAGCGCCTCGGGCAAGTCCGTCCGGCACTCGGGCCGGATCGGCTGTCGCGCATCGAGCAGGACCGCGCGGGCGTACTTCCTGAACCCCTCCGCGTCGAGGAGCGCGTGGACGGCCGCCAGCGGATGCACCCCCTCGAGCAGGGGGCGGGAGAGGTAGTCGCAGGCCCGCATCGCCTCCGGCGGCATCGTCACGCACATGAACGTGACCATCCCCCGGTCGCCGGACACCGCGCCGTAGAGCTCGCGATGCGCCCGGAAGAACATGAGGGCCACGGTCCACGTCAGAGCGAACATGACGAGCGCGAGGATGGGCCAGAGCTGGATGACCGGGCCGTTGATCCAGACCAGCGGGCAGACGGCGAAGACGTGCACGAGGAGGGCGACGCAGACCCAGCGGAGCCACCGGGAGGCGTCGGCGAACGCGGTCCGGCGCCGTGCGGCATCGGGCGCATCCAGGGACTTCCGGAGCGCCCGCAGGATCATGTCCTCGCGGTCGGCCGGATGCGCCTTGGCCAGCGACGAGAGCAGTTCGGCCCACCCCCGGGCCGTCGCGGCCGAATCGGCGCGCGCGAAGACGGTGCCATCCACGATCACGCGCTTCTCGTCCACGACGATGTTCCGTACCGCGCCCCACGGCAGGAACGGGCCGTCCTGGGCCGCCCGGCCCTCGGGATGCGTCGTGAGGGCCACGTAGGCGTAGGCGCCCTCGGGGGACAGGGAGAACGGCCACGCCTGCGCGACGAGGGTCTCCCCCAGCGGCGGAACCGGGTTCGAAAGGAAGAGCCCGCGCGCCTCGCTCCCGAGCAGGCCGCTCGGGTACGCGATGCGCCAGGATGACAGCCACGTGGCCACCAGGATGACGGAATCCCTGCGCACGAGCGTCGCGCACTCGCTCAGGTAGATGGCGAGGACGACGCAGTAGAAGAGCTGGGCTTCGCTCACCGGGCCGGACTCAGTCGACCGTCTCCTTCTTGCCGAAGAACCGGTCCCAGATCTTCTTGAAGAACGCGCCAAAGGCCACGATGGCGAAGACCAGGAACTTCCACACGTACTTGAGCAGGCCCGTCTTCGCCGCGACCGCGAGCCCGCCGGCCCCGAGGAGGCCGATGAGCCCGTACTTCGCGATCTTGTCCCCCTGCCGGTACTCGGCGTACCGCTGGCCCTCCTTGAAGTCGTAGGACGCGAGCACCTTCCGGAACGCGGGCAAGGACCCCTCGAGCTCATCCGCCCCGAGCACGAGAATACTCGACATGTAGCCCTTCCGGCCCAGCAAGCGGACCTGGTAGTTGACCGTGTTCGAGCCCGACGACGACTTGAGCAGGAGGCCCCACTCGAGGTTGTGCGTGGATTCGTCGTAGTGCGGCGGCACCGCCCATCCCGTGACTTCCATCGTCGGGAAGCCGCGCTTCTTGCGCTCCTCGTTCTCGGACTTCACGCCTTCCTTCATCCTGGCGAGCATCGACGCCCGGAACTCGTCGTCGATCTTGGACTTCTCCGCGTCGCTCACGTATCCGGCGTCCGAGTACTCGAACACGACGAACCAGGTCGCATCCCCGCCCTTCTCGAATATGTTGCCCGGCGCGAGGAAGCCGGACTCGGTACCCGAGAGCAGGTTGCCCATGAGCTCCATGAGCTTCACGGTCCCCTTCTTCCCGGTGTAGTAGTAGCCGGCCGGCAGGTCGATCTCGGCGTAGTTCTCGATCGAGACCTTCTTGGGGCCGATCTCCCAGTCGATCTGGGGCGGGGCGGCCGCGGCCTCAGGCCCGTTGTCGGCCGCCCGGGTCACCCCGGCGAGGCTGAGCGCGGCCAGCAGCGCGGACAGAAGATGGAGCGCCGATCGTTTCATCCGGATCAGTCCATCTCGCCGAGCGGCAGGCCCGGCGGAAGCGGCGCCGGCCGGTTGCACCGGCTGGCGATGTTCACGTACGTCGAGCTCTTCGACGACTCGTTGAACGCCAGCATGACGTCGAGCACATGCGCGGCCATCTCGCCGGCCGCGCGGGCCGGCCGCCGCGTCTCGAGCGCCCTCGCCATGTCGGCCACCCCGATCCCCCGGCTGGTCTTGTCCGAGTGCGTCAGCGGCATCTCGGTCCAGTCCTTGGCCCCGGCCTTGGCGACCTTGACCGGCCCGAGGAAGGTGTTGGGGTCCGGCAGGCTCATGGACCCCTCGGTGCCGTAGAGCTCCATGATGGGCATGCTGTGCCGCCACACGTCGAAGCTTGTGGCGATGTTCACGATGCAGCCGTTCACGAACTCGAGCGTCCCCGCCAGGTGGGTCGGGGTCTCGACCTTGATCACGGTCCCGTTCTTGGGGACGCTCGTGATCGTCCGGGTCGGGAAGCTCATGGCCGTGATCCCGGCCACGCGCTTGACCGGCCCGAGCAGGGACACGAGGCCCGTGACGTAGTAGGGCCCCATGTCGAGCATGGGCCCGCCGCCGGGCTTGTAGTAGAACTCGGGGTCCGGGTGCCAGGTCTCGTGGCCGTGGCAGAGCAGGAACGCCGTGCCCGCGACCGGCTTCCCGATCGCGCCGGCGTCGAGGAGCTGGCGGCCGGTCTGGAACCCGCCCCCGAGGAACGTGTCGGGCGCGCATCCCGTCCGCAGGCCCTTCTTCTTCGCCAGCGCGAGCACGCGCTTGGCGTCGGCCGCGGTCACGGCGAACGGCTTCTCCGTGTACGCGACCTTGCCCGCCTTGAGGATGAGCTCGTTGACCTTGGCGTGCTCCTTGGGAATGGTCAGGTTGACCACGATCCTGATCCCGGGGTCCGCGAGCAGTTCCTTGACCGTGCACGCGCGCCCTACGCCCCACTTCTCCTTCGCGGCCTTGGCCCGGTCCGCGATGAGGTCCGCGCACGCCGCGACCTCGAGGAAGGGATACTTCTTCATCCCCCCGAAATAAGCCCCGCTGATGTTCCCGCACCCGATGACCCCGACCTTGGTGGTGTTCATGGGAGTCAGATTATCACATCCGCCGGCGCCACGGGATACGCCGACCGGCCGTGAAGCTCAAACCCCTATGACCTCGAGCCCCTTGCCGCGAGCCGCCTTTGCCAGTTCCTCATCGTGCGTTGCCATCGTCAGGTCGCCCGCATGCGTCTCGCGCCAAGTCATGGCGGACGCCAAGTGGATGGCGTCGAGCGTTCTCAGCGGAGTTGGAAGCGGCTCGGAGGCACGGAGGAGTATCGATCCTGTCACCTCCAGAACGGTTGACGAGGAGAGGATGTCGTGCAGGGCGGCCCGTCGGCCCGGAAGCTCATCCTCCCTGACGGCCCCCCTCAGCTTCAGGTTGTCCAAGGTCCGAAGACACTCCACTTCAAGGAGCGCGCTCGTGACCTTCGTGGAAAAGGAGCCCCAATCACGGATGCGCGCAGGGTCCAACAGGATCAGCCGGAGAACCGCCGAGGCGTCCAGGTAGATATTCACATCCAGTCGCGCCTGAGCTCCTTGAGAACCTTGAGGCTGTCTATCCGCTTCCTGTTCTTGAGTGGAGGCGGCCACCGGATATCCTCCCATTTCATCGTGGGCTCCCGAGCCACGAGGGCTCCTGAATTCCTCTCGATGGGCGTCACGCGCGCGATCGGAGTCTCACGGTCCAGGAGGGTCACGGACTCCCCCCGCCGCACCTGCCGGAGGTAGTGGCTCAGTCTGGCCTTGAATGCGGCGATCTTGACGGTCGGCTCCCCGCTGGTCTTCATGACTCGATCATGACCACATGTGGTCAAGTTGTCAACCCGTCTGGTCGCCTCAGTCGGGCGGGCGAAGCCGAAGGCTTCGCCAAGCGTGCCCGTCCTCGGGAACGTCTAGAACTCCTGGGAGCCGGCCTTGAGGGGCATGAGCTTCCCGGCATGCACGTACTCGCCCGTCAGCCCCGGAGGCAGGACGATGCGCGCGCGCAGGCCCTGCCCCTCCCGCCGGAACCCGGCCTCGATCAGCCCCTTCGGGGTCACGAGCTTCCCCGACGCCCACTGGAGCGGCCCCAGCTCGGGTTCAATGGAGAATTCCATCGCGCCCAGCGCCGCGGGCCGGATGCCCAGGATCGACGCGAAGTAGTGGTAGAGCGGATGCGCGCCCCAGGCGTGGCAGTCGGAGCGGGTCGGCTCCGGGGATTCCAGCGTCGTCTTGAACCCCTGCCCCGGCAGGTCGAGCCACAGCTTCAGCCGGTCGAAGATCGCGTCGGCGCGACCCATCACCCGGTACGTGTCGAAGAGGTAGTGAGTGAAGTAGATCGTGGTCCGGTGCAGGTTGGGGTCCTTCATGAGCCCCTCCTCCAGCGACCTCAGCCGCTCGGCCTCGACCTGCGCGCCCAGGATCGCCAGGCACTGGACGTGCTCCGAGAACGACGTCTTCTTGAGATCGTCGGCGAGGAGGCCGCGGCCGTCGTCCCAGAATGCCGCCAGGAGCCGCTCCGTGAGCCGCGCCGCCAGCGCGAGGTTGCGATCCGAGAGCTCCTTCTCCCCCAGCCAGCGTTCGAGTTCCGCGATCTTCGAAAGAGCGTAGACGAACTGCCAGTTCACGGCGCCGCTGATCCCGGTGTCGGCGTCGACCGGCATGCCCCCGTCCCAGCCCGGCACCCAATCCACGTAGTTCCAGCCCGCGGGAGCCGCGACAAGCCCGTCCGCGTTGATCCGGGACCGGTAGTAGTCGAGGACGCCGCGGACGCCGGGCATGCACGACCGCACGAACCCCTCGTCGCCGCGCCACAGGGCGGAGTCGTGGACCATGAGCGTCCACCAGATCGAGAACGGCGGGATGATCTGCCGGATGCGGCTCGGGTACCGGGACTGCGTGAGGCCGTTGAGGATGCGCGAGGCGTCGAACATGCGGATCGCCTTGCGCGGCAGCCGGTCGTCCACCGTGAGCATGAGCGTCGTCTTCGCCTCCAGCCGGGTGTCGCCGACGTACATGAGCTGTTCGTAGAAGGGGCAGTCCATGTAGGTCTCGTGCGAGCACATCTGGAGCCCCCGGACCATGACCGGAATGACCGCCTTCAGCCGGGCGTCGTCGCAGTCGAACGAGCTCTCCATCTCGAGCGGGTACCGGGTCTCGCGCAGGACGAAGCGATCAAGGAAGAGCGCTTCGTCCCCCGTCTCGACCAGGATCTCGACGAACCGGCCCGCCTGCCACCACAGCGTGGAATAGATCCGGTGCGCCCCCCCCTCGGGACGGAAGGTGTCGCCGATGCCGATGAACAGCTTGCCCTCGACCTCGTTGCGGTTCCCCTTGTGACGGCCCCGGATCCAGCCCTTCGGATTCCCCTCGGCCGCGTAGAGGCCCTCCTCCCACCGCACCCGCACCGAGGCGCCCCGGCCGCCCGAGACCTCGAGCTCCGGGTACGCGCAGTAGTAGTTCCCGAGATCGACGAGCACGCGCCGCCGGGGCTTCGCCGGCACGGTCAGCGACGCCTCGCCGCGGATCAGCCGCTCCCAACCGCCGGCCTCGCCCGCGAGGTGGTCCGCGGCGCGGATGGGAATGCCTCTCGTCTCCCCCGGCGGCGGCGCCGAGACGAGCCGGATGCTCCCCACCGTCGTCTCGACCTCCATCATCGGCGGGAGCGTCGCGGGCAGGAGCATGTGGTTCCGCGGGGTCTCGTTGCGCACGTTCGCGAACCCGCCCTGGTGCATCGCCACCGCGGGCGACCATCCCTGGCCGTCGCCGCGCTCGAACCCCCATGGGTACTTTGCGCCGTCGAGGTCGATGTTCCACCCCGTCCCCCACGCGTCATCGGGGGTCACGAACGTGTACCCGCCCACGAGGCAGGTCTCCCACGCCGCAGTCCCGGTCGAGAGCTGGTCCTGCCACTCGCCTTCGGCGGCGACCAGAAAGCCGGGACGGATGGTCATCTGCGCGAACGGCGCCTTGTCGCCCATCGCCCAGACGCGCGCGACGATCGTGTGGGCGCCCGCACTGAACGGGATATCCCAGGTCTCGAAGAACCAGTGCTCGGCATCGCCCCGCTCGGGGCCGCGCCCCACGCGCTCGCCGTCCACGAAGAGCTCGTAGCGCTCGTCCGCGCTCACGTGCATGCGCGCGGTCGACGCCTTCGCGGCGTCGAACCGGAGCCGGAAGGCGGCGACGAAGGATGGGGTTGTTCCATCGGGCTCGGGCGGCAGCGGGGGCGGGGCAATCCACTTGGCAGGCCAGAGTCCCCGGCTGAGCCATTCCTTCCCCACGTCCCGGGCGCTGAAGGGGTTTCCCTCGATCAGGATGCGTCGCGCCATGAAGTCCCTCCCGCTAATTGAATTGAGGAAGCCAGCGGCGCTCCGCCGCGAACATCTCGTCGACCATCTTCCGGATCTGGGGCAGCGTCAGCAGGGCCCCCGTCAGCGGGTCCAGCGCCACCGCCTGGTGCACGAGCGTGCGATCCCCATTCATCGCGCCCTTGACCGCGAGTTCCTGCACGCCGATGTTCGACCGGTTGATCGCCGCGCACGCGTCGGGCAGGTCGCCGTAGACCACGGGCTGGACGCCGTTGCGGTCCACGAGGCACGCGACCTCGACACAGCAGTTTCGCGGCAGGTTGGTTATCAAGTGCGACGGCGACTTCAGGGGATCGCTCCCGGGCGCCCCCCAGTTGGGCACGTTCCCGTAGACGACCTGCCGGTTCCCGGTCTCCATCCCGTAGATGATCCGGGAGCCGTACTCGTTCGAGGTCTCGAGCGGCCCCTCGCACATCTTCCGGAGCGCCCCCGCGTCCGCGGCCGCCTGGTACCCGCAGCAGATGCGGTAGTAGTCCCAGCGGTTGGGGATGTAGGCCTTTACCGTGCTTGCGTTCTTCCGGAACCACGGGGTGTATTCGCTCGCGTGGTGCGGCGACTCGGTCTGGAAGTACCCGAACGACCGCATGAGCTCGACCCGGACCGACTCCCAGGGCCACCGGGTCGCCGGACGATTGCGGATCGTTTTCATTTTCGGATGCCGGCCACCGGTCACGACGAGCGGCGACGGGAGCTGCTTGAACAGGGTCTCGCGCAGTTGCGGGTAGACGTCCTTCCCCTCGTGCCGGAACTCCGTGAACCACGCCTGGTGGTTGATGCCGGCGCACTTCCACGTCACCTCGTCGTACGGGAGGCCAAGGGCCTGCACCAACTCCCAGCTCGTCCCCTGCACGGAATGGCAGAGCCCGACTACCTTGATGCCCTGGAGGTTGAGCCCCCAGCAATTCATGGCCATCGGGTTCGCGTACTGGATCATGATCGCGTCCGGGCAGAGCGCCTTCATGTCCTTCGCGATCGCGTTGAAGGCGACCGCGGAGCGCAGGTGCCGGAATACGCCTCCGGGGCCGAGCGTGTCGCCCACGCACTGGTCGAGCCCGTACCGCCGCGGTATCTCGACGTCCGGCTTGTACGCGGTCACGCCGCCGACCTGGAAGGCAATGATGACGTAGTTCGCGCCGTCGAGCGCCTTCCGCCGGTTCGTCGAACTCTCGAGCTTCGTCGGGAGCCGGTTGCGCTCGATGACGGTCTCGATGTTCTTCCGGCTCTTGGCGAGGACTTGCGGGTTGATGTCGTAGAGGTGGATCAGGGAATCCCGTAGCTCCGGGAACGAGAGAATGTCGATGCACAGCCGGGTCGGAAAGACGAACCCGCCGGCGCCCACGATCGTGATCTTGCGCATATGCCCTCCTGGTCCCGTGATCGAACCCGGTTAGAAGCCAATTCCAAGTCGAAGATCCTACCGCTGCTTCCAGAGCCCGTTGCAGTTTCGCAACGGGCTCTAGTCTATCCTGAACAACGCCCGCGCGGAAGCCGTCGTGAGGTCCGCCAGCTCGGCCGCCGTCACCCCGACCGCCTGCGCGACGGTTTCGGCCGTGTGGACGAGCCAGGCGGGCTCGTTCGGCTTCCCCCGCACCGGTTGGGGAGCCAGCCACGGCGCGTCGGTCTCGAGGAGCAGCCGGTCCTTCGGCAGGCGCCCGAGCATGGCGCGCAGGACCTCGTTCTTCGGGAACGTGGCCGTGCCGCCGACGCCGAGGTGGAACCCGGCGGCGATGGCGCCCCGGGCGAAGATCTCGTCGCCTTCGATGCAGTGGAAGACTCCCCGTTCCGCCCCCTCCTCCTTCACGACCGCGAGCGCCTGCTCCCCCGCGCGCCGGGAGTGGAGGATGAGCGGGAGCCGGTGCTTTACGGCCATGCGGACCTGGAATCGGAACACGCCGTACTGGTCCTCGATCGGCGGCACGGGGTGGAAGGCGTCGAGCCCGCACTCGCCGATCGCGTTTGGCCGGCCCTCGACGATCAACCGCTCGAACTGCTCTTCCCAGTCCACGGGGAGGTCCGCCGACGCCTCAGGATGGATCCCGACCGCGGCGAACACTTGCCCCGGGTGGGCCTTCGCGATGTCGAGGCCCTTTCGGCTGTCCGCGAGATCGGTGGAGGCGGCCAGCATCCGGGTCACCCCTGCGGCCTGGGCCCGAGCGAGCACGCCGCCGAGGTCCCCGAACAGGCCGTCCACGGCGAGATGGACGTGGGTGTCGAACAGGGCCACGTCAGGCCTTCTTCTTCGTGTCGATCCTCGGGAAGAGGGGGTCGCCCTGGATTACGGTGAAGACATCGGGCAGGGGCGCCCGGCGGTCGGCGGGCAGACCGAGCCGTTCGCGGAGCCTGCCCGCGGACTCCGGCATGAACGCGAGCAGGGGCCACGACGCGGCCTCGAGCAGGACGAGCACCTGCCCCAGTGTCTCCTCGCGCTCCGCCGGCTCCTGGTTCCACGGCGCCCGCTCGTCGAGATACTTGTTGCCGTCCTTGAGGACCCGCCAGATGCGCTCGAGCGTTCCCTGGAACTCGGGGGCGCCCAGCCCGACGTCCGCCAGGGTCACGAAAGCCGCCTGGGTGAACGAAAGACCGAGACCGGACGCGACGGCCTCGATCGCCTCCCGCCGGTCGGGGAACTCGGCCTTCACGAAGGCCTCCCAGCGCGACTCCCCCTTGGGCGCCGCGATCTTCCCCTGCGAGTAGCGGTGGGCCATCGCGATGGTGCGGTGGGCGAGGTTCCCGAGGACGTTCGCGAGGTCGGTGTTGTACCGCTCGATGAACCGCTTGTCCGAGAAGTCGCCGTCGGACCCGAACGAGACCTCCGCCAGCAGGTAGTGCCGCACGGCGTCCAGCCCGTACTTCCTCGCGTAGTCGCGGGGATCGACCTGGTTCCCCATCGACTTCCCCATCTTTTTCCCGTCCACGGTCCACCAGCCGTGGGCGACGACCTTCTTCGGCAGGGGCAGCCCCGCCGCCTTCAGCATCGCGGGCCACAGGAGGGCGTGGAACCGCAGGATCTCCTTGCCGACGACGTGGTGCACGACCTCCCAGTACTTCCACCGCGGCCCCGTCATGTCCGGGTACCCGAGCGCGGTGAGGTAGTTGATGACCGCGTCGAACCAGACGTAAATCACGTGCCCGGGATCGTCGGGCACCGGGAAACCCCACCGCACCTTCGTCCGCGAGATCGAGATGTCGCGGAGGCCCTCGCGCAGGAGGCCGAGCATCTCCGCCTTCCGCTGTTCGGGCACCACGAAGTCCGGATTCGCCGCGAGGTAATCCTTGAGGAACCCCGTGTAGTCCGAGAGCCGGAAGAAATAGCTCTCCTCCTTCAGCTTCTCGACCGGCACCTCGTGGACCGGGCAGTTTCCCTCGACGAGGTCCTCCTCGACGAAGTACGCCTCGCACTTAGGGCAGTACCAGCCCTCGTACTCCCCGAGATAGATGTTGTCCCGGCCCTCGGGCGTCTTGTTAGCCCGCGCCGCGCGCCAGAACGCATCCGTGCACCGCCGGTGCCGCTCCTCGGTCGTCCTGATGAAGTCGTCGTTCGAGACCTTGAGTTCGCGGTAAAACTCGAGGTCCTGCACGGCCATGCGGTCGCACCACTCCTGCGGGGTGATGCCACTCTCCTTCGCGATCTTCTCGATGTTCCCCCCGTGCTCGTCGAGCCCGGTCAGGAAGAACGTGTCGTCCCCCCGGAGACGGTGCCACCGCGCGAGCACGTCGCACGCGATCGTGCAGTACGCGTGGCCCAGGTGCAGTGGCGCATTCGAGTAGTAGATCGGGGTGGTGACGTAGAAGCGGCTCATGTCCCCGCCGCCTTCAGCGCGAGCGACAGCTCGGCGCCGAGCGCGTCCACCATCGTCTTCCCCATCCCGTTCCGCCACCGCCACCGGGCCCGGCCCACGGCGTCGAGCGCCTCCACCCACCGGTCCGCGTCAGCCGCGTGCAGGCGCAGCCGGGCCGCGCACGCCCGCTCGAGTCCGTCGAGCAGCCCCGGCAGCCGCTCGGCCTCGTCCTTGCGCGCGAACGACGTCGCCAGCGCCTCGAGCGAGGGGAGGTCGAACCGCTCCGCGAGCCCGAGGAACGCCTCCGCCTCGCGAACCGACGCCTGGATCTCCTCCGGCGGCACGTCGAGGCGGCCCAGGCACAGAGCCGAGGCCTCCTCCATCGGCGCCGTATCCGCCGCTCCCTTCTCGCGGAGCCGGAAGATCCCCTCGATCGCCTCGCGCGACAGGAGCGTGAACCGCACCGGCAGGCAGCGCGACCGCAGGGTCGGCAGGACCGCGTCCCGGTCCGGCGCGAGCAGAATCCAGACCGTCCGGTCGGGCGGCTCCTCCAGGATCTTGAGGAAATGATTGGCGGCCTCCGCCGACATCAGGTGGGCGTCCTCCATGATCGCGACCTTCGTCCGCCTGACGTGCGCGGTGCGCGTCGCCCAGTGGATCGCGTCCGAAATCTGTTCCGTATGGAACGTCCGCGCCTTGCCGCTGTCGTCCTCCGGGGCCACGAATCGGACCTCGGCGAAGATGCCCTTCCCGATCTCGACGCACGGCCCACATTTTTCGCAGCAGTCGCCGACCCCCGGGGGGTTCTCGCAGTTGAGCGCCCGCGCGAACGCGAGCGCGGCCGTCCGCTTGCCGACGCCCGGGGGTCCGTAGAACAGGTAGGCGTGTCCCGTGGCTCCCGGGGCGGAGGCCGTCGTCAGGCACCGGACCGCGTGCGGTTGGCCGAGGACGCGCGGCAGCTTCACCGGCCCGCCAGTGCCGCGGTCACGTGCCGGAGGATGACCTCCGAGACTTCGCCCCGCCCGATCCGACCGTCCACGACCCGGATCCGGTCCGGCTCCCGGGTCGCGAGGACGAGGAAGGCGTCCCGGATCTTCTGGTGGAACCGCTCCCGTTCCCGGTCGAGCCGGTTCAGGCCCCCGGCCCGGCGGCGCCGCGCGAGGCCTTCGGACACCGGCAGGTCGAGTACGATCGTGAGGTCGGACTTCAGGCCGCCGGTCGCGACCGCGTCCACGCGGTCCACCTCGTCGAGCCCGATCCCGCGGCCGAAGCCCTGGTAGGCGCGGCTGGAGTCCGAGAACCGGTCCGAGATCACGACGTTCCCCTTCTCGAGCGCGGGGCGGATGACCTCGGCGACGTGCTGGGCGCGGTCGGCCTCGAAGAGGAGCCACTCGGCCAGCGGGCCGACCTTGCGGCCGGGCGTCAGCAGGGCGGACCGGATCGCGCGGCCGACGCGGGTGCCGCCGGGCTCGCTCGTGAGGGTGACCGTGCGGCCCGTGGCGCGAAGCCGGTTCGCGAGAAGCCGCGCCTGCGTGCTCTTCCCGCACCCTTCGATGCCCTCGAGGGTGATGAACAGGCCGCGACCGGATCGGACGAGTGATGCCATGGCGCAACGACGAGTCCGATTGTACAATGATTCTCGAGGAGTCGGCCGTGCGATCGCGCGGGGGCAACCCCGTGAGGAAAGTCCGGGCTCCCAGGGCAAGGATGGTTGCTAACGGCAACCGGCCGCGAGGTCAGGGAAAGTGGCACAGAAAATATACCGCCGCGGGTCGCAATATCCGCGGTAAGGGTGAAAAGGTGAGGTAAGAGCTCACCGCCCCGCCGGTGACGGCGGGGGCAGGCCAAACCCCATCCGGAGCAAGGCTCAACGGGAACATCGTCGATGGCCCATCGCCGTTCCCAGGTTGCTGCTAGAGGCCGGTGGCGACACCGGTCCCAGAGAAATGGTCGCAACGGCGTCGGAAACGGCGCTACGACAGAACCCGGCTTACAGGCCGGCTCCTCGTGGCTTCTTCTCTTGGGGACGTTCTTCGGATTCTAGGATTCCCTGGGAATCCTAGAATCCGAAGAACGCCCCCCAAAGCTCCTCGACTGGAACGATGCTTCCCCGTCCTGCTAACGTGGGGTGACATGGCTGACACCAGACCCCGCGTTCTCTCGGGCATCCGCCCCACGGGGCCCCTCCACGTCGGCCACCTCGTCGGGGCGCTGTCGAACTGGGCCGCCATGCAGGACAAGTACGAGTGCTTCTTCATGATCGCCGACTGGCACGCCCTCACCACCCACTTCGAGGACCCCTCCCGCATCCGGGAGTTCGCCCTCGAGAACACGGCCTGCCTGCTGGCCTCCGGGGTCGACCCCGCCCGGTCGACGTTCTTCCGGCAGTCCGACCTCGTCGAGCACGCCGAGCTCCACCTCCTGCTCTCGATGATGGTTCCCGTGCCGTGGCTCGAGCGGGTCCCGACCTACAAGGAGACGAAGGAACAGCTCAAGGACCGCGACCTGTCCTCGTACGGCTTCCTCGGCTACCCGGTCCTCCAGGCGGCGGACATCCTCGCCTACAAGGCCGTGCTGGTCCCGGTCGGCGAGGACCAGGTCGCGCACCTCGAGGTCACGCGCGAGATCGTGCGCCGGTTCAACCACCTCTACGGCGAGGTCTTCCCCGAGCCCAAGCCCCTGCTGACGCCCACGCCGCGCCTGCCGGGGCCGGACCGCCGGAAGATGAGCAAGTCCTACGGGAACACGATCGAGCTGGGCCACGACGAGAACCAGATCCGGGACTCGGTGAAGCGCATGTTCACCGACCCTGCCAAGATCCACCTCGGCGACAAGGGCCACCCGGAAGACTGCGTCGTGTACGCCTTCCACGGGGCCTTCAACCCGGCGGGCGTGACCGAGGTGGACCGGACCTGCCGGGACGGCTCCCGGGGGTGCGTGGACTGCAAGAAGAGCCTCCTCGGGCCGATGTGGGAGCGGTTGAAGCCCGTACACGAGGCCCGCGCGAGATACCTCCAGGACCCCGGCCGGATCGAGACGATCCTCGCCGAGGGGGCCCGGAAAGCCCGGGAAGTGGCCGGCGCGACCATGAAGGAAGTGCGCCGGGCCATGAAGCTCGTCTAGGTGAACGACGGCGAGACCCTCCTCGTCCACCTGCCCACTTTCGACGGGCCGCTCGATCTCCTCTATTACCTGATCCGCAAGCACGAGCTGCCCATCGCCGAGGTCTCGCTGGCCTCGATCGCAGACGAATACGTCAACGCGGTGGAAGGGGCCCAGGAGGTCAGCCTCTCGGTCGCGGGCGGCTACCTCGTAATCGCGGCGACGCTCATGTACCTGAAATCGAAGTGGCTCCTGCCGCCGGAGGAGGAAGCCGTCGATCCGACGCAGGAGGAGGCCGTGGGGCCCCTGCTCCAGCAGTTGGCGGACCTCCAGAAGCTCCGCGAGGTCGTCCACGAGCTCTCGCTGCGCGAGGACCGCTCGCGGGCCACCTTCGCCCGGCCGCTGACGGTCGAGCTCGAGGAACGGCTCGACATCATGGCCGAGGAGGAGCCCTTCGTCGAAGTCTCGGCCTTCGAGATCCTCAAGGCCATGCGGAGCATGCAGGAATTCACGTTCCCCGTCGCGCGCGACATCGCGCGGGAGGAGATCCGGCTCGAGGACAAGATCCTCGAGCTCCTGACCATGGTCCGGATCCGCACCCGCATGAACCTGAGCCGCCTCCTCAAGGAGTCGCGGAACCTGCTGGAGGCCGTCGTCTTCTTCCTGGCGGCGCTCGAGCTGGCCAAGCAGAAGACGCTCAAGATCGCGCAACGCGAGGCCTTCGGCGAGATCGAGGTGACCACCGCGGAGACCGGATCGTCGTGAGCCCGAAAGCGAAAGCCCGGGCGAAGAAGGGCAAGAAGAAGGTCGTCGCGCGGAAGCCCAAGGCCGCCAGGAAGCCCAAGCCGCTCGTCCTCACCTACTCCCGGCAGGAGATGAAGCGCCTGCTCGAGGCCGTCCTTTTCGCCTCCGACAAGCCGGTCCCGGCATCCATCCTCGGCGGGATCCTCAACAACTCCCCCGAGGAGGAGGTCAAGGCCGCCCTCGCCGAGCTGGCGACGGAGTACGAGGAGTGGGGGCGCAGTTTCGTCCTCAAGGAGGTCGGCGGCGGCTACCTCCTGTACTCGCACCCGGCCTTCGAGCCGTGGGTCAAGAAGCTCTTCCGCGGCCGGCTGACCCTCAGGCTGTCGAAGTCCGCGCTGGAGACGATCGCGATCGTCGCCTACCGCCAGCCGGTGACCAAGCAGGAGATCGAGGTCATCCGCGGCGTGAACGCCGACGGCGTGCTGCACACGCTCCTCGAGCGCAAGCTCATCCGCGTGACCGGCCGCAAGGAGGGCATGGGCCGGGCCCTCCTGTACGGCTCGACGAACGAGTTCCTCCAGTACATGGGGCTCAACGACCTGACCGAGCTCCCGCAGATCGAGGAGATGAAGGCCATCCTCGAGGCGCAGGAAACGCCCAATGCGGAGGGGATCGTGGAGCCGCAGGGGCCGTTCGCCTCCCGCTTGCCGGGCGGAGCCGCGGTGACGGGGGCCGCAGCCGCGGCGGTTCCAGGTGCGAACGGCAGCCCGGTGTCCACGGAGCCCGCCGTCTCGGCCCCAGCAGGAGCTGGGGCGCCCGAGACCGCGGACTATGCCGGCACGGAAGCCGTCGCCGAGACGGAAACCCCCGTGGCGGATGCGGTCGCCGAGCCCGCGGCCACGGACGCCGCTGACGCGGAATCGGTGGACGGAGCGTCTGCGATCGCCCCTGAAGCCGGGTATGATGGCGGGGTCGCCGAAACCCCGACGGAGGCGGAATCGCCCGCGGCAGAGGCCGAGGACGATGAAGACGAAGATGAGGATGAGGACGACGACGAAGACGATGAAGAGGAAGACGAGGAGGACGAGAAGGATGACTAGCGTCGAGGTGACGGGCCGGCCGGTGAAGTTCGCGGTCACCGTGTTTCCGGGGTCGAACTGCGACCACGACGCCGAGCACGTGATCGGCACCGTCCTCGGCCAGCCCGTCCGGTCGCTCTGGCACTCCGAGCGCACGCTCCACGGCGCCGACGTCGTCATCGTCCCCGGGGGTTTCGCCCACGGCGACTACCTGCGGACGGGCGCCATCGCCCGGTTCTCGCCGGTCATGAAGGCCGTCCAGGCCCACGCGAAGGCCGGCAAGCCCGTCATCGGCATCTGCAACGGCTTCCAGATCCTGTGCGAAGTCGGGCTTCTCCCCGGCGTCCTCATGCGGAACCTCTCGCTCAAGTTCATCTGCGAGTTTCTCCACGTCCGGGTCGAGCGCACGGATACGCCGTTCACGTCCCTGTGCCACCCCGGGCAACTCATCCGGATGCCCATCGCCCACGGCGAGGGCCGGTACACGGCGCACGCGTCGACGGTCGCGGGACTCGAGCGCCGGGGCCAGGTGGTCTTCCGCTACTGCGACGCGCGGGGCGAGGCCACCCCGGAATCCAACCCGAACGGGTCCATGAACTCGATCGCGGGCATCTGCAACGAGGCCCGCAACGTCGTCGGGCTCATGCCGCACCCCGAGCGCGCGAGCGAGGAGTTCCTGACCTCGGCCGACGGCCGCGTCATGTTCGAATCCGTCGTCGCCTCCCTTACCCGCTGAAGATCGACGCGGTCGACTTCTTCTACCTCGCGATGCCCGAGATCCGGAACGTCGGGGACGGGAGCCAGGACTGCTGCCTCGTCCGCGTGCGCGCGGGACGGCACGAGGGCTGGGGCGAGTGCGAGGCCTCCCCCCTGGTCTCGATCGCGGGGCTCGTCGCCCCGATGTCGCACAGCGCCTGCCACCCCGTCCGCGCGTCCGTGCTCGGCGAGGAACTGGACGGACCCGACGACATCGCCGCCATCAACGCCCTCGTCCGCGAACGGTCGGCGGACATGCTCCAGGCCGACCACGTCCTGTCCGGCATCGACATCGCGCTCTGGGATATGCTCGGCCGCGCCAAGGAGGAGCCGGTCTGGTCCCTCCTGGGCTGGCGCCGGGCGGAACCCAAGCGCCCGTATGCGTCCGTGCTGTTCGGGGACTCTCCCCAGGCCACGGCCGAGAAGGCCCGGGCCATCCGGACCATGGGTTTCCGGGCCGCCAAGTTCGGCTGGGGCACTTTCGGCAAGACCACGGTCTCCAACGACCGCAACCAGGTCCTGGCCGCCCGCGAGGGACTCGACAAGGACGGCATCCTGCTCATCGACGCCGGCACCGTGTTCGGCGACGACGTCGAGCAGGCCAGCCGGCGGCTGGGCATTCTCAAGGACACGAGGACGGTCTTCTTCGAGGAGCCCTTCGTCGGGGGCGCGTTCAAGGCCTATGCCGGCCTGGCCAGCGAGGCGGCGCCGGTGAAGCTGGCGGGGGGCGAGGGGTGCCACGACTTGGCGATGGCCCGGAACATGATCGACCACGCGGCGCTGGGCTACATCCAGATCGACACGGGGCGCATCGGCGGGATCACGACCGCGAAGCAGGTGGTCGACTACGCGCGGCAGGCCCACGTGAGCTACATCAACCACACGTTCACTACCCACCTCGCGCTGGCCGCCTCCCTCGCCCCGTTCGCGGGCAACGAGCGCGACGACCTCTGCGAGTACCCGGTGGAAGCCTCCCCGCTGGCGGAAGCCCTGACGAGGGAGAAGCTGGTCCCCGAGGACGGCCTGCTCACGCTTCCCAACGCCTCCGGGCTGGGCGTGACCGTGAACCCGGACACCGTGCGGCGCTACCTCGTGCAGGTCGAGATCAAGGTCGGGGGCAAGATCCTCTACCGTCCTCCCGCGGTCTGATCAGTATCGCTGGATCGCGCTCACTCGGTACCAGCCGTCAGGTTCCCGGCCCTTGTTCGCCAGCCGGAGCACGGGCTTGCCTGTCGTGCCGTCGACTATCCCTGCATAGACCGTGTAGGCGCCTACCTTGATCGTCTGGGAGATGGGGGCCTCGATCGTGACCGCATGGTCGCCGGGCAACCACCCACGCACCGATTCCCGGGCGCGGAAGACGGCCGAGTGGCCCTCCCCGTCGTCGATCCGGACCGCCGGGTACCAGTTCCGGTATGGCGGGGCCACGCCGACGTTCTCGAACGAGAGGTCGAACCACGTCATCCGTCCGCGGATCATGCCCTCCGCGTGCCCGATCCGCCGAAGCACCAGCCGGTAGCCGAGCTTCCGGATCGCGCGCTCGACCTCGGGGCGCGTGCCCTCGGGGATGGGCGCCGACTTGTTGTTGATGACCGACGCGTGCTGGTCCAGCGCGAAGTCGAAGATGCGCCGGATGTCCCAGCCCGACTCCTTCCACTTGCGCATGTCCCAGCACGTCTCGAAAGCGACCGGTGCGGCTTTCCACAAATCCGCCGCACCTGTCGCCGCGATCTCCTGGGGGTACGCGTTCTCCATGTGGTTCCAATGCGCGTCGAACCCCCCGAAGTCGCCGAGGCAGTCGGCCCGCCACCCGAGGGTGAGCGTGTGGGCGAGCCGCATGCTCTCCTCGCTCCCGATCTGGGCGATCACCGGGGTCTTCGGGAACGCCGCCGCCCAAGCCTCCACGATCCCGCGCTGGACCTTCGCCGGGGGCATCGCGACCTTGGTCCCGGACATGTGCCACTCGGCCCAGAGCCCGATGGTCCCGACGTCGACGTGGTCGAGCGTGGGATTGCCGTCGTACCGCTTCCCCAGTTCCCGGATGAGGCGCACGTGCGCCTTCAGGAACCGGTCGTCGGTCATGTCGGGCACCCAGTGTTTCGCCCCCGGCGCCCCCTCGTCGTCGCCGCCGTACGTGTACTCGAACCCACGGCAGCCGCCATCCTTGAGCCACTGCGGCACCTCGAGGTAGTTCCCGCCGGTTCCCGCACACATGACCCGGAACGCGAAGGTCTGCCCCGCCTTCCGGGCGTGCGCCAGGAGCCCGTCGAGCCTCGCGAAGTCGATCCTGCCCTCCACCGGCTCGAGCTCGCGCCAGTAGAACCGGAAGTACGCGACGCCGCTGGGCAGTCCGGCCAGGTTCGGATCCTCGTCCGCGAACTGCCCGAAGGTCTCCCACCCGATCCCGGGGTTCGCCAGCAGTTCGTCCGTCTCCCCGAGGTCCACGGACACGGCCGCGCCCGCCGCCTTCACGCAGATCGCGGCGAGGAGCGCGGTCGCCAGTCCGGTCACGGTCATATGATACGCCCGCCTATCGGCGGGTCCGCAGGGCGTGGACCTCGCGGAGCAGTTCGTCGACCAGCGGACGGGCCTCGGGCTTCACGTCGGCGAACCGGAGCCCGTAGGATTCGGCCTCGTCCAGCCGGCCGAGATACAGGGCCGCCACCGCTGCGTGCCACAGGTTCGGCCCATCCATGGTGCCGTGCGCGATGCCCGGGCGGACGTATTCCAGAACCCCCCGCCAGTCCCTGCGCATGTAGTACGCCCTGGCCACCTGGTTCCTGACCCAGTCCACATTCGGCAGCCGGCGATCGACCTCGATGGCCAGCGCCAGCGCCCAGTCGGGATCGCGCTGCGACGTCACCGAGTAGTAAACGGACTCGAGACCGGGCAGGTACGGGAGGAAGGACGGCCGGCGGTCGGCCGAATGCCGCCTGAGCCGCCATATGCAGAATCCCCCGTTTTCGTTGTCCACCCGCGCCGGAGGCACCGCGAGTTCGAGGTCCCGTTCCACGAACTCCCTCCAGACCGCGATCATGCGGGAGTCCCATCCGTACGGCCGTGCCACCGCGTGGGGAAACCCCTCGGTCACGAAGTTGTGAAGCACGCGACGGCAGTCGAGCTGGCGGAACCGGACCCGGATCCTCCCAGCCGTCGCGCTGCCCCTAGCAAGTTCCCATGCCCATGTCCGTCCGTAGGTCCGAACAAGGAGCACCCGTGCGGGCATACGGTAGACCCGTATTTCGCCGATGGGGAGGACCGTCCCGCCTCCTCCAAGCCGCTCGAGCGCCCTCCCGGCTTCGTCGAGCGTCGTGAGCCGCCGCGCCCTCAACCGTTCCGGCGACACCAATCCCCCCAGGTACGCGAGCGTGTGGACGGGCGGCACCCACCCGGGAACCACTCCGCCCGAAGCCAGCCACGGCGAAAGAACCGCCGCCGCGAGAGCGGTCCGCCGGATCCAGCGGGGCCGGAAGCGGGCGGCCGAGGCGGCCGCGACCGCGGCCACGCCCGCCAGAGCGAGGAAAGCGGGTAACGCCAGCCTCGGCCACTCGGGATACATGAGGAGCGGAAGGACCGCGCAGGCTGCCATCGCATGGCCGGTCACCCAGCGGGCCCCGCGACCGGACGGGCGCGATGCCACAAGGAGGAAGGGCACCGCCAGGAGCACCGCGGGCTGGTCCGCCAGCAGCGAGCGGAAGAACTCCGGTCCCGCAGCCGCCAGCGAACTCGCGGCGCCCGCCGAACCCCGCGCGACCGCGATTGACCCTGCATCCTCGGGATCCCCGAGCGATCCCGGCCAACACGCCGGGAACGCCGGCCAGAGCGGATTCCCGAACATGATCCAGCTCCTCGCGAGCCACGGCACCGCGGGCGCGGCCGCGACGGCGATCCACCCGGGCAGGTGCCGGCGAAAACGGGCGAAGGGAACGAGCCCGGCAAGCGCCAGGAACGCAAGCACCTGCGCGTTGATCTTGACCGCGGAACCGCATCCGAACAACGCCGCCGACGCCACGAGCCAGCGGGACCGCCCATCGAGGGCGTTCGCCACGCAGATCGCCCCCGAGACGGCGAAGGCCGCCGCCGCAACGTCGCTCTTCGCCACGACGAGCTGGCGGTCGAGGCCCGCGAACGTCAGGACCGCCCCTCCCGCCAGCCACGCCGCAACGCCGGAACCGGTCGCCCGGCGCGCCCACCCGGAGAGAAGAACGACCGACGCAGCCAAGGGGATGGCCTGAAGCCAATGCGGCAATACATCCAACCCGCACGCCACCGCGAGGCTGTAGACGAATTCAGCCGCCAGGGGAGAGCCGTGAGCCTGGGACGCCCCCTCGGCCGTCAGCCTGTGAACGCGCAACACCTGGTCCGGGATCGCGAGATGGTAGGTCCAGGTGTCGACGTGGATATCCGGCGAGAGCATGCCCAAGCCGACCGGCACCAGCGGCAGGAACCCGATGGCGATCCATGCCCGTCCGATCCCGGCCGTGGAGATCCGTGACCGCACGACCGCTCCCGCGAGCGAGCCCGCCCCCGGCAACAGGCACGCGCCGGCCGCGACGAGGATGAAGAGCGGTCCGAAGGCCAGGCCGCAAAGGGCGAACGCCATGCCGGCCGTCCCCAGCAGCACGAAGCCCAGGAGAATCCACAACGCGAGCCGCTCCCCTCGCGGCGCCCCCGTATGAATGAAACGCTCCACCGGCTCCCCGAGCCCGGAGAACGCCAAGGCCGCCAACAAGGCGAGACCGAGGACCTCACCATGCCGGAGAAGAGCCTGGAACAGGGCAAGACCGAGCGCCTCCCCCCATGGCGCGGCGGCCCACGCCGCCAGCGAAACCACGAGTGAAGCCGGGGACTCCCGGAGGCTTACGAGACAGAACAGGACCCAGCACACCGCCAACGCGCATGCGAGCCGCGCCGCACGCAGCGGCACGGCCGGCCAGTTCACGGCCTGATGATCCCGTCCACGAGCCGCTCGCCCGTGAGGGGCGCCCGCACCCGCCAGACGCCGTCGGGGCCGACGATGCCCGTCGGCGCGCTCACGGGTTTCCGGGGCTCGGTCACGCACTGGGCGCTCACGACCCAGACCCCGGCCCGGATCGCGCGCTCCTCCATCCGAATCGTGTGGAAGTCCAGGTGCGACTTCCCGTGACCGCTGTTGATCGATTGGAAGATGACGCGCGCCCCGAGCTTGGCCAGCCGGACAGGAATGTTCGGGTCCGGAAGCGTGGTGTAGACGGGCGTAGCCCAGAAGTCGTTGCAGATCGTGGCGCCGAAGGTGAGCCCCTGCGACCGGAAGACGCGGAGGTCCCGGAGCCTGCCGCCCCGGCACCATTTCAGGTCCCCGCCCGTCGGCACGGTCTTGTTGTGCAGCCCGATCACGCTTCCGGACGGTCCGATGACCACGGTCTGAATGTATGGCTTCTTCATCCGGCAGCCCCGGGCGTCGAGGTGCGACCCCGCCCCGAGGAGGAGCGTGATTCCGGCCTCCTGGCACGCGGGTGCGATCACGTTCTCGATCAAGCAGTCCCGCTGGTCCTGATCGAACGTCGCGTGATACCCGGTCAGATACATCTCGGGAGTCACCAGGAACCGCGCTCCCCGGGCGGCCGCCCGGTGGATCACGCGGACTACGGCCTCCGCCGCCTCCGGCATCGCTCTGCGGGCCGCCATCTGGGCCGCCGCGACGCGGAAAGCGCGCTTCATCGTCAGGCGCCGGGCGGCGGAGTGAAAGTCGAGGTCAGGGCCTGCGCCTGGCCCGTCGCCGCGGACCGGTAGGCGGCGTCGAAGATCTCGATCACGTGCCGCGCGTGCTCGGCCGTCGCGACCGTCGGAATTCCCTCGAGCACCAGGTCCACGAGCTGCATGAGGTCCTCGTAGACGTGCATCTCGCCCATCTGCCCGTGCTTCCCCGTCGCGTGCTTCGTGAGCCCGACGCCGTTCCCGTTGGGGTCCCGGTCCGACCCCGGGTAGTCGATCTTCTTCCCGTTGAGCTGGGCCCCCGCGATCGTGCCCTTCGTTCCGAAATACGTGGGCGCCCCGAACCCGCTAAGCGAGCCCACGGCGGTGCCGTGGACGAACCCGAACACGGAGTTCCCCCAGTCGACGAGGATGACGGTGTTGTCGTCCATGTCGCAAGCGACCAGCTTCCCCTTGAAGTCCCGCTCCCGGAGCAGGACGCCGGACATGGCCGTGACGCGCTTCGCGGGGCCGAGCACTCCCGTCATCGTGTGCAGGCCGTAGACGGTCATGTCATAGAGCGGTCCGCCCCCGGGCTTCCGGAAATACCAGGACGGGTCGATGTTCGTGAGCACGTCGTTGCCCTGCCGGACACCCTCGTTCTGGTGGTAGTCCCCGAATCCGGCGCCCGTCACCGCCCACGCCAGCGTCCCGATCGCGCCGTCCTGGATGAGCTTGCGGATCCGCAGGAACGGGGGCCGGAGCATCTGGCCCGGCGACGCCACGAGCTTGACCCGGCTTTTCGCCGCGGAGTCGATGAGCTGGTCCGCCTCGTCCTTCGTCGTGGTCATCGTCTTGTTGAAGTGGATGTGCTTTCCCGCGGCCACGAGCTTCATCCCCTGGTCGAAGTGGACGCCGATGGGCGAGCAGACGGTGGCGATGTCGAACTCGCCCTTGGCGATCATCTCATCGAAGGACTCGAACGACTGTGGCACGCCGAACTTCTCCGCCGCGGCCTTGGCCCGGCCCGGCACGGGGTCGCAGATGGCCCCGAAGACTATCCTGTCCGACACGTCCCCGACCGCGATGTGCGCGAGCGGCGACCGGAGCGCGATGCTCCCGGCCCCCACTATCCCCAGGCGAAGCGGCTTAGCCATGCTACCCTCCTCTCGGGGACAGTCTTTGGATCATTGGATTCTCCCGAGAATCCAATGATCCAAAGACTGTCCCTAGAACAGACGTCCCCCGCCCCCGGGGCCGGGGGGGGGGGGCACGCCGTTACTGACACCTTCAGACGATTACCAGCGACCCGTCTTGGCGAGCGACGGCTTCGGAAGCCCCTCGAGCGACTTCAGCGATTCCTTCAGCTCCGCCTCGGACAGCGACGCCGCGGGGAGCTTGCCGCTCAGGAACTGGTCGTACCCAACCAGGTCCATGAGCCCATGCCCAGAGTAGTTGAACAATATGACCTTCTCCTTGCCCTCTTCCCTCGCCTTGATCGCCTCGTCGATCGTCGCCGCGATCGCGTGGCTGGTCTCCGGCGCCGGAATCGTGCCCTCGGTGCGGGACCACAGGATCGCCGCCTCGAAGCACTTGACCTGGTCGTACGCGCGCGGCTTCAGCAGCCCCTCCAACGCGGCGGCGCTCACGAGCGGCGCCATGCCGTGGTAGCGCAGCCCACCGGCGTGGATGGAGGCGGGCACGAAGGCGTGCCCGAGCGTGTACATGGGCAGGAGCGGGGTCATCTGGGCGATGTCCCCGTTGTCGTAGGCGAACGGCCCCTTGGTCAGGCTGGGACAGCTCGCGGGCTCGACCGGGATGATCTCGATCTTGGCCCCGTCGATCTTCTCCTTCACGAACGGGAACGAGATCCCGGCGAAGTTGCTTCCGCCGCCGGCGCACCCGATGACGATGTCCGGATGCTTCACTCCGGCGAGCTTGAGCTGCTTCTGGGCCTCGAGCCCGATGATCGTCTGGTGCAGGAGGACGTGGTTGAGCACGCTCCCCAGCGAGTACCGGCTGGACCCCGTCGGGTCGGTCACCGCCGCCTCGACCGCCTCGCTGATCGCGATCCCCAGACTGCCGGTCGTATTCGGCATCTTCTTGAGAATCTCGCGGCCCGCGTTGGTCTCGTCGGACGGCGAAGCGACGCACGTCGCGCCCCAGACCTGCATCATCATCTTCCGGAACGGCTTCTGGTCGAAGCTCGCGCGCACCATGAACACCTTGCACTCGAGCCCCACGAGCTTCGTGGCGAACGCGAGCGCGCTCCCCCACTGGCCGGCGCCGGTCTCGGTGACCAGCTTCTTGATGCCGGCCTGCTTGTTGTACCAGGCCTGGGGGATCGCCGTGTTCGGCTTGTGCGACCCCGCCGGGCTGACGCTCTCGTCCTTGTAGTAGATCTTGGCCGGCGTCTTGAGGTGGCGCTCGAGGGACACCGCGCGCTTGAGCGGCGTGGGGCGCCACTTGAGGAGGAGCTCCAGTATTTCCTCCGGGATCTTGATCCACGTTTCCCGGCTCACTTCCTGTTCGATGAGGTTCATCGGGAACACGGGCTTCAGCATCTCGGGGTTCACGGGCTTCCCGTCGGGTCCCAGCGGCGGCTGCATCGGCGTCGGAAGGTCCGGCGCCAGGTTGTACCACTGCCTCGGGATCTCCGAGTCGGGGAGATTGATCTTCACTTCGTTCATCGAGGCTCCTTCCTTCGGTTCCGAGCGCCGCGCCTGGAACGCGGCGTCATTCCTCGGTTATTGCATCATGCCTGGAACATAACGCGTTTCCACGGTATCACACGATCAAGGTCATGGTCTACGCAAGAGCCGGATATCAGCCCGGGTAATTCCCCTCGCGCCGCCAGACATCCAGCATCAGCTCATACCGGGCCAGCCGCATCCCCGTGTAGACGCAGTTGCTGGTCCCGAAGACGTACCCGCCGCCCGGCATCCCGTGCCGGAGGGCGTACCGGGCCGACGCCACGACCTCGTCGTCTGTCCCCGTGTCGAGGGCGGCGCAGCTCACGTTCCCGATCAGGCAGACGCGGTTCCCCACCCGGCGCTTCACCTCGGCGATGTCGACACCGCCCTGGGGGTCGAGCGAGTGCAGGGCGTGCGGGTTGGTCTGCACGAGGTCGTCCAGGACCGGCATGATGTTCCCGTCCGTGTGCTTGATCGCGTAGAAGCCCATATCCCGGTAGCCCTTCGTGAGCTTCGCGAGGTACGGGGTCACGAACTCCGAGAACATGGCCGGGCTCAGGAACGGCCCGGTGTTGAAGCAGTAGTCCGAGCACAGGGCGAACCCGTCCAGCCCGCCGTGCCGCTTGAGCTTCTCCGCCCAGTCCAGGGCCCACCCAACGTTCCGCTCCGATTCCGCCTTGACCCTCGAAGGCTCGTCTGTGAGGCGGAGGCACAAGCCCTCCATCTCGGACCCCGAAGGAATGCTCAGCGTCGCGTCGCCGTGAAGCAGGAGCGCGTATCGGCCACGGCCGATCTCGTTGACGAGGTCGATGAGCCGAAAGACCTCGTCCTCCGTCCCCGGGTTCGGGTGCAGGAGGATGGCGTTGTGCTCGTACTTCTCCGCGGTCATGACGTAGATGGAGGCCATCTCGCGGCGGTGCAGGTCCCGCTCCTTCGCTTCCATCTGGTCCCACTGGTGATACGCCCGCTGGCTGGGATGCACCTTGCCGAAGGCCTCCATGGTGAGGAAGAACACGAGCTCGAAGTTCGGCACCCGCCCGGTCAGGGGCTTGCGGTCGAGCGCGGCCAGGAACCGTTCCCGCGGGTTTAGTCCACCTTCAGACATCCGCCGGTCCCTTCCTGAGGGGCTCAGTACGTCGCGCGGCCCCCGGAGGCGTCGAAGACGAAGCCCGTCGTGAACGAGCATTCCTTCGAGACGATCCAGGCCGCCAGGGCGGCGACCTCGTCCACCGTCCCCACGCGCTTCATCGGGATCTTGTCCACCATGTACTTGAGCTGCTCGGGTTTGACGGCGTCGAGCAGGGCGGTCTGGATGACCGCGGGGGCCAGCCCGTTGACGCGCACGCCGGTCTCCGCGTACTCCTTGCCCAGGCCCTTGACCAGCCCGATCACGCCCGACTTGCTGGCGACGTACCCGGCCATGCCCGGATTGCCTTCCTTGCCCCCGATCGACGAGAGGAGCAGAAGCCGGCCGTAGTCGTTCTGGAGCATGAGCGGGATCGCGTGCTTCGCCACCAGGAACGAGCCCGTGAGGTTCACGTTGACCACGTGCCGGAAGTCCGCGAGCGAATAGTCCGCGACCTTGGTCGCGGTAGGCCCGGGAATGCCGGCGCAGTTGACGACGATGTCGATCCGCTTGCCGACGACCATGATCCGCTCGAACGCCCCTCGCACCGATTCCTCGTGCGTGACGTCGCACTTGACGGAAAGCGCCCCGAGCCCGGCCTTCCGCAGCTCGATCTGGGCCTTCTCCATCGCATCGGGATTGATGTCGAAGATCGCGACCTTGGCGCCCTCGGAGGCCAGCCGCTTCGCGATCGCCTTCCCCATGCCGTCACCGCCGCCGGTGACGACCGCCACCTGGCCCTTGAACCGCGGTTCTGAATCGCTCATCCGCCGAACTCCGGGGCCGGGATTCCCTTCACGCCGGGCTTGCACTTGAACAGTCCGCCGGCCAGCGGCTGCTTCTTGAGCTCTTCATCCGAGAGCCCCACCCGGGCTGTGGTGATGTAAAGAATGTCGAGGTCGGGGCCGCCGAAGGCGACCGAGGTCACCAACGAGGCCGGAACACGGATCTGATGAAGCGCCTTCCCGGTCCTCGGGTCGTAGCAGGTCACGTTCGAGCCGCCCCAGTGGGCGACCCACAGGTTCCCGTCCGCGTCGAGCGTGCACCCGTCCGGGGACCCGTTCTCCTTGGGGATCCGGATGCACACCCGCCGCTTCGCGATCGCGCCCGTCGCATCGTCGTAGTCCCAGGCTTCCACGTACCCGGTCGGGGTGTCGATGTAGTACATGGTCTTCCGGTCGAGGCTCCACGCGATCCCGTTCGAGCACTTGACGTCGCCGAACATGCGGTGGACCGAGAGATCCCGGTCCATCCGGTATAGGGCGCCCGGAACCTTGCCGAGCGTGCCCGCCCAGAACCGGCCAGCCGGATCGCACTTGCCATCGTTGAACCGGTTCCCCTTGAGGTCCTTCTCGGGATCGGCCAGGAAGGTCAGCTTGCCCGACTCGAGGTCGAGCGAGGCGAACCCGTCGCGGAGCGCGACCATGGCGCCCCCCTTCGCCCGGGGCACGATCGTACCGATGGGCTGACCGAGCTCCAGGGTCCGGTTCTTCCCCGTCGCGGGGTCGTAGAGGTGGACGAGCCCCGGATCGATGTCGATCCAGTAGAGCAGGCGGGCGCGGGCCGACCAGAGGGCGCCTTCGCCGAGCTGGGCCTTCGCATCGAGAACCAGTTCCACCGCCGGGATGTCCATCATGTAAGCTTCCCTACCTTACCACGCGCTTCAGCGCCTGTGTCACGGCGCCTTCAGGCTCCCTGGCCCCGCCTCGCCCATTCCTCCCGGCGGGACGGGTCCGACTCGATCGCGCGGGCATACATCTCACGGGCCATCATGCCGTCCTTGAAGGCGGTGTAGACCTCGGCCAGGTGCTCGTAGATGGACGCGTCGGACGGCTGGCGCGTGCCCTTGACCTCGATCAGGGCGCGGGCCTTCTCCAGCTCCTGGTGCGCCTCCTGGTGCTGGCCGAGCCGGAAGAGGCACCAGCCCGCCACGTCGTGCGCGCGGGGATTCGCCGAGTCCTTGATCTGGACCGCCGCCGCGAGGCGGTGCGCGCGCTCGATGTCCACCCCGGCGTTCACGAGCGCGTTCGCGAGGTCAAGCACGTACTCGGCGTTGTCCTGACCGAGCGCGTACGCGCGCTCGAATTGGGCGACCGCCCCGGGCCAGTCCTTCTCGGCGGCCAGCGCGAGCCCGAGCACGTGGTACGCGGGAGCGTGGTTCGGCGCGAGCTGAAGCGCGCGGTGGAGGTGCGGGATCGCCTTCCGGGGCTCCTTGTACTTGAGGTGCACGCGCGACAGGCTCACGAGCCCCTCGGGCTTGTGCTTCACGCGCAGGCCCGCCAGCAGCTCGGCCACGGCGTCGCGATCCTCGCCGAGCAGCCGCAGGACCTCGCCCAGCTCCATGTGGAGCTCCGCCCAGTCCGGGTACTTCTCGAGCGCCTGCCGGAGGTAGTACTCGGCCTTCGGAAGCTGGCCGATCTCCATGAGGGCCAGACCGAATCCGCGGGCGACATCGGGATTCTCGGGCGCCCGCTGGTACGCCTGCGAGAAATTGAACACCGCGTTTCCGGTGTCCCCGATCTTGAGGTACGCAGTCGCGAGCCCGAGATACCCGTCCCCGATATCCGGAGCCAGCTCCACCACCTTGTTGAACCATCGGATCGCGTCGTCGTACTTCTCCGACCGCGAGGCCAGCGCGCCGAAGTTGTAGTAGGCGTAGGGGTCCTTGGGGTCGAGGTCCATCGCGTGCCGGTTCGTCTCGAGCGCCTCGGCGTCCTGACCGAGGGCGAAGTAGATGCCGGACATGTTCCGCCAGGCCATCGCGTCGCGGCCGTTCAGCGCGAGCATGTCCCGGCAGGCCTGGAGCGCCCTGAGATAGTCCCGGCGCGTGCACGCGTCGCGGAACGCCGACAGCAGGTCCTCGCGCGTCATCCGGCGTCCTGCGGTCCCGGCCCTACGGTTTCCAGGTCCAGGTGAAGGCGGCGACGACGCGCCAGAGCCGGTAGAGATTGCGCGCGAACACGGGCGCGCAGACCTCGCACGAGGCCGCCGACGACGGGGTGAGGGCCTGCCGCATCCCGATCCCGGCCCAGATTCCCCAGCTCCCCTCCAGCAGGTTCTGGTAGGAATCGAGGACGGCGGGCAGGGCCTCGGGCGTCCTCGTCAGAAGCCCCGCGAGACCGATCGTGCCCTGGCGGGCCCAGAACCCGTCCACGCGGGCCGTGAGCCACGAATCCTCGGAAAGTTTCCAGGCGGGACGCACCCAGCCGACGACGGGCGCGGGGAGTGTGACAGTGATGGTGGAGGCCGGGGGCTCAAGGGCCGTCGCCTCCTGCGGGAACTTGAGCAGGTACCCGGCGAGCACCGAGACCCGCGCCGCCTCGGTGTCCCAGATGCCCTCCACCGCGGTGAGCATCTTCCACGCGCCGTCGCCCGAGGCGAGATCGGGCGTGCCGAACGAGTCGGGGAAGTTGAACTGCGAGTTCTGCCAGACGTTGGTCCCGAGCGGGATCACGACGCCGGCCGTCAGGACGACCGCCAGGGACCCGTCGTCCGAGGACCAGGGCTCCCAGCGCAGGCCCGCCCCGACATCCGACCCGTCGAATCCGCTGAGCGTCGCCCGGTAGGTCTCGGGCGCTCCGCCGGTCCGCACGTTCACGTATTGCTGAGGGGAGGAGCCCCAGACGAGCGGGATGACCCCCCACACCTCGAGCGTTTGCCAGAGGCCGTAGCGAGCGCCGAAGGGGATCATGGCGTAGGACTTCACCCGCAGGGACCGCTCCCCCGCGCCGTGGAGGAATCCTCCCCCGAGTCCGGCCTCCGGGGCGAGGCCCACCTCCGCCGTCAGTTCGGCCACCGGCCGGCCGGCCGGCAGAACCTCAAAGGGCGGCGCCCCCTCGATCGCCCGCGCGACGGCCGTCGGGAGCGTCAGGGCGAGGGCACAGAGCGCCACGCGCAGGAAATTCGGCATCGGGCGATATTGTATACCACGCTTGCCTGAACCTGTATGACGGTCCTACAATGCGGCTGTGGCCGAAGCACCGTTCGTCCCGCCCGCCCGCCTCCTGCTCGGGCCCGGTCCCAGCGACGTGGATCCGCGCGTGCTCGCGGCGCAGGCCCAATCCCTGATCGGGCACCTGGACCCGGAATTCATCAAGCTCATGGACCGGATCAAGACCATGCTTAGGGAGGTCTTCGGCACGGCGAACCCGTTCACGCTTCCGATCTCGGGCACCGGCAGCGCCGGCATGGAAGCCTCCTTCGTGAACTTCCTGCGCCCCGGCGACCGCGTCGTTGTCGGCGTCAACGGCGTATTCGGCACGCGGATGACCGAAGTCGCCTGGAAATTGGGGGGCCAGGTGGAACGGGTCGTGAAGCCCTGGGGGCAGGTCTTCACCCCCGCCGACTTCGGTCCCGCGCTGGCGAAGGGCCCGGCCAAGCTGCTGGCCATCGTCCACGCCGAGACCTCCACCGGAGCCTGGCAGCCCATCGAAGGGATGGCCGCGGTCGCGCACGACCATGGCGCGCTCCTGCTGGTGGACACCGTGACCTCGCTGGGGGGCGTCCCCGTCGAGGTCGACCGCTGGGAAGCCGACATCGTCTACAGCGGCACCCAGAAGTGCCTGTCGGTGCCGCCGGGGCTGTCCCCGCTGACCCTCTCCCCGAAAGCCCTGGAGGCCCTCAAAGTCCGGGCGGCGTCGGGACCGGTTTTCCCGGGAACCACCCCGCCCCCGTCCAATCCGAACTCGATCCAGAGCTGGTACCTTGATCTCATGCAGCTCGAGAAGTACTGGGGGTCCGACCGGGTCTACCACCACACGGCCCCGATCTCGGCGCTCTACGGCCTCCACGAGGGCCTCCGGCTGGTCCTCGAGGAGGGGCTCGCGGCCCGGCTGTCCCGCCACGCGAAGAACTCGGCCGCGCTCTGGGCCGGGCTCGCGGCGCTCGGGCTCAAGCCCTGGGCGCAGGAGGGCCATCGCCTGCCTTCCCTGAACGCGGTCACGGTGCCCGACGGCGTGGACGAGGTGGCGGTGCGCAAGGCGCTCCTTACCGACTACTCGATCGAGATCGGCGGCGGGCTCGGGGAGCTCAAAGGGAAGATCTGGCGGGTGGGGCTCATGGGCCATTCGAGCCGGATCGGGAACGTGATGCGATTCCTCGAGGCGTTCGCGAAGGCGCTGGGAACACAGATGAAGCTCCCCGACGTGAAGCCCGCGCTCTCGGCGGCGGAAGCGGCCGCAAGATGACCCAGGGCGAGCTCACCCCCGAACTCCAGGCGTTCGCGGATACCGTCGTCGAGCGGAAGCTCAAGAACGGCCTCACCGTGCTCCTGATTCCGCGCCAGGGGCTGGCCACGGTCCATTTCGCCATGGCCTTCGGCGTGGGAGCCGTGGACGAGCCGGACGGCCGGACCGGCATCGCGCACCTCTACGAGCACATGGCCTTCAAGGGGACCGAGGCGGTCGGCACGAAGAGCTGGCGGAAGGAGCGCCCCATCCTCCGGAAGCTCGACGAGATGGACGCCGCGATGCTCGCCGAGCATGCGCGAGGGGCTCGCGGCGACGAAAAGAAGCTCGCGCGGCTCAAGGCGGCGTTCACCCGCCTCGAGGCGCAGGCCGAGAAACTCGTCGAGCCCAACGAGCTCGACAGCGTCTACGCCCGCAACGGCGGCCAGGGGCTCAACGCGTTCACGAGCCAGGACGGTACCTGCTACATCATCGCCCTGCCATCCAACCGCGTGGCGTTGTGGACGGCGATGGAGGGATCGCGCGTCCGGATGCCGGTCCTGCGCCAGTTCTACCGCGAGCGCAACGTCGTCATCGAGGAGCTCCGGATCGGGGACAACAACCCCTACGCCCGGCTCTACCACGAGCTCGAGGCGCTCGCGTTCACCGCGCACCCGTACCGGGTTCCCGTCGTCGGCTGGAAGTCCGACCTCGAGCGGATGACGCGGCAGGACCTCGAGGACTTCTTCCGCTCCCACTACCGCCCCGACCGGGCGGTCATCGCGGCCGTGGGCGCCATCGGCAAGGACACGTTCCGCCTGATCGAGCGGGAGTTCTCCGGATGGCGCGCGGGCACCCCCCCGCCGCGGCCGGTCGTGACCGTCGAGCCCGAGCAGCAGGGCGAACGCCGCGGCGTCGTCCACATGCAGGCCAACCCCGCCCTCGGGGAAGCCTGGCCGTGCCCGACCTGGGGCCATGCGGACAAGGCCGCGCTCGACGCCCTGGCCTCCATCCTCGGCAACGGGAACAGCTCGCGCCTCCACACCGGGCTCGTGAAGCAGAGGCAGATCGCGGTCGCTACGGGCGCGTTCACCGAGTTCCCGGGCGAGCGCTACCCCAACCTGCTCACGGCGATCGTGTGGCCGCGGCATCCCCACACGCCGGCCGAGTGCGAGACCGCGGTCACGGAAGAGATCAACCGCCTCGTCAAGGACGGGGTGCCCGAGCGGGAGCTCGAGAAGGCCGTGAACATGCTCGAGGCCCAGCGGTTCGGCCAGTTGCAGGACAACACCTGGATGGCGGCCGAGCTCGCGAGCGCGCAGGCCTCCCTCGGGGACTGGCGGACGCGGCTGCGCTGGGTCGGCGAACTGCGGGCGCTGACGTCCGCCGACATCGTGCGCGTGGCGGGCGTCTACCTGGTGCCGCGGCGCAGGTCGGTGATGACGATCCTCCCGGGGGAGGCGGCGGCCGCCGCTCCGGTGTCGACGGCCCCCGTCCGCTCCGCCGGTCCCGTTCTTCCGGAGCACCCGGACGCATGACCGACCCTCGCAAGCTCTCATTCCCCCGGCTCGCGGTTCAGCCGCGCGAGACCACGCGGCACGTGCTGCGGAACGGCATCGTCGTCCACCTGCTGGAGGACCACACCCTCCCGGTCGTGAACCTCGGCCTGCTCGTGCGCGCGGGCACGGTCCACGATCCCGCGGACCGGGCCGGGCTGGGGTCCATGACCTCGACCGCGATGCGGCTGGGCGGCTCCCGCCTCCTGCCTGGCGACGCCCTCGACGAGGAGCTGGACCACCTCGGAGCTTCCCTGGACCCGGGCATGGACGACGAGTCGTTCCACCTCTTCGGCTGGTCGCTGGCCCGGCACCTGCCGCGGATGGCCGAGATCATGGCCTCGCTCCTCCGCGAGCCCGCCTTCCCGCCGGACAAGGTCGAGCTGACCAGGCTTCACGAGCTGGAGATGATCCAGCGGCGCTGGGACACCCCCCAGCAGGTCGCGAGCCTCATGTACCGCCGCGCCGTGTACGGTCTCGAGAATCCCTGGGGCCGGCTGGGCAACGCCGCGCAGGCCAAGGCGGTCACCCGGGAGGAGATGATCGCCCTGCACCGCTCGTTCTGCCGGCCGGGCGCCATGATCCTGGCCGCGGCCGGCGATTTCGACTCATCGGCCCTGCTCGAGACGCTCAACGGCGCGCTTGGCGACTGGTCGCCGGGCCCGGCCGAGCCCGCCCCGGTCCCCGACATCGGCGGGGCCCTTCCGCCCGGCGTGTACCTCGTGCCGCGCGAGATCGGGCAGGCCAACCTCCGGATCGGGCACCTCTCGATCCGGCAGGGCGACCCCGACCACTTCGCCCTGAAGCTCATGGACATGGTGCTCGGGAACGGCACGTTCAACAGCCGGCTCTTCCGCGACATCCGGACGAAGCGCGGCCTCGCGTACTCGATCTGGAGCCGCGTCAACCCCCGGCCGATGGTTCCCGGCACCTTCACGATCGGGGGCGAGACGAAATACGAGGCCCTGCATGAGGCGATCGACGCCATCCTCGGGCACATTCGCGCACTGCGCGCGACGGAAGCCACCGACGCCGAGGTCAAGCTCGCCAAGGACCAGCTCGACCACGGCCTCGCCTTCGAGTTCCAGTCCTCGTGGGAAGTCGCATGGCGGAGCGCCCGGTACGAGTACGACGGCCTGCCCGCGAACTGGCTCCTCCACGAGCGCGAGCAGGTGCTCGCCGCGACGAAAGCCGGCATCCTCGCGGCCGCGAAGACGCACCTGCATCCCGAATCGCTCGTCGTGATCGCCGTCGGCGACCCGGCCAAGTGCCGGACCACCCTCGAGAAGTTCGGCGCCGTCCGGGAGTTCCCGATCCCCGACACGGCCGCCTGATCCGCCTCTCCGCCGCATGACCCTCTTCCTCGACATCCTCTGGACGGTCCTTCTGCCGATCTTCCTCATGATCGGGGCGGGAGCGGTGCTCGCCCGCTGCTTCCGGCTGGACGCCGACACGATGGGCAAGCTGAACCTCTACGTCTTCACCCCGGCGCTGGTCTTCGTCAAGTTCACGGAAAACACGCTCGAGGCGTCGGACATGGGGTCTATCGCGCTCTTCTGGACCTCCCTGGTGGCCATCCTGCTCGCCGTCTCGGCCGCGGCCTCCCGGCTGGCCGGCGTCCGCGTCGCGGATCGCCCCAGCGTCGCCATCGGATCCGCCTTCACCAACAGCGGCAACTTCGGCATTCCGGCGGCCCAGCTCGCCTTCGGGGCCGCGGGTGCGGCGGTCCAGGCCGTCATCCTCGCGATGGAGAACCTGCTCTTTTTCACGCTCGGTCTGCTGCTCGCCAGCGGGTGGCGAAGCAGCCCCGCGGAAACGATGCGGACCCTCGTGCGCCAACCCGTGCTCTGGGCCATTCCGGCCGCGCTCCTCCTGCGCGGCCATGGCAACCTGATTCCGACGCCCCTGGCCGTCGCGGTTTCGACCCTGGGGGCCGGTCTCGTACCGCTGGCGCTCGTGACGCTGGGCACCCAGCTCGCCGGCGCCCGGCACGGCTCCTCGGGTCCCGCCCTTACCGCAATCGTCGGGATCCGGCTGGTCGCCGCCCCCCTCATCGGGCTCGCGCTCGTGCGCCTCTTCGCCATTCAGGCGCCGGTCTCAGGGATGCTGGTCGCGGCGGCGGGCTACCCGTGCGCGGTCAACTCGGTCATCCTCGCGATCGAGTTCAAGCGCTCACCCACGCTGGCCTCCGCCGCGGTCTTCTGGACCACGCTCGGGTCCGCGGCGACCGTGACCGCCGTCCTCTCATGTGTCCGGTAAGCGCATGTGTCAGGTGAGCGCTTGCGTCCGGTGATCACCCCCGCCCACCGAACCCGTGTCTCGATTCGCGGCGACGCGTTCTGGATCGACGGCCGGCCGACGTACGAGGGCCGGAGCTGGAACGGACTCCCGATCGAGGGCCTGCTCATGAACGCGCGCCTCGTCCAGGGAATCTTCGACGACCTCAACCCCGACACGCGCGGGATGTGGAAGTACCCGGACACGGGCTCGTGGGACCCCGACCGCAATACGGACGAGTTCGTCGCCGCGATGCCGGGCTGGCGGGAGAGCGGCTTGCTGGCCTTCACGATCAACCTCCAGGGCGGTATGCCCAGGACCGCGCGCGAAGGCGACCAGCCGTGGCACAACTCCGCGATCACGGAGGCCGGCGGTCTCCGCGTCGAGTACATGGCGAGGCTGTCCCGCATCCTCGACCGGGCCGGCGAGCTCGGGATGGCCGTCATCCTCGGCGTCTTCTACTTCGGGCAGGCCCAGCGGATCGGCGGCGAGACCGCGATCCGGCGGGCGGTCGACGAAACCGTGGACTGGATCTTCAGCCGGGGCTACGAACACGTCCTGCTCGAGATCAACAACGAATGCAACGTCCGCTACACGCACCCGGTCCTCCAGCCGCCCCGCGTGCACGAGCTGGTCTCGCAGGCGCAGGCGCGTAGCCACGGGGGGCGCCGGCTCCTCGTCTCGACCAGCTACGGGGGCGGCACGATCCCGGACGAGTCCGTGGCCCGGGTCGCGGACTTCCTGCTCCTGCACGGCAACGGGGTCGACGACCCCGGCCGGATCGCGGCCATGGTGCGCGAGACCCGGCAGGTCCCCGGTTACCGCGGCGTCCCCGTACTCTTCAATGAGGACGATCATTACGGCTTCGACGCGCCGGCCAACAACTGCCTGGCTGCCGTCGGGGAGCGGGCCTCCTGGGGGTACTACGATCAGGGACGCAACGACTACGGGGAGGGCTTCCAGTCGCCACCCGTGCGGTGGGACCCCGCTACCTCCCGGAAACGCGGATTCTTCGGGCTGATGAGGACGATCACGGGGCGATAGCGTCCCGGACGGGCCGGGCGCGAAGCTGACGGGACTTGTGGGAGATTCGCGCATCGCCCTCCCTTGGCGTCCGGACCCGGAAAGGGTGCATAATCAGGCCAGTCACCAATCCCTTGTAGGAGGTGCTCGATGGCTGCCAGACGGTCCAGGAAGACTGCGAAGAAGGTCACAACGGCTCCCCGAAAGAGCGGCGGGGGGCAGACCACGCTCGTCGTCGTCCTGCTCGTCCTCGTCGTCGTGCTCGGGTATCTCGGCTACGCCGGGCTCTTCAGCCCCGTCACTGTCTCCGAACAGGAGACCGGTCCCTTCTCGCTCATGCTCCAGTCCCAGCAGGGCAGCTACCGGCAGACGCCCGCCACCATCGAGGCCGTCAGGGCCGCCGCCCGGTCGGTGGGCGTCGAGCCCGAGGCCGCGTGCGGCATCTTCCTCGACAACCCGCGCGAGGTAAAGACCGCGGATCTCCGGGCCCAGGTCGGGCTCGTGATCGCGGCGAAAGACCGGGAGAAGATCCGGCGCCTTCCGGCCGCCATCACGTACAAGCACCTCGAGAAGGCGAAGTGCCTGGTGGCCGAGTTCCCGTTCCGGGCCGGTCTCTCGGTCTGGTTGGGCGTAATGCGCGTCTACCCGGCGCTGAACCAGGCGGCGGCGGCACGGAACCTCGAGCGCGTGCCCGCGCTCGAGATCTACCGCGACCACGCCACGATCACGTACCTGATGCCGATCGTGCCGAAGGAGTCCCCCGCGGCGAAGTAGCGGAGGCGCGGCCTGCAGCATCCGCTGCAGGCCGCGAAACCGTCCGTCTTCGGACGTCGACGCTCTGCAGCGTCCGCTGCAGAGCGCAAGCATCCGTCCTCGGATGCCTACCAGCGCCAGGCGCGCCAGAGCAGGATCACCCCCGCCACGAAGAAGACGACGTTGGCCATCCACATCGAGATCACCGGCGGCAGGACTCCCCCCATCCCGAGCACCTGGCCGAACTGGACCAGGAAGATGTACGCGATGGCCGACAGGATCGCGACGGTCACGGACGCGGCCACGCCCTCCCGCGGGTTGGTCTGGAAGGTGAACGAAATTCCCAGCGCGAGCAGCGCGACGATCACGCTCGCGAAGGGGAAAGCCCACTTGAGGTGGTAGAAGACGCGCTCGGAGCTGTAATCCCGGCCCGCCTGGCGAAGCTTCCGGATGTTGTCCCGCAGCTCGCGCATGGACTGCTCCTTGAGCTCCCGCTCGTCCCGCAGGAAGTTCCCCATCGTCTCCGCCAGGGGATACACGGCGCGGCGGACGCGCCGCGTGTCCATCTCGTCCTTCCGCCAGCGGCAGACGAGGGCCTTCGTCAGCACCCAGGCTCCCCGCTCGGGCCGTGCGCTCTCGGCGTCCACGCGTCCGAGGAGCTTGCGGCCGTAGATCTCGGCGATAGTGACCCGGTGGAGCAGGCCTTCCTCCCCGTTGGCCTGCTCCGCGTAGACGAGCTTCCCGTCGACGGTCCACACGGCCGCCCGGTTGACGACCTCGAGCTCGTGCAGGGGCTGCTTCCGGATATGCACGCGCTTGATCTCGGCGCTTCGCGAGTTGGCCCACGGCACGACGGTCTCGTCGAAGGCGATCATCCCCAGGCTCACGACCAGGGCGGGCGCCAGGATCGGCCACGCCAGCGCCCACTGGTCCACCCCCCCGGCCCGCATGGCGATGAGCTCGTGCGACCGGAGCATGCTGGTCAGCGTGAAGAGGGTCCCGATCAGCACCGCCAGCGGCATCGCCTGCGCCAGCAGGTAGGGCACCCGCAGGACGAAGTAGGCGGCGACCGCCCACGCCGGCGGGTCCTGGCGCGTGAGCCGCGCGAGCTCGTCGAAAAGGTTGCCGATCAGGATCAGGATGGTCAGCCCAAAGAGGGCCAGGAGAAAGTTCCGGATGAACTCCGTGTGCAGGTACCGCATGATGATCCGCGGCCGCCCGATCTTCATCGACCCCACCTGATCCACCTCGCCTCGTGGGACGCCACGGCGAAGGCCAGGACCCCCGCCACCGCGAGGAAGAGGTTGGGAGCCCACATCCCGACCCAAGGGGGCAGCGTGCCCTTCTGCGCCAGCCCCTGCCCGGTGGTCAGGAGGATGTAGTAGACGAAGATGACGAAGAGGCTCACGAGGACGCCGATGCCGCCCCCGCGGCGGGCCAGCGACCCCAGGGGGGCGCCGATCAGGATGACGAACAGCGGCGCGAACGCGAGCGCGATCTTCTGGTGCAGGGCGATCTCGTAGTCCCGCCGCATGTCCCGGACGTTCCGGAGTTCCCGGATTCTCCGGAACAGGTCGGCGTAGTTGAGTTCGTCCAGCCCCTTGACGAAGATCTGGTTCCCCTTGAGTGCGTCGTGGATGTCGAGGTTCACGGCGTACGACTGGAACTCGATGCGCGTGTAGTGCTCGCCCTCCATGTCCGCGGGCTGGTCCATGAGGCCGTCGCGGAGCTCGAGCGTCACCCGGAACCCCCGGGGGTCCACGCGCAGGGCCCCCTGCCGGGCCAGGATGATCCGCGGCGGCGTGCCCGCCGTCGCGGGGGTTTCGACGATCGTGACGTCCTCGAGGTCCCCGGTGGTGCCCACCTTCTTCTGGAAGTAGAGGAGGTACCGGTCGAACTCGCGGATGAACACGCGCTCCTTGAAGGCCACGCTCGCGCGCTGGCGCACGATTGTGAGCAGGATCCGCTTGTACTCCGTCGTCGCCGCGGGCAGGATCGTGCCGTTGAAGACCACGAGCACGATACTGCACGCGATCCCCAGCCCCGCGAGCGGCACGGCCAGGCGGACCAGGCTCAGCCCGGCCCCCTTCATGGCCATGAGTTCGCGGTCGTGCGTCAGCCGGCCGAACGCGAGGACCGCGGCCAGGAGCGCGGCCATCGGGAGCGATATCGCGATCACGGATGGCAGGAAGCAGACGAGAAGCCGCAGGACGACCGAGGCCTCCACGCCGCGGTTGAAGACGAGGTCGAGCATGTCGACCAGCTTGTCCGCGAGAAGGACGAAGAGGAACAGCCCGAGTCCTGCGCCCAAGGGCGCCACCGTCTCGCGCAGGAGGTAGCGGTCCAGGGTCTTCACGGTGTTGACGATACACCCAGCGCGCGCGCCATTGCCCGCGCCTCGGGGTCGTCCGGCAGCGCAGCCAGGAGGTCGCGGGCGATTCGCTGCGCTTCCGCGCGGCGGTGCCGCCGCAGCAGCAATCTCACGGCGTTCGAGGCCGCCTCCACGAACCCGGGCTGGCACCGTAGCGCCTCGCGGTAGCTCTGCAGCGCCCCGACCTCGTTGCCCGCGAGCACGCGCACGTTGCCCAGGCTGTTCCAGTCGGACGCGGCCTCCCGGCCGCCCGGACGCAGCCGGAGGGCGTGCCCGATCAGCTCCTGCGCCTTCGGCAGCATGGCGGTCTCCCCGTTCATCGCCCGGACCCCGTAGATGACGCCGAGGTTTCCCCAGCCCTCGGGGTAGCAGGGGAACCGGTCGAGGTCCGCCATGAACTCGGCCTGCGCGCCGTTGAGGTCGCCGGCCTCGTAGAGCATCTTTCCGCGGTGGAATCCGACGCGCGTCCGCGAGTCGTCCGGCATGATCCGGAGGGCCCGGTCGAAATATCCCATCGCGCGCCCGTACAACGCGGGGACCCGGGGCGAGTTCGCCCGCACGGCCTCCCCCGCCGCGTCCTGGTAGGCCAGCGCCATCTGGAAGTAGCTGCTCCGGACGAAGGGCCGCATGCACAGGGCGGCGAGGACTACGGCCACGAGCCACCACGCGTCCCGTCTTCCGGGCACGCGGAGGGACGTACCCGCGGGCAGCAGGAAGACCGCCGGCAGGAGCCAGACGAAGCTCATGGTCGGCGCCGTGTGCAGGGGAAAGTTGAAGAGCGACTGCACGGCGACGGCGACGATCCCGGCCCGGACCCCCCAGACCCAGGTCCCCTCACCCCCCCACGCGAGGAGGCCCAGGAACACGGCCACGAACAGGCACGCCCCCGGCAGGCCCAGCTCGGCCGCGCTCTCAAGGTAATCGTTGTGGGCGTGGATCGCGTTCACCCCGTAGCCGGCGTCCCCGGGCGTCGCGACCTCGAGCTGGACGCACGGATACCGCTGGGTGAACTGCCCCAGCCCCGCGCCCGCTACGGGCGACTGCTCGCACATCCGCACCGCCGTCTTCCACATGAGGAGGCGGCCGGGATCGCCGAGCACGAGCAGGTGTTCGACGAGACCGGGACGCCACAACCCGAGGAGGAGAAGCGCGGCCAGCGCGACCGCGGCGACGCCGGCCACGGCGCGCCGCAGCCGGGGGGCCGCCAGGGCCAGCAGGACGAGCGAGGCCGCGAGCCCGAGGAAGGCCCCGCGCGAGGCCGCCAGCGCGAGACCGGCGAGAATCAGGACCCCCGCCGTCGCCGGAAACCACGCCCGCTCCCGCGCCTCGACCCGGCGGGCGAACTCGGCGGCGGCGAGCGGAAAGACGAGGATCAGGAACGCCCCGAAGAAGATCGGGTTGCCGAAGGTCGAGAACGCGCGTTCCTCCGTGAACGTCACGGACCGCAGGTCCACGGCGTAGGGCGAGAGGAGCGCGCGGCCGAAGACCATCTGACCGAACCCGATCGCGACCGCGACCGACACGCCCGCGAGCAGGGCATACATCGCCTTCCGCCGGTCGCGCTCTGGGAGCCCCAGGGCCCCCACCGCCAGCAGGACGGTGACGCCCCACTCCCCCGCGCGGACCGCCGCGGTCGGCCAGTCCGTGCCGCCGAACGCGCGCGCGAGGACCCAAGCCAGGAAGCCGCCCGCGACCGCCAGGTACCACCGCGGCACCGCGCGCCAGCCCGGCCGGCCCAGTACCACCCACGCGGCGAACGCCGGCAGGGCGAACGCGGCCAGCGCCGCGTCCTTGGCGAGGTGGTAGGCGTCGCGCGCCCAGGGCCAGAAGACGAGTGGGGTCGCGCACAGCGCCGCGAAGACGCACTGCGCCCGCAGGCGCTCGAGTAGACGGGAGGAATCCGGGGCGGGGCTCAGGACTACTTCGGCTTGGGGGCGGCGGCCTTGGCCGGAGCCGGCGCGGCGGGCGGGGCCTCCTTCTTCGGCCTCTCGGGCTTCGGGTACTTCTCGATCTCCTCCGCCGACGTGATCTCGATCCGCTCGCCCGTGGCCACGCGGACCTGCCGGTACATCGACTCCGCGAGACCCACCCCGATCGCGGACGCGGCCCACAGCGGCATGAACAGCAGTCCCGTGATCGCGAGGAGGAACCGCATGAACTCCGCGAAATCCTTCCCGCTCATGAACCAGGCCTGCCATTGCACGACGCCGAGCGCGATGATGACCACGAAGGCGAGCACGAGGTAGAGGTTCAGGAGGCGCCGGGCGAGCCGCCATCCCTGGATCTGGCCCGCGAGCTGCTCGATGAGCTCGTCGATCGGCTTCCCGTGCGTGCGCTCCCATTCCAGCGCCCACGACTCGTTCCAGCGCCGCTCGATGTCGGCGACGACCCACATGGCGACGAGCTGGAGCGCGAATACGCCCCCCCAGACCAGGGCCGCGACGACGGCCAGCAGGCGAATGTTCATCCCTTACACATTACCAGCCGGGGGACCCCCGGCTCCACGATCCCGCTCACGCGCGCGATCCCTCGCCACGCAGGTGCTGGAAGGCCTTGGGCACGGCCCCCGCGACGTCGGAAGCCGTCAGCGACAGCTCCGTCCGCGCGTCGCGGGCGAAGTCCCCGGCCAGCCCGTGCACGTGCGCCCCCAGGATCGCGGCGGCGACCGGCGAGAGGCCCTGGGCCAGCAGCGCCGCCGCGAGGCCCGTGAGCACGTCACCGGTCCCGGCGCTGGCCATCCCCGGATTCCCGGTGGATACCACGAAGGCGCGACCGCCCGGCTGGGCGACGACCGTCCGGGCGCCCTTGAGCAGGATCGTCGCCCCGAACCGGGTCGCCGCGGCGACCGCGCTGCCGATCCGGTCCGCGTCGATCACGTCCGCCGTCGTCTCCATGAGCCGCGCGAGCTCGCCCGCGTGCGGCGTCAGCACACGCGGGGCTTTCGCCTTCTTCAGCACCTCGACCCGGCCGACGAGGGCGTTCAGGGCATCCGCGTCCACGACGACGGGACATTCGAGCCGCTCGACGAGCGCGATCACGGCCTGCCGGGTGGCTTCCTCGACCCCCAGCCCCGGCCCGATCCCGGCCGCGTGCATGGGCTTCGCGAATGCCAGGAGGTCCTCGAGGGCGTCCGCCGACAATCCGCCCGCGGCGGTCTCGGCCTGCGGACGGATGATGAGCTCGGGCTGGCGGCCGTGCAGGAGGGCGGCGGCCGACGCCGGCGCGGCCACGTAGACCATCCCCGCGCCCCCGGCCAGCGCCCCGGCCCCCGATAGCAGGGCCGCGCCGGTCATGGACCTGGAGCCCGCGACCAGGAGGACCCGGCCGACCGCGTGCTTGTGCGCCGTCGGGGACCGCTGGGGGATCAGCGCGGCCGCTTCCTCGGGCATGACGATGTCGGCCGTCACTCCGGGGTCGGTCAGGAGCGCCAGCGGGAACGTGAGGTCGGCGACCACGAGCTTCCCCACCCGGGTCGTGCCCGGGTGGAGGACGAGTCCGCGCTTGGGTACGCCGAGGGTCACCGTGAGCGCGGCGATCATGCACGGCCCCCCCTCGATCCGGCCCGTGTCCGGATCGACCCCCGAAGGCAGATCGATGGCGACCACGGGCTTCCCCGCCGCGTTGACGGTCTTCACGATGTCGCCCAGGAGCCCCGCGAGCGGGAGCCTGGCCCCGACCCCGACGAGGCCGTCGACGATGTAATCGGACGCTCCCGCCGCCGCGCGGACCCAAGCCAGGTCCCCCTCGGTGTGGAGCTCCTTCGGCGTGAGCCCCATCCGGTCCAGGATCGTCCAGTTCGCGAGCGGCTCGCCCCGGAGGTCCTTCGCCGTCCCCACGAGCCCGACGACGACGGAGGCGCCGTGCGCGACGAGGTGGCGCGCCGCGCACATCCCGTCCCCGCCGTTCCCGCCCTTGCCGCAGAGGATCGTCACGCGCTTGCCGTCGAGCGCGCCGAAGACCTTCTCCATCGCGATAACGACCGACGCCCCGGCGTTCTCCATGAGCAGGAGGCGGGACATCCCGAATTCCTTCTCCGCGCGCTCGTCCAGCCGCCTGATGTCCGCCGCCGTCGCCAGTCTCATCGCGTCTCCCTCACCATGATTTCACGATATCACGCTGCCGGAGAGGCCATGCCACTATCGGCACGTGGATGCGATGAGGCGGCCGAGCCGATACCCGATCTCGGCGCCCAGGATCGCGCTCAACGGGTACGACGGGAGCACGATCCACGCCGAGACGGGGTGCTTCGTTCCGGCCGGCGACCTCCAGAAGGTGATGGTCCCGGCCAGGCCCCCGAGTCCGCAGACCAGCTCGGTCACGCCCACGATCGTGTCCCGATTCCGTTCGCACTCGCTCTTGGCCAGCGGTCCCGTGACCGACTCCTCCTGTGCGGCCCCGGACGAGGTCGCGGTCAGCGCCGGGGCGGGAAACGCCGAGGGCGGGTTGTCCGCCCGGACCGGTCCGGCCAGGACCGCGAGGGCCAGGACCGCGAAGCCACGCGCGATCATCAGCGCTGGGCCAACGCGGCCGTGAGGCACTCGGTTGAAGGATCGCCTCTGCCAGGAACCGGATCTACCCAGGCGGCAATCGCCGGTTCGTTGCCGCACGGAAACCGCCTGAGCAGGTTCACGACCGCGCCCACAAGGAGACCTGCGGCCGCGCCGACCAGCGCGCCGCCATATGTGCGCATCTTTACCTCGTCACCGCTCGCACCGCTGGCGCCCACCATAGCGCCCAGCGCCCCGCCACCCAGCCACAGGCCAATCGTCCACGCGACGCGGCTCCGTATCTCCCTTTTCGAGCACGCCATCCAGTTCTCATGGTCAATCTGGTATCCGGCCCATTCGTTCCGCGAGCTTGCCGTCCACTCGATGTCGTCGCAATCCCTGGCCATCACTGCCCCAAGGCCCCGACCCACGCCATACCCCGCGATTGTCGAGACAACAGAGATCCCGAGTCCGATCCAGATATTCCTGGAGCTGGTCGCCGCCACTGATCCGCCGAGTATTCCGAGCACACTCCCCGCGGTCAGGCCTCCATTCGTGTAGTCCCGGAGCGTCTTCTCCCTAACGTACTCGCACCGAGAACGGGAAACGCCCGAAGCCACCGCTGAAGTGCCGGTGCTCTGGTATCCTGCGGCGCCCATAGCTTCCCGGGCCGTCTCGGACTGCTGGAGCACCGAGGTTGACAGCATCATGGATCCCGTCGACGAGAAGCTTGAACGTGGCGCACTGGCGACGGCCTCGCCGCCGATGCAGAGAAGAAGGGCCAGACACCCCGCCGACTTCATCTATGCCCTACTGCCAGCACGACCGCGGTGGCGCGCTCGGCGTCGTGCGTGATCGAAATGAGGAAGGACTTCGCCTTCTTCCGCTTCGCGTGCTTCGCCGCCGCGCCGGTCAGGGCGATGGACGGATGCCCGGACTCCGCCCGCCGGACTTCCATGTCGTGCCACTTCCAAAGCGCCCGGGCGTCGAGGGCTTTGAGCACGGCTTCCTTGGCCGCGAACCGGGCCGCCAGCGAGGGGTACGGGTTCGCGTGAGAGAAGCAGTAGTCGAGCTCGCGGGCGGTGAAGAGCCGCCGGAGGAACGGCTTCCCCCACCGCTTCGCCACCTTGCGGAACCTGCCCACCTCGACCGAGTCCACCCCGAGCCCGGAGATCATACGCCCAGCTCCTCACGCATCGCCGCCACCGCAGTCTTCAGTCCGGGCACGTCTTCTTCGACGGCCTGCCAAGTCCTCGGTAGATCTAGGGTCAGATAGTCGTGCGCCAGCACGTTACGAAACGCCGCGATCTCACGCCAGTTGATCTCGGGATGCCCGGCCTTCAGAGCCTCCGGGACTTGCCGTACGGCGTCCGCCATGGTCTCGAGATTGCGGGCCACTGCGTCCTGCGTCATCTCATCCTTGAGGAAAGCATCCTTGCCTTTCGCAGTATATGACTCGATTCGGGCGATGCACTCCGCAATGTGGATCAGATAGAGCCCGGGATCCTTCAGAGCGGCCTCGCCTCGCTCAGAACGCGATCGCGGATGTACCAGTGAAGCCCTGCCGCAGTGGTGACCTCCACCTTCCTGCCAAGCAAGTCCTCCAGATCGGCGATGAGACCGCCCGGGAACCACGGCGTTCGCTTCGGCCCCGCGTCGATCAGCAGGTCGAGGTCGCTGTCCGGCCGCGCCTCGCCCCGGGCGAATGAGCCGAACACGCGGAGATTCCGCGCCCCGTGCTTTTCCGCGATGCGCAGGATCTCGTCACGCCGCCCTTTGAGTAGTTCGTCGATGCCCATTGGCTCTGGTGTCCTGCTCTGATTCTACCCCGGCCCATCCCGGCAGGACCGCCGCTCAGCCGGGAAGCCCCGCCATGCCACCGCCCGGCCCGAATCTGCCTACCCACCCCCGGTCCCTCGTACGCCGCGTTGTAGAATATGGCCGTGGCGACGCTCGATTTCCACGGCCGCGTGACGGACGCGAAACGGGTTCGGATCGGGTTCATCGGGTGCGGGTCGCACTCGCTCCGGAACATCTACGCCTCCCTCCAGTACCTGCCGGTGGAACTGGTCGCCACCTGCGACCTCGACGGGAAGAAGGCGGAGGCCTTCGCCCGCCAGTTCGGCGCGCCGGCCTCGTACACGGACTACCGCGCGATGCTGGAAAAGGAGAAGCCCGAGGCGGTCCTCGTCGTGACCGGCTACGACCCGAAGGGCCGTCCGCTCTATCCCCCCATTGCGTGCGACTGCCTCGAGCGCGGGGCGCACGTCTGGATGGAGAAGCCGCCCGCGGACACGACCGCGGACGTGGACCGCATGCGCGCGGCCGCGCAGGCCGCGGGCCGACACGCCATGGTCGGATTCAAGAAGATGTTCGTGCCCGCCAACGTCAAGGCCCGCGAGCTGGCCGCCGACCCCGCGTTCGGGCAGGTGGGTATCGCCACGTTCCAGTACCCGATGGGCGTGCCGACCGTGGACGAGATCGCCAGGTACCGCGCCGGCGACCCCGGCGGCCGGGGCGTGGTCGGATTCCTCGACCACATGTGCCACCCGGTCTCCGCCATGCTCTACCTCCTCGGCTGGCCGCGGACGCTCACCTACTACCGCTCATCCACCGGCGCGGGCACGGCCACGTTCGAGTTCCCCGGCGGTTCACTCGCCACGATCACGTTCGCCCACGGCGCGGGGTGGAACGGCGGCATGGAACGCACCCAGCTCGTGGGCACGAACGGACGCACGATCGTGGTCGAGAACAACATGCGGCTCGAGATGCGGCGCGATCCCAGGCTCGGGTACGGCGACACGCCGTCGTTCTACGCGGGAAATGCCGGAGAGGTCACCTCCGTCTGGGAACCCGAGTTCTCGCTCGGCCAGCTCTACAACAAGGGGCTCTTCCTCCAGGGCTACTGGGGCGAGCTCGACGAGTTCGCGCGGTCGATCCTGGAGGGACGGGCCCCCAACCGGGCCGGGCTCGATCACGCCTGGCAGGCGACCCGGATCTTCGAGGCGTTCGCCGCGGGGCCGGGCCACCCGATCGACCTCTAGGACCGCGGCATGACCCGGCGCCGGCCCGTCACGGTCGTGCGCGCCCTCGGCACGCGGAACGCGGAGACGATCGTCGCCTACAACGCCGGCGGACGTTTCGCCTTGATGCGGTCACAGACTGTGACCGCATATGCGCTGCCTCTCTCAATGTGAGCCGGAATGCTAAGTATCTGGATGCCCACCATCGGCATAGCCTGGAGGCTCTGGCCGGCTACTTCCCGGCGGCGTCGGCGAGGACGACCGTCCGGGCGCCTTCGATGGCCGCCACGCCGGAGGCGATATCGACGCTCTTCCACTGGGAGCCGGCGCCGCGCCACGACACCGCGCCCCGCTCTAGCAGGACCGTCCACGGCTCGTGGCCCGCCCAGACCCCGAGCGACCCCGCGGCGCCGGGCAGCACGAGGCTCTCCGCCGCGGCCTCCTCGGCCAGGACCCCCTCGGGCCCGACGATCCGGAGCGCGAACGACTTCATGCCGGAAGAATCCTCACGCGGGCGCTCCCGCCAGGATCTTGCGGCCCTTCTCGACGGCCTCGTCGATGTTGCCGACCATGTAGAACGCGGCCTCGGGCAAGTCGTCGTGCCGGCCCTCGACGATCTCCTTGAAGCTCCGGATCGTCTCCTTGATCGGGACGTACTTGCCGGGGAGGTTCGAGAACTGCTCGGCGACGTGGAACGCCTGGGACAGGAACTTCTCGATCTTGCGGGCGCGCGCCACGATGCGCTTGTCCTCGTCCGAGAGCTCGTCCATGCCCAGGATCGCGATGATGTCCTGCAGGTCCGCGTACCGCTGGAGGACGCGCTGGACCTCGCGAGCCACCGTGTAATGCTCCTCCCCCACTATCTTGGGGTCGAGCTGGCGCGACGTCGAGTTCAGCGGGTGCACGGCCGGGTAGATGCCCTTCTCCACGATCTTGCGGTCGAGCGCGACGCGGGCGTCGAGATGGGTGAACGCCGTCACGATCGCGGGGTCCGTGTAGTCGTCGGCCGGGACGTAGATGGCCTGCACGCTCGTCACGGAGCCCTTCTGCGTGGAAGTGATCCGCTCCTCGAGCTCGCCCATGTCGGTGCCCAGCGTGGGCTGGTAGCCGACGGCCGACGGGATGCGTCCCAGGAGGGCGGACACCTCGGAGCCGGCCTGGAGGAACCGGAAGATGTTGTCGATGAAGAGGAGCACGTCCTGCCCCTCCTCGTCGCGGAAGTACTCGGCCATCGTGAGGGCCGTGAGCGCGACCCGGAACCGGGCGCCGGGCGGCTCGTTCATCTGGCCGTACACCATGACCGTCTTCGGGAGCACGCCCGAATGCTTCATCTCGAGCCACATGTCGTTGCCCTCGCGCGTGCGCTCGCCGACGCCGGCGAAACACGACACGCCGCCGTGCTCGCGCGCGATGTTGTGGATGAGCTCCTGCACGAGCACGGTCTTGCCCACGCCCGCGCCGCCGAACATGCCGATCTTGCCGCCCTTGGCGAAGGGCACGAGCAGGTCCACGACCTTGAGGCCGGTCTCGAGGATCTGGGTGCTCGACGCCTGGTCCACGAGCGCGGGGGCCGGCTTGTGGATGGGAGAACGCTTCTCGGTCACGACGTCGCCCTGGAAGTCGATCTGCTCGCCGAGCACGTTGAACACGCGGCCGAGCGTCTGCCGCCCGACGGGCACCGTGATGGCGCTCCCCGTATCCACGACCTCGGCGCCGCGCCGGAGGCCGTCGGACGAGGACATGGCCACGCAGCGAACCACGGACTCGCCCAGGTGCGACTGCACCTCGAGCGTGAGGTTCACCGGCGGAGTCGACTTGTCGTCCCTGATCGTCAGGGACTGGAAGATCGGCGGGAGGTGCCCCTCCGGGAACTCGACGTCCACGACCGCCCCGATGACCTGCGCGACCTTGCCCGTATTCGCCATCTGAATCACCCCTTCCTTGAACTAAGCGTAAGCGCCGCTAGGCGCCCAGCGCTTCCGCGCCGGTTGTAATCTCAAGAAGTTCCTTAGTGATGCCCGTCTGCCGCAGCTTGTTCGCCAACAGGGTCAGGTCCCCCGTCAGCTCCTCCGCGTTCGTCGTCGCGTTGTCCATCGCGACCATGCGCGCGCCCTGCTCCGAGGCCTGCGCCTCCAGGAGCGCGCGGTGCAGTTGCGCCGTCAGCGCCCGCGGCAGGATGAGGTCCAGGACCGCCTCCACGGACGGCTCGCACCGCAACTCCGTCGCCGCCGGGCTGGAAGCCTCGGCCTGCTTGAACGGGAGCCAGGGCACGATGACGGGCCGGGAGACGCCGGCCGACACGAACCGCTGGTACGCGAGCCGGACCCGCGAGAGCTGCATGAACGAGTGCAGGGACGCCAGGTCGCGGCCGATCTTCTCCGACTCATCCCACGTGATCGGGAACCCGAGCTTCTCGTGCGACTGGACCACCTGGAACGCATGACGGCCCCAGAACTCGCGCGTCTTGCGGCCGACGGTCACGAGGTTCACCATCGACTCCTGGCCCCGGATCTGGGCGAGGACGTACCGGAAGAGCCCGGTGTTGAACGACCCGCACAGCCCCCGGTCGGAACCGATCACGACAAGGACTTCCGGACCGCAGGAGCGGTCCCCGGCGCCAGCTGCGCTGGCGCCGAGCCCCGGCGGCTGGTCGAGGAGCGGGTGCGTGACCTCCGTGCCCGCGGCCGCCACGAGCCGGGCCGCCATCGCGTACAGCGTGTCCGTGTAGACCCGGCTCTGGATCATCTTGTCCTGGACGCGGCGCATCTTGACGGTCGCGACCATCTTCATGGCCTTCGTGACCTGGCCGATGCCTCGCACGGCCTTGATGCGCTGCCGGACTTCCTTGATCGCGGCCATGGGTTCTGTCTAGTCCTCCTACTTCGCGTCCTGGGACTTCTTGAACTCGTTCTTGAACGCCTCCAGCGCCTCGTCCAGCTTGTGCTTGAGGTCTTCCGTCATCTCCTTCTTCTCCCGGATCTCCTTGAGCACCGCCGCGCGCTTGCCGTCGAGGAAGGCATAGAGCTCGCTCTCGAACCGCTGGACGTCGGAGACGGCCAGGCCGTCCAGGAACCCGTTGGTCCCCGCGTAGATGATCGCGATCTGTTTCTCCACCGGGAGCGGGCCGTACTGGGGCTGCTTGAGGACCTCGACCATGCGCTCCCCGCGCGCGAGCTGGGCCGACGTCGACTTGTCGAGCTCGGCCCCGAACTTGGAGAAAACCTCGAGCTCGCGGTACTGGGACATGTTCATGCGGAGCGGCCCCGCGATCTGCTTCATGGCCTTGATCTGGGCCGACCCGCCGACGCGGGACACCGAGATCCCGACGTCGACCGCGGGCCGGACGCCCTGGTAGAACAGGGCCGGCACGAGGTAGATCTGCCCGTCCGTGATCGAGATGACGTTGGTCGGGATGTAGGCCGACACGTCGCCTTCCTGCGTCTCGATGATGGGCAGGGCTGTCAACGACCCCTTCCCCCGCTCATCCGATAGCTTGGCGGCCCGTTCCAGCAGGCGCGAGTGCAGGTAGAAGATGTCGCCCGGGAAGGCCTCGCGGCCGGGCGGGCGGCGCAGGACGAGCGCGAGCTGGCGGTACGCGACCGCGTGCTTGTAGAGGTCGTCGTAGACTATGAGCGCGTGCCCGCCCTTGTCCCGGAAGTACTCGCCCATCGCGCACCCGGCGAACGGCGCCAGGTACTGCTGGGGCGCGGGGTCGGAGGCGCCGGCCACGACCACGGTCGTGTAATCCATGGCGCCGTGCTCCTCGAGCGTGCGCACGAGGGCGGCCACGGTCGAGTTCTTCTGCCCGATGGCGACGTAGATGCACTTCACGTCGCCGCCCTTCTGGTTGATGATCGTGTCGACGCAGAGCGCGGTCTTGCCGGTCTGGCGGTCGCCGATGATCAGCTCCCGCTGGCCCCGGCCGATGTTCGTCATCGCGTCCACGGCCTTGATTCCTGTTTGCAGCGGCTCCTTCACCGGCTGGCGTTCGACGACGCCGGGCGCCCGGACCTCGAGCGGGCGGTTCGCCTCGGCCTTGATGGGCCCCTTGCCGTCGATGGGCTGGCCCAGCGCGTTCACGACGCGGCCCAGCAACCCCTCGCCCACGGGCACCTCCGCGATGCGGCCCGTCCGGCGTGCCTGGTCGCCCTCGTGGATGTGCGTCCCCTCGCCGAGCAGAATCACGCCCACCTCGTCGCGCTCGAGGTTCATGGCGATCCCGAACGCGCCGCCCGGGAACTCGAGCAGCTCGGAAGCCATGACGTTGCCCAGCCCCGACAGCCGGGCCACGCCGTCGCCGACCGAGGTCACGACCCCGGTCTCGGCCACGTCCAGCCCGGGCTCGAACCCCGCGAGCTGCTTGGAGATCAGGTCCTCGAAACTCTTCACGGATGCCATCGTAAACTCACCCCCTTCTCGAATCGTCCGTCACGAGTTCGCGCTCCAGCCGGTCCAGCGCGCCCTTGACGGTCCCGTCGATCACCAGTTCCCCCGCGACCACGCGGAGCCCGCCGATCAGCTCCCGCCGGGTCACGACCTTGAGCGCGACCGGGCGGTGCATGGACCGCTCGAGCGTCTCCCGGATCCTCGCCACGTCGCGCCTCGTGAGCGGAGCGGCCGCCTCGACGAGGACGGTGGCCGTCGCGGACTGCGCCGCCGCGATTCCGCCGTAGGCGCGCGAGATCCCGGACAGCATCCCGGCGAGCCGCCGTTCCAGCACGGCCCGCAGGACGGACGCCCCCGTCCCCGCCAGCGGCAGGAGCCGGCCGAGGAGCTCCAGCTTGCGCTCCGCGCCCACGGACGGGTGCAGGAGCACCTGCCGCAGCTCGAAGTGCCGGCTCACGATCCCGCCCGCGCGGGCGAGCGTCGTCCCCGTCGCCTCGACGTCCCCCTCGACCTCGGCCTGCCGGAACGCCAGCAGGGCGAGCTGGTGGGCGAGCGCGCGGGATGATCCCTTCACGCGTCCGCGTCCAGCCGCTTGGGCAGTTCGGCGATAACCCGGTCGATGAGCCTCTTCTTGTCGCGGGCCGAGATCGAGACCCCCGCCACCTTCCGGGCCATCGCGACCGACAGCCGCGCGACCTCGCGCCGGAGCTGGTCGCGGGTCTGCACCCGCTCCCGCTTCATCTGCACCCGGGCCTGCTCCACGACCGCCATCGCCTGCTTGCGGGCCTCCGCCAGCGCCGCGTCCTTCGTCTTCCGCGCCTCGACTTCGGCCTTCTTCATCCGTTCCCGCGTCTCACCCTCGAGCTTCGCGATGCGCTTCGCCAGCTCCTCCGAGTTCGCCTGCGCCTGCCGCCGCGCCGCTTCGGCTTCCGCCTGCGCGTGCAGAATCCTGCGCTTCCGCTCCTCCAGGATCGCCCGGATGGGCTTCAACGCCAGGAAGTACAACCCCAGGGCGCCGATCGCAAACGTCAGGAGCTGGACGATCAGGAGCGTCCAGGCCGGCGTTTCCATCAGCCCGTGATCGACTTCGTGAACGGCAGGGCGAACAGCATGATGAACGCGATGAGCAGGACGTAGATGACGAGGGACTCGATGAACGCCAGCCCCAGCAGCATCGCGGTCTGAATGCGTCCCGCCGCTTCCGGCTGGCGCGCTATCGCTTCCATCGCCCGGCCCGCCACGTTACCCTGCCCGATCGCCCCGCCGAACGCGGACAGCGCGAGCGCGAATCCCGCCGTCACGACCACGGCGGCAAAGAACATGGCCACGCCGCTGTTGGACGGCTCCGCGGCCGCCGTCGCGGCGAAGGCCGCCGCCGGCGTCAGCCACATCGCGAGAGACAACATCACCTTCTTCATCGGCTTTCCTCCCGTCAAGAGTGTGTAATTCCGGAACCAGACTCCTCGCGGGCCACGGCTTCCCCGTGCCCCTCCTCGTGCCCCTCCATCGCCATGGCCACGAAGACCATCGTCAGGATCGTGAACACCGCCGCCTGCACGATCGAAACCAGCGTGCCGAGCAGGATGATGGCGGGCCGCAGGATGAACGGCAGGACGGAAAACCCCTTGATCACGGCCGACGGGCTCAGCATGAAGGTCGCGGCGACGAAGGCGAGCATGAGGAGCAGGATCTCCTTGGCGAAGATGTTGCCGAACAACCGCATGGTGAGCGAGATCGGCCGGATGAACTGCTCGAGCACGTGGATGAGCGGCCACATCCACCACATCAGCGAGTACATGAGCCACCACGGGCACGGCGGCGGCATGAAGTGCCTGAGGTAGCCCTTGAGCCCGTGCGCGCGGATCCCCGCGTACTGGGTGGCGAGCGCGACGACGATGGCCATCGCGGCGTTGGTGTGGTACGAAGCCGTCGGCGACATGCACCCGGGAAGCAACCCGAGGAGGTTGCCGGTCAGGATGAAGAGGAAGAGGGCGATGAAGAGCGGCATGAACCGCTCTGCCGCCGGCCCGAGGATCGAGTCCGCGAGCTCCTGCACGGTTTCCACGAGCCACTCGATCAGGTTCTGGATCACGCCCGGCGAGACGGCCATCATGACGCGCATGAGCAGGGAGAGCCCGAGGATGATCCCCGCCGTGAGAAACCAGAATGAGGCCGCGTAGGAGTCCACCTCCGGCGCCCCGGGCATGGCCGGAATGTGCAGGGGCGGGAGGATGTGGAGCGAATGCGGCAGCCCGCCTTCACCCGACATGGACTTTGATCTCCCGCAGCACGACGACCGAGAAGGCCCCGAGGTAGCCGGCCGCCAGCCCCGCCCAGGCGTATGGCCCGATGAGGAGGGACCCGAGGAGGCCGGCCGCGAGGATGGAGAGGCGCCGGACCAGCCCCCAAGCGGCCTTCGCCCGGCCGCGGGACGCGGCGAGCTCCATGACCGACGCCGTCAGGTCGCGGCCGGCGATCACGCCCAGCCCGCCGCCGGCAACCAGCCCGATGAGCACCGCAAGGCTTGCGCTCATTTCAGGATGTTGACGATACCATACCAAAAGGCCGCTGCACCGCCCCCGAGGAACAGGATCGCCGTCATCACGGGCGCCGTGCCGAGGACCCGGTCCACGAACACCCCCACGCCTCCGCAGACGAGCATCGCGATCCCCATGACGAGCCCGAACGACCCGATCCGGCCCGTCTGCGTCCACGCGTTCCGGTCCTGCACCATGGCGGGCATTCTACCCGAACCGGTCCCCCCGCAATATGACACGCGGGTCAGGTGCCGCCTTGACCGGGATCATGGGATTGGTTACGCTCGTGTCCAGCCATGGGACTCAAGGCCGACCGCTGGATCCGCGAGCAGTGCCGGAAACACCGCATGATCGAGCCTTTCGAGGAGGCCCAGGTCCGCGACGGGGTCATCTCCTACGGCGTCTCCTCCTACGGGTACGACATCCGGGTCGCCGACGAGTTCAAGATCTTCACGAACGTCTGGGGGAACACCGTGGACCCCAAGGCCTTCGACCCCAAGTCGCTCGTGGACCTCAAGGCCCCCGTGTGCATCATCCCGCCGAACAGCTTCGTCCTCGCCCGCACGCTCGAGTACTTCCGCATCCCGCGCGGGGTCCTCACGATCTGCCTTGGCAAGAGCACGTACGCCCGGTGCGGGATCATCACGAACGTGACCCCGTTCGAACCCGAGTGGGAGGGGTTCGCGACGCTCGAGATCTCGAACACGAGCCCCCAGCCCGCCCGCATCTACGCCAACGAGGGAATCGCCCAGGTCCTCTTCCTGGAGGCGGACGAGCCCTGCGAGGTCAGCTACGCGGACAAGAAGGGCAAGTACCAGAAGCAGACGAGCATCACCCTCCCCAAGCTATGAAGATCACGGGACTGAAACCGGTCCTCGTTAACGGCGGGTACATCAACTGGGTCTTCGTCAGGGTCGAGACCGACGTCCCCGGGCTGATCGGGTGGGGCGAGTCCAGCCTCGAGTGGAAGACGAACGCGGTCGCGGGCGCGATCCGGGACCTCGAGCCGCTCGTGCTCGGCCAGGACCCCACCCGGATCGAGCGCCTCTGGCAGCTCATGCACCGCGGCGCCTTCTACCGCGGCGGGATCGTGGTCGCGAGCGCGATGAGCGGGATCGACCAGGCCTGCTGGGATATCCTGGGCAAGTCGCTGAACCAGCCCGTCTACCGGCTTCTGGGCGGCGCCGTCCGCGACCGGGTCCGCCTCTACGGCCACCTGACCGGCGACGGCATACCTCGGGCGAAATCCCAGACGCTCGGCGAGATCGCGCAGGCGAGCCTCGTGGACGGCCTCACCGCCCTCAAGTGCGGCCCGTCGAGGATGAACCGCCCGATGGAGGGCGCGGCGGCGGTCAAGGCGTCCGTGGCCGAGATCGCCGAGATCCGGCGGGCGATCGGTGACGGAGTTGACCTCATGGTGGACCTCCACGGGCGGTGCTCCCCCGCGCTCAGCGTTGAAATCGGAAAGGCTCTCGAAGGCCTCGGCCTTCTGTTCCTCGAGGAACCGTGCCTGCCCTACTCGGTGTCGGGAATGAAGAAGGTCGCCGACCAGGTCCGGATCCCAATCGCGGCCGGCGAGCGGCTCGCCACCCGGTGGGAGTTCGAGCCCCTGATCGCCTCTAGGGCCGTCGAGGTCCTCCAGCCGGACCCCTCCCACTGCGGCGGGATCTCGGAGGCGAGGCGAATCGCGGCGCTGGCCGAGACGCATTACATGTCGATGGCGTTCCACAACCCCCTGAGCCACATCAACACCCAGGCCTGCCTGCACCTGGGGATGGCGACGCCGAACTTCCTGATCCAGGAGGTCATCCAGCGCCACCATAGCTGGCGCTACGAGGTCGTGGGGCCGGCGCTGGAAATCAAGGATGGGTATGCCCATCCCGGCGACCGCCCGGGGCTGGGCGTCGAGGTCAACGAGGCCGAGTGCGCCAAACACCCCCCCATCGAGACCCGGCAGCCCGAGGCCGTCCTCGTTGACGGGTCGGTCACGGACTGGTAGGATCGGGGTCATGGACCGGCGGTTACCGCTCCTTCTGGTCACAGTCGCGATCTTGGGCCTCGTCGGATCGGTTATCGCCCAGTTCGCCCTGCCTCACGCTCCCGCTCCCGTCGCGCGCGCCGCGGTTCGCGCATCGGCACCCGGCGACGTCGTCGCGATCGGTCCGGCGTCGGCGGTCCGCTTCGAACAGCCCCCCCAGACGCCGGCCGCGCAGGTGGCGGCCGTTTCCACTCCGGTGGAAGTCCTGCCCCTCGTCGATGTCCGCTCCCGCTATGGCCGGGCGGTCATCCGGATGGCCGTGGTGGCCGAATCCTTCTATGAGGACGGGGTCGTGGCTACGCGGCGCGCCGTGCGCCGCTGCCGGAGCTGCTGCCGCTAGAGGCCGGCGCCCCGGGTCAGGCGATTCCGGCGGCGGCCAGCGCCTTCTTGATCTCGGGTTTGGGCAGGAAGCCGACGAGGTTCTTGACGGGCTTCCCCCCCATGAAGATCACGAGCGTCGGAATGCTCTGGATGCCCAGCTTCTCCGCCACGGCGGGTGCCTTGTCCACGTCGACCTTGACGAGGACGAACTTGCCGTCGAGTTCATTCGCGAGCTCCTCGACGAGCGGCGCGATCATCTTGCAGGGACCGCACCACTCGGCCCAGAAGTCCACGAGCACGGGGAGCGTGCTCTTCTCGACCTTCGCCTCGAAATCGGCCTCGGTCACGTGGATCGGTTCCGACATGTCGCCTCCTTGAATGTATTTTCCGAGCTCATCACATATGCTCCGGCGCCGTCACGCCCAGGAGCGCCAGACCGTTCGAGATCGTTTGCCGCGCCGCCGCCACCAGCGCGAGCCGGGCGCGGGCGAGTTCGGGGGCAGGGGCCCCGACCACCCGGCATTGACTATAGAACTGGTGCACGGCTTGGGCAAGTTCCGTCAGCTCGTGCGCGACGAGGTGGGGAGCCCGGGTCAGCGCCGCCTTCTCGACGATCAAGGGCCAGCGCGCGAGCTTGCGCAGGAGCAGCCGCGCCTCGGGTTCAGTGAGCCGGGAGGGCTGGCCGTCCGCCGCCGCGGGGGCCCCCAGCCCCTCGGCTGTCGAGTGCTCAAGCACACTGCACAGCCGGGCATACGCGTACTGGACGTAGTAGACGGGGTTGTCCATGGTCGTCGCCTTCGCCAGGTCCATGTCGAACTCGAGGTGGCTCGACGGCGCCCGGAGGACGAACAGGAACCGGGCCGCGTCGGGCCCCACTTCCTCGACGAGCTCGGCGAGCAGGACGATGTCCCCCGACCGCTTGGACATCTTGACCGTCTCGGTTCCCCGCTTGAGCGTGACGAACTGGGTGATGACGACCTCGAACCGCTCCACGGGCTCGCCGAGCACCTGGAGCGCGGCGCGCAGCGTCGCCATCTCCACCTGGTGGTCGGCCCCCACGATGTCGATGAGCCGCGTGAACCCGCGCGAGAACTTCTGCCGGTGGTAGGCCACGTCGGGGAGGGTGTAGGTCGGCTTACCGTCCCCCTTGATCAGGACCCGGTCCTTCTCGTCGCCGTGCGCCGTGGCACGGAACCACTTGGCCCCGTCCTTCTCGAACACCTCGCCCTTCGCCTCGAGGTCCGCAAGCGCCCGGGCCACCTGGCCCTCCTCGTGCAGGCGCTTCTCGTGAAAGAAGGCGTCGAACCCGACCCGCAGCGCCTCGAGGTCGGAGCGGTGCCGCGCAAGCATCTCGGCCACCGAGAACTCCATCAGCCGGCGTATCCGGTCCTCCGGGTCCGCGTTCAGCAGGTCCTCGCCCAGCCGGTCGCGCGCCGCCCGGGCGAGGTCCCTGATGTAGTCGCCCTGGTATCCGTCCTTCGGGATCTCGAACGGTTCCCCGCGCAGCTCGCGCCACCGGGCCTCGACGGACAGCGCCAGGTTCCGGACCTGCGCGCCCGCGTCGTTGACGTAGTACTCGCGCTCGACTGTCGCGCCCGCGGCCTCGAGGCACCGGCATAGCGCGTCCCCGAACGACGCCGCGCGGGCGTTGACCACGACGAGCGGACCCGTGGGGTTCGCGCTCACGAACTCGACCAGGATGCGCTCCCCCGCGAGCGAGGCGCCGGTTCCCCAGGCGGAACCGGCTCTCTCTATCCCGCCAAGGATTCCGGCCCAGACCTCGTCCCCTAGGAAGAAGTTCAGGTACCCGCCGCCCGCGATCTCGACGCGCTCGACGGAAGCGTCGGCCGCCAGGTGCGCCTTCAGTGCGGTCGCGACCTCGACGGGGGGTCGGCGGACCGCCTTGGCGAGCGCGAACGCGACCGGACAGGCGAGATCGCCGTGGGCGAACTCGCGGGGGAGTTCCACGACAATCGCAGCCTCGGCCGGGACCACCTCGCCCCACCCCGCCGCGACCGCGGCCGCCCGCACGCGCGAGCGCACGAGCGCCTTGAGGTCCGGCGCCACCCCGCCGGTCATGCCGCCACCTGCCCCGGAGGCGAACCCAGGTAACGGAGAAGAAGCCTGCTGCGTATCCGCTCCACGAGCTTGTCGAACTCGATCTTGTGCTCCTCGAGGCACCAGTCGAGCCGGCCGCGCTGGGAGGAATCGGGCGGAAACGCGAGGAAACTCACACGGGCCTCGCCGGACTCGACGATCCCGAGCCGCTCCGCCGCCCCGCAGGCGGCCCGGAACTGCTCCAGGGTCAGGCCCAGCATCGACCGGACTTCGTCGGTCGGGAGCGCGGCGCCGCCGAAGATGGCCTGGAACGCGACGAGCTCGGGGCCGCCCTTCTGCCGCCAGAGCTCCTCGAACGTCTCGTCAGGCACTTGGGCCCCCCGCCGTCTCCGCCCAGAAGGTGGTCATGGCCGGGTGCGGCTTCAGCCCGTGCGCCCGGAGCCACGCCAGCTTGCAGGCGAGGACGTACCGGACGCCGAGGGCGAGCGACCGGCGGGCCAGCCGCCGGCCCGTGCGGGCCTCGGGGAATGCCCGGCCAGGCGCGCAGAAGTCGGCCACGAAGAGGATGCGGCCCAGCGGGCCCCAGCCCGGCCGCCCCGTCGAGTGCCAGCGGACGGCATCGAGGACGCCGGGGGCGCGGACGCCCAGCCGGGCCGGCGCCATCGCGGCGGCGGCAGGTCCGTGCCAGATGGCCGGGATCGCGCGCGTCGCCGCGTCGAGGCGTACCCCTTGTCCGCTCAGCATGGCATCCAGCCTAGCGAAGCCCAGCGGCTTTAGCCAGTCGTGCAGCCAGCCCGCCGCCTCCGCGCAGGCGGGATCGACCCCGTGCCGCCGGGCCAGTTCGCGCGACAGCCCGGCCACCGCGCGCAGATGTCCATGGAGCGGGTGACGACGTCCCACGCCGGGCACGCCTCGCATGTCAGTACCCACCTTCGGCCTCCGGCTCGGGCCCCCGGGCGGGCTCGGGCGGACGGACCAGCCGGAACTCCGCGGCCGGCGAGACGCTGCGGATCGCCCCGGGACCCCGCACGACGAGCTGGACGCGGTATCGGCCTGCGGGCGTGGCGACTCCGCGCTGGGTGGACCCGTTCCAGTCCAGCGACGCGGGCGGGGCGCCTTCGCCCTCGGCCGACCAGACCACCCCGCCGGCGCGATCGAGGATGAGCACCGTCCAGCCCTCGATGCGGCCCCCCTTCGGCGGACGGATCGTGAACGTGAACGTCCGCCACGGACTCGAGGCGACCAGCATCTCCGACTCCGGCATAACGCCGGATCCGGAAGCGGTCCCGCCGGGCGCGGCCCCCGCGGTCGCGATCCCCTCCAGCACGTCGCCCTGCCCCAGTTGCCAGCGCAGGGAGGCGAGGTGCAGGTAGCCCTGGCTCCGCGCGGCGCCCGCGATCGCGTACTCGAGTCTCCCCTGCCCCACGGTCACGCCCACTCCCGCCGACAGCGTTCCGTCCCTGGCCGTGCCGTCCCGCCACCCGATCCGGATCGCGCCGTCCACACCGCGCACGGCGAGGGGCTGCTCGAATCCGAAGGCCCAGATTCCCTCGCGCGCCGCGGGCCCGCGCACGAGCCGGCCCTCGGCCGTCGCGGCCAGCGCGCCATCGATCCGGGCCGCCAGCGCCAGCCGCCACTGCCGCGCGACGTCCTCCCGGAGCCCGCTCTTCCACGCGAGGCTCCCGAACGCGTCGTCCACCCCGGCGGCGGCGTCGACCTCGAGCCCCTCGACCCGGACCGGCATGCGGCCCCGGATCGCGAAGTCGAGTCCGAACCCGGTCGCGTTGTCATCGTGGAGATCCGCCTCCATCACCTTGAGGGCCGCGCCGAGCGAGAGCCCCGGCACCTCCTCCACCGGCATCCCGAGCCCGGCCGCCCAGGTCCGCTCGGCCGTGTCCCCCGCGGCGAGATTCCGGAACGAGGCGCCGACCCCCAAGCCCCCGACGATCCCGCCCGTGCGGAGCAGGACCGCGTTCAGTCCGGCCCGCGTCGCCGCGCCGAAGCTCCCGAGCGCGTCCGGCCCGCGGAGTTCCGGCAGCGCGGCCGCGCATCCGGAAGAGAGGCCCTCGCCGGCCGCGAAATCCGATCCGGCGAGCGCCGCCGACCGCGGGGAGGCGTCGATCAGCCCCCCCTTCTCGAACGCGGCCGTCGCCGCCCCCGCCGCCAGCGCGCCAACCAGGCAGACCACCGGGGCGAGGTGGAGGCGCGTTCTCATCGTCCGCCTCCCGCCGCCGCGTCGGGCACGTCGAATCCGCCAAGCGTCGGCCCTGGCGACGCCGCGCGCAGCGGCGGGCGCACGACCCGGATCGCGGAGCCCGGCGACAGGTAGTCGGGGGCGGCGGCGCCGCGGAGCAGGAGCCGGCAAGTGTAGGTCCCGGCCGCGACCGGCTCCCCCGTCACCGACGTGCCGGCCCAGGTCACGGCGCGCGGCGGCACCCCGTCGCCCGCGGCCTCCCAGACCACGGTGCCATCCGGCGCCGAGATCAGGACCGTCCAGCTCCGGGTCGCCTCGTCCGCCGGCACCCGGATCGCGAGGGCCATGGTCCGCCAGGGGTTGTCGAGCGCGAAGACGTCCCGTTCCGGCACGACTTCGGCATCGCGCCCGGCCGGACGGCCGGTCGTTCCCGGCCGGGACGCGCGGGGCGACGCCAAGCGTCGCGGGGCGGCCGAAGCCCCGGCTCCCGGGCCCGGGAACCGCCACCCGACCGCGAGCGAATGGAGGACGCCGATGCGTCCGGCCGCGACCGCGTAGTCCAGGGTCGCGGCCCCCAGCGCGGCGCCGAATCCGGCGCACACCGTCCCCGGCCGGTCATGCCACCCGGCGCGGGCCGCAACGGGCAGGCCCGAGATCGCGAAGGCGTGTTCCACGCCGGCGCCCCAGACCCCCTCGCGGGCCCCGGGGCCGCGCACGAGCGCGAGCTCGGTGACGACCGCAACCGGGCCGCGGTGGACCCCGAGGCCCAGCCGTGTCCGGGACGGCACCTGCTCCGTCGCCCCCGAGTCCCAGCTCAGGGTCCCGAGCGCGTGCTCGAGCGCGGCCGCCGCCGCCACCTCGACTCCCTGCCACCGCAGATCGAACCGGCCGGATACGCCGAGGTCCATGGAGAGGCCGGCCGCGGTGTCGGAGCCGAGGGCCCGGGTCAGCACATCTAGCCCCAGCCCGAAGGACACGCCCGGCAGCGGCCCGGCGGGTGTGGCGGCCGCGACCCCGGCGTCGAGGCCGCGCGCGACCCCGCGCGACCACCGCACCGCGCTTCCCGCGACGCCAAAACCTTCCACGGCGCCGCCACCCCGGAGCGACAGCCCCGTGCCGCCCCCGCGGGTCGCGACGCCGCCACCGCCGGCCAGCGCCGGCCCGTCGAGCCGCGCCAGATCGGCCACCGACCCGCCGGTGAGCGGCGAGCCGCCGACATAAGCCACGTCCGACCCCGCGAGCGCGACGGCCCGCGGGGTCGTCCCGGACAACCCGCCCGGATCGACCGTCGCGGCGATGGAGCCCGAAACGGCCGCCAGGCCGGCGAGGAGCGCGCACGCCCGGAGCATCATCGACCCCTCTCCACGGCGAGCTTCATGATCGCCCGATCCTTACGGACCCCGGTGGAATCCGTGGCTTCCAGGACGACGACGTAGAGGCCCGGAGTCACGCGCGTGCCGGAACGGTTCCGGAGATCCCACCGGTACGATCTGGCAGTGCCCGGCGCGGACCCCTTCGCCACGAGCTCGCCCGCGACGTTGTAGATCCTGACGTCGACAGTCCCGGTCGCGTCGGCGAGCCGGAAGCTGATCCACGCCACCTCGTCAGCCGGGTTCGGCACCATGACCGCCGTCTCGATCACGCGCTCGTAGGGGCGCGTGACCGCGACCGTGGCGGTCGAGACGACCTCCCGGCCATCGGGCCGAACGTCCGACAATCGCACGGTGTAGAGCCCGTTGGGCACGGGGATTCCCGACCCGTCCCGGCCGTCCCAGAGGATGCGGGTGCCGTCGGACAGCACGATCGCGACCCCGGCCCCGGCGGCCAGGGAGGCGTGCCCCGAACCGTCACCCACGGACCTGAGGGTCACGCCTTCGTCGGTCGCTTCGACCGCCAGGGTGCGAATGAGCCGCCCCGACGTGTCAAAGATGCTCACGACCACGGCATTCGCGGGAAGAGGCGGGGGCGGCACCACGATCGTCCCATCGGTCACCGTGAACGATGTGGAGGAACTCACGGGCGGTTGCGCAACGCCCGCGGAGTTACGGCAGTTCACGTAGGCCGTGTTCGTGATGTCGTAGGAGGCCCCGGCCAACGCCGCCAGGCCGGTCAGGAGGATCGCTGCCGCCGTGATCATTGGCGGCCGCCAGGACAGACTCATCCCTTGGTCCCGCGGAACGGTTCTGGCGATCCCGTTCGCCGGGCTACCCCGTTCACAGGGCGGACTGACCCCTTGGCCTGGAGGATGATCATTCCAGGGCGGGTCACCCCGCGGGTACGGAGCACGATGCAGCGGCTCGCCCCGTGGCAAAGGCCATCGCCTGCCCAGGGGACGTCCGCGGATTCTTAGCAGACGGGTCTCCCGTCCGCCTCCGCTACCCTAACTAGTTTTTTGTCGCCTGGAGCTCGATGACGAGCGCATCCGGCGAGGTTGCGCAGTTCACGGTGTCCCCCTGCCCCTCGACGAGGTCCGGGCAGTTCGCGGTCACGAGGCCGCCGGACTCCGAAACGTCGAAGCCGAGGGGATCGCCCCCGACCGCGTCGGTCGCCGCCGAGAAAGTCGCACCGTCGTCGTTCGAAACCCGCAGGGTCCCGGCGCTGTACGTGAATCCGGCCGGAATCGGGTCCGTGATCACGACGCTCGTCGCCTTCGAGTCATCGCCGCAGATGAGCGGGACATCCGCGATCCGGGGATACGCCACCCGGATCTGCCACGTCACCACCGTGCCCGAAGGGCCCGACGCCTTGTCGCCCGTCTTCACGACCGCCAGGACGGGGTCGCTCTGCGCCGTGAACGTCGTCGAACCGAGGACGGCCGTCTGGGCCACCGCCGCCTCGTTATTGAAGTTCGCGGTCGCCGTGTTCGTGATCGTCGTGACCGCGTTCGCGGCCCCCGCCGTCAGCATCACCGCCGAAAGCACTGCGAAATTGAGTTTGTTGCGCAACATTGTCTCTGTTTCCTCCGTAGTCTTAGCCCGGCCGGGTGGAAACCCCGGCCGGGGCTGGTTTCCCCCACGGGACTGATCAGGCCCCGCGGTCATGTCATCTCTTGCGGTTGGCTCTCCAAGAGCCATCCGCCGTCTTCGGTTCGCAACACGAAGCCTCGTGAATCAAGCGGACGCACTGACCCCTTGGTTCGGAACCCATGGACTCCGGAGCGGACCCCGCGCGCGAGCGGCGGATCCCCCCGGCATGATGGCTGTCCACGCGACAGTGCCGGACCCCTGGGTGGCGACAAGCGGATCGTCCTGCGACGGTCTCCTGCCCGCTTCGAATCCCTCTAGTTCTTGGTCGCCTTGAACTCGATGACGAGTGCCGCGGGCGAAGCGCCGCAGTTCACGGTGTCCCCCTGGCCCTCGACGAGATCCGGGCAGTTCGCGGTCACCGTCCCGGCGCCAAACGAGACGTCAAAGCCGAGGGGATCGCCCCCGACCGCGTCGGTCGCGACCGAGAAGGTCACGGCGTCGTCGTTCGAAACCCGCAAGGTCCCCGCGCTGTACGTGAATCCGGCCGGGATCGGGTCCGTGATCACGACGCCCTGGGCCTTGGAATCGTCTCCGCAGACGAGCGGAACGTCCGCGACCCGGGGATACGCCACCCGGACGCGCCACGTGACGACCGTGCCCGACGGGCCCGCCGCCTTGTCGCCCGTCTTGATTACCGACAGGACGGGATCGCTCTGCGCCGTGAACGTCGTCGAACCGGTGACCGCCGTCTGGGCCACCGCCGCCTCGTTCGTGAAATTCGCGGACGCCGTGTTCGTGATCGTCGTGACCGCCTGCGCGGCCCCCGCCGCCATAACCGCCGCCACTGCCATTGCTGCCATCGTTCGGTTGCGAACCATTTTCGTGATCTCCTTTTGTTCGCCCGACCGGGTGATCGACCCGGACCGGGGTTGGGAGTGAAGGCCGTGAAGGCTGATCGGGCCTCCGCGACCGAGTTGTCGAAACCCGACTGCATCAAGCCGGCATGAAGGACTCACTGCACGGTCACATCGAACTTGACGACGACGGCGTTGCCGGGCAGGCACACGGGATCGCCGTCGCCCTCGTTCATGTCCGGAACCGCCACGGCGATGAGCGGCAGCACCCCCAGGTTCGCGGCGGGATTGAAAGTCGCGCCGTTGTTCGTGGAAATCTGGAGAGTGCCGGCGTTGAACGTCATTCCCGCCGGCACTGTGTCCTGAAAGACGATGCCCTTCGCCGTCATCCAGGGATCCCCGCAGGCGCCCCCGGCGACCCGCATGTTGCTCAACGTGATCGAGTACGTGATCACGGCGCCCCTTGCACCCTTGGGCTGACTGCTCGATTTGGCGACTGTCAGGACCGGAGCAGCCAGCAGGTAGCCCGGATCGAGTGCGGAGGCCTGCACGGTCCCGCACGCGGTCGTTGCCTGCACCCAGACCGTGTTCGAAATCCAGCCCGCGTTGGGAGCCGTATTGGTCGCAGTGACGGTCACCGTAGCCGAGGCATTGGGTCCGACGACGACCGCCCCCGCCCAGCCCACGGTGGACGCGTTCCCGTTCCACGCCAGGGCCGGATCGCTCGTCTGGCTGACGCAGGTGATGCTCCCGCTCAGCGTGTCCACGATCGTGAGGCCCGTGAGGGTCGCCGTCCCTGCGTTCGTCACGATGATGGAGAAGGTCACATTCCCGCCGTTGACCGGCGCCGCCGGCACATGGGCCTTCACCACGGTCAGGCTCATCGTCGGCGGCGCCACGATGCTGCCCACCGCGCTCCGGACCGCGACTGCCACGCCACCGCACCCGTCGCTCCCCGTCGCAAACGCCGTGTTGCTCACCTGCGTGTTCGCGCACACGAGCCCCATCCGTCCCGTGATCGTGAACGTCAGCGCCATGCCGGGGGCGAGGCCCGGCGCGCCGTTGCTCCACGAGAACAGCGTGCCCGCGGCCGCCTGGGTCACGGCGGGCGTCGGCCAGCCGGACGGCTCGCTCGCCGACGCGCTCACGACCACGGGCGACAGCGTGTCCGTCAACGTCAGGTTCGTGAGCATCCCGGTCCCCGTGTTCGTCACCACCACCCGGTACGTCACGAGTTCCCCGATCCCGGGAGCAACCGGGGTCTGGGTCTTCACCACCGTCAGCCCGACCGTCGCCACCCGGAACGCCTGGGGAAAAACCTCGCCGCCCTGGGCGACGACGTCCTTCGGACCTCCGGCCAGCGCAGGCAGGGTCAGGGCGGTGGAGGCGAAGTTCCCGTTGGCCGTCACCACGATCCCGGCGTGCGCGACCGCCGTCCCGCCGAACGTGATCGTGTTCGCCCCGATAGCGCCAGCGACGAAACCGTTGCCGGTGAGGTTCGTGACATCGCCCGCGGACCCCGGCCCGACCACATACGAGAGCCCGATCGTCCGGCGCGCGTGCATGATCGACGCGAACGAGGTGACCGCGCTGTCCGTGACCACGACGGCGAGATTCCCGTTCGGCAGGGCCGGCAGGGCGACGGCCAGGGGAGGCAGTTCGCCGTAGATATCCACCTTCGTTCCCGCATGCGTGGTCGTCACCCCGCCCACCGTGGTCGAGTTGGCCGCGATCGCCGAGCCCTGGTCGAACGACCAGCCCGTGATCGTCGTCGTGAACCCCGCGGTCCCGTCGGAGTACACGGGGCAAGCGCCCAGGTTTCTACGGCTGTAGAACGCCTGGTTGGTCTGCTTGCCCCCGTTGGCCATAGAGAGCCCCCGCGCGTTGAGCTCGATCGTGTCGGTCACCACGATCCACCGTCGCGGGAACCGGCCGTTCGCGACCGGGATCGCGGGGTGCGTCGTCGGCACGTCGCCCCCGGGTACCTGCACCGTCACCGAGTCCGCGGCGATGGTCCCGTTCGACCAGTTCCCCATCCCCTCGATCCGGATCGCCCCGTTCTCCGGCCCGTCTGGGGTCACCGGGTAGATGCCGAGCTGGCGGGTTCCGGCGGTCGTGTCGTTGTAGCAGTTGGGGAAGCTCCCCTGGCCCGTGGTGACCGCCACCTGCCCGCCGCCGGGATCGCCCTGGAGCCTGACCGTCCCCGCGAACGACCCGTCGGCCGCGACCGCCAGCCCCGGCCCCGGCGTGGTCGTGGCCAGGCCGACCGTGATCGCCCCCGTCGTCCCCGGCGTGAATCCCCAGCCCTCGATCAGGATCGTCGAACCGAGGGCCCCGTAGCCCTTGGCGGGACTCATGGCGATCGACCGCCGGACCTGGTAGGCCCCGGTGAACGTGTTGCCGGCCCCATCGTTGATCACGATGCTCTGGTTCCCGTTCGGCAGGTTGCTCGAGACGATGATGGTCGCCGACTGGAACCGTCCCCCGGCCGATACCGGGATGGCCGGATGCGTCGTGGCCGCACCCCCGACCGTGATCGTGTTCGCCCCGATGGTGGCCCCCCCGGCGAACCCCCAGCCCTCGACCCGGAAGACCATGCCCACCCACCCACCCGTCGGGATGGCGACATTGGTCTCCCACGTCTCCCCGAACCGGCCCCCTCCAATCACCGGAGAGACGCAGAGATTGGGCCAGACCCGGAAGGCCCCGGTGAAGGACCTGGTCATGGTGGCGGAGGCGAGCATGACGTCGAGGTTGCCCCGCGGGAGGTCGGGCAGGGTCAGTGTCGTGTTGGCGATGACGCCCCCGGCGGACGAGGTGACGGTGGCGGGCAGGACCGCGAATCCCCCGATCCGGATCGTGTAGGTGGTTGACGGCTCGAAGCAGTTGCCCGAGAGCACGATCGTGCGGCCGGCGGCCCCGTCCCCCATGAGGGGCACCAGCCCGATCCGCGCCGCCCGGGCGGGGACGGCGAGGAGGCAGAGGCCCGCGACGGCCGTCCGGATCACCCGGGCGGCCCGCCGGAGCCTTACTGGGCAGGCTTCCTCGGAACGCACTCTCACGGTTAACACCCTACGCGCGTCCGAGAATCCGTTCAGTGACAGCGTTCACACCCCCTTTTTGGGGTCATTCCTGAAGAGCCGGCCGCCTCTGGTAACCCCTTATTCTGCGTGGCTCTCCGTTGACCGCTGTCTGACCGTCAGGCAGGACCCTCCCTCAGGGCCGGTTGATTGATAGTACCCCTTCCCGGGGTCCCCGGGCAACGACGTCCGGAAAGCTGACGGCCAGGCGCCCCCGGCCGCAATCAGCGGACGGTCTCTCCGTGCACCTTCGCCACCTCGACCACCTCGTAGAGGTTGGCGAGGAAGACACTCAGGATGGCCGGGTCGAACGCGCGCCCCTTGAGTTCCTTCATGATGGCCACGGACTTCTCGACCGGGAACGCCGGCTTGTACGACCGCTCGTGCGTCAAGGCGTCGAAGACGTCCGTGACGGCGCAGATCCGACCGTAGAGGGGGATCGCGTCCCCCCGGAGGCCGTTCGGATACCCGGAGCCGTCCCAGCGCTCGTGGTGGGTCAGGGCGCACGTCTCACCGGCGCGCAGGACGGGCGCGGATGACTCCGCCAGGATCTTCGCCCCGATGACCGTGTGCGACCGCATGATCTCGCGGTCCGCGGCCGAGAGATCCGTCCGCGACCGGAGTATCCCCTCGGGAATCCCGAGCTTGCCGATGTCGTGCACCATCGCTGCGTTACCAATCGTCTCGCACTCCTCTCGCGGGAAGCCCATGGCCTGCGCCACCACGATCGAGATCCCCTTCATCCGGCGCAGGTGCCCCGCCGTGTCGGGGTCCCTGGCCTCCGCCGCAAGGGCCAGGCGGAAGACCGTGTCCACGCGGGCCTCGTCGAGGAGGCGCACGTGCTCGGTCACGTTCCGCAGGGCGCGCTCGAGCGCGAACGTCCGCTGCTGGACGACCCCTTCCAACGAGGCCCGGCTCGCCCGGAGTTCGTCCAGCGACCGTTTCAGTTTCAACTGCACGCGGACCCGTAGGCGGATCTCGTCGGCCACCACGGGCTTCCGGACGAAGTCGTCGGCCCCGTAGGCCACCGCGGTGCGCCAGTTCTCGATCGTGTCCGAGCCGGTTACGACCACGATCGGGATGTGCCCCAGCAGCGGGTCCCCGCGGACGCGGGCGATGAGCTCGAATCCGTCCATGCCCGGCATCCCGAGATCCGCCAGAATCAGGTCGAACGCCGGGGTCACGATCGCGAGCGCCTCCGTCCCGTCCGCAGCGACGGATACCATGTGCCCTTCCCCGGACAGCACCTCCGACAGAAACTCGCGCATATCGGCGTCGTCGTCGACGACGAGAATACGCGCCTGGTCCAGCACGCCGTCAGGCCCTCACGGGAAGATCCTGAACGCGAAGGCGGTCATCCAGGTGACCAGGCGTTCTACGCCGTCGCTCACGTCGAACAGGGACAGAAAGAAGAGCAACACGGCCAGGACCACGAGCGGCCATCCGCAGGCAACGCGGGCCCATTCCCAGCCGGCAGCACACAAGTCGATCGATGCTCCGGACACCATGACGGTCCGCGTCTTGCCGCGGTTCATGACGCCGAGATCCCCTGCATGCCTTCGGACAGCGGAAGGTCGGAACCGTCTCCAAGCCTGGGCAGATACACGCGGAACGCACTGCCCCGGCCGGGCGTGCTCTCGACGGCGATCCCGCCGCCCGCATGCTGGACGATCCCGAAGACGGCCGAGAGGCCGAGCCCCACGCCTGCCCCCACGCCCTTCGTGGAAAAGAACGGCTCGAAGATGCGGGCTTGCGTCGATTCGTCCATCCCCGTCCCGGTGTCGCTCACGGCCAGCATGACGTAAGGCCCGGGAATCACGGGTTGCTGCATGGCGACCTCCTGCCCGTCCAGCTCCGCGTTCGCGACCTCGATCGTGAGGCGGCCGCCGCCCGCCATCGCGTCCCGCGCATTGACGACGAGATTGAGGGCGACCAGCCAGAGCTGGCCCGGGTCCGCCATGACCTCTCCGGCGGCAGGATCCAGCTTTACCTCGAACTCCACGGCCTCCCCCGCCTGCGCGCGGAGGAGGGTCTCCATACCGGCCACCGCCTCCCCGAGCCGGACCGGCCGGGCCTGGGAAACCTGCTGGCGGCTGAACGCGAGGAGGTGGCTGGTGAGGAGGGCCGCCCGGTCGGCCGCCCCCTGAATCCGGTCGAGCCGCTGCCGGGTCGCGCCCGCCACCGTCACCTCCGCCAACAGCAGCTCCGTGTATCCCTTGATTACGGTCAGCAGGTTGTTGAACTCGTGCGCCACCCCCCCGGCCAGCGTCCCGACAGCCTCCATCTTCTGGGACTGATGGAGTTGTTCCTCCAGTCGCTTCCGTTGCGTGACGTCGCGCATGACCGCGATTACTCCCGTCGGTTCACCCCGGACATTCCTGGCCACGGCCGCGCTGAATTCCACCGGGACGCGGCTCCCATCCCTCTTGAGGAATGTGCATTCGAAATCCCTGATGGAGCCCTCTCTGAACATCTTCTTGCGGCTCAGCTCCAGTCCCCGCCTACTATCGGGGTCGATGAAGTCGAAGATGCTTCTCGCCCGCACATCCCCGAAGTCGGTGAAGCCCAGCATCTCCATGGCCTTCGGTGACGCAAAGTGGATCTCGCCGCTGGCGTTGGACATGGCCACCGCATCGGGGAGCGCGCTGACCAGCGTCCGGTAGAGCTCCTCCGACTCCCGCAGCGCATTCCCCGCCCGCTTACGTTCGGTTTCATCGCGCACCGTCGCCAGCAGGAATGGCCCCCCTTCCGCCTCCAACCTCGTCAACAGAACGCTGGCGGAAAAGTCCTCACCCGATAGTCGCCTATGGGTCCATTCGAAGGAGTGGACGCCCCTGGTCATGGCCGCCTGGATCATGTCTATAGCCTTCTCCCCGGATGGGCAGCCGTCTGGTTGCCGCTCGGGCGAGTACCCCCAGGGCGGCCGCGTCGTGAAATCGGCTTCGTCCCGCGCCCCGAACATGGCGACCGTGGCCGCGTTGCCCGAGGTGAACGCCCACAGGGGCGGCGCGAGCGTCATGAGGGCATCCTGCGACTTCTCGAACAGGGATTGATACCGGGCCTTGGACGACGCCAGCGCCGCCGCCGCCTCGAACCGTTGGCGGATGACCACTAGCCGGCCTCTCTGCCAGATCATGTACATCGCAGCAGCGGCGGCGACCAGCAGGACCCCGATGAAGAAGACCACGCCCCACAGGGTCCGGCGCGAGCCCGCGAGCGCTTCCGACCGGTCCATGCGCGCCACCAGGAACCACGGCGAGCCGGGTACGGCGAGGAGGGCGGCGACCACGGGCTCGCCCCGGTAGTCCAGGCCCTCGACGATGCCTTCCCGCCCTGCCACCGCCATCACCGCGGGCACGTCCGCCCGGGCGAGTGGGATGCGCAGGGCCATGGCAGCGCCCCCCCGGAATCGCAGGTCGTTCAGGAACAGGACCGCGTCGCCGTCCCGCCGGACGAGGAGCGTTTCCGCGGACGCGCTTGGCGTGGGCCATCGCTTCAACCAGGGATAGAGATACCGGTTGGGATCGATCCGTAGGACCAGCGCTCCGAGCGGGTGCCCGTCGGATTCGTCGATGATCGGCGCAAGGACCGCGAGGTGTACCCCCGGATCGGGCGGATGCCGGTGGAAATCGAGGATGGCCGGCCGGCCGGAGGCCAGCACGGCGCGCACCTCCCGGGGATGGTACGGAACGGGTCGCCTGACCGGCCCGGGGACGGCAGCCCGCTCCACCCCGCGACTGTCCAGGAGAGAGATCCGGTCATAACCGTTGCTGTCCAGAAGCTTGGTCAGCCAGACCATCATCGCTTTCCTCGTCCCCGCGTCCGGTGCATCGGCGAGAAAGCTCCGCGTCAGCCCGGCGAAGGCCGTATTGCCGGAGAACACGCCGGCATCTCCCAGGCGTTCCTGCCGCCACAACACCAGATCGGCGACCTTGAGGCCCGCGATATCGATCAGTCTGCTCCGGACCTCGCTCTGGAGCCGCCGCTGAGACCAGTGGGAGTAGAGCGCGCCGGCCGCGAGGATTCCTGCCGCCAGCAGGACGAATACCAGGAGGGCCGGTGTTGGCACGTGCTCGCCGGGCGGGCCTCGATGCGCGTCGCGCGCACCGGCCCGGAGGGCGTGCAGCAGTAGAAGGCCGGAGCTGAGCGCGAGAAAGGCGAGCGTGGTCGGCATCGCAGGCGGGATCATGCTGCCGCCGTACATGAGCGGTCCACCCACGAGATAGGCCACCGTGAAGACCACGGCGATCATGCCCAGAAGGGCGGCGGCCAGCAACCCCGCCATCGCCGGCAACCTGCCCGACGCCGGGGACGGCAGCAATCCGCAGGAGATTCCCCCCAGGACGAAGCAGAAGGCCGACAGGGGCGAGATGTACCCCACGGCCACGTCGCCTAACGTGCCCGAGATCCGGAGGCCCAGGTGCTCGGCCTCAACGTGCACGCCCATTACCGACAGGATTAGCAGTATCAGGGCAAGCGTTACGCCAAACGCTCCGCACACGAGGCCCGCCACGCGTTCACGCTCGGAAGGTCGCGCGCCCGCGCGGAAGTACACCGAGACCCCGAACAACAGGAAAAGCGCTGCCGTACTGGGCGCCATCGGTATCAGGCCTGTCCCGAAGCTCGCCAGCACGGGAAGCCCTGCGACCCACCCGAGAAGCGCGATCATCCCGAATGCACCTGCTACCGCTCCGCATGCCTGCGCGGCACGGATCAGGCCGGATCCTTCCGCCGCAGCCCCCGCTCTGCCCGGTCTCGTCACGCCAGCACCTCCCGGATCCTCTCGAGGAGCGCGGCCGGCGTGAACGGCTTCTGGATGAACGCGTCACCGGCAGCGAGCAGTTGCTGGCCACCGGCGACCTGCGCCGTGTACCCGGACATGAAGAGAACCCGGAGACCCGGAGCCTTCGCCTGAAGTCGTCCGGCCAGGTCCTTCCCGGTCATCCCCGGCATTATCATGTCGGTGAGCAGAAGGTCCAGCCGCCCGTCCATCTTCAATCCGACTGTAAGTGCAGCCTCGGGACTCACCGCCACCAGGACGCGGTGGCCAGCGCTCTCGAGAACCTCGCGAACCAGTTCCCGCACGCCCTCTTCGTCCTCGGCGACAAGGACCGTGGCCACCTCCCCTGGAGTTGTGGCCGGCCCATGTTTGGCCGATTCCGCTGCGGTGGCCACTACCTCATCAACCCGGGGCAGGTATACCTTGAACGTGGTCCCGTGGCCCGGATCGCTGCCGACCGAGATGGTTCCCCCGCTCTGCTGGACAATTCCGAATACCGTCGAGAGCCCAAGCCCGGTGCCGTGACCCTCCGCCTTCGTGGTGAAGAAGGGCTCGAAGATCCTGGTCTTCGTCTCCGCGTCCATCCCCATGCCGGTATCTCTTACGGCCAGCATGACGCAAGGGTGGGGACTCGAGGCGAGCAGCCCTTCGGCGTCCGCTGATCCGGATAGATCTGCATTGGCCACCTCGATCACGAGCTTGCCACCGCCTGGCATGGCATCCCGCGCGTTGACCGCGAGATTCATGAGTACCTGCCCGATCTGGCCAGGGTCCGCCATCACCATCCCCGCGGCGGAATCGAGAGTCAGCCTGACCTCGATGTCCTCCCCGACCAGCCGGCGGATCATCTGCTCCATCCCGGCGACCGTGTCGCCCAGGTTCAACACGTGAGGCTGCAACACCTGCCTCCGGCTGAACGCGAGAAGCTGTCTTGTCAGAGATGCCGCGTGCTCGGCCGACTTCCGGATCGCCGTCATCCGTTGTCGGGTCACCCCGTCTTCGAGTGTCCCCATCAACAGAAGATCCGTGAAACCCATGATGACGGTGAGCGCGTTGTTGAAATCGTGCGCGACCCCACCAGCCAGCCGGCCGATAGCCTCCATCTTTTGCGCCTGCCGGAGCTGGTCCTCGAGCTTCCCGCGCTCGGCTTCCGCAACCTTGCGATCGGTTATGTCCCGGAAGACGCCGACCGCACAACGTCGCCCTTTGAGCACAATCGCAGTCCCGTTGATGTCGACGAAGAACACAGACCCGTCCTTCCGTTTCATGCGCAGCGTGGAGGGCTCCAACACCTCGCCCATCGCCATCCGCCCGAACACTTTCCCAATCCGGGGAATATCCTCCGCCGGGTGGATGTCCAGCACCCCTAGAGCCATGAGCTCCTCGCGCGTGTAACCGAGCATCCGACAGATCGCCCCGTTGACCGTTACGAACCGTCGTGTCTCCACATCGGCGGCCAGGATGCCATCCCGCATGTCTTCGAATATCGTCCGCAACGTCTCCTCGGACGACCCCAGTGCCGCGGTGGCGTTCTCCCTTGCGTCCTCCGCCCTCCGATGTCTGATCGCGCCCGCGATTACACTCGCAACCGCGCCAAGGAACTCCTCTTCTCTCAGGTCGCGCGAATGCCCCGCTGAGATGTAAACACTGAGAACTCCCAGCACTTCCTGCCCACTCGTGATTGGAACGCAGAAATGACCGTGAGGTTGAATGCCTTCGTAGGTGATTTCGTGGGAGGCATCGAGGTGATCCGTGAAAACCGTCTTTCGGGAAAGGGCCGCTCTCCCACACAGGCATTGGCCTAAAGCGACGTTCCTGCACGAATCCTGCAGGAAGGGCGAAAGGCCCTGCTGGACCATCAACACGAGCCGTTCCGGACTACCCTCCATCAGGAATATCGCGCCCTTCGGAAGGATATTCAGCCAGGATACCGACAATACCGTCTTGAGCATTTTGCCGAGCATCTCGGGAAGAGAAGTATCTTCAAGGGAGATTCGCAGAAGAGCGTTGAGCATGCTTTGGTTTTGATTGGCGCGTTCCTTCTCCGCCTGCCCGTGCTTTTCTACGGTAATATCATGCACGGTGTGGAAGAAGACCCTCTTCCCTTCTCCATGGGGAAGATCCACGGGGTAGACGCATGATCTCATCCAGCGTCCGTCCCTCTCGTCGTACAGTTCCTTCTCGACGGCTCCCACCTCCCTGACGGCGTCCTCCAATGGACAACCGGGGAAGGGCGCATCAAGCCCGTGCATCGCCCTGGGGCAATACTGACCGGCCAAGGCAGCCGGATCCATCCCCACAGCGGAGCCAACCGCCCGGTTCGCGAGCAGGATGCGATGGTCTTCATCCACCAACAAGACGTAGAAGGGAAGGGAATCGATTACGGCCTGAAGGCTGATGGCGGCTCTTACACTCATGAGCTCCCCAGCGTCTCCCGCACCTTGTCGAGGAGCGCGACCGGCGTGAAGGGCTTCTGGAGAAAGGCATCCCCGGGCTGGAGGAGCTGCTGCTGCCCCGCCGCCTGCGCCGTGTAGCCGGACATGAAGAGGACCCGCAACTCCGGTCGCCCCTCCTTGAGCCGGGTCACCATCTCCCGTCCCGTCATCCCCGGCATGACCATGTCCGTGAGGACGAGGTCGGCACGCCAGTCCGCCTGGCCGGCCAGCGCGAGGGCATCCTGCGGGCTGCCCGCCATCGTCACCCGGTGGCCCGCGCTCTCGAGGATCTCGCTCACCAGACCGCGCACGGCCTCCTCGTCCTCGACGACCAGGATCGTGACGGCTCCCACCCGCCGCGAACCGGACGGGCCCACGGCGGCCTCCGGCGCGGCCGGCACCGGGCCATCCAGCCTGGGCAGGTAGACCTTGAACGTGCTCCCGCGACCCGGCTCGCTGCAGACCGAGACGGTCCCGCCGCTCTGCCGGACGATGCCGTATACCGTCGAAAGACCCAGCCCCGTTCCGGCACCCTCCTCCTTGGTCGTGAAGAACGGCTCGAAGATCCGGGCCTTCGTCTCCGCGTCCATCCCGGTGCCGGTATCGCTGACGGCGAGCATGACGTAACGGCCCGGCCCCACGCCGGGGTGGGTCGCCAACCCGGCGGCGTCGAGATCCGCGTTCACGACCTCGAGCGAGAGCTTGCCCCCGTGCGGCATCGCATCCCGGGCATTGACGGCCAGGTTCATGACCACCTGCCCGATCTGGCCCGGATCGGCCATGACCTCGCCCGCCGCAGGATCGAGCTTGAGCAGGATCTCGACGTCCTCGCCCACGAGCCGGGACAGGAGCTGGTGCATTTCCGCCACCGTCTGCCCGAGGCCCATGGCCCGGGGCTGAAGGACCTGCCGCCGGCTGAACGCGAGCAACTGCTTCGTCAGCCCCGCCGCGTGCTCGGCCGCCGTCCGGATCTGCCCGATCCGCTTTCGGACCGTCGCCGCGTCGTGCTCCTTCATGAGGAGGAGGTCCGAGAACCCCATGATGACCGTGAGCAGGTTGTTGAAGTCGTGCGCGATCCCCCCCGCCAGCCGCCCGACGGCTTCCATCTTCTGGGCCTGCCGGAGCTGTTCCTCGTTCATGCGCAGGCTCTCTTCCCCGTGCTTACGCTCCATGTACTGTCCGATGTGGTCGCCCACCGTCTCGAACGTCCGGATCAGCCTCGAGTCCGGCGCCCCCGGAGCTCGGCAGCCCAGAATCATGACCGCGACCACCGCTCCCTCGCACACGATGGGAACGGCCACCCCCGTCCTGATCCCGGCCGAGACCACGTATCCGGTCAGCGACGGTGACCGGTTCAGTTCCCCGTCGCCCGGAACGTCGGAGATCCAAAGGACCCGCCGGGCGGTCCAGGCGCGGCCCGGCAACCCGGTGCCGGGGCCGTGCGTGACATGGGACGCCGCTTCCAGGTACCCGCTCATGTCGATCCCGGGGCTCGTCCACGAGGAGTGCAGCCTCAGGGTCTGCCCGGCCCGGTCCACCAGCCAGAAGCATCCCCAATCCCAATCCAGCGCCCGGCAGACGCCGTCGAGAATTCGCGGAGCCGCCTCGTCGAACGGCGCCGCGGACGAAAGCACCTCGGTCACGGCCCGCTGGACTCCACTCCGCCGTTCGGCCGCGATCCGGTCGGTGGCGTCCCGGGCGATTCCGAGCACGAACACCCGGCCCTCGATCGTGACCGCGGTGGCCGTGATGTCATGGGCGACCAGCGTCCCGTCCGGACGCCGGAAGTGCATTCCGTCCAGCCTGACCGATCTCCCTTCAATGACTTCCCGGAAGTCCGAGGAGCGGCGGGACCGGTCCGTCTCGGGCACGAACTCGAGGAAGCGACGGCCGATCGCGTCCTCGCGGGACACTCCTGCCCCCTCGAGCATCCGGCGGTTGGCCTCGACCATGAGTCCGTCCGGATCGAGGAGGAAGATCCCGTCGCCGGCCTGCTCCATCAGGATCGCGTACTTCTCGCTCGACACCCGGGCCTGGCCCTTCGCCTGGCGGGCGTATTCTTCCAGCAGGTCGTTCGCCTGCTCCAGCTCCTTCTGCTTGGCCTCGAGCTCCCGGCTCTTGCGGACCGCCTCCTCGAACGTCCCCACGAGCAGGTTCAGGATCTGCTGTTTCGCGGACGTGATCGTCACGGACCGGCCCATGAAGGAAACGCTCGCCCCGATCCGGACCTTGTCATCGGGAGATCCCCGGTCGGCCAGTATGGTTGCCACGCGGCCGAGGAGGTAGCCGGACTCGTAGGGCTTGGTTACGAAGTTGTCGGCCCCCGCCTCGAGCCCCTGGATGATGTCCATCGGGTCCGAGAGCGACGTGAGCATGATGACCGGCACGTCCCGCCCCGCCGGATCGGACTTTATCCTCCGGCAGAGATCGTACCCGGAGATCCCGGGCATGACGACGTCCGAGAGCACGAGGTCGATGCCGCCGGCCCGGAACCGCTCGAACCCCTCCTCGCCGCTCCTGGCGATCTCGACTCGGTAGCCCTCGGCGTCCAGGATCGCGCCGAGGGTTTCGGCCTGGGTCGGGCTGTCCTCGACGACGAGAAGCCGGAAGTCCGCGGGCCGCCTCATCCGCGCACCTCCTCGGCGATCCGGGCCGCCAGGGAATCCACCGGCAGGACGACGTCCGCGAGTCCTTCCGCCACCGCCCGCCCCGGCATCCCGAACACGACCGAGGTCGCCTCGTCCTGCGCGAGGACCAGTCCTCCCGCGGCGCGCACCGCGTGGAGGCCCGCCACGCCGTCCTCGCCCATCCCCGTCAGGATCACGGCGAGGACCGCGGGTCCGAAGCCCGCCGCGACCGACTCGAACAGGTGCGTCCCCGAAGGCCGGAACCCGTCGATCGGCGCGTCGCACGAAAGCCTGACCGCCCCCCGGCCCGCCACGCCGAGGTGGCACCCGTCGGGGGCCAGGTACACGGCGCCGGGGGCGAGCGGGTCCCCATCCTCCGCGACCTTCACCCGGAGCGGCGAAACCGAGTTCAGCCACCCGGCGAACCCCCCCACGAAGCCCGGCGCCATGTGCTGGACCACGAGCACGGGAACGGCCAGCCCGCCGGGGAGTCCCGACAACACCCGGTGCAGGGCCGCCGGCCCTCCAGTGGAGGCGGCGATCGCGACGACCCGGGCCTGCCCGCCGCTATCCGGAACGCGCAACGCCGGAGCCGCCACGGCCCGGTCGGGCCACCGCCGGACGACCTTGACCTGCGACATCGCCTTCACGGTCGAGACGAACCGCCGGGCGGCCTCCCCGAATGCCGGGGACTCCGGACCCGGGGGCTTCGGCAGCACCGTGAGCGCACCCACCCGGAGCGCGTGCATGGAGACTTCGATCTCGCGCACGTCGAAGCTGCCCGACACGATCACGATCGGGGTCGGGACCTCTACCATGATCCGCTTCGTGGCCTCGAGCCCGTCCATGACCGGCATCCGGACGTCCATGACGATCACGTGGGGACGGATCCGGTTGGCCATCTCCACCGCCTCCAGCCCGTTCTTCGCTTCCCCGGCGACGACGATTTCCGGATCGGCCTTCAGCACCGCCACGAGCAGTTCCCGCATCGTGGCGGAGTCTTCGGCGACGACGACGCGGATCACGCCCGGCGCCTCACAGCAACTGCCCGATCGTCTCGAGCAGGCGCGCCTGGTCGAACGCGCTCTTGAGCAGGTAGGCGTCGGCGCCCGCTTCGAGCCCGCGGGAGCGGTCGGCCTCGCTCTCCATCGCCGTCACCAGGACCACGGGCAGGTCGCGGAACCGCTTCGAGGCGCGGATGGCCTGCGTGAGGGCGACGCCGTCAAGCCTGGGCATCTCGACGTCCGCGACCACGAGGTCGGAGCCCGCTTCCTGGAGCACCATCCAGGCCTCGGCTCCGTCCGCAGCCGCCGTCACCTCGTACCCCGCCGCGTCCAGGATGCTTCGCACGAGCGTCCGGGTGGTGATGGAGTCGTCCACGACAAGCAGGCGCTTGCGCGCCGGAGCCGCTGTTTCGCGCGGCGCGGAGGCGAGCGACGCGGCGGGCGCGGCCGCGGCCGCCGCGCGCAACAGCTCGCCGACGCTCAGGATCATGGCCACCCGGCCGTCCGGCAGCACGGTGGCGCCGGCCATGCCCCGCACCCGTTTCAGCCTCCGGCCGAGGCCCTTGACGACGACCTCGGCCTCCGCGACGAACTCCTCGACCGCGAACGCCATCCGCTCCTCGCCGGACGCGAGGACGGCAACCGGAAGCCTGCCGCCCGGCCTCGCGGGGTCGCGCGCCGGAAGCCCGAGGACCGCCGCGAGCGGGACCACGGGCACCGGCCCGTCGGCGAGGAATACGACGTCCCGTCCCCCGACGGAGCCGAGATCCCCCGGCCCGGCGCGGAGGAGCCGGCGCACGCCCGAGTTCGGCACGGCGAATACCCCGCCCCCGGAGGAAACCAGCAGGGCCCGGATCGCGGCCAGCGTGACGGGCGCGCGCAGGGAAAACGCGGTCCCGCGGCCAGGGAAGGTCGTACACTCGACGGCGCCGTGGAGCGCCTCCACCCGCGACTTCACCACGTCGAGCCCGACGCCGCGGCCCGACACCTCGGTGACGGCGGTGGCCGTCGAAAACCCGGGCTGGAACGCGAGCCGCACGAGGTCGTGCGGCCCCTCGGGCGGCGGCAGTCCGCGCCTGCGCGCCTCGCGCCCGATGGCGTCCCCGTCCAGCCCCCGACCGTCGTCCCGGACCGCGATCACGACGTCAGAGCCCGTCACCGCGGCGGCCACCGTGACCCGGCCGAGCTCGGGCTTGCCGGCCGCCCGGCGGACTTCCGGCGGCTCGATCCCGTGACCGACGGCGTTCCGAACCAGGTGAACGAGGGGGTCCTTGAGCCGGTCGAGCACCTCGCGGTCCAGCTCGGCGGCTCCTCCCTCGACCACGAGGTCCACGATCTTCCCCGAAGCCGCGGCCAGGTCGCGAACGACCCGGTCGAGTCCCTCGCAGACCTCGGCGAACGGGAGCATCCGCGCCCGCCGCACCTCGTCGGACAGGGGGATGGCGGCCTGGTCGACGGCCCGGCGGTCGCCGGCGAGGCCGACCGCCAGGCTCTCGAGGTCGTCCTCCAGCCGGTCGAGCCGCTCGGCGGTCCCCTCCAGCACCCTGACCGCCCGGCGCGGCAGCGGGGCCGCCTCGCCGCCGTGGCCGCTGCCGAATCCCGGCCCGCCCCGGTCCGCGCCGCCGACCACCTTTCGGACATCCCGGTTCGCGCCGCGCCACTCCCCGCGCCAGCGCCCGACGGACTCCCGCAGTGCCGCGAGCGCCGCCGCCCGGGATTCGCCCCGCCGCCGGGCGACCTGGAGCTCGCCGTTGAGGTCCAGCAGCCGGTCCAGCCGGGCGGCCGGAATGCGCACCGCGCGGCCGGGAACGGCCGCGGCGCTGGCGACGACGGCGGCCGGTTCGGGCGCCCGAGCGCCGGGGAGGACCGGCGGCGCCGGCACTCCGGCCGGCCCCGCGGGCTCCCGGCCGTCGCGGAGCCTCGCCCCCGCCTCCTCCACCCCGTCGACGGCCGCGAAGAGCACGCCGAACTGCTCCGGTCCGAGCGCCAGCGACCCGTCGCGGACACTCGCGAAAATCCCCTCCATCCGGTGACAGGCCGTCTCGATCCGGGCCGCGCCCACCGACCGCGAAGCCCCCTTGAGACTATGGGCGGCGCGGAAGAGCTCCGCGACGAGCTCCGGCCGCCGCGCGGGGTCCCCTCCCTTCTCCAGCGCGACGAGCCCGGCGTTGAGCGTGCGGACGTGCTCCTCCATCTCGGCCAGGAAGGTCGCCATGAGCCTGCGGGCGAGCGCGTCCCGGTCCACCCGGGCTCAGCCCCCGTACGCGGCCACGAGCGTCTTCAGCTTCCCCGCCATCGCGTTGAGGTCCTGCGCCGCCTTCTCCGCCTGCCGGACGCTCGCCAGGCTCTGGCTGGTCGTGACCTCGATGTTCTTCATCGCCTGATGGATCTGGGTCATCCCGTTGGCCTGCTGTCCCGCCGAGGCCGCGATCTGGCCCGCTGCCTGCGAGGCTTCCGCGATCGTGTCCGCGAGCGTCCGGATCGTCTCCCCGGCCTGGTTCACGACCTTGATCGCCGCGTTCACGCTCTTGCTGCCCTCCTCCGTCACCATGACCGAGCTGTTCGTAGCCTTCTGGATCTCGCCCAGGATCTGGCGCACCTGCCCGGTCGCCTTCTTCGACTGGTCGGCCAGGGCCTTGATCTCGGCCGCGACGACCGCGAACCCTTTGCCCTGCTCTCCAGCCCGGGAGGCCTCGATCGCGGCGTTGAGCGCGAGCAGATTCGTCTGCTCCGCGATGTCGTTGACGCTCGCGATGATCTCGCCGATCGCCTGCGCCTGCTCGGCCAGCGCGAGGATGCTCTCGGCGATCGTCTCCGCCTGTTCCTTGACCGTCCCCATGACCACGACCGTGTCGTCGACGGCCTTCCGCCCGGCCTTGCCGATCTCGGCCGCGCGCTGGGACGAATCCAGCACCGCCTTTGCCCGCTGGGCGGCCTGGTCCGAGGTCTGGAGCACCTCGTTGACCGTGGTAACCGTCTCGGCCACCGCCGCCGACTGCTCCTGCGCGCCGGACGCCTGCTGGGTCGTCCCCGCCAGGATCTCGGCGGTCGCGGAGGAGACGCTACTCGCGGTCTCCCGGATCGCGGCCAGGAGCTTCTCGAGCCCGGCCCGGGCCTCCTTCTCGGTCTCGATGATCCGCCGTAGGTTCGCGGTCATCGCGTTGAACGCCTCGCCCAGCGCCGCGAGCTCGTCGGACCCCGATGCCGGGGCGGCCAGGGACAGTTCGCCGCCAGCGATGCGCTCGGCGGTCGACGCGAGCTCGCGGGCGCGCCCGGCGATCCCGCGCGCCACCAACCAGACTCCCGCGATGATGAGGAGCGCGATGGCCAGGAAGGCCACCTGGAGACGCTCGAACAACCTCACCTTCTCCTCGGTCACTCGCTGGTAGGCGAGCGTGAAGTCATTGACGTCCTTCAGGTATTTGCGGAGCGAGGTCTCGAGCGATCCCAGTTTCGACTCGGCATCCTGCCGGGAGCGTGCGGCGAGGATCGAATCGATGGCCGGCTTGATCTCGTCCCGCCACAGGCCTTCGCGTTCGGTGATTTGCGCGAGCAGCCCGGCGTCGCGGGTGGCGGGGATTCCGTTTGCGGCGTCGCCGTTACGGAGCTCGGGGAATCGGCTTCCGGTGCGCTCCATGGCATCCCGGAGCTCGGGCAAGAGATCGGCCCGGTTCCGCGGTCCTTCCTGCACCAGCCGATGTACCAGGTAGAGCATCTGGAAGGCGCGCATCCGGCCCATCCCCGCCAGGTCGATGGCGGCCGCGTCGCCCCGGATCGTGGACAGGATCAGGAGGTTGCCCCCGACCAGCCCTGCAGCCAGCAGCCCGAGAACGGCCACGATGCCTCCGAGCTTCGCCTTGATCGTCCTCGACCACGGAATCTCCATTGCCATTGTCTTCCTCCCGGCGCCCTCGGGCGCCAGATTCAGCCTTCTCATTGTTCGACGACCAGCCGCGGACTCGCGAGCAGTGCCGCGCCGTCCAGGACGATTAGTCCGTCCTTCGTGACCCCCCGGAGGTACTCGCCGCCCACCCCCCCGGCGGGCGCCAGCGGGTCCAGGATCTCCTCCGGCCGCACGGAGACGACCTCGCCGACCGCGTCGGCGAGGACGCCGAACTCGGCCTCGTCGGCCCCCAGCACGACCACGCGCGACGTGTCCGTGATGCCGCGCGCGGGAACCCCGAAGAACCGGCGCAGGTCCACGACGGCCAGGATCTCGCCCCGCAGGTTGGTGACTCCCGCCATGAACTCGGGAGCCCCGGGCACCGGCGCGAGGTCCGCCAGCCGGACCACCTCGCGGACGTACCGGTTCTCCACCGCGTACCGCTCGCTCGCGAGCCCGAAGACGACGATCTCGAGCGTGTCGCCGGATCCCCGGACTTCCGCCGCCGGCCGGGCGAGCCGCCGGGCGCGCTCCTCCATGATTTCCCTCGTCCGCGCGGAATCGGGAGAGCTCATCCGACCCTCCGGGCGGCCCCGACCATCTCGAGCTGGACCGCCGCGCCCTCGGCGAGTCGTCCGGCCCGCTCGCCTTCCCCGAGAGGCACGGGCTCGTCCGGCGGCCTGCCTGCGGCGAGATCGCGGGCGTTCCGGAACGCCCGGGCCGCCCCGCCGAGGTCGCCGAGCCGCCGCAGGATCGTCCCCTGCAGGAAGTGCGCGGCCGCGAGCGTCCGGTCCAGGTAGAGCGCGTGCCGCGCCTCGGCGGCGGCATCGTCGAGCCTCCCCAACTCGGAGAGCACCACCGCCCGCAGGAACGCGAGGTCCACGGAGTGCGGGCTCCGCAGCCTCGCGTCCTCGACCTCGCGCAGCGCCGCCGGCAAACCGGCCAAGTTCGCAATCCCCCGAATACGGGCGGCGGGGTCCGGCTCCTCCGCTGGCGCGGGCGGGATGCCGGGCGCCCCCACCGGTTCGACGGGAAGGGCGACGCGCGGCTCGCAGGCAACCTGGGGGATCTCCGCCGTGAGGGACTCCGCCAGGACGGGGGCGACGGCCTCCCAGCCGGCCACGACGGTCCTCCTCGCCGCCCGCCGGTAGGCCGTGCCGCCCGGCGTGATCACGATCTCGAAGGGCGCCAGGTCCTGGAGCGGCGGATCGGACGGGCCGGTCAGGAGCCAGCCGTCCTCACCGAGCGTGTCGTGGAGCCGCCGGGCGGTCGCCGCCACCGCCTCGCGCGAGAAGTAGATCAGGACGTTGCGGCAGAGGATCACGTCCATGCCCCAGATTCCGGCGGCGAACGACGGGTACGAATCCAGCGCCAGGTTCAGGTACTCGAACCGCACCCGTTCCCGCAGCGCCGCGCCGACCCGGCGCCGCGGGCCGTCCGGCTCGAACCGCGCCAGGAGCGGCTCGCCCGTCCCCCGGAACGACCAGCCGCCGTAAACCGCCCGCCGGGCCTTCACGAGGGCGGACCGGCACAGGTCGGTTCCCACCACGCTCGACCGGCCCGAAAGCCCCATCTCGTCGGCCAGGATCGCGAGGGAATACGCCTCTTCCCCCGTCGCGCAACCCGCGCTCCAGATCCTGAGCGCGTGGCCCGCGGGACGCCGGGCCAGGACGGCCGGGATTCCATCCTGGCGGAGGAAATCGAACTGGCCGGGATCGCGGAAGAAGTACGTCTCGCCGACGACGAGCTCGGAGACGAGATCGTCCAGGGCCGCGGGGCTGGACTCGATAGCGCCGAGGTAGGACGGGCCGTCGGCCGCGCCGGCCCGCGCCATCGCCCGCCCGATCCCGTCGCGAACCGCTTCGATCCGGCTCGGGGGAAACACGAGGCCGGCCCGCGCGGCGAGGAACGCCAGGATTTCCCCGTGGCCGCCGGCGACGCAGGAGGGGGCGGTCATTGGGGCGCACCCGGCGCGGCCGAGGCCCCGAGCGCCTCGTCGAGCTTAGCGGATTCCGCGCGCGAGAGGAAGGACGCGGGATCGTGGATGAGGACCAGCCCATCGTCGAGTTTGGCGAATCCCTCGATATACTCCGCGGCGGGCGTGACGGAGCGCGCGGCCTCCACCCGGTCTTCGGAGACAGACACGATGTCCAGCGCGCGGTCCACGCGGAAGCCGACGACGCGCGATCCCGCGTCGGCAAAGACCAGGTGGTCGCCGGGATCGAGCGGCCGGGCCCCCAGGGAGAACCTGGCGCGCAGATCCAGAATGGGAACGATCGTCCCCCGGAGGTTCACGACCCCCTCGATCACCGGAGGCGCGGCGGGCAGGGGAACTATCGGAACGGCCCGGGCGAGTTCCCGCACGAGCGGGGTCCGCAAGGCGAACCTGGTCTCCCCGACCTCGAACCGCAACAGCACGCTACATGCTTCCTCTCCCCGCCTCGTGCTCGTTGATGTCATGGTGTGGTGTGCGTTCCGCATTGATGAGCATGCCGCAACCCCGCCGGCCGATCTGCCGGGAAATCACGGGCTGGCGTGTAGGGGAAACCCTACAAGCCACTGCGGAGGAACTCCGCAGGCTTGAATATCCATCCACTGCTTGCAGAGGCCGTTGCCGCTTCGGCAATGGCCTCTACAGGGGGGAGGCTTACTCCGCTTCGGGTTCGACCGGGAGCAGGCCGGACTGGACCGCGATCCTGATCAGCCCGGCCAGGTTGTCGACGCCGAGCTTGACCATCGCCCGGCCCCGGTAGGAGTCCACGGTCTTGGCGGAGACCTTGAGCATGAGGCCGATCGCCTTGCTCGAATGCCCCTGGGCCACGAGCTTCAGGACCTCGCGTTCCCGGTCGCTGAGCCGGTCGAGTGCGGCCAGACCGGTGGGATGTCCGGTGCCGGCGAGGCGGCCCGCCATCCCCTCGGCGATCTTGCGGCTGAAGAACATCTCACCCCGCATCGCGGCACGAATGGCCTCGATCAGCTCGGCGCCCGCGGATTCCTTGAGCACGTACCCGCTCGCTCCCGCCTGCACGGCCTGGGTGACGTATGCCAGCGCCGCGTGCATGGAGAGCATGATAACCTTCGACTTCGGACACGCCTTCCGGATCTCCCGGGCCGCCTCGAGCCCACCCACCCCCGGCATCGTTACATCCAGGACAGCCACGTCCGGGAACGTCCTCCGCGCCACGTCCGCGGCTTCCCGGCCGTCCGCGACGCTTCCGACCACCTTGAACTCCCCGCTCGCCTCGAGCACGGCCCGCAGGCCGTCCCGGACCATCGCGTGGTCGTCCGCGATCAGGACCGTGATCACCTTGGCACCTCCACAATGACGGAAGTACCGAGACCCGGACGGGATTCGATCCGGAACGATCCGCGAACGGACTCGGCCCGCCTCTGCATGATGGGAATACCCATCGCGCCCCGGCCGCCCTCGGCCTGCGGCGCCGCGAGGTCGAACCCGGCGCCGTTGTCCGCCACCTCCAGCCGGAACACCTCCGGACTTCCGTCCATCGAGACCACGATCTCGGTCGCCTTCGCGTGCCGGGCCGCATTGGCCAGCGCCTCCTGCACGATGCGGAAGAGCGCGATCTCGGCCTCGCGGGCCAGCCGGAGCCCGAAGACCTCCGCGGTGCGGTGGCGGAGCGCGATCCCCGTCCGGGCCGTGAACCGGTCCCCCCAGGCCCGAACCGCCGCGTCCAGCCCGTAGTCGTCGAGCACGGAAGGGCGCAGGTTGTCGCCCAACTCCCGGGATGCATCCGCCATGTCGCTGACCATCGAGAGGCACTCCAGCAGGCGCTCCCGGACCCCGGGGTCGGTCGCCGGCCGCGGACCGCCCAGAAGCGCGTGAAGTTGGAAGCTCAAACCCGTCAGGTTCTGGCCCATGGCGTCGTGCAGCATCCGCGCGAACTCCGCGCGCTCCGCTTCCGCGACCGCAGCGAGACGATCCGTGAGCAGGCGAAGCTGATCGGCCTGCTCGCGCAGTCGCCCCTCCGTGAGTTTGGCCTCCGTGACGTCGCGCAGCGAAGCCATCCGGGCCGGCGCGCCGTTCCATTCCACGATGTCCACGTTCAGCAGCGCCGTGAGGGCGGTGCCGTCGCGATGCCGCAACCCCACCTCGCGGTCGCGGATGGAGCCGTCCCGGGCGAGGTCCGCGAGCATACGGATCCGGTCCTCCGGATTTACATAGTGGCTCGCGATCGGCACGGCCAGCGCCTCCGCGGCCGTGTACCCGAAGATGCCCTGCATCGCCAGATTGGTGTAGACGTTGCGGCCTTCCTCGATGCTGACGCCGACGGCCACGGGTATGGCCTCCAGGATGCCCGCGTGTTGCGCTCCGAACCGCCGGAGCCGGTCCTCGGCCTCGAGGCGTTCGGTGATGTCGCGAATGATCGCGATGAACGACGCCGGCTGGCCCCCGGCATCCCGCACCAGGACCGCGCTGAGTTCCCCGGGGAACATGGCGCCGTTCCGCTTGAGGAAGTTGTACTGGACCTCCCGGACCTGCCCTTCGGCCGCGGTCTTGCGCAAATTATCCTGCGCCCGCGCGCGGTCTTCGGGCGCGATGAATTCGAGCGCACTCCTCCCCACCGCCTCCCCGGGCCCGGACAGGCCGAGGAGACGGATGGCCAGCGGGGAGGCGAACTCGACCCGGCCCTCGAGATCGGTTATCGCGACCGCGTCGGGAAGGGCCGCGACCAGCGTGCGGAACCGCTCCTCCGCCGCCCGCGCGGCCGCCGGCCCGCCCCGCGCCTCGCCGGCCGGCACCTCCGGCGGATCGCCTGTCTCCATCGTGCCATTTTCGCGCAACCGCCCCCGGGACTCAATTCCGCCGGACGGCCGGCGCACGGTCCGGCGTAGGGAAAACCCTACACCGGAGGTGGGGAATACCCGGCATACGGGTCGCCGGTGCTGCCGTCATGCTTGTGACAGTGGCATCCGCCGGCCGCCCCCGCGCCCTCGTCGTCGACGACGACGACACCTTCCGGGATCTCCTCGGGGAGGTCCTGACCGCCGAAGGTTACGACGTGGACGCGGCCGGGAGCGGCGCCGAGGCGCTGGCCAAGGCCCAGCAGGAGCCGGACCTCATCTTCGTCGACCTCCGGATGCCCGACATGGACGGCTACGAGACCATCAAGCGCCTGCGCGGAATATCCGCGATCGCGGACGTCCCCATCATCGTCATCACCGCCACCAATACGCGCGAGGACCGGCTCAAGGCGGTGGCCACCGGCGCCAATGACTTCATAGTCAAGCCCCTGGACCGCGAGGAACTGCGGGTCCGGAGCCGCGCCCAGCTCGCGCTGAGCCCCGCCCGGAAACGGCGGCTGGCGAAACTCAAGTCCCTGGCCGCCAACCGGGCCGCGATCGGGGCCATGGTCGGCGGCGCCCTCGCCGAATCAAGCCGGCCCCGCCTGATGATCAAGATCCGCCGCATGGGACTGTTCATCGGCCTCTTCATCCTGCTCACGCTCGGCGCCGTATACTGGATCTCGCAGGATATCGAATCCGCCGTGACCGAGAAGCTCCCCAAAGCCGCCATGATCACCCGGGTGATGGAAGCCATCACCCGCCTGGACATCGTGCTCCTGCTGGCCGGGATCGCCATGGGTCTCGTCATCGCCATCTCGCTCCTCGTAATCGGGAGGTTCGTCCGGTTCCACTTCGCCGAGATCGAGGAGGCGAACCAGCGCAAGTCCAGGCTCGTGCGGTGGGTCTCGCACGAGCTGAAAACACCGCTGAACGGCATCGGGGGATTCGCGGACATCCTCGCGAGCGGAGCCCAGGGCGCCATGACCCCGGAGCAGGCGGGCAGTGTCGCCGAGATCCGGGGCGGGGTCAAGCACATGCGCGGCATGATCACGGACCTCCTGGATCTCGCCCGCATCGAGGCCGGGACGATCGAGCTCAAGCTCGAGGACATCTCCGTGGCATCGGTGCTCGCCGAAGCGCTGACGGTCGCCAGGCCGATGGCCGACCAGCGCAAGGTCATGCTGGTGCCCTCCGGGGACCTGTCGGCCGAGATGCACGCTGACTTCGGACGGATCAAGCAGGTGGTCCTGAACCTGGTCTCGAACGCGATCAAGTTCACCCCGCCGGAGTCGCGGGTCTCGATCACGGCCGCCGCCCTCCCGGGCGAGGTCCGGATCACGGTGGCCGACGCCGGACCGGGCATCGCCCCCGAGGACCAGGGCAAGCTCTTCGAGGAGTTCGGGCAGGTCGGCGCCGTCAGCGGCGAGGGCACGGGGCTCGGGCTCGCGATCAGCCGCCGGCTGGTCGAACTGCACCACGGGCGGATCTGGATCGAGAGCTTCCCGGGCGAGGGCACCAAGTTCCACGTTTCCCTGCCCGCCGCGACGCCGGTCCCCGCCCCCGCGGCGCGTCCGGCCGCCGCCCTCGTCTGACGATGCCGCTCGTCGGACAGCCGCGGCTCCTCGTCGTCGACGACGATGAACGGTCGCGCCGGCTCCTGCGCGCGCTCCTCGAACCCATGGGATGCGCCGTCACCGAGGCGGCAGGCGGCCAGGAGGGGCTCGACCGGCTCGAGGACGGCGGATGGGATGTCGTCCTGCTCGATCTCAACATGCCCGGGATCGACGGATTCGAGGTCCTCGAGCGGCTCCGCGCGAAGTGGCCGATGGAGCATTTGCCCGTCATCCTGGTCACCGGCATGGACGACGCCGAGGCGCGCCAGCGGGGCCTCGAGCTGCGGGCGAACGAGTTCCTGTCCAAGCCAGTGGATCGCTCGGAACTGCTCGTCCGCATCGGCGGCCTCCTCGCCTTCCGGCGCGCGCAGGCCATTCTCGAGGACGAGATCGCGGAGCTCAAGCCGGCGACGGCCTTCCGGACCTGGCTCGCGGGCTCCCTCGAGGCGGACCTCGGAGCCCCGCTGACGGAGGCCCGGCGGGTTCTGCGCGGGGCGCTCGAAGGTCCCGGCGTCGAGGACGCCGCCAAGCACCGCATTCAGGAGGGGCTCGAGGCTCTCGAGGACGCGGGCGTCATCCTCGCGCGGGCGGCGGCGTTCGCGCGAACCGAGGAGCGGCACGAGCCGCTGCGGGTCGCTGCCGTGGATCTCCAGGAACTCTGCCTCGCCCGGGTCGAGGCGGCCCAACGCCGGGCGCTTCGCCGGGAGGTCGCGGTCGGGCTGGTCCTGGGCTCCCACGTAGGGGCCGTGGCCGCCGACGTCTCCAGGCTCACGCGGGTCATGGACCACCTGCTGGCCGCGGCGGTGGCCCAGTCGGCCGTCCGCGGCCGCGTTGACGTCGGCCTGACCCAGGATGACGCCGCCGGGGAGGTCCGGGTCGAGGTCCGGCTGGCCGAGGGCTGGCAGGGCTCGCTCCAGCCCGTGGACGGCACCGGGCTGGGATTCTGCCGGCGCGCGGTGGAAAGCATGGGCGGACGGCTCCGGGCCGAGGGGACGCCGGGCAAGACCTCGGCTCTATGTTTCTCCCTGCGCCTCCACAAGGGGATCGAGAGCTACGCGCGGACCGGCGGCGTTGCCCAGTTCGCGCCGGGGGCGAATCCCGTCTGATCCGTATGCCGTGACGCATTGTCCAATCGCACACTGATCCCGGAAGACTGCTAACATCCCAACCAGATGATCGACCGTGAGGCGGTGGCCGCATACGACCGGTTCTGGCAGTCGGTCCCCCCCAACGAACTGCCGGAGCGCGTGGTCCGGACCGGACTCCGCGGCCGGGCCCGGGTCATCGTCCCGACCGAGCCCGGCCCCCCCGTCGGCGAGCGGTTCGACGTCGTGATCGCCGGCGGAGGTCCCTGGGGCGTCCTGCTCGGCAACCTGCTGGCCGGCCGGGGACACTCGATCCTCCTGCTGGAGCGGAACCTGACGTTCCGCTGCGGGGCCACCTGGAACGTTTCCCGCGACGAGCTCGCCGCGCTCCGGGCCACCGGCGTCCTGCCCGAAGGAGCATGGGAAGCCCTCGTCACCGGCGAGTTCGACGAGGGCGTCTTCCGGCTGTACGACTCCGCCGCGGCCCCACCCCGCCAGCGGGAGTACCACTTCGACGAGATTCTGAACCTCTCCCTCGACGAGGACCGGTTCTTCGCCGCGCTGACGAAGCGGCCGGGCCTCAGCATACGGTCCGGATGCACGGCCCGGCTGGCGGCGATCAACCGGTCCGAGGCCCGCGTCGCGTGCGCGGACGGCACCGGAGAGCGGATCGTCGCGGCCCGGCTCTACCTCGACACGACCGGGTGGGCCTCACCGCTGGCGGGGATCATGACCCGGGATATGGACCCGGAGTCGGTCTACAACATGCTCGGGATTCGCACCGCGACGCGGCTCCCCAGGATCGCGAACCCGGCCACCGGCCGCCCCCTCGGACTCATCTGCGCGACGTACGAGAACGAGATTCCGTCCGCGGCGGGGCCCGTCCAGCCCATACTCGAACGGTTCACGGACTACGTCCCCGATCGCCACGACGGGGGCGACCTTGTCTACTACTTCACCCGGACGGCCCGCCCTTCGCCGCTGGCGCCACTCCTCGACGACATGCTGGCCCGAATCCCGCAGGTACTGGACGGCTTCCGGGAGGAAATGGCGGTGAAGACGTACTTCGGCCACGGGCCCGCCTTCCACGCCCCCGGGCCGCTCGCCCGGTTCCGGCGGCGGACATCCGTCGGTGACCGGGTCCTGCTCGCCGGGGCCTCCGCCCTCCAGTACAGCGGCCTCACGGGATGCGCGTTCGGGCCGCTGGCCCGGAACGCCGCGGCGCTCGCCGCCTCGATCGATCTCGCCCTCCGGAGGAACCGGCTCTCGTTCCGCCACCTCTGCCGGATCGACATCGACCCGCGCGAGCGCGCCTCGCAGGCCGTCGAGGGCCTCTTCGGCGGGGCCATGGAGCTCGCGCCCGGCGAGGCGCCGGGGACGGTCAACCGCGACTGGATCGCGTTCGCGGAGGCGGCCGAGGGACTCGACCCGGAACTCAAGAACGAGGCGTTCCAGGACAAGATCCGCCTGAAGACTCTCAACCGGCTCGTCGGAATCTGCGCCGGCCGGCCCGGCGTCGTCGCCTCCGTCCTGCGCAACAATCGGGGCCGCCTCGATCTCGTCGTGTGGACGTTCGTCTCGGCCTATGTCACCCTCCTGTATCATGAGGCCATGCTGTTTCTCGGAAGAAGGAAGACCAAGTACGCCGTGGCGGGCGGACGGGCCGTGGGCGCCCTGCCCGCTTTCGCGGCGAACGTCGGCAGATTCTACGCCACGGGACGGGCGGTGAAGACCCGGATGGCGGCAGGCAAGAAGGGAGCACGCTGATGCGCAAGCGGAAGACGTGGGTTGAGGCCGTGGTCAAGTACTTCGTGGACCGTCCATGGCTGCGGCTGTGGGCCGTGATCGTGATCGGCTCCATAGCGCTGCTGGCCGCGACCGGCCAGATCCATCTCCAGGGGAACGGGTGGCCGACGAAGTACGAGTACGGATCGGTCTTCACCGCCGTTCTGGTCTGGTCGATCGCGAAGGCGTTCTTCAAGCGCGACCTCATGGAGGAGTTCCTGATGGGCTGGATCTTCGGCATCCAGTGGGAGTTCCTGACCGAGCCCTACTGGACCTACCTGCCCGACAAGTTCAACGTCGTCGTCTGGAAGGACATCCCCCTGCTCGCCCTGATCGGTTGGGGGACGACGTTTACGCTCGCGATGCTGATCTCGAACTGGATGGGCAAGGTGTTCTTCCGCCTGCCCCACCGGAACCTGCTCATCGATTGGCGCGTGCTCCTGTGCGACGCGATCGCGATCCAGATCATGGGCTCGCTGGCGGAGTGGTCGTACGGCATCATGCTGGGATGCTGGACCTACAACCTCGGGTTCGGCATCGGCAAGTCCCCGCTGGGGCTGGGCTGGGAAATCCACATCGGGTACATGATCATCATGTTCTGGTACGGGACGACGATGCGCGTGTGGGCCCTCAAGCTCGAGGGCAGGTTGTGAACCTGCGGGCCTGGCTCGCCGCGCGGCGCGCGGCGCTCCTCGGCGCCGCCGTCGACATCGAGCGGGTCCGCGATGCCGTATTCAACGTCCTCCTCTTCGTCAGCGCGACCGCCGTCCTGACGGTCGGATTCGGCGGCCAGAATCCGTTCTACGAACCCGAGCGGGTCCCGTTCCTGCGGATCGGCGTGGTTTGCTGGGCCCTCGTCCACCCGGGTCTCTACCTGCTCGCCCGGCGGGGCCGCCGGCGCGAGGCGCACGTGATCTACGTCTTCGCCGCATTCGCCGTGCTGACCGGGCTCTTCCAGGCCTCCAATACCGACTGGTTCACGCGGCTCAACATGCAGCTCGCGCAGACGTACTCCCTGCTTTTCGTCGCCGTGATTCTGCTGCCGCTCCGGTGGTATCTCATCTATTCGACCTCCGCCTGCGCGATGATCATCGCCTGGTCGGTGGTCATGCGCGAGCACTTCCTGCCCCCCCACGGAACGGGCGCCGCGTCCAGCGTCATTGTCAACGTCCTGGGCATGTGGGCGCTCACCGTGTTCGGCGCGGGACTCCTCGACCTCTTCTACGAGCGCATGCTCTCCGCCCGGGACGGGCTGGCCCGGCTGAACGCGAAGCTCAAGGACGAAGTGACCGCGCAGGCCGGCGTCATCACGCGGCAGCAGGAGCGCCTGTTCGAGTCCCAGAAGCTCGAAGCCATCGGATTGCTCGCGGGAGGCGTGGCGCACGACTTCAACAACAAGCTCACGGTAATCACGGGCTACGGGGAACTGCTGGCAGGCCGCCTTTCAGGGGACGCGCCGGCCCGGCATTGGCTCGCGGGCCTCCGGAGCTCGACCGAAGAGGCCACGCGGCTCGTCCGCCAGCTCCTCTCCTTCAGCCGCAAGGAGGTGATCCGCCCCCGGGCCGTCAACGTCAACGCGTTCGTAACCGAGCGCCTCGATGTCTTCTCCAGGCTCCTGGGCGAGCACATCGCGGTCGTGCCCGGCCTCGCTCCCGATCTCGGGAACTGCCTGCTCGACCCCGGCCAGCTCGAGCAGATCCTCGTGAACCTGCTGGTAAACGCCCGGGACGCCATGCCGAACGGCGGCCGGATCGAGATCACGACGGCGAATACCTCGTTCGCGGGAGACGACCCCCGGCTGCCGGCCGGGCTGGCGCCCGGGCGGTACGTGACGCTGTCCGTCCGCGACTCCGGCACCGGGATGGACCAGCGCACGATTTCGCGGCTGTTCGAGCCGTTCTTCACCACGAAGGAACAGGGCAAGGGCACGGGGCTCGGCCTCGCCACCGTCTACGGAGCCATCAAGCAGAACAAGGGGGACATCGAGGTCGAGAGCGCCCCGGGCGCCGGGTCCGTCTTCCGGCTCCATCTCCCCCGCGTCGACCTCCCGGTCTCCGCGGCACCGGGAGAATCCGCGGCCGGCGCCGTCCTCCGGGCCACGGCCACCATCCTGCTGGTCGAGGACGAGCCGCGGCTGCGCGACCTCATGGCGAGCGTCCTGACCGAGACGGGATACACGGTGCTGTCGGCCGGAGAGCCGGGAGAGGCCGCCCGGATAGAGCGGGAACGGGAGGGCCCGATCCATCTCCTCATCACGGACGTCAGGATGCCCAACGGCGGCGCCCGGAAGATCCTCGATACGGTTGCGGACCGGCGGCCGGACATCCGGAAGCTGTTCATGTCGGGGTACGCCGAGGACGCGCTCGCGGACCTGGGCGTTGACGTCGGCGGGAACTTCCTCCAGAAGCCCTTCACCCCGCGCGCCCTGCTCGAGAAGACGCGCCAGATCCTGAACGCCGCGGGCTGACCCCGGTCAGGCGGCGACGGCCATCCGCCGGTCGAGCGCCTCCGGCCGAACCGCGGCCAGCGGCACTTCAAGGCTGAACCGGGACCCCCGGCCCTCCTCGCTCTCGACCCAGAGCCGGGCCCCCTGGGCTTCCGCGGCCATCCGGCAGAACGTGAGCCCCAGCCCCGTGTCGTGCGCGAACCCGAGCCGGCGCGCCTCGACCTGCGTGAACTTGTCGAAGATCCGGCCCAGCCACGCCTGCGGGATGCCCTCGCCCGTGTCCTCGACCGCGAGGACGACCGATGCCCCCTCCGGCGCCCGTGCGGCACGCAGGGTCACCCGTCCCCCGGGAGGGGTATGCTTGAGCGCGTTGGTAGTCAGGTTGTCGAGGATCCGCTCCAGCAGGTGGACATCCGCCCGCACGGGCGTAAGGCCCTCCTCGACGACCACCCCCAACGTCACCCGCCGGGACGAGGCGAGCCCCTCGAAGAGCTCGACCCGCGCCCGCACGATCCCGCCCGCGTCCACGTCCTCGAGCGCCGGCGTGAGCCGCCCCTCCTCCATCTTCGTCACCTCGATGACGTCCGACGCCATCCGGACGACCATGTCGATGGCCCCCAGCGCCCTCGCCAGGTGGCGGTGTTCGGGCGCCGCGGGGTCAGCCGCGCGCTCCATGGCCAGCTCGACGAACCCCCGCGCGCTCGACAGCGGACCCCGCATGTCGTGGATGCAGTAGTTGACGAGCAGGTCCTTGAGCTCGTTCATCCGGCCGAGCTCGGCTACGCGCTCCTCCAGCTCCTGCTGGGCGATCCGCATCGAGAGGACGGTGTTCATCCGCGCGAGGAGCTCGGCCGGGTGCAGGGGCTTGCTCAGGAAGTCGTTGGCCCGGAGCCGGAGCGCCTCGAACCGGGTCTCGGAGTCGTCCTGGCCCGTGATCATGATCACCGGGAGCTTCTCCACGGGATAGCGGTCGCGGATGGCTTCCAGAACCTTGAAGCCGTTCATCCCGGGCAGGTTGAGGTCCAATAGGACCGCGTCCCAGGTTCCCTCGTCGAGCCGCGCCAGCCCGAGGCGCCCGTCCGCCTCGCAGGTGACCTGGCACCCCATGGTCGAGAGCGTGGCGTCGATCAGCCCCCGGATGCCCTCGTCGTCGTCCACGACGAGAACCCGCGGCGGGCGGATGAAAGTGGCGGTCACAGCGCCACCGTCACGGTCGCGCGCGACGCCGTCCCCAGCCGGGAGGGAGAGGCGACCGCGTAGTCGAACTGGACCCGTCCCCACCGCGCCCCGAGGCCGGCCGAGACCGAAGCGACCCCGCCGCCCCGGGTGACGCCGGCCCGCAGGGCCAGGAGGCGCACGAACTCGGCCTCGACGCCCAACCGTTGCGCATCCGCGTCTCCCGGCGCCGCGACGTAATCGACGGCGAGCAGCAGGCCCACCAGCCGGCTCCGCACCGGCCGCCACGCCGCCCCCGCCGTCACCGTTCTGGGGAGGGCCTGGGGCTGTCCGGCGTACCGGAGCGGCGTGCCCACGGCGTTCGCGACCACCCCTCCGAGCGAAAGGGCCCCGTCGGCGGTCACGAACCGCGCGCCGAGCCCCACGGACGCGGCGCTCGCCACCCACGTCTCCGCGAGTACGGAGCGGTACCACGTTCCGGCCACGCCCGCCTCGAACCCGGGCACGATCGACCGCGCCAGCGTGGCGGTCACCACCGTATCCTGCTGGGCATTCACGGTCCGGACCGCGCCGCTGTCCTCGACCACGTCCACACTCCCCGCCGTGAAGCTGCCGATGGAGAGGGCTACCGGCCCCGCCGGCGTGGGGGCACACGCCGTGAGCTGGCCGATCCTGGCCCCCTCGAGCCACGAGAGGTAGGTCCCGGCCGCGGCCCAGCCGGTCTGGGATGCGAGCGCGGCCGGGTTGCCCTGGAGCCCCGCGATCCCGCCGCCGGCGGCCGCATCCGCCCCCAGCCCGGCCGACCGCGCGGACCCGAGCAGGGCCTGCGTCGAGGCACCGCGGCCCGCCGCCGGCGCCCCAGCCGCCAACGCCACGGCCAGCGCGAGCGCGAAACCGCGGCCACCCACCGTCCGGGGAATCACCGGACCACCACGATCTTGCGGGTGTCGCGAGCGGACCCCGCCTCCGCCACCAGGAGATAGACTCCCGCGCCCACCGTCTGCCCCGCGTCATCCCGGCCGTCCCACATCCACTCGCCCCGGCCCGCCAAGGGGCCGTCGGACACCAGCCGGACCGCGGTACCCGCGAGCGAATAGATTGCCACCCGCAAGCGCTCCGAGGTGGGAGACACATAGACGATCCGCGCCTGCTCGCCCCGGTCGGGCCTGAACAGATTGTGCGTTACGCGCACCCCCGGGCCCGTCTCCGCCGGAGCGGTTGCGACGGGCGTCGCCGCCACGGGCGCCAGGATCGCCCGGGAATAGACCCGGTCGATGCCACCCGACTGCTCGTCCATGAGCAGGAGGGCGCTGCACGCTCCTCCCACCCCCCACGTCGCGAGGGCGAGCGCCGGAATCGTTCCGGCGCCGGCCGCCTCGAGGAAATCCCCGCCGTTCATCGGAGTGGCCGACAGCCCGGTCACGCGCAGGGACCTGACCGTGGGCGCCTCGATGCCGTCCACGAGATCCGCCGTGGTGTAGACGAGAATCGCGCCCCCCGCGCCGTCGGACGCCACCGCGGGAGCCCGGACGCCCTTCGGGTAGCCGTCCAGGGGCAGGCCCTCGTTGACGTACGCCCAGGACGAGCCCGTCCAGACCGCGGCGTACAGGTGCTGGCTCGCGCCGTCCGCGTCCTCCTGGACGTACGCGACGAGCCAGCGGCCGCCCGCCAGCGCCGTCACGGCGGGCGAGGATACCCCGCCCAACCCCAGGTGATCCGGAGGCGTCGCGGCGCCGGTCGGCTGCCAGCCGGTCGCGTCGAGCCGCACGGTCGTGAGCCGCTGACCGCCGGATCCGTACTGGACGTACGCGACCAGCGCCCCGCCGGCCCCGTCCCCCGCAATCGCGGGCGCATCGGCGCCGATGCCGGCCGGATCGTCCAGAGCCGCTCCCGCGTTCTCGTCCTGCCAGCCGCCGCCGTTCCACGACCGGACGAAGAGCGCCATCCGGCTCCCGTCGTCCTTCGTGTACGCGACAACGAGTTTGGTTATCGTCACGAACGCGCCCGCGAAGCCGCCGGTGTTCCCTCCGACATCCTGGTCGACCGGAGCGCCGCCGGAGAGGTCGGAGAAGACGGCGCCGTCAAACCAGCGTGCCGCGAGGCGCCAGACACTGCCGTCGAACCGGCCGTAGAGCAGGGCCGCATGACCGGCGCCGTCCGCAGCAAGGCGGGGGGCCCGGTGCGCCACGGCGGTCCCCTCGTCCACGGACGCCCCGCCAAGCGCCGTCCAGACCCCCCGGTCCACGAGCATCCCGCCGAGCCGGACGACGCCGCCGTCGAGGCGGGTGCCGACGACGACCGACCGCGAGGACGAGAGCAACGCCACGGAAGGCTGGGCGAGATACGCCACGGGAGCGCCCTGGTTCTCGAGTCCGTTCCAGTCGGCCGCCACCGCGGCCCTACCGGCCACCACCAACGCGACGACGCATCCCAACCGGCTCATTTCCCTGGGAATCATCGAGTGTTCCTCCTGCGGTGTCATGCTGCTCCCTGATAGAGCAAGCGGCGTGCCAAGCGCAAACGGCGCGCAGGCAGCGGCTTTTCTGGTGTCGCGGGATCACGGGAGGGGAATCAGTCCGGTAGGTGGGGAGTTTCTCCCCTCCCTCCCGCCGGTCTTGCGGGGAGATCAGTCCTGGAGGAGCGCTCTCAACGTCTTGGGATCGACCCCGAGGAGGCGGGCCGTCTCGGCCCGGTTCCCCCCGCAGAGCCCAAGCGCCTCGCGGGCGTAACGCCGTTTCATCTCCTCGAGGGTCAGGAGGTCCGCCTTGCCCGCCGGACGGCCGGACATGCCCGGGGGGTCGGGAGACCGACCCGACCGGACCTCGCCCGGGAGAGACTCCGGGCCGATCGACGGCCCGGACGCCAGCGCGGCGGCCCGGCTGACCGCGTGCTCCAGCTCGCGGACGTTCCCCGGCCAGGACCAGGCCTCGAGCAGCCGGATGGCCTCGGGCGTAAACGCCAACCCCGGCCGGCCGGCGGCCCAGCGGCGAAGGAAAAGCCCCACCAGGACCGGGAGATCGCCCAGCCGTTCCCGCAGGGGCGGCACGCCGATCTCGACCCCTGCAAGCCGGTACAGAAGATCCTCGCGGAACCGGCCCTCGGAGGCCAGTTCCCGGGGATCGGCGTTGGTGGCGGAGAGGACCCGGGCATCCCAGGACACGGCCTTCGTGGCGCCCAGCCGCTGGGTCGCCTTCTCCTGGAGCGCGCGGAGCAGCTTCGCCTGAAGCTCCATGGGGATGTTCCCAACTTCGTCCAGGAACAGGGTGCCGCCGTCGGCGAGCTCGAACCGGCCCGGCTTCGCCGCCACCGCTCCCGTGAACGCCCCCCGCTCGTATCCGAAGAGCTCTCCCTCCAGGAGGCCCGCCGGCAGGCTGCCGCAGTCCACGGCCACGAAGGGGCCGTCCGGGCGGGGACCGAACCGGTGGAGCGCGCGGGCCACCAGTTCCTTGCCGGACCCACTCTCGCCCCGGATCAGGACCGGGATCGCGGAGCCGGCCAGCCGGCCGATCAGCTTGTACAGCTCGAGCATCGCCGGGGACCGCCCGACCAGGAACTGCTCGACCCCGGCGCCGGAAACCGGCGCTTCGCCGGCGGCCGGCAATTCCCGGACGGCGCGGTTCCGGGCGGCCAGCTCGAAGGCCTTGTCGACCTTGGCCGTCACCTCGTCGATCGAGAACGGCTTGGTGAGGTAATCCATGGCGCCGTGCCGCATCGCGATGATGACGCTGTCCTGTTCGGCCTGCCCCGTGAGCATGAGCGCCACCCGGCCGCGCCGGTCACCGAGCACCTCGGGCAGGAGATCTAGGCCGGAAACGTCCGGCAGGCCGATATCGAGGAGAACAACCGCGGGGTCCCGCGCCAGCAGGCTCCGCGCCTCCGCACCGGTCCGGGCCAACAGGATCTCCCGGTTCGGGGCCTCCAGCGCGTCCCGGAGCAGGCCGGCCACCTCTTCCTCGTCCTCGACGACGAGCAGGATCTCCCGGTTGAGCGCCATTGGTAGATTACTGGCTCAGTATCCCACAGGCGGACACCAATCCAGCACCCCCTTTCAAACCGTGCTTGCGGATTTCCCGCACACGGCTTAACGATGGTCTTACAAGCGTGGCTTGCGCGGGATACCGCACGGACCCCATCAGACGGACGAGACCAATGCCGTGGAGACGCGCTGAGGGCCAGACCTCGGCCCGGAAGGCGGTACGCCAGCCGCCGCGCCGGGAGAACCAGCGCATGATGCGCCGGTACACGTACGCGTCGGTCACGTTGAACATATGCTCCGCGTTTCCGGTCCGGAAGTACTGGCCCCAGCCTTGGAGTACCGGGTTGATCCGCTCGATCAGCTCGCCGACGTGTCTCACCCCGCTTTGACTCGCGTCCGTCAGCGCGTATATGCGGCTCCGGATGCGCTTCATCGCTTCCCTCGACGGCCACCGCTTCATGAAGTACTTGTCCGGTGCCCGCTGAATGCTCCGCCGCTTGCGGATCTCGCATCCCAGAAACGTGAAGCTCTCCTTGCCCCTTGTGAGATCGAGCAGTCTCGTCTTCTCCGGATGCAGTTCCAGCCCCAGCCGCGCCATGATCTCCGTCACGCGGTCTCGCGCTCTCTCGGCCTTCTCCCTCGTGTCACTCATCACCACGAAGTCGTCCGCGTACCGCACGAGGATTCCAAGGTGTGAGTACCTCTTCTCCCACGCACGGTCGAGAAAGTGCAGGTATATGTTGGCCAGCAACGGCGAGATCACTCCGCCCTGGGGCGTCCCCGTCAGGCTGTTCCTCACCGTGCCCTCCTCCATCACCCCGGCTGAAAGCCACTGTCGGATCAGTTTCACCACCCGCCGGTCGCTCACCCTCTTCCCTACCAGCACCAGCAACTTCTGCTGGTCGATCGAGTCGAAGAACTTCCGGATGTCGGCGTCGAGCACGAAGTTCAGTCCCCGGTTCCCGGCTTCTCGGATCGCTTCCAGCGCCTGCGTCGTGTTCCGCCCGGGCCGGAACCCGTACGAGCAGGGCCGGAAGTCCGCCTCGAAGATCGGTTCCAGGACCACCTTCGCCGCCGCCTGCACTACCCGGTCGCGCACCGTCGGTATCCCCAGCGGCCTCTGCTTCCCGTCTCCCTTCGGTATGTACCGCCTCCGCACCGGATGGGGTCGGTACCGGCCCGTCCCGAGGTCGGCGCGGATGCCTTCAAGGAACGCTTCAACTCCGCGTTCCTCCACGGCCTTGATGCTCTCACCGTCCACTCCCGCCGCTCCCCGATTCCTGCTCACTCGCCTCCACGCCTCGTGCAGGACGTCACTCCCGCACATCCGGTCATACAGCGCGTGGAAACGCCGTGTCTTGCTCCGCTTGGCACACGCCCGAAGCGTACGTTGGAGTTCTCGCACGGGTTCAGCGGACTTCTGTCCGCCGGGGTCGTTAGGTCCGGTTTCCCGAGCCATTCCCACGCGCTTACCCCCGTCGCACGCACGACCAAAGCAGGGCCCCTTCCCTCCGGCCGCGTTGTTCTCCGCGACCATCCTCGGTACTACGAGCCCCTCGGACTCCCTCCCGGCTCCGCTCGCTTTCGGTTTCTCCTTATACAAACGGTGTTTGCCCGACAGAGGCTGCCGGGGAGGGTCTCTCCTGTCCCGCATCGCGCCTTCTCCACATCCTGCTTCCCGTACCCCGGGGAGGTCCAGCGTCCCTCCGGTACCCGGACGCTTGTCTATTGCCTTCGCCGTGACATGAGCGGCTCGGCCCTCCCGTACACCTTTCGGCTGAGAATATGTCGAGGCTGCAGACTTCACTTCATGTTGCGGGCTGTGGATTCGCTCCCACCTCTCGATGGCTTTCGACGCTCCGCTCAGCGCAAGGCATCTCTGCCCGACGCCGGAGCCTGCTTCCGGGTGCTCCGGCGCTTGCCCGGAGGGGACTCTCACCCCCTGTTCGCGATGCAGTCCTTCAGGACGCGACATGGAGTCATTCTAGCCTGCCACGGCACCACGAGGAGATAATCCCGCGGCAGGGAGATTCTCCCGGCCCCCAAGCCTCCTTCCCCCCCTTGTGCCCTCAGGAACCCTGTCCCGCCCGCACCGGTCGGTGGCACGGCAGTTGCTATGCAATGCACCGTGAGCCCATGCTGAACACCAAGATGCGCGTACTCCTCGTGGACGGGATAGAGCAGGACGCCCGGATCATCGGCGACATGCTGACCTCCCCCGCCGGCTCGCCCTTCGAGGTCGTCTGGGCGGCCGGGCAGGCCGACGCGCTCTCCCACATCAGGACCGCAGAAGCGCCGGACGCGAAGCGCTGGGATGTCGTCCTGCTCAACCTCCCCCGGTTCGACGGATCGGGCGCGGACCACCTCCGCTCCCTGGTCACGGCCGCTCCGAACGTCCCGGTCGTCCTCCTCACCGAGCACGAGGACGTTCCCGGCGGCGTCCGCGCATTCGAACTGGGGGCGCAGGAATGCCTGCCCCGCGCGCACGTGAGTCCCGCGATGCTCGCCCGCACCCTGCGCTACGCCTGCGAGCGGGCCAAGTCGATCGAGGCGCTAGCCCGGAGCGAGGAACAGCTCATCCTGGTCCAGAAGCTCGAGGCCGTCGGCCGGCTGGCCGGCGGCATCGCGCACGACTTCAACAACATCATGACCACCGTGATCGGTTACAGCGAGCTCCTGCTCCACCGCCTCCCGCCCGAGGACCCCGCGCGCAAAACCATCGCCGAAATCCACAAGGCGGGCCAACGGGCGACCGGCCTGACCCAGCAGTTGCTCGCGTTCAGCCGCCGCCAGATGCTCCAGCCGAAGGTTCTCGACCTCAACGCCGAGCTTGGCGAAATCGAGGAACTACTCAGGCGAACGCTCGGCGAGGACGTCGAGATCCGCCTGCATCTCGCCGCCGGCCTCGGCCGGCTCAAGGTCGACCCCGGCCGCCTCCACCAGGTGCTCCTGAACCTCGTCGTCAACGCCCGCGACGCGATGCCGGGCGGCGGCACGCTCACGATCGAGACGGCGAACGTGTACCTCGACGAGGACTACGCCCGCCGCCACGTCGGGGTCAGCATCGGCCCCTACGTGCGGCTGACGGTGAGCGATACGGGCACCGGCATGGACGCGGGGACGCTCTCGCACATGTTCGAGCCGTTCTTCACTACCAAGGAGAAGGGCAAGGGCACGGGGCTCGGCCTATCCACCGTGTACGGGATCGTGAAGCAGAGCGGCGGGAACATCTGGGCGTACTCCGAGCCCGGCCACGGAACCACTTTCAAGGTCTACCTGCCCCTGGTCACGGAGGCCGGAGAGCCGGTGGCCGCGGCCCTCCCTCCCCTCCCGGCGCGCGGGGGCACCGAGACGATCCTCCTGGTGGAGGACGAACAGGGCGTTCGCGACCTCGCGCGGGAGGTGCTGGCCGGACTCGGCTACCGGGTCATCACGGGCCGCGACGGCGAGCACGCCCTCGAGCTCGCGGGCGCGCACGCGGACCCGATCGACCTCCTGCTGACCGACGTCGTCATGCCCCGGATGAACGGCCGGATCCTCGGGGAGCGGCTCGAGATCCTCCGCCCCGGCCTGCGCATCCTCTACATGTCCGGATACACCGAGGACGCGATCATCCAGCACGGCCTCCTCGTGTCCGGGATCGCGTTCCTCGAGAAGCCGTTCAGCCCGACCGGGCTCGCGGCCAAGGTGCGGGAGGTGCTCGACGCGCCGCCCGCCGCGGCGCCCTCGGTCTCGGTCTGATCAGGCCCTGGGCTTCGCGAGCAGGGCGTCGACGCGCGCCCGGAGCACGGCGGAGGAGAATGGCTTGACGAGATAGTCATCCGCGCCCAGCCCGAACGACTCCTCGACCTTCTGCATCCGGCTGTCGCCGGTGAGCATCATGATCCTGGTGCCCTTGAGGATCGCGTCCGCGCGGATATCGCGCACGAGCTCCGTGCCGTCCTTGCCGGGCATGTGGTAGTCCACGATCACGAGGTCCGGCCGCGCGGCCTTGACCGCCGCCAGCCCCTCGTCCACCCCGGACGCCGTCGTCACCTCGTGCCGGTCGAGGCAGGCCGTGATCAGGTCCAGCGTCATGGATTCGTCGTCAACCGCCACGATCTTCGCCATGTTCCGTCCTCCGTTCAGCCCGCGAGCCATTTCCCGAAGACTTTGGTGCCCGCGTACACGGCCCGGCCGCCCAGCTCCTCCTCGATGCGCAGGAGCTGGTTGTACTTCGCGATCCGGTCCGTCCGCGACGCGCTACCGGTCTTGATCTCTCCGCACCCCGTGGCGACCGCGAGGTCCGCGATCGTCGCGTCCTCGGTCTCGCCGGAGCGGTGCGACATGACCGCCGTGTAGCCGGCGCCCTTGGCCATGTTGACGGCATCGAGCGTCTCGGTCAGCGACCCGATCTGGTTGACCTTGATAAGGATCGAGTTCGCGACGCCTTCCGCGATCCCGCGCTTGAGGATCTCGACGTTCGTCACGAAGATATCGTCGCCGACGAGCTGGATCTTCTTCCCCAGCGTGCCCGTAAGGAGCTTCCAGCCGGCCCAGTCGTCCTCCGCGCACCCGTCCTCGATCGACACTAGCGGGTAGCGGTTCACGAGCCCCGCCAGGAACTCGACCATCGCCTTCGGGTCCCGGTTGACCCCCTCGCCCTTGAACATGTACTGGCCGTTCTTGAACCAGTCCGTGCAGGCGACGTCGAGCGCGAGCCACATGTCCTTCCCGGGCTTGTACCCGGCCTTCTCGATCGCCTCGACGAGGATCTTGAGGGCATCCTCGGTCGTGGGCAGATTGGGGGCAAAGCCGCCCTCGTCCCCAACCGCGGTATTGAGCTTGCCTGCCTTGAGCACGCCCTTGAGCGTGTGGAACACCTCGGTGCCCATGCGCAGGGCCTCCGAGAACGTCTTCGCCCCGGCCGGCACCAGCATGAACTCCTGGATGTCGACCCCGGAGTCCGCGTGCGCGCCGCCGTTGAGCACGTTCATGAGAGGGACCGGCAGAGTCACGGCCGCCTCGCCACCCAGGTACTTGTAGAGCGGCATCTTCTTCGAAGCCGCCGCGGCCTTGGCCACGGCCAGCGAGACGGCGAGGATCGCGTTCGCCCCGAGCTTCCCCTTGTTCGGGGTGCCGTCGAGCTCCCGCATCGTCTTGTCCACGGCGGCCTGGTCGAGCGCCGACCGGCCCTTCAAGGCCTTCGCGATTCCGCCGTTGACGTTCTCGACGGCCTTCCGCGTGCCCTTGCCCAGGTACCGGCCCTTGTCGCCGTCGCGGAGCTCCACGGCCTCGTGCGACCCCGTGGACGCCCCCGAGGGCACCGCGGCCCGCCCGAATGACCCGTCGGCCAGCACGACGTCCGCTTCCACCGTCGGGTTGCCGCGCGAATCCAGGATCTCCCTGCCGTGAATCGAAACGATGTCGCTCATACGAATGATCCTCCTCGACGGCACCCCCTTAAGGGGAGCCGGGTTAGTGCGTTGCCGAACTCCCGCCGGACTTGGCCTGAAGGGTCGCGAGCGCCCTCCCGACCTCGGGCTCGAGGTCCTCGGCGCGCTGGAAGCCCGCGATGCGCCGCACGACCCTGCCCCGCCCGTCCAGAATGAACACCACCGGGAGCGTGATTTCCTTGCGACCCAGATACGCCTTGATGACGGCCTCGTCGCCCGTCAGCGCCGGAAATGACGCCGCGTTCTCCTTGAGCATCTTCTCCGCCGCGTGCGCGTCGTCGAAGACCGTGATCGCCACGACAGCCAGCCCCTGCTTCCCGTACTTCCTCTGAAGGCGGCCCCACTGCGGCAGGGACATCCGGCACGGCCCGGCCCAGGGCGTCCAGAACGCGAGCAGCACCGCGCGGTCGCGGAAGTCCGCAAGCTTGACCGTGGCGCCCTTCTGGTCCGGGAGCTGGAATGCGGGCGCCTTGCGCCCCTCGCGGGCGCCGCCGCCGCACCCGGCGGTCGCAAGAGCGACCGCCAGTGCAAGGCAGACCGGCCCGCCTGCCGCCTTGGGGAGCGTTCGACCCGTGTGCATGATCGGGCTCCACGTTAACGGTCCGGATGCCTCCCGGTCAAGCTCCCCCTTCAGGGGACGTAGTTGCATTGTTGCATTACTCATTCCAAGGCTACCCCGCGTTCCTTCTCGATCCTCTGCCCCCGCACGACCCCGCGGCTGACCGCGGACTTCGAGATGTCCAGCAATTTCGCGACTGCCGCTCCCCGCAACCCAAGATCCTCGACCAGCCACTTGCACGCCAAGTCCTTCGCCAGCACGCGACCCACATGCTGATTCCGCCCACGCATGGATGCCGGGCTCACGCCCGCCACCTTCGCGGCCTTCTCGATCACCTGCCTGGGCGTCATCAGCCGTGACAACCTGTGCGTGCGCCGTTCCAGGGCTTCGGCCTTCTTCATGATTCCCGATACGAACTCGCTGCTCCCCAACACCCGAACGTCTCCCCGCATCGTCTCTCCCGCCCTGCGGTTCGCCAGATACTGCTCCGTTCCGCCGGCACTCCGGACCAGCCCTCCTCCCGACAACTCCGGTCGATGTCCCTCCCCGCTCCCCTCCAGCAGGAACCGCCGGTATCCATCCCGAGCCTGCCGCCTGTTCCTGCAGAACAACGCCAGAATCTCTTCCGTCTCCTGCCACCCGCAACGACGCAGTCCTTCCAGGACACCCTCCCCCGACCATCGATATCGCCCCAGCTTCGCCGGATCGGCAACCATCCCCGCCCGGTATGGGTTCAGGTGAATGTACCTCACGAGTTCGAGGAAGTACGCATCCTCCTCGCAGATGATCGCCTTGTACCTGTTCTGGAAGAGGTGCCCGCTTCTCCCATGCCTCAGGTTATGCGAGACCGCGTATCCGGTCAGGAGGCGTTGCATGACCCACGAGAGTGCCTTCTCGCCCCGTCGCACCAGCAGATGCGCGTGGTTGGGCAGGAGCACCCACGCGAAGCATGTGGTCCCCGACGCTTCCACCAGCTTCCCGAGTCTCGCGACGAAGTCCTCGTGATCGCGTTCGTTGCGGAATATCCGCCCTCTTTCAATCCCGCGAACGATCACGTGATACAGCACCCCGGGCACGTCCAACCGCTCAGTCCTTGGCACGCCTGATTCTCCCCCGAGCTATGCAACTATGCAACTACGTCCCCCTACTATGGGACGGCGAACTCGTTGAGGATGGCGAGACCCAGCAGGAATGCCCCCTGGGGACCGAGAGTCCCTCCATCGTCGGTCAACGGCAGGCGTACGGGCCACCGGCGGTACCTCGGCCCCGTGGTCATGCGCCGCAGCGAGGAGTAGAAGACGTCGTAGACCGTGATGAGCCGCACGCCCTCCCCCTTGGCGAGATCGCGCAGGCTGCGGTTGTAGAGCCGGATGCGCTCGTTCCGCGAGGTGTCCGGACGCTCGCCGAGGGTCGTCGGCGACATCACCCAGACCCGGAGGCCCTGCTGCTTGAACCCGGCCACCCGCGCCCGGATCGCCGCGCGCGTGGCCTCGAGTTCGTCCGGCCGGTACGTCGTCGCCCCCCAGGCGGCGACCACGATGCCGGCGGGGCCGCCCGTCCCGGTGGAAGTCATCGCCGGGGTCACCCCCGCCTCCCCCCAGGTGAACGCGCACGGGGTCGCACTGACCTCCGCCGCCTCGGAGGCGTACCGGAGCGCCCGGCGCACGCCCTCCTGCCCCGCCCATTCCCCGGGGTCGAACAGCACGGACGCCCCGGCCGGCAGGCGCAGGGGCCGGATGCTCGTGTCCCAGAAGAGCGCGGCCACGCCCCAGGACCCGTCGTCGCCGGGGCCCGCCGGCGGCGCGGGGTAGACGAGGCAGAGGGAGTCGCGCCCGTCGAACTTGAGTCGCCGGCCCAGATCGATCCGGGCCGGACACTTGACCGGCCCCGTGAGCGGCTCACCGTTCAGCCACACCTCGGGCGTGCCGGCGAGTCCGTGGAGGAAGAGCGAGAACCGGCGGCCGCCCCAGGGCGGGGGGAGGTCCAGCACCGCCTTCACGCACACGGGCGCCTGCGGCAGCCAGGTGTCGGTCACGGCCAGGGGACGCGGCAGGGCGACCCGCCAGGCCGACACGTCCCGCCCCTTGAGCCACGCGGCCGGCAGGACCGTTTCCACCTGGTCGGCTTTCGCCCGCCACGGCGGGCCGATCGAGGCCGCCCGGGGCGCCCCCGACGGGGCCGCGTGCCCGGTCAGCGAGACCTCCGGCGCCTTCAGGGTCTTCGCGGCGACCGGGGGAAGGGACAGCACCAGCACGTTCTCCCCCGCGTGGACGACGCCGGCGAGATCGGCCGGTGTACCGGACGTGGTGTCCGTCCACCTGACCTCGACCCCGTTGACGTGGACCCGCGTGCCCGCCGGCAGCGCGCGACCGTCGAGGGCGACCGTCTGCCAGGACGACCGCCGGAACTGGAACCGGGCCCGCAGCCAGCACCCCGCCGGGGCGGCCGGCAGCCAGCCCCCGGCCCGCACCAATGCCCAGTCCCGCGCGCGAAACGCCGGCCGCCACCAGCCCTCGCGCGCCGACCGCGCCGCGGACCCGACATGCCAGCGGCCGACTACGGCCCAGCCCTCGAGCGGCAGGGGCACGCAGAGGTCGCCACCGACGGCCCCGGCGGTGCCGGGCGCCAGCGCCAGCGCGAGGAGCACGGCCATCCGCCTCACGCCTCGCGCCGCCCGCGCATCGCGCAGACCACCACCGTCCAGCCCAGCAGGGAAACCCATATACCGATCTTAAGGCTCCAGGAGTCGTAGATCATCCTCACCCGGTGCCGCCCGGCCGGCACCTCGACCGCGCGCAGGGCCGCGCAGGCGCGCCAGACGGCCACGCGACGCCCGTCCACGAAAGCCTTCCAGGCCGGATACCAGACCTCGGAGAAGACGACCGGCCCGCCCCGGGCGAGCTCGAGGGTGGCCTCCAGCTCGTCCTGCCCCTTCAGCATCGTGATCTCGTTGCGACCTTCCACCCGCCCGGCTCCCACGGGTATCGTCTGCCCGGAGGCGGCCTCGACCGGCACTACCGCCGGCGTCCAGCCGGGCCGCCGCATGAACGCGACCGCGTCCTCCGCGTCCCGGACCCGAACCGTCTCCGCCGCCAGCCAGGCCCTCGGCATGGCGGCCGGGTTCCCGACGACCCACTCCCTCTCGCCGGGCGCGACGTCGATCCCGACGACGGCCGGCCAGGCGCCCAAGGGGCGTATGCCGGTCACCATGCATTGCACGGCGAGAGTCCCCAGGATGGCGAGCGATCCGGTCTGCGCGGCGGCGTCGTGCAGCTTCACGTAGCGCGCGAGCGGCAGGCCGTGGTACCCCGAAGTGAACTCGAGTCCGAGGCCCATCCGCCGGTTCGGAAGCCCGAAGTACTCGTCCGTCGCCACCCGCCCGGAGTCCGGCGGAATCCGCCGGAGGAGTTCGGAGGCGACCGCGTCGGGAGTCGCGGCCGCGCGCGCATCGGCATACTGGAAATACGGGGACCCCGCGGTCAGCATGTCGGCGGTCGCCACCAGCCAGGCCTGCCCCGCCCGCCACACGAGGGGCCCGGGCCCCGCGGCGAGGAACGCCAGCGACGCCGCCGACACGACGCCGCGCACGAAGCCGTCGCGGGCCGCGGTCCCGACCCCGGTCGCGATCCCGGCGCGCGAAACCCCGCCCTCGCGCATGTGCCCGGCGACGAAAGGGACGCGTTCGAGCCGGGCCGCCACGGGCTGGGCCAGCGCGATTCCAACGGCGCACGCGAGCCCGACCGCGCCCAGCCCCGCGACGGCGACACGCGATCGCCGCTGGGCGACAACCTCGTCCCAGCCGCGCGCCGCGAGGACGCAGACGGCGAGGTGCGTAAACGACAACCAGCGCAGGGGCACCCGGAGGCCGGCGAACACGGGAAGGTGATCGAGAGCCGCGCCGGCGGGCGTCGCGGCCCCGAGCGCGAGCAGGATCCCGGCGGTGCCCAGCACCGCGAACCGCATCTCGGAGCGCCACCGCGCCGCCAGCCCGATCGCCGCCAGGGCGACCGCGAGGAGGCCCGGGTAGTCGCCCGACGCCCGGAAGAGGTGCGGGCCCCAGTACGCCTCCGGTGTCCCCCACAGCCCCGGCACCAGGAGGGCCGGCAGATCCCAGACCGACAGCGCCCAGGAGGTCCCCGCGCCCGCAGCGGGCACGCGGCGCACGGATTCGAGGAAGTACTCGAACCCGGGAATCCAGATGACGGCGCCCAGCACGAGCGGTACGGCGCCAAAGCAGAAGATCCGTACCGCTTTCTCGCGGAGCGGCGCCGTTCCCGTGGCCACGATCCAGATGACGCCGACGGGCACGGCGAGGATTACGAAGTGCAGGGACGCGCCCAGGAGGGCCACCGAGATGACCAGTCCGGCGAGCGCGCCCGAGACGGCCCCCCGGGCCGGGAAGCCCTCGAGCGCGGCGAAACAGAGGGGCATCAGGGCAAGGCAGCGCACCCAGTGGGGATGCCCCGCGGCCGCCAGGGTCAGGCAGTGTCCCCCGAGAGCGTAGACCAGACCGCCGGTGAAGGCGCCGCCCTCGGTCACCCCCTGGCGCCGGAGCCACCAGCGCATGGCCGCCGCGGCCAGGAACAGGTGGAGGAGAAGGTCAAAGGCGTAGAACGTCGACGGGGAAACCGGAAGGAAGAGGGCGACGAGCTCGGTCGGGTACAGGGTCAGCACGTTGAGGGAGACGAGATGGGGCATGCCGGAGAAGATGAACGGATTCCACTGCGGCAAGCGACCCGTGGCGCGGAAGACCCCGTCCGTGAACGCCCTAAACGGATAGAGGAGATCGGTCCAGTCCCCCCCCGCCAGGCCACTCTCGGGGCTGAGCGCGGGCGCGATCAGGGGAAGCAGCGCGAGCAGGTAGGCGAGGTGCGCGACGAGTCCCGTGTGCCGGGACGCCGGCAGGGAGGACCCGGTCCCGGCGGGACTCGGCGTCAGAACTCCTTCTCGAATTTGGCGATGGCCTTCTTGAGCTCGAGGCGGCCGCGGCCCAGGTTGCCGTCGAGGTTCATGGCGAGCGCGCAGAAGTAGTCCTTCCCGACCGTCATCATCAGCATCGTCGTCCGCTCGGTCGAGATCATGACCTCGTTCGTGGACCCGATCCCGAACTCCTCGGAGGCGCGGCGGGCGCTTTTGACGATGGTCGCGTATTCGGCGCCCGCGATGGTCATGTCAAAGTCCGCCTTGGCGGAGACCTGGTCGACGACGATTCCGTCGAGGCCGATCAGGCCGGCCCCGAGGGAGCCGTCCACGTTGCTAACCGTTTCCCGCAACACCGCCTTGAAGTCCATTTACCGCGTCCTCCGACTTTTCCCGCGCGCTCGCGTGACCGTCAGCCCCTTGGTCGCCGGGTGTTCAGCTTACATCAGCCAGCCGCTTCAGGCAATCGTTCAGCGCAATGCGCAAAAGACCGACTTTTACGCCCCCGCCGGCGACCGCCGCCAGGATGCCCGTGGCGGCGGGGCTCACCATGACCAGTCCGTCGGTGCCGAACACGAGCACCTGCTTCACCTCGCCCTGCTTCATGCTCGAGGCCGCGCGGCGCGTCAGATCCGCGAGCATGCTGACGAGCGTCGTGATCTTCGCGGACTGGTCGACGGACGACGCCTGGCCCGACATGACGACGGACGTGCCCGCGATGAAGTAGGCCTGCCGGAGGCCTTCCGTCGTCCCGAACCGGTCCAGGATCTCGGTCACCTTCGCGATGGCTCCCTCGCTCAGGCCCCCTGCCGGAGCAGCGGCCACCGGGGTGGGTGTTTCGACGGCGGATATTTCCACTGGTTCGACCACGGCCTCCAGCACGGGCTCGATCACGGGCTCCGGTGCGGCCGCGACGGCAGGCTCCGACGCAGTTGAGACGGCAGGTGCCGACCGGCTCTGGGATGGCGGCTGCACTGGAACTGCCGCGGGCTCACGCTTGGGTTCAGGCTTCGGCTCAGGGGTAGCCACAGTCGCGGCTGATGGCGCGGAGGCATCCTCCATCAGCCCCAGCAGGTACAGGATCTCGTCGTCCGTGATCTTGTCGGCCTGCGTCTCGGCCGGGGCCGCCGCCGGCGTGGCGCCGCCGGCAGGAGCGGCAGCGGCGGGGGCGGTTTCCGCCGGAGCGGCATTCGCCATCGAAGCCGCCGAGGGCGATTCCATCGCCTCCCGCTGGGCGTAGACCTCGCGAAGCTTCTGCCGCGCCATGAAGTTGTCGGGGTCCGCCTCCAGGATGCGCTGAAGCGCCTCGACCGCCTCCTCGTAGAGGCCGCGAGCCGCCAGCTCCTCCGCCGCCGCGAAGGCGGGAGCCTCCATCGGCGCCCGGGCCTCCGGCGTCTTCGCCGGCGGCGCGTCAGTCCGCTTCGGGGCCGCGATGGGCTGGTCAATCGGCAATGCCGGGACCGGCGAGGGAACCGCAGAACGCGGCGACGGAGGGGCCACGGTCGGCCGCACGGACACGGCAGGTTCCGACCGTGGGGCGGCGTCGGCAGGTTCCGACCCGGTTGAGGCGGCAGGTGCCGTCCGGCCTTGGGCTGTCGGCGGCACCAGAACTGCCGGAGGATCCGCCGCCTTGGCCTGACGGAGCCGGTCGAGCGCGTCCCGGAGGGCGGCCTGCGCCGCCGCGTCCTCGGGATTGAGCGACAGGATCTTCTGGTACTCGCCGATCGCCTCCGACCAGCGGCCCGTAGACACGTAGGACTGGCTCAGCAGCGCGTGGGCGGTCATGTTGCTGGGCTCCCGCTGGACGACCTTCCGGAGCACCTCGACAGCCTCGTCGTACTCGCGCTTCGCGCAGTGGATCCGCCCCATCATGAGCAGCCCGCTCAGCAGGTTGTTGTGCCGGGCCAGGCCGCCCCTGAGGACCTCGAGCGCCCGGTCGAAGTCGCCCTTCTTGCGGTACGCGTCGGCGAGCTGGACGAACAGGAGGGAATCCGGATTCTGCTTGACCTTGTCGGAATACGACTGGATGATGGCATCGAGCGCTGCTTCGTTGGCGTTAGCCACAACCGGGGGTTCTCCCGCGCGCGAAATCTTCGAGGCCCCTAGTCCGCGCGCACTTCGTCACGTACTCTAACCTCGCCGCTGCGGCCTGTCAAGGTGGCGAAGACGCCCTTCGTCGTCTGCGCCGCGGGCGCATAGACGCCCTCGTCGCAGACGACGGCGCTGCGGACAGCGGCGGCGCAGTTGCCGGCCGGCGTCCGCGCCGCCGGTGCGTGGACACCGACCGGCGGCCGGGACATGATCATGCGCCCTTCCCGTGCTTCAGGGCCCTCAGGCCCTCCAGGACCAGGATGGCCGCGGTCGTCAGCCCGGCCACGGCAACGAAGAAGTTCATGTCCGACATCATCACATACTCGTCGTCCCGCATGGCGGAGTAGACGACGACGCTGACCTCGACCAGCCCGATCACCCCCAGCCCCGCGGCCGAGATGAACAGGTAGCGGGCCCTCAGGGCCGTCGCGCCCGAGGCCGCATCCAGCGCGCCCGCGACCGCCCCCGACCGCTCCAGCGTGTCGAGGATCCTGAGGCACTCGTCCGCGAACGGGAGCTCCTCCCGGCGGCGCGTGTATTCCAACCGGAGGGCATTGAGCCGGCCGGCCCGCGTCCAGAATCCCAGCCGGCTGATGTGCACGTCACGATCGGCGGGCGCCAGGCGGAGCGCCTCGCGAAACTCGCGGTCCGCGAGCGACGTCAGGGCCGTCTCGCCTCCCCGCATCTTGCGCTCGTAGGCCTCCGCCAGCCTCAAGTGCGGGAGGGCGGCACCCGGGGCGGCCTTCACCGCCGCGTGGATGACGCGGATCGACCGGTCGAGGTCGCCGGACGCGGCCAGCACGCGGGCCTCGGCCAGGGCTCTTGCCGCGTCCTCCGGCACGTCCGGCGCCCCGCACTGCGGACACCGCACCCCCGCCTCCGCCGCCCCGCCGCAGACCGGACAGGTCACCGGGCCCTCGCGGAAAGCCCGGCCCGGGCCGCGACACGGGCCGCGACCCGCGCCGACGATCCCGACCCGGAGACCGCGACGGCGGCCCGGGAGTAGGCCGCGGTCCGGCGCCGCAGCAGGCCCTTCACCAGCCGCGCCAGGGCCCGGCAGTCTCCGTGCGCGGGCGCGAGGAGGGGACGGGACGCGCCCGGCCTCAGGCGACGCACGAGCTCGGCGGCCGGCACCCGGAGCCAGACGACCAGGCCCGCTCTACGGAGCCAGGCGCGATTGCGTGCCGATACGGGCGCGCCGCCGCCCACGGCGACCACGCGGCAACGGCGGCGGCACAGCCCGCGTATCGCCGCGTATTCGGCGGCGCGGAACGCCTCCTCCCCGCGCCGGCGGAAGATCGCGGCCACGCTCATCCCGGCTCTACGCTCGACCTCGCGGTCGAGATCCAGGAACCGCCAACCGATCCGGCGGGCCAGGACCCGTCCGACCGTGGTTTTCCCGGATCCCATGAAGCCGGTGAGGATGACGTTCCGGGGGAGTTCCGCCGCGGGCCTGGCCATACGGGTCCTTATCCGCCCCCTGAGCTCGACGCTCAGGAGCCCCGGAGGGCCTTCAGGTAACCCCGGTGATTCCGGCGCATCTCCCCGAGGCTGTCGCCGCCGAACTTCTCTCCGAAAGCCCGGGCGAGCTCGAGAGCCACCGCGGCTTCCACCACGACCGCCGCCGCCGGAACCATGCAGACGTCCGACCGCTCGACGAGCGCCCGCACCGGGCGATGAGTCGCCAGGTCCACCGTGCGCAGGGGCCGGCGGAGGGTGGAGATGGGCTTCAGCGCGGCCCGGATCACGAGTTCTTCCCCGTTGGTCATGCCGCCCTCGACCCCGCCGGCCCGGTTCGTGCGCCGGAAGTAGCCGCGCCGGCCGGACCACCGGATCTCATCGTGCGCGCGGGAGCCCGGTGCCGCCGCCACGGCGAAAGCGTCGCCGATTGCCACTCCCTTGACCGCCTGCACGCTCATCACGGCGGCGGCCAGGCGTCCGTCGAGCCGCGCATCCCACTGGGTGAAGCTCCCGAGCCCGGGCGGCAGCCCGGCGGCCCGCACCTCGACCTCGCCGCCGATCGTGTCGCGGAGGCGCGCGGCGCGGTCGATCGCGCGGATCATGGCCGAGGCGGCGCGGGAGTCCGCGCAGCGGACGGGCGAGGACTCGGTCAACCGCCTTAAGGACCCGATAGGGCCGCGCCAGGGGCGGGCCCGAAAGGCCCCGATGGAGAGGACATGGCCGAGCACGTCCACCCCGAACGCGGCGAGCAGGAGCCTCGCCACCGCCCCCGCCGCCACCCGGGCCGCCGTCTCGCGCGCGGAGGCCCGTTCGAGGACGTTCCGGATGTCGCGATGGCTGAACTTGAGCGCGCCGGGCAGGTCGGCATGACCCGGACGCGGGGCGGTCAGGGGAGGCGGGAGGGGGCCCGGCTCGGCGGCCATCGCCGACGACCAGTTGGCCCAATCGCGGTTGCGGACGAGCAGGGTCACCGGGCTTCCGAGCGTGAGACCGCCGCGGACCCCGGACAGGATCTCGACTTCGTCATGCTCGATGCGCTGGCGGCCGCCGCGCCCATGGCCGCGCTGGCGGCGGGCCAGATCGGAGTTGATCGCGGCCGCGGACACGCCCAGACCGGCTGGGAGGCCGTCGAGCACGGCCACCAGGCCCCGCCCGTGCGACTCGCCGGCGGTCAGGTAGCGAAGCATACCCGCCTGGTCTCCGGCGCCCGGATCAGATGTCTTCCGCGATCGTGGGCGTCAGGAATAGGACCAGCTCCACCTTGTCGATCGTCGTGCTCTCGGTGCGGAACAGGGCTCCGCCGAGGAACCACGGCAGGTCTCCCAGGAGAGGGACCTTCTCCACCGACTTCCGCTTGGAGTCCGTCAGCATACCGCCGATGACTCCGGTCTCGCGGTTCCGGACCAGGAGACGCGTGGTCGCGTGCTGGGCTGTCGTGTCCGGCGGAGGCCCGGTGGTGTATTCCTTCGTGATGGCCGTCATCGTGATGTCGACTTCGAGCACCACGGTCTTGTCCGGGTTGACGTGCGGACGCACGACCAACTGGATCGGAATCGACACCTGCTGGAACGTCGTCTGGGGAAAGCCCTGCTGGCCGATCGGGACGATCGTCGTCTGCGCGAAGCTCCGCGAGTCGGTCGACGACACGATGGCCGGCCGGTCGTGGACGGTCGTGATGCTCGGGTTCAGGATCAACTGGGCGTCCCCGCGCGTCTGCAGGAGCTTCAGGTTCGCGTCCAGGTTGAATCCCGGTCCGAGGAAGCCGGTAACCAGGTCGAACTGCCGGTTCGTCTGCGGAATCGCGTACCCGAGCGCGGTCGCCTTGAGCGTGGGATTCGCCGGCGTGGCCTTCTCCGCCGACCAGTTCACGCCGAACTGGTCGATCGAAGAGTGGCTGATCTGCACGAGCCGGGCCAGGATGTGCACCTGCGGCAGGGGCACGTCGAGCTCCCGGATCAGCCGGGCGATCTTGGACATGTTCGAGCTCGCGTCGGTCACGATCAGGCTGTTCGACCTGGAGTCCACGATCACGCGGCCGCGCGTTCGCAGGATCAGCATCTGCGTGATGGCGTTGACCAGGTCGGTCTGCACGTAAAGCGGCATGGACGAGCCCACGACCTGGATCCCCGACAGGGCGGGCGTCCCGCCGATGTCGAACACGCTCACGTACTTGAGACGGAACACGCGCGTGGAAACGCCACCCTCGTCATCGCCGGATTCGCCCGCGCCCTCCGCGCCCGACAGGGCCGAGGCGTTGAGCTCGGACTCGAACTGGGTCTGCAACGCCACCCGCAACACGCCGCGCTCGACCTTCCACACGTAGTTCTGCGGCGCCAGGATCAGGTTCAACGCCTTCGCCAGCGGCACCTCCCGGAGGCTGATGGTCACCGGCATGCTCAGGGTGATGTTGGCGACCACGTTGTCGAACCCCGCCTCGAAGGCCAGCGCCTTGACCAGCGACGTGAGGTCCTCGTTCTGCACGTTCAGGGTCACCCGGTGCATGAGATCGCCGCCCCGGCTGGCCACGTCGGCTGCGGCCTCCTCGCTCTCCGCCTCCTTGTCCACCTCGACGACGACCTGGTTCTGGTCCCGGCGGATGTGGTAGGGACGGATCTGGCGGAGCTTGATCGCGACCCGGACCATCTGGGACGGGGTCGCGGTCTCCGAGGCCTGCACGTCCTGGATCGGACCGTCCTTGACGGCCAGCCTCGCCGGCGACCACTTGAGGTCCACGTCGAACAGGGACAGGATCAGCTCGCGCCCGTCCGCCTGGCTGGCCATTTTGTAGCGCAGAACGCCGTCGGCGGTCACGACCAGACGCACCCGGTCCGGCAGGTCCTCGATCATGGCGTGGAGAACCCGCGCTCGCGCGCCGGGAGCCGCGTCCGATCCCGCGGATGCGGGCGAGGCCTCGGCCGACACGGTCGCCGCCGGCACCGCGGCCGTGGACGGCGGCGAAGCCGCCGGCACCGTCACCGCCTCCTCCGGACCCGCCACGGCCTTCGTCGCCAGGGACAGGACGAACCGTCCGGCGGCGCTGGCTTGTTCCACAGCCACCGTGGACGGCACCTCGACGACCACGCGGGCAAAGCCCTTGTTCTGGCCGCCACGGACCGCCTTGAGATCCCCCAGCCCGGGGGCGTTCAGGATGATCCCGGGGGCCTGGTACGACACGCCGGGGAAGTCGAGGATGATCTTGCCCTCCTCGGCATCCTTCTTGACCGTCGGGACCAGGACGCCCCGGCCTTCGATCCTGACCTCGGTCTGGCCTTCGACGGGCATGACCGTGACTCTCGAGATCACGGCGCCGGCCGGCGGCACGGCCGCCAGCACCCCCTCCGCCGCCAGGGCCGGCGTCGTCAGGGCCTGGGGCACCAGCCACCCCACCGCCATGATCCAGATTCCCCCACGCATGTTCCTCATCACAGATCACCTCCCCCCGAAGTTTTTTCGTCTCTGGCCCTTGCCCCCGGAAGAACCCGATGCCGGGGCCTTCCGATCGGGCCGGGCTCTCCTGTATGTGGACAAGTCCCAATTGGACATCGAGTACTCGATACGCTCGGCCCCCTGCTTGAGGACGACGCGGTAGCTCCCCCGCCCGCCCACCGGCTCGATAGTGCCCGCCACGCCGGGAATCGGGTGATGATCGGGGCCGATGAGGACCCCGTTCATCAGGATGTAGGAGAACCGGGGCCCGTGCACCTCGTTGAAGATGGCGACCTTCCGCTTCCCCCAGATGACGGAGGAAAGGATTAGCGAGGCGACCCGGACCTTCGAGTCCTCGCGGCGGAGCACGGCCCGCAGCGGCACCAGCGGCGCGAACGGGTCCTGGCGCCCCTCGTCGCGGTACGGGGTGGGCAGAACCTCGTACTTGTGGCCCTTGATCGCGTCCTTGGACTCCGCCGCGGCCGCGACCATCGGCATGCACACGCCCAGCAGGAGAACCGCCAGCCGCATCACTTCTTCACCTCCGAGATATCCGCGTAGGTCACCAGCTTCATGACCAGCGCCGTGGACTGGTGGAACTGCTGCTGGAAGAGATCGGGCGCGCCGATCATCTGGACGTCCTCGATGTTGTAGACGAGGTCCTCGCCGGACAGCCGCGACAGGAACTCGCCGAGCTTGTGGTAGCCGCCGGCGAGCATGATGATCGACACCCGCTTCACGTACCCCTCGAACTCGGACTTGATGCTCGTCGACTTGTCCTCGCCGTAGGCCCCCAGCGTCACGCCGCCCTCGAGGGTCATCTTGGTCATCCGCGGCACGCCGACGTTGTAGTCCGCGAGGCGCGGCAGGCGGCGGGCCAGGAACTGGGAGGCGGTCTGGACGCGCACCAGCCGCTGGTTGTACTCCTCCCACTGGCCCTTGAGGCGCTTCGCCTTTTCGAGGTTGTCCCGCTGCTCCGTCAGCGTCTTATGGATCGTCTCGATCTCGGTGTTGAGCGGCTTGAGCCCGAAGTTCCAGTAGGAGTAGACGGCGAGGCCCAGCCCCAGGACGCCCGCCGCCACGTACTGCTGCTGCTCCTTCGTGAGCTTCAGGTTCTTGAGCTTGTTGAGATCGATCTTGATATCCGCCACGCTACACCTTGATCTTCACGACGGTGATGAACTGGAGAACGCGCTGCCCGCCCTCGCCCAGCACGATCGTCATGCTCTGCGTACCGAGCTCGGGGCTGAAGTCGCTCTTCAGGAACGTGGTCACGAAGTCGTTCACCGACGCCGCCGAGAACGCCATCCCCTGGATGGTCAGCTCCACCTTGCCCGTGTCCGGGGCGGTCACCATGACCTTGCTCATCAGGCCCGTCAGCCAGAGGTCCTTGGCGCGACCCTGGCTGAAGCTGAGAGCCTCCATCACCCGGATCCACGTCGCCTGACGCCCCAGGAGCTTGTCCAGCACCTCGAGCTTCTTCGCGACCGCGGCCTCCTGCGTCTCGAGCGCCGTCACCTTCTCGATGACCCCCGCGTACTCCGGCTTGGCCGCCTCGGCCACCACCACCTTGAGTTCGCCCCGGAGGCCCAGGACCGTCATGTAGCGGATGTACCAGAATCCGACCGGGATGGTGAGCAGGACCGCGACCGCGGCCGCCGCCGCGGTCATCATCATCCGCTTCGCGCGGGCTGCCTTAATGCGCGGGGGGAGAAGATTGACCTTTACCATGACGCGCCCCTATCCGGCCCGCCGCAGCGCGAGTCCCACGGCGACCCCGAACGCGGGCGAATGCTGTTCCACGAGCGCGGCCGCCGTCCCCTTGGCCGGCACCCGGATCTGGCGGAACGGGTCGGCGAATTCCACGGCGACCCCCAGCTTGTCGGACAGGAACCGGTCGAACTCCTTGAGCTTCGACCCGCCGCCGCAGAGGAGAATCCGCTCGACGCTGCGACCCTTGTACTGGGTGTCGTAGAAGTCGAAGCAGCGCTTCACCTCGGCCAGCAGCTTGTTCAGGCTGCCGCTGATCGTCTCGTAGATGCGCAAACTCCGGTCCTCGCGGTCGAACATCGACAGCGAGAAACTGCTCGCGTCCTCGACCACGACCTTGGCCTGCTCCTTCTTGAGATCCTCGGCCTGCTCGCTCTTGAGCGCGAACTCCCGCTGGATGTCCTTCGTCAGCATCTCCCCGCCGATCGTGATGGGCTTGTTGAACCGGAACTCGCCGTCCTCGAAGATGATGACCGAGGTGATCCGGTTGCCGACGTTGAGCAGGCAGATCACCTTCTTGTAGTCGTCCTCCCAGGCGTAGTTGACCTGGAACATGTTCGTGAGCGCGAGGTCGTCGATGTCGATCACGCGGCAGTTCAGCTTCACCTGCTCGGTGACCTTGTACATGGCTTCGGCGGCCTCGAGCCGGCCCGCGGCCAGGAGGACGCTCATCTTCGAGGGGTCCGCCTTCGAGTCGCCCTGGATCTCGAAGTCGATGACGCTCTCCTCGGGGTTGATGGGCAGGTACTGCTCGATCTCGTAGGGGAGCACGTTGCGGAGCTCCTCCTTCCCCATCTTCGGCATCTCCTGCGCGCGCAGGTTCGAGTGCTCGCCCGACAGGGCCACGGCGACGTCCTTCATTTTGACGCCGCCCTCCTTGATGAACCGCTTGAGATTCTCGAGCAGGAGCTGTTCCGCCTGCGTGTCCTCTTCGGGGAACGGGAGGTCCTGGTAGCCGATGCCGGCCAGCGTGTAGCCGTCCTTGACCATGTTGACGCCCACGGCCTTGAAGGAACGGCTGCCGAGGTCGAGGCCCGTGAGTCCGGCCATCAGCGGTCTCCCCTCACCCACGGCCAGCACTGGACGGCGACGGCGGCGGCCAGTCCGCAGCCGAGCTCGACCAGGACGTAGCGGGACCCGATGGGCGCATGACAGGTCCGGCAACGGCCGCGCAACATCGCATAGCTCAGCACGGGAACGTTTTCCCACCAGGACAGGGCCCGGCCGCAGACCCGGCAGTGGGAGCCGGGGAATACGATGGACTCGCCGCGCGGCACGCGCGTCAGCACCACGTTGAGGAAGCTGCCGATCGCGAAACCGAACAGCAGCGCCACCACGGTCACGACACTCAGCACAGGCCCTCCCTTGAACACGTCTCCGGCCGCCTCATCCCCGGCCGCCGGTATATAAAGAGCTAGCACGCGATAACCCCCGCCGCCAGCGGGCTGGCGGCATACCACAACCCCTTGTGGTCGGCACCCCTCGCGACCCCGTCGTCAACCTCCCGCCACCTGGCTCATCTGGAACATGGGCAGATACATGGCCAGGACGAACCCGCCGGCCACAATGCCGAGGCAGACGATCATGATGGGCTCGATCAGCTTCAGCAGCCCCTCGACCGCCGTGTCCACCTCCTGATCGTAGAAGTCGGCGATCTTGTAGAGCATGGCGTCCAGCTTGCCCGTCTCCTGGCCCGCCGAGATCATCTGGATGACCATGGGCGGGAACACGCCCGTGGCCTTGAGCGGGGCGGCGATTTCCTCGCCCTCCCGGATCTTGCCCCGGGCCGTGAAGATGGCCTCCTCGATGATCTTGTTCCCCGCCGTCCGGGCGACGATGTCGAGCCCGTCCAGGATGGGCACCCCGCTGGACAACAGGGTGGCCAGGGTCCGCGAGAAGCGCGAAACCGCGATCCGGCGCAGGAGGCTCCCCGCCAACGGCAGCTTGAGCAGTACCGCGTCGATGGTCCGGACGCCGGTCTCGGTGCGCTTGAACATCGTGTAGGAGACGCCGATCGCGACGATGACCCCGATGATGACCAGGAACTGATGCTGGAGGAACTCGCTCGCACTGATGACGATCCGCGTCGGCAGGGGCAGCTGGGCCCCGAACGACGTGAACACGTCCTTGAAGGTCGGCACGACCATGATCAGCAGGAAGGCCACCACGCCCAGCATGATGACCGTGATCGCCGCCGGGTAGATCATGGCGGCCTTGGTCTTGTTGCGCAGCACCTCGGCCTTTTCCAGGAAGCCCGAAAGCCGCTCCAGAATGGTATCCAGATTCCCGCCGATGTCGCCGGCCTTGACCATGTTCACGTAGAGCGAGTTGAACGCGCTCGGGTGCTTGGCCAGGGCCTCGGGGAAGCTGCTGCCCGAGGTCACGTCGTCGCGAACCTGGAGCAGGATGCCCTTGAACGCCTTGCTGTCGCTCTGCTCCGCGATGATGCCGATGGCCTGCGGCAGGGGCAGGCCCGAGGACACCATGGTCGCAAGCTGGCGGCTGAAGAGCACGACGGCGTTGGACGATACCTTCGGCCCCCGGTTCAGGAAGCCCCGACCCTTGGCCTGGGCGATCTCCATGATCGTCAGCTTCCGGCCCCGGAGTACGGCTCGTCCCTGGTCTTCGGTTTCCGCCTCGATCGTCCCCTCGATCACACGACCTTCGGGGTTGCGCGCCTTGTACTTGAACTGCGGCATGATCAGCCTCCCATCATCTTCAGCAACCGCTCCAGGTCCTTGACCTCGGTGGTCCGGGACAGGATTTCGGCCTTCGTCACCAACCGTTTGCGGTAGAGCTCGAGCAGGGCCTGGTTCATCGTCTGCATCCCCTGCTCGCTGCTTGTCTGGATCACGGAAGTCACCTGGTGGATCTTCTCGTCCCGGATCATGTTCGCCACCGCGGTCGTGCAGAGCAGAACCTCCACCGCGATGATCCGGCCCGGTCCGGGCGTGCGCGGCAGGAGCTGCTGGGACAGCACGGCCTTGAGCGTGAACGACAACTGGGCGCGCACCTGCGCCTGCTGGTAGTGCGGAAAGACGTCGATGATACGGTTGATGGATTGGGCGGCGTCGGGCGTGTGCAGGGTCGCGAACACCAGGTGGCCCGTCTCCGCCAGCGTGAGGGTCGCCCCGATCGTCTCGAGGTCCCGCATCTCGCCGACCAGCACGACGTCGCAACGCTGGCGGAGCGCGCTCCGGAGGGCCCGCCCGAAGGCCTTGGTGTCCATGCCGACCTCGCGCTGGTCGACGACCGACTCCTTGTGGCGGTGCAGGAACTCGATCGGATCCTCGACCGTGAGGATGTGGCACTTGCGGCTGGTGTTGATCCAGTCGATCATCGTGGCCAGGGTCGTCGACTTCCCCGACCCCGTCACGCCCGTGATCAGCACAAGCCCCTTCGGGATCTTGACCAGCTCCTTGACGACCGGCGGCACCTGCAAGTCCTCGAAGGACTTGATCTCGGTGGGGATGTTCCGGAGGACGGTCGCGACGGTGCCCCGTTGCATGAAGACGTTCATCCGGACCCGGCCGAGCCCCTCGACGCCGAAGGAAAGGTCCAGCTCGTGGTCGCGCTCGAAGCGCTCCTTCTGCTCGTCGGTAAGCAGGCTGTAGATAAGGCGCTGGGCCATCTGGGTGGAGAGCCGCTCCATCTCCAACTGGTGCACTTCCCCGTCGATCCGCAGCGCGGGAGGCGCCCCAGTCGTGATGTGCAGGTCCGACGCGTTCTTCTCGAAGAGCTGGCGCAGGAGGAATTCCATCGTCACGGGGGCCATGCTATTTCCCCCTCAGGAGGTTCTCGAGCTCGAGAGGCTCCGAGGAATGGGCCAGGGCCTCCTCGCGGTTGATCCGGCGCTCCTTGACCAGCCGGTGCATGGCCTGGTTCATCGTTTGCATGCCCATCTCCGAGCCCGTCTGCATCATGGAGTAGATCTGGTGGACCTTCTCCTCCCGGATCATGGCCCGGATCGCGGGGGTCAGGATGAGCGTCTCCGCCGCCAGGACCTGACTCATGCCGTCCGCGGTCGTCAGCAGCTGCTGGCACATGACGGCCATGAGGACGAACGACAGCTGGGTCCGGATCTGGGGTTGCTGGTGCGCGGGGAATACGTCGATGACGCGGTTGATGGCCTGGATGGCGTCCGGCGTGTGCAGGGTGGCGAACACCAGGTGGCCAGTCTCGGCGATGATCAGGGCCGACTCGATCGTCTCGAGGTCGCGCATCTCGCCGACCAGCACGACGTCCGGGTCTTCCCGGAGGGCGAACTTGAGGGCGCTCGAGAACGTGGCCGTGTCCGCCCCCACCTCGCGCTGGTTCACGATCGACATCTTGTGGGGATGGATATACTCGATCGGGTCCTCGACCGTGATGATGTGCAGGCGCTCGCGTTCGTTGATGTAGTCGATGATGGAGGCGAGGGTCGTCGTCTTGCCCGACCCGGCGGCCCCCGTCACGAGGACGAGGCCCTTGGGCAGGTTGACGATATAGTCGATGGCCTTGGGCAGGTGCAGTTGCTCGAAGGTCGGGACCTGGGTCGGGATCATGCGGAGGGTGCACGACACCGCGCCCCGTTGGCGGTAGGCGTTGGCCCGGATCCGGGCCTTGCCCTCCAGGCCGAAGGAGAGGTCGATCTCCCACTCCCGCTCAAGCTGCTCCTTCTGCTCGTCCGTCAGGAAGCCGTACACGAGCCGCTGGCTCGCGTCCGCCGACAGGCGTTCCCCCTCGACCGGCTGCAGGTTTCCCTTCACGCGAAAGACCGGGGGCAGGCCGACCGATAGGTAAAGGTCGGACGCCTCGCGCGTGAACATCTCCCCGAGGAGCGCTTCCAGACTATACGGCATGCATACCCTTCAGCTTTTTACGATATCCGAGCCCGGAGGTTTGCGCAAGGGGCTGACAACGGTTTTGTGAGGCCCTGACGGACCGGCAATTCCTCGCGAGCGCGGCGGCCAGCGCCCGGTGCATGATCCTGACCGGCGCGCACCGGCCCGTCCACCGCTCGAAGGCCAGGGCCCCCTGGTGCACGAGCATCCCCGCCCCGTTGACCGCCGGCACGCCGCGCGCGCGTGCCTCGCGGACGAGCGCCGTGCACGCCGGGTTGTACACCAGGTCCGCGACCCGGAGCCTCCGGGGTATCGCCCCCGCGGGAACCGGGCTCGGCCCGCCGTGGAGCCCCACGGATGTCGCGTTGACGAGGAGGTCCGCGCACCGCAGCATACGGCCCCACGCCTCCGGCGCGGGCCACGCGACGGCTCGCACGGCGGTTCGTGCGACCGCGCGCGTGAGGGCGCGAGAGAGCACGCGGGCGCGGGCCGGATGGCGGTTCACGATCACGATCGAGCGCGCGCCCGCAGCCGCGAGCGCGACGGAAACCGAGCGGGCCGCGCCGCCCGCGCCAAGTACGATCACGCGTCCGCCGAGCGGCCGGAACCCCCACGCGTCGCGAAGCGCGCGCAGGAAGCCCTCGCCGTCCGTCGAGTGGCCCTCCATCCGGCCGTCCTCGAACGTTACGGTGTTGACCGCCCCCGCGCGGCGGGCCTCCGGCGTGAGCCGGTCCATTAGCGGCAGGGCGGCCTCCTTGAGCGGAATCGTGAGGTTCACGCCGCGCCAGCCCTTTCGGCGCGCTCGGCGCAGCGCCGCGCGCAAGCGCGAGCGCGGAACCCGGAGCTTGTCGTACCGCCACGCGAGACCCGTCGCGCGGAAGGCCGCATTGTGCATCGCCGGCGACAGACTGTGCGCCACGGGGTCGCCAAAGACCGCGACGCGCGTCACGGTACGCCGGCGCGTCATGAGATCATGGCGACCGCGGCCTGGCGTCCCGGCGCGCCGTGATCGCGGCGCGCCGAGTAGAACCAGTCCGTCTCGCAGGAGGTGCAGTAGGGACAGACCGCGATCCGGTCGGCCGCGACCCCGCCGTCGACCAGTTGGCGGCGGTTGGCCTCCCGGAGGTCCAGCCGCCAGCGCGCCGGACCGTCGGACACGAGGACGCCCGGGGCGCCGGCGAACGCGTCGTACACGTCCCTCCCCACGGGATAGCACTCGGGCCCGATGGACGGGCCGACGGCCGCCGTGCAGTCTCCGGCCTGCGTCCCGAATACGCCGGCCATGGTGGCCAGCGCCTTGGCCAGCACGGCGCGGGCCGTCCCGCGCCAGCCCGCGTGCACGACACCGAGGGCGGGAGTCCGCCGGTCCCAGACTATGATGCCCACGCAATCCGCCGTCAGAACCGCTATCGGCTCTCCCCGGAGTGCCGTCACGACCGCATCCGCTTCGGGCGCTTCGGCCCGGCAGGCCTCGAGGTTCCCCGCCTCGAGGACGAGCACCGCATCGCCGTGGACCTGCCTCGGCACCAACGGGGGCCGCGGCAGGTCCAGGGCTTCCCACAGCCGGTTCCGGTCGCCCCGGCGGGTCGAGAACGCGTGGCGGCATCTGGTCTCGCGATCGAGCAGCAGGGCCTCGAACCACGGCACGGCCTCGTCACCCCGCAGGGGAAACGCGGGATCGGGCACGCGCCCGGTCACCGGCCGGCGAGCTCGCGGAGCCCCGCGGCGATCACGTCGGCGAGCTGGGCCCGGTATTTCGGATCGCGCAGCCGGGCCTCCTCCGCCGGATTGCTGATGAACCCGAGCTCGAAGAGCACGGCCGGACGGCCGGACCGGGCGAGGACGTAGAAGGGGGCCTCCATGACCCGCTCGTGCGCCCGGCCGGTCAGCGCCATCCGCCGGACGAGCGCCTTCTCCACCGATCCCGCCACGCGGATGCTCGCGTCGTGGTGCACCTGCTGGGCGAGGTCCCCCAGGATGATGTCCATGTAGTTCGCTTCCGCGTTCTCGCGGCGCGCCACGGCCGCGGCACGCCGGCTCGTGGTGCGGGCCCCGTAAACGTATGTCTCGATGCCGCTCGCCCGCCGGTTCGGGGACGCGTTCACGTGGACGCTGACGAAGAGGTCCGCCTGCGCGCGCTCGGCGATCTTGACCCGTTTCGGCAGGGGGATGAAGGTGTCGTCGTCGCGGGTAAGCGTGATCCGGGCGCCGTGCGCGCGCAGGATCTTCGTCACCCGAAGCGCGATGTCGAGCGTGACCGTCTTCTCGCACAGCCCGCCCTCGCCCCGGGCCCCGCCGTCGTGGCCGCCGTGGCCGGCGTCCAGGACGATGTGCAGGGGCCAGCGGGAGAGCGCCCCGGCAGCCGGCTTCTGCCGGTCCCCGGGCCTCCCCTCCGCGGACGGAGGGGCGACCGCCGGGGGCGCCGGAGCCGCCGCCGGCTCCGGCGTGATTTCGAGAGTGTCCCCGGCGGAGTCCCACCGGCACCGGACGCCGATGCGCTGAAACGCTTCTGCCACCGCTTCGGGCGTCAACGCCAGCCTCCCGCCGGCCATCCTTGGGGGGTCCGGAAGCCAGGCGACCCGGCCCTCGGAGCCCGCCGCGCCGGCCACACCGACCGCCATCCGCAGGCTGCGCGGCCCCCTGGTCAGGGTCGCGAAGGGCCAGGCGACCGTGACCGTGATCGTCTCCCCCGTGGCCTCGAGGAGCGCCGCCCCCAGCGGAACGAGCCGCCGGCCGTCGGCGCGCACGACCGGGACGGCCGTCGAGGCGCCCTCGCGGAGCACGCGGATCGCGGGGACCGAAGCCGCGGTCGACGAGGGATACGCCCCCGCCGCAAGGGCTGCGACCGCGGGCTCCGCGGACAGCGCGACCACGACTGCAGCAAGTCGAACCGCGGCTCGAACGGCGGTGGCGGACCACCGCATCGCGGCCGAAGCCGCCCGCGATACGGCCCGGGCCGGGGTCATACGCTGGATGGGATCACCCCTTGGCCACGCCGTTCCGGGGCTTGCGCAGGTACGCGGGAACCTCGATGTTGTCCTCGTCCACGGGCGCCGCCTCGCGCTCCGGTGCCGGGCGACCCGTGCGGCCGGCCCAGCCGGCCGGCCGGTACGGGGTCGCACCCGTCCGCGCCGCCGCCTCGCGCCCCGCGAACAGCTCGTACTCGTCCTGGGGCTCCTCCGCCGGCACCACCCCCGCCGCCAGCACCATCGCCCGCAGCTCGCCCTGCAGGGACTCGTCCTGGTAGATGCCGGTGGCGGTTTGCGGCTCGCCCGCGTGCAGGTTGCCGATCGCGGTCGACAGCTCGTCCACCTCCTTGAGGCCGAGGTCCGGCCCGCCCGAGATGCTCACGAGCACGTTGCGCGCCCGCTCGAACTGGCCGCCCTGGGCGAACGGGTACTCCGAGAGCCCGCGGATCACCCCCGCGACGCGCCCTTCGCCCTTCCCGTATCCCGTCGAGAACGCGGCCAGCCCGGCGCCCTTGAAGAGCGTGCGCAGGTCCGCGAGGTCGAGGCTCATTCGGCCGCCGCGGAGGAGAACGTCCACGATCGCGCGGATGGCCTGCAGGATGACCTCGTCCATGAACGCGCAGGCCTGCTCGTACGTCACGAGCGAGGGCAGGCTGTAGAGCCGCTGGTTCGGGAGCGGGACGTAGACATCCACCTTGCCCTGGATCTCCTTCAGCCCCTCCTCCGCGATGTCGTGGTGGCACCGCTTCTCGTGGTCGAAGGGCGTCGTCACGAACGCGATCACCAGGGCGCCCTGCTCCCGTGCCAGCTCACCTACCACCGGCGTGGCGCCGGTCCCCGTCCCCTTGCCCATTCCGGCGACTAGGAAGACCAGCTCGTTGCTCCCGATGAAGTCCCTGATCCGGTTGGCGTCCTCGAGGGCGGCCTTCCGGCCCACCTTCGGATCCATGCCGGCCCCGTGGCCGCGCGTGAGTTCCGTCCCGATCTGGAGCTGGCGGATCTCGGCGACGTTCCCGAGGTCCTTGAGCGCCGTGTTGATCGCGGCCACCTCGACGCCGGCGAGCCGCTCGCGGGCGACGCGTTTCACTATTGTCCCCCCCGCGTTCCCGATGCCGACCACTTGCACCTTCACCCGACCCAGTTCCGGTTTCGCCAGCTCGATCATGTTTCCTCCTCGCTCACAGGACTGCCTTCACGCGCCCGTCATGAATCCTTGATCAGACCCTTGAACCATTTCCCCACCCCTCCGAAAAGGGGCGCCCGGCGCCGCGGCACCGCGTGGCGCCGCTGCTCCGCCGCCAGCAACAACAACCCGACCGCGCAGGCGTGCTCCGGCCGCCGCAGCGTGTCCGGCGCGCCCGGCAACTGCACGGGCTCCCCGACCCGGGCCGAGAGCTGTTCGAAAACCTGCTCCGCCTTCTCGACGAGGAACGGGAGGTGGGCGCAGCCGCCCGTCAGCACCACCCCGCCGCCCAGCGACTCCTCGGGGCAGCCCGCGGTGCGGAGCTCGTCCCGGACCATGCCCAACATCTCCTCGATGCGCGGCTCGATGATGCGGGCGATGGCGCGGCGCGGGACCGCCCTCGGCTGGCGTCCGCCGACGGCCGGCAGCTGGGCCACCTCGTCGTCCCGGATCTCGGACACCAGGCAGCACCCGGCGCTCCGCTTGAGTTCCTCGGCGCTCCCGAACGGGATGCGCAGGCCGAACGCGATGTCCTTCGTGATCTGGTTGCCGCCCAGCGTCACGACCGCCGTGTGCCGCAGGGCCTTGCCCGTGATGACCGCCATGTCCGTGGTCCCGCCCCCGAGGTCCAGGGCGACCGCCCCGAGCTCGCGCTCCTCGGGGGTCAGGACCGCGCGCTCGGCCGCCAGGGCCTGCAGGATCACGCCGCCGCACGCCAGCCCGGAGCGCTGGACCGACCGGATGACGTTCTGGATGCAGGTGATGGCGCCGGTGACGATCCGGACCCTCGCCTCGAGCTTGTTCCCGTACATCCCCACCGGGTTCCGGATACCGTCCTGGTTGTCCACCGAGAACTCCTGCACGATCGCGTGCAGGATCTCGTGGTCGCTCGGCAGGGAAATGTTCTGCGCCTGCTCCAGGACCCGCTGGAAATCCTCCTCCGTGATCCCGTGCTCGCGGTTCGCGATGGTGGCCATCGCCTGGCTGCTGGCGGAGTGGATGTGGTTCCCGCCGATCGTCGCGAACGCGAGTCCCGCCGACACGCCGGCCTGCGCCTCGGCCTCCCGGACCGCCCGGCTGATGGCCTCGACCGTCGTCTCGATGTCCACGACGGTGCCCTTCATGAGCCCGTGGGACGGCGCCGTCCCGAACCCGATCGCGGACACGGCCCCCTCCCGCGCCAGCCCGAGCAGGACGGTGACCTTCGTCGTGCCCAGGTCGATCGCGGTGAGAACTTCTTCCGGGACGTCCGGCTGCTCCATATCCGTTGCGCTCATGGCTTACCCCCGTTCATGATTCCCCCCCTGCTCTAAGGCTTCATCACCAGCCGGTCCCGGAACCGGAGATCCAGCCGTCCCGCCCCCGCCCACGCGGCGGGGTAGGCCTCGCGGAAGCGTCCCAGGCGGCCGAACTCCGCAGGCACGAGCGGACTCGAGAACCGGATGCGCTTGCCCGCGGCCGACCACTCCCAGCCCTCCGCCGGGGTCCGCCGGATCAGACCGGCATCGCCGATCCCGAGGGCCGCGATCAGCCCCGCCAGCTCCAGGGCCTCGGCGAAAGCCGCGCGGTCCGTCACCACCCCCTTAGCCGTCTCGAACCCGTCGACGCCGACCCACCCCGCCTCGCGGCGGTTGAAGTGGGGCAGAGCGATGCCGTCGACCGCCAACGCGCATCCGGTCCTCGGGCACCAGACGGCGGGCACCCTTTCGGTCACGCGCACGTGCAGGGTGCCGGTCAGTCCACGCGTCACGCTTACGCGGCTGAACGCGGGATGTCGGCCCAGCGCCGCCTCCACCCGGCAGGCCTGCCCGTAGGTCATCCGCGTGCCCAGGGCGACCCCGGCCAGCCGCGCCACCTCGGTCCGCGCCAGCTTCTCCGTGCCCGTCACGCTCACCTGCCGGACGGTGACCGGCGTCAACCAGACGCCCAACATCAGCCCCGCGAGCGCCACGCCCGCTCCCAACCAGGCCCGTCCCCGCCAGCCGGTCCTCATGACTTGTCCCCCCCTTGCGGAGCCGCCGGGCCCCGGCCGTGCCGCCGGATCGCCCCCGCCAGCTCCCGGTGGATGAGATCCAGGAAGCTCCAGCCCGCCTCCCGCGCCGCCTCCGGCAGGAGGCTCGTCACCGTCATGCCCGGCAGGGTATTCACCTCGATCACGTAGAGCGTCCCCGTGGCCTCCGCGATGAGTTCCACCCGGGCCGCGCCCTCGCACCCCAGAGAGCGGTACGCGGACACCGCCAGGCGCTGGGCCGCCTCGTACTGCTTCTTCGGCAGCGGTGCCGGTACCTTGTGTTCCGACTTCCCCGCCGTGTACTTCGCCTCGTAGTCGTAGAACCGGTTCGTCGTCGTCACCTCGATGAGCGGCAGGGCCTCCCCGTCCACGACGCACGCCTGAAGCTCCCGCCCCGAGATGTACTGCTCGACTACGGCGTCCTGACCCTGGGCGAACGCGAGCGCGAGGGCGGGGGCGAACTCCTCGGATTTCTCGACGAGCGACACCCCGATCGAGGAACCGAGCGACCTCGGCTTCACGACCACGGGCAGTGGCAGCGGCGCGTGGGCCGCCGCGGAGCCCAGCGGCACCAGGTTGTACCGGGGCGTCGTGATCTTGTTGGCAACGAACACCTGCTTCGCGAGGACCTTGTCCATCCCGATCGCGGATGCGGCCACGCGAGAGCCGTTGTACGGGAGGCCGGCCAGCTCGAGCAGTCCCTGCATCGTCCCGTCCTCGCCCATCGGTCCGTGCAGGGCGAGGTAGACCGCGTCCGGCTTGAAGGTCACGGCCGCCTCCAGCAGGCGGCGCACGGCATCCCCGTGCGAGTCCCCCGGGGCGAGGTCGAACCCGAGGACCGGGTGCCCGGCCTGGGTCAGGCACTCGACGACCGCCGCGCCGGAAGCCAGCGAGACCTCGCGCTCGGCGGACCAGCCGCCCATGACGACGAGGACGCGGGTCGCCGGGGTCAGCACGGGACCCCCGCGTCGAGGAGGCTGGGCCGCCCGGTCTCGTCCAGCAGAACGACCTCGGGCTCGAGGAGGATCCCGGTCGATTCGCGCACGCGGTCGCGGACCCGGCGGATCAGCTCGCGGACGTCCGCCGCCGTCCCACCCCCGACGTTCACCATGAAGTTCGCATGCACGCGCGAGACCTCGATCCGGCCCGCGCGCTCGCCCTTGAGCCCCGCCCGGTCGATGAGCCGGCCGGCCGACTCCGCCGCCGGGTTCTTGAAGATGCACCCGACGTTCGGCATCGCCAGGGGCTGGCCCCTCCGCCGCTCGGCGTAGGTCCGGAGCCGCTCGGCGATTCCCGCGCGCGGCCTCGGCTCGAGGCTGAGCCGCGCCCGGAGCACGACCGCCCCCATCCCCTTGAGCACGCTCTTCCGGTACCCGAACTCGAGGTCGCTCCGCGAGAGCTCGCGCACGACCCAGCCCGGCGCCAGGACGTGCACGCGTTCAGTCGCGTCGCCGATGGCCTCGGTCGCGGTCCCGGCGTTCCCGATCAGGGCGCCGCCCACGCTCCCCGGAATCCCGGTCAGGAACTCGAGCCCGCCGAGATCGCGGCTCATCGCGCGCTCGATCACGGTCCCCAGCCACGCCGCCGCGCCCGCCTCGACCGAGCGCTCCTGAACCTCGATCGCCGCGAACTCGCCCTCGAGCCGGATGACCGCGCCCCGGAACCCGCGGTCGTCGGGCAGGAGGTTCGATCCCCGGCCGAACAGGAGCCGGGGAACCCGGTGCGCATCGAGGAGGTCGAGGACCGCCCGGAGCTTCGGGAGGTCCCCCACCCGGCAGAAGGCGTCCGCCGGGCCGCCGATGCCCATCGAGGTCAGCCGGCCCAGCGGCTCGTCGAACCGGACCAGGTCGCCCAGGAGGCCCTCGAGCCCCGCGGTCACGGCGTCCGGCAGGCTGCTCATGCGGCAATGCCCTCGAGAAGTCTCAGGATCTTGTCCCCCATCTTCCCCACGTCCCCCGCTCCCAGCGTCACGATGACGTCCCCCGGCTTCGCCCGGCGCGCGACTGTCTCGCAGGCCGCCGCGAGCTCCGGCACGAACTCGACTTCCGGCCGCCCGTGGGCCCGGACCGCGTCCAGGACGATCCGGCCCGTCACGCCCGGAATCGGGGACTCGCCGGCCGCGTAGATCTCGGTGAGAATGACCCCGTCCGCGGGCTCGAACGCGGGGCCGAAGGAGTCCCGGAGCAGGTTAGTGCGCGTGAACCGGTGCGGCTGGAAGAGCAGCCAGAGCTTCCCCTGGTCCGCGAGCAGGCGCGCGGCTTCCGCCGTGGCCAGGATCTCGGTCGGATGGTGCCCGTAATCGTCGTACACGCGGACGCCGCGCGCCTCCCCCTTGAGCTGGAGCCGGCGCGCCACGCCCGTGAACGCGGCCAGGGCCCGGGCGATGCGGTCGAAAGGCACCTCGAGCTCGAGTCCGACGCCGACGGCGCCCAGCGCGTTGAGGACGTTGTGCCGGCCCGGCACGGTCAGGGCCAGCTCGCCCAGCACCCGGTCCTCGTGCACGACCCGGAATACCGACCCCGCGCCCGAGAGCCGGAGGCCCTCGGCCCTGAGGGCGGCGCCCGTCCCCAGCCCGTAGGTCACGACGCGGCGGCGCAGTTCCGGCAGGATCTGGCGCACTCCGGGATCGTCCGCGCAGACGATGACCGAGCCCCAGAACGGCACCTTGTGCGCGAACTCGACGAAGGCCGCCTGCAGCCGCTGGATCGACCGGTAGTGGTCCAGGTGGTCGTTGTCGATGTTCGTGATCACGGCGATCACGGGATTCAGGCAGAGGAAGGAGCCGTCGCTCTCGTCCGCCTCCGCGACCAGGTACTCGCCCTCGCCCGGCCGCGCGTGGCTCCCGAGGTTGTTGAGCCGGCCGCCGATGATGACCGTGGGATCGAGCCCCGCCTCGGTGAGCACGAGCCCGGCCATGGAAGTCGTCGTCGTCTTGCCGTGCGTCCCCGCCACCGCGACCCCGTACTTGAGCCGCATGAGCTCGGCGAGCATCTCGGCCCGCCGGATGAGCGGGACGCCGCGCCGCCGGGCCTCGACGACCTCGGGGTTGGCGGGATCCACGGCCGAGGAGTAGACGACGACCTGGGCGTCGCCCACGTGGCCGGCCTGGTGGCCCTGCGCGATCCGGGCGCCGCGGTTCTTGAGGCGCTCGGTCACATCCGTGAGTTTGAGGTCCGACCCCGAGACCTTGTACCCGAGCGTGAGCAGGATCTCGGCGATCCCGCACATGCCCGATCCCCCGATGCCGATCATGTGCACTCGCTGGATCTTCTTCATGCCCTGGCCTCAATCCCCATGATCTCGAGGATCGCGAGGGCGACGTCCCGGGCGGCGTCGGGCCGGCCCAGCTCCGCCGACCGCCGGCCCATGTCCGCCAGCCGGGCCGGATCTCCGGCGAGCGCCCCGATAGCTTCCGCCAGCCTGGTCCCCGTCAGTTCGCGCTCGGGAATCACGAGCGCCGCCCCCGCTTGGCCCGCGGCCTCGGCGTTCCGCGCCTGGTGGTCGGCCGCCGCGTGGGGGTAGGGCACGAGGACCGCCGGACGCCCCGTGGCCGCGATCTCCGCGAGCGTGCTCGCGCCGGCGCGGCCGACCACGAGGTCCGCGGCCGCGAGCGCGGACGCCATGTCGTCGAGGTACCCGAAGAGCCGGACGGGCACGGGCGCGGCTTTCGCGACCGGGGCGAGCACGGCCTCCCCCGCCCGCCCTGACAGCCAGACGATGGAGAGGGGCTCCGGCATGCTACCGAGCCCGGGTAGAGCCTGCGTCATGGCCCGGTTGATCGCGCCCGCGCCCTGGCTCCCCCCGAGCACGAGCACGGCAAAGGCCCCGTCCGCGATCCCGAGCGTCCGGCGGCCCCGGGCACGGTCTGCCTCGAGAACGGCGCGGCGGACGGGCACCCCCGTGACGCGAACACGTCCGCGGGGGAAGGCGGAGGCGGCCGCCTCGTCGCCGACCGTCACGCACGAGGCGACGCGGCCGAAGAATCGGTTCACGACGCCGGGACGCCGGTTCGGCTCGTGCAGTACGATCGGGATCCGTTCCGCCGCCGCGGCGAGGAGCGCCGGCGCGGCCGGGAATCCGCCGGTCGAGAACACGGCGCGCGCGCCCTCGTGCCTGAGAAACCCGCGCGCCCGCCACGCCCCACGGAGCGCCCGGACACTCCCCGTGAGGAGAGTTAGGGGGCGGCCCCGGTGCCAGGCCGAGGACTCGAGCGGGGTAAAGGACCATCCCTCCGCCGGCACGACACGGGCCTCGATCCCCGCGGCGCCACCCGTGAACCTTAACCCCAGGCCGGGCGCGAGCCGCGCGAGCTCGCCGGCGACGGCGAGCGCCGGGTAGAGATGGCCGCCGGTGCCGCCGGCCGCAATCACGACGGAGTCCATGCGCGGTCCCCCGGCTGGTTTACGGGCACCCAGGTCACTGGCGCGGGCGAGACGACTCCGTCGTCCGCGCACCGCAGGATCAGCCCGATCGCGGTCATCGAGGCGATCAGCGAACTGCCCCCGTAGGAGACGAACGGCAGGGCGAGCCCCTTCGTCGGCACGAGCACGAGGGACACGGCGATGTGCCAGACGGCCTGGAGGAAGATCAGGATCGTGAGGCCGGAAGCCAGCAGGCGCGCGAACCGCATCACGGAAGCCTGCGCGATGGACAGCCCCTCGCGGAGCAGGAGCCCGTAGAGCCCGACGACCGCGAGCGCCCCGATGAGGCCGAGCTCCTCCCCGATGATCGCGAAGATGAAGTCCGCGTGGGCGCTCGGGAGGAAGAGCAGCTTCTGCACGCTCTCCCCCAGCCCAACCCCCCGCAGGCCCCCCGACCCCAGGGCGATCAGGGACTGCTGGGTCTGGTAACCCGCGCCGCCCCCGTGACCGAACCCCGCGAGGTAGAGCTGAAGCCGGTGCAGGCGGTACGGGGCCGACGCGAACGCGACGACCGCCGCCGCGAGCGCCACCCCGCCGAAAGCCGCGAGCGCGCTCCACCTCGCCCCGCCCAGCCACAGGAGGCCGACCGCCAGCGCCAGCATCAGGACCGCGGAGCCGAAGTCCCGCTGCAGGATGGGCAGGAGCAGGCTCAGGACGGCGAGCGCGGCCAGGGCGCCCCAGGTGCGCAGGGGCCACGCGGCCCGGAGCCGCTCGGCGCACAGGAGCCGCGCGTACATGAGGACGACGGCGACCTTGAACAACTCGACCGGCTGGAACGATACCGGCCCCAAGCTGATCCACCGGGTCGCGCGTGCGACGCTCCGGCCGACGCCCGGCACGAACACGACGAGCATGAGCGCGGAAGCGACCGCGAGCAGCCGCGGCGCGAGCGCCTCGAGCGCGGTCAATGGAAGGCGGAGCGCCACGTACAACCCGAGGGCCCCGATCGCGGTGGCCAGCACTTGCCGTCTCAGATGGGCGAAGACGGCGACGTGGCCGGACTCCACGCCGATCACGGCCGCCGTCGAGAAGACCATGACCCACCCGATCCCGATGAGGATGACCATCGGGACCAGGATCGGGATCTCGCGCCGGAGCGCCAGGAGCCTCATGCGCGCGCCCGGAAGCCGCCGCGGGACGCGAGCCGGCCGACCGCCTCGCGGAACCGGCGGCCCCGGTCCTCGAAGTTCCGGAACATGTCGTAACTCGCGCAGCCGGGCGAGAGCAGGACCAGCCCCTTCGGCCGCGCGAGCTCGTAGCCGGTCTCGACGGCCTCCTCGATAGTTGCGGCGTTCCGCATAGGCGCCGCCCCGCGCCACGCGGACTCGATCTTGCCCGCGGCTTCGCCGATGAGCACGACCGCCTTCACCCGGGCCGCGATCAGGTCCTTGAGCTTCGTGAAGTCCAGGTTCTTGTCGCGCCCGCCCGCGATCAGGACCACGGGCTCCCGGAAGGCCAGGAGGGCCTTCTCGAGCGCGTCCGTGTTCGTGGCCTTCGAGTCGTTCACGAAGCGCACGTCCCCGATCTCGCCGACGGGCTCGAGCCGGTGCTCGACGCCCCGGAACGTTCGCAGGCCCTCCGCGAGCGCCCCCGGCGCCACCCCGAGCGCTCCCGCCGCCGCGCACGCCGCGAGCGCGTTCTCGAGGTTGTGCCGGCCCGGGATGGCCAGGTCCGCCGCGGGCAGGATGCGCGACCGGCGCCCCCCCTCGCAGAGGGTGAGCCAGTCCGCGTCAAGCCCCGCGCCTTCGATGCCGGCCGAGTCCGCGTCGAACCACCGCACGCGGGCCTTGAGGGCCGGCGCGAGCTGGGTGCACCGGCCGTCGCCCCGGTTCAGGATCGCGAAATCCGCCGGGCCCTGATTGGCGAAGATCCTGGCTTTCGAAGCCGCGTACGCCTCGAGGGACGGGTACCGGTCCTGGTGGTCGGGCGTCACGTTGAGGAGGACCGCGACCGAGGGATGGAACGAGGGCGCGCTGTCGAGCTGGAAGCTGCTGACCTCGAGGACGAGCGCGTGGCCGGCCCCGACCTCGTCCACGACCCCGCTGACCGGAATGCCGATGTTACCCGCGACCGTGCACGGAACCCCGGCCGTGGCCAGGAGGTGGCCGAGGAGCGCCGTCGTCGTGGTCTTGCCGTTCGTGCCCGTCACCGCCGCGACCCGGGCGGCACAGCCGTCGAGCGCGACCTCGAGCTCGCCCACGACCGCGACACCCCGCTGGGCCGCGGCGGCGACGGGAGCCAGGTCGGGGCGCACCCCCGGCGACAGCACGACCAGGTCCGAGGAGACGAGGAACGCCTCGGTGTGGCCGCCGAACTCCGTGCGCTCGAGGAGCGACGCGTTGACCTTGAGCCAGTGCTCGAAGCCCAGGCGGGGGGCGGACTCCGAGACGCCGACGAGCGCGCCGCGCGACGCGAGGAACTTGACGAGCGCGGACCCCGACAACCCCAGCCCGACCACCGTCACCCTCTTCCCTTCGAGATTCATCTGCCTCCCTACCTCAACTTCAGTGTCATGAGCATGCCGAGAACGAGCAGGAGCGAGAAGATCCAGAAACGGACGATGACTTTGGGCTCGGGCACGCCCGACAGTTCGAAGTGGTGGTGCAGGGGCGCCATGCGCAGGACCCGCTTGCCCGTGAGCTTGAACGAGCCCACCTGGGCCAGCACCGAGAGCGCCTCGAGCACGAAGACGCCGCCGAAGACAAGCATGAGCACCTCGGCCCGGCAGAACACGGCCACCGCCCCCAGGAGCCCGCCCATCCCGAGCGCCCCGACGTCGCCCATGAAGACCTCGGCGGGCGGCGCGTTGTACCACAGGAACCCCAGGCACGCGCCCGCCAGGATCGCGCACACGACCGCCAGCTCGCCGGCGGCCGGAACGTACGGGATCATGAGGTAGCCGCTGAACTTCAGGTTGCCCGCGAGGTACGCGATGACGATCAGCCCGGTGGCGGAAAGCCCGATCAGCCCGGCGGCCAGCCCGTCGAGCCCGTCGGTCAGGTTCACGGCGTTGGACATCCCGACCATGACGACCGAGACCATGAACAGGTAGGCCCAGACCGGGATCTCGAGCGGGCGCTTCCAGAACGGGAGCGACAGCATGGCTCCATGCTCGAGGCCGCCCGGCGCGAGCAGGAGGTAGCCCCCCCCGATCAGGAACGCCCCCAGGAACTGCCAGAAGAGCTTCCACATCGCGGGCAGGCCCCGGGAGTGCTGCTCCCGGAGCTTCAGCCAGTCGTCGACCGCGCCGACCCCGCCGAACCAGAGGAGGGCCGCCAGCGAGAGCCAGACCAGCGGACTCTGGGGACGCGCCCAGAGCACGAGACAGAGCGCGATCGCGCCCACGACGACGAGGCCGCCCATCGTCGGCGTGCCTGCTTTCGTGCCGTGCGAGGAGGGGCCGTCGCTCCGGATCACCTGCCCCACGCCGCGCCGCCGGAAGTACGCGATCCAGACCGGCAACAGGAAGAAGCAAAGGAGGAACGCCGAAAGCGCCCCGAGAGCGGAACGGAACGTGATGTAGTGAAAGACATTGAACGGTCCGAATGCATCGCGGAAACCGTAGAGGAGTTCGGACAACACCTACGCCCTCCCCCCGGCCGTCAACCGGTCGGCGAGCCGCTCCAGCGCCACCTTCCGCGACGCCTTGAACAGAACGACCGCGCCGGGAACCAGGGAGTCGGAAACGGCCCCCTCGGCCCCGCGGGGGTCCCGGACCCACACCGCGCGGCGCGCGCCCGCGCGCCGCGCCGCAGCCACGAGCGGCCGCGCGAGCGGGCCCACGCCGACGAGCAGGACGGGGTTCAGCGCGGCGGCCGCCCGGCCGGCGTCGCCGTGCGCCCGCGCCGAGTGCCGGCCCAGCTCCCGCATCTCGCCGACGACGAGGACGGGGTGTGAAGCGCGCATCGCGCCCAGGTACGCGAAGGCCGCGGCATAGGAGTCGGGATTGGCGTTGTAACAGTCCACGATCCCGACGGCGCCGTGGCGAAGCCGACGCCGCTCGAGCCGCATCCTCGCCTGCGGCCGGAACGACTCCATCGCGTCCGCGATTTGCCGCAGGTCCACCCCGTGGGTCCAGGCCACGGTCGCGGCCGCCGCCGCGTTGAGGGCGCCGTGGGCGCCCGGCAGCGCCGTGCGGACCAGGACGGCTCCGCCCGGCGTGCGGAGGCGAAACGTTGCCCGCCCGAGCCGGTCGAAGGACAGCGCTTCGGCGCGGACGTCGCCGGCCCGGAGTCCGAATCCCGCGACCCGGGCCCGCGTGCGTCCGCGCCGCGCCCACACCCTGGCGTCGTCCGCGTTGAGCACCGCCCACCCGCCCGCCGGCAGCGCCTCGATCAGCTCCGCCTTCGCGCGGGCGACGCCCGCCACGCCTCCGAAGGCCCCCAGGTGCGCGCGGCCCGCGTTCAGGATCACGCCGGTTGTCGGGGCGGCGAGCCCCGACAAGTGCGATATCTCCCCCGGATGGTTCATGGCCATCTCGAGTACGGCCACCCGGTGGCGGGGCTCGAGGTCGAGGAGCATGAGCGGGAGCCCGAGGTGGTTGTTGAAGTTGCCGCGCGTCGCCAGGACGGCATCGGGACCGAGCGCGCGCGCGAACACGGCGGCGGTCAGGTCCTTGACCGACGTCTTCCCGTTGCTCCCCGTCACCCCGACCACAGGCAGACGGAACCGGCGGCGGTGGACGTAAGCTGCCGCTGCGAGGGCCCGGGCGCTCGACCGGACGCGGACGACCGGGAAGGATAGGGGAGCTCCGGCGACCCGGTGCTCGACGACCGCGGCCGCGGCGCCGGCCGCTCTGGCGGCCCGAACGAACCGGTGACCATCGGTGGCGGCCCCGCGGATCGCGACGAACGCGTTCCCGCGCCGGACGGCACGCGAGTCGATGGACGCCCCCCGGAAGGGGGCGTCCATCGCACCCTGGAGGAGGCGCCCATTCGTCGCGGCCACCAGATCCGCCACGACGCTGCTCAACCCGACGCTCCCCGCCCGCGCAGCAGCCCCCAAGCCGCGCGCGCGACCAGCGCGTCGTCGAACGGGCGGCGCACGCCGCGGACAAGTTGATAGCGTTCGTGTCCCTTGCCCGCGATCACGACGAGGTCGCCGGGGCGCGCGGCCGCCAGGGCCGCCGAAATGGCCCGCTTGCGGTCGGGCTCCACGGCGTGCCGGCCGCGCCGGAGAGCGCCCTTCGCGATCTCGCGAATGATCCCGGCCGGCGCCTCGTCGCGGGGGTTGTCGGACGTGATCCAGGTGAAGTCCGCGCGTGAGGTCGCGATCCGCCCCATGACCGGGCGCTTCCCCCGGTCGCGGTTGCCGCCGCACCCGAAGACGCACAGGAGCTTGCGGGGGCGCAAGCCCCGCGCCGCCGCCAACACCCGGTCGAGCGCGTCGGGCTTGTGGGCGTAGTCGACGACGACCGTGAAGGGCGCCCCGAGGCGCACGGGCTCGAACCGGCCGGGCACCCGCGCGAGCCGTTCCAAGCCCGTCCGGATAACGCCCATCCCGATCCCGAGGCCCCGGGCGGCTCCCGCGGCAACGAGCGCGTTGTCGACGTTGTAGTCGCCGAGCAGGCGGAGCCGGACGGGAAGGCGGCGCGACCCCTCGCCGAGCACGAAGGTCGTGGCCCTGGCCGTGGCCCGCACCGCCGACGCTTCGAGGAACGCCCCGGCTCGCCCTCTCCGGGACACCCCGAGCACGCGCGCGGCCGTCCGGGCCGCCACCCACCGCCCTGCGGAATCGTCGAGGTTCACGACGGCGACGCCGCCCAGCGCCGCGCCGGGCAACCCGTCGAACAGCCGCGTCTTGGCTTCCCGGTAGGCGCTCATCGTCCGGTGGTAGTCCAGGTGCTCGCGCGAGAGGTTGGTGAAGGCGCCGACCCGGAAAGCGACGCCCTCGACCCGGTGCTGGTCGAGGGCGTGGGAAGAGACCTCCATGACCACGGAGTCGGCGCCCGCCCGGCGGACCCCGGCGAAGATCGACTGGAGCTCCGGCGCCTGTGCGGTCGTGTGGTCGGACGGCCAGGTCCGCGCGCCGAACCGGTAAGTGACCGTGCCGAACAGGGCCGGACGGCGTCCGGCTTCCTTGAGGACGGATTCCAGCATGTAGGCCGTGGTCGTCTTGCCGGAGGTCCCCGTAATCCCCACCACATCGAGCCCCCGCGAGGGATAGTCCCAAACCCAGGCGGCGAGCGCCGCGAGCGCCCGCCGCGTATCCCTGACCACGAACACGGGTGCCGTGCATCTCAAAGGGTGCTCGGCCACAACCGCGACCGCGCCGTCCCGCACCGCCTTCGGAACAAACGCATGCCCGTCGGACCGAGCCCCTTTCAGACACACAAACACCCAATCCCGCCGCACCGACCGCGAGTCCGCGGTCACCCCGCGGACCCGCCGCCCCTCGAGCCTCCCCTCGACGCGCGCCGCCGGAAGCACCGCGCGCACCTCGCCGAGCTCCCGGGACGACGACGTCACGGCGTCCGGGGCGCCTGCTCGCCCTCCGTCAGAGACGCCAACGCCCCGGGCGCCGCCGGAACGCTGTAGAGCCGGAGCGCCGCCTGCGCGATCTCGCGGAACACCGGCCCCACGACGCCCCCCGCCGTCCCCCAGCGCGGCCGGTCCATGGTCACCAGCACGAGGAAGCGCGGGGCCTCGGCCGGCAGGAACCCGACGAAGGTCACGAGCTTCTCGCCCTCGGGGAGATACCCCTTGGAGTTGCTCTTCTGCGCCGTGCCCGTCTTCCCCGCCACCCGGACGCCCCGGATCGCGGCCGCCTGGCCGGTGCCGTAGTCCACGACGCCGGTCAGGAGCGCGGCCAGCCGGCGCGCGACCGTCGCGGACACGACCTGGCGCACGCGCTCGGGCCGCCCCTCGACGCGCACGCGCCCCTTGGTGTCGCGGACCTCGCGCACCACGAAGGGCCGCATGAGCACGCCGCCGTTCGCCACCGCCCCGTAGGCGGACGCGATCTGGATCGGCGTGACGGCCAGCCCCTGGCCGAACGACATGGCGGCGATGTCGAACTTCTCCGCCGGCTTCCGGAGCATGCCGCGCTCCTCGCCCGGCAGGCCGACCCGGGTCACCTCGCCGAACCCGAACTCGCGCGCCTTCGCCAGGAGCCGGGAGGCGCCGAGCCTGAGCCCCACCTTCGCGAAGCCGATGTTGCTCGAGTAGGCGACCATCTCGGCCAGCGTCAGCCGGCCGTAGGGCTCCACGTCGTGGAGGACCTGGTCCCCGAGGACGAAGGCGCCGCGCTCGCAGTCGAAGACCTCCTCCTCCCGCACGAGGTTCTCCTGGAGGGCCGACGCCAGCGCCACGAGCTTGAAGGTCGATCCCGGCTCGAACATGTGGCTGACCGCGTGATTGGCCCGGACCTCGGCGGACACGCTCTGGAAGGCGTCGGGGAAGAACCGGGGCGTGTTGGCCAGCGCCAGGATCTCGCCGGTCGACGGCACCATCACGATCGCGCACCCCCACTTCGCGCCCGCACGGACCATGCCCTGCTCGAGTTCCCGCTCCGCCGCGTGTTGGACCCCGAGGTCGATCGTGAGCGTGAGCGACGACATCCCCGTGACCTCGTCGCTCGGCCCGCCCCCGGTGAAGATGAGGCGGCCCCGGCTGTCCTTGAGCACGGGCATCGTGCCGCCGCCCCGGTGCAGGTACTTGTCGTAGCCGTACTCGAGGCCCTCGAGCCCGTGCCCCTCGTCGTTCGTGCAGCCCAGCAACTGGCTCGCCGTGCGGCCCTCGGGGTACATGCGCAGGCACAGCGGCTCCCACCCCACGCCCTGGATCCGGTCGGACGCGCAGAGAAGGCGCACGCGCTCGACCTCGGCCGGCGTCGCGGGCCGCTTGAGCCAGACGAAGGCCTTGCGCGCCGCCTCGGTCCGGACCGCCGCGACGGAGCGGCCGAGCAGGGCGCAGAGCCTGGTCAGCTTGGGCCGGGCCGGATCCTTCCCGCCGAAGAAGTACCGGGGGATCAGGTATACCGCCGCGCCCTCCTGGCTCACCGCGAGCGGGCGCCCGTTGCGGTCGAGGATGGCGCCGCGGGACGCGGGCAGCTTGTACGCCGCCACGTGCTGGCGTTTCGCCAGTCCCGAGTACTTGGGATACCAGATCACCTGGATGGTCGCCAGCCGGACCACGACCACGGCGATGCCGGCCAGCGCGACCCGGTAGAGCATGCGCAGGCGGCCGCGCTCCTCCTCCGCGTCGGCGAGCCCCACGGCGATCGAGGGTCGCGCGCCGGGGGCCGCGGCGCCGGCGGACGCCGGTGCCGGGATGGCGGGAAGGAGCTCCTCCAGGCGCCCGAGCCAGGCCGGGGCGCCGGCCGTCCACCCGGCGAAGCGCCGCCGCGCGGCGGCCGTGACGGCGGCCGCGGTCCGGCGAGGCCAATCGAACCGGATCCCGCGGGTGGAGGACTTCGGGGCCGATGGTGCGGAGGCCGCGGGCCTGGTCAGGGCCGCTACCGGCGGCACCCAGGCCGCGGTCGTCGCCGAAGCCCTGGCATCACGCCCCGGCGCGAAGCGCGGCGACGCCCTGCGGCGGCGGAACCACGCGAGCCCCCCGGCAAGCCGCGCCAGCGGGTCCCGCCGCGGAGGCGGCGTGTGCGGGGAGAGCATCGTGAACCTCATTTCTTCTTCTTGCCGGTCGCCCGCCGGCGCGAAGCCGGCGGCGGCTTGCCCACGACCTTCTTCGCCGTCATCACTTCCTCGCGCGGCCGCACGTTCACCCGCGTCGCGTCCGCCGCCGCCGCTTCCTCGGCGGCCGCCCGGTCGCCGCCGAACCAGCGGGAGAAGACCCCGTCGGACCGCTCGGGGGCGACGACCACGACGCGACCGGCCGGGGCCTTCAGGAAGCCCTGGGCCGCCGCCAGCCGCTCGATGGATTCCAGCCGGCGCGCCTCGGCCGCCCGCCGCTCGATCGACTGGACCTTGGCGACCTCGACCGACCGCTCGGCCACGAGCTGCTGCATCTCCATGCCGGCCATGAGGGCGGTATGCCGGACGCCGACGCACAGGAGGCCCCAGGCGACCCCCGCCGCGACCCAGATCCACCAGCCCCCGCGGCCCATCTACAGGCGCTCCGCGACCCGGAGCTTGGCGCTGCGCGCGCGCGGGTTGTCCCGAACCTCGTCCTCGGAGGGCTCGACGGGCTTCCGGGTCAGGATCGAGACCGTCTTCACATGCCCGCACCGGCAGACGGGCAGCTCCGGCGGGCAGACGCAGTCCCGGGCCTCCCGCGCCAGGAACTGCTTCACGCGGCGGTCCTCCAGACTATGGAACGCGATCGCGGCCATCCGTCCGCCCGGCCGCAGCGCCCCGAGGGCCTGGGGCAGCGCCGCCTCCAGGGCCTCGAGCTCGCCGTTGACCGCGATCCGGATCGCCTGGAAGGCCCGGGTCGCGGGATGGATCGGGGCGCTGCGGCTGCCCCGGACGGGCCTCGACGGTGGCACTGACCCGGCGATGACCCTGGCGAGCTCGACCGTGGACCGCAGCTCGCCGCGGGCCAGCCGCATCGCGATGCCCTTCGCGATCCGGCGGGCGTACCGGTCCTCGCCGTAGTCGCTGATGATCTCCTCGAGCTCGTGTTCGGTGAGCAGCCGGAGCACGTCGCCGGCGGACCTCGGCGCGTCGGGCCCCATGCGCATGTCCAGGGGCCCTTCGGATCGGAAGCTGAACCCGCGGGCGGGATCGTCCAACTGGAGGCTCGAGACGCCGAGGTCGAGCAGGATCGCGGACGCGCCGTCCACCCCTTCCTCCCCGAGGACGGCGCCGAGGTCTCGGAAGTTGGCCTGCCGGATCCTGACCCGGTCGCCGAAGCGCGCGAGCCGCCGCTGGGCCCACTCGATCGCCTCGGGATCCCGGTCCAGTCCGAGCAGGCGCACGCGGGGCGAGAGGTCGAGGAGCGCCTCGGCGTGTCCGCCGAGCCCGACTGTCGCGTCCACGACCCAGGCGTCGGGGCCCGGACCGGCGAGGCAGGGCGACAGCCAGCGTACGACGTCGGACAGCAGGACGGGCTCGTGCGGGACACGTGGTACCCCGGCGGGGGAAGGTTCCTCCCAGACGATGACGAATCTCTCCAAAACGGAACCGGTTACTTCGCGGCCTGGGCAACCACCAGGTCGAAGCCGGCGACGGCGTCCTCGACGGACGGATACACGTCGAACAGCGTCAGCGTTCCGGTCAGCTCGAGCAGGTTCGCGAGGTACGGATTCAGCCCCGCGAGCTTGAGGTCGCCGTTGCGCGAGCGGAAGTTTCGCACATGCGCGACCAGCCACTTGAGCGCCTTGAGACTCGTCCACTGCGCGCGATGCAGGTTGAGGACCACGTGCGTGTGCCCCTCCGCCAGCAGCGTGTTGATCTGCCCGTTGAACTCCTCGGCGGTCCGCTCCGCGAACTCGCCGTCCACTTCGACGACCGTTACCCCTCCCGTTTCACGGACTGCGATCATCGATCCTCCTTGATGCGTCGTGCCCTCATCGGCTTCATGTGATGCGTGTCGTTCGGTGTCCCGTCCCGTAAACAAGCCGTGGAGTTCACAGCGTCAGGCGGCTCGCATCGGCCTCGAGCGACTCGTGGCCGCGCTTGAAGTAGTCCGCCCACTTCGCCCGGTCCCACACCTCGACGAACTGCCCCTTCCCCACCAGCGTGACCTCGCGGCCGATGCCGACGAGCTCGCGGAGGTGCGGAGGGAGAACGGTGCGGCCCTGCTTGTCCACTTCGCAGTTGAAGGCGGAGGAGAGGACGACGCGCTTCACGGATTCGCTCCGGGCGTCGGTCCAGGGCAGGGACTGGAGCTTGGCGAGGAACTGGCGCCAGACGGGCAGGGGGTAGATGGCGATGCACTGCTTGTCGAGCCAGATCGCGAACTTGGCGGCGGAGGTCTCGTTCAGGTGCTCGCGGAAGGCGGCGGGAAGCGTGAGCCGCCCCTTCGCATCGAGCCCGTGATTGTACGTACCCGTAAACTCAAAGGCCGTTGATTCCGTACCGTTCTGGTCCACTTTGTGCCGCCGGGCACCATGTTAATCCACTTCATCCCCCAAGTCAACATATTAAAGGGGTTTCGTGGAGATCCGGGCCCTGGCAGACATGGCCTGCCAAGCCACAGGATGTTGTGGTACGGAGCAGGAATCCGTCTAGCTGTGGGGAGCGAGCGGGAACCGGAGGGTCAGGATCGAGGCGTTGATCCCCTTGACCCCCCGCGGCATGAGCCGGATCCGGGGCTTGAGCCGGGCGGCGTTCCGGGAGGCGACCGCCGCGGCCTCATGCTTCCCCGAGGCGGCCAGCGCCTGGCCGAACCGGTGCCAGTACTCCCACTCGCGGGGCGCCTCGTGAAGCGCCATCGCAAAGAGATTCTCGGCGAGCGAGGCGTGCCCCAGCGCGAGCTGGCACATCCCCATCCCGTAGAGCGCGGACGGCGCCACCATGTAAAGGAACCGCTCGTGCTGGAAGCACATGTAGGATTCCTCGAACCGGCTCGCGCAGAAGTACGCGACCCCGAGATTATGCCACGCGATCGGGTCGCCCGCCAGCTCGTGCACCGCCTGCTCGAACCACTTCGTCGCGAGGTCACGCCGGCCGCTCGCCCACAGCTCGAGCCCGCGCGTGAGCGGCCGCGAAGCCCGCCACGGCACCTGGATCGCGGTCAGTGGTCTGGGCGACGACGAGAACTGCGGCTGGTTGCCGTACTTCGCGACCGTTCCGCCCGCGCGCGCCGAGGCGGCGACGATCGCGAGGATCAGCAGGCATGCGCAAAAAGCCGCCGTGCGTGTCATTTCCTGTCCATCGAATACGATCCCGGCCCCATCGCGGCCAGGAGCAGCAGCCCGCCCATGAGCGAGAGGTTCTTGAGCGACTGGTAAGTCTCCTGGTCGCGCACGACCGGGTCCGCCGCCGCCCACACGAGCGAAAGGTGCGTGTACCAGGTGATGGGGAGGAGATACACCACGATCGCGACCGCGGCCCACCGCGTCTTCCAGCCCACGAGGACCGCGAGTCCCGCGGCGAACTCGAACGCGCCGGCCAGGTACGCGAGCGCCTCGCTCGCGCCCGGCATCCCGAGCCCGGCCATGTACTGCGCCGTGCCGCCGGGAAACCGGAGCTTCGGCACCGCGCTCACGAGCAGGACGAGCACGAGGCAGACGCGTCCGAGGAGCAGGAGGAACTCCTTGTGGGTCTTCTTCACGACGCCTTCATGCTAGCAGGTTCCATCTTCGCTCTTCATTCCAGAGGGCCGCTCGAATCACGCGCGGGCCGATCAGGCGGGAGCGCTTCCCCGTGCGCGATGCGGTCCGCAACCACCCTGAGGGCGAGGGCCTCAACGGCGCCGATGGCCTGGTCGCGCGTCGCCCCATACGCCATAACTCCTGGCAGATCGCCGATCTCGGCGATCCACCGACCGTCTGCTTCCTGTTCAACCTCGATCATGTTTCTCCCGCGATCCTGAGAACGCTGACCCTCGTCGCCGGATCGACTCTGAACCGAAGCTCGTCGAGTCGGTCAAGGACGGGCTTGACGGACGGAAGGTGCCCTTCCCGCTTCGCCCTCAGGATGACGCCGAGCGTGCCCGTGACTCGCAGACCGTGCAGGGCGGCATACCGCCGACCCAATGCGTCATCGATGATGAGTATGGCTTCCGGCAATCCCGCCGCCAGGATCAACGCTTCTCGTTCGCCGGCTCCCAGGTCGGCCGCCAACGGCAGGGCGTTGGCCGTGCCAACGGAACGGATCTCCACCCAAGGCAATCCGGCGAGATCGGGAAGTACGATGCCGTTCCTTCTTCCCTCGGTCAGTTCATCCGCCACCGCCTGGGGAACGACCACCTTGCCGTAGAACCGCGGCAGGAGTCCGATGAGATCGAGCTGGAACAGGTACTGGAATGGCGAGGTGTTGGAGACCGCCTCAGGCACTGGCGGAGTCCTTCTCCAGTTCCTCCGTGCTCATCTTGAACGATGGGACGCCGTACTCGGCCAGACGCGCAAGCAGAACCGTGCGGGGAACGCCGGCGAGGAGAGCCGCGGCACCGGAGGACATCCTGCCCATCTCGTAGAGCTTGACCGCCGCGGCCATTCGGACTTCCCGGCTCAGGCTCTCCGGCGACTGCTTCAGGGCAACCAGCGTTTCCTCCGGAACCGTGAATGACACGACGCTCATGGCAACCTCCTGCCTGTTTTCATCATACCTCCCCCAGCTTGACCCTGAATCCGGGCGAGGTCGCCGAGGAGCTCGGGGTCGGCGGGCGCGAGCTTCAGGGCCTCGCGGACGGCCGCTTCCGCTTCGGCCCGGCGGCCCTGGCGGAAGAGCGCGGCCGCGAGGCCGTCCCAGACCGAAGGGACGCGGGCACCGGCCGCGATCGCCCGCCGGAACGCGCGCTCCGCACCGCGATCGTCCTTCGCCGCGAGGAGCGCGAACCCGAGCCGCTCCCAGAGCACCCCGCTCCTCGGCACATCGCGCAGGACGGCGCGGACGCCGGTCGCCGCCTGCCGCGGCTGGCCGGCCTGGATCAATGTGTCACACTCCTCCGCGAGATCCTGAACGGTCCGGTAGGAGACCGGCAGTCGGCGAACGTGACGGGCATCCATGACCGGAGCACCAGCGCGGAGCAGGGCCTGCGGCTGGCCATAGGAGTCCTCCCACACCCGGACGAGGGCGGTCGTCGAGCCAGAAGCCGTGTCGGCACCGCCGTTGTGGAGGGCGTCGAAGAGCGCGTACTTCTCGACCGAGTGCCGGGCGAGCGAAAGAGGCGTGCATAGCATCAGGGGCTCCCGCCCCGCCAGCGCCGCGAGCTCGCGGCCCGCCTCCGCCGCCCACGTCCGGTACCAGACTCCGGTCGCCCGGTCCGCGGGCGCCAGCACCGAGGCGTTCACGAGCCCCCGCGCCCCCGACCCGGCCAGGAGGCACGCGGCCAGCACCGTCCCCGTGGTCGCCCCCAACGCCCCCGGCAGGAGGGCCGCCCCGGCTCCCAGAGCCAAGGCGACCGCGGGCAGCGCGCCGGCCATGCGGAAGAGGTCGCGACCGCCCCCGGCTGACGCGATCCCGGGAGCAAGCGCGAGGCAGAGCCAGCCGAGCAGGAGCCAGCCGCGGCGGTCGTCCGCGATCGCGGCGAACGCCAGCCCGAGGCCCAGGAGGAAGACCGGCCCGAGGAACCCGTCGAATACCGGGGCGCCTGCGGGATAGCCATGCCGCAGGTCCGGATCCCCGGAGACCTGGAAGAGCCCCGCGGCGGCCATCGCATTCCGTACGATCTGCCCCGGGTGCACGAGCACGCTCACTTCCGCCGCCTTCGCCCACATTCCCGATTGCGTCGCCGCAGGAGCGGCGATGGCCGAAGCTACCGCGAGCGCGACCGCGGCACCCATCACCCGGCGTCGCAGGTTCTCCCGATCAGCGAGGAGGACGGCAGCCACCGCGAGCGCCGGAAGGAAGAGGGCGGCCGCGTAACCCCAGACGCTGATCCCGGCGATCGCGCCGGCGATCGCAGCCCGGACCCCGAGCCGCCAGCGGCCCTGAACGACTACCCACACGATCGCGGCGCCCGCGAGGGCCACGGTCAAGTTCCCGAGCAGGAGGCGGGAGAGGTGCATCGGCCACGGGGCGGCGGCGAGCCACCCGGCAGCCACGACGGCGGGCAGGAGCCCGAACCAGCGCGCCGCGACCGCGAAAACGAGGGCGACCGAAAGGGCGCCGCCGGCCGCGGAGACGAGGCGGAGGCCGCCGTAGGACCATCCCACGAGCTTCCCGGCGGCCGCGAGGGTCCAGGTCCACGCGGGGCCCCGGTGGTACCCGATTCCCTCGAGGGGCTCGAGCGGCATCCCGGCGGCCACGCACCGCGCGTCGTACGCCTGGATCGCCTCGTCCCAGAGGACGGGCGGCCACGCGCCCGACCGCCAGCCGCGGATCGCGAGCGCGGCGAGCACGATGACGGCCCCCACCCACAGGGCGGGAACCGTGGTCCGCAGGGGGGGCGCGATCGGGAGACGGGCCCGCGCCATGATCAGGGCGGCCAGAACCGCGAGCGCCGGGGCGAGGCCCCACGCGGGGTGGGCGGTACGGAATAGCGCCTGCGCGCCCCACGCGCACACGATTGCGCCCAGGAGCCACCCGCGCCGCATCTAGATCCTGCGGCGCAGACGGTCGAGCATCACGGCCATCACGATGACGGCGCCGATCGCGACTTTCTGCCAATTGACGTCGACGCCCAGGAGGATGAGCCCGTTGCGGAGCACGCCCATGAGGGTCGCGCCCAGCATCGTGCCCAGCACCGTGCCCTTGCCCCCCGAGAAGCTCGAGCCCCCGATGATGACCGCCGCGATCACGTCCAGCTCGTACCCCTCGCCCGCCACCGGCTGGGCCACCGTGACCCATCCCGCCGTCAGCATCCCCGCGAGCGCGGCCAGCGCCCCGAGGCAGGTGAAGCAAAGGATGCGGACGCGGTTCGTGGCCACCCCCGCCAGCCGCGCGGCCTCGAGGTTCCCGCCCACGGCGTACACGGCGCGGCCGAAGGATGTGAACTTCAGGATCACGCCGCCCGCCACCGCGACCACGGCCATCGTCACCACCGGAACCGTGACGCCGAAGAGGGTTCCCGAACCCAGGAACAGGTAGCCGTCCGGCAGGCCCGAGATCGGCATCGCCCCGGTGAAAACGTACGTGACTCCCCGGACGACGCTCATCATGCCCAGCGTGATGATGAACGACGGGATCCCGAGCCCGACCGTGAGCGCCCCGTTGACCCACCCGGCCGCCGCCCCCGCCGCGATGGCGGCGGCCATGGCGCCGCCCAGCGGCCACGCGTGCTCGACCACGAGCCTGGCCGAAAGGCACGCGGACAGCGCGAGCACGGAGCCCACCGACAGGTCGATCTCGCCCGCCACGATCACGAACGTCATCCCGACGGCGATTATCCCGTATACCGAGAACTGGCGGGCCACGGTGAGGAGGTTGTCCGCGCTCAGGAACTCGGGGGACCCCCAGGACAGCCCGGCGAAGAGGATGAGGAGCGCGAGCGCGATCCCGGCTTCGCCGCTCTTCAGGAACCTCAGCAAAGGGGGATCACTTGAGGGCCGCGGCCAGCGCCCTGACGTTGTCCTTCGTGACCACGTCGACGCCCGTGTCCACGATCGTCCGGTCCGGCCGCTCCCCCCGGTGCAGGCGGACCAGCCACATGACGGCCAGTTCGCCCATCCGGTACGGCCGCTGCTCGATGATGGCCGTGATCCAGCCCCGCTCGATCGCCTTCGCGTTCTCGGGGCTGAGGTCGAACCCGATCACCTTGACCTTGCCCAGCCGCCCTTTCGACTTGAGGGCGGTCACCGCCGCGGGCGCCCCCGGGGCGCTCGTCCCGTAGAACGCGCCCAGTTTCGGGTACTTGATGAGGAGGCTTTCGGCCTGCGAGGTCGCGAGCGCGGCGTCGTCCCGGTTCTCCTCCAGCGCCACGACCGTGATCCCGGGAGCCTGGTCCACGATCTCGCGGAACCCCGCCAGCCGCTCCTGAAGGTTCATGGCGGTCACGCTCCCGTGCAGGACCGCGACGGCGCCCTTGCCTCCCAGCGCCTTCACCATCTCGCGGCCCGCGACCCGGCCGGCCTCCTTGTTCACGGTCCCGATGTAGAGCACCCGCTCGCTCGTGGGCGCATCGGAGTCGAACGTGATGACGGGCGTGTCGCGCCGGACCGCCTTCGCGATGATCGCCTCCACCCCCCGGGGGTCGTTGGGCGAGATCGCGATGCCGGACGCCCGCCGGGTCACGTATCCCTCGATGATCTCGATTTGCTTGGCCAGGTCGTTCGAGGTCGGACCGTCGAACACGGCCTTGACCCCCAGCCGCTTCGCCTCGGCCTCCATGCCCTTCTTCACCCGCGCCCAGTACGGGTGCACGACCGACTTGGGGACGAGGACGTAGAGTTCTTCCCTGGCCGCGCCCATCCCGGCCCCGGCCGCGAGCGCGAGGCCCAGCAGGACCCCGAGGGAGACGATTCTCTTCATGTTGGACTCATGATAGCAAGCTCAAGGAAGGACGAAAGCCGTGCCCGCCAGCTTCGTGTGGAACTCCCGGGACAGCTTCGCCAACCGGTCGAGCGATTCCTTCGCCTCCTCCGGCGTCGCCGGGCGCGGCCGGGCGCCGTCAACGGTTACGGGCTCGAGGTTCGCGGCCGTCACCCCGCCGCTCCCCAGCGTCACCCGGAGGACCACGGACTCCCGCGTCCGGACCCCTTTCTGGTCGAAGAGGAAGTTCCCGAGCGAGTACGCGACGAGCGCCTGGCGGCTTCCCTTCTTCACGATCTCGAACCCCTGCAGGACGTGCGGGTGGCACCCGATCACGAGGTCCGCGCCCGCGTCCACGGCCGCGGCAGCGAGCCGCCGCTGGAGCCGGTTCGGCCGGTCGTCGTACTCCTCGCCCCAGTGGAACGACGCCACTACCGAGTCCGCCTGACCCCGGGCTTCCGCGATCACGCGCCGGACGGTCGGCTCGTCCGCGAGCGCGATCGTGGGCGTGTGGTCCCACTTGCGCTCCCCCTCCGGGAACTCGCAGAACCCGACGAACGCGACCCGCCGCCCGCGCACGGTCATTACGACCGGCTTCTCCGCGCCCCGCCGGTCCTCGCCCGCCCCGACCCAGCGCAGGCCCGACCCCGCCAGCACGCCCATGGTCTCCCGCAGGCCCTCCCGCCCGCAGTCGAGGGCGTGGTTGTTGGCCAGCGTGACGACGGTCAACCCGCTCTCGACGAGGGTCTTGACCGCCCGCGGGCTCCCGCGGAACGCGATGGGCTTCTCGAGCCTCGAGCTCTTCTCCGCCAGCGGGCACTCGAGGTTCCCGGTCGCGAGGTCTGCCCCGGACAGGAGGTCGCAGATCCGGACCACCATCCCCGCCGGCCCGCGCCGCTCAAGGGTCCGCGCGACCTTGCGGTCGAGCATGATGTCACCCACGGCGGCGACGGTCACGGCCGGCGGCTCGACGCGGCCCCCGAGCCACGTCGGCCACGCCTGCGCCGCCCCCGCGACCGCGCACGCGACCAGAACGACCGCCGTCCGCCTCATCCGCCTGATCCTAGCAGAGCCTGATATACTCTCCGCTATGGCGAAAATCGGACTTCAGCTTTGGACCGTTCGCGACGCACTCGAAAAGGACTTCACCGGCACCCTCCGCGCGGTCGCCAAGAGCGGCTACGACGGCATCGAGGGCGGCGGCACCGGCCCGCTCAACGAGAAGGCCTACAACGCCCTCATGAAGGAGCTCGGCATCGAGAACATGGGCGCCCACGTCGGCCTCGGCGAGTTCGAGGGCGCCAAGCTCGAAAAGGCCCTCGCCTACCACAAGCGGCTGGGCATCAGGTACCTGGGCTACTCCCACTGGGAGAAGCAGATGAACGCCGAGACCTGGAAGCGCATCGCGGGCCCCATGAACCGGGTCGGCAAGGCCGCGGTGGCGCACGGCATGGTCTTCCAGTACCACAACCACGCGCACGAGTTCGTGCAGTACGGCGGCCGGACCGCGCTCGACATCCTCCTCGGCGAGACCGACCCCCGCTGGGTCCGGTCCCAGCTCGATGTGGGCTGGGTCACCCGTGCGGGCCAGAACGCGGTAACGTGGATCCGGAAGCTGGGCAAGCGCATCGCCACCATCCACCTCAAGGACACGACGAAGGGCCCCAAGCCCGCCTGGACCGAGGTCGGGACCGGCGCCCTGCCCCTCGCGGGCGTCGTCGCCGCCTCGAAGAAGCTGGGCATCCCGTGGTTCGTCGTGGAGCAGGACTGGTGGGATATCCCCTCGACGACCTCGGCCGCGATCAGCTACGCCAACGCCAAGAAGGTAATCGGCTGACCATCCGGCCATCCCGTCGACCCCGGTGATAAGCTGAATACATGAAGGTGAACAAGGCGCTCCTGTGGGACATGCCCTGGACGGAGGCGGACTACGAGACCGACGCCTTCCGCCGGTGGTACTATGCCCGCGTCCTCGAGCGCGGAACGGCGGCCGAGGTGCGCGAACTCGACTTCAAGCTCATCGCCCGCTGGCTTCCCGACATGCGAATTCCCCGAACGGTGCGCGAATTCTGGGAATGGTATCTGAGCTGCAGCAATGTCCCCGGAACGGATTCTCACCCCACTCCAGCAAGAACTGCTCGCCCGGCTTAGCCGGTCGGAGTTCTCGCGGAGCTTCTTTCTCACCGGCGGCACGGCGCTGGCGGCCTGCTATCTCCAGCACCGTCTCTCCGAAGACCTCGACTTCTTTACGGACGAGGACGGGCGCGTGGAGGCCGGTGTCCGGCAGGTCGAAGCGTGCGCGCGGGAGCTGAACGCCGGGTTCAGGGTTACTCGCACGTACGCCACATTTGCCGAGTGTTTTCTCGATCACGCCGACGGCCCGCTGAAGATTCATCTCGCCCAGGATGCCCCCGCGCGGATCATGCCGATTCGCCGCGATCACGCCATCGGTTTCCCGGTCGACCACGAGATGGACATATCCTGCAACAAGATCTCGGCGCTCTTCGACCGCTCCGCCGAGCGCGATTACGTGGACGTGTACTTTATCCAGAGGGATCTCTTTCCCCTTGCGACGGTCCTGGCGGAACTTCCCAAGAAGCACGTCGGCGTCGAGCCCTACTGGCTGGCGCAAGCCTTCGGGCGGGTGCGAACGATTGAACGACTCCCGCGGATGCTGAAGCCCCTCACGCTGGACGAGCTCAAGGCCTTCTTCCTCGCCGAGGCGAAGCGCCTCATGGATTCGGTGAAAGGCGGCGGTTAGCCGTTACCGCTTGATTCCGAATCCAGCGGCCTTGCGCAGTTTCTCCAGGTTCTCGTTCATGGCGAACCAGCCGTTCTTGAACCCGGCGTAATCCGGGCCACCCATCGCCGCCGCGTACCGGACCGAGTTCGCATAGAAGAGCCACTGGCGCATCCATGCGTACTCGGGCTCCTCGTCGAACGGGTTCGCCGGGGACGCTTTGCCGGCCTTCCACACCGACTGCATGAGCACGGTCGCCGCCCTCACCATCGTATCGGCCTCCGCCACCGCGGAATCCATCCGCGCGAAGTGGCCGTCGGCCCAGCTCGAGGAATGGCAGGCCCGGCAGACGGACCGCATCCTCTCCTTCCGCCGCAACTGCTCTCCGGCGTCTATCAGGAACTCCGACGCGGGTCTTCCGGCGAAGCTCGTCGGCAGTCCCGTCCCGTCCTCGTTGCGGATGCCCGCCGTGCGACCGCTCCGCGGCTGGGGATGCGAATAAATGAGCCCGAATATCCTCACCCACAGGCGCGACCCGAAGTCGTGGCTCCGGGCCGCGATCTCGCTCCCGTCCGCGGCCGCCAGCCCCGCCATGTGGCAGGCCGCGCACGATGGCGCGCGGAAGTCGCGCCCCGGAACCCACGGCACGGCCCTCCAGTCCCACCCGTGCCCGTCCGAAAGCGTGATGTTCCCGTGCTTGCTCTCCGCCCACACCTCCCATGCCGGCGTGTCCGGGTTGAGGTGGCACTGCGAGCACGTGTGGGGCTTCCTCGCGATCTCTATCGAAAAACCGTGGCGTGGATGGCACGAGGTGCACGCGCCCCGGGTCCCATCGGGATTGATCCGGCCAACCCCTACGTTTGGCCAGCCCTCGAGAACAGGAACGATTACGTCACCGACGGAGCTCGAAACCGTCTTCGTGCCCTTGACCTTGACCTCCGTCCCGTGGCACGCGAAACAGCTCGTCGCCCGGGCGCCCTCGGACGACGCGCCGTGCTTCACTTGATGGCCGGCCACGGAGCGCGTCGAGGTCAGCGCCGTCACCAGGGCATGATAAGTGGGATTGTCACGCAGGTTGCCGACCGCGTGCGCCTTCTTCGAGCCGCCGTACTGGGCCACCTCGGCCCCGTGGCAGGTTCCGCAGTCCGCCGGAGTCACCACGACGTGAATCGACTTCCCGAAATGCTCGAACGTGTCCGGATGGCCCTGCGGGTTGCGCCCGTGGCACTCGAAACACCCGACTACGGCATCCCGGAGCTCACTGGGGATGTCGAGCGAGGACATCCGGCGCGTTCCGGCCGGGCGCCCCAGTGCCGCCCCCAGCGTCGTCTTCGCGTGCACCCCGCCCTCCCAGTCGGCGACGATTCCCGGCGTCACCGTCCGGTGGCACTCGACGCAGGCTTCACTGGATTCGCTCAGGGCCGAGGCCGCCCGAGCGGCCCCGCACGGAATGGGAAGCATGATAGCAGCCAGCCAGACCGCCGCCAGTCGAGCCGTGAACCGCGTCAAGGGACTCTTCCCGGCCGTGCCACCCGCATGAGCCATTCTACCGCCTCTCCCAGTTCACGGACGTCTCAGTTCGCCTCGGTGTTCTTGAGGAAGGTCAGGCCCTGGAGGAACGTCCGCTGGGTGAAGAAGAAAAGCAGGATCACGGGGAGCACCGTCAGCATCGAGGCGGCCATGAGCAGGTGCCACTGCGTGCCACCGTGCTGGCTCTGGTAGAACTGGAGCCCGATCGCGAGGGTAAAGCTCTGCTGGTGCGGGAGGTAGAGCAGGGGCCCGAGGAAGTCGTTCCACGCCCAGATGAAATGGAAGAGGGCGACAACCGCGAGCGCGGGGCGCGCCAGCGGGAGGTAGACGGACCAGAAGACCCGGAGTTCCGAGGCGCCGTCGAGCCGCGCGGCCTCGGCCAGGTTCGCCGGGATACGGAGAAAGAACTGCCGGAGCAGGAAAATATTGAAGGCCCCGGCGAACCACGACGGCACCCACATCGGCAGCGTCGTCCCGATCCAGCCCAGCTCGCGGAAGACGCCGTAGAGGGGCACCATGACGACCGGGAACGGGATCATCATCGTCGCGAGCGTGAACCCGAAGAGGACGTCGCGGCCCGGCCACTGGAGCCGGGCGAACCCGTAGGCCACGAGGGCATTGCTCAGCACGGCCCCGATGAGCCCCATGACGCAGATGAACACGGTATTGAACGTGTACGTCCAGAACGGGATATAGGAGACCGCCTTGGGGTAGTTCTCCCAGTGCATCGCCTTCGGGACCCAGACCGGCGGGAACGCGTAGATCTGGTCGACGGGCTTCAGCGAGGTCGAGAGCATCCAGAGCAGCGGGAATATGAAGAGCGCCGAGAGTCCCAGCAGGAGGACGTGGATGAGCGGCACGGTCCACGCGCGCTTCCCCGTAAGGGTCCCGAACGGCGTCCCCGCCGCCTTCACGTCAGCCACCGATGTAGTAGACGTGCGTCTTCGAGAGACGCACCGCCGCCCCGGTGAGGACGAGGATGATCAGGAACAGGATCCAGGCCATCGCGCACGCGTAGCCCATCTTCAGGAACTGGAAGGCGTTGTCGTAGAGGTACATGGAATAGAAGAGCGTGGACCGGGCCGGGCCGCCGCCGGTCATGATGTAGGGCACGGCGAAGACCTGGAGCGAGCCGATGATGCCCATGATCACGTTGAAGTAGATGACCGGCGATACCATGGGGAGCGTGATGTGGATGATCTTGTGGTACCAGGAAGCCCCGTCCATGTCCGCGGCCTCGTACAGGGACACGGGCACGTCCTGGAGGGACGCGAGCAGGATCACGACCGTGTTCCCGATGCCCCAGAAGCTCATGAGGATCAGGGCCGGCATCGCGTACCGGGCGTCCGAGAGCCACGCCACGGGCTGGATCCAGCCGAAAGAAAGGCGCCGGATGCCGTCGTTGAGGATCCCGTACTCGCCGTTGAAGATCCAGAGCCAGACCATGGCCGACGCGACGAGGGGCGTGACCGAGGGCAGAAACACGAAAGTACGGTAAAACCCGACGCCCTTGACGTTGGTATCGAGCAGGAGCGCGACGGCGAGGGAGAAGATCATGCCGAGCGGAAGCGCGATGATCGCGTACCGGAGCGTGTTCCACAGCGACACCTGGAAGACCTCGTCACGCAGGATCGTGCGGAAGTTGTATAGCCCCACCCACTTCGGCGCCGACAGGACGGAGTAGTCGCAGAAGGCGTACACGATCGAGGCCGCGATCGGGTACAGGACGAAGATCGAGAGCCCGATGAGCCAGGGACTCGCGAACCCAAGCCCCTTGGCGAGGTGGCCGAACAGCATCTTCGGGCGCTCGCCGCCGGCTTCGGGCCGGACCGACAGCTCCTTGAACAGGGCCACGATAATCACGATGAGGACGATGCCGAGCGCGATCAGGAACGGGGCCGCCCGAAGCCGCTTCGACGGCGCGGCCGCGAGCACCTCGCGTTGGTGGTCCCAGACCGGCTGGATGCGCGCCTTGACGGCGGCGAGGGCGTCCTTCGGGGTGGCCTGGAGCAGCCACACGCGCTCGACCGCGTTCGCGATCTCGTTGTTGTACTCGTTCCAGACGCTCATCTTCGGGGCGTGGACGGCGTTCGGGCTCCACGCGATCTGCTGGAACATCCGGATGTACGGATTCTCGTGGCTCTTGTAGAACGAGTCGCTCACGCGGCGCAGGGGCGAGTTCTTGCGGTGCGAGAGGCACAGCCTCTCCATCGGGCCCTGCCGCTGGACGTACCGGATGAACTCGAAGGCTTCCTTCGGGTGCTTCGCCCCCCTCGGAATCATCAGCATGTCCGACCCCGCGAACGTGACGGGCGGATCCCCGGCTTTCACGGTCGGGAACGGCGCCGCCGCCCAGTCGAGCTTGGGGTTGTTCTGGAAGATGTAGTTCGCCATCCAGACGCCCTGGAGGACCATGGCCACCTGCTCGGCCATGAACGGGTTCTGGGGGGAGGAGAAGTTCCCGAACGACGACCGGAAGTTCTGGAGCGACTGGACGCCGTAGGACTCGGCGTAGGTCCGGATCCACGTGAACGCCTTCACGTAGGGCTCGGAGTCGATCTGGACCTTCGTGCCGCCGTCCCAGAGCTTGCCCCCCCAGAAGCTCCCCCAGCCGTAGTGCCACCAACCCGGTTCCGGCGGCAGGAAACCCATCTGGAGGATGCGGCCCGTCCGGTCGATCTTCGTGAGCCGCTTCGAGTACGCGTCCAGCTCCGCGAAGGTCTTAGGCGGCCGGGCGGGATCGAGGCCGGCGGCCCGGAACATCTTCCGGTTGTAGTGCAGGGCCGTCGTCGCCGGCGTCGAGGGCAGGGCCCAGATGTGCCCCTGGTAGTGGCACATGTCCCAGTACACGGGGATGTACCAGTCGGCCCCGAGCCCGGCCGCGCGGCAGAGGTCGTCGAGCGGGAGGAGCGCCTCCTTGTCGGCGAAGACGACGACGTCGCCGTCCCACAGCCCGGCGACATCGGGTGGGCAGTTCCCGGCCGTGGCCACCAGCGTCTTCTGGTTCACGGCCGAGACGGAGACGTAATCGACGAAGATCCGGCTCTGGGAGTCGTTGAACTCCTTGACGATCTTCTCCATGGCGACGCGCTCGAATCCCGTCCACTTCTCCCAGTACACGACCTTGGTCCGGCCCTCGGGGCCGGGGCCGAACCCGAACTTGGCGGCCTCGCGGCTCCGGAGCCACCAGAGCGTCCCCATGACGGCGACGAGCCCGGCGGCGACCCAGATCAGCCAGCGGCTGGAGGAATCCTCACGCATGGCGGCAATCATATCAGTCCCCGGCGGCTTTGATATACTGCGCCCCATGAAGACACTCAAGGTTGCTTTCATTGGCACGGGACGCCCCTGGCAGACCGCCGGGGCGACGGGATTCGGAATGGCCTACGCGCACGCCGAGGGGTATGCGAAGCTCCCCGGCGTCGAGATCGTGGCATGCGCCGATCTCGTCCCCGCGAACGGCGAGGCCTTCGCCGCCAAGTACGGTGCCCGCGGCGTCTACACCGACTACCCCACGATGCTGAAGCGGGAGAAGCCGCACATCGTCAGCATCTGCACCTGGCCGCATTTGCACGCGCCGATGGTAATCGCGACCGCGAGGGCCGGGGTCAAGGCGATTCACTGCGAGAAGCCCATGGCCGAGGCCTGGGGCCCGGCGAAGAAGATGGCCGCCGAATGCAGGAAGCACGGCGTCAAGCTCACGTTCAATCACCAGCGCCGGTTCGGCGCCCCGTTCCAGGTGCTCGCCAGGCTCTGCCAGACCGGCAAGCTGGGCAAGCTCTGGCGCATGGAAGCCTACGCCTCCAACTTCTACGACTGGGGCACGCACTGGCTCGACATGCTCAACAAGTTCAACGGCGAGGTCCCGGCCGTCTCCGTCATCGGCCAGCTCCACTGGACCGGCGGCCGGATCTTCGGGGCCCCGTGCGAGCGGGAAGGCGTCTACCACGTCCGGTACAAGAACGACGTCGAGACAATCTTCATCGCGGGCGGCAACCGGCCGGACCGCGTCTGCCTGCGCGTGAGCGGCTCCAAGGGGATCGCGGAACTCCGCTGGGAAGCCCCGGTCCTGAGGATGTGGACGAAAGGCCGGCGCGACTTCGAGAACGTGCCCGTGCCCGAGGAGCTCCACGGCGGCATCGTCCAGGAGCGCGCGATCGCGTCCGTGGTCAAGGCCGTGCGCGAGGGCGGTAAGTCGGAACTGTGCGCCGACAACGCCCTGCGCTCGACCGAGGTCATCTTCGCGGGCTACGAGTCCTCGCGGCGCCACTGCCGCATCGACCTGCCGCTGAAGGTCGAGGACAACCCCCTCGAGGCCATGATCAAGTCCGGAGCGGTGAAGGCCCAGCCGAAGCCAAAAGCGCCCAAGAGGAGATAGCCTTTCCCGCAACCCCTCTGACCGCTTCAGTTGCCAGGCAGAAGCAATTCGCCTTGCGCCTTGAAGACGCCCATGCGAGTACAGCAAGACCCGCAGAGATGCGCCACCTCTGGTCCTTCACCGAACTCCTTCGGGTTGAACACGCTCGGAGCTCCGCGAGCAATGATGAGAAACGCGCTGCCAATCTCGATTGTGTCCCCGCAGTTCGTACAGCTCGTCCGCTCAAGGGCGTCGAGCCACTGGAGCTTCCACTTGTCCACGCCTCTATTCCTTCTCAAACCCGTGGCTCTTGAACTTGAGCGTGCGGCTGTTCTGGGTCACCGTTCGGACGACCTTCTCGGGCGCTCCGTCCGGAATCTCCGCCTCTATCTCCAGCGTGGTCATGAGCAGGAAGTGGCGGGTGATCGTCGAGAGCATCTGCCCGAGGAGGTAGTTCACGACCGTGACAAGGCCGTCCGGCAGTATGCCGCGGATGGTGGCGTCAGGCCGTAAATCCTCGATCTTGATCATGCGATGGCGATCGGAACAACGATCTGCTTCATGGCTTCCGGGGTATTGTCGCACCTCTTGGACGTACAGAACACGTGTCGGGTGTGCTTTGCCTGACGGTGGGCAAAGGCGATTCCCGTTCACGCCGCGGCAGGCAGGGCAAGGAAGACGAGGGGCGCCGCCTTGCGGCAGCGCCGCCCGGGGTCTCAATTATCGGCGGTCACGCCCTCATCAGGAGGTCTACCCGCCGATGGGAAGCAATCCTTCGCGTTCGCGTCGACGTGCCACCGCGCTCAGATCCCGGAAGGCGTTCCGTTTCCGGACGCCGTCCCGGCGGAGGACGCCGGGCGAGCCTTCAGCGTCTTCAGCCACTCCCCGAAAGGTCCGGATTCCGCTTCACGCCGGAAATACTCGACCTGCTCCGGGATGGTCAGGTGTTTGATCTCTTCGTAGATCTCCGCCTGCACGCGGTCCTTGTAGGCCAGACAGTCAAACGTCTTTTTCGTCGGCGTCGTCTTCATTCAGGTTCACCTCGCGAGGCGACACGATGGTCACCTCGCCATATCCGTTCGCTCTGTTGATCTCATTATAGGCCTTGATCTTGTCCAAGCGCACGATATGGCGGAAATTCCATGAACAGATCGCGTCCGCACCGGCCACGGTCGCAGCAGCGACATGCACCGCATCATCACGCGATGCATCGGGCAGAATGGCCGCATGTAGATAGGCGGATGCCAGGTTGACCGCCTTTTCGTCCGCCGTCACATATTCCACCGCCCCCGCCGGCAACGACGGCAGAATGGCGCGCACTTCCTCCGGAGCAGCGATCAGCTCACGAACGACCACGTCGCTCACGACCAACACGATCCTTCCCTCGCGCGCCCACTCGAGCATGCGCCGGGATGGAACGGCATACTCCTCATCCAAGCACCCGCCGATCACGGAGGTGTCCACGTACACTCGTAATGGCTTCATCCTGCCTCTACTATACCCCTCGTTCCCGCACGCCACGGCAGGGTCCGGAGACATCGTCACGGTTCCTTCCGTCCCCAGCCGCCGGCGGCAGGGCGACTTCGATTACTTGCGCGGTGTCTGGCAGAAACCAAGGATCTGTCCGGCGACTTGTCCGGTCACTTGTGCGGTGACTTGTCCGGTACTTGTCCGGTGACCCGGTCCACTGCAGGGGTTTCCCTACGGCCGGCAGCATGTCGCGGCCGGGGTCTCAGCCGCCCGCCAGACAAGGATCTCCACTTGGTCCCGACTTAGTCCCAACTTGGTCCCAACTTGGTCCCCTGACTCGGTACCATGCCCTCACGGCTCCGTAACGGACACGGGAAGGCACCGGGGCGGGGACGCCGCCTCTTCCAGCCGCCGGACCTGGTCGCGCAGGCGGTGGACAGCCCGGCATTCCTCGATGAGCATGGAGAGCAGAACCGCCTCCATCGGTATGGCGCTCGACTCGTAAGCCATCGCGGACACGTGGCGGCGGGCCGTGAGGAAGAGCTCATCGAAGATCTCTTGATCTTCGCGGCGCAGGGCCCGGCGGAACTTGGCCCACCGCGAGGCCTCGCCGTCGAACACCTGCATCGCGGAGGGCAGGGTGCGTCCCATGGGCTACTCCGGGAATCCGAAGACCATCTGAGGCTCAGGCGGTGGCGGCACAGTCGGCGCAGCCAACGCTGGAGGTGAATCCAATCCTGCCGTCGCCGCCGTTTCGGCTGCTGACGCTGGCGCGATCGTCACGAGGTGGCCGGCGACAGCCTTGAGCGGGTCCAGGAGATCGAGGCGTCCGCCCTCGCGCAGGGGCCGCTCCTCCTGCGCCGCGATCACGCCCAGTCCCGCGGCCGAGATGGTGCGCAGGCCCGCCGCCGTACGCCGGACGCCGCGCCACGCCTGGAACGGCTTCACGTTCGCGTCGGCGAAGAGGTCGAGCGGGCCCAGCGCGAGCACCCAGCGGGCGCCCGAACGCTCCGCTTCGGCCTGCGCCTCCCCCTCGAGGAGCGCGAGCCACTGGAACCACGTGAACGCCCGGCTCACGCGCACGGCGGAGAGGAGAGTGGGGGGCGGGCGGCGGTTCCGGCGGGCCGCCTGCGCCAGCGCGTAGGCGTCGAACGCATTGGCGCCGTCGAGGACGATCACGCGCTCGCCCCGGAGCAGGAGCTGGCTCAGGAGGAGGTGGGCGAGGTGGCGGGTGCCCTCCCCTGCCATGACGACGGGCGAGAGCCGCCGCAGTTGTTCCGGCCGCGCGGCCAGGGCGCTGGAGACCATGTCCGTATCCATACCGGGGCCAGTCTAGTGAACGGACGTTCACATGTCAACCGGTCGGACACCCCCCTTTGCCAACAGGTGGGCAGGGGAATCGCCGGCGGGACTCTTCCGGGGCAGTGGATTCAGGTCTCCGCGGACCGCTCGGCGCTCTGGTCCAAGCTCGCCTCGCTGCCGTCGGCCTATCGCTAGCGGCGATTCCTCCATCGCTCGCGCGTCCCGCAGACAGTCGCGTCCGGCCGCCTGATGGGTAACGCCCGAAGACGGGCGTTTTCGGAGTTTCGGCGGACGCCGAAACTCCGCGTCCACTATGTCGGCCGGCCGCGACCGAAACGCTTGCGACTCCGCACCGGCCGACCAGCGCCTCAGAGACCTCACCCCAGTCCCTCTCACAGCTGAAGTCAGGACCCGTGCCGAAGGGTGGGTTCCGGACCCGCTACGCCAGGGAGCGGAAGACGCCGAGGACCTTGCCCGCGATGCGGACCTCGCCCTGGAGGACGATCGGTTTGTACTTCGGGTTCGCGGGCAGGAGCGCGGGCTCGCCGCCGGACTTCCCCAGCCGCTTGACCGTGGCCTCGCCGTCCACGAGCGCGACCACGATCTCGCCGTCGCGCGCGTGCCCGGTCTTCGCCACGACGACGACGTCCTGGTCCAGGATGCCGGCGTCCGTCATCGAGTCCCCGCGCACGCGGAGGGCGAAGAGGTCCTGGCCCCGCCCCCAGTCCGGCGGGCATGGGAGATACCCCTCGGGGACCTCGAACGTCTCGCGGGGAGCCCCCGCGGGTACGCGGCCCATGATCGGAACGGGCACGCCGGACGAGCCGGGCAGGCGCACGACGCCGCCGCGCGCCTCGAGCCATCCCCTCCGCACGAGCAGGCGCAGGTGGCGGTGCGCGGCCGAGACCTGGATGCGGAAGTGGGCGGCCACGTCGCGGACCGAGGGCGGCAGGCCGCGCCGGGCGGTCAGGAGCTTGAAGGCCTCCCAGACCTCGTGCTGGCGGTCGGTCAGCGGCTTGCCCCGGGTTGGTGGCATGTCCCGCATGATAGTGAACCATCGTTCACGATGCAACCCGGTTAAGCTGGTCCGGTGGCGAACGCGGAGTTCCACATCCACACGAGCATCTCCTGGTGCGCCGCACCGGACATGACCCCGGAAGCCATGCAGGCGCAAGCCACCCGGGCAGGGCTGTCCGTCATGGGGTTCGCGGATCATCTCTGGCTGGACCCCCGCCGGGGCTCCCGGCCCGCCGTCCCGTGGATCCTGCGACTGCGCGAGGGGCTCGCGCGGCTGCCCGCCGGCGGGCCCCGGCACCTGCTCGGAGCCGAGGCCGACTGCGCCCCCGGGCTCGGGGCGGCGGGGGGTGACGCCCTCCGCCAGCTCGACTTCGTCGTCGCCGCCTACCACTTCGCGGACGTTCGGGCCGGGCTCGTGCCGTGGCCGAGGACGGTCGAGGAGCTTGCCGCCCGCGTGCTCGACGGGTTCCGTAGCCTCCTCGACGCGCCCGCCGCGCGCATCGCCGGCCATCCGTTCTTCATCCCGCCGTCCGTCTACCGCCGGCTCCCGGAGGCGGTCCAGGAGCGGCTCGGCGACGTCTTCGCCATCGTCGCCCTTGGCGCCGGCCGGTTCCTCCCCCTCGCCGCCGAGCGCGGAATCGCGATCGAGCTCAACGTGAAGGCGCTGGGCCCGTGGTCGCGGGAGGTCATGCTCCCGGTCCTGCGCACCGCGCGCGAGTGCGGGTGCCGGTTCGCGCTCTCGAGCGACGCGCACCGGCTGGACGAGATCGGGCGGACGCGGGGGCTGGCGGGCTATCTCAGGGACGCGGGGATCGGCGACCGCGACCTCGTGACCGGGGACGAGTTCGCGCTCGAGGACGAGCGATCGCCCGGGACCGGGCGCGCGTCCGGCGCCGCATGATTGCGAGGATGACGAAGTAGCCGAGCGCGGTCGCGGCGAGCGTCACGAAGATGTTCCCGACAATATAGGCCTTGAACGCCGCGCCGCCTGCGTTCCACACCGACCCCGCCTTGAACTGGGCGTAGAGGGCGGCGGGATCGAGCCCGAAGACTTGCGCCCCGAGCCACGCGGACGCGAACCAGACGAGGAAGATGAGCGGCGGCGCCCCGGCCACGGACCCCACCACGGCGGCCGCGACGTTGCAGCGGAAGAGCGCGGACAGGAACCCGGCCAGGAGGAGTCCGACGCCGAAGGTCGGCGCGACGCCGACGAACACCCCGATGGCGAATCCCCCGGCGATCCGGCCCGGGCTGTCGTTCAGGAGGACGAGGCTGTCATACAGCCTCGTCCACCACGGGAGGGACGTTCTTTCAATTCTGCGATTCTCCCGGCCGGCCGAGCGCTTGCCCATGCCCTATTCTCCCAGACCCCGGAGCAGGGACGTCGCGGCGGGGTCGCCGGGGCGCGCCGCCAGCACCCTCCCGAGCCACAGCTTCGCCGTCTTCGCGTCCCCCCGCCGGCCGTACGCGACCGCGAGGTTGAGCATCGTGTCCGCGTTGCCGGGCGCCAGCGCGAGCGCCCGGCGGTAGGCGCGGACCGCCTCCCGCAGCCGCCCCTGCTCGGTCAGCGTCGACCCGAGGTTCCCCCAGCCCCGGGCATACCCGGGGTCCAGGCGAACAGCCCGGCGATACGCCGCCTCCGCGCTCCGCAGCCGCGTGAGGTTGAAGTACGCGTTGCCAAGATCGCAGAACGCGGTCGCGCTGGCGACCGCTTCCGCCGCCCGTTCGAGCCGGGCCAGGGACGAGGCGGCCGTGGCCGCAAGCCGGGTCCGGTCGAGTCCGTCGCGACAGCCGGAGGCGGGAGCCCGCCGGCACGCGCCCTCGAACCAGGTCGCCGCGTCCCCGAACCGCTCCTCCATCAGCGCCAGCTCCCCCAGTCCGTTCATGGCCATCGCCTGGTTCCCGTCGAGCGCGAGGGCGTCGCGCCAGCGCCCCGCCGCCTCGCGGTACCGCTCCTGCCGGGAGAGCGCGAACCCGCGGCTCACGAGGATCCGGGCGGCCGCCTTGGCGTCGCCCCGGACGGCGTCGATCGCGGCCGCGCGCTCGGAGAGCGGCGGCGGGATCGCCGAATTCAGCCGCGCCGCCCCCCGCGCGAGCCCCTGTTCGGCCATCAGCCCGGCGTATGCGTGTACGAGCATCCCCTCGCGCAAAGTCCGGGGATGCCCGAGCACTCTCATGCGAAACGACCGCCAGAGCCGCGGCGCCAGCGGATCGATCGCCCACGACGCCCCGGCCGCCCCGCCCACCCGCGCGAGGAGGCCCCGCCAGGCCATGCCCTGCGAGGGCAGGGGCAGGGAAGCGAGCCCGCAGAAGACGCCCCCGGGCACGGCCACGGCCAGCCCGGGAAAGGCCGCGGGCGCATCCTCGCAGCCGCGGAGAAGATTCGCCCCGATTCCGAGTGCGAGCTCGAGCGCGCGCCGCTCGGGCTCCAGCGGGTTGAGGTGGTTTCGCGTCGCGAGGATGAGCCGACCCCAGGCGGGGTCCGCCTCGCGCAGGAACCAGAGCCCCGCGAGCCACGCCTCGTCGTGCGCGACGACGAGGGCGCCCGGCGGGAGCGCAGCCGCGAGGTTCCGGGCGTGGTCGGGTCCCGCATACGCTCGACTCTGGTCGATCGAAGGGCCGAAGCGCCAACCCCCGGCGGCAGCGAGCACCAGGCCGATGGCGGCCATCGGGCGCCAGAGCGCGCCGAGCGAGGCCGCCGCCACGCCGGCGAGGACGGCGACGAGCCAGAGCGCGGGCAGGTACATCTGCCCGTACGTCTGCGCGTCGCGGAACGGCATCGCGATGACGAGGTTCGCGGCCACGAGCACGAGCGCGCCCACGGCCGCGGGGCGCGCCGCGGACCATAGGACGATGATCCCGCACGCGGCGAGCACGAGCTGGGGGCCCGCCTCCCGGACGGCGACGCGCGCCGCGTGGGTCAGGGACCGGGTCGCCATCTCGACCGTCTCCCCCGCCGCGTAGAACCGGTCGCCGAAGCCCGCGGCCGCGAGGTAACGGACGAGCCGGCCGGGGCGGTCGGGCACCCCCCAGTTCACCGAAGGATTCGCGGCCGCGCGAATCACCGGGTACGCGATCTTGAGCGTGCACGGCAGGCAGACGAGGAAGAGCGCGAGGACCGTGGCCCGGCGGCCGGGCGTGCGCCAGGCGCCCCAAGCGAGCGCAGGGAGAAGGTATAGCCCCATCAGGTGCTGGGTCAGCGCGAGCCCGGTCGACAGCGCCGCGAACGCGAGCTCGCGCGGCTCGCGTGACAACGCGACCCGCGCGAGCTTGACGGCCGCGAGAGCGAAGAGCATGACGAACAGCGGGTACTTCTCCGCCATGGTCGCGTGCCACCACGCCGTTGGAACCACGACGAACGCGGCGGCGGCGCCCAGCGGCGCCAGCAATCCCGCGGCGCCCCCGTCGAGGCGCCCGGCGAGGTCCCGGACCGCCCGGAACGCCAGGAGAGCGGCCGTCGCGCCGGCGGCGGCCGAGAACAGGTTCGCGCGGAATCCCAGCCCTCCCAGGGGAACCAGCATCGCGAGCCGGCCGGCCAGCGCGTGGAGCGGATAGCCGGGCGGGTGGGCATTGCCGAACGATAGCGCGCAGGCGAGCAGCTCGGCCGTATCCTCGAGCGCCTGGTCGGGGGCGAGCGCGATGAGATTAGCGGCGAAGGCGAGGAGCCAGATCGCGGCGGCCGACAGCCTGGTCACGCGCAGGTCACCGGAGCCTCAGCGCCTGCAAATCATAAGCCACATGTCATCGCGCGAGGTCCTTCATCATCTGGAGGGCCTGCGGCTCCTTCGGGTCGGCCTCCAGCGTCCGCTTGACCCAGCCCAAAGCCCTCTTGCGATCTCCCAGCATGAGCCAGACAGTCGCGAGGTTCACCATCGCCCCGGCGTACGCCGGGTCGGCACGGATCGCGCGCTCGTAGACCGGGATCGCGTCCCGGAGGCGGCCCTGCTGGACGAGCGCCGAACCCAGGTTCGTGAGCGCCCGGACGTTGCCTGGCTCTGCCTGAACCGCGCGGCGGTAGGCCGCCTCCGCCGCCTGCGTGCGCCCCATGTACCATTCCGCGTTGCCGGCCAGGATCAACGCCCCGGCAGCCCCGGGCGCGCGGCGGGCCCCCGCCTCGAGGCGTTCCGTCTTCGCCTGCCACGCGAGCGCTTCCGCGGTCCGCGCCAGGTTGTCGTCGAGCTCCGCCGACCGCGCCCCCGCCAGCCCCGCCGCCCGGTACCAGCGCCGGGCGTCTTCGAACCGCTCCTCGAGCGCGGCCAGCGTCCCCAGATCCTGGAGGGCCTGTGCGCATCCCGGATCGAACGTCAGCGCCTCCTCCCACGCCGCCCCCGCCTGCGGCAGGCGTCCGGCCTGGAAGTGCGCGAGGCCCCGGGTGACCAGTCCGATCGCGATCGCCCGGCGGTACGCCGCGCGCGCGGCCTGCCCCGCGCCGCGCGACCGGGCGTCGTCGCCGGCCGTAACCGGGCCGGAGCGCGCGTCAGCGCCCGGGGTGGCTTGCACCGCCGCGGTGCGGAGCATCTCGAGCTCCTCGTCTTCCGCCATGGCGCTCCCCCGCTGCCGCGCGACCTCGGCCAGCCCGAGGTAGGGATCGAGATACGCGCCCCGGGTGAGCGTGATCGCCGCGCGCCACTCGGCCGCGGCCTCGTCCGCCCGGCCCTCCGCCATGAGCACCCGCCCAAGAGTCTGGCGGAGTTCTGGCAGGCCCGGCTCCAGCCTCAACCCCGCCCTAGCGACGGTCTCGGCCTCCCGCGCCCGGCCCGCCCCCAGGAGAAGCTGGGCGCGCGTATTCAGCGCGTACGCGTCGTAGCGGACGACGAGCCCCGCGAACAGGCCCCGGGGGGTGAGGAGGGATCGCAGCCGCAGGCCCCGCAACCACCGCGTCCCCGCATCGTCGAGCCCGAGCCGGTCCGCCGGATCGCCGATCCGCAGCAGGAGCCCGCGCCACCGCGTGCCGCGGGAGGGGATCAGGGCCGGCGGCTGGTCGGGGCCGAGCCATACGCCGGAGGTCCCGGCCGCGCGGCGCAGGGCCCAGAGGAGGGCGGGGCCGCTCGCGCCGCCGGCGAGCGGCGCCAGACGGGGATCGCCTGACGAAGCCAGCCGGGCCCGGCCGGCCGACCCGAACTCAAGCTCATCCGCGGAAATCACCCGGGCCGCCTCGGGCCGCCCTTCCACCAGTCGCGCGTACCGGAGCGGGAAGAGCCACGAGTCGCCCGAGGCCACGACGAGATCGCCGGACTTCACGAAGAGGAGGAGGTTCCGCACGTGGTCGGGCGCCGCCGTGTCCCGGTCGCGCATGGCGCCCGGCGCGGACGAGACCAGGCCCCAGCCCCAGACCACGAGACAGGCCGCCGGGGCCCAGGCCCACAGCTCCGCTAGCCACGCCACGCCGGTCCCCGCGAACGCGGCCAGGACGAGGCACGCGGGCAGGTCGTACCGGTCGGCCGCGGGGTTCTGGTAGACGACGCCCAGCGCGGCGCCGGCGATGAACACCCCGCCCAACAGCAGGGCAGCCCGGCGGTCGCGATGCCACAGGCCCCAGGCCCCGAGCAGGGCGACCACCGCGAAGAGGCCGGCCTGCCGCCAGGGGAGGACAAGCGTGTGCTGGAGGGCGGACGAAGTCAGCCCGCCGAACGAGGCGTCACGCAGGAGGAACGGCCGGACGTACCGCGACGCCGCGAGGTACGCGCGGAGCCCGTGCAGCCGGTCCGGACTCCCCCAGGCGGGATGCGCGTGCGCGCGCATGGGGACGTACAGGATCGCGGCCGCCAGGGGAACCGTGACGAGGAAGACGGCGAGCCAGGCGGCGCGACGGGTGAGGCCGCGCCACCCCGCCCAGATGAGCGCGGGGAGCAGCACCAGACCCAGCGGGTGGACGCCGAGGGAGAGGCCGAAGAGCAGGGACGAGAGCAGGAACCATCTTCCGCCCGCCCCATTGAGCGCGCGCCGCAGCGCGACCAGGCTCCAGGCAACCAGCGTCGCGGCCAGCACGTACTTCTCCGCGACGCCCGATTGCCACCACATGACGGGGCACGCGGCGAAGACGAGCGCGGCCGCGAGCCCGGCGAGGCCGCCCAGGAGCCGCCAGGCGGCCAGCACGCCGAACGCGCCGCAAATCCCGGCGAGAACGTTGAGCCGGAACGCCGGGTTGCCGAACGGCAGGGAGGCGAAGAGGCGGCCCAGGAGCAAGGGGCCCACGGACCCGGGCGGATGCGGGACGCCGAGGGCGAGGGCGTTCGCGACGATCTCGCCCGAGTCCTCGAAGGCGAGTCCGGGCGCGGCCGACCGGAGATAGAGGAGAAACGCCGCCAGGAAGAGCCCGGCGGCCGCGAGCCGGGTTTTCACGCCAACGCCCCCGGTCCCCCCGGGGAGGTCAGCGGCCCCGGACGGGGCGGCAGTCGCGGGCGATCATGACGCGGATGCGTTTCACCAGCGAGGCGGGACATTGCTCCGCCAGGACGCGCTGTCGCACCACCTGCCGCATGATCCGCGCGAACTCGAGCCGGGAGAAGCAGGCGGGGCACGCCTCCAGGTGGCCCTGGATCGCGCGCCGCCGGGCCGCCGTGAGCCGGCCGTCCAGCAGGTGGAAGACCTCGTCGCGGACCTTGCGGCAGTCCGGGCTGGCCGCGTGGCGACAGTGCTGCTTCGCTGATTTCACGATGCCCTCCCCGGCTTGAAGATGCCCTGCCGGCGCGCGTACTCGGCCAGTTCCCGCTGGAGAATCGCCCGCCCGCGGAACAACCTCGACCGGACCGTCCCCCCGGGGATGCCGAGCACCTTGGCGATGGCCTCGTAGCTCAGGCCTTCCACGTCGCAGAGGAGGAGCGGGAACCGGTACGTGCCCGGCAGGCGGTCGAGGGCGCGCTTCACCTCGTCACCGAACATATGGTCGAACTTCTCCGGCGAGATGTCGAGCGGATCCCTCCACCCGCCGTCATGGACCAGCCGGTGGTAGAGGAGAAAGTCGTCCATCCCCTCGTCCTCGGGCATCTGGACTTCGCGAAGACGGGCCGGCTTCCGCGTGTTGAGAAAGACATTGTGCAGTATTTTAAACAGCCAGGCGCGCGCGTTGGTTCCCGCCTCGAACCGGTGGTAGAACCGCCAGGCCCGCATGTAGGTCTCCTGGACCACGTCCTCGGCCTGCTCCTGGCTCCCGGTAAGGCGGCGCGCGAAGGCGAACAGCCGGGGCATGTGCGGCAGCATCTCGGACTCGAACTCGGCCCGGCGGTCGGTCGCCGCGCCCCCCCGTGCCGCCGGGGCGCCGTTACCCTTGCCCTTGGGGCTACGTCCGCGGGGCTTCCCGCGGCGTCGCGACGGCGCCATCAGGGCTTCCTGGCCCCCTTGACCCAGTCGGGCTCGCGGTAGTCCTTGAGCGGCTGGACCCAGACGAGGTCCGTGCACTCGCGCACGAACAGGAAGCCGCCGAGCACGACCATATGGTTCGCGGCGATCGCGGCCGCCGACTGGTAGAGGCGCGCGGTCTGCGGGGCGCCCTTCGCCCCCCAGAGGGGCAATTCCTTCCCGAACTGCCAGCGCGTCAGCGCGCCCGTCTTCGCGTTGATCCACGCCGCCTGCGTCGTCGCCACGCCCATGGAGTCGGGATCCGACCCGCCGGCCAGGTAGATGAAGTTTCCGTCGGCGGCGCCCGCGGACTCGGCGAGGCTGAACCGCAGGGAGCGGGCGGCGACCTTGAGCCCACCCTCGGAAACCCATTCCTTGACGTTACCGTCCGGATCGCGCACCCCGCGCATGATGAGAGCCGTCGTGTGCTGGCCCTGCGAGTCGCTCCAGTACCCACCGATGGCCACGAGGTCGTTCCCGAGGGGCGCGAGGACCGTCCGCCCGACCTTGTGGGGGTACATCGCCCGGGCGTCCTTCCACTCCTGCAGGGTGCCGTCGGAGTTGAACTTCGCATAGGACATGTTCGGGTGGTACTCGGAGCCGTCGAAGCCGCCGAGCACGTACAGGTACCCGCCGACCGTCGCGGCCGCCGGATGCACGAGCTTCGAGGGCATGGCCCGCTCGGTTCTCCAGGAGCCGAGCCCGCCGCCCTTCTTGAACGGCGCGGAGAGCACGGTGTCGTAGATGAACTGCATCCCCTCGCGGGAGGAGCCGCCGACGATATAGACGCGGCCGCCGTAGACGACGGTATCGAAGAACGCGACCGGCACCGGCAGGGGCGCGAGCTTCTTCCAGGGCGAGAGGTACTGGGTCGACGACGGATCGATCCGGGTCATCCAGACGTCGCGCTGGCCGATGTGCTCGCGCTGGGCGAGGCCGCCGATGACGTAGATGAACGAACCGTCCGCGACGGCGCGGTGGCCGGCCATCGCGATCGGGAGCGACCGTCCCCGGACCCAGCCCTTCCCCCACCGTGCCTCGGCGGGCGGCGGCGTCAGGTCCACGGACGGCGCGAGCCATTCGTGGGGCTGGGGAGGAAGCGCGGGGGCGGCCGGCGGTTTCGCGGAATCATCCGCGGAGCGGGCCGCGGACACCACGAGCGTTGCCGCGGCGCCAAGCGCTGCTGCAGCGCCAAGGACCATGAGCCGTCGATTGATCGTCATCGCTGCTTCCTCCTCAAGGCGCCTTGGCCCTCGGGCGGGCCGACTCGCCTGCTGCTCACCCGTCCGTATGATACCAACTCCGAGCGATCAGAAGCCGAACCGAATTTTCGCGCCCAGCGGGTTCTCTTGCGGGTCCAGACAGAACGCCGTGATCCCGGCCGCGATGTCGAACCACGCGTGGGAAGCGATGGGCTCCCCCAGCCGGTAACCGCATGCCTGGTACCGCCAGCCGAGCCAGAGACCCGCGACGGTCGCGAAACCGGCCTGCGTCCACGATTCCGCCCGGCGCGGGTGGGTCAGGTGCGCGAGCCCGAAGACCACGGACGCCGCCAGCCACCCGCCTGTCGTGCCCAGCCGCTCCTCCCAGTCCGCCTGGAGGGTCCCGCGGAATAGCATCTCCTCCGCCTCGCCGGCGCCGTAGCTCACGGGAATCCAGTAGCCGGACAACGCCGCCGTCCCGCCGGCGCGGTCGAACCGTCCCCCGAGGTATGAGACACCCGTGACCGCGCGGTAACCACGGCCCGGCGCGTGCCGCTTCACCGTGAGGAGGTTGGCTCCGACCCCGGCGGCCGCGAACCCGATCACCCACGGGTTGAGGAGATACTTCGGCGAGAACGGCGCAGCCGCGAGTGTCGACACCTTGCTCGGATCAAGACGATCAGTCTGCCCGAGTCGAAGCAGGAGGTCCCGGCGGGCATCGTAGAAGCTGACGACGTAGAGCTGTTGCGCCCAGACCAGGGGCGAGTTGACCTCGCCGTGCTCGCGCTTCGTCTCGGCCCACACGCCCCAGCCCGCGAGCCCGACGGTCCCGGCCGCGTACCGAATCCCGGCCCCGGTCTGACCGAGCCAGAACTGGCCGCCGCCGGGCACGAACCAGAGCCACCACCCGCCGCGCCGGAAGGCCGGTTGCGACTCGACGACGGTGTCCGCGCTCGCGGAGCCGGCGCCCAATGCGAGCACGAAGGCGATCCGCAGTGCTCTCCGCGCGTTCATCGACTGTTATGATACCTTCCGTCATGTCCCTCCGGCGGCTCCAGACCATCGTCAAGCGGTTGCGCGCGAAGCGCGGCGGCTGTCCGTGGGACCGCCGGCAGACGCACCAGTCGCTCAAGGCCGGCCTCCTCGAGGAGACGTATGAAGTCCTCGATGCGATCGACCGCCACGACCCCAAAGCCCTGCGCGAGGAGCTGGGCGACCTCCTGCTCCAGATCGTCTTCCACGCCGACATCGAGGAGAACGCTGGGCGGTTCACGCTGGAGGACGTCATCCGCGAGCACTGCGAGAAGCTCGTCCGCCGCCACCCGCACGTATTCGCCCGGGGCCGGAAGGTGAATGCGGGCGGGGCACTCAAGCAGTGGGAACTGATCAAGCGGACGGAGAAGCCCGCGGGGGCCTCCGGGCTCGGGACCGTGCCCAAGGCCCTTCCCGCGCTCTACCGCGCGGCCCGGATCCAGGCCAAGGCCTCCCGGCTCGGGTTCGAGTGGCGGCGCCGCTCGCAGGCGATCGCCAAGTTCGATGAGGAGCTGGGCGAGTTTCGGACGGCCGTGCGCCGCGGACGGCGGCGCGAAATCACGCACGAGTTGGGCGATCTCCTCTTCGCGCTCGCCAAGGTCGCCAGATTCCTGGACCTCGATCCCGAGACGACGCTCCAAGCGGCGAACCGCCGGTTCATCGACCGGTTCGGGAAACTAGAACGGACGGTCGCGAAGTCCGGCCGCCGCATGCACGAGGTGAAACCCGAGGAGCTCTACCGCCTCTGGCGGAAGCAACGCCCTTGAGCCCGGGTGCATTCCGACAGGAAACCTGACGAAGCTTGACCGGTCTGGAGGTGCAGGTTACCATCAAGTCACAGACCATGCTGAAGCTCAAGCCGCGGAAGACCATCGATGACTACCTCAAGCTCCCGGAGAACGTGCGGGCTGAGCTGATCGGGGGAGAGCTCTTCATGACACCATCGCCTCGGTTCTCGCATCAGGATGTCGCCGCCAAGCTCCTCCTGCATCTCACGGGATTCGTGGAGGCGCAGGGGCTCGGCAAGGTGGCCATTGCCCCGCTCGATGTGCACCTGCCATCGCAGGACATCGTCCAGCCCGACGTCATGTTCATCCGGAAATCGAACGCGGCGATCATCCAGGACTGGGTCCGGGGCGCACCGGATCTCGTAATAGAGGTCCTGTCGCCGGACAGTAATGAGCGGGACCGGATCGTCAAGCGCGAGCTCTATGCCAGGAACGGCGTGCCGGAGTACTGGATCGCGGATCCTGCCACCGGGACGGTCGAGGTGCTGGTCTCGCGGAACGGCTCCTATGAGTCACACGGATACTTCGAAGCCGGTGACAATCTGGACTCGCCCGCGTTGCCCGGGCTCGCCCTCCCCGTCAACGCCATCTTCCAGAAGCGCTGACCGGAATGGGCCTGGGGCCGCCCCAGGGCCATTCCGCGTCCCCCCGGAACTCCCCCGTCCTTGCCTGAGAATCACACCGAGGCGCATCAATGAGGCATCGATCCGATGCCTTGTCGCGTGTGGCTTCCATCCATCGAGTGACGTGCCCGATGCCGACGGCATGATCAACTTCGTCTATTCCCCGTCCTAGGCTGGTCAGGACCTGACGGGCACCAGCTCGAACCGGTTGGCCGACAGCGGCTTCAACTGGACGGACACGTTCTAGTCCAGCTTGATCTTCAGGGGACCGCCACCCTCCACACACTCTCCCGCGACAGCTCGGCGGCATAGTGAATCGCCGCCGTGATGTCCTCCGGCGCCAGGGAGGGGTAGTGCGAAATCACCTGCTGGGAAGTCAGCCCCTCCGCGAGGCCGTCCAGCACCACCGCGACGGGAATGCGCGTGTCACGAATGCAGGGCTGGCCGCCGCAGACTTCCGGCTTCGCCGTCACCCGATCCTTCCACTCCTTGCCGTCCATGGCTTCATGGTAGCACGCCCTCACCCAACCCTCTCCCCGCGCAGGAGTGCGGGGAGAGGGGAAGAGAGGATTAGGACTTGATTGGCACCAACTCGAAGCGGTCGGTCCAGATGGCGGCGATGTTCTTCGCGTTGGGCGCGGGTGAGACGACCGCGCAGCGGGACGTCGCGCCTACGGGTGGTCCACGCGCGCCCAGAGGGCGGGATCGACGCCCGCGAACGCGAAATCCCGGTTCGACAGGTTGGCCAGCAGGATCTGCTCCTCTTCGCCGGGCAACTGGCCCGTGAGGAGCTTGTCCGCGATGCCCGCTACGGACCCGAAGTCGCCCGCATGGCGCGCCAGCCGCATCTCGGCGTAGTCGCGCGCGCTCCAGGTCGAGATCAGGAACTGCCAGTCCGAGGCTTCCATCATCAGGAGCTCACGCGCCGCGATGCTCAGGACCTCTCGCAGTTGCCGTGTCCCCGGGACCCCCGCCTGCTCGCGCCGGGTAAGCTCCCCCGCCAGCTTCTCCATCCGGTCCTCGGCATCGTAGATGCGGTCCCACGTCCACTGCGTGTGCTCGTTAAGCCAGATCCAGTGGAAGCCGCCCTGGCCCCACGACCCTTCCGGCAGGGCGATGACCTCCTCCGGCGGGTGCGCCTCGAGGTGGTCGCCGAGCCGCACGGTCTCGACGTCGGGGCTCGCGGCGAAGCCCCGGATCGCCTTCTCGAGAAAGCGGACGCCCTCGAACCACCAGTGGCCGTAAAGCTCGGCGTCGTAGGGCGCCGTCAGGATCCGGGGCTCGTCGCCCTGGCCGGCCCCGGAAAGAAGCCGGCGCGCCAACCCGACGAAATGGGCGGCGTTCTCGTCCAGCCGCGCCTCGATCTTCTCGGGCTCGTAGATCTCCTTCTCGTGTAGCTCGGACTTGGGACGCGTCACCCGCCAGTACCGCAGGCCCCCCGGAAAGTGCTTCTTGTGGAAGTCGAGATACGCCCCGTCGCCCGGGTACCCGTGCTCGCCGCTCCACACCACGATGCCGGTGTCGGGGTCGCGGGTGAAGACGCACACGGGCGCGCGGCCCTCGGGATTCGAGTGGACCCAGTAGGGGCGGTGCGGGGAGCGTTCGGCGTCCAGGGGCTTGCGCGTCTCGCGCTCGAACCGCGCCCAGAGCTTGCGCAGGGCCTCGAACCGGGCGAGGTAGAGCCCGACCGCCTGTCCGCCCCGGAGCATGTGCGTATCGATGACGAAGAACGTCAGCCCGGATTCCGACAGGAACTCGTCCGTCGCCTTGCGGGCCGTCGCCGGCCACCGCGCCCCGACGGGCGGGGACCACGTGTACGCCGGCCGGTACGCGCACTCGGGCAGCCAGATGCCCCGGGGCGCCATGCCGAAGTGCTTGCGGTGGGTCGCCACCGCGATCCGGATCTGGGCCTGGCATGCCGTGTCGCGCCCGAGCAGGGGCATGTACCCGTGCGTCGCGGCGCAGGTCATGATCTCGAGGTTCCCCGTCTTGAGGAAGTACCGGAATCCGTCCAGGATGCTCCCGCCCCACTGGTTGCACCAGTGGTCCCGGGTGTCCGAGTAGAATCGCTCCCACCCGTGCGCCAGCTTCTCCAGAGCCGTCTCACCGCGGGCGGCAAAGCCGCCCGCGTTCTCGCGCGCCGCCTGGACCTTGGTCTCCAGGTACAGCGAGAACTCCTCGCGGAAAGCCGGAGAGGCGAGCTGTTCGCAGAGCACGGGACTGAGCCCAATGTTGATCTTGAACGGGACGCCGTCGCGCTCCAGATTCCGCATCGCCGCCAGGAGCGGGAGGTAGGTCTCGGCGGCCGCCTCGTTGAGCCAGTCCGCACCGTGCGGCCACCGGCCGTGGTTGAGCACGAACGGCAGGTGCGCGTGGAGCGTGAGCGCCACCCCGTTCTTCATCGCGACACCGCCAGCTTCTTCATGCGCCGGATGTCCTTGGCGCGCAGGGACACGAAGTAGACGCCGGTGGTCACCCGGTCGCCGTTCCCGTTCCGGCCGTCCCACGAGAAGGTCTGCACCCCCGCCGGGAAGACGCCCCTGAACAGCGTCTTCACGAGCTGGCCGGCGCCGTCATGCACCGAGAGGGTGCCCGGCCGGGTCGCCGAGATCACGACCGTGATCCGGCAGGACTCGTCTCTCGTGGTGTCGATGGCGTTGCAGCTCACCAGCAGGGGATCGGTGAATGTGTCCCAACGGATCTCCCACGATAGCAAGGACGGACGCTGGGCGTACACGCCCGCGTTGTCGACCGTCGCCCGCAGCTTGAGCGCCGGATACTGCGTGGGATCGAGCCCGGCGAGGCTGAATCCGGAGGGCACGCCCGTGAAGAGCGGCACCTCGTGCTCGTCCAGGACGTCGACGTTCACCTGGCCTCCCGACGCCGTGTCCACCGTGTAAGAGACGGTCTTCCACTTCAGAAGCTGGGACGGCCGGATGGCCTTCGTGACGACCTGCCCGCGGGCGGGCTGGTAGGTGACGCGAACGGCCCTGAGGAGCGGACGGAGGGCGTCGTGCAGTTCGCGGACGCCCGTGGTCGACGTGTCCGCCTCCGGCGGGTACTTGTCGTTCGCGAACTGTCCGGTGAAGTCCACTTCGTATTGGAAGTACCGCCCGACCGCGTAGGTCGAGGCCCCGTCCCGGTAGAGCTGCGCCGTGTCCTCGTTGCGCATCGGCACCCGGTACGGATCCGGGACCGCGCCGGCCACGCCAACGGAGGGAAAGCACGGGAATACGGCGTTGCGCGTGTTGCCGCTGCAGTCCTTGTTGGTCGAGCAGTTGTCCAGCCCCTCCCCCGAGCACGTGACGCTGTTCGGGATCGTCCACATGAACCACTCCCGCTTCGCGAGCCAGGTCCCGGGATCCAGCGAGTTTCCGACCCGCCACTTGATCGCGACGGGGGTGCGCGGGAACCCGTTCGAGCCGCCCGCCGAGTACCACTGCTCCACGTTCCACCAGATCGTCTTCCACACGGTCTGGTCGGACAGGGAGTCGAACACTGGCGAGAGGTAGGAACCGGCATCCACGTACAGGGTCGCCGCGTCCCAGCCGCACGGGGCTTCCGGGGGAATGCACTGCGTCCCGCAAGGCCTCAGCCCGGGCGCGCAGGACCCGTTCGTGATGAACCCGGTCGCCGGGATCTTCCGGCCCTTCGCCATGATCGTCACGGTGTCGGCCCAGATCGTCGCGCTGCACGCCGGCGCGCAGATCGGCGACGCCGGGATACCCGACCAGGTCATCGTGATCCGGAGCCGGTACTCCCAGCCGCTGCCGGGTGGCAGGGGGTACGGCACCTGCCACTCGAGGGTGATTGGTGACTCGACCCCCTCGTTGAAGAACTCTCCCATCGGCGACCCGGTGTAAGCCCCGGTGTGGAACGGCAGGGCCGCCGCGAGGAGGTTGCCGTAGGCGACCTCGTAGAACCCGACCTCGGCGCCGGCCGTGTTCATGAGGGCCGAGGAGCATCCGGGGTTGTCGCAGAAGAACGACTTGAACGTCGCCGTGTAGTCACGCGTCGGCACGAGGCTCATGTCGTACGGCCCCCGGAACGCGTAACGTCCCGGGAGTCCCGTCATCTCCGACAGGTTCGAGATGACGGCCAACGTCGCGCTCGGGTTCGGCGTCATCGGCAGGTAGATCGTGGCCGTGATCCCCGGGGCCAGGTTCAGGGTCTCGGAGACGCGCCAGTCCGTCTGCCAGAGACCCACCGCCTGGATCTGCGCGGTGGGGGAGTCCTTGATCACCTGGGTCAGGTTATGCGTGGCGCCGGGATCGTCGAACGGCGTCCAGAGGGTCTCCGACGCGGGGGTGTACGATTGCGCCCAGCTCCAGGTGCCCAGCGCCACCCGGACACCCGGCGTAAGGAAGGGGCCGACGTTGACGTTCTTCTTGAAGACGAGACCGGTGGCGTCCTTGAACGTGTCCTGGTATACGCCTTCCACCTCGAGTTGCACCGGCGCCGCCGGCAGGCGTGCCGCCGCCAGCGCCGTCACCGCCACCAGAAGAATCAGCCGTCGAGTGTCGGACAAAGCCTTAGCGTCCCTGACCTGACTTTAACACCAGCCAGACAGGCTTGACAATGCGGCACACGGGTCGCCTATCATGGGTCCCGGGATGATCGAGGTCGAGGGACTCCGCAAACAGTTCGGCACCACCGTCGCGCTCAACGACGTGTCGTTCCGGGTCGACCGCGGCGAGGTCGTGGGGCTACTGGGGCCCAACGGCGCCGGGAAGACCACGATGATGCGCGTGCTGACCGGCTACCTGCCCCCCACGGCGGGCACCGTCCGGGTCGGCGGGCACGACGTGCGGGAAGAGCCGATCGAGGTCAGACGCCTGATCGGCTACCTGCCCGAGACCGTGCCCGTCTACGCCGAGCTCACGGTCCGGGAATACCTGCAGTTCGCGGCCGACCTGCGCGAGGTGCCGAAAGCCGAGGTCGCGGACCGGATGGCCCGTGCGATGGGTCAAACCGGGACCGCCGAAGTGGCGCACCGCGTCATCGGGCATCTCTCGAAGGGCTACCGCCAGCGGGTTGGGCTCGCGCAAGCGCTCCTCCACGACCCCGCCCTCCTGATCCTGGACGAGCCGACGGTCGGGCTGGACCCCAGCCAGGTCGTCGAGATCCGGACGCTCGTCCGGGAACTGGCCACACACCGGACGGTCATCCTGAGCTCCCACATCCTGTCGGAGGTCAGCCAGATCTGCACCCGCGTCATCGTCATCCACCGCGGCCGGATCGTGGGGCACGACACGGTGGCGGACCTCGAGAAGCGCCTCAAGGGCGCGGAGCGCGTCTTCGTCCAGGTGCGGGCGCCGGGCGTCGAGGCCCTCGAGGCCATCCGGGCCCTGCCGGGCGTCACGGCGGTGACGCCTGCGGAGGCGCAGGAGGGTACGGCCGCGTTCCAGATCGAGTGCGAGCTGGGGCGCGACGTACGCGAGGACGTCTCCCGGCTCGCGCTCGACCGGCATTGGCCGATCCTGGATCTGCGATCCGTGGCCATGAGCCTCGAGGAGATGTTCCTCAAGCTCACGGGCGCGGGAGGCGGGTCATGAGGCGCCTCTGGGCGGTCTGCCGAAAGGAGCTCCTCTGCACCTTCGCGTCGCCGGTCTTCTATATCGTGGCGGCGGTCAACCTCATCCTCTTCGGCGTCTTCTTCTACGTGATCGTGAGCGCTTCCCGCGAAGCGCATTTGCGCTACGTCTTCCACAACATATCGGTGGTCCTGCTCTTCACGTCGCCCATGCTCACCATGCGCCTCTTCGCCGAGGAGCGGAAGCTGGGGACTTTCGAGCTCCTCATGACCTCGCCCTTGACCCTGCTGGAACTCGTTCTCGGCAAGCTACTGGGGGCGGCCCTGACGTTCGCGATTCTGCTGGCGCTGACCGTGGACTTCCCCATCCTGCTCCTCAGCTTCGGCCGCCCCGACTGGGGCCCGCTCCTGACCGGCTACCTCGGGCTCTTCCTCATGGGCCTGGCCTTCCTGGCCGCGGGCATGTTCGCCTCGAGCCTGACCGACAACCAGGTTGTCGCGGTCGTGATCGGCTTCGGGATCGCCCTCCTCCTCTTCATCATCTCGTGGTTCAGCCCGCAGGTCGGCGGGCCCGTCGGCGATTTCCTCGAGGGAATGTCGATCTCGGGCCGGTTCGAGAACTTCGCACGCGGGGTCCTCGATACCGGCGACGTCATCTTCTGCCTGAGCCTCACCGGCATCTTCACGTTCCTGACCGTTCGGTCCCTGGACTGGAGGCGGTGGTGAACGCGCTGAAGCCCTGGAGCCGCGCCCTCGGGATCGCGGGCGCCGTCCTGCTCGGCCTCTGGGTCGTCCTGGGCGCCGTGCTCGCGGCCCCGGCCTGGTCGCTGTGGGCGACCGGCGGGCCCGGCCTGCTGCTGGCCGCCGGCTGGGTCGCGCTCGAATGGACCCTCGTCCGGACCGCCGTGCTTTCGCCCGGCCTGCGGTACGGCAGCAACGCCCTGCTCTTCACCGGCGCGGTCGTCATCGCGGTCGCGCTCGTGAACGTGATCACGACGCGGCACAGTTGGCGCACGGACCTCACCTCGAACCGGTTCTTCAGCCTGTCGGAGCAGACGCGCCAGATCGTCAAGGGGCTGAACCGGAAGGTGAAGCTCACGGTCTTCGTCGGCGCGCGGAACACGGAGTCGGGGGAACTGAGGGACCTGCTCGAGCTGTACGGCCATGCCTCCCGCCAGCTCGACATCGAGTACGTGGACCCCGACCTCAAGCCCGAGCGCGCGTACATCTACAAGATCACGGGCCAGCCCACGGTGGTCGTCGAGAGCGCAGGCAAGCGCAAGGACATCCTGCCGCAAGAGATGTTCGGCTACCAGTTCAACGGCCAGCAGCCCCAGCGGGAGTTCAAGGGCGAGCCCGTGCTCACGGCGGCGATCCTGTCGGTCGCCAGCGACCAGCAGTCCGTGATCTACTTCGTCGAGGGGCACGGCGAGCGGTCGATCATGGACACTACCGACAACGGCATCGCCTCGCTCAAGGCCGGCCTCGAACGGGACAACTTCGTCGTCAAGACGCTCAACATCCTCAAGGACGGAAAGATCCCCGCGGACGCGGACCTCCTGATCGTCGCCGGCCCGAGCCGCGCCTTCCCCGCGCCCGAGCAGAAGGTCCTCGCCGAGTGGCTCGCGAAGTCCGGAAGGCTCCTCGTCCTGCTCGACAACGTCTCGCCGCCGGGGCTCGACGCGATCCTGAAGCCCTGGGGCGTCAAACCCCTCGCCGGTCTCGCCGTCGACCCGCGGAGCAACTACCCGTTCGCCGGCCCGATGGTACCCGCGCCCCTCTACGAGAGCCACAAGATCACGGCCGACCTGAGCAAGCAGGGAGTCGCCGTCATTCTGCCCGGCGCTCGCGCTCTTGAGCTCGGTACGGTCCCCGGCGGGACCGTCCTTCCCCTGCTCAAGACCACGGACGCGAGCTGGCTCGAGGCCGACTGGCAGACCGAGAAGACGCCGAAGTTCACGTCCGGGACGGACCGCCGGGGCCCGCTGACGCTGGCCGCGGCGATAGCCGTCGCCGCGCCGCTGACGGCCACCGCCGCGGGCGCGGGTGCGGAACCGGCCTCGCTCCCCCCGCACTCCCCGAAAATCGTCGTCTTCGGCAACACGACCTTCGTGACCAACGGCCTCCGGGGGACGATCGAGACCGGGTTCGACCTCTTCGCCAACGCCGTGAACTGGCTCTCCGGCTCCACCGAGTCGATCTCGATCCGGCCGAAACAGCGCGACGACCGGCGGATCTTCCTCGACAACGTGAAGACGAACATCATGTTCACGGTCTCCCTGATCGTCTTCCCCCTGGGCGTCATCCTCGTCGGGGTGTGGACGTGGTGGCGGAGAAGGTCATTGTAGAATTGGCAACGCCCCTGCAAGCACGGCCGCTCCAGTCGTGGCGTAGCCGCTCCTTCCGCGCGCAGCCACACACCATCCACTCGCACCGATGAAGCGCTGGGCCCCGACCCTGATCGCCCTCGCCGTGCTCGCGGCCCTCGCTGCCTGGGTGGTCCGTTACGAGACCAAACCCAAGGTGGAGAAGAAGGACCGCCCCTGGACGGTGGAAGCCGCGGACATCGTCCGGGTCGAGCTCTCGGACCTCGCCAAGGGCACCGGCCTGACCCTCGAGAAGGCCAAGGACGGCGGCTGGTGGATCACGGCACCCGCGCGGCTGGAAGCCGACGGCGAACTGGTGGACCAGGTGCTCAAGCACCTGGCCGCACCCGAAGTCGAGCGGAAGCTCGAGGCGCCGTCCGACCTGCGCCCCTTCGGCCTCCTGACGCCGTCGTTCCGGGCGTCGTTCACCGACAAGAAGGGGACGGCCCGGGTCCTGCTCGTCGGGCAGAAGAACCCCGGCGACTCGGCCTACTACGTGCTCCCCGCGGACACCGCCACGCCGTATACGGTCGCGACCTGGAGCGTGGACAGCTTCCGCAAGACGGCCAACGACCTGCGCCAGAAGACCCTGGTCGCCCTCGACCCCGCGAAGGTCACCAGGGTAGTCCTCAAGCGCGCCCGGATGACGCCCGGGACGCTCGAGTTCGTGCGGGCGGGCGACGGCTGGCAGATGGTGAAGCCGCTGGCCGCGGCGGCGGACCGGTACGCGGTCGACGGACTGCTGAACGACCTCAAGGCCCTCAAGGGCGGCGACGTCGTCGAGGAACCGCAGGCCTACTCGCGGTACAAGCTCGACCAGCCCGGATTCACGGTCGTCGTCTACACGGGCTCCGGCTCGGGCGACACTATCGTCCTGTCGAAGCCCGTCCCGAACAAGGACGAGGCGTTTGCCTCCAGCACGCGCCTGCCCTTCACGTTCCGCCTGGCCGGAGCGTGGGTCCTCCAGAACCTGGGCAAGGGGCTGGACGACTTCCGCGAGCGCCTGCTCCTGCAGATGGACAAGGAGGGCGCCACGTCCGCCGAGTTCGCGTTCGCCGGGCTAACAGTCAAGGCCGTCCGCGGGCGCCAGGGCGCCTGGACGATCACGGAGCCCGCAAAGGCCTCCGCGGACGCCGAACTCCAGGACGCCCTGTTCGAGGCCGTCTACGTGCGCGCCGAGAGCTTCGTCGACGACGCGCCGAAGTCGCCTGCCGCCTACGGGCTGGCGCCGCCGCGCGCCGCCGTGACGGTACGGGGAATCCGCGACGGCAAGCCGTTCACGGCCGCGTACAAGCTCGGGAACCGCTCCGGGGAGACCGCGTACCTCCAGTTCGGCGCAAGTCCCGCCGTATACGGCGTGCGCAAGGACCTGCCGGACAAGATCGAACGGCTCGTCGACAAGGTCCGCGGCGCTCCGGAACCCGCCGTCGCCGCTCCGCTCGCAACGAAGAAGAAATAGTCGCCGGGCGTCGCCCTCAACGCCAGTGATAGGCTGGAAGATCATGACTTCAGCGAAGTCCTTGACCGAACTCACGTTCCGCGAGGAACAGCGGCGCGCCGTGGTGTCGGGCATCCTCGAGACCGCGGGTACGACTTTCCTGCTCCTGATCGCCGTGCGCGCCTTCCAGGCGGGCGCCATCGCCAAGGGCCTGATCGCGTCGGGCGGAAGCCTGGGACTGCTCCTCACGCCGTTCACGGTCTGGGCGGTCGCACGCCTGCGGATGCCGGTCACCCATGCCGCGGGCTGGATCAGCGGGTTCGGGGGCGCCTGCTACCTCGTCGCGGCGCTCGTCCCCTCGCTCCCCCTCTACGTCGGCTTCTGCGTGGGCGCTCTCACCGCCGGGTTGGCACTCGTGCCCCTGCTGACGCAGATGTTCGAGGAGAACTACCCCGCCACCGAGCGGGGCCGGCGGTTCTCGAAGACGGTCATGATACGCATCGTCGCCTCGATCCTGTTCAGCTGGCTCGGCGGTCTGCTCGTGGCCGAACGCCTCGAGTCCCGCTACCCCCTGATCCTGGTCGCGTACGCCGCCGCCTTCTGGTGTTCGGCCTTCTTCCTGTTCCGCATCCCGACGAAGCCGATCACGCTCGCGGGAGGCTCGCACCCGTTCCGGGCTTGGGCGTTCGTCCGGGACGACGCCATTTTCCGCACGACCCTGATCTCGTGGATGCTCATGGGCTTCGGCAACCTCATGATGATGCCCCTGCGCGTCGACTACCTCGCCAACCAGAAGTACCACCTGGCACTGCCCGCGGTGCAGGTCGCCATCCTTACCGGGGTCGTTCCCAACGTATCGAGACTCCTCATGATCGGCGTCTGGGGCCGCCTGTTCGACCGCATGAACTTCCACGCCATGCGCGCGACCCTGAACGCCGGGTTCGCGATCGGCATTCTCGCCTTCTTCAGCGGGGACTCGTACGGCTGGCTCGTCTTCGGCGGCATCGTATTCGGCATCTCGAACGCGGGCGGCGACATCGCCTGGAGCCTGTGGGTTACCAAGCTCGCGCCGGCGGGCCGGGCCGCCGATTACATGGCCGTTCACACGTTCCTGAACGGCATCCGGAGCGCCCTGGCGCCCGTGCTCGCCTTCCTCGTCGTCGAGCACACCCCCATCACGACGCTGGGATGGATCAGCGTGGGGCTCATCGTGATCTCGACCCTGATCCTGATCCCCGAGATCGTGTCGGACAGCGCCGGGCACCGGTGGCGGCGGAAGTCCGCGGTGTTGACGGAGAAACCCGACCTGCCGGAATGAGCCGAAGCCGTGCTATGATCCGTCCCGGAACGCCACCCGAGTCGCGAAGGAGGAATCACCCATGCACGCACTGATACTGATCGGAAGCCGGGACCCCGAGGGCCGCACCGCGAAAGCCGTTAAGGCGCTCGTCGCGGGCGTCACGGAGGGCGGCGGGACCGTCGAGCAGGTGTGGCTCACGGAGCGCGACATCCGGATGTGCGACCAGTGCAACCACGACGGCTGGGGCGTCTGCCTGAGCGACGGAACCTGCAAACACCCCGACGACTTCGCGGGGATCCTCGACCAAGTGCGGAAGTCGGACGTGACCGTATTCGCGACGCCAGTCTACTGGAGCGACTGGGCCGAGCGGCTCCAGGCTTTCGTCAACCGCATGCGCCGGATCGCGGTCAACAAACAGGGCAGGCGGGGGCTCGCGGACAAGCCCGTGGTCGCGGTATGCGTGGCGGGCGGCGGCGGCGGGGGCTCATACGAGTCCGCCCAGCACCTCGTCACGGCTTTGGGACACTGCGGAATGGACGTGCTGGACGCGATTCCCTGCCGGCGTCAGAACCTCGATCTCAAGCTGGAGGTGTTGAAGGCGACCGGGCGCTGGCTGGCGAAGCGGACGGCCCCGAAGACCTGACGTCCGCCCCAAACGTCGCGAGGTCTTCCAGCATTGCGGCGGGGTCCGCCGCGAGCCCGGCGAGCAGGACACCGGGCCGGCGGAGCCGGCCACCCAACCACTGCCGCACGCAGGCCGTGACCGCCATCGCTCCCAGTTCGTGCGGATCCGCCTGCTCGATCCGGATCCAGGCCCCGTCCCCCTCCGCCAGCACGACGACCCCCGGCTTCGTGGTCGTGAACGTGTTCGCGCCCCACGCCAGCAGGCGCGCGAGCGGCTTCACCATCGCCCCCCGGCCCGTCGAGGCCAGCGCCATGACTAGTGGAAACGCGACGCCGTCCACGAACCAGTTCACTCCGCCTATGTAGAGCCCGCCTTCCCGGAGGCCGAACAGATTCGCGGCCTCGCGCATCTCGAGCATCTCCAGCGGGTAGCACCGGCGGCGCCCGAACGCCCCGCCGAAGTCGAATACCTCCGTGTCGCGCCAGCCCGCCTTCCGCCACTGGCCGTCCCGGAGCACGTCGCCCTGCGGGTTCCGCGCCATCTGGACCACTTCCACCACCGGCTCGGGCCTGGTCACGCGATAGCTCACGGCCATCGCCACCCGGCTCCGCTCGATCCGGCCCGTCGCGCCCGCGAGCGCGCGCACGAGAACGCCCGGCAGACCCGGGAAGAGCCCCGCCTGGGTGATGAGGCAGTGGTTGAGCTCGCGAGCCCGGCCGTCGAGGGCCTGGATCGCGGGTCCTACCCGGGGGTCGAAGTGGCAGTCGAGGTAGTCGGCGCCGGCCGCCATCGCCGCCTCGGCCACCCTGGCCGCGTACTCGGCGGTCGTGGACGCGACCACGACCAGGTCCACGCCCGAGAGCCCGGCGGTCAGCGTGTAGACGTCCTTGGCGTCACCGTACCGCGGCCGGGCCCGCAGCCCCACGAACTCGCGGTTCAGCTCGTCGCAGGCGGCGCTCGCCCGCGACATCCGCCGGCCCGCGACAACGACGTGCGCGTCAGTGTGCGCCAGCAGCAGGCGGGCGATCCGCCGGCCCGTCTCGCCGTATCCGCCCAGGACGAGGATGGTGGGTGTGCCGATCATGTGCGTCTGGTCCCTCCCCGTCATCTTATATCACCTTCCGGCCGGGGGTCAGAGGCGGTGAACCTCGTCGTACATGGCAATCACGTTCTCCACCGGCGTGATCACCTGGAGGTTGTGGCACGGCGCCAGGATGTAGCCCCCGCCGCCCCCCAGCAGCAGCGCGTTCTCCCGCACCTCGCGCCGAACTTCCTCGGGCGTCCCGAACGGCAGGGTGATCTGGTTGTCCATGGCTCCATGGAAGGTCAGCCGGCTGCCGAACTCCGCCTTGAGCCCGGCGCGGTCCATCCCCCTGCACCGCCACTGCACCGGATTCAGGATGTCGATTCCGCAATCCAGGAGGTCTGGGATCAGCGACCGGATCGCGCCATCGTCGTGGTGAAACGCGAACGCGCCGTGCCGGTGCGCCAACTCGATTATCTTCCGCATCCGTGGCGCGAAGAACCTGCGGAACATGTCCCGGCTCACCAGCAGGGACTCCTGCGTTCCGAAATCCTCCGCCACGTAGACGAAATCCACGCCGCCGCCGGCCGCCTTCAGCGTCCCCTCGATCACGGCGTAGGAGTAGGCGAAGATCCGATCGAGGGCGGCTTCCACGATCTCGGGCGATTCAACGAGATCCTCCATCGCCCGCTCCATCCCGCGCAGGTAGCAGTACTGGTAGAACGGCTCGTAGGAACCTCCCTGCACCGGCCAAACGGCCTGGGCCTCGCATGACGCCCGGACCCCCTCGAAGGTCCACCAGCCCGGGTCCGGCCACGGGTACGATTCGATGTCGGCCACGGAGGTCGCGGCCGCGAGCGGGAAGTTGACCGCCTCGGCGTAACTGCCCGCCCCCCCGGCGTGCTCGACGTCCCGGTAGCGGAGCCCCCATATGTCGGCGCCGCCGCGTGTGGCGGCGTGCGGGTCATGGAGCGTTCCCCCCACCCAATGCATGCGGTCGATGGAGAGCGCCTTCCAGATCCCCTCCTCGTCGGCCACGCCGAGGGCCGTCAGGAGCTTCCCGGTCATCTCTCCGGTGCCCCAGTAGTCCGTGGGAAGGCGATCCAGCCCCTTGCGCTTGAGCGCCGCGCGCCAGCGTTCCTTCGGTGTCATGCTGGCAATATACCCCAGAACCGCCCCGTCCTTCGTGGACGAGCAGGACGGGGGCCCGGGCGGGTACAATTCGGGGCATGGAACCCGTCAGCCGGCCCGCCGGCGCCCTGCCTCCCGCAGAACCCTCCGCGCTTCCGGACCTTGTCGCCTACGCGACCGGCTCGATCGTGAGCCGCACGATCCTGGACTCGAAGGCGGGCACCCTGACCCTGTTCGCCTTCGACGCGGGGCAGAAGCTGAGCGAACACTCGGCGCCGTTCGACGCCACGGTGGTCGTGCTGGATGGCACCGTCCATCTCACGATCGGGGGGAAACCCGTCACCGCGACCGCGGGCCAGGTGGTGCTGATGCCCGCCAATGTGCCGCACGCCGTGGATGCGGTGGAGCGGTTCAAGATGCTGCTCATCATGATCCGGGGCTGAGACAAATCAGGCGGGCCGCAACGGCCCGTCAACCCTTGGCGAGCTCGGCCTCCGCTTCCGCGATAATGGTGTCGACGAGTTTGCGGACCGGCAGTATCTCGGTGATGCGCCATACGTTGCTTCCGCAGAACACGACGGCCTGGTCGGTCTTGCCCGACGCGGCGTTGAACATCGCGCGCGCGATGCAGTAGGGCGCCGTGTTCGGGTCGCACCCCCGCAGGCACTGGTAGCCGCACTCGAACGGGACCCGCTCCCCCCGCGCCAGCTTCTCCACGAATGGGGTACGGATCGCCCGGCCCGGCATCCCGACGGGGCTCTTGATGATCATGACGTCTTCCTTGCCGGCCTTGAGGTAGAGCTGCTTGAACGCGTCGGCCACCGAGCACTCGACCGTGGCCACGAACCGCGTGGCCATCTGGACGCCCCCGCATCCGAGGCGGAGGAACCGGACCAGGTCGGCGCCGTCGAAGACGCCACCCGCGGCGATGACAGGCATCGGCACGCCGGGCGTCCGGTATTCCTTGGCCAGGGCGACGACCTCGGCAACGATGTGCTCCAGCGTCCCGGGCGTCGGGACCGGCACCAGTTCATCCGGCTTGAACCCGAGGTGGCCGCCGGCCATGGGCCCCTCGACAATGAGGGCGTCGGGCAGCCGGTTGAACCGCTTCTGCCAGGTCTTGATGATGATGGCGCCCGCGCGCGCGGACGAAATGATCGGGATGAGCTTCGTGTGCTTGTTCGTCACGAAGCCGGGCAGCGGCAGGGGCAGCCCGGCCCCGGACGCGATGAAGTCCGCGTTCTCGGCGCTGGCCGTCCGGGCGAGATCATCGTAGTTCGCCAGCGCGACCATGGCGTTCACGCCCACGACGCCCTTCGTCGCCTTCTTGGCGGTCCGGATCTCCTCGGTCAGCGCCAGCTTCGAGGCCTCGTAGTAGTCCGCCTCGTTCTGGGCCGTGCCGTACCCCAGCCCGACACCGGCGATCGTGCCGGCGCCGCCGCACTCCGCCACCGCCGCGGCAAGGGACGAGGTCGAAACCCGGACGCCCATCCCGCCCTGGACGAGCGGAATACGGACTTCCAGGTCCCCGATGTTCAGCACAGGCAGTCTGCTATTCACAGAAATGGGATTTTACCATCCTTCCAGCTTGTTTGTCCCGTGACGTCATATCAATGTAATCCAAGGGGCTATTCAGGTGGTTCCCTGCCCCGCCACCCGCCTCAGCACCTTCCGGTAGAAAGCGTAGCGGGGAAAGGGGACATTGGCCCGGACCCGGCCGTCCGCCAGGGGGCAATACCCCCCCTGGGCCAGCAGAACCGGCACTTTCGTCTCGACTTCCCGGCGGACCGCGTCGTCGCTCTCTAGGAGGGCATCCAGGTCCAGGCCGCCGATCAGGCGCAGGCGCGGCCCGAACTCGCGCCGGAGCCCGGCGTAGTCCATCACCTCCATGTTAACCTCGCAGGCCCAGAGGGTGTTGAACCCCTCTTCGAGGACGTCCCGGAGCAGGATCCGGGCGTTGGCGTAGGTCATGTAGACGATCGTCTCGACGCCGCCCCGGCGCAGGACCTCGAGCAGGGGCCGGTAGCTCGCCAGCACGATTTCCCGGTAGAGGCGCGGGGACACGACGGGACCGTTGTTCCCTCCGATCGGCTCGGAAAAGACGGCGTAATCCGGGACGACATCGCGGAGAATTCGGGCGGCGTACCCCGCCAGGAACACCCCCCGGATCCGCATGAGTTCGGAGGCGAACCCAGGATCCACCGCGAGGATGTCCATGACCTCGTCGAATCCCGCCCAATCCCCGACACCCATGGACAGGAGCAGGCCGTCGTGGACGGTCAGGCCGAGGACGTGGCCGCGCGTCCGCCAGGCCGCGCAGCGCTTCGCCCAGTCGTACGGGAGCCGGTCGGCGCCCTCGGGATCGAGCCCCCGCGCCAGATCCTCGAGACCCCGGTTCGTGAGCAGCGGGTGGGAGAGGCCCGGGCGCGGCGCCCAGTCGACCGGAATGTCCTCGCGGCGGTCGAGGTCGAACCGTTCCGCGAATCCCTCGTCCGGCGAGAGCCCCTCCGCACGCCACCGCCGGAGGACGTCGTCGCGGAGACCTTCCTCGAAGAGGGGCACGCGGTCCGGATGGCCGAACCGCATCGTGGCCGTGAACCGCTCCCGCGAGGTCACCGGCGTCTCCTGCCCTAGAGGCTGACCGTCAACTGGATGCGGTGGGCGCTCCCGAGGTCGCCGACCGTCGTGAGCGCGTAGTCGAGGCCGAACCGGACGTGGTGCTGGCCCCACGCCGCAGGCGACCGGACGCCGATCCCGAGCGTCGGGCCGCCCTCCCCCGAGATCGAGTCGCGCGTCACGGCGGCCCGCGTCACCGCGGCGTCCACCCCGCCGCTGGACCATCCGCCGCGCAGGGCGATGAGGTCGAACGCGACGACCTCGAGCCCGACGTTCGCCCGGAACCCGATGTCGAGGAAGTACCGGGCGTCCGCCGCCACCGTCGCCTTCACCTGCGGCGTGACCGGCCGGGCGTAGCTCCCGCCGAACCGGAAGTTGATCGGGAGGGTCGCGCCGCCCGACGTGAGCGCGCCCAGGTTGTCCGCCACCAGTCCCGCGCGAAGCCCCTCGACCGGCGTGTCGAGCAGGGCCCCCGCCGTGGCGCCCAACCCCATGACCTCCCCGATCGTCGCGGGTTGGAACGTGAGCTTGAGGCTGACGCCCGCCCGCAGCCGGTCGAGCCCGAAGAACCGGGGCAGCGGCGTCCCCCACCCGCCCGTCAGGTACCACTCCCGCGGCGCCGTGATCCCCGTCGCGGGCCCGTACATTCCGTCGGGCCGCTCGTCCCGGAGCGTGATCGACCCGTAATCGAGGGTGTAGACCGCCGCCGCGATGCCGCCGCCGAGGGCCGGCATGGGCTGGGCCCAGCTCAGGAGCTGGTACGACGTGTCGACGAGGTAGGACGTGTACATGAGCCCGACCTGGCGGTCCCGGATGTCCGCGAGCCCCGCCGGGTTCCAGAACAGCGCGTTCGCGTCGTCCGCGAGGCCGACGAACGCGCCGCCGAGCGCGGCCGGACGCGCGCCCGCCGCGACCTTGAGGGACGCGGCCCCGGTCGTGCCCACCCCCGAGCCCCACGCGAGGCGCGCGACGAGGAGCAGGGCGATCGTCACCCGGTTAGCGGACAACCCACACCTTGCCCTTCTGGACCCGCCCGGCGGGGTCCGTCACCACGTAGAAGTAGATGCCCGGGGCCGCGCGGCCGCCCGACGCGTTCCGGCCGTCCCACTCCGCCATGCCCTGCGCGCCCGCGTCGAACGCCCGGAGGGGCTCGCCGGCCACGGTGTAGATCACGACCCGGCTCCGCGCCGGCAGGTGCCGGATCTTGAGCGTGGTCCGGTCGGGGTTGAACGGGACCGGGTACACGACCACATCAGCCGGGGTCTCGCCGGCCTCCCGGACTTCCACGCCGGGGCTCACCGCGCTCGCGGTGGCCACGCCGGACGAGCTCGCGGCGGAACCCGCGAACGCCACCGTGCCGCCCCGAAGCGGTCGCCAGGTCCAGGTGAAGACCAGCGAGTCGCCGGGCGCGAGCGGAACCGGGGAGGCGTCCGGCGCGCTCACGAGGACAACCGCGCCGTCGCCCTGCGGTGTCAGCGCGGCCGGGGCCACGCCGTTCAGCACGGAAACCCCTGTGTTGCTCACGGTCATCCGGACCGTGATGAGCCCGTCGAGCCCGACCTCGTCCGGCGTCACGGCCAGGGAGACCAGGGTCAGCGAGGCCGCGCCGGGCGCGACCACCGTGACCGAGGCGGGCGCCGAGACCAGGACCGGGGCGCCGGCGCACGTCGTCCCTTCCGCGGTCGCCGTGAACCCGATCGTCCCGGCGCCGGTCGCCGAGAACGTCCAGACGAAGGTCTGCGAAGCCCCGACGGCGACCGTGACCGGCCCCGCGGGCGCCGGCCCGCTGCGGAGGGCCACCAGCGCGGCGCCCGGCCCGGCCGCGATCCGCGGCAGGACCCCCGAAACGTCCGCGTTGCCCGTGTTGGTCACCGTGAGCGCGACCGTCAGCACTCCGTCCAGCGGAACGGCGGCCGGCGCCGCCAGCGCCGCCGCGAGGACACCCCCGCCCACGGTGACGACACCCGAGGTCCGCCCCGTCGTCGAGACCGTCCAGCCGCCGTGGCCGTCGAGCCCGGTCACGGTCGCCGTGAAAGTCATCGTCCCGGGGGACGTCACCGAGTAGGTCCACACGAGCTGGGCGGACGCATTGCCGAGCAGGAGCCCGACCGGAGCAGGGCTCGCCACGAGCACGGCGGGAGCCGAGGGCTGGAGCAGGCCCCCGGTCACGGACAGCGCATAGGCCTCGCCCGTGTTGGTTACGGTCAGCGAGACCGTCACGAGCCCACCCGCGCAGAGGGAATCCGGCGAGACCGTGATCGGGCTGGCCACGAGCGCCGCGGGTTCCTGGACAAAGAGCGCGGGCGAGGCCACGGGGCCGGACGAGACGGCAGAACCGGTGTTCGCGTCCGATCCATCGACCGTCGTCGAGAGGGACACGGACCCCGCCAGCGTACCGGTGAACGTCCAGGTGAAGGTGAACACGCCTCCTCCCCCGATCGAAACGGGGATCGCGGGGAACGGCCCGTCCGCCAGCGCGACGGCCCCCGTCCCCCCCACGGCCGGCATGGCCGGGGCCACGAAGGCCGCCATGGCTTGCCCCGAGTTGGTCACCGTCACGGTGACGAGGATGGGCTGTCCGACGCTGATCACGGATTGGCTCAGCGCGATCGAGGCCGTCAGCACCGGCGGCGTCTGGACGAGGACCGGCACCGTGTACGCGACCGCGATGGGCGCGCCGCCGCAGGTGTCACCGGCCACGGTCACGGTGAAGACGGCCGGCCCGGCTCCGGTCGCCGTCCAGCTCCAGGCGAACCTGGCGGACACCCCGGCCGCGAGCACGGGCACCGTCGCGGGACCGGGCGGCGTGGGACCGGCGACGAGCGCGGCGCCCGGCCCGACGGCGACGGCGGGCCCGAGCGTGTTCACGGGGCCGCCGCCCGTGTTCGTGACCGTGAACGCGACCTCGATGGACTGGCCGATTGTCACGGTGGCGGGCGCGGAGAGAGAGGCCGCCAGGACGCCGGCCGGATCGATCGTCTTCGCCGTGGTCGCCGCCGGGCCCGAGGACAACGCGGCGCCGCTGTTGGCGTCGAGGCCGGTCACGGTCGTCGAAAGGGATACTGACCCTGCCAGTATCCCCGCGAACGTCCACGTGAACGTGACCGTAGCGCCACCCGGAATCAGGGCGGGCATGGCCGGGAGGGGCCCGGAGAGCGGCGCGGCGGACCCGCTTCCCGACGCGAGGAAGACGGTCGCGGTCACGCCCGTCGCCCCGGCAGCACCGGAGTTGGTCACGGTCAACGTCACCAGGAACGGCAGGCCCTGGCAGATCGCGGCCGGGTCCGCATCCAGCCGGGCCACGAGTGCCGCGGGAGTCTGCACCAGCACCGGTTGCGTCGCGACGGAGCCGGTGCCCAGCGCCGCGCCCGTGATCGCGTCAAACCCGGTCACGGTCGAAGAAAGGGACACGAGCCCGGCAAGTGTCCCCGTGAAAGTCCAGGTGAACGTGGCGGCGGCGCCCGCGGCCAGCGTCACCGGCATGACGGGCGACGGGCCCGCCGCCAGCGCCGCGCCGCCGGGGCCCGTCACCGCGAAGGCGGCGGCCGTCACCCCGGTCGCATTCGATCCTCCCGTATTCGTCACCGTCACGGTAAGCAGGAAGCCCTGGCCGATACTCACCGGCGACGGGAAGGCGGCGGCCGCGGCCACGAGGCTGGCCGGGGCCTGGACCGTGGCGGAGACGGCCGCCCACGCCAGGACGGGTCCGCCCGAACAGCTGCTGGTCCCCTCGCCGGTCGCGCTGAAGACCACGAGCCCGCTTCCCGAGGCCGAGAACGTCCACGTGAAGGTCGTCGTGGAGCTGGCCAGGATCGTGACGGGGCCGGCGGGCGAGGGCCCCGCGGCCAGCGAGACCAGCGGGCCCCCGGGGCCGACCGCGATCCCCGGCAGGACGACGTCCGCCTTGTCGCTGCCCGAGTTCGTGACCGTGAGCACGACCGGGAACCACTGGCCGATCCCGACGGCCTGCGGCGCCGAGACGGCTGCCACGAGCACCGCCCCCGCGTTCACGGTTACGACGTTGGAGGCCCGCGGCCCCGTCGTGAGCGGCTTCCCCGTGTTGGCGTCGGCACCCGTCACCGTCGCCGTGAACCTGAGCGTGGCGGAAGCGCCCGCCTGGTAGGTCCAGGACAGGTTGATCGACGCGCCGCCCGCGAGGTTCGCCACCGGCGCCGGGGACGTCAGAAGGGCCGCGACGCCTTCGACGGACAGCGCGGCGCTTCCGGCAACGTTCGTGGCCGCCGCCTGGCCCGTGTTCGTGACCGTGAGCGTCACAGTGACGGTCTGGCCTTGGCACGCGGTGCTGGGCAGGGCGGTGAGGGGGCTCGAAGCGAGCCGCGCCGGCCACTGGGACGATACCGGAGCCGTCGCCGCGGCCCGGATCACGGTGGCGCCGCACGTCGTACCCGCGGCGGTCACCGTGAACGCGACCGCGCCGGCCCCCGCCGCCGAGTAGGTCCAGACGAAGGTCTGGGACGCGCCGGCCACGAGCACGGGCACCGGCCCCGCCGGAACGGGTCCGGACATCTTCGTCACCAGGGCCGCCCCCGGCGCCGCGCCCACGTAGGCCGTCACGCCCAGGACGTCGGCTTCACCCTCGTTCGTGACCGTCATCGAGACGTCGAACCACTGGCTCACGCTCACGGTCGTCGGCGCGGTGATGGCCACCGCCAGGACACCGGGCGTCTGGATCGCGAGCGGGCCCGCCGCCGCCGGGGCGGCGACGACCGCCCAGCCGCCGTTGGCGTCCGTGCCGCTCACGGTCGTCGTGAGGGATACTGGCCCTGCCAGTATCCCGGTGAAGGTCCACGTGAACGTCCGCGCCGCCCCACCCGCGAGGACGCAGGGCATCGCGGGGGTCGGCCCGGCGGTCTGGGTGGCCCCGCCGGTCCCGCCGGACGAGAACGCCGACGCGGCCACCAGCGTCGCCGAGGCGGCGCCGGCGTTGGTCACGGTCAGCGTCACGAGGAACGTGCGGCCCGTGCAGACCGGCCCGGGCGGGAAGTTCAAAGACGCCGCGAGCGCGGCCGCCGCCTGGATGAACACGGTGTTCGACACCACGGGGCCCGTGGCGAGCGCGAGCCCGGAGTTGAGGTCCATCGCCGTCACCGTCGTCGTCCACCCCGTGATCCCGGGCACCGACGCCGTGTAGGTCCACGTGAAGGTCACGGCCGCCCCGCCCGCGAGGTCGAACGGCGCCGGCGGCGTCGGCCCGTCCGCCAGCGCGGCCCCGCCGGGCCCTGACAGCGCGAAGGACGCGGGAGTCACGCCCTGCGCGGCCGCCTGGCCCGCATTCGTCACCGTCAGCATCACGAGCACGCCCTGGCCCGTGGACACGGTCAGCGGCCTCGCCAGCGCGCGCGCCACGAGCGCCGCCTTCGTCTGCACCGTCACCGGCGCCGTGGACGCACCCCTGACCCATGTCCCTCCGCACGTCGTCCCCCCGCCCGTCGCCGAGAAGGTCACCGTCCCCGCCGCCGTGCCCGAGTACGTCCACACGAACGTCTGCGATGCCCCGCCCGCGAGGATCAACGGCCCCGCCGGAGCCGGCCCGTTCACCTTCGTCGCAAAAGCCCCCCCGCTCGTCGCCATCACCGTCGCCGTGATCACCGCCACGTCCGCCTCACCCTCGTTCGTCACCGTCAACGACACCGTGAAATACTGTCCCGTCGACACGAACGACGGCGCCGCCAGAGACCCGGCCAGCACCCCAGGCGCCTGGATCACGAGCGGACCCGCCGACAGCGGCCCGGTCGTGAGCGCGAACCCCGAGTTCGCGTCCATCGCCGTCACCGTCGTCGTCAGGATCACGGACCCCGGCGTCACCCCCGTGTACGTCCACGTGAACACCCGCGTCGCCGTCCCCGTCAGCGTAAACGGCATCCCCGGTGTCGGACCCGCCAGCAGGCCCACCACCCCCGTGTCATCCAGCGGCGCCGCCGCCATCAGCACCGTCGCCGACGCCACCCCCGAGTTCGTCACCGTCAGCGTAACCAGGAAGTTCCGCCCCGTGCACAACGGCCCCGCCGGGATGCTCAACGCCCCCGCAATCACCGCGTCATCCTGCACCAGCACCGTGTTCGACACCACCGGGCCCGCCCGCACCACCAGCCCCGAGTTCCCGTCCGCCCCCACCAGCGTCGTCGACCACGTCACCAGCCCAGGAGACGCCCCCGTATACGTCCACGTGAACACCGATCTCCCCAACCCCGGCACATCCGCCGGCATCACCGGGAACGGACCATCCAGGTAGGTGACCCCGCCCAGCCCCGTAACCACGATCACCGCCGGACTCACCCCCAGCGCCGCCGCCGTCCCCGAGTTGCTCACCGTCAGCGTCAGCACCACCCCCTGCCCCGTCGAGATCCGCTGCGGCGTTGCCACCAGCCGCCCTGTCAGCGCCGCCCGCGTCTGCACCGTCACGCTCAAACGGTCCAGCGCCTTCACCCATGTCCCTCCGCACGTCGTCCCCCCGCCCGTCGCCGAGAACACGACCGCCCCCGCCGCCGTCCCCGAGTACGTCCACACGAACGTCTGCGATGCCCCGCCCGCGAGGATCAACGGCCCCGCCGGAGCCGGCCCGTTCACCTTCGTCGCAAAAGCCCCCCCGCTCGTCGCCATCACCGTCGCCGTGATCACCGCCACGTCCGCCTCACCCTCGTTCGTCACCGTCAACGACACCGTGAAATACTGTCCCGTCGACACGAACGACGGCGCCGCCAGAGACCCGGCCAGCACCCCAGGCGCCTGGATCACGAGCGGACCCGCCGACAGCGGCCCGGTCGTGAGCGCGAACCCCGAGTTCGCGTCCATCGCCGTCACCGTCGTCGTCAGGATCACGGACCCCGGCGTCACCCCCGTGTACGTCCACGTGAACACCCGCGTCGCCGTCCCCGTCAGCGTAAACGGCATCCCCGGTGTCGGACCCGCCAGCAGGCCCACCACCCCCGTGTCATCCAGCGGCGCCGCCGCCATCAGCACCGTCGCCGACGCCACCCCCGAGTTCGTCACCGTCAGCGTAACCAGGAAGTTCCGCCCCGTGCACAACGGCCCCGCCGGGATGCTCAACGCCCCCGCAATCACCGCGTCATCCTGCACCAGCACCGTGTTCGACACCACCGGGCCCGCCCGCACCACCAGCCCCGAGTTCCCGTCCGCCCCCACCAGCGTCGTCGACCACGTCACCAGCCCAGGAGACGCCCCCGTATACGTCCACGTGAACACCGATCTCCCCAACCCCGGCACATCCGCCGGCATCACCGGGAACGGACCATCCAGGTAGGTGACCCCGCCCAGCCCCGTAACCACGATCACCGCCGGACTCACCCCCAGCGCCGCCGCCGTCCCCGAGTTGCTCACCGTCAGCGTCAGCACCACCCCCTGCCCCGTCGAGATCCGCTGCGGCGTTGCCACCAGCCGCCCTGTCAGCGCCGCCCGCGTCTGCACCGTCACGCTCAAACGGTCCAGCGCCTTCACCCATGTCCCTCCGCACGTCGTCCCCCCGCCCGTCGCCGAGAACACGACCGCCCCCGCCGCCGTCCCCGAGTACGTCCACACGAACGTCTGCGATGCCCCGCCCGCGAGGATCAACGGCC
>CAKKQC010000006.1:0-93795 GCA_919901855.1 bacterium | reverse complement strand
GCCCGTTCACCTTCGTCGCAAAAGCCCCCCCGCTCGTCGCCATCACCGTCGCCGTCAGGACGGACACGTCCGCCTCGCCCTCGTTCGTTACCGTCAGCGACACCGTGAAGTACTGTCCCGTCGAGACGAACGACGGCGCCGCCAGAGACCCGGCCAGCACCCCCGGCGCCTGGATAACGAGCGGACCCGCCGACAGCGGCCCGGTCGTCACCAGCCAGCCGCCGTTCCCGTCCGTGGCGGTCACGGTCGTCGTGAGGATGACGGGACCCGATGACACGCCCGTGTAAGTCCAGGTGAATACCCGCGATGCCGTACCGGTCAGCGTGAACGGCATCGCCGGAGTGGGGCCGGCCACCGGCCCCACCAGCCCCGTCCCGCCGTACACGAAGAGCTCGGCGTTCAGCCCTGCGGCCGTCGCCTCGCCCGCGTTCGTCACCGTCAACGTCACCTGGAAGTTACGGCCCGTGCACAACGGGCCCGCCGGCAGGCTCAGAGCCGCCGCCAGCGACACCGCCGACTGCACCAGCACCGTGTTCGACCCCGCCACCGCCGGCCTGATCCCCAATCCCGAGTTCGCGTCCGTACCCGCCAGCGTCGTCGTCCACGTCACGAGCCCGGGAGACGCCCCCGTGAACGTCCAGGTGAATACCGCCGTCCCCAAGCCGGCCACGTCCGCCGGCATTACCGGGAACGGTCCGTCGACCCAGGTCACCCCGCCCGGTCCGCCCATCAGGAACGCCGCCGGCGTCACGCCCAGCGCTGCGGCTTGTCCGCTGTTCGACACCGTCAGCGTCAGTACGGTCCCCTGCCCCGTCGAGATCCGTTGCGGCCCCGCCACCATCCGCGCGGAGAGCACGGCGCGCGTCTGCACCGTCACCGGCACCGTGTCGACGCCCTTCACGAGCATCCCGGCGCACGTGCTCCCGGACGCCGACGTCGAGAACGTCACCGCCCCCGCCGCCGTACCCGAGTAGGTCCACACGACGGTCTGCGAAGCGCCGCCGGGGAGAATGAACGGCCCCGCGGGCACCGGCCCGTTGACCTTGGTCACGAACGCGGCCCCCGTCGTCGCCACCGCGGACGGCATTATGCCCGTCACGTCCGCCTCGCCCTCGTTCGTGAGCGTCAGCGACACCGTGAAGTACTGGCCGGTCGAGGCGAATGCCGGCGCCGCCGCCAGGGCGGCAAGCACTCCCGGCGTCTGGATCGAAAGTGGTCCAGCGGAAGCTGGACCACTCGTGATCGTGAACCCGGAGTTCACGTCGATCCCCGTGACCGTCGTCGTCAGGATCACGGGACCCGACGACACGCCCGTGTAGGTCCAGGTGAACACGCGCATCGCCGTCCCCGTCAGCGTGAACGGCATCGCCGGGGTGGGACCCGCCACGGGGCCGGCGAGCCCCGTCCCGCCGTAGACGAAGGGCGCTGACGCAATGCCGCTCGCGGTCGCGCCGCCCGTGTTCGTGACGGTCAGGGTCACGAGGAAGTTCCGCCCGGTGCAGACCGGTCCCGCCGGCAGGGACACCGCGGCCGCGAGCCACGCGCCGGCCTGGACGAGGACCGTGTTAGACCCGGCCGCGTTCGAGATCACGGGCCATCCGGCGTTCCCGTCGGCCGCGGTCACGGTCGTCGTCCAAGTCACGATCCCGGGGATGTTCGCCGTGAAGGTCCAGGTGAACGTCAGCGCGGCACCGCCGGCAAGATCCACGGGCACAGCCGGGAACGGGCCGTCGGCCCAGGTCGCAGTCCCGCCCGTGCCGCCGAAGACGAACGGGAGGAACCCGAGCCCAGCCGCCGTCGCCTCTCCGTTGTTCGTGACCGTGAGCGTGAGCACGACCGGACCGCCGGACGATACGGACCACGGCGCCGCCCGCAGCCGCGCCGAAAGCAGCGGCGGCGTCTGCACGGTCGTGGCCGCCCCGCCGGACGCCTTGACCACGGTGGCGCCGCACGTGGTCCCGGCCGCCGTCGCCGTGAAGGTCACGGCGCCCGTCGCCGTGGCCGAGTAGGTCCAGACGAAGGTCTGGGCTCCCCCGCCCGCGACCGAGACCGGGCCGGCCGGCAGGGGTCCGGACTTGCGGATCACCCGGGCGGCCCCCGGCCCGACAAAGACCGTGGCGGTGAGGTTGTTGACGACCGCCCCGCCCGTGTTCGTCACGGTCAACGAGACCGTGAACACCTGGCCGAGTGTCACGGTCGGGGGCGCCGCCGCCTCGGCCACGAGCGCGCCCTGGGTCACGACCGAGACCGGCGCCGGCAACGCCACGCCGCTGTAGATGGTGACGCCGGTATTGACGTCGATCCCGGCCACCGTCGTCGAGAACGTGACCGGCCCCGTCGACGAGCCCGTGAACGTCCAGGTAAAGAGCGCGGATGCCCCGCCCGGCAGCGCGACCGGCATCCCGGGCCAGGGGCCCGCGACGAGAGTGAGCCCGCCGCCCCCGTCCTGCACCAGCGGCAGGACGGCCGCGACCTCGGCCGCCGCCGCCGTGCCGGAGTTCGTGACCGTGAGGCTCACGATCGTGCGGTCACCCAGGCACAGGACGGACGCCGTGGCCGCCATCGAAGCCTCGAGCGCGACCGGCGCCTGGATGGCAACCGGGTTCGAGACCTTGAGGCCACCCGAGATTGCGCGCCCCGAGGTCTCGTCCCAGCCGGAGACCGTCGTCGAGAATGTGACGGCGCCCGGGAACGTGGCCGTGTAGCTCCAGGTGAACCAGAGCGTCTGGCCCGCGTCGAGGTTCACGGGCATGGCCGGCCAGACCGCGAGCGTCGCGCCCCCGGACCCGTTCACGAGCACGGGCGAGGCGTCCACGACGACCGCCCGGGCCTCGCCCATGTTCGTGATCCCGACGTTCACGGCGATCAACTGGCCGACCGAGACGGTCGCGGGGGCCGCGATCACGTTGCTCGCGATCCTCGCCGCGATCTGGATCGTGGCGGACGTCCCGGCCGAGGCCAGGACGACCGGGTTCCCGCACGTGGTCCCCGTCACGCCCGGCGTGAATGCCACGAGCCCGGCGCCCGCGGCCGAGAACGTCCAGACGAAGGTCCGCGAGGCCCCGACCGCGACCGTCACGGGCCCGGCCGGCGACGGCGGACCCTCCTGCACGACGAGCGCCGCCCCCGGCGCGACCACGATCGCGGGGCTGAGGCCCGTCACATCCCACTCGCCCGTGTTGGTCACGGTCAGGGACACGGCGAACCACTCGCCGGTCGAGACGTAGGGCTTGACGTCCGCCGCCGCCTCGAGCGTCCCCGGCATCACGATCGCGAACGGCGCCGACGCCGCGTGGACGGGCCCGAGCGGATCCCCCGTGTTGGCGTCGTTGCCGGTGATGTCCGTGTCCGCGGTCATCGTCCCCGGGGAGGCCCCCGAGTAGGTCCACGTGAAGACGACCGTGCCGCCGCCCGGCACGGTGGCGGGCATGGCGGGCGCCGGTCCGCCGACGAGGGAGAGGCCGCCGGACCCGCCCCACGTGAACGGCGCCGCGGTCACGCCGGTCGCGTCTCCCCCGCCTGTGTTAGTCACGGTCAGCGTGAAGAGGTATGGTCCGCCCACGCAGCCGGGCGACGTGACCGCCAGCGCGGCCGCCAGCGACGAGCCGGACTGGACCGTCGTGGACGCCCCCGCCACCCCCAGGACCGGCGTCGCCGCGCAGGTGTCGCCCGCCGCGGTCGCCGTGAACGCCACGAGACCCGCCCCCGCCGCGGAGAACGTCCATACGAAGGTCTGCGAGCCCGCCGGCCCGATCGTCAGGGGCCCCGCGGGGGATGGCCCGCTCTCCAGCTCCACGAGCGCCGCGCCCGGCCCGGCCGCGACCGCCGGCAGGATGTTCCGGACGTCGTCCCCGCCCGTGTTCGTCACGGTCAGCGTCACCGTGAAAACCTGGCCCACCGAAACTGTCCGCGCGGAGGACGCCTCGGCCACCAGCACCCCGGGCGCCAGCACCGTGAACGGGGAGGCGATCACGAGCGCCGCCGCCGTGATCCCGGTGTTGGCGTCGGTCCCCGTCACCGTCGTCGAGATCGTGACCGGGCCGGCCAATGATCCCGTGAAGGTGTAGCTGAAGGTCCGCGACTCGGCCGGCGCCAGCAGGGCGACCGGCATCGGCGGGGTCGGACCCGAGACGAACGCGGCTCCGCCCGGACCGCTCACCCGGGGCATCGCGGCGCTGACGTTGAGGCCGGCCGCCTCCCCCGTATTCGTGACCGTGAACATGACGAGCACGCGGTCCCCGATGCAGACCGCCGAGGCCTGCGCCACCAGTGCCGAGTCGAGCGTCATCGGCACCTGGACGATCGTGTCCGCCCAGCCGCCGGCGACGAGCGTCGACGTGTCGCACGTGATCCCCGTCGCCGTGACGCTGAACGTGGCCAGCCCCGTCGTGGGTGTGTCGAAGGTCCAGACGAACGTCGTCGAGCTCCCGGATGCCAGCGTGACCGGCCCGGAGGGGTCCGGACCCGTGAGCGGCAGGACCGGGGACGTGGGATCCCAAGCGATCGAGGGGCTGACCCCCGTCACGTCGGCCCCGCCGGTGTTGGTCACGGTCAGGGCGACCCGGATGGGGGCGCCGCTCGACGTCGTCGCGGGCGCCGACACGGCGGCGGCCAGCACGCCCGGCGGGGCCACCGCGAGGGCGGCGGCGACCGGCCCCGACTCCACCGGGAAGCCCGTGCCCGCATCCGTTCCCGCCGCCGTCGTCGAGAGGGATACTGGCCCTGCCAGTATCCCCGTGTAAGTCCAGGTGAACAGGACGCTCGCCCCGGGGGCCAGGGCCGGCTCCGCGGCGGGCCAGGGTCCGTCCACGAACGTGGCGCCGCCCGGGCCCTCCAACCGGACCGGCGCGGGGACGACGCCGTTCGCGATCTCGCCGCCCGTGTTCGTGACCGTGAGCATGACGACGAACGACTGCCCGGTGCAGGCGCCCTTGACCGAGGTCGTGAGCGCGGCGGCGAGCGCCGCCGGCGGCGCGATCGCCGTGACCGTCGTCGCGCTGACGCGGACCGCCGCCGGCAGGCCGCCGCACACGGCGATCCCGTTCGCGGTCATCGTGAAGGTCACCGCCCCGGCTCCCGTCGCGGTGCAACTGAAGACGAAGGTCGTCGAGCCTCCCCCGGCGAGCGTGAGCGGCCCGAGCCAGCCCCCCGCCTGCCGGGACACGAACGCCCCGCCGGGGCCCGCGTAGACGGTCGCGGTCAGCCCGGTCACGTTCACGCCGCCCTCGTTGGTCAGCGTCAGGCTCACCTCGAACCACTGGCCCACTGCGACGGCCGGCGGCGAGGAGGCCGCCACGACGACCGACGCCGGCGCGGAGATCGTCGCCACGGCGTTCACCGCCCCCGATACCGCCGCGAGCCCGGAGTTTGCATCCGTACCCGCCACGGTCGTCGAGAACGTGAGGGCGCCCGGCGTCGTCGCCGTGTAGGTCCAGGTGAAGGTCAGCCCCGCACCCCCTGCCAGCGTCGCCGGCAGGGCCGGGAGAGGCCCGCTCGCCAGCGTCGCCGCGCCCGGACCCGTCAGCACGAACGGCGGGGCCTCGAGGTTCACGCCGCTCGCCATCGCCGTGCCCGTATTGGTGACCGTCAGCGTCACCATGAACGACTGTCCCGTGCACGGCGCCGCCGGGTAGAGACCCAGCCCCGCCGCGAGCGCGGCCGCAGCCTGGATCGTCGCCGAGGCGCCCCCGCCGACCGTCACGGGCAGGCCGCCGCAGGTCGTGCCGACCCCGCTCGCGGTGAAGGTCACGACCCCGGCGCCCGCCGCCGAGAACGTCCACGTGAACGTCGTCGAGGTACCCACCGCCAGCGTCAACGGGCCCGGCGGAACCGGGTCCGTCATCCGGGTCACGAGCGCCCCGCCCGGATCAACGTAGACGGTCGCGGTCAGGCCCGTCACGTCCGCGCCGCCTGTGTTCGTCATCGTGAGCGCGAGCGTGAACCACTGGCCGGTCGACAGGACCGGCTGGACGGTCGTCCGGACCGCGAGCGTGCCCGGGACGGCCACCGTCACCGCGGACGACACCACCGGACCCTTCGTCACCGCCAGCCCGCTGCCTCCGTCGGTCGCGAAGACGGTGGTGGTGAGGACCGCCGGGCCCGCCGCGCCGCCGGAGAACGTCCACGTGAACGTCGCCGACGCGCCAGCCGCGAGCGGCACCGGCATCGCCGGCGAAGGGCCGGCCACGAACGCCAGGCTCCCCGGGCCCGACGACGCATACGGCGACGCCGTAAGGGCCAGGGCCCCCGTGGCACCCGTATTCGTCACCGTGAGCGTCACCAGGAACGTCTCGCCTCCGCACACGGCGGCCTGGTAGACGGCGACCTGCGCCGCCAACGACGCCGGGCCCGGGATCACGGCCCCCGCCACGTTGGTCGCCAACACCGTCGCCGAGCAGCCATCCGTGGCCACGACGAACCCCGTGTTCGACAGGGCCGTTTCCGCGGTCACGACGCCGACCGTGCCCGCGATAGTGAACGTCGTCGTCGTCCCCGGGTAGAAACTGAGGCCCGCCCCCGTCCAAATGAACCGCGTCCCGCTGCCCACGCTTGTCACCACCGGCAGGGCCCACCCCGGCGGCGACGCCGGCGTCACGCCCGTCACCTGCGGAGACACCGTGTCCACGACCACGAGGCCCGTCACGGTCGCCTCGCCGGTGTTCGTCACCACGATCGAGTAGCTGACCGGTTGTCCGGCGCCCGCCGCCCCCGTGATCGTCTTGAGCACCGACACCGCCAGCGCCGGCGGCGACAGAACGAAGCCCGTCGACGGGCTCGTGCTGACCGCCGCCGCCGCGCACACCCCCGCCCCCAGCGCGTACGCCGTGTTCGACACCGCCGTGGCTATGCACGCCGTCCCCACGACGCCGGTGATCGTGAACGTGAATGCCTGGCCCAGCCCGAGGGCGACCCCGCACGCGCTCCACCCGAACAGGGTCCCGCTTCCGATGCTCGCGATGGATGCCGCCGCGAAGGCCGCGGGCTGGTCGCCCGCCGCCCCGGTCACCACCGGCGATACCGTGTCCGTCACCGTCAGGCACGAAATCGTCATCGTCCCCGTATTCGCCACCACGATCCGATAGGTGACCGGCGATCCCGTCCCCGGCGAGGCCGGCGTCTGCGTCTTCACCACCGAGAGGCCCGTCACCGGCGCTGGCAGGACCAAGCCCACCGGGTTCGTCGTCAGCACCGTCGTCGAGCACGTGCTCGACGCGATCACGAAGGCCGTGTTCGAAACCGCCGTATCCGCGCACACGAACCCGTACCGCCCCGAGATCGTGAACGTCGTCGTAGTGCCCGGGTAGAAGTTCAGGCCGGTGCCAGTCCATTCATATCTGGTGCCCGTCGCCACGCTCGTCACGACCGCCGCCGACCAGCCCGCCGGAGTCACCGCCACCGACCCCACGACCGCAGGCGAGATCGTGTCCTCGATCGTGAGTGCCGTGATCGTCGCGCCACCGGTGTTCGTCACCGCAATCGAGTACGTCACCGTAGATCCCGGCCACGGGCTTCCCGTGACCGTCTTCTGCACCGAGACCGACAGTACCGGCGCGCCCACGGCGAACCCGGTCCCGTTCGTGAGCATGACCGTGGTCGTGCAGGCTCCCGATCCCGTCACGAACGCCGTGTTCGTCACTGCCGTCGTCGTGCACACCGGCCCGACGATCCCCGTGATCGTGAACGTCCACGCCTGCCCCAGCCCCAGGCTCGCCGTCGCGCTTCCACTCCACGCGAACCGCGTCCCGCTCGCGATCGAGGTGACCACAGGCGTCGGGAACCCCGAAGGCTCAGCCGCCGTCGCGCTCATGACCACCGGCGAGATCGTGTCCGTGAGGGTCAGGTTCGTGATCGTCATGGTGCCCGAGTTCACCACCACGACCGTGTATGTGACCGGCGACCCCGTCACGGGCGTCGCGGGCGTCTGCGTCTTCACCACCGACAGCCCCGTTGCCGGCGCCGCAACCGTCACGCCGACCGCGTTCGTCGCGAGCACGGTCGTCGACAGCCCGTCCGACGCGACCACGAACCCCGTGTTCGAGACCGCCACGGCCACGCACACGACTCCAATGTTCCCCGAGATCGTGAACGTCGTCGTCGTGCCCGGATAGAACGTCAGCCCCGACCCCGTCCACTGGAATCGCGTCCCGCTGCCCACGCTCGTCACCACCGGCGCCGCCCATCCGGCCGGCGTCGTCGCCACCGCCCCCACCACCACCGGCGACACCGTGTCCACCACCACCAGGTCCGTGATCGTCGCCGCCCCCGTGTTCGTCACCACCAGCCCGAAGCTCACGGGTTGTCCCGGCCACGACCCGCCCGCCAAGGTCTTCAGCACCGTCACGCCCAGCGGCGGCGGCGGCACCGCCGCCACCACCGTCGCTGGCACCGAAGCCACCGCCATCACCGCCACGCCCCCGCACGGCGGCCCTCCCCCCGTGCTCCCGTTCACGCTCGCCGTGAACGTCACCACCCCGGCACCGCTCGCCGAGAATGTCCACACGTAAGACGCCGTGTTCCCCGCCGTGATCGTCCCCCCGCCCGACGTGTACGCCTCGAACGCCACCAGCGTACCCGGCACCGCATACGCCGTCGCCGTGACCCCGGTCGCGCTCCGGCTCCCCGTGTTCGTCACCGTAAGCGTCAGCGTGAACCACTCCCCCGCGGTCACGGACGGCGGCGACGCCGATGCCGCCCCGAGCAGCGCCGCCCCCGCGTTGAACGTCACCGTCGGCGACGTCACCGGGCCCGTCGTCACCGGCAACCCCGACCCCGCGTCCGTCCCCGTCGCCGTCGTCGTCAGGATCATGGTCCCCGCCGTCGTCCCCTCCAGCGTCCACGTGAACAGGATGGATGCACCCCCGGCAAGCGGAACGGGGATTGAGGGGAACGGGCCGTCCACCAGCACGGCTCCCCCCGTTCCGCTTGCCGCAGGCACGGACGGGGCGACGGAGGTCGCCCCGATCGTGCCGGTGTTCGTCACCGTCAGCATGACGAGGAACGGCACGCCGGGACACAGCGTCGCCGCCGACGTCGTCAGCGCCCCCACCAGGTTCGCAGGCGCCGTGAGCACGAAGCCCGTCCCGTTGGTCGCCATAACCGTCGTCGTGCACGCCCCCGACCCCGCCACGTACGCCGTGTTCGTCACCGCCGTCGTCACGGAGACCGAACCCACCACGCCCGTCACGGTGAAGGTCCAGATCTGGCCCAGCCCCATACCCGCCCCCACCGTCCCGCTCCACAGGAACCGCGTCCCGGACGCGACCGACGTCACCGTCGCCGCCGGGAACGTCGCCGGCTGGTCTCCCGTCGCACCTGTCACCACCGGCGAGATCGTGTCCGTCACCACCAGGTTCGTGATCGTCATCGTCCCCGAGTTCACGATCACGATCCGGTACGTGACCGGATTGCCCGTCCCGGGCGCCGCCGGCGTCTGCAGTTCCGACACCGTCAATCCCGTAACCGGCGCCGGGAGCACGGCCCCCACCGGATTCGTCGTCATCGTCGTCGTCGAACACCGGCTCGTCGCGATCACGAAGCCCGTGTTCGACACCGCCCGGTCAGCGCAGACCACCCCGTAACGCCCCGAGATCGTGAACGTCGTCGTCGTCCCCGGGTAGAACGCCAGCCCGCCGCCGGTCCATTCATATCTGGTGCCCGTCGCCACGCTCGTCACCACCGCCGCCGCCCACCCCGCCGGCGTACCCGCCGCCGACCCCACGACCGCGGGCGAGATCGTGTCCACGACCGTCAGGTTCTCGATCGTCGCGCCACCGGTGTTCGTCACCGCGATCGAGTACGTCATCGGCGACCCCGGCCACGGGCTTCCCGTGACCGTCTTCTGCACCGAGACCGACAACACCGGCGCCGGCACCGCGAACCCGGTCCCGTTCGTGAGCAGGACCGTGGTCGTGCACGCGCCGCTCCCCGCCACGTACGCCGTGTTCGTCACGGCCGTCGTCCCGCACACCGGCCCCACCACGCCCGTGATCGTGAACGTCCACGACGCGCCCAGCCCGAGATTCGTCGCGGCGGTTCCGCTCCACACGAACCGGGTGCCCGATCCTGCCACGCTCACGACCGTGGGCGTCGGGAACCCGCTCGGCTCGCTCGCCGTTGCGCTCGTGACCACCGGCGAGATCGTGTCCACGACCACCAGGTTCGTGATCGTCATCGTGCCGGTGTTCACCACGACGACGTTGTACGTCACCGGGCCCCCGATCCCGGGCGACGCTGGCGCCTGCAGCTTCGACACCGTCAGGCCCGTCACCGGCGCGGACAGCACCACCCCCACTGGGTTGGTCACGAGCACGGTCGTCGAACCCGCGCTCGACGCGATCACGAACCCCGTGTTCGACACCGCCGTATCCACGCATACGACCCCGTATTGGCCCGAGATCGTGAACGTCGTCGTCGTGCCCGGGAGGAAGCTCAGTCCCGTCCCCGTCCACTCGAACCGCGTGCCGCTGCCCACGCTCGTCACCACCGCCGCCGGCCAGCCGGCCGGGGTCACCGCCACCGACCCCACGACCACGGGCGAGATCGTGTCCTCCACCGTGAGTGCCGTGATCGTCGCGCCACCGGTATTCGTCACCGCGATCGAGTACGTCACCATGGATCCCGGCCACGGACTCCCCGTGATCGTCTTCTGCACCTGCACCGCCAGGACTGTCGGCAGGAGCACGGTCGTCACGACCGTCGAACTCCCCGCCACGGCCACCGGCACGCCGCACGACGTCGTGCCCGCCACCGTCATCGTGAACGTGACCGGCCCGCCCCCCGTCGCCGTGTAGCTGAAGACGAACGTCGTCGCCGCCCCCGCCGCCAGGCTCGTCAGGTTGACCGGCACCGGGCCCAGCGCCGCGCTCACCAGCCCGCCCCCCGGGCCCGCGTAGACTGTCGCCGTGAGCCCGGCAACCGGGATCCCGCCCGTGTTCGTCACCGTGAGGGCCACCTGGAACCACTGCCCCAGGTTCACGGTCGCCGCCGCCGACGCCACCGCCGCCAGCGTTCCCGCCATCGACAGCGACACCGTCGACGAGGCCACGGGACCCGTCGTAACCGCCGTCGCCAGCGCCGCGTCCGTGCCGCTCACGGTCGTGGTCATCGCCACGTACCCCGGGAGCGTGCCCGTATAGGTCCACGTGAACGTCATCGACACCCCGGCGGGAATGACGACCGGCAGGACCGGGCTCGATCCGACGAGTGTGGTCGAACCGCCGCCGCCGCTGATCCCGAACGGGATCACGGGCACCTGCACGCCATTGGCGGCGGTCTCGCCCGTGTTGGTCACGGTGAGCATCACGAGGAAGGGCGATCCCACGCACGTCGTCTTCGGCGAGAGGTCGATGGCCACGGCCAGCGCCGCGCCGCTCAGCGGCCGGGCGTCGACCTCGTTCGTGAGCCAGCTCTCGGCCCCCTGGTCGTCCACGGCCAGGATGCGGTAGTACACGCGCGTGCCGGCCGTGACGGCGAAGTCCGTGAACGCGTTCGACGCGGGCCCGTCGACGTCGGCAAGCCACGTCTGGAGGGTCGGCCGCACCCCTGCCCACGTCTGCCGGTAGATCCGGTAGCCCGAGACCGGACGATTGCCGGCCACGGCCGGCGTCCAGGAGAGCGCGGCCTGGAGGGTCCCGCCCGCAACCGTCAGGTTCGCCGGCGTTGCCGGCGGCGCGAACGGCGAGAGCAGGGAGTACTTCGCCACCGCGAACGACTGGTCGTCGTCCCGGACGTCCTCCTCGCCGGCCGCCACGAAGTCCTGGGAACCGGGCACCGGCGCCACCGCGTGCAGCCAGTCCTCGCTCTTGGGCATGCCCAGGAACGGCGGCGCGGTCGGGGCGATCCCGGTGTGCTCATCCGCGGCAAGCAGGTTGCCGGCGTTGTCGTACTTGCGGACCATCCAGTTCTGGCCCAGCGCTGCAAACATGCCGTAATCCGCCTTCCCCACGACGACGACGTTGCCAGCCCCGTCCACGGCGATGCCCGAGGCCTCGTCGTTGGAGCTGGCCGTGTTGTTCCAGAACCGGGACCAAAGCAGATTCCCCCCGTTGTCGTACTTGAGAATCACCCACTGGTTGCCGAAGCCGGGCGGGACCTGGGTCGTCCCGGCCACGTAGACGTTCCCGTTGGCGTCCGCAGCCACCACCTTCCCCGCGTCGTTGTTCGTTCCGGGCCCGGTCCAGCCGCGGCTCCACAGCATGTTCCCGTCTGGATCGAGCATCGCCACCGAGAGGTCCTGCCACGCGTTCTGCTCGCTGCCGGTCATGACCACGTCGCCCCACGGGTCCACGGCGATCCCGCCCGCGTTCGGACTGAAGACGCCGCCCCGCGTCACCGTGCGGCTCCAGATGAGCGCCCCGGACTGGTTGATCTTGCGGATGACCCAAACATAGTTGAACGGAGCCGCCGTGTAGGCGGACCCGGCCACGTACACGCTCCCGCTGACCGGGTCGAAGGCCACGCCAGTCGGCTCGTCCTGTCCGCTCGCCGGCCCGTTGTACATCTGGTTCCACTGCTCCACGCCGGTCGAGTCGTACTTGACGATCAGCCAGTCGGCGCCGTTCGTGACCCCGGCCACGTAGGCGTTGCCCAATGCGTCCACGGCCACGGCGTTCGCGGTGTCCGTGGTCCACATCCCCGAGTTGAAGGTCTTCTGCCACCCGAGGTTCCCGGACGGGTCATACCGGCGCACGGACCAGTTAGCCCCCTCGGAGAGGTCCTGCCGGTCCTCCTCGCCGACGGCGACCACGAACCCAAGGGCGTCGACGGCGACCGCGTTGGCCCGGTCATTGGACGTCCCGAACGCCGGCGGCGGCCCTCCGGCGTACAGCTCGATCCAGGCCAGCGGCGGCGGGAACAGCCTCTCCCCCGTGTTCGTGGCCGTATAGGGCAGCCCGCCGCGGCACGGCCCCCCGGTGTCCCCGCTGACCACGGCATAGCCGTAGAGCATCATCGTCCCGCCCACGGTCGCCCGGGCCCGGAACAGGATGTTGCCCTGGACCCCGGGCCTCAACTGGTCGAACGTCCAGCGCACGAACAGCGGGTCGGGCTGGCCGTCAGGGGGCTCCCCCGGCGTCCACGGCCCGAACTCGGTGACCGCCCAGGCCGACGAGGTCACGGTCGCCCCGAGGATCAACGCGCTGAACGACGGCGCAACGTAGGTCCGCCCCGCGAACGTCCCGGGCCGGGTCATGACGGTCAGGTTCGTGACCGTGACCGAACTCCCGTTGGACAGCGACATCGTGTACTGGATCAGCTCGCCCGCGGTCGCGTAGAGCGGGTTCGGGTTATTGAAGCCGACGTTGATGGGCAGGGCCGGCCGGCTGACGCTGCTGGTCGCCTCCTCGCTCAGCGCCGGCTCGCTCGCGATCGAGCTCGTCGACGAGGCCCGGTTCGCGAACGGCGTTCCATCGCCGAGCGCGGCACTGTCCTGCACCGCGGCCTGGAACTGGAGGTAGCCGGAAGCCCCGGGCACCACCCGGTTCACGACCCACCGCAGGATCACGCCCACGGCCCCGGTCGACGGTTCCCCCGGCGTCCACGGCCCGCCGAGCGACGTCGCGTAGGCCGAGGCCGTGAGCCCGGGCGTGCCGGAACCGTCGGACTGCGCCCATGCCACGAGGCTCGCCCCCACGTAGCCGACCGCGCCGGGAAGCGTGTCCGTGATCGTGAGCCCGGTCACCGTCACGAGCCCGGCGTTGCTCCACGAGATCGTGTAAGTCATGACCGTTCCCACGCACACGGGTCCCGCAGGATCCACCCGCTTGTGGACGCACGCCGGCGGCCCCACGGCGACCGCCGACCCCTCGGGCGAGAGGTACCCCGGCACCCCGCCGTCGTCGAACGCCAGCACCCGGTAGAAGTACTCGACCCCGGCCCCCACGTTGTCGTCCCGGTAGTACGTCGACGTCGCGCCCCACACCGTCGCGAGCAGATTCGCGGGCGTCGCCACGACACCGGGCAGCAACTGGCGGTACACGAGGTAGCCGGCGACCGGGTTCGTCCCCTTCGTCGAGGCCGTCCACCCCACCGTGATCGCGAATCCCGTAACGTTTGCGGTCAGCGTCGCCGGGGCGGACGGCGGATCGAAGGCCTGGATGGCGTACTTCGCCAGCGCGAAGTCCGTCCCGCCCTCGAGCATCTCCTCGTCGCCGACGAGGTAGGCATCCTGCGTGCCCGGGACATCCGCGACGCCGTTGAGCATCGTCTGCCAACTGTTGTCCGCCAGCCCGGGATGCACGACAACGTCGACCAGGTTCCCCACCCGGTCGTACTTGCGGAGCATCCACCGCCTCCCTCCGCCGGGACCGCCCTGCACGCCCCCGCCCACGATCCAGTTTCCGGCCACGTCCACGGCCGCCCCGTACGCCTGGTCCTGGGTGCCCATCCCGCCAATGTCGTACGTACGCTCCCACAGCACTGCGCCGGCCGGGTCGAGCATCCGGACCATCCAGTTCCAGTCGCCGCCCATGAAGCCCTCGGCGCCGACGGCACAGGTGTTCCCGTCGCGATCCAGGGCAACGCCGTAGTAGGACTGGCCCATCATCGCGGAGGGATTGCTGACCGACGATGCCCAGAGCTCGTTCCCGCCCGAGTCGAACTTCTTGACCAGCATCGCGCCGTTCATCCCGCCGCCCGACATGCCCGAGACGACGATGTTCCCCGCCGGGTCCGCGGCCACGGCATAGGCGTTCGCGCTCAGGAATCCGCCGGGGTTCCAGGTCCGCGTCCAGAGGATGTTGCCGGCCGGGTCGTACTTGACGACCGCCCAGGCCTGCATGCCACTCACGTTCTGCTCGGTGCCCACGACATAGACGCTCCCGCTGAGGTCCACGGCCACCGGGTTCCCGGCTCCGCCCATGCCCATCTGGCCCATGTAGTCCCAGCCGTCTCCGGACCCGTTCCACGTCCGCGACCAGAGGACGTTGCCGGCCGGATCGAGCTTGACGACCAGCCAGTCCTGATTGACGATCGTCGTGACGCCCGCCACGATGATGTTCCCCGCCGGGTCGGTCCCGACACCCGAAGCGGTATCCCCATTGTTCGTCGGGCCGCTGTAGGTCAGGCTCCACAGCAGCGCGCCGAACTGGTCGTACTTGCGGATGATGAAGTCCTCGTTCGACCCCACGTCGGCGCGGGAATCGCGACCGACCGCGATGATGTCGCCGGAAGGATCCACGGTGACGGCGTGGCCGCTCTGCGACGTGCCCCGCCGCGAGGGCGTCGCGTCGTACAGGCGGATCCACTCCATCGGCAACTGGATCCGGCCCCCCCGCTCGATGTCCTCGGACGCCAGGGCCCGGCCCACGGCCAGGGAGGAGTCGCACGAAAAGGTCGCCGAGACCGAACTGCCGAGCCGCCAGTCGCCGCCCGCAACCGGCCGGACCTGCCATGTCACCACGCCGCTCGCGCCGGGCGGCAACTGCGAGACCGTCCACCGCATGAGGAGCGGCTCCTGGCGCCCGGCCGGCGGAGGACCGGGTGTCCAGGGCCCGGGTTCCGCCGGCGCCCAGGAGGACGTGACCGAACCGGGGCCGGCGACCCACGTCGACATGCTCCCCCCCTCGTACGCCCGGCCGTTGAACGTCCGGCTCGTGAGCACGAGGTTGAACACGGTCGCGAACGCGCCCGCGTTGCTGAACGAGAGCCGCCAGTTCTGGAGCTGGCCCGCCAGCGCGTAGGTCTCCTGCGGCCGGGAAAACCACGCGGCCACCGAGACGCCCCACAGGGTCGCCGAAACCACCTCGGACTGGAGCATGAGGGTGCCGGAACCGTGGAACAGGGTCACCGAAGCCGAGTTGAGGATCAGGGAATCCGACGGCATGGTCGCACTCGTCCGGACCCAGAACCGGAGGGCCCCGCTCGCCCCCGGCGGGATCGTGCCCACGTACCATCGGAGGATCCGCGGCGGCCCCCCCATGTACGGCGGGTCGCCTGCGGTCCAAGGCCCCGCGATCGAGGTGGCGTGCGAGCGCGCATATGTCGGCGACCAGGGCAGCCAGTACTGTCCACCGGTCCAGACCACGCCACCCGGCAGGGTGTCGAAGAACCAGACATTCTGCGCCAGGATGTTGCCCGTGTTGCTGAACGAGATCTCGTAGAGGAGCTGTTCCCCACCGCAGCAGAGCGGCACGTCCACGCGCTTGTGGATTGACAGCCCGGGCGCGGCGCCGGGGGTGGTATAGACCTGGTTGCTGTTGCCGCTCTCGTTCGGGGTCGGGAGGAGCCCGTCGTAGACATCGACGGTGTAGTAGAACGGCTTGCCGTTCGTCGCCCACGAGTCGTTGAAGGATGTCGCCCAAAGGCCGCCCCAGATCGTCCGATAGACCGGCGGTCGATAGGCGGGGAGATCCCAGTTGCCGGTGTAGGTTGCCCGGTACACGCGGTAGCCCGAGACCGGGAAGGAGCCGACCGCCGACGGCGACCAGGAGAGGAAGACATTGTTGCTGCGGACGACGGCCGAGAGCCAGCCGGGCGTGGAGGGCGGCGTACCCGACACCGTCACCGGCGCCGAGAACGGAGACGGATCCGACTTGGACCCGAGCGCGCGCGTGTAGAACCGCCAGACCCCGGCCTCCTCGATCACGTGGATGAACTGGGTCGCCGACGCGGGCGCGATCCCGACCTCGTATTCAACCAGCGGGATGCCCGGGAACGTGGTCCGGTACACGGCGTAGGCCGTGGCCGGGTGCGTCCCCGGGGTGATCGGCGCCCACGTCACGACGACCCGGTTCGCCGCGCCCGTCGTCGTCACGGTCCCGACCACCGGAGGCGGGTTGATGAGGCTGTCGAGCGGCTGGACATCGGCCGGCCCCGCGAATCCGCCCGTCGCCGAGAGCGTGTCGCGGGCCCGGACCAGGTACGTATACACGAGCCCGTTGGTCAGCCCGCCGTCGGTGTAGACCGTCACCGCGAAGTTCGTGGTGGCGCGCAGGACGAGCGCGCATCCCGGGCAGGTCGAGCGGAGGACCTCGTAGCACGAGATCGACCCGCCGCCCGGCGTCGCGACGCCCCAGTTCAGCGAGGCCTGCTGGTTCTGTCCGGACGCGGTGAGGGAGGCAGGCGGCGTGGGCACCGCGTGGGCCGAGAGGGGCAGGAGGAGGGCGGCGAGGCCGAGCGCGATCGCGCGGCCGACGTTCACCACGTCAGCGCGATCCCCGACACGCGGAAGCGGCAGGAACCTCAATTGTGATTTTCGTCACAATCCGGCGGCAAAGCCGGCCCCGGCCGCACCGAACCAATTAATGGCAATCCGACCACTCCCTACTCCCCCCCTGATGCACCAGTCTAGGCCCCCCGGGCGTTTTCGACAAGCCCGACGGCCGCGGAAACGGGCCTCAGCACTCTGTTTCGGCGGGTTCCCGGGGATGGGTGGCCGACCCGTGCGAGAACCCGCCCCCGCAGCCGGACTCGGAAACCGCTGGAGTAGAATCAGGGACCGAGATGATGAGTGCCCCCAAGGTCCTCCCCGACCTCGCCCGCAAGCTAGCAGAGCAGAAGCGGCTGATCGCCCGGTGCAACCGGCCGGCCCCCGGCGGCAACGGGATCATCCAGCGGTGGCGGGACCCGGTCGTGACCGCCGCCCATGTGCCCATCGAGTGGCGGTACGACCTCAATCCGAAGACAAACCCCCTGGGCCTCGAGCGGCTCGGCATCAACTGCGCGTTCAACCCCGGCGCCATGTACCGGAAGGGCAGGTTCCTGCTCGTCGTGCGCACCGAAGGCGTGGACCGCAAGTCGTTCTTCGCCATCGCCGATAGCGCGACCGGGGTCGACGGGTTCCGGTTCTGGGACGAGCCGGTCGACCTCGCCGAGACGCCCGATCCCGCGACCAACCTATACGATATGCGGCTCACGGCCCACGAGGACGGCTGGATCTACGGGCTCTTCTGCGCCGAGCGCCGGGACCCCAAGGCCGCGCCGGGCGATCTCTCCAGCGCGATCGCCGCGTGCGGGATCGCGCGGACGAAGGACCTGGTGAAGTGGGACCGCCTGCCGGATCTTGTTTCCGAGTCGGCGCAACAGCGCAACGTCGTCCTGCATCCCGAGTTCGTCAAGGGCAAGTATGCGCTATACACGCGGCCGCAGGACAGCTTTCTCGAGGCCGGGTCGGGCGGCGGCATCGGGTGGGCGTTATGCGACTCGATGGAACGCGCGGTCATTCACCGGGAGACGATCATGGATGTCCGTGGCTACCACACGCTCAAGGAGCTCAAGAACGGCCAGGGTCCCATGCCGATCAAGACCACCGAGGGCTGGCTGCACATCGCGCACGGCGTGCGGAACACGGCGGCGGGGATGCGGTACGTGCTCTACGCCTTCCTCTCGGACCTCAACGACCCCGCGAAAGTCCTGTTCCGCCCCGGCGGCTATCTTGTGGCGCCCGACGGCGAGGAACGCGTGGGCGACGTCTCGAACGTAACGTTCTGCAACGGCGCGGTCGGGTTGCCCGACGGCCGGATCTACATCTACTACGCCTCGTCCGACACCCGGTGCCACGTCGCCACGACGACCGTGGAGCGAATGCTGGACTATTGCATGCACACGCCCGAGGATTCGGTGCGGACTTCGGGCGCGGTCTCCCAGCGCCTCGACCTCATCCGCCGCAACCGCGCCTACCTGAAGAAGCCGGCCTGACTTCTCCGCTTCCCACGGCGCCTCGGCTCCGCGGGCTTCACCCGGCGCCAGGCAGGGCGACGTTCCGCCACCCGGCCGGCGCCGCCGTTGCCAGGGAGGGTCGTGCGCCCAACGAGGGTGCGTGGCGTGATGATCATGATGCCCCGGAAGGTCCCCAGACACAGGAGATCCTGGTCCCCGGTGACGATCGCATCCGCTTCCCCTGCGACGGCCGTGCCAAGCACGACGCAATCATCGGGGTCACGGCATACCGACGCCGGTATGACCACGGGCTCGACGAGCCGGGAACGCAGGGCAACGCCCCCAACGATGAACTCCGCTTCGGATGCGCTCATCCCAATCTTGCCGGTGAGGCGGTCTCGAAGCTCCTCGAGCATCTCGGCGCTCGTGATCAACTCATGCACACCGAAGGAAGTTGCCACCAGCTCCCGGCAAAGACCAGGCGACACGGTAGCCGCGAATAGCACGTTGGTGTCAAAGACAATCCTCACGAGATGAGCTTGAAAACGTCCTCATCCGTGAAGATCCCCTTCGCCCGCGCGTACGGCTCAGCGATCTCGCATGCGCGACGGAAATCCCGGAGCGCCAAGGTACGCCTGATGGAATCGCGCACAACGGCACTGACCCTGGTGCCGTTCTCGCGGGCCATGTCCTCAAGCTCCTTACGATCCCTGGCGGGCAGGCGGATGGTCAGCGTATCCTTCATCGATGGTCACCTCTTGTAAGACATTGTAACACAATCCGAGGCCCGGGACAACCGACTGCTGCCCCCCTAGAATGCCATCTTTCGGACGAAGATCCGGCGGACCGGGACCCCTTTGACCAACGCCGTGCTTTCGCCCGCGACCACGAGGTTGCCCTCCGAGTCGAGCGCGGCCACCGTGTAACGGGAGGTCGTCTCCTGCTTGAGGAGCCCGCGGCCCGTCATCATGAGATCCCCTTCCGCGTTCCAGCGCAACGCGAGCGGCCACGTCACCCCGATCTCATCCCCGACCGTCCGCTCCTCCCCGACCGCGATCATGCCGCCCGACGGGAGGGCGACGACGTCCGACACGCGCCCCATCGTGGGGTCCGTGACCTCCCAGACGCGACGGCCCTCCCAGACGACCCGGCCCTCGCGGTCGAGTCGCTTGACGAATACGACCGACGCCTTCCCGGTGCAGACCTCGTCGCCCGCCACCAGGAAGCCCCGGCCGGAGGTGGCAATCCGGCGCCCCATTGACGAGAGGCAGTTCGCATCGCCGTCCCCCCAGGCACCCATGCGGCGCTCGCCGGCCGGTCCCCATCCCTCCATGAGCCACCGCTTCGGGCCCAGCCCGATCCGCCCGACCCCGAGCACGAACGCGTCGCCCCCCCGGCCGGCAACGACCTGGGTTGGTGTGGCCTCGCCCGTGGACTCCTGATCGTGCGTGCGGAACCACCGGACCCCGAGGCGCGCGTCTACCCGGACCACACACCATTGGGGCACTTCGAGCGCCTCGGGACGGCTCCCCGTCCCCGCGAGAACGAGATCGCCACCCGGCACGGCCGTCATCGAGACGGGCTCGAACCGGAACAACCCGGGCACGGTCAGCGTCCTGGTCCACTGGATCGTCCCGTCGGGTCCGTAGCGGGCAAAGACGGAGAGCCGGAGGGGGTCATCGGCCGAATCGCCGACGGACCCGTGCGCCGTGATCTCGCGGGATTCGTGGACCACTGCCAGCCGGACTTCACCCCACGGCGACGCCTTCCGGCCGAGGGCATTCTGCTCCCAGAGCCGCCGCCCCCCGGCGCCGATCTTCGCCACCAGCGGCACCGCGCGGGCGGCATAGCCGGACTTCCGGGACGTGGTACCGGCCACGATGACCGCATCCCGGCCGTCCACGGCCAGCGCCCGGACCTCGCAGGCCCCGTCCGTCGCCCCCGCGAGCCGGGCCTCCCACCGGGTCTGCGGCCAACTGAACCGCGGCGGTTCCGCCGCGGCGTTGAGGCTAAGAAGAAGCGCGAGAGCGAGCACGGGTGCATTCTCGCACGACGGCGGCGGCGAAGGCATCGAGGTTCCGGAAGTCGGCCACGCACGCGCGGGCCCCGGCCCCGCGGAGGTTCACGGCCTGCCGGCCGCACCCGACGCCCACGAACCCGATGCGCAGAGCTCGCGCCGCGTGCGCGTCCCACGGGCGGTCCCCGATATACGCTATGCCCGCGTACTCCCGGCGGCCGCCGCACCGCGCGATCGCATGCCCGATGATCCCGGCGCGGACCTCGTGGTCGTCGGCCGTGGCCATCGTAACCCCCGCCCGCCGGATCCGTGCCGCCGCGAGCTTGAACCCGGCCGAGATCCGCCAGTTCCCGGTGGCAATAGCCACTTCGCAGCCTCCCGCCCGGAGGCACTCGAGGATGGTCTCGGCTCCCGGCGTCGGCTCGTAGAGGCGGCCCGTCCGCCGCCGGAGCTCGCGCAGCAGCGTCATCAGCGACCGCTTGACCCGGATGATCTCGGCCGGCGTCGCGCGCCGCCCCAGCTTCAACCGGCAGACTTCGTGCGTGATCCCGGAGTCCGTGGACGACCGGTAGTCGCCCCACTCGCGCCGGACGTTCACCCCGAGGGCGTTCCAGTAAACGCGCTGGAGCCCGAGGTCGTTCTCGGACGTCCGGTGGAGGAGGGTCCCGTCGATGTCGAACACGACGAGTGGCTTCATCGGCTACGCTTCACGCCGCGCCGCGGACATTGCGGCCTGAGGCGGCACCGGGAACACCAGGGCGATACCGGCTGGCAGATCCGCTGGCCGTACCCGACCAGCCACCCGTTCCACCGGACCCAGAGCCGGCGCGCTAGCACTCGCCGGAGCGCCGCCTCGGTCTCCTCCGGAGTCCGCGTCCGCACGAGGCCGAGCCGGTTCGAGATCCGGTGCACGTGGACGTCGACGCAGATCGATGGCACCCCGAGCGCGCGCCCGAGCACGAGGTTCGCGGTCTTGAGCCCCACGCCGGGCAGGGCCATGAGCGCGTCCCGGTCCGCGGGCACCCGTCCGCCGTGGCGCGCGAGGAGCGCTCGCGAAATGCCCAGAATCTGCCCCGCCTTGACCCGGTAGAACCCGGCCGGGTAGATCGTGCGCGCGATCCGGGCGTCCGACAGGCGGAGCATGGCGTTCGGGCTCCGCGCCAGGGCGAAGAGCCGGCCCGCCGCGGCGTCGGTGACCTGGTCCTTCGTCCGCAGGCTGATCACGCACGCGATCAACGTCCGATAGGGATCCGGAGCGCACTTCTCAAGCGTTGTCGGGTCGTGCCGGCGTGAATCGGCGGCAAGGACCCGGACGATCCGGCGGAGGCGGAGATTCGTCAGGACGGCAGGATGGCGCGCAGGGCGGCAAGGTGCGCGGGAGACGACCCGCAGCACCCGCCCACGATCGTGGCGCCGGCGTCGATCATGGTCTTCACCAACGCGGCGAACTGGTCCGGCCCGACCGGGTGGACGTCTCCCCCCGCTTCGTGCACGGGCATCCCGGCGTTGGGCTTGGCCACCAGGGGCAGTCCGGGAGCCACCGCGCGCATGCGCGCGATCACGGTGGCGAGCGCGGGGGGGTCACCCCCGCAGTTCGCGCCGACCGCGGTGGCGCCGGCCTCCGCGAGCGCGGTCACGGCCTGCTCCGGCGTCGTCCCCATCATCGTCCGGAACGACTTCGAAGCCCCCTCGAAGGACATGGTGGCGATGATGAACCGGGCCCCCGCCTCCTTCGCCCCCCGCACGGCCGCGGCCGCCTCGTTGAGGTCGGTCATCGTCTCCACCACGATCCCGTCCGCCCCGCCCTCGAGCAGGGCTTTCGCCTGGGCCGCGAACGCTGCCTGCGCGACGATCTCCTCGAGATCGCCCATCGGATCGAGGAGTTCGCCCGTCGGCCCGATATCACCGAGGACCCACCGGTCCTCGCCCGCCGCCGCGCGCGCGGCCCTAGCCCCCAGCCGGTTGATCTCGCCGGCTTGCGCTTCGAGCCCAAGCCGCCGGAGCTTGATCGAAGTGCCCCCGAACGTGCACGTGTAGACGAGATCGGACCCCGCCGCGAGGTAGGCGGCGTGGACCGCGCCGATCGCGTCCGGCCGCTCGAGCAGCCACGCCTCGGGTACCTTCCCGTTGGGGAGCCCCGCCCGGATCAGCTCGGTCCCCATTGCGCCGTCCAGCAGGACGATCCCCCTCTTCAACCGTTCGGCCAGCGATGTCCTCATCCTTCGCGGTACTCCTTCCCCAGGATCCGGCATTTCCGGCGCCGGTAGTGGCGGTAGTTCTCGAACGAGACGTCGGGCGGCACCCGGTGGTCCGTGTGCGGGATCAGGCGCCCGGTCTTGAACAGCGGCATGAGCCGGTCGAACTCGCGGTCGATGGCCTCCGGCCCGGCGATGAGCGCGCGCTTGTCGTAGGCGCCACGGTACGAGAACCGCGGTCCGAACCGCTTCTCTAGATCGTAGACGTCGGTCCAGGCCGACTCGATCGGGAACATGACGTTGATCCCGCTCTCGAGCCACATCCCCGCGAGCTCGTTGATCCGTCCGTCGCAGTCGAGGACGTGGAACTCGCACACGCACTCGCGGCGCAGGAACTCGGTCACCCGCTTGTACCGCGGCACCATGAGCTGGGCGAAGTGCTTGGGGCTCAGCAGGGGTCCGCTCTTGTAGCACATGTCCTCCCACCAGTGGCCGGAATCGATCCGGGCCTTGCCCGCGAGATGCTTGTAGCCCCGGAGCATCAACTGCGTCAGGTGTTCCATCATCTCTTCGACCCACTCCGGGTCCTCGTAGACCGCATAGGAGAGGTTCTCGACGCCCATCCAGTTCCTGATCCATCCGTAGATCGACCCGGCCCACAGCCCGACGGGATAGTCGGCCGTGTGCGTGAGCTTGCAGAGCTCGTCGAGGTTGGCGGGCACCCGGCGGGGGTCGTCGAGCACGAGCCGCTCGTCCCGGATCTTCTCCCAGTCCTTCCGGGTCTCGATCGCGTAGCGCAGGTACCTGGGGATCGACGCGCCCTGCTCGCTGCGGATCATCTCGCAGGTCGCGCCGTCCCCGTCCAGGATGATCTGGGTGTTGCCCTTCTCCTCGAGAACCTTGTACTCGAACCACGGCAGGAGGCCGATGGCGATGTTGGGCGCCGGGCCGTTCGCCTCCTCGTCGGTGTGGAAGTAGTCGATGATGCCCTGGTCGCACCCCGTGTGCCGCGAGGGCATCCCCTCCGCGTGCCACCGCGGATACGTCTGCTCCCAGGCGCCGAATTCGTAGTCGGGCACCCGGTCTACGGGCTTACCCCTGAGCGTGTTCAGGTACCGTTCGCGATGCGTCATTGCGGCGATCCCTCCGGAAAGGTCATGGCTTCCGCGAACAGCTCCTGGAAGTCGGGGCGCCGTTCGAGCGGCACGTGCCGGATCCGGGGCAGCAACGACGCCAGGGCCGCCGCCCCCAGACCCTTCATGCCGAGCACCATCTTCGCACCCAGGAGGGCCGCGTTGCCGGCGGGTTTGACCGAGCCCTCCGGAAACGGCAGCAGGCCGATCCGGCGGGCGCCGGCCACCGACAGGCTGTTGCCGAACGCCCCCGCCAGGTAGAACGGGCAGACGGTCCCCGGCGGCAGGCCGACCTCGTCCATGAGAATCCGGATTCCGGCCGCGATCGCGCCCTTGGCGAGCTGGAGTTCCCGGATGTCCGCCTGCCTGAGCCCGACGGCAGCGCGCAGGGGCAGGGGGTCCTTCGCCAGCCGGCCCGAGGGCTGGATGAGCCCCAGGTCCAGCCCGGCCGCGACGGCGTCGACGAGGCCGCTGCCGCATACGCCCTGCGCCGTTCCGCCGCCGATGACGTGCGTCGTCAGGGTCTTGCCGTCCTGCGTCACCCGGTCGATCGCGCCGGGCGCCGCGCGCATGCCGCACGAGATCCGCGCGCCCTCGAACGCCGGGCCCGCGGCCGTCGACGCGACGACGATCTCCCGCCCCGCCGTGAACACGATCTCCCCGTTGGTCCCGAGGTCGGTACAGCCCGTCGGCCCGGTGGCCTCGTGGATCCGGGTCGCGAGGATGACGGCGAGGATGTCGCTCCCGACGAACCCCCCCAGGATCGGGAGGAAGAGGACGCGGGCATCGCGCGCGCGCGCCGTCCAGCCGAGATCCCCCCCGTTGAGCCAACCCGCCTCCGGATGCTCCGGCTCGAACGGGTACCGGGACAGCGGCGTCACGTCATGCCCGAGGAAGAGGTGGTGCATGGCCGAGTTCCCGACGAGCGCAGCGCTCGTTAGCGGGCCGGCGTGCGGCGCGCCCTTGAGCAGACTGTTGACCATGGACGCGATCTGCGTCCGGATCGCGTCGCGGAGCATGGCCGGCCCGCCGGGCGCCAGCGCCGCGCTGATGCGGCTCATCACATCCGCCCCCCAGCGCGCCTGCGGGTTGAGGGCGGTCCGGGTGCCGAGGACCTGTCCGCTCGTGAGGTCCAGGAGCTGGGCGACCACCGTCGTGGTGCCGATGTCCACCGCGATCCCGAGGCCCGGCGAGGGCTCGAACGGGAAGGACGTTTCGTCGGCGAGGATCAGTCCCGACCACTGCCGCAGCTCGAGGACGAGGTCGCCCTCCACGCGCGCCTGGCAGGCCAGCCGCCAGCCGCCGGCGAGTTCCTCCGCGGAGAGCCGTTCGCGGTCGGCGGCCGATTCGGCGAGCGACCCCTCGACCACGCGGACGCGGCACCCGCGGCAGCGGCCGCGGCCCCCGCAGGGGAACTCGACGCCGTGGACGACGAGGGCGTCCGCGAGCGCGGTGCCCGGCTTCACGCTCATCTCGACCCCGATCGGCCGGAGCACGAGGCGGGCGTTCCGCCTCACGAGGATCCCCCGATGGGGCGGCCCGGCCGGCTCATGTGGAATGCCCCCCGAAGACGCATGCGCCGGACCGCCTTACGCGGCCCGGCGCAACTAACGCCGTCCCGATCCTGCCGGATGGCCGTGCTCTACGCGGGCGCCCCGACGAGCTTCCGCGCCAGCGAGACCGCCCCGGCCGCATCAGCCCCGTAGCCGTCCGCGTTGATCTCCTTCGCGAAGGCCTCGGTCGTCGCGGCCCCGCCCACCATGACCTTGACCTTCCCCCGCAGGCCGGCCGCATCCAGGGCCTTCACCGTGTCCGGCATCGCGAGCATGGTCGTCGTCAGGAGGGCCGACATGGCAACGAGCTGGGCCGAGTGCTGCTTGGCCGCCTCGACGAATTTCTCGGGGGCCACGTCGACGCCGAGATCGATGACCTCGAACCCCGCGCCCTCGAGCATGACCTTGACGAGGTTCTTGCCGATGTCGTGCAGGTCGCCCCGCACGGTCCCGATCACGACCTTGCCCGCGGGCGTGAAGGAGCCCGCGACGAGCTTGGTCCGGAGGACCTCCATCGCGGCCTTCATGGCCTTTGCCGCGACGAGCATCTCGGGGACGAAGTACTCGCCCGCCGTGAATTTCTCGCCGACCTCGTTCATCGCGGGAATGAGGGCTTCCTTCATGACGACGACGGGGTCCACGCCGGCCGCGAGCGCCTCGCGAGCCAGGGTCTCGGCCACCACGCGCTTGCCGTTGAGCACCGACGCCTTCAGGGCGGACAGATCAGCCATGGGTCGACACCTCCTCGAAACTCGGGTCACTCAGAGTCTTTCCTTTATACCTCATCCGCCCCGAATGCGCGCCCCCGGCCATCAGGACCGCTCAGGGACCCCGAGAGGGTCCCCGCCAGGACCCGGATCCGGTCCCCGGCGTGGGCAAAGAAGGCCTTATAGGATGCGCAGAAATACGAAGGCCGGTCGAACTCGCCGGCGCCGCCCCTTGGGGCCGAAGCGACCCGGCGATGGGTCGGGCAGCCTCCGCCGCACCAGCCAGCCCAGGCACACGCCCGGCAGGCGCCGGGCCGGGCGGGCTTCAGCGCCCGGAAGGCCTGCCAGCGGGGGCCCTGGAGAAGCGTCCAGAGCGGCTCGGTCGTGAGGTTCCCCAGCTTCCATGCCGGCTCCACGAGGAAGTCGCAGGCGTAGACGTCGCCGTTGTGCTCGACGACCGCGTACCGGGCGCACCCGGCCTCGAAGATGCATTCGGCGCCTGGAAGGCCGGCCGCAAGCGCGACCAGCCCGTCGAAAGTCCGGATCGACGCCGCCGGCGGATCGTCGGCCAGCCACCGGTCGAAGAGCCGGCACAGGAACTCCCCCCAGGCCGCCGGCGGCACCGACGCCGGGGTCGGCGAGCCGTCCGGCCCGGTTTCCGCGACGGGAATGAATTGAAGATGCCGGAACCCGGACTCGACGAGGTATTCGTAGACCGCTTCCGGCGCGTCCGCGGTCTCGCGCGTGACCACCGCCAGCACGTTGAACGGCACGCCGTGCCGTTCCAACAGTCTCGCGGCGCGCAGCACCCGGGCGAAAGTCGCCCGCCCCCCCGCATCGCGCCGCCAGCGGTCGTGGACCGCCGCCGGGCCGTCGAGCGACAGCCCGACGAAGAACCGCCGGCGCGCGAAGAACTCCCCCCACTCGTCGTCGAGCAGGATGCCGTTGGTCTGGATCGAGTTCGCCATGGTCTGCCCGGCCGTCCCGAACCGTTCCATCCAGCCGCACGCCTCGCGGAAGAAGCCGAGGCCCATGAGCGTCGGCTCGCCTCCCTGCCAGCAGAACGAGCATGTCTCTCCCCCGAACACCGTGTACTGGCGCACGAGCTCGGCGAGTACGGAAGCCGTCATGCGACGCGGCGACTCGCCCGGGTAGAGCGCGGCCTTGGGCCGGTAAAAACAGTACCCGCACGCGAGGTTGCAGTCCGGGCCGGCGGGCTTGATCAGCAGATTCTGCACCTGCGGCCGCACGGGAAACGCTGGCCCGCCTGCGTTTTCGCCTGAGGCGGGCCTCACGGAAGGCTTTTTCCGGACATGACCAAGGTCATGGTCCTATGGGACCCCACAAAGCAGTATGTTGGTTGTTCTAATTGGACCGCATACACCAAGGAGGAATACGTCATGGCTCGAGAAATCATACCGCGCCAGGAGATGCCCCAGGCGACCCTGGAACAGCGCAAGACCTCGTTCGCCGAGATCAAGCTGGGCTTTACGGCCGAGGCGGCCGTTCAGGAAGCCAAGCGCTGCATCAAGTGCAAGCAGGCCCAGTGCTCGCTCCGGGGCTGCCCGCTCAAGAACCGGATTCCCGAGTGGGTCGCCCTCACGGCGGAGGGCAAGTTCATGGAGGCCGCGGCCCTGAGCCGGACCACGAGCGCCATGCCCGAGATCTGCGGCCGGGTCTGCCCCCAGGACCGGCTTTGCGAGGGCAAGTGCGCGCTCGGCATCAAGGGCGAGGCGGTCGCCATCGGATCGATCGAGCGGTTCATCAACGACTACGCCCGGTCGCAGGGCGACATTCCGCTCCCCGTCGGCTCTCCGACCGGCAAGAAGGTCGGCGTCGTGGGTGCGGGGCCCGCCGGGCTGTCGGTCGCCGAACAGCTCCGGGCGCTCGGCCATGCGGTCACGATCTACGACTCGCTGCCGGAAGCCGGCGGCCTGCTCCGGTTCGGCCTGCCCCACTTCAAGATCCAGCCCGCGACCATGCAGAACCGGTGGTCGCTGCTCGAAAAGGCGGGGGTCGTCTTCAAGGGGAACACGCGCGTGGGAAAGGACGTGGCGTTCGATGAGCTGGTCAAGGGCCACGACGCGGTCTTCGTCGCCCCCGGCACCTGGCTGTCCTCGGTCCCCAAGCTCCCGGGCCGGGAACTCCCGGGCATCGTGCAGTCGCTCGAGTTCCTGAAGGACGGCGCGGAAGGCATGCCCGTCAGGGGCATGCCCGTGATCGTGCTCGGCGGAGGCGACACGGCCATGGACTGCGCCCGGAGCGCGATCCGGCGCGGGGCGAGCCGGGCCGTGATCGCGTACCGCCGGGACGAGGCCAACATGCCCGGCAGCAAGAAGGAAGTGAAGATGGCGAAGGAGGAGGGGGTCGAGTTCATCCTCCTGATCTCGCCGCTCGAGTTTCTGGCCGGCCCGAATGGCAAACTGCGGGCCATCAAGTTCCAGAAGATGGAACTCGGGGAGCCGGACGCCGAAGGGCGCCGCTCGCCGAAGCCGGTCGCGGGCAGCGAGTTCGAAATGGCCGCCGAGACGGCGGTCATGGCTTTCGGATTCAAGCTGGACTCTGATCTCGCAACCAAGAGCCTGGGGCTGGGTCTCTCCCCCGAGGGCAACATCCTGGTGAACGCCGAGACCGGCGCGACAACGCGGCCGGGCGTGTTCTCCGGTGGTGACGCCGTCCTCGGGGCCGACCTGGTCGTCCGGGCAGTGGTCGCCGGACGCAAGGCGGCCGCCGGGATCCACCGGTTCCTGAACCAGGAACCGTGGGACGCCCTGAAGCCGGTGCCGGCGCAAGGAGGAACACTATGAGCCGCCCAGACAAGATTCCCGTAAGCGACCGCTTCTTCGAGATCCGGTTCGAGTCGATCGGCGGCCTGGGCGCCCACGCGGCCGGCCAGATCCTCGGCGCCGCCGCCGTGATCCGCATGGGGTTCAACGGAGCCCACTTCTCGTCCTACGGTTCGGAAAAGAAGGGCACGCCCGTCCGGTCCAACGTCCGCATCGGGCCCAGCGACCTGCCGCTCCGCAACGCGGCGCCGGTCGAGATCCCCGACGTCGTCGTGATCTTCCACGAGCTGCTCCTGCGCAACCCGGCCACGATCGCGGGCGTCAGGAGCGACTCCACGGTCATCTACAACGCACCGCAGGGCATCGTCCCCGAGATGCTCAAGAAGCTCCCCAAGGGCACCCAGGTCGTCCGGATCGACGCCCTCAAGATCGCGGTCGAGGAGAAGTCGCGGCCCAACGCCGTCCTCCTGGGCACGCTGAGCGCGCTCTTCCCGTTCCTGACTTCCAAGGAAGTCCTCGGAGCCCTGTGCGAGGAGTTCGCGGGCAAGCACCCGGAGGCCGTCGCGTCCAACGAGCGCGCCTTCAACCGCGGGGGCAAGGAGTTCGAGGTCCTGTCCGGGATCGGCACCGGGACCGCGGACCTGCCGCGGCTCCAGACCCAGCCGGTCTGGGGCTGGAAGACGGCCCCGATGGGCGGGGCGCTTCCCACGCCGGGCAACAGCGCGTGGAACGACTTGACCACCTCGCGCATGGGCTTCCTGCCCGTGCTCGACCAGAAGAAGTGCATCAACTGCGGGGTCTGCGACCTCGTCTGCCCCGACCTCTGCCTCGTGTGGGAGTTCGAGGGGACGGGCAAGATCCCGACGAAGAGCAAACTCAAGGGCGTGGACTACCGGTACTGCAAGGGATGCTTCCGGTGCGTGGAGTCCTGCCCGACGGGCGCGTTCTCGAAGGAACCGGAGACCCCCGGGCTCGCCGACAGGACCCGGATTCCCCAGTTCCCCGAATTCGTGAAGTGAGGAGGCCATCATGAGCAAGACCGAAATCAGGACCACCCCGAAGGGCACGGCGAAGCAGAAGCAGGAATTCCGCTCCGGCAACGAGGCCGCCGCGATCGCGGGGAAGGACATCGGATTCCACGTAATGGGGTACTTCCCCATCACCCCGTCGACGGAGGTCGCCGAAGGCCTGGCGAAGATGCAGGCGAACGGCGAGCACGACGTCGTCATGATCGCCGGCGACGGCGAGCACGGCGCGGCGGGCATCTGCTACGGCGCGGCGCTCGGCGGCGGGCGCGTGCTCAACGCGACGTCCGCGCAGGGCATCCTGTTCGCCATGGAGCAGTTGCCGGTCCAGTCCGGCACCCGCCAGCCCATGGTCCTGGATATCGCCTGCCGGACCGTGTCGGCGCCGCTCGACATCCGCGGCGACCACTCGGACATCTACATGGCGCTCAACACGGGCTGGATCATGCTGCTCGCGCGCGACCCCCAGGCCGCGTACGACATGAACTTCTGCGCGGTCCGGATCGGGGAGCACAAGGACGTCCAGCTCCCGGTCATGGTCTGCTACGACGGCTTCTTCACGAGCCACCAGAAGCGCCGCCTCTGGGTCTTCGACGACCCCGCGGCGGTCAAGAAGTTCCTCGGGAGCCGGAACGCGCCCATGACGGCGCTGGACCCGGCGCACCCGGTGACGTTCGGGCCCTACATGAACGACCCGGACCTCATCAACAACAAGAAGCAGTTGTCGGACGCGATGGAGGCCGCCCGCTCGGTCATCCCCCAGGTCTTCAAGGAATTCGGGGAGCTGACCGGCCGGTTCTACCCCGTGCTCGACGAATACCGGATGGCGGACGCGGATTCCGCGCTCGTGATCGCGAACTCGGCGGCCGAGACGGCGAAGGAAGTAGCGGACCGGATGCGGGACAAGGGTAACAAGGTCGGCGTGCTCTCCCCCAACGTCCTGCGGCCGTTCCCCGGCGACCTCTTCCGGGCGGCGCTCAAGAAGACGAAGGCCTGCCTCATCGGGGACCGCGCCGACTCCTACGGCGGCGAGGGCGGCAACCTGACCACCGAGGTCCGGGCCGCGATCCAGCAGGATCCCGACAACCACACCCGGACGATCTCCAAGATCTACGGGCTCGGCGGCCGGGATTTCTACGCCCACGATGCCGAAGCGTTCTTCGCCGAGACGATCGAGGCCGCGAAGACGGGCAAGGTCGGCAAGGCCAACGACTACTACGGGCTGACGGAGGGCGAGCCCTCCAAGCACCCGGCGATGGGCCTGCCCCCGCTCACGACCGAGGAAGTGACCCGGCACATGGCGAAGGTCACGGTGGACGAGACGACAGGGCGGCTCAAGGTGGACCTCGAGCCCCTGTGGGCGATGACGGCGATGCCGAGCCGGGTCGCGCCGGGTCACGGCGCGTGCCCGGGGTGCGGGATCTTCCCGTCGCTCCAGCAGGCGTACCGCGTGATCGACGGCGACCTCATCGTCCTGTTCCACACCGGGTGCGCGATGGTCGTCACGACCGGGTACCCGACGACCGCGCACCGGATCACGTACGTCCACAACCTCTTCCAGAACGGCGCGGCGACGCTGTCCGGGCTGGTCGAGATGTACCACGAGCGTTCCAGGCGGGGCGAGCTTCCGAACGTCAAGGATCCCACTTTCCTGATGGTCTCCGGCGACGGGGGCATGGACATCGGGATGGGCCCTACCCTCGGCGCCGCCCACCGCGGCCACAAGATGATCGTGCTCGAGTACGACAACCAGGCGTATATGAATACCGGCGCGCAGTTGTCGTATGAGACCCCGATGGGGCACCGGACCTCGACCTCCGAGGTCGGGGCCAAGCTACCGGGCAAGACGTACCACCACAAGGACACGGTCCAGATGTTCGCGGCCACGCACATTCCGTACGTCTTCCAGGCGTCCGAGGGCTACCCCGAGGACTTCATGCGGAAGATGGCGAAGGCGCAGTGGTACGCGAAGCACGAAGGGTTCGTCTTCGGCAAGGTCCTCTCGTACTGCCCGCTGAACTGGCGGACGGCCGACGACGCGGCCCAGCCCGTGCTGCAGGCCGCGGCGGACTCCTGCTTCTTCCCCCTCTACGAGGTGGAAAAGGGCAAGACGACGATCACGTACGATCCGGACGCCATCGGCCGGCGGATCCCCCACTCCGACTGGCTCAAGATGATGGGGAAGACGAGGCATCTCATGAAGAACGAGGCCCTGCTCAAGGAAGCCCAGGCCGAGGTGGACCGGCGCTGGAGGCGTCTCAAAGCCATGCACGCCCACCCGGAGCTATAACGCCATGCCATACAAGATTCTCGAGAAGCGGATTCTGACGCCGGTCACGAAGCTCTTCCGGATCGACGCGCCGCTCGTGGCGAAGGCCGCGAGGCCCGGGCAGTTCGTCATCCTCCGGGTCCGCGAGGGCGGGGAGCGCATCCCGCTCACGATCGCGGACTACGATCGCGACCGGGGCATCCTCACGCTGGTCATTCAGGAGGTCGGAGCCACGACCCGGCGCCTGGGCGCGCACGAGGTGGGCCAGGAGATCCTGGACATCGTCGGACCGCTGGGCAACCCGACGGTCATCCCGGCCGGCGGTCACATCGTGGGCGTGGGCGGCGGCTTCGGCGTCGCCGCGCTCCTCTGCCTCATGCGGGAACTCACCGCCCGGGGCGACAAGACCACGGTCATCAACGGGGCCCGGAACAAGGACCTCCTGATCCTCGTGGACGAGGTGAAGAAGGTCGCGAAGAACGTCGAGCTCTGCACCGACGACGGGTCGGTCGGGTTCAAGGGCTTCGTGACCCAGCGGCTGCAGCAGATGATCGAGGGCGGGGCCCCGGGCAAGCCGGACCAGGTCATCGCCATCGGTCCGATGGTCATGATGCGGGCGGTCGCCAACGCCACGCGGGATGCCAAGATCCCGACCCAGGTGTCGCTCGATCCGCTCATGATCGACGGCACGGGGATGTGTGGCGGTTGCCGGGTCACCATCAACGGGCAGTCCAAGTTCGCCTGCGTGGACGGGCCGTGCTTCGACGCGCACCAGGTGGACTTTGACGAGGCCGTACGGCGGGGCAAGATGTACGTGCAGGAACAGGATGTCGCCGCCAAGAAGCTCGCGGCTGCCGCGGCGGGAGGAGTCTGATGCCAGTAAAGAGCGCCAAGAAGACGAAGATGCCGGAGCGGGCCCCGAACATCCGCAACAAGGACTTCCTCGAGGTCAACCAGGGCTACACGCTCCAGCACGCGATGTTCGAGGCGGACCGGTGCCTGAGGTGCCAGGAAGCCGCGTGCGTGGACGAGTGCCCGGTCAACATCCCGATTCCGCAGTTCATCCACGCGATCGCCACGGGCAACATGGCCGAGTCCGCGCAGATCCTGCGCACGGCCAACCCCCTGCCCGCGATCTGCGGACGCGTCTGCCCGCAGGAAGCGCAGTGCGAGATGACCTGCCACATGGTCAAGAAGTTCCAGCCGATCGGCATCGGCCATCTCGAGCGGTTCGTCGCCGACTGGGAGCGCTCGCAGGCTCCGCCGCCGGTGTCCCAGGGAAAGAAGCGCAAGGAGAAGGTGGCCGTCATCGGCGGGGGTCCCGCCGGTCTCGTGTGCGCAGGCGAGCTCGCCCGCCTCGGCTACCAGGTCACGATCTTCGAGGGCCTGCACGCCCCGGGCGGCGTGCTCCGGTACGGCATCCCCGAGTTCCGCCTCCCGAAGGCGATCCTGGACTGGGAAATCGGGATGATGAAGAACTCGGGCGTCGAGATCGTCACCAACGTCATCGTCGGCCGGACGATCACGCTCGACGACATCATGGACAAGCTCGGCTTCTCGGCGGTGTTCATCGGGACCGGCGCGGGCCTCCCGACCTTCCTCAAGATACCGGGCGAGAACCTGATGGGCGTCTACTCGGCCAACGAGTTCCTGACCCGGATCAACCTCATGCGCGCGTACCAGTTCCCGGAGTCCGACACGCCCCTCAAGGTGGGGAAAAGGGTCGCGACCATCGGGGCCGGCAACACGGCCATGGACTCGGCGCGGAGCGCGATGCGCATGGGCGCGGAGGAAAGCCTCATCGTCTACCGCCGGTCCGAGAAGGAGATGACGGCGCGGGTGGAGGAATACCACCACGCGCTCGAGGAAGGCATCAAGTTCAACTGGCTGACCGCTCCGGTCGAGATCGTGGGCAACGAGCAGGGTTGGGTGACGGGCCTCAAGCTCCAGCGGATGGAGCTCGGCGAGCCCGGGCCCGACGGACGCCGCCGCCCGGTCCCGATTCCGGGGTCGGAGTTCATCTTCCCCGCCGACAACGTCGTGCTGGCCATCGGGACGAGCCCGAACCCCATCCTGGTCAAGACGACGAAGGGGCTGGAGACGAACAAGCACGGCTGTCTCGTCGCGGACGAGAAGTCCGGCCTGACCTCGCGCAAGCACGTGTACGCCGGCGGTGACGCGGTCACCGGCGCCGCGACCGTCATCCTGGCGGCCGGCGCGGGCAAGCGTGCGGCGGAAGCGATCCACAAGGACCTCTCGGGCGGCAAGTAACCCAAAGGCCTCTCAACGGAACGGCCGGCTGGATCCTCCAGCCGGCCGTTCGCATTTCGGGGGTATAATCATCGCGGGAAACACCCATGAGCAAGCCGGTTCTCTCCATTGTCATCACCTCGGGCCGCCGGAAGTCCGCCACCGTCCCGGCGGTCTTCGACACGGGCTCCTTCTACACCATCGTGCGGCGCAACTGCCTCCCCCGTGGCACGACGGTGCGTCCTCTCCCCGCTCCATTGCGGCTTCGCGCCGCGACCCGCGGCAGTCGCCTCCGGATCACGGGGACCGCCGAGCTGCTGATCAGGGTCGGCAAGAAGGTCATCATGGACGACGCGTTGGTGGCGGCCAATCTCGCCCGCGAGATAATCATCGGGGCCGGCACGATGCATAAGTGGGACATCTCGATCAAGAACCGTAACGGGTCGACCCGCGTCGTCATGGGCCGCGACATGCACGATCCCGAAATCACGGAGGTGGATTGACCACGACCCGCACGAAAGCACTCTTGCGCAACGGGCTCTATCAAGCGAAAGGCCGGACGCGACTCAGCGGACGGCCTTTCGCGTTTCTAAGAGATCACGCACCTCCCGCACCTGCTACTTCGCAGGTGGACTTGACTCGTTTCCATGCTGAATCGGATGCCGCCCCAGAATCCGCCCTGTAGTGACATCCACAACCGTGAGCTCCGCGCGACAGATGAGGACAACGGTCCGTTCGTCAATCCATATCTCAGGAACGGGGAAGACGGATCGGCCGGGAGTGTGGGCTCCGATCCGCTTGACGGCATCGGCATCACACGGGGGGATCCGTAACCGTTCCCGGCCATCAACAACGAGGGCGGAATACCAGCCTCCGAACATCCCCAGAACCCTTCTTCGTGGCTTCCCCATCCAGGCGACATGGCTGCCGGAGGGCGAGAGAATAGCCCTGCATACCCAATGGGATGCGGACTCGTCACTGGAATACGTTGTCAATATCCGGACAGTGCCCTTTCGCAGGTCAATCTCGACGATATCGCCACACTCGCCGGTGGTTCTTAGCCGGTACCCGTCAGCACGGACGAATGCGATCAGCTTCGAGCCGTTTCCCCCGACGGAGATGTGGCCGATCCGGGGGATCCCCCCGCCGAGTCCGGGATCTTCCCAGACCTTGCGGAGTCGGCCGCCCGCGTCAACGCTGAAGAGAGACGCGCTGGGCGGGGAAGGCTGGAGAAGGACCTCGTCGTTCGCGTCCCACCCGACCACATCCCAGCCCGTTCCAGACACCAGACGGGACCTGCGCAAGGCAATATCGTATACGTAGGAGCCATAGGGAGCTCGCCGGACCTTGCGAGGATCGACGAGGTCGGTCATCCCGCCGCTAGACCAATTGCTATTGGTGACGCAGTAGACGACCTTCTTCCCGTCGCGGGACCATGGGCCGACAAGTGTGAGGACATCCGCGTATCCTGTGTCTCCCGGCCGCCCGATCCGGGTTACCTTCCACACCTTGTCACGTTCCACATCCCAAATCCACACGTTGAGGTCCCTGACGAATGCAACCATTCTAGAATCAGGTGACGGGACCGGCCAATAGGAGGGATAGCCCTGTATCCAGGGCGAGGCGGGACCGAAGCCCTTCAGAAAGTCAGCTTTCCCATCCGACGATACGCGCCACACCTCCACCTGCGGCCCAATGCGGCCGTCAGTTACCTGAGAGAAGAGGACTAGGAGAGCGTTGTTTACGGATGATCTCGAAGCCGCCGCCGCAGAAGAGATATGCAGTACCGCGAGGAACACCATCGACTTACCACGCCACCACGTATCCCTGCAGTGAACTCTGTGCGGCATGACGCCCATATCATATCGCCCAAGCGGGAGACCCGCCGATCCATGCGGAATCAGGGAATCACGTATTTCCCAGATTTGCGGGTGCCAATCCGTTTCACGAGCCCGGCCGCGATGAGCGGCCGCACGAGGTCGAGAGCGCCCTGGCGCGATACGCCGAGAGCCGCCCAGATTTCCGCGGGCGAGAGGCTCTTCTTCTCCCGGAGGAGCTCCAAGAGCCGTTCCTGCCGGGGACGGAGAACCAGCGTAGCGCCCTTCGCCCGCGCGGAGAGGCCTGCCGTCCGCTTCGTCACGTCTTCGAGGGTCGCCTTGACGGCCGTCGCCGCGAACTCGATCCACCCGGTGAGGTCCCCATCCCCCCGCCTGACCTCTTCAAAGGCCCTGTAATAAGCCGGCCGGTGCTCCCAGTAGTACTCGTCGACGGAGAAGATGTGAAGGGTGTCGAACCCCCTCCGGTAGAGCTCCCAGAGCGCGAGCAGACGGCCCGTTCGGCCGTTCCCGTCGGCAAACGGATGAATGTCCTCGAACCGGAAATGGACGACCGCCGATGACACCACCGGGGACCACGCCCGGGACTCCCCGTTGACCCAGCCGAGGAGGTCGGTCATCAGGGCGTGGACCTTCTCGGCACCGGGCGCGATGTGCGTCCCGACGCGGACACCGAACGGACGGTAGCGACCCGAGAGCTCCCCCGCCAGGACGCCCCGCATGACCGTCTCATGGAGCCGCAGGACGTCGTCGTGCGCGATCCGGGATTTGCGCTCCCACTTCTCGATCTGCCGGAGCGCCGCCAGATGGTTCAGGACCTCGCGCCGGGACTTCTCGTCCGCCGACAGGACGGGCTTCCCTTCGTCGAGCATCCGGACCTCCGCGAGCCCGAGCGGATTGCCCTCGATCGACGTGGACCCATGCGTCGTGCGTTCCCGTGCGTCTTTCTGGAGCGCGGGGACCCATGGCACCTGGACGGCCGAGGACAGGACCCGCTCCCGGAGGACCGAAATCTCCCCGATGAGCGCGAGGAGGCGGGGGCTGACGGAGAACTGCGGCTGGTAGCTCATACGGACAGCCTATCCGTATGTCCAGTATAAGTCAAGTTATATGTCAAGTCCCCCGGGCGGAACCCGGGACCGCTAGAGCCGAAGGTCCAGGGCGGCCGCGATCTTGCGGCCGATCTCGGTGTTGTCCATCTCGCCCGTGAAGCCCTCGGAGCCGGGACCGAAGGCGAAGACGGGGACTCGGGCCGCCGTGGCATCGCCGCCGCCGAACGTCACCCGCAGGCTCCCGGCGTCGGTTCCGGAAGCCTTGACGCCCCCGGTCTCGTACCCGGACGTCACGACGACCAGGACGTCGCCCTTCCTCTTCGCGAACTCGACCGCGTCCGCGACCGCGGCGTCGAAGGCCTGCACCTGCCGGAGCATGCTCTTCTCGTCCTTCGCGCGGCAGGCCCGGTCGATCCGGCTCCCGTCCACCACGAGCAGGAACCCGCCCGGGGCCCCGCCCAGGACGCCGAGCGCCCCGCCGGTCAAACCGGCCAGCGTCGGATCCCCCTCGGACTCCCCGAGGTCCCCGTCCCCGAAGAGCCCGAGAATGTTCCCGCCCCTGGCGCCGGCCAGCTCGGACAGCGTCGCGATCCGGGCATAGCCCTGCGCCGCCGCCCGGTCCCAGGGAGAGGCGGCCGCGCCGGGCGCCTTCGGGTCGTCCAGCCGGACGCGGTATGCGACGGACCAGTTCGTGCCCGCCGTGATGTCGACGGTCTTTTCGCCGCCGCCCTGGCCCGTCACCTTCAGGACCGTGGAGCCGCCGTCGGGAACCGCGTGCGAGTGCCCCCAGTCGCTCCATCCCTCCAGCCCGCCCCCCTCGAACCCGGGGTCGATGAGCCGGCCGGGGCCCGTGACGTTCCCCTTGTCGTCCTGCGGCTCCAGCCGGACGTCGTCGAGGTAGAGGCCGAGCGGTCCGGACTGGCGCCACACCCACACGCTCGCCTTCTTCGCCCCCGCCGGCGCGAGGAAGGAGTGCGTCAGGGTCCGGTACTCGGACCAATTCACGGTGTCCGTGATGGTCAGGATCTTCTTCCCCTTGGCGTCCAGGACGTTCACGCCCACCCAGGCTTCGCTCTTGGGCGCGAGGAAGTGGCTCTTCCCGCCCCCGAGCAGGAGGTTCACCTTGGCCGCCACCATCATCCCCGCGAGCTCGTAGTCGGCCCCCGCGTTTTCGGAATGCACGGCGAAGCCGGCCGTGGTCTCCCCCGTGATCCGGGAGTCCGAGACCAGCCCCGTGACCTTCCCGGCGTCCCGGCACGCCTCCAGGATCGTCTTCAGCGGGGTGCCGCCCGCCGAGATCGACAGGACCCCGTTGTTGGTCTTGCGCCCGGTGGCCAGCGCCGTCGCCGCCGCCGCGGGGTCGGTGACGCCCTCGTCGGCCGAATGCGTGGCGGCGCGGCCCGCCGCCGGGAGGCCCTGCATGGCCGTCCGCCCGTCCGCGCCGCGCAGGGCGAGACTGGCCGCCCGGATCTGCTCGACCCCCATGCCGTCCCCGACGAGGATGATCACGCTCTTCGCGGCCGCCGCGGCGAAGGTGACGGAACTGACGGGGCCGGAACAGACGGAGAAGATCAGAAACGCCGCGAGGATGCGATCAGGCGAGTTCAAGGAGGGCCTCCTTCATCAGCCTCCCGATCGGGAGGGTGTGCGGACACGCGTGCTCGGCTTTGGAGAAATCCGCCGAGGCCATCCGGCCGTGCACGGCCGGCCCGAGCGCCCGGAACCGCGCGCGCGCCATGGCGGTATCGCCGTAGTTCCTGGCGTACATGAGGTGGCGCATGACCCGGCTGACCGGAACCCGGCAGGCCCGCTCGCACCGGCCGCAGGCGCCGCAGACGCTGCCGTGCGTGGCCGCCGCGTGGACGGCGAGAGCGTCGCGGCCCGCGGCCCCGAGCTTCTTCCCGTCCATGACCGCCGCCACGCAGGACTTAAGGATCTCGACGTTCGGCATCGACAGGCACGCGGTCGCGATCTCCGGGTGCTCGAGGATGGCCTTGATCTTGGCCTGCTCGGGCGTCACGCCCTTCGCCACCAGCCGCCCCGCCAGCTCGCGGTCCGCCGCCGTGTCGTTGATCGGCCCGCCGCCCTGCGTCTTCATCGCCGCTACCCCCACCCCCGCCGCCGCGCAGGCCTCCAGGGCCCGCCGCATGTCGTCGTCGTGCATGATGCGGTAGTTGCAGGTCGTCATGAGGCAGTCGATCCATCCGAGCTTCGCCGCCCCGGTCATGACCGCGGCCATGTTCTTGTGGGTGGAAAGCCCGATGAAACGGATCTTCCCCCCCTTCCTGGCGGCCTCGGCCCAGGTCCTGAGTTCGGGCTTGTCCACTTCGCCGATCCCATCCACGCCATGGAAGAAGTAGGCGTCGATGTGGTCGGTCTTCATCCGCTGGAGCGACTGGGCCAGTTGCCGGTTCAGGGACGCCGCGTCCCCCACCCCGGCCTTCGTGACGAGAAAGACCCGCTTGCGGTCCGCCGGATGCTTGGCGAAGTACCGGCCGATCCCGATCTCGGCCTTTCCGTCGGAGTAGTTGTCCGAAGTGTCCCAGTAGGTGACGCCCCGCTTCACGCACTGGCCGAGGATAAGCTGGTCCGCGCTGAGGTCACCGGACGCCCCCAAACCGATCACCGGGATCTCCGCGCCCGTCCGCCCCAACGCCCGCCGGGGCATGACGTCCCCGCCCTTCGCCTTGGCCCGGCCCGGCGCCACGGCCCCGGCCGCGCCCCCCAGAAGGAGCGCGCCCGCGCCGGCCGCCACCCCCGCCCCCAGGAACTCCCGCCGGGACAGCCCCCGCCCGTGCACCCCCACGTCAGGCGAGCTCCAGGATGGCTTCCTTCATCAGCCTCCCGATCGGCAGGGTCTGCGGACAGACCCTTTCGGCCCGGGAGAAGTCCGCCGACGCCATCCGGCCACGCACGACCGCCGGGAGGTCCCGGACGAACGCGCGCGCCATCGCGTGCTCCCCGTACCCGCGGGCGTACATGAGGTGCCGCATCACGTCCGCGACGGGCACGCTCCCCTTCAAGGCCCGCTCGCACCGCCCGCAGGCAGCGCAGGTGCCGTGGCAAGACGCGGCGGCGTGCCGGTCCAGCGCCTTCCAGTCGGCGCTATCCAGCTTCGTGCGGTCGAGCACAGCCGCGATGTTGGCCTTCAGGATCTCCATCGACGGCATCTGGGAACAGACGGCCGCGATCCTCGTGTCTTCGAGCACGGCCTTGATCTTCGCCTGCTCCGGCGTGAACCCCTTCGCCACGAGACGCCCCGCGAGCTCGCGGTCCGCCTGCGTGTCGTTGATCGGGCCGCCGCCCTGCGTCTTCATCGCCGTGATGCCGAGCCCCGCGGCCACGCACGCGTCCACGGCCCGCTTCATGTCGTCGTCGTGCATGATGCGGTAGTTGTAGGTCACCATCAGGCCGTCGAGCCAGCCCAGCTTCGCCGCCCCTTCCATGACCGAGGCCATGTTCTTGTGCGACGAGAGGCCGATGAACCGGATCTTGCCCGCCTTCTTCGCCGCCTCGGCCCAGGCCTTGAGCTCCGGCCGGTCGACCTCCTTGATGTCCTCGATGTACCAGAAGAAGAACAGGTCCACGTGCTTGATCTTCATCCGTTCGAGCGAGAGGTTCAGGCTCTTCTCCAGCCCCTCGGGGTTGCGCTCCCCGCTCTTGGTGACGAGAAAGAGCTTCTCGCGAACGCCCGGATGCTTGGCGAAGAACTGGCCGTAGCCCAACTCGGACTTGCCGCCGTTGTATCCCGTCGAGGTGTCCCAGTAGTTGATGCCGGCTTTCCACGACTGGTTCAGGAGGAGCTGGTTCTCGGTGAAGTCGGTCATGCCGCCCTGGGAGAGCGCCGTGACCTGGACGCCCGTGCGCCCGAACGTGCGGAGCGGCAGGGCCGACGCGGTCTCCTTCGGCTTCGGGGCGGCCTTGGTCTTCGGTTTGCCCGGGGCTCCCGACGCGGCCAACCCGAGCCCCGACGCCATCAGCGCCGACCCGAGCCCCGCGGCCCCCGCGGCTCCGAGGAACCGCCTGCGTGACACCGTCCCCGTGATCCCGTTCCTGTCGTGTGCCATTTGTCCCCCCTGTCGCTGTTTACCGCCGATTCGCATCAAGCCTTCGTCCTGACCGCGAGCGCATGCTCGTCGCTCCGGGACTCATTCTCCGCCGAAACCATGATCGCCCGCAACCCGTTCACCACGCACTCGTGCTCGCAGACTCCGCACCCGATGCACGCCTCGGAATCGACCCGGGGCTTCTGCAGGCGCACCTGGATCGCGGCGGCCGCGCCCGCCGCCGGGCGGGCCGTCCACCGTGCCGACGGGTCGAGGACGAGCTCGGACTCCGTGTTGCCCGTTATCCGGCGGCGCGCGCCGGATCCCGCGAGAACGCAGAAGAAGTCCCCGGTCGCGTACCGGTCGGGCACCAGGGACGCCCCAACCACCCGGAGCGTCCCGGCGGTGACCCCGGCCACGGTTAACGACCCGCCCCGGACGGTCCGGAACTCCTCCTCGAGATGGATCGCCTTGGGCGTCACGGGGCAGTTCTCCTCGCAGACGATGCAGGGACGGTCCATGGCCCACGGCAGGCACCGTCCGCGGTCCAGGAACGCGGTCCCGATGCGCACCGGCCCCGCGGCCTTGAACGCGCCCCGCCCCTGCTTCTCGTTCAGGGTCAGCGCCCGGATCGCGCCGGTCGGACACGCCCGCCCGCACGCGACGCAGTTGAGCTGGCACCCGCTCGTGCCCGCGCGGTTGTTCAACGCGGGCGTCCAGAGCGCCGAGGCGCCGAACTGCAGCCCGGCCGGCTGGATCACGTTCGTGGGGCAGACCCGCATACACTGCCCGCACTTGAGGCAGCGGCCGAGGAACTCGGCCTCCTCCAGCGAGCCCGGGGGCCGGATCAGCCCGGGGTTCCAGTTCGCGCTTCCCCGCCCGGTCAGCCGCAGGAGCGGCACCGTCACCAGCCCGGCGCCGGCGGCGGTCAGGAGCGCGCGCCGCGTCACGTCGGGCACGTCGTCGACGCCCCCCGCGGATGGCTCCGTGGCATAGGTCATCGTCGCGTGGACGGCGCACCCGTCGAGGCAGTTCATGCACATGACGCACTCGCCGGTCCGGATCGCGCCCGCCGGGGTGCAGGCGCCCTCGCAGTACCGGTCGCACAGGTGGCAGTCGTGGCACGGGTTCGTGTTCTTTCCGATCCGCCAGACCGAGAACCGGCTCAGGAGGCCTAGGAGCGCGCCCGTCGGGCAGAGGAACCGGCAGAAGAACCGCGGAATGCGGAGACACATGAGAACCAGGCCGAGGAACACGGCGCCGAGGAGGACGCTCTCTTCGTAATGGCGGGGGGCCACGGCCAGCCAAGCCAGCGGCCCGTCGACCACGCCGAGCACGACGAGGCTGACCGACCGCTGGGCCAGCGGGATGGGATCGAGGAGGCCGGTCTGGAGCAGGCCCAGCGCGGCCCCCCCGAGCAGGACGGCCAGGACGATGTACTTGATCCCCTGGGCGGGCCGGTACCGGTTCAGCGCCACCATCTCGGCCACGGGCTTCCTCCGGTTCCCCCACCACCCCACGATCTGCTGGAGCGTGCCCATCGGGCAGATCCAGCCGCAGAACACGCGTCCGAGTACGAGCGTGAGCGTGATAGTGACGAGCGCCCACCACAGCTCCCCGGGCAGGCTCCAGGTCGTCAGCGCGGTGCCCAGGGCCACGAGCGGATCGAGCTGGAGGAACCAGTCCACGGGCCAGCCCCGCAACTGCCACAGCGCCATCCCGACCGAGCTCACGATGCAGAACCACAGGAACAGCGCCAGGAAGAACCCCTGCGAGATCCGGCGGGCGATCGTGCTGCGCACGGCGCCCTACACCCGCGCCCGCATGGGTTTCAACGACTCGAAGTCCGCGATCCCGGCCCCGGCGGCCGCCGCCCTTCCTATATATGGAAGGTCCGACGCCCGGTTGCCTAGCACGGTCGCCCCGAACGCGTCCGCGGCCACGGGATCCGTCGACACGATCATGGTGTTCGTCGCCTTTAGATCGGCGAGCGAGCCGCCGGTCGGGCCGTTGGTCATCATCGCCGTGGTCCCGTCCAGCACGACGAACGTCGGGCGCACGAGCTGGGCCAGCTCCATGATGATGCCGTTGATGTCCTGGTGGAACCGGTTCCGCCGCCCGCCCAGCAGGCCGTAGAAGTTCTTCATCGTCATGGAGGCCCCGCTCCGGGAATGGTGCTTGAGCGGCGTGACCCCGATGAGCTTGTCCGCCCGGGCCAGCGGCTCCGTGAACGCGGGCCAGTCCCGGATGAGCCGCCCGCCGGCCAAGGTCACCCGCCGGAAGAGTCCCTCGCGGGGCATGATGACCTGCGCGCCGGCCTTCCGGACCGCCTCGCCGATCCCGGTAAGCGCGAAACAGCTCTCGGCGTCGTTGATCGGGTTGTCGAGAACGGCGACCGACCGCGCCCCCGCCGCGAGGCAGAGCCGGACCAGCTCGGCCGCCAGCTCGGGATTGGTCGTCGCCGAGAGCATCGCCGGGGTCGCGAACGCGGCGTTGACCTTGATCGCCACCCGGTCGCCCTTCTTGATGAACGCCGAGATCCCGCCGACCCCCTCGAGCGCGCGGCCCACGGTCTTCAACCGGTCCGCGCCGGTCACGATAGCCATCCGCTTCCCCGCCGAAGGCACGGAGAAATTGGGAATGACGGCGCCGGCCGCGATCGGGGCCTGCCCCGTCCTCCGCCCGCGGCGCCACAGCCAGGCCCCCCCGGCCCAGGTCACGGCCACGGCCGCCGCCGCGCGCGCGCTGCGCATCAGGAACTCGCGCCGGGTCTGTCCGCCGTCCCCGTTCGTCATGGCGCCTTCCCTTCGACCGCGGCCCGCAGCCGGGCAAGCCGGCGCGCCGCGACCGCGAGCGACGCGGCCTGATGCACGCCGCCCAGGAGCCGGCCGGTAGAGAACCCGCCCTCGAACGATCCGTCCAGTTCCACGAGCCACATCCCGGCGGGCGCTTCCGCCTCCTTCGCGTCGAGCTCGACGAGGAACTCCCTGTACGCGTCCGACAACCCGGCAGCCTCGCGCGGCGACGCGCGCCGGGACAGGAAGAGCGTGAGCGTCTCCCCGCCGTCCCGGTATCGGGCCGAGAAGACGTTGTCGAACCGGCTGAAGCTGAACGCGTTGGCTGTGGTCAACGACACGCTCGCGGGGATCAGCCCCTCCGCCGGGAACAGCCCGGCCTCGCCGAGGTCGCCGCCCCCGGTCCCCGGCGCCCCGGCCAGCAGCCGGCCGAGCGATTCCGCCCCGGCCATCGCCTTCTCCCCGGTCCTCGAGGCCACGATCTCGACATAGTTCGCGCCGTTCACAAAGCACAGGGAGTTCCCGGTGCGGTAACCCTGGGTCGCGAACGGGAGCCCCTTCACGCCCTCGCGGCGCTGGGTGCTGAAGACCGAAAAGGCATTGCGGGCGGTGTGCATGTCGTAGACGAAGACCTCGTACCAGGTCTCATGGTCCGCCGCCGCCCGGATCCGCTGGGCCCTAAGGCCGGCGAACCCCGCCGAGAGGTAGAGCTCCGCCCGCCCGTCGATCTTGTCGGAGAGGGTCGCGGGGCTGAACCGCTCGGGCGCGGACATCGGCTCCAACCCCCCGGGCAGACTCGCGAAGAGCCCATTACCCCCGGAGCGCGGCGCGGTGACATCACCACCGAGGCCGGGGTCGGGGGGGTCGAACCGGGACTGCTTCCACAGCACGCCGGCCGCGACGACCCCGAGAACGGCGATGACGCCCCAGGAGGTGAGGGCTTCCCGCCGGCTGATCGTTCGCGTGACGCGTGGCATTCTCGTATCATCGCGGATAGCCTCCCCCCGCAACAACTGCCCTTCGGTCAGGCCGACCATCCCGGACTCTGAGGACTTCTACTAATTGATCCCCACCCGGAAGCAGGCGCATCCCGAGGTGTAGACGCCGGCCACGGGAATCGTCCAGCGGAGCCAACGGGTGCCGGCGACGGGGTTGCCCGAGCTGAACGAGGCGGGGCCGGGCATCGTCGGGGTGGTGGCGGTGGTGTACGAGACGCCGAGGGAGACGCCGTCCGTGTTTCCGCAGTCCAGCCAGGCAGCCGAGGCCTCGGGCACGAACGTGGTCCCGGCCGGCACCGCGTCCGTAACCACGAACGTGAAGGCGCTCCCCGAGGAGTAGTTGCTCCAGCAGAGCCTGAACCGAACGGTATCCCCCGAGGCGGCGACCGCCAGGCGCGGCTCCTTCGTGAACCTGACGTCGACACCCACGACGTTGAGGGTGGACAGCCCGGTTACCGACCCGTCGGCGGTGTCCGCCGCGATGATGGTCTGAAGGCCCAGCCTGGTCATGGTGACGTTAAGGAAGATCCGGATTCCGCAGTCCCCCGCGCCCCACGTGTAGTTGTAGGCATCCATGGGGGTCGTCTCCACCTTCGCACCCGGATCGGTCGAGGTGAACGAGATGGTGCCGGTGTAGTCGCACTTCGTCCCGCCCCCCACTTCCGTGACCACGACCGTGATCCAGAAGCTCTGGCCGACGAACGCGACGGGCGGCGTGATCAGCGTGTAGTGCGTGCCCACCTGGACGAACGGCGCGGTGAAGAACTTGTGGCTCGGCTGGCACTCGTTGTACATCGCGATGGCATTCCCGCCGGTCACCTGGAAGCGGACGATGCGGTGCCCGCCGGAGGGGACGATGGCGATGTTCCGGAACGCCACGTCCTGGTCGGCCAGGGTGGTCGTGTAAGTCGCGGAGTAGGCGTTGTCCGAAGTCGTTTCCTTCACCACCATGCCCGCTTTGGGGCAGAAGATGTCCACCACGTAGGTGTAATTGGCCGGCGTGGTGTCGCAGGCGGCCGACATGGCCCACTGCCACCCCATTCCCAGCCAGAAATCGGTGCCCGCGTGCGGCCGCGGGTTGCCGGGGTCGGCGGGGTGCATGAGCGACCCCCCGCCGTACAGGGAGAGCACGCTGGCCCCCTGATCGACCTCGATGGGTCCGCCGGATATGAGCACCAGCCGGTAGATCCCGCCGGTCCCCGCCGGCGGGTCCATGAAGAGGAAGGACATGTCGCCCTCGGTACCGTAGATGTGGGGATTCCGGGTGCTCCAGCTTGCCCCCCACGCGGCAAACCCGGCAGCCACGGAATGCGTGACCCGGGGAGACCAGGAGCCGCTGAAGTCCGCCATCCACGGGGGCACGCAGGCATCGCGGTCGACGGTGTTGAAGGGGCGGTAGACCTCGATCCGGTAGGTGGCGTTCACCGCCCCCATGTTGGTGACGATGGCCTGGACCCCGAGATAGCCCGGCTTCATGTTGGGGAAGATGTACATGGCCTCGCCGGAGACGTCCATGGTGAGGGCCCCGTCGTTACGGGAGGGACTGAACGCGTCCCAGTTGCTCTCGGACGACGTCCAGTCGTCCTTGCTCTGGCGGATGACGAGCTTGGCCGAGGACGAGATGAAGCGCACGTGCACGTTGCACACCGGCAGGTCGCACAGGCCGACGTGGCTCTCCTTGTCGATTTCGTACGTCGACTGGTACTTCCACGAAAGGATGCCGAAATCCCACGTGAAGAAATGGACGGTGGTCGCCAGGTCCGGCTGCAGGACGCCGTACGGATCGACGGAGGTGTTCATGATGTTGAAGTCGTCCTGGCCGGAGACGCCCCGCTCGAACGCGTAGTGCATGAAGCCCGAGAAGGACAGCGAAGTGGACGGCGTGAACGTGTGCGCGTTGTTGCCGTCGCACGTGAACAACTGCCACAGGACGGGCGAGTTGGAAATGATCTTGTAGGTATGGTGGTAGTTTCCGGCGGGTACGTTCGAGCACGGACCGCTGGGGGCCATGTTGCTGCACGGGGACGCGTAGCCGTACGCGAGCTCCCCCGGGGTCCCGCCGCTGAAGCAGGAGTAGTCGGCCGGGATACGTTCGGCCTTGCAGGCGCTCCCGGCCAGCCCGCCGGCGAACCCGGCGCTGCACGTGAAGCCCCCGGTGCAGGTGCCGATGTTGGCGGAGATCGGCTGCGAGACGCCCCCGGCGTTCACCCACGGGTCGCCGTCGGGCGCCTCGTAGGCCCGCAGCTGGAAATCGGTCGCCCGGTTCAGGGGATAGAAGGTGAGGAACAAGCCCCGCTTGCCGAGGCCGCCGCCGCCTATGCCGGCGAAACTTATGTAGGTCGTGCGCAGCATGATCGCGGCCAGGTGCACGAAGTTCTTCGGCTTCCCCTGGTGGCCGGTGCCGCCCACGACGCCGGACCGCCCCAGCTCCAGGAGGTTGATGTTGTTGATGGCGGTGGAACCGGGGGGCGCGGCGGACGTGACCTTGGCCTTCCAGCGCAGTTGCATAGTCGCTTGCGGCGGCATGTCGAGCTTCCACGTCAGGATCGTCGAGGCCGGCCCCGCGAGAACCCGCCCCGGGGATCCCGAACTGCACCCGGACGGGGTCATGGTCCAGCCGGCGCAGGGGTCCTCGAAGCCGGAGTCCTGCCCCCAGACGTCCACCTCGGCCGGAACGGTGTCCCAGACGCTGACGTTCCACCAGGTCTTGGAGGTCGACATGTTCTTGATGAACATCGAGTAGACCATCTCGTCCGGCGGCTGCCCGTAGGCCGAGGCGAACAGGACGTCGTTGTCGCCGATCATCCACATGAGATACCGGCGGATCACGGTGGCGACGCCGTTGGAGACCCGGCCTCCGGTGCAGCCGTTGTTCGCCCAGGACATCTGGGCGTAGTTCCTCAGGTACTCGCCCTCGGGCGCAGCCACGTCGCCGGACCCCGGCTCGAAGCTCTCGCCGTTCCCCCAGTCGGCGGTGAGCTGGAACGTGATGGCGCCGGTCGCGCCGCCCCCCGTCGCGAGGGGGCCGGCAATGGTCCATTGCAGCCTGGCCGGCGGACCGGGGTTGGGGTCCCAGCCGGGATCGGGATTCGGACTCGCCACGCCGTTCCAGTGGGTGTAGGGCGGCTGGGTGTCGGTGATCGTCAGGTTCGACACGTTGGGGGTGCCCGGCTTGCCGTAGTAGATCGTGTAGTTGATCGCGTCGCCGGGAGCCACGATCCGGGGATCGCAACTCTTCATGACGTACCCGATCCTCACTTCCGGAGCCGTGAAGGAATCGGTAGGTCCGCGGCAACCGCAACTGTCGGACACGCCGCCCTCCCCGACGGAACTGAACCCCGGCCCGAGGACCACGGAGGCCCCGTCCGTCGGGCAGGACCCGATGTCGGAGTAGACGAGGATGCTGGGGTAGCACCAACACCCGTTCTTGGTGTCGCACGGGTCGGAGGAAATGGCCAGGGAGCCCGCCCACGTCCAGGCGGGGAGGTTGCTCGCCCCGACGGTCCAGACGCCGGCATAGGTCATGGCGTAGACGACGCTGGTCTGGGTTCCGCAGACGTAGCTGAAGTACAGTCCGGTGACGTCACCCGTCGCGCTGCCGGTGGCGGTCCCGTAGTTGAACATCGTCACGCCGGTCAGGTTGCTCGCGGTACAGCCGGGGCAGAGCAGATCGTCGCACTCGTAAAGCATGAACCCGGCGGTCGGCGCCCTGACCCAATTGGGGAAGAGCAGGACCGGCACGTCGAAGGCGACCGTCGCGCCCGGCCAGACGTCCAGGATGCAGTCTGAGCGGGCCGGAACGGGGAGGACCGCGAGGCAAAGCAACAGCGCCACGCTCCGGCGGTTCATCGGGCCCATTCTAGCACCGCCGGTCGGGTCGCTGGATTAGTCGACCCCGGCGACCGTGAAGATGATCGCGTCGTTGGCCGGAATGTCCACAGCCGGGGCCGGCTTTGGGCCGCGCAGGGCTTCCCCGATCTTCCAACCGTCCGCCGGAGTAATGGTCACCCGGACGGATTCCGGCGAGTAGTTGATCGCCACGATAAGGCGCTCGGCCTTGCCGAACGGGCGCTCGGTTCCTCCGAGCGGACGCTCGGCCCTGCCGAGCGAACGATCAGCTCCGCTGAGCGCATGTTCTGTCAGACCCACGCATGGAACATCCTTGCGCACGGCGCGCTTCGTCCCCGCCGCCGCGAAGACCCGCTCCCAGACCCGCCAGCACGCGGGGGCGCCGTCGTGGTGGAATGCGCCTGGCCGAAGGGCCAGGTCGTGCTCCATCGGCGAGGACAGGAAGAAGACCCGGCCTTTCCCCCGCGTGGCCGTGGAGAAGAACGGATTGCCGTCCTCCTCGCTCGCCAGGACCTCGGCCCGGCCGGGTGCAAGGTTCAGCCGGTACGGCCCGCCCGCGGGGATGACCACATTGCCCAGCTTCGCCGATCCGCCGGTACGCCTCTCGCGGGAGAGGATCCGGAGCCCCGTGAGGGCCTCGAATCCGCTGACGACGCCGTCCCCGAGCGACAGGTAGAGCGTGGCTCCGGCCTCGATCCGCGCGAGCAGTTCCTGCCACCGCCGCCGGGGCATGTTCTGTAGCCCGGCCACGGACGGCATGAGATACACCGGCGCCTCGCGGAGCGGCTCCGCGTCCGCGTACTGGAACTCGATGTCCACCCCCGCCTGCTTGGCGAGGCAGAAGGCGCTGTACGCGACCGCCCATTGGTCCTGCTGGGGCGTCAGGAGGCAGACGCCGTCGATGAGGCGGGTGGGCAGCGCGGGAACGCCGAGCCCCGTCACGGCCTTCCGGAACGCGGCGAACTCCGCCACGAGCGGCTTCGGGGTGCCGTCCGCGCGCAGGAGCCCCAGCTCGCGCTCGACCGCGCACCAGTCGTACGGCGCGTGGGCGAGGTGGTCCTGGTCGAACCCGCACCACCACAGGAGCCCCATGCAGTCGTGCGCCCAGAGCGACCAGAGCTGGGTCCGGAGATACGCCGCCGCGTTCGCGTCGTCCGAGAAGGTCGGGCCCAGCACCCCAATCTCCTCGCACAGGCACGGCTTGCCCCCGACATCGCCGTAGAGCCTGGACTCCGCGGTCGCGTGCAGGTTCGCGCGGAACGTCGGGATGGGATCGAGGCCGCAGTGCGCCGTGAACGGCGGGTACGGATGCGTGGTGAGGACGTCCGTGAGCTCGGCCTGGTCCTGGATCCGCCATGACTCCCCCGGCTCCGCGGCGAGGCTGTGCATGCCGGAGACGATCTGCCGCGAGTGGTCCTCGGACCGGATCGCATCCGCTATCGTGGCAGTCCAGGCCCACGCCTGGTCCCGGCTGACCCCGGCCATGCAGTTGCACTCGTTCCCGAGGTCCCAAGCCGCGATGCCTTTGCGGTCCTTGAACCTCCGCACGAAGGCCTTCACGAACCGGACCTCCCACACGATCGCGGTCGCGTCGGTGAGCGGGTTCAGATGGTCGAACGCGGGCGGCAGGTACCGTCGCCCGCTCATCCAGCCCGTGAGCAGGCCGACCACGAGCTGGAGGTCGCGCTCTTCCGCCATCAGGATGAACTCGTCAAAGTGCGAGAGCATCTCCTCCGAAAGCCCCGCCCGGCCCGCCTCGGTATCCGGCAGGGGCGTCTCGCCGAACCGGTACTCGACGACTGCCCCGCCACCGCCGCGCAGGGCCGTCAGCGGCTGGAAGTCCGGCCAGAGCGGGAAGACGCGCAGGACTTCTAGCCCGGCCAGCGCCAGCCGGTCGAAGTCCTTGGCCACGACCTTGGGATCCCAGTCCCGCCACATGTTCGTCCCCGCGTGCGACGCCCAGTAGTTGCACCCGGTCTTGAACCGCCCCGACACGAGGAAATCGTTGGCCGCCATGGGGGCATGATACCCGATTCCGCCGTGAGGCATAATGATCGTGCGCTCATTCACGACGGGGAGGTGACGATCCATGCGAACGATTCTCGTCCTGGCGATGGTCATGATCTCGACCGCGGCTCCGGCCGCCACGACGGCCCCGTCCGGCAGGGCCGACCGGCCGTTCACCGACACCTTCGACATGAGCGCGACCGACTTCTTGTCGTCCGGGGCCAACCGGTTCTTCATCCTGGAGCCCGGGTACGTCCTCGAGTTCGCGGGGACCGAGGACGGCAAGCCGCTGAAGCTCGTGATCACGGTCCTGGCCGACACCAAGGTCGTGGACGGCGTCACCACCCGGGTCGTCGAGGAACGGGAATGGAGCAAGGGCAAGCTCTCCGAGGTCTCGCGCAACTACTACGCCTTCGACCGGCGCACCTCCAGCGTCTGGTACTTCGGCGAGGACGTGGACGAGTACAAGGACGGGAAGGTTGCGAGTCACGGTGGTTCGTGGCTGTCCGGCGTGAACGGTGCGCGCTACGGGCTGTTCATGCCCGGCCTCCCCCTACTCGGGAGCCGGTTCTACCAGGAAGTCGCGCCCGGGGCGGCCATGGATCGCGCCCGGATCGTGAGCCTTTCCGATACGCTGACCGCCCCGGCGGGCACGTTCACCGGATGCCTGCGGATGGAGGAAACGACGCCGTTGGAGCCCGGCACCAAGTCTGAGAAGGTCTACGCCCCCGGTGTCGGTCTCATCAAGGACGGCGACCTCCTCCTGGTCAAGTCCGGCAAGCGGTAGCCCGCGAACGCGTCGTTGACCTCGTCCTCGCCATGGCACGGAAGACCACGATAACGAAGGACGAGTTCGCGGCCATCCTGTCGGCGTATGATCTGGGGACACTCCGGAGCTTCAGGCCGATCGCGGCGGGGACAGTCGAGACGAATGTCCTGCTCAAGACCGAGAGAGGCAGATGCGTCTTCCGGTACTACGAGAACCGCAATAGGGAAATGGCGTTGTTCGAGACCCACCTGATCAGGTTTCTAAAGGCCAGACACTATCCCTGTCCGGCTGTCCTCAAGGACAGGCGAGGCCAGTACGTCGGCATCTTCCGCCGTAAGCCCTTTGCGATCTTCGAATTCGCCGAGGGCCGGCACGTGGCCCATCCGAGCTCTCGTCAGCGGCGACAGCTCATCGAGAAGGTGGCCGAGTTGCACAAGACCACCCGAGGCTACCGGCCACCCTACATGAAGTATCGGATGAACTACTCAGTAGAGCTTTGCCGGCGTCTCGCTCAGCGGGCAGCGAAACGGCTGGGTACGACGACGGCACGGCGCAAGCGGGAGTGGATCGAACGCGAGCTGGCGGCGCTCGACCTGCCGAAGTCATTGCCGATGGGCATCTGTCATGCCGACTTCCACTTCTCGAACGTGCTCTACAAGCACGGCCGATTCAACGCCCTGCTCGACTTCGACGACGCGAACTACACATATCTCCTGTTCGACCTGTGGGGGCTGGTCGAATACGCCGCCTGGCACTGGCAGGATGATCGAGTGCTCAACACCAGGAAGGCCAGGAGGGTCCTGCGCGAGTACGCCAGGCACCGGCCGCTGAACCGCGCCGAACGCTCGCACTTCTTCGACGTCTACAAGCTAGGCATCCTCTTCGACGCGATCTGGTACTTCGCCAGAGGGTCCGCCGACGACTTCTTCGAGAAGCGGAAGATCGAGTACCTGAACCGCATGGGCAGGGAGCGCTTCCGCCGCAAGCTCTTGGGAGGAGGAAAGGGATGTACCTGAGCGGTTGAGGAACTTACCTCCGACCCGGCCACGGGATGACGGATCGGGTGCGGGCAGTCAGGTGATGAGGGCCTTAAGGGTCGGCGAGATGGTCCGCGACCGACGAATGATATTGTCGATCTGTTCCATGAAGGCCGCCGGGAGAGGCTGGTAGATAGATATACCCTTGGCGCAGAGCTGTTCCAACAGGAATGCGCGCCTGAACGTGGGCATCAAGCGAAAGCAGTCCACGATCGTTTCCTCAGCGGTGAGACAGTCAACCACGCCAGCCGGAATGGACACTCCGAAGGAGTGGAACGAGAGCGTCTTGTACTTGGCGGCCTTGGAGGTCGTTAGGAAGTGATAGATCTCGGGTTGCGCGCAGTCCCTATTCAGGACGACGAAGAACTTGGGGCGGCGGACCGGTTCGCTCAGGAACGGGTAGTCCTCGATCCGAAGAACCGCCCCACGCTGCAACTTCTCATCGAAATAGACTCCCAGCGCGGCCGGGTCGGCCTTGAACACGAGGCTAGGCGCCTTGGGTCTCGGCGGTCTCTGCCTCCTCATGCATCATGACGTATGACTTCACATCGTTGCTTGCACCCGGTTCATCCTCGAAGAAGAGAAGGTAGTCGATTTCGTCGGGCTCCGGAGTCTTCTTCTGCGCGGCATGCTCATGCGACAAGCTGGAAAGCTGCCAGAAATTCAGCGAGCAGTATCGCGTCGAAACGGACTCCAAGGCTTCGATATCCGACTCAGACAGGTGGGTCCGTGGGGCTCCCTCCCTGACGGAGTAGATGCTGTAAGGCTGGCCGGCCGTGACAGTCACATATGACTTCAGGGCCTCGACGAAGCCGGGGCCTACCTGCGGAGGAGCAGGTTGCGTGTCGATAGCGCTCCTCTCCAAGTCCTCGAGAATATCAATCGCCACGGATGGCACTGGTCCCCACGGCAACGCGTTGTACGGTCCCCCCACCACGGGCCTTCCGTAACGCACGTAGTGATACCTATCAGCGAAGTAGAGGAGCTTCCCGATCTCGCCGCGCGTCTTGGGTCCGCATCGAGCCAGAAGGTATGCAACAGCTTGGCAGAAACGGCGCGTATCGAACGGGTACCGGAGAACGCCCATGCATACAGTATAGCGAAAGAGAGTCTGGTGTCCGACTCTCGGTTTAGACCCCGGTGCTCATTCATATGTCCAGATCAGCTCATTGAAGAGGAGGACGGCGACCCGAGACAAAGACGGCAAGTCCCGGGCCTCAGGATCCCACCCTACTCGGGCTGCCGCCCTTGCGAGCGAGCAGAGGAACTCCCGCGCATACCTGCCACCTACATTCAAAGCCTGCCTGGGTGAGTTATCAAGAGAGGAAAGAGCCGTAGGGGGTCGGGAGGGGCACCGCACGGCCAGCTCCGCTACGATAGCTTCTCGCAAAGCACTTCGTCCACTCCATCCTCCACGGTGAACCCCTTGATCTTCCCGTCGGCGTCGCGTACGAACTCCCAGGACTGGTTCGTCACGGGAGAGAAGAAGGAGGCCGGGCTCTCGGCGAACAGCTCGAACGCGATCGCGGACTCCCCCTCACCGACCGAGGCAAAGAGCTTCGAACCTTCGAGCCGGATGGTCAGCACTTTCACGTAGCCAGAGGGAAGCTTGTAGGTCCCGGCCAGCTCGGCGAGAACAGAGGGTCCAACCTGGATCGCGACGCGTTCCTTGGGCAGTACATAGCCCTCGCCGAAGACGATCGCGGCCAGGTCGCACGCCATCCGCGCCGTGGGAGCCGTGTCGTAGTTGGAGAGGACGGCCACGCACGTGCCGGAATCCGGGAAGAACCGGTACGACGTGGCGAAGCCCCGGTCTCCCCCGTCGTGGCCGACCATCCTGCGGCCGCCCACCTCGCCGGTGAGCCATCCATGTCCGTAGGAACCGTTGACCCGAGTCCACATGAGATCGAGGGATTCCCGGGAGAAGAAGCCGTGGACGTCGAGGGCGCGCTCGAGCAGGTAGAGGTCGTGCGTCGTCGACACGAGCCCCCAGGGGCCTTCGGTGTCGGTGCAAACGTCGGACGGGACACGCTCGGCGATCTGGCCTCCCACCATCCCGTACCCACAGGCTGTCGACTCGTATCGCCCGTGTCCCAACCCGACCGTGGTCGCGGACAGCTTCATCGGTTCAATGATCGCGTCCCGAAGGAAGCTCTCGTGGGATTGCCCGGATACCCGCGCGACGATGATTTCGAGGACGACATATCCCGCGTTGCAGTAGCTGAACCCCCGGCCGGGGAGAAACTCCAGCCGGGCCTCCATCAGGGCCAGGACAGCGGGATCTGGCTCATCCTGCCCGAAGTACCCGTAGACTTTGTCGGGCGTGAGCACGATCCCTGAGCCATGCGTCAGGAGATGCGAGATCGTGACCGCATTCCACGGAGAGGGCCAGCCGGGCACGTGGTTGGCGACCGGGTCTTGCAGATCCAGCCGGCCCTCTTCCTTCAGCCGGAACACGGCCATCGAGTCGAACACCTTGCTGATCGACTCCAGCCAGTACCGGGTCACGTCGCGACACGGGATCTGCTTGCCGGCATCGGCCAGGCCGTAGCCCTTGTTCACCAGGATCTCGCCTCCAGAGGACACCAGCACGGTCCCGCTGAACCGGTTGACCCTCAGGTGGGCCTGAATGTACTCCTCTATCTTCTCCCTGATTCCGTGATCACCCATGGCTGGTCACGTCTTCTCCAGGGAGAACCTGAGCCTGACGTGGGAACGGCGCTCAATCCACGCATGCTCACCAACAGCTTCCTCGCCCGCGGAGATGACTTCGGCCCGGTATCGAGTTAACGCGGGACGGCCGAGCGATTCCCATTCGCCAAAGGTGGACAGGAGGGACGTTCCGGCATTCGCGTTGCCCTTGAACCATGTCCCTTGCTCGCCCCACTTCATGACTAGCGCCTGATCTCCCTTCCGGTCGAGGATCAGATGGAACGCGCCGTCCGCCCTGCGCACCCACGCAGCCTCGAGGTCGAGCCCAAGAGAGCGACAGAATAGCAGGAAGTCGATCTCGGAGAAGCCATCAAGATCCATGCGGCGGACCGGCGGTTCTGCCAGGAGCCGCGTCACCTGATCGTCTTCGGTGATACCCGGCTTGAACTGGCTCTCCTCCAGGAAGGCGCCCTGTAGCGCGTTGAACCCGGAGTAGCCGACGAACCCGCCCGTGCATCGCCCTCCCGCCTTCCGGAGCCGGAGGAGGGGGTCACCCATCCCGCGGGTCTTGAATGGCATTAACAGCACGCCATTCTCGGCCAGTTGGCCGAGCCAGGCCGGGGTGATGTCCGAACTGCCCACCGTGAGCATGATCCGATCGAACGGCGCGGCTTCCGGCCACCCGAGGCCGCCGTCGCAGGCCCTGAGATTCACGCCCTCGATCCCGGCATCCCGGAGGTGCCGGGCGGCCGCCTCGACGAGGTCGGGCTGGATGTCGACGGAGTGCACCAGTGTGGGATCGCCCGTTCCCACCGTCATCAGCCCCGCGTTGAACCCGCTTCCCGTGCCGATCTCGAGGACTCTCATCCCCCGTTCTATCCCCAAATGTCCGAGCATGTTGGCAACCAACCAAGGCTCGGATGCGGCGCTGTGCGGCTCCAGCTTGATGGGCCGCCCGACGTTACAGTAGATCGCCTTCAGGTGTTCAGGACTGGGATGTTCCCGGTTCACGGTCACCATGCCGCCGGCGTCGGAGTCGTAGAACTGGTCGATGAAGAGGTGCCGGGGCACCTTGAGGAAGGCCTCCCGAACCCACGGCGCCAAGAACGCGCTCTCGATCTCCCGCACTAGGGAGTGAAGGTGGGCATCCAGAGCATCGCGCGAAAGGCCAGTCATCTTGGCCCCATGATGACACCCCGCCCCGGCGATGGCAATGCGGGCTTGGGAAACGCTCCTCGCCTAGCGGTCTTCCGGACGTCAGCCCAGGTCGTCGAGCTCGTCGGGTTGGTGGATTCGAACTCTTCCCGGCTCGACGATCCAGAGGGCGTTCGCGAGCGGATTCAGCTTCAGCGCGCCTAGGAACGTTGCAAGGCCCACCTGGACGGCGCCCGGAGGCTGCCCCGGTGGCAATTCGATGACGACGATGCCATACGATGTCGCGGGAGGGAACCGGATCACGTTGCCGAAATCATGGTCGAGCGTGATCAAAGCGCGCCTCTCGGCCACGCAGGCCGCAAACACGGCATCATCCTCCGCACCGCCCAGGCGCTCTTCCCGGACGGTCATCACGTCGTGGCCCGCCTTGCGGAGGAATGCCGCGGATTGCTGACTGAAGTTCTCGTCCAGTTTGAGCCGCATCAGACCGCTTCGGTGGGTACCGGGACAATCCTCTCGCGGGATACCTCGGCGCCGTAAGCGATCGCCGCGAGGATGTCCTCGTGGGTCAGATGGGGGTACGACTCCAGGAGTTCCGCTTCCGTCTCTCCTTGGGCGAGCTTGTCGAGCACGAGGGACACCCAGATGCGGGTTCCCTTGATGCACGGCTTCCCGAAGCAGACCTTCGGATTGACGCTGATCCGCTCAAGCTGTGCATTCACACCTATATCCTAGCATCCACTTCACCAACCGCAGGAGAAGAGAACGCGCGTGAGAAGCTGGGAAACCCGCTTCCCCTGCCGGTGATACCTGGTTGGTCTAAGATGCAGGCATGGACGCGCACCGTTCCCGGCTGATGGCCGTCGCCCGGCGCTGCGTCCCCGCGCTCCGGAAGCGCCCTGGCGTCGTCGGGCTCGCGCTCTACGGATCGCTGGCCGGAGATCCGACGGAGCTGACCGGATTCTCGGACGTGGACATGGCCGTGATCTACGACCGCCCGTTGCCCGCCCACTTCACCGAGCACCGGCTGGCCGAGGGCGTGAAGCTCGATCTCCTCCTGTTCCACCGCAAGACGCTTCGCGAGATCGGGAACCGCACGCTCGATCAGCTCGCGCGCAGTTCGTGGATCGAAGAGCTGTTCATCAAGGGACTGATGCACGGGGGCCGGGACACCGTCCTATTCGATCGCGGCGGCGAGATCGCGCGAGTGAAACGGCAACTGGCCGTGTGGCACCCCGGCCGGGACGTCGAACGGAGGAAGGCCGCCGCCGAACTCCGGGAGACGGAGGGCGTCCTGGCGCAGGCGGCGGCGGCCCTGCGCGCGAGGCGGTGGAAGCCGGCCCTGCACCTCTCGTCCCACCAGCTCTGGCGTCTGCGCGATGTCCTGCTGGAGTTGGGGGGCACCAAGCGGATCGAGACGGCGGCCTCGCGGCTCGACGTTCCCGTGTTTCCGCGCATCGAGGCGGGATTGCGCGAAAACCTGACCATGGGCCCCGTCGCGGCCCAGGCCTCGTGGGAGGCGGATCGCGCACTCTGGGCCTACCTGCTCCGCGCCGTGTGGGAGCCCGTGGAAGACCTGCTCCGGCGCGATGGCGTAGGAAACCCGGACCTTCTCGAGCTCGTCGGCGAGCACCCGGTATTCTGGCACGGCAACCGCGTGCACGAATGCGGGCGGGTGAAGGCCGAGGCCGCCCTCACGCTCCGGTGGAGCCGGCACGAACTGGACGGGGGCAGGCCGTACGAGGCCCTCGAGATGCTCTCGTGGTTCATGTGCCCCCGGACGCAGACGGAGCGGTGCCGTGGGCTGGCGGCGGCGCTGAAGGAAAAGGGCCACGACGTGTCACGATTCGTGAACCGGATCCTCCGCGGGGCGGAGTTCCGGCGGTTCGCAGCCGAGGCGCGCGCGGCCGACCTTGCGGCCTGGCGGTTCGAGGTCTCGCCCCGCCGGGCGAGGTTCTTCGTTGAAGGCACCCGCCGCCTCGCCCGCCTCGCCCGCGCCTAACCGTCAATCATGGATTCTGGATAGCCGGGCGAGCTCGGCCACAATCGGGCTCTTCCCCCAAGCGAGAGACCCGAGGAACTCGCCCGGCGGCACCAGCTTGCGATGGCGGATCTCGTGCTTCGGCAGGAACTCCATCGGCTTGACCAGGCACTTGTACCGCAGTTGGTAGTCGGGCGCCCCGCCGCCTTCGGGCGTGCACCGTTGGTAGCCCAGGTACTCCGACCGCTCAACCGTGCAGCAGGCCTCCTCGCGTATCTCTCGCCTCAAGGTCTCCTCGACGGATTCCCCCGGCTCCGGATGGCCGCCGGGCAGGCCCCAGGACTCCCCGTCGGCGCTGACCAGGACCACCTGCCTGTCTCCAGTCACGCAGACGGCACTGACCTGGGTAACGCGCACCCCCGGCGGCACGGTCCCACCCGGAAACCACTCGACGAGATACGTGGTGCCATCAAACTGCGCGTAATCCTTCACCAACTGGATCATACGCGGTTCCGTCGCCGAATCAGATCGCACGCACCGCCAACAACGGCACGCTGTTCCTGATCGAGAAGGGGCCAGAGCTTGGCCGCCGCGAGGAGATAGAGGGCGAGCGTAGCTTCCGACGCCGCCGCGGACGATTCACCATGCCCCCCCAGCGCCGCTCTTTGACACCGAATCCATGGCTGACCCATCTTCCTCGCGACCAGCTCGGCGTAGTCGTTCTCGCTCTCGTAGAGAATCCTGAGGTGAACGGCGAGGATGCCCGGGAGGACGATGGCCAGGAACGATCGCTGGACGGCCGCCGCCATCGTCCACCCTTGCGACAGGAGGCCGAGGATCTTGTGGACGTTCTCGGCCCGATGCGTGATCGCGTCCGCCACTTCTCGATTGACCTTCTCCTTGATCAACCCCCAGCGCCAGCGCCTCGCTTCGAGCCGGAGCCTCCGGCCGATTCCATGAGGGTCCTCCAGGATCACGGCATGCCGCCAGCCGGGTACGTCTTTCCCCACGGCGAACGGATCCCTGAAGCCCCTGCGCGCGTCGGCCGCCGTTCCCCTCGATATGGAGAAGAGGTATCCGCCGCACCGCTCAAGGACATGCTCACCCCGCTTCCCAATCACGTGCAGGTCGATATCCGACGCATAGTGCGTCCGGCCGTGGGCATAGCTCCCGACCAGGACGACGGCCCGCGCGCCATCGCCCCGGAGCCGCCGGGCGACCTTCCGCGCGGTCGCCAGAGCCGGCTTCCCGGCGCCTGCGTTCGCTCCCGTCATCCGTTCTTCTCCAGCCGCAGATTGTCGAAGAACACGGCGCCCTCCTCGTGGCGCCCCCGACCTGCCAGCACGAACCAGAACGTCCGGACCGGCTGGAGCGCTTCGACATCGAACCGCTCCGGACGCCACTTCTTGCAGTCTCGCTCCCGGCCGCGCCAACCCGGAGCGTCGAACGCGAGCCGGATGGTGTTCCATCCACGCCGGAGCGCAAGGCCCCGCATCTGATACTCGCGCCGTTTCCCGCCCACGTGGAAGTCGAAGGTCAGCGACTCCGACAGCCGGAGCGCGTGCGGAACGAAGACCTCCAAGGAGAATCCGCGCGCGCCGATCCAGTGCTGGCCGCCGCCCGAGAAGTCGATCCAGATGTGCGGCGATTTCTTCTTCCGGAAGTCGAAGTTCAGCCGGTACGCCAGACCCGGATGTCCCCCCGGAGCGGGCACTTCCTTCCCCAGCAGGTACTCATAGAAGAGGGTGTCCCAGTCGCCCTCGTAGCGATTGTCCGTGTTTCCCTCGAATCCCTCGATCAAGGCAGGCGCGCGAACCACAATGCCCTCCGGCCCGACCGGTTTCGGCCGCTTCCATCCCCGCGGATACAGGGCGGCGTTCGGCGCCTTCGCTCTCGCCCATGCCTGCGTGACCGTCGCGCGGTTGACCGCCAACTCGTAGAAGAAGCTCAGGAGGAACGTGTGCCAGAGCCCGCCCCCGTCCGAGGAACCAAGGTACGCTCTCAACCCCCGCCTGAGGAAGGCCTCGGCCAGCTCGGGGGCGCCGAGCCCGCATCCGCCCGCCACGAAGACGCGGCCCGGAAGGTTCATGTACCGCCTGACCTCGCCCGGCCCCATGAGATACCTCTTGGACTTGTCCTCGCTGGCACCTGCGACGATCGCGGCCTGCCCGACCTTGTCGGAGCTCCCGTGGCTCTCGAGCAGGACGATCGGAGCCGTGATCCCCTTCCCCCCCAGCCGGTCCCGCAACTCGCGTGGGCTTCGGCACGGGAGGTGGTTCACCTTCATCCCCCACTGCTCGACCATGTCCCTGACGAACAGGTCGGTGGCAATCCGGAAGCTCGGGATCGTGAGCAAGTCCACCTCGAGAGCCGGGAGCCGCCAGTTCGCCGACGCCATCCGCCGCAGTCCATCCGGAGGAGTTCCGGGAACCGGCGGGATGGAGCGCGGGTTCGAGACCATGACGGCGCGCCTGACACGCGACCCCCGGGAGGCTACATAGAGGCGGAACTTCGCGCTTTCCTTGTCCTGTGCCCTCGCCCGCTCCCAAGCTTCCCTGACCGTGGCGCCGTCGGTGCCCATCTCCTCGAATAGCCGCATCACGAATAGCAGGGTCACCGGCGCGATCCTGCCGGGATCGGTTCCGGTCGTACCGATGAACGCGCTCGCGCCCGCCTTGATGAAGGCGTTCGCCATCGGGGCAGATCCCAGCCCGGCACCAAGGCACAGGACGACCTGGCCACGGAACCGCGGGATCCGGCCGAACTCGCGAGCCGCCATGACTCCGGTCCGGACGAGGGAACGGTGCCTGGGATCCAGGATCTTCGGATTCCCGAGGTGCATCCCCCATCCTTCGCCCGTCCGCTCGCCCTTGACGTTCAGCACCAGGAACGGAGCCGTGAGTCCCCGGCCTCGCAGACAACGCACGAATTCGGTCCAGCTCCCGGGGCAGAGCTGGGTCACCTTCAAGTCCACGAGCTGTCCCTCTATGACATTCCGCAGGAGTTTGGGCCGGATGCTCGCCCATCGCTCGACGATGTCGACCGCGCGCAGGCGCGGCGACCAATCACCATCGACATTCAGTTTCACCATATGCTTCTTCTCCTCGTGCCGGCGCGTGGATAACGCGCGGCGGTTGGGGTGGGAAGCGATTCCGGGAAGCTGGTGTAGCTAGAGGCTGTTCCCGAAGGCGGTTCCACCCATGATCGGACTCGGTTGAGGCGTCATATGTGGGTACCTCCTTTCGGGAAAGATGAACCGACTATAGCCTCCCGGGCAGGCCCCGTCAACCAGGTCGAAATCACTCCCTTGTGTTCTCGACCTGCATCGAAAACACCCGTCCCACGGGGCGGCCATGCTTTCCCTCGACCACCACTTCAGGGTCATCCCGCACCACAGGAGGCGGAGTGGCATACTGGACGAATGGGCGGAGTACTCGATGCAGGCGATTGAACTGATCCCGTTCCGGCCGGACTGCAACGTCTCGTCCGAGGTCGTGAACGTGAAGGCCGTGCTGAACCGGGACATGTCCGATCTCCTCCCCTACGTGAAGGGCGAACTCGGCGCGGTGAAGTACTTCCCGCACGGACCCCACATCAAATTCGTGTTCAAAGGGCACCCGGTAACCGTCTTCCGGGATTACTTCGCCATGGGCGGATTCGCGGACGGCGACGCCGCCTGCGCGTGCGCCCGGGAGCTGCTCGGCCTGCTCCAGGACATCGAGCGCCGCAAGGACCGGATCACGCCGGACGCGACACCCCACAACCCGCCGACGGTACTGGATGTCTTCAAGCTCCTGCCCAGGAAGACAGGTTGCAGCCAGTGCGGGCACCAGACCTGTCTCGCCTTGGCCACGGCCCTCACGAGGGAGGAAGCGGTACCAACGGCATGCCCGCGAATGGACCCGGAATCCCTGGCCGGGCTGAAGGCCCTGCTGGGCGTCTAGGCTGGAGCTGCCGGCCGATTCGTCAACCTCCGGATCGTGTCCCTTCCCTCTTGCCCCCTATCAGGCGCCAGTGGAGATACGGAATGAGGTATTGGCAGAGGGCGTGGAAGAGCACGAGCCAAAGCAGGTCTACGAACCGTTGCCGGTACTGACATATCGCAACGTAGACGATGAGCGAGAGGACGGGGATGCCGGACGGCCCATGCCCGCGCAGGTTGCGCCGGATCCCGCAGTACAGGGCATGGAGGTCGAGCAGCACGGCGAAGACGAATCCGGCCCAGCCGGCGATCCGGAGCGCGGAGCGAATCGCCTCCATGGCGGCAGCTAGGATGCGCGGCCCTGCGCCGAGGCGTACACGTCGCGGCGATGGCCGATCACGACCACGTGGACCGTGTTGCGCTCGATCAGGTACACGACGCGCCAATCCCCCACCCGGAGCTTGCGGAATCCCTTGAGCCCCCTGCGGAGGGGCGCGCCGAACCGCTCGGGCGCCACCGCGAGCTTGGCTTCAATTGCGTCCCGGACGCGCCGGCGCATGGCCCCATCCAGCCTCGGGAGATCCTCCGCCGAAACCCTCGGGTCGTATGCAAGAAGGTACATCGCGTGAAGGTCAGCGCCGACGGGTTCCCCAGACCTGGGCGTGGGTCAGTGTCTTCCCACGCGCAGCCCCCAGGCGATCGCCGGCCACCCGCGCGAAGTAGGCGTCTTCCTGGATCTCGAGGGCTTCGCGGATGAGGTCCCGGGCCTTGGCCGACGCGGACAGCCCGTCCCGCCGTGCCGCCCGGCGAAGCTCATCGAACAGCGGCCCTTCCAGTACGACATTGAGCCTGGGCAGTTGCGTTCCCATGTGATCCTCCTTCAGCCCTTCGGGATCAGTGTATCATAAGTGATGAACCTGGATGGAGACCGCTCCCCCATTTCACCAGCACCTGGGTGACTTCCGTCCGGGGGGAATCGCCCTGGACGACAACACCGGCCGGCATCCCGGCCACGACCGTCGGGCGCATCGAGATCCTCATGCGACAACTTCCCCTGGGTTGGACTTGCGCGCGGTGATCATACTCCGGCCGGTTCCCCGCACGGGTCGCATGGGTCCGGAAGACCCGGCGCGACCGCAAAGGCATTGCCAGGAAAGGACCGCAGAACACTGACGGCGGACAGGCTTCCGGCTGATGCAGCGGTGCTAGAATCCCTGCTACAGCCTTATAGACCCGGACCGGAAACGGTCCAAGGAGAGACGGAAACAATGAACAAGCGAATTCTGGTGTCGACGCTGGTTCTGGCCGGCGCAGTGCTCGCGTGGAGCGCTGCTCGTGTCCAGTCGGCCGCTGACGCGACCCCTGGTGCCTGCGTGGACTGCCACGTCAAGGGCGCGGATGGAGATCTCCGACTGAGCGTGATCCTGGCCGGACTGACGAAGGAAGTGCCCGCTGCGCTGCTAGCGAAGTCGCAGGCGGCCGCCCCGAAGGGCGTGAAGCTCAAGGGCAAGCATCCGAACGTCGCCGCGATGATCAAGAGCATCCCTGACGGGTGCCTCAAGTGCCACACGAAGACCTCGAAGAGCATCCCGGCGCTCAGCCAGCTGATGCACGTCATCCACATGACGGGTGGCGATGCCAACAAGTTCCTGAAGAGCGGCGGGGCGTGCGCGAGCTGCCACAAGCTCGACGAAGCGACTGGGCTTCAGCCCATCCCGAGCGGCGCCGAGAAGTAATCCGACTGCTCGCCGACTGACAGCCCCCCGGGCGCGAAGCCGGTCTGCCGGCCTCGTCCCGGGGGGTTCCTTTTTCTGGTGATCGAGCCACGCCGTCCCGGCCCCGGCCGCTGACGATCTACCGCAGCTTCGGCGGCAAGGTACGGCGAAGGCTGGCGCGAGGCCCTTAGGCCGCCGGTCCCCCGGCGACAGCCGCCCGGCACCGGTCGCACCGCGCCCGGCACATCGTGATCTCCGGAGTGCGCCGAATGATCGCGGCCACCCGCCCCAGGAACGGCGCCAGTGGAGCGATAATGACCCGTGCGGAACCGATGGTCGTTTCCCGAATGACGTCGCGCAGGTGCGGCAGGAGGTTGTCGAATCCCTCGCTGCATCCGCCCGTCCGCGCGCGCCGGACCACGCCGTCCGCCCCCTGCGCCCACCGGATGAAGGACCGCCGGCCCGCCATCTCCTCGGCCAGGTGCACGGCGGTGCACGAAGTCAGCGTGACCCCGAGCAGGAGAATCGATCCGTTCAGGTCGACGACCCGCTTTATCGGCCGGAACGCGTCGTCCCAGCCGTGGTCCCGCACGACCGCCTCCGCCCCCGCTCCCCAGGCCGCCCACGACACCAGGGGGTGGCCGCTCCGCCGGGCCCCCGGCCACCCCGCGACGGTCTTCGCGATCCGGCCCATGTCGTCGTCGATGCGGGATGTGGCGGGATCGAACGGGATCGGATGGCCGGGATCGAGGGGATCCGGCTCCTCGGCCGCATTGTGCTCGACGTGGTCCCGGGTCGCGTGCCGCACGGACGCGTCCCAGCAGAACGTGGGCACCGCGATCAGCGCCGCGGTCTTCGTGAGCGCGGCCACGACCGTGTCCGCCCCGCCGTCCACCCGGCCGAAGCTCCGCAGCGATGAGTGCACCTCCGCCGGCACGCCCTCCAGCCCGGCGCGGACCAGCCCATCGCGGATCTCCGTCTCGCCGATCACGGCATCATCTTCTCACAGCCAGCCGTGCGCGGCGGAGCCGCATCTGCGAGAATACATGAAGCCCGATCACAAGGAGTAGCAAGCATGAACCGTGGAATCGAAAACATCAGGAAACGGGGCAGCCGCATAGTAGCCGAAGGGACGCAGTTTCTGGGAGCCGCCGCGCTCATGAAGGCGGAAGGCGTGATCGAGTCGATGGCCGACCTGAAGAAGCCGTTCGTGACGGTCATCAACTCGCACACGAACCAGATCCCGGGCCACGCCCACCTCGACCGGATCGGGAAGATCGTGGTCGAGGAACTCAAGGGCCTCGGGTTCAACGTCTGGTACGCGAACGTGGGTGCCGCCATCTGCGACGGCATCGCCATGGGCCACTTCGGCATGAAGTACTCGCTGGCGTCGCGGGAACTGATCTCGGACCAGATCGAGTCGATCATCGGCGCGCACCCGTGCGACGCCTGGATCGGGATCGCGAACTGCGACAAGATCGTGCCGGGGATGCTCAACGCGGCCGCGCGGATCAATATCCCCGCCGTCTACCTCTCGGGCGGCCCCATGCTCGCGGGGCGGCGCGGCGGCGACCTCATCTCCGTGTTCGAGGCGATCGGCAAGCACTCGGCCGGGAAGATGACCAAGGAGGACCTCTGTGAGATGGTGGAGGAGGCCTGCCCCGGCTGCGGTTCATGCGCGGGGATGTTCACGGCCAACTCCATGAACTGCCTCGCCGAAGCCATCGGGCTCGCGGTCCCGGGCAACGGCACAGTGCCCGCCGAGCGGTGGGTGGACAACGACAAGACCATGACCGAGCTGAACCCGGCCCGGGTAGAACTCTCGAAGCAGGCCGCCCGGGCGGTCCGGTACGTCGTGGACAAGAAGGTGCTCCCGCTCCAGATCGTGACGCAGAAGGCGCTCGACAACGCCTTCGTGCTCGACATGGCCATGGGCGGGTCCACGAACACGGTCCTGCACGGGCTGGCGCTCGCGCACGCGGCGGGTTTCAAGTACGACCTCGCGCGGCTCAACGCGCTCTCGGACCGGGTGCCCAACATCTGCAAGGTCTCGCCCAGCCGGCCCGAGGTCCATGTCGAGGACGTGAACCGGTGCGGCGGCGTCGGGGCCATCCTCAAGGAGATCGCGCTCCATTCCAAGGCGCCGCTCTCGCTGGACGTCCCCACGGTGACGGGCAAACTGTCCGAATACGTCGGCGCCTCCCCGGATCCGGACGGCGACGTGATCCGGACGGTCGAGCACGCGTTCTCGAAGTCCGGCGGACTGGCCGTCCTGCACGGCAACCTCGCTCCCAGGGGGGCCGTGGTGAAGACCGCGGGGGTCGCGGACGACATGATGGTCTTCGAGGGCCCCGCCCGCGTCTTCGAGTCGCAGGAAGAGGCCTTCAACGGCATCCTCAAGGGCCAGGTCAAGGACGGCGAGGTCATCGTCATCCGGTACGAGGGGCCCCGCGGCGGGCCGGGCATGGTCGAGATGCTATCCCCCACGGCCGCGCTCACGGGGGCGGGAACGAGGGCGGCGCTCATCACCGACGGACGGTTCTCGGGCGGCACCCGCGGGCTGTGCGTGGGGCACATCTCCCCCGAGGCCGCGGCGGGCGGCCCGATCGCGGCCGTGCGCCAGGGCGAGCGGATCCGGATCGACGCCCGGGCGCGGACGATCACGCTCAAGGTGCCCGCGGCCGAGATCGCCAAGCGGCTCAAGAAGCTCCCGGCCTTCAAGCCGCGGGTCACCCGGGGCTGGCTGGCGAGATACGCGCACTTCGTCACCAGCGCGGATACCGGAGCCGTATTCAGCATCTGACGCCCCCGGCGCCCTTAGCCCAGCGAAGGGCGCCGGCCGTACCGTCCCGACTGTGACGTGCCATCCATGCCGCCAACTGCTATGCTCGTGGCATGTCACCCGCGGGACGGGTCTTCGTCCTGACCGGTCTGTTGACCGCATGCGTTTCCTGGAGCTTCGCTGGAGAGGCGAAGGAAAATCCGAACTACTGCTGCCTCTCCGCTCAGGGGTCCAGCCTTTCCGCCACGGCCGCCGAAGACCTGGAGAAGACCGTGACAGGCGATCCCAAGGATCTGGCCAGCCGCATCCTCCTGATCGGATACTACAGTAGTCATCTGTCCAAGCCGGAGGATGAAACTCTCGCCTCAATCCTCAACGGGCCCAAGGCCGCAAGAGGGAAGACAGCCCGGGCCCGTCTCAGCGATCACATGCTCTGGATCATCCGACACGAACCCGCGTCTGAGGCCGCAGCCAACCTGCCCAGCTTCGACCCCGACGGCGAATCCTCCCTCTATCGGGAATGCAAAGATGAATGGCTGAGGCAGACAAATAGGCATGCAAAGGATTCGGCCGTGTTCGCGCACGCGGCGAAGTTCCTCCATCTGCACGATGAGGACCGCGACCTCGCGGTTGCGCTCATGCGCACGGCCCGGCGTCTCGACCCCTCGCGCGCCGCGTGGGCCCTTCAGCTCGCCGACATATTCGGTCTCCAGATGCGGTGCATGGAAACGACATCGGCGTACCGGACGGAACTAGCCGGTCGGGCCGAAAGGGAACTCGCTGACGCTCTTGCGCTCGACGCAGATGACGAATCCAGGCTCCACACGCTCCCGGATGCCGCAGGGGCCGCCTTGGAGGCCGGCCACCCCGCCACCGCGTCGACGTATGCCTGCGAAGCGCTGGCCATGGCCGGGAAGATGAAGGACAACTGGTACCTCCCCATCGCGCTGCACAAGGCGTGGACCGTCATGGGTGGGATCGCCCTCGCGGCAGGGAGAACGGGAGAGGCCGCGCCGTGCCTGCTCTCATCCGCGCGCATCACTCATAATGAGTCCAGTTCGTGGTTTGATCCCGACCTCGTGCTGGCCGCCGCTCTACTCGCTCGCGGAGAAAGAAGGGCGGTAATGGGGTTCATCGAGCTCTGCCTGAAGTGGCCTCTCAGCGAGTATGAGAGCGGCCAGCTCAAGGACCTGGACGCACTGATCACGGGCGGAAGAGCGCCGGACTTCGGAACATGTCTATCCTACTTCTGAGCTCATGAAATGGAGGCGCACATGAAGGCAGTCCTGACGACTGGGTTGGCGGTTCTCTCCATCATTTTCGCCGTCACGTTCGCCGAAGCCGGCTACCGCGTTAGCCGGGAAGTGCGTCTCGAAGCCTGCCGAAGCATGGCATTTGCAGGTTCAAGCCTCTCGGAACAGGATGCCAAGGACCTGGAGGCCCAACTCCGGAAGAACCCCGCCGACACGGATTCCAGGGCTCAGCTGATCGGATACTATTCGCACCGGGCCGTTGGTGCCGGCCGGCACGCTCCGGTCGAAGAGTGGATCGGGCACCTGACCTGGCTCGTCAAGAACCAGCCCGAAGCGGACATCCTGGGTGTCGATTCCCCCCGCTTCAGCCGGTATCAATCACCCGGGAACTGGGACCGGTTGAAGGAGCTCTGGCTGGACGCCATCCGGAAGCACCGGAACGACGCGCGAGTGCTGGGGAACGCCGCCGGATACCTCTCGGCGGACAATCCCAAGCTCGCTGCCGAACTGCTAGAACGCGCTGTCTCGCTGGACCCTGACGACCCCTATTGGCACAAGCGGCTGGCGTCCGCCTACGAATCCCTCGCCAGACGGGCTCAACCGGACGAGAAGAAGCCGCTGTGGGAAAAGACGATCGCCGAGCTTGAGAAGGCGTTCCAGCTCCAACGCGGACACCGCAAGCAGTTCCTGCTCAACGACATCGCGGAAGCGGCCTTCGAGGCCGGGGACACGACGAAGGCACGGGACCGCGCCACCGAAGTTCTCACCGCGGAGGCCTCCGGTGCAACGTCCTACTTCCGGTACAAAGCCGAGATCGTCCTGGCCCGCACCGCGCTGGCGTCCGGCGACAAGGCCGGCATGCGGGAATATATGAAGAAGGCTTGCCTGGATGCAGCCGATCCCGCGGTCCATGCTGGTATGCCGAGCATTGAACTGATCCAGGAAATGCTCGCACATGGGGACACGGATGACGCCCTCGCGTACCTCAGGCTATGCGAGACGGCCTGGCCGGAGTCGGTCGAGAAGATCAGGAACATGGCCGGCCTCGTCAAACAGGGACGCACGCCCAGCATCACCGACTGGTACTCGTTCGACGTGAAGCCGTCCGCCCCCTCGACAACAACCTCGCAATAGTTTCGTCGGTCAGCGCGAGGGGGAGGCGGCGGGCATTACCCAGATGTTCCGGAAGCGCACGGGTGCGCCGTGGTCCTGGAGCCGGATCGGTCCCTCCTTCACCGCGCCCTCGGGCCCCCCGCCGGTCTGGTGCGTGACGCTTACGCCGTCGATGATGGGCGTGCCGTTCTGGACGACCGTGATCACGGCCGGCCGCTCGACGGTCCCGTCCTTCCTGAGCCGCGGCGCGCGGAAGTCGATGTCCAACGCCTGCCACGCGAGCATGGGGAGCGACGCCTCGACCTTGGGCGCGGCGACGCGGTAGATCGCGCCGCAGACCCCGGGGTCGGGGTCGAGGCCGAAGGTCTCGAGAATCTGGACCTCGTACCGGTCCTGGAGATATACGCCGCTGTTCCCGCGGTCCCGGTCGGCCCCGGGCTGGTACGGGGTCATGAACTCCAGGTGCATGCGGAGATCCCCGAACTCCCGCTTCGTCCTCGTGTCGCCTCCCCCGCCCTCGATCACGCCGCCGGGCAGGACCTTCCAGTCCCGGTTGGTCCACGCCTTCAGCGACGGCGCGTCGTCCGTCACCGGCAGGAGGACCACCGCGCCCTTCGGGGGCTGGAGCCCCAGCGTCGGCGGCTTCCGGGGAATCCGCATGAGCCTCAAGGGGGCGGCCGCGCCCGACGATGGCCCCACCAGGAGGATGGTGCCCTCGAGCGTGCCCTGCCAGGCCGGCTGGCCCTCTGCCGGCCCCGCGACCCCAGTGAGCCCGCGCGCGCCGCGGATCGCGGCGGCGGCCGTCCACGAGTAGCCGTCCTGCGTGACCTTGAGCATGAGCGTGTTCGCGCCCTTGACCAGCTTCACCTTCACGCGGTTTCGCGCGGGATCGAGCGCGCGCATGCCCCAGTCGGTCACCACGAGGACGCCGTTCACCCACGCCATCATCGGGTTCGTCGCGCCGCACTCGAGCCCGGCCTCCTGGTCGACCGGCGACGTGATCCGGGCCCGCAGATACGCGACGCAGTCCTCGCCGCCGACGCCCGCGCCGAGATTGGCGACGGACGGCCGCGCGGGATCTGCGGGCAGCGGCCGCCACGCCACTCCCCCCGCCGCCTCCGGCGGGAACGACACGCCGAGAAGCTCCGAGCCCCCCTTGCCCTCCTGCCGGAACGGCCCCGCCACCTCCCACGCGATGACGCACCCCTCGTCCGCGGGCCGCACGAGCGCCAGCCGGCCTCCCTCCGCGCGCCCGCGGAGCTCCACGCGCGTCGTACCGGCGACGATGCCCGCGCGCCAGACGCCGTCGCCCTCGGGGGCCACCTTCGCCTGGGCCGACTCCCCGTAGTACTCGCCCATGAAGGGGTCGGGACCTTCCGCCCGGGCACCCGCCACGACCAGCACCGCCGACATTGCAGCCACCGCCACGCGTGTGTTCATGCCGGTATCGTACATCCCCCCTGCGTTACAATGCACCGCAAGATGGCACAAGAAAAGCGCCCCCATGCGAACGACTGGGTCGAACGGACGTTGGCCGGGCTGACGCCGGAGCAGAAGGCCGGCCAGCTCCTGAACGTCTGCTTCTTCGGCCTCAACCTCGAGAGCCTGCCCCCGATTCTCGAGCGTATGAAGCGGTTCCACCTCGGCGGCTACTTCCAGGTCAAGAACACGCTAAAGAATCTGCGCGAATGCAACGAGGTCATCCAGCGTGAGGTCGAAGTGCCCATGCTGGTCGCCTCCGACTTCGAGGCCGGCGTCGGGTACATGCTCGAGGGGGGCACCCTGTTCCCCCGACAGATGGCGCGCGGCGACGCCAATGACGCGAAGGCCGAATACGAGATCGGCCGGATCACGGCGGTCGAGGGGCGCGCGGCGGGCATCCACATGACCGCGGCCCCGGTATTCGATATCCACGTCAACCCGGCGTATCCGGACGGGAACACGCGGGCCTGGGGCGACGACCCCGCCGTCATTGCCCGCCTGGGGGTCGCGAACGTCAAGGGCCTCCAGAGCCACGGCATGGCCGCCCTCGCCAAGCACTTCCCGGGCAGCGGATCGACGGAGATGGATCAGCACATGGCCGCCGCCTGGGTCCCGGAGTCCCGCGAGCGGATGACCCGGCTGTACCACCGCCCGTACGCCGAGGCGATCCGGCGCGCGGACCTGCTGGGGGTCATGGTCTCGCACCTCGACGTGCCGTCGCTTATCACGGAACGGCACCCCGTGGACGGGCTGCCCGTGCCCGCCTCGCTGTCGAAAGAGGTCGTGACCGGCATCCTCAAGAAGAAGCTCGGGTTCCGCGGCATGACGATGACCGACGCGTTCAACATGGGCGGGGTCAACAACCGGTACGACCGCGGCGAGGCCGCGCTGAAGGCGATCCAGGCCGGGAACGACAACATCCTCTGCTTCGACCCCGGCACGCTGGAGCAGGAGTACGAGGCCATCCTCAAGGGCGCCCGGGACGGCGCCATCCCGGCCAAGCGTCTCGACGACGCCGTGCGGCGGGTCCTGACCGTCAAGCAGAAGCTCGGGCTCGACCGGGACCGCGGCGTGCCGCTCCCGCCCGACCGGTACCGGGAAGCGGTTACGCCCCTGCGGCACGAGGCGTTCACCCGGCGGGTAACAGATCGGGCGGTGACCGTGCTCCGCAACGATCGCAAGCGCCTGCCGCTCCGGGGCATGGCCGGCAAGAAGGCGCTCGTCATCAGCGCGTTCAACCCCGACCGGGAGCTCGCCGTCCGCAAGGGCCACAAGCCCTACGACGACGCCGTGCCGGGGCTCCTCCGCGCGCGCGGACTGATCGTGGACGAGATCGAAATCGTGCCCGACTTCGCGGACGACGCCAAGGCGAAGCTGAACGCCGCGATCGAGGCGTCCGACATCGTCTTCCTCGACATCTTCGGCATCCCGAGCTACGGGATCGGCACCATCCTGCCCCACCGGGCCGTCATGGAGCTCTTCTACCGGGGCATCCTGCACTGCGGCAAGCCCGTCGTCGTGAGCCTGTTCGGCGATCCCTACATCGCCCGCTATGCGCCGTCGGCCGAGATGCTCGTGCTCACGTTCGACGAGACCTGCTTCAGCCAGGCCTCGGCCGTCGCCGTCATCTTCGGGGAGATTACCGCGAAGGGCCGCTCGCCTGTCGCCATCCCGCCCTGGTTCCCCCGCGGCTCGGGCCTCAAGCTCTCAGCGAGGTAGGACTCCGCCCGGGGATGACGGGCGCCAGAGGATCTGATCCAACCGGTCCCAGACGCCAAGGTCCCGGAGCAGGGCGATGTGCGGACCCAGATCTCCGACCGAAGCGATCGCATGGGAGTCCGACCCGACCGACAGCTTAACCCCACGTTCCAGGCACAGGCGGAAGAAGACGGGATCGGGCTGGTTCGTGTGGAAGTTGATCTCGGCGGCCACGCCCCGCGAAGCCAGCAGGCCCACGACCTCGCCGTAGAGGGCCGTAGGCACCTCGCGGCGGCGGCGCAGGAAGATCCGGAACGGGTGGGCCAGGACCTGGATGCCTCCATCCACGAGTCGCCGGACCTGGGTGAGAAAGTCCCGGGCGAGGTCGGGGGTGCGGAAGTCGTGGACGGCGCCTATCAGGTAATCCCAGCCCGCGCGATCCTCGTCGAGGACGGCGAAGGGCCCGCCCGACTCCGCAGCCTCGACCTCGAGGCCCATGGGGATGCCCCTGGCCCGCAGGGGCGCCGCCAGCGCCCGGTAAGCGGGGAACCGGGACCAGCCCCGGTCGCGCGCCCGCCGGAGGGTCGCCGGGTCCGCGATGGACCGCTCGTTCGCGTAGTACTCGTCCTTGGGGAAATAGAGCTGGTCCGCGTGCTCGGCGAACCCGAACGCGAGCCCGAGGCCGGCGGCCTTGGCTATGGCCGCTTCCGCCGTGATGTCCTCCGCGCACACGGCCAGCTCCGTGTGCACGTGGGCATCAAAGAGGCGCGCGAGGTCGCCGGACCGGGGCCCGGCGGGATCGGTCACGCGAACCGGCTTTGGGGAATCAGCGCCCGCGGGCCAGCCGGATGGTCCGGCCGGTGGCGGCGGAACGGTAGCAGGCCTCCATCGCCTCGCCGGCCGCAAGGAAGCTCTCGACGTCCGCCCTCCACTCCCGCTCCGGGATGCGGCCCGCCATCAGCGCGGCCAGCCGTCGCACGCCCGTCGGAACCGAAGGCTTCACCGGGAGGAGGACCGGCTTGCCGCCGGCCGGCGTGAACTGGAGCTTGCCGCCGACCTCCTGGACGGCGCCCTTCGTCCCGGTCAACAGGAACGGGTTGGCGCCCGAGTGGCTGGTCCAGCCCGCTTCGACGCCCGCGAGGACGCCGTTCCGGAACTTGAGGATCGCGCGGCCCGTGTCGTCGATGCCGGGGTACAGCCCGGTCTGGTTCAGGACCATCGCGGAGGCCGACTCGACCGGCCCAAAGAGCCAGGTCAGGAAGTGGACGGCATGCGTGCCCAGGTCGAGGAATCCCCCGCCGCCGGCCAACCGCTTCTTTGTAAACCACTTGAGGTCCGGGCTGTCGAACCACCGGCCGAAGGCGCCCTGGTGGCAGTTCCGGTATTGGACCGCGAGCGGCTTGCCGAGCCGGCCCGTGGCCAGGAACGCCTTCAGCGTCCGGCCGAACGAGCCGTAGGGGATGTAATAGCCCGAAACGAGCCTGGCCCGGCGCGACGCCTTCATCGCCCTCCGAATCGCGGCGGCCTCCGCGTGCCCCAGCGCTACCGGCTTCTCGCACATGATCGATTTCCCGGCCCGGATGGCCTCGAGCAGGAGCGGCCGCTTGGTCGTGTTCTCGGAGGTGATGATCACGCCCTCGATGGCGCGGTCCCGCCAGATCGCACGGCGGGCCGCGACGAACCGTCCGCCCGCCCGTTCCGCGTAAACACGTCCACGCGCCGGGACGGCGTCCCACACGGCCGCGACCCCGAAAAGCCGCTCTTTCCGGATCGTCTCGATGAATCCCTTGGTGTGAATGTGGGCGGCGGAGACAAACGCCACTTTCCTCATCGCGGTGCCCTCCTGGTGTAGTATCAGTCAGCGTTCGGAGTATATCATCGCCGGGTCACAGCGCGACCGCGAGCAGGCGGAGGCCGAGGAGGAAGAGGGCCGCCCCGAGCGCGCGCGCGAGCCACGGGCCCGAAGTCCGGGAGGCCAGCCGGGCCCCGAGTTGGGCGCCCAGGATCGCGCCTGGTGCTAGGAACGCGACGGCCCGCCAGTCGATCGCGCCCTCGGCGGCGAACACGATGCCTGTCCGGTAGTCGATGCGTCTCTGCCGGGCGTAGGTGGCCGTACCCGACGCGGCATTGGCGAGAACGGTGCACAGGGACGTGCCCACGGAGGTGAGGACGGGCACGTGGAAGACCGTAAGGAGGGCTTCAGCTCACCTCGACGGCCTCCAGGTCGCACTCGCGGCCGGACAGGATGGTCCGGCCGATCAGGCTGGCGCAGGCGGGGCACGGATCGGTCATCTTCATGGTCTCGAACTCGCGGCCGCAGGCGCACTTGAGCCGGGCGGGCGCGACGTGGGACTTGATGGCGACGCCGTCGAGTTCATGCTCGGCCATGGAAGCCTCGAGGTGCATCTCGAGCGATTCGGGGGCCAGCCCGGAGAGGACGCCCACCCGGAAAACGATCCGCGTCAGCCGCCGGCCTCCCGCGAGCGCCAGCGCCTCGTCGAGCAGTCCGTGCGCCAGACCTCCCTCATGCACGGCCGGCCTCGCCGGCCGGGCTCGTTCCCGGCACCGCCGCCTGCGTGAACCGCACCAGGGATTCCCGCCGCTCGCCCACGGGCGGCGCGTAGCTGGTCTCCATCGTCGGGCACTTGCGCGTGCAGGCGCCCACGCAGGCCGTGCAGAGGATGCAGCGCATCCGGTCGATCTGCCAGGTCTTCTCCTGCTTGTTGACGACGATGGCCCCCGTGGGGCACCGGAGCTGGCACAGCGTGCAGAAGTTGCACTTCGCGATGTCCATCGCGACGTGGCCGCGCGTCGCCGAGTAGGCCGGACGGATCTCCGCCGGGAACCGGCGGGTGGCAGGCTTCTTCGCCGCGCTTCTCAGGACCATTCCGGGCATGCCTAGTTTCATGGGTTAACGCTCCGTGCAACTGATGCAGGGGTCGATGCTGAGGACGATGATGGGCACGTCGGCCAGCTCGCACCCCGGCAGCATCTTGACCAGGGGCGGGATGTTCGCGAACGTGGGCGTCCGGACGCGGAACCTGGCGAGGTTCTTCGTGCCGTTCGCCTGGATGTGGTACACGAGCTCGCCGCGGGGCTGCTCGACCCGCATGATGGTCTCGCCGTTCGGGTTCCCCGTAACGCGGACCTCGACCGGACCTTTCGGCATCTTCTTGATCGCCTGCCGGATGAGCCCGATCGACTGGAAGATCTCCTTCGCCCGGACCAGGACGCGTGCCGGCACGTCGCAGCCGGTCTCGACCACGGGTTCCCACTCGAGCTTGCCGTAGGCGGCGTACCCGAGCTTGCGGGCGTCCCAGGTCACCCCGCTCGCCCGCAGGACCGGCCCCACGGCGCCGAGCGCGTAGGCGTCGTCCTTCGACAGGATCCCGACGCCGGCGACACGCTTGTGCACCGACGGGTCACCGGCGAACACGTGCACGATCTCCTGGCACTCGACCTCGATGTCGTCGAACATCTTGAGAGTCTTGTCCAGGGTCGCGGCATCCACGTCGCGGCGCACGCCGCCGATCTTGCAGGTGCCGAAGATCACGCGTCCGCCCGAGGTCTCCTCGATCACGTCCAGGACCTTCTCCCGTACGCGCCACGAGTGCATGAACAGGCTCTCGTATCCGAGGGCGTCGGCCGCCAGCCCGAGCCAGAGCAGGTGGCTGTGCACGCGGGACATCTCGGCCCACATCACGCGCAGGTACTGCGCCCGCTCCGGGACCTCGACCTTCATGATGTTCTCGATCGCGGTGCTGTACGCCATGCTGTGGATGAACGAGCAGATCCCGCAGATCCGCTCCGACACGAAGACCATGTCGTTGAAGTCCTTCTTCGCGGCCAGCTTCTCCAGCCCGCGGTGGACGTAGCCCAGCGACGGGATGGCCTCCACGATCTTCTCGTCTTCCATGACGAGGTCGAGGTGGACCGGTTCCGGCAGGACCGGGTGTTGGGGTCCGAACGGGATGACCGTGCGCGTGCCCATGTCAGCCTGCCTTCCCGTCGGGATTGCTCGACGTCAGCGGAGCGTTCATCGCCTTCCGGTAGAAGTTGCCCTTGAAGTCGAGCGGCAGGCCCAGAACCTTGAGCCCCACGAGGTCCTGAAGCTCGTTCTCGTACGTGAACGCCGCGAAATAGGCGCCCGTGATCGTGGGCAGCACCGGATCCGCGTTGGGGACCGTAGTGCGCACGCTCTGGAGCCGGTACGCCTTGTCGAAGCTGTACGTGATCTCCTGCCCGCCCAGTGTGGGCACGGACGAGATCTGGACCAGGCGCCAGCCGCCGGCCTTGAACTCGGCCGCCTTGGCCGACACCTGGCTGCGCTCCACCAGCTCGATCGACTGTTCGTCGCTCATGCTTTCACCTTTCCGGTCGGCGTATGGGTCTGCGCCTTGCCGGCCGCCCGCAGTTCGAGCACGCCCAGGGCCTTCACGACCCCCTCGATGATGGCCTCGGGCCGCACCGCGCACCCGGGGACGTACACGTCCACGGGGATCGTGGTGTCGATGCCGCCCTGGACGTTGTAGCACTCGCGGAAGATCCCGCCGCTCGTCGCGCAGGTGCCCAGCGCCACGACCACCTTGGGGTCCGGCATCTGGGCGTATAGGTTCGTGACAACCTCCTTGTTCTGCTCGTTCACGGCGCCCGTGATCAGGAGAATGTCCGCGTGCTTCGGGTTCCCCGTGTTCACGATGCCGAACCGCTCCACGTCGTAGAGCGGCGTCAGGCACGCGAGCACCTCGATGTCGCAGCCGTTGCAGGACGACCCGTCATAGTGCAGAATCCACGGCGATTTGCTCATGATCCCCATGTTGTCTTGCCCTCCCCTATTGCTTCAGGTAGTGGACGGCCAAGAGGTTGGTCGCCCCCAGAATCGCCGCCACGGTCCAGGCCGAAGCGACGGTCACGCGCCACGTCAACCGGGCGAAGATGTTGTCGGCCAGGACTTCGAGGGCGTAGACGACGACCACCCCGGCCAGCGCAACCCAGGGTCCAAGGGCGGCCAGGAACAGATACACCAGCCCCAACAGGAGCACGGTCTCGTACCAGTGCCCTACCTCGACCAGGGCCAGCGTCGGGCCCGAGAACTCGGTCGTGAGCCCCCGGACCAGCTCCTGGTGGGCGTGGTGCGAGGCGGAGAGGTCGAACGGCGACTTGCGCAGCTTGATCGTCAGTACGAAGAGCAGGCCGAGGAAGACCCCGGGCAACCGGCCCACGAGCGCGGTCGGGTGCGCGTAGATCGCGTCCACGTGGAAGCTCCCGGTCGCCATGAAGCACCCGAGGGCGGCGATCAGGAGCATGGGCTCGTAGGCCATCATCTGGAGCAGTTCGCGCTCCGCCCCGATCGTGCTGTACGGCGAGTTGGGCGCGTAGGCCCCGAGGACCAGGAACACGCCCGCGAGCGCGAGCGAGAATACGGTCAGCAGGAGGTCGCCCCCGCCGAAGAAGATCGCACCCGCCACGATCGCGAACAGGAGGAAGCATCCCGCGTAGTACTCCTGGAACACGGTCACCAGCGCGCGACGCTTGGAAAGCAGCTTGAGCACGTCCCAGAAGGGCTGTAGCACCGGCGGCCCCACGCGGGCCTGCAACCGGGCGCTCAAGATCCGGTCCAGCCCGGCGATCAGCCCGCCCACGACCGGAGCGAGGACGACGAACGCCACCGCGCCCACGAGGCCCGTCATCTAAGCACCGCCGCGAGGGCTACGATCATCAGGGCAATCGAGGCGAGGGACCCTCCGAGGATGATCTTCCCCTCCGGGAAGAACCCCATGAGGTAGTAGTTCCGGCTTGCCGGCGTAACCTCGCCCAGGGGACCCCGGAAAGTGTTCCCCGCGGCGCCCATGTTCGCCCCCGCCAGGTACCGCGCGGACACTTGGCCCCGCGGCGGGTAGAAGATGAACGCCATGATCGCCAGCACGAGGAGACCCAGCATGAGCGCCATGATCCCCACCCCGGCGGGCGCCACCATGGCCCCCGCGTACTGCCGGGCCAGGTACGGCGCGACCGCGTAGTCCGACACCAGCGGGAAGAGCACGCAGGCGCAAACGGTCAGTACCGCGAGCGTACCCACCGCCGCCCACTCGTTGGCCGAAAGCGGTCCCACGGCCGGCCTTGCCGCGCCGGGAACGCTGATCACCTTGCCCAGCCACTTGGTCCAGAAGAAGAGCGTCGGCGCGCTGCCGTACGCCAGCAGGATAGCGAGCAGCGGGTTCACCTCCACGAAGGCCTTGAGGCACGTCCACTTCGCGACCAGCATGCCGAACGGCGCGAGGAACATGCCGATGATCCCGACGATCATGACGATCCCGAGCGCGCGCCGCGTCGCGAGCAGGCCCTCCATGTCCTCGATGTCGCGGCTGCCGGTGCGGTGCTCGACGGCGCCCACGGCGAGGAACAGCAGCCCCTTCGAGATCGCGTGGAAGATGATCAGCATCATCCCCGCCCAGACCGCCTCCGGCGAGCCCACGCCCGCGCAGGCCACGACGAGCCCGAGGTTGGCGATGGTCGAGTACGCGAGCACGAGCTTCGCGTTGCTCATGGAGATGGCCGCCAGCGACGTGGCGAGGAACGTGGCCCCGCCCACCAGGGCGATCAGGTAGCCGGCCGTGTGCCCGTGAAAGACCGGCGCGAACTTGAGGACGGCGAAGACGCCGGCCTTGACCATCGTGCTCGAGTGCAGGAGGGCCGACACCGGGGTCGGCGCCACCATGGCGCCCAGGAGCCACGATGAGAACGGGAGCTGCGCGGACTTCGTCAGCCCGGCGAACCCGATGAGCACGGCGGGGACGAGCGCGGCCGAGCCCATTGCCGCCATACTGTCCAGCTCGATGGCCCGGCCGTTGTGCAACTGCCACCAGATCGCGACCCCGAAGCTCAGGCCCCCGACGGCGTTGAACCCCATCGCGCGGAAGGCGTTCCGCCGGGCCTCCTCCGTCCGCGAGTAGCCGATGAGCAGGAACGAGCAGAGCGTCGTGACCTCCCAGCAGCAGTGCATCCAGCCGAGGTGGTTCGAAAACACGATCCCGAACATGGCCGAGAGGAACGCGAACAGGAGAAAGAAGAACAGGGGCTTGCGGTCCGAGACCTCGGGGTGATGGCGGTGATAATCCTCCATGTAGGTAAGGGCGTAGATGCAGATCAGCCCGCCCACTATCCCGATGATGAGGGCCATCACGAGCGAGAGCTGGTCGATCACGATCGGACGCTCGGCCCTGGGTCCCGCGACCTCGACCAGAACCATGACCACGGTCTGAGCCACGATGAGGACCGGGATCCACCACTCGCGCTTCACGATGCCCCGGCAGGCGAAGAGCATGTAGAGGGAAACGAGGAGGCCCGCTCCGGCGACGGCCCGGTCGAGCCAGGGGAGATCGAAGGCGAGGGCGAGCGGGGGCCCGGAGAGGTGCCCGGCGGCGAGCCAGACGCTTCCCGCGGCCACGGCCAGCGCGCCGGTCCAGACGACGGCGGAGCGCATTGCCTGCCCCCTGACGACGGCCAGCAGGAGCGCCGGCACGAGCGGCAGCACGATTAGAATCCCGGGCAGCAGATAAGAGAGACCATTGTCGTTCGTCATGCTGGGCCCTCCCGGCGCCCTCGGAGCTAGTGTTTTCTCACGGGAGTGGACGGGGACGTTATGACCAGCGAAGACCCCGGACTCTGACTGCGGACTCCGCCGATCGCTGACTGCCGCGAGGACGGGATGATGTCCCCGCCGCCGGGACGGCATGAGCGACATCATGCCGCGGGGCGGACGGAACTCCACCCTCAGCAGATTCTGGGCAGTTGCTCCCCGCTCAGGAGATCGAGGACCCGCTCGGACCCGACCGCGCTCTCGAGCACGACCAGCCCGCGCGGTCCCGCGGACACCGTCCCGATCTCGACGGCGTCCGCGGACACTCCGACGCTACGCAGGGCCGCGAGCGCGGTGAATCTCGAGGCTTCGGGCACGAACGCGATGAACCGCCCCTCGTTCGCTACGTAGAAGGGGTCGAGCCCGAGAAGCTCGCACGCGCCGGCCACGTCCTCGCGCACGGGAATCGCCCGTTCGACCAGGCGGATGCCGCAGTCCGCGTCCGACGCGATCTCGGCGGCCGCCGACGCGAGCCCGCCCCGGGTGAGGTCCCGGAGGCAGTGCACCTCGACGCCGCCGCGCAGGAGCGCGTCGACCGCGGGCCAGAGCGGGGCGCAGTCGCTCTCGATCGAGGACTCGAAGCCGAGGCTCTCGCGCGCCCCGAGGACGGCCATGCCGTGCCGCCCCACGTCCCCGCTCAGGAGCACGGCGTCGCCCGGCCGCACGGACCGCGGCCCGATGTCCCCGGCGTGGTCGAGGACTCCTACGCCAGCGGTCGCGATATAGACGCCGTCGCCCTTGCCCCTTTCCACGACCTTGGTATCGCCCGTCACGATCGCGACGCCGGCCTCCCGCGCGGCCTCCGCCATGGACGCCACGACCTTCCACAGCGTCTCCATCGGGAGGCCCTCCTCGAGAATGAACGCCGCCGACAGGCAGACCGGGCGGGCGCCGCACATGGCCAGGTCGTTCACCGTCCCGTCCACGGCGAGCGTGCCGATGCTCCCGCCCGGGAAGAAGAGCGGCCGCACCACGAAGGCGTCGGTCGTGGTCGCGAGCCGGGACCCCGGCGACGGAAAGACGGCGCCGTCGTGCCGCCCCTCGAGCAGCGGGTTCCGGAACGCGGCCATGAACATCTTCTCTATGAGGTTCCGCATGAGCCGGCCGCCGCCGCCATGTGCCATTTGGACAGTCGGATACTCCGATATAGGAATGGGACATTGGAGCGCGAAGGAGCCGGGTTCCACCTAGGCCCCCACCCCGACGCCGGGTCTTCGATATCGCCAATAGGCCGCGCACGACCCCTCCGCGGACACCATGGGCGCCCCCAGCGGGTGCTCGGGCGTGCACCGGGTGCCGAACACCGCGCACTCGGGCGGCTTCGCGATACCGCGGAGGACGGACCCCGCCATGCAGGCGGCGTCCTCCGCCGCCCCCGTCCCCGTCAGAGCGAACTTCCTCTCGGCGTCGAACGCGCGAAAGGCGGGGCCCAGCCCCAGCCCGCTTCGCGGGATCTCGCCGATCCCGCGCCAGCTTCTAGGCACGACCTCGAAGACCCGGGCGAGCAGGGCGAGCGCGTCCGGGTTGCCGCCGCTCCGCACGGCTCGCGCGTACGGGTTCTCGACCTGCGCGCGACCTTCCTCGAGCTGGCGGAGCACCATGGCGATCCCCTGGAGTAGGTCGAGCGGCTCGAATCCCGTGACGACAATCGGCACCTTCCACCGCGACGCGAGCGTCTCGTACGCCTCGACGCCCGTGACCGCGATCACGTGACCGGGCGCCAGAAAGCCCTGGACCCGGTTGCCCGGCGAGGCCAGGATGGCCTCCATCGCGGGCGGCACGAGCACCTGCGCGACGAGGAGGGAGAAGTTGCTTAAGGCCAGCTCGGCCGCGCGGGCGACCGCGACCGCGTTCGCCGGGGCCGTCGTCTCGAACCCGACGGCGAAGAACACGACCTCGCGGTCCGGCATGCGCTCCGCCAGGGCCACCGCGTCGAGCGGAGCGTAGACCACGCGGACGTCGCCACCGCCCGCCCGGGCCGAGAACAGGTCCCCCCGGCTCCCGGGCACCCGCAGCATGTCGCCGAAGGAACAGAGGACGACGCCCGGGCGCCGCGCCAGCTCGACCGCGCGGTCGATGAGCGCCACCGGGGTCACGCAGACGGGACAACCGGGACCGTGCACGAGGGTCACGCCCCCCGGCAGGAGCCGGTCGAGGCCGTGGCGCAGGATCGAGTGGGTCTGGCCCCCGCAGACCTCCATGATCGTCCACGGCCGGGTCACCCGCCTGGCGATCAGCCGCGCGTACCGGCGCGCGGTCGCAGCGTCGCGGTACTCGTCGAGGTACTTCACGCCGTAGAGCCCCCCTCGGCCTCGGCCTCCCGAATGTACTCGAAGACGCCGAGCGCCTCGGCCTCGTCCACGACCGTGATCGCCATCCCGGCATGGACCATGACGTAGTTCCCGGGCGCGGCCCCGGGCAGGCACGAGAGACTGATGCGCTTGCGAACCCCGGCGAAGTCGACCACGCCTGAGCGCGCCAGTCCTTCGCCCTCGACGCTCAGGATCCTTCCCGGAATCGCGAGGCACACGGCGGTCAGACCCTCGCGTCCGCGGACGCGGACGGCGCGGCCGAAGCGACCGCCGCGGGAGTCGAAGCGATGCTCGCGGCAAGCGCCTGCCCGAGCGCGATGCATCCATCGTTGGGCGGAACCCGCTGGTGCCAGTAGGCCCGGATCCCGGCGCGCCGGAGCGCGCCCACGGCCGCCTCCAGCAGCAGCGCATTCTGAAAACACCCGCCGCTGAGCACGACGCGCGGCGCCTTGAGCCTGACGGCGACCTCCGCGATGACCCGCGCCAGCGCCGCGTGGAACCCGGCCGCGATCGCCGGGAGGGGGACGGAGCCCGCCACGTCGTCGAGAATCGCGCGCACGAGCGGCGACCAGTCGGCGACCAGGATGCCGGCCTGCTCGTTCACCGGGAATGGATAGTCGCGGCGCGGAGCGTCAATTGGGGCGGCCGAAGCGGCCGCCCACTCCAGCTCCATGGCCGCCTGCCCCTCGAACCGCGTGACCTGCCGCGAGCCCGCGATCGACGCGACGGCGTCGAAGAGGCGACCCGCGCTCGAGGTCCTGGGCGAGTTGATGCCGCGTTCGAGCATTCCGCGCAGGAGGACCCGGTCGGCCGGGCCGAACTCCCTGACGGGGTGGAGGTGATCCATGGCGAAGACAGCGTCTCCGAACAGCTCGTGGAGCACCCCCAGAGCGGCCCGCCGGGGTTCCCGCACCGCCGCCTCGCCGCCCGGGAGGGCGAATGTGCGTAGGTGCGCGACCCGGCGGACCAGTCCGCCGGGCTCGATCCCGAGGAACTCCCCCCCCCACACGGTTCCGTCTTCGCCCCAGCCAGTGCCGTCCCACGCGACCCCGAGGCACGGCGCCTCCAGGTCGTTCTCCGCCATGCATGCGAGCACGTGCGCCCGGTGGTGCTGGACCGCGATCGCGGGCAGGCCCCGTTGAAAAGCCCACGCGGTCGAGGCGTAACCCGGATGGAGGTCGTGCACGACGGCCGCCGGCGTGACTGCGTACAGCCGCTGGAAGTCCTCTAGCACGCGCCCGAAAGCCTCCAGGGCCTGCGGCGTCTCGAGATCGCCGATATGCTGGCTCACGAAGACATTCGGCCCCGAGGTCACGGCGATCGCGTTCTTGAGGTGGGCGCCGACCGCGATCACGGGCGGCGAAGACGCCGCCAACCCGACCGGCAGGGGCGCGTACCCCCGGGCGCGACGCAGGACCAGGGGGCGGCCCAGAATCACGCGCACGACCGAGTCGTCCCCGTGGCGCGCGATCGGCCGGTCGTGGACCAGGAACCCGTCCGCGATCCCGGCGAGGCGCCGGAGCGCCTCGGTTTCATCGGTGCAGATCGGCTCGTCGGACCGGTTCCCGCTCGTGGCCACCACCGGGCTCCCGACCGCCTCCAGCAGGAGATGATGCAGGGGCGTGTACGGGAGCATGACGCCGAGGGTCGGGTTGCCGGGGGCCACCGCGGACGAAACGTCCGTTCCCATCCGTGCCTTCAGCAGGACGATGGGCGCCTCGGGCGACCGCAGGAGCGCCGCTTCGGCCGCCGACACCTCGCACCATTTCGCGGCGGCCTCGAGCGACGGCGCCATCACGGCCAGCGGCTTCTCCTCCCGGTGCTTGCGCCGGCGCAGCTCGCGGACGACCGGATCCCGCCGGGCGTCGGCCATGAGATGGAACCCGCCCAGCCCCTTGACCGCGACGATCCCGCCGGCCTGGATCGTCTCCACGCACCGTCGTAGCGCCTCCTCACCCGTCGCCAGGACGGTTCCCAAGGCGTCCCAGTACGCGAGCGCCGGACCGCACGCGGGGCAGGCGACCGGCTCCGCGTGGAACCGCCGGTCGGCGGGATTACCGTACTCGGCGCGGCAGGCCGGACAGAGGTCGAACGCGCGCATCGTCGTCCGGGCCCGGTCGTAGGGCAGGTCGAGGATGACGCTGAACCGGGGGCCGCAGTTCGTGCAGTTGACGAAGGGATAGCGATACCGGCGGTCCTTCGGGTCCCGCATCTCGCGCAGGCAGTCATCGCATACCGCCAGATCCGGCATGACGAACGCCGTGCGCGGCCCCCGCGCATCGCTTTCCCGGACCTCGAACCCGGACCGCCCCTTGGGGTCCAGCCGCCAGGCCTCGAGCCCCAAGACCAGGGCCCGCGCCGGAGCGTCCCGGCGCAACCGTCCGAGGAACTCCTCGAGCCCGGCGTCCCGTCCTTCGGCCTCGATAGCCACGCCCTGGGGAGTGTTGACCACCCACCCCGCCAGGTCCAGCTCACGCGCCAGCCGGTAGACGAACGGCCGGAAACCCACCCCCTGCACGGCGCCGTGGACCGCGATGCGGTACCGGATCATGGCACCTTGACTGTGCTCTATCCCGCCTTCATCCCTGGAGATCCAACGCGCACCGCATGATGGTGGCATCGTCCGAGGCGATGGGCTTGAACCCGAGCTGCTCGGCCAGGCGCCTCATCGCGACGTTGTCCGCCAGCATCTCGGCCGTCAGCCGCTTGATCCCCTCCGCCCGCGCCACCTCGATGAGCCTCTCCAGCAGGGCGGTGCCCAGGCCGGAGCCCTGGTACTGGTCGATGATCAGGAGGGCGAACTCGGCCTCGCCTTCCGCGGCGGTGCGCCCGAGCCGGCCCACGGCCACGATCTGCCGCTCCCCCTTCGCGGTCTTCTCCTCGGCCACGAGCACCATCTGCCGGTCGTAATCGAGGAAGCAGATCCGCGTGAGCCGCTCGTGCCGCACCCGGTCGGCCAGCGGGACGTTGCCGAAATACCGGTGGTAGACGCTGAGCTCCGAGAGCCGCCGGTGGAAATCGACCATGAGCGGCTCGTCCTCCGGCCGGATCGGCCGGATCAGGGACTTATGGCCGCCCTTCAATTCGAAGTCCCACTGGTACTCGATCGGGTACGGCCGGATCGCGGGCTGCGGCAGGTCCTTGTCGGCCACGTCGGCCGGGTGCAGCAGCACCCGCGCGTCCAGCGCGACGATACCGTCGGCGGAGACCAGGAGCGGGTTGACATCGATCTCCTTGATCCGACGATTCTCGACCACGAGATGGCTGAACATGACCATGAGCTGCTCGAGCGCGGGCAGGTCGACCGGCTTGCGGCCCCGCACCCCCTTGAAGGCGGAGAAGATCCGGGTCTGGGTCATCATCTGCCGCGCGAGCGTGGTGGTAAGCGGGGGCAATCCCAGCGCCCGGTCGCGGAACACCTCCACGAGCTGGCCGCCCGTGCCGAACAGGACTACGGGCCCGAACTGGGAATCCACGCTGCTCCCGAGGATGATCTCGTAGCCTTCCATCCTGACGTGCGGCTGGACCGTGACGCCCTGGAACGCGGCCTTCCCCGCCTTCGCCGTCACGCCCGCCTCGATGGCGTCCCAGGCACGCCGCACCCCCTCGGGCGTCACGAGGTTGAGCTGGACCCCGCCGACATCGGTCTTGTGGGTCACGGTCTCCGAGTTGAGCTTGAGCACGACCGGGTAACCGATCTTCTCCGCGGCCGCGACGGCCGCGTCCGGGGTAGTCGCCACGATCGTGCGCGCCACGGGGATGCCGTAGGTCGCCAGCAGGTCCTTCGCTTCGGCTTCCGTCAGCAGGCTCCGGCCCGCCGCCGCCGCCGCCGCGATGATCTTCGCCGCCCCCTTCCGGTCCACGCCCGCCTCCTCCTTGGGCAACTGCGGAGTCTCGTAGATGTGGTTGAGGTTGTCGCTGTACTCCCACATGTACCGGAAGGCCCGCGCCGCCACGTCGGGGGCGGCGAAGGTCGGAATGTTGGCCGCGGTCAGGATCGCCTCTCCCGCCGCGACGTCCGGCCCGCCCATCCAGCTCGCGAGCACGGGCTTGTCGTCGATCTTCGCGTACGGCACGATCGCCTGGGCCGTCGCCGTCGGGTCCGTCATCGCCTGCGGAGTCAGGATCACGAGAATCCCGTCGGACCCCGGGTCCTTGGACATGAGCTCCATGGTCTTCGCGTACTTGTCCGGCCCCGCGTCGCCCAGGATGTCCAGGGGGTTACCCCGGCTCCAGTGGGGCGGCAGGAACGCGCTCAGCAGCTTTACGGTGTCGGGATCGAGGGTGGCCAGCGTGCCGCCGGCGCCCACGAAAGCATCCGTCGCGAGCACGCCCGGCCCGCCGGCGTTCGTCACGATCAGGAGCTTGGGCCCTTTGGGCCGCGGCTGCTTGGCCAGCACGGCGGACATGCTGAACAGGTCCTCGATCGTGTTGACGCGCAGCACCCCGCACCGGCGGAACGCGGCGTCGAGCACCTCGTCGGATCCCGCCAGCGAGCCCGTGTGCGACGCGGCGGCTTTCGCGGCCGCTTCCGTGCGCCCGGCCTTGATGACGATGATCGGCTTCGTGAGCGCGACCTCGCGCGCCGCCGAGAGGAACGACCGGGCGTTCCCCACGGACTCCATGTAGATCACGATGCTCTGCGTCCGCGGATCGTCCCCGAGGTACTGGATCATGTCGCCCCAGTCCACGTCCACCATCGCCCCGATCGAGATGAAGGCGCTGAACCCCACCAGCTCCTTGCGGCTCCAGTCCAGGACTGCCGTGCACAGCGCGCCGCTCTGGCTCACGAACCCGACGTTGCCCGGCCGGGCCATGCTGCTGGCGAACGTCGCGTTCAGCCCCGACAGCGGCGCCATGACGCCCAGGCAGTTGGGCCCGATCACGCGCATCCCGCCCTTGCGCGCCTCGACGAGCACCTGGCGCTCGAGCTCGGCCCCCGACGGGCCCAGCTCCTTGAACCCGGCCGAGATGACGACGGCGCCCTTGACCTTCGCCTCGGCGCACTCGCGGATCACGCCCGGCACGCTCGTGGCGGGAAGAATGATCACGGCGAGGTCGACCCGCTCGGGAATCTCCGCGACGGTCTTGTACGCCTTGATCCCGAGCACGTTCGTCCGCTTGGGGTTCACGGGGTAGATCGTGCCCCCGAACGGCGTGCTCATCAGGTTCCAGAGCACGGTGCGGCCCACGCTGCCGACCTTGTCCGTGGCCCCGATCACGGCCACCGAGGAAGGAGAGAAGAAGACGTCGATGGGACGATGAAGTTCCTTGAGGATGTCGTGGGCCGGCTCTCCGCCCGCGTGGGTCGCTGACCGCTTGATGCTCATGAAGTCACCTCCTTGGTGAGCCTCCAGTATCCCCCGGGAGGGGTGGGGCCGTATGCACCGCGGTCAGGAATCGGGCTGACCCCTGTCAGGCTTTCCCGGGGATGCCCGCGGTCAGGCCGGGCCGGACCGGTCTTGGGCGGCAGGAGCCGGCCTCTCGACATTGCTGACCCCCAGACACTTGTCCGCGTACTTGCACCACTGGAGGCACCCCATGTCCTTCTGGGGATCGCCGAACCGGGTCCCGCACTTGGGGCATTTCCGCGAGAGGTCGTCCTTCATGAACTCGACAACCTCGTGGCACTGCGGGCACGGCGCTTCGGTCAGGTCCTCCGGACGCCAGAACTGCCGATCCTGTCCCGGACACTTCATGGTGCACCTCCCGTGGTCCGCGTGACCGCGGACGCCGTCTCGCGTTCCACGACACCGCCCTCCACGCCGATGGTCACGATCTCGACGGACAGGGCCGGCGCGACCTCGTCCCGGGCGTCGATCAGGGCCCCCGCCAGGGCGCTGCAGCACGGGACCTCCATCCGGAGCACGGTCACGCTCCGGGGGCCGGCCTCCCGGAGAATCGCCGCGAGCTTGTCGCGGTGGGCCCCGAGATCGTCGAGCTTGGGACATCCCACGACGAGCGCACGCCCCGCCAGATACCGCTCATGGAAGTCCGGGACCGCGGCGGGCACGCAGTCGGCGCAGACGAGCAGGTCCGCGCCCCGGAGGAACGGCGCCCCGGGCGGGACGAGGGCGAGCTGGACCGGCCAGTTCGCGAGCCGCGAGGGAGCCGCCGGTCCGGCGGAGGACGCGGGGACCGCCGGCGCGCCGCCGAGGCTGCGCACAGCCGACCCCGGACAGGCCGCGGGCGCGTGCGCCCCCGCTCCTTCCGTCCCGGCCAGGTGCCGGGCCACGGCCGCCTCGTCGAACCCGGGCGCCTCGCGCTCGATGACCGTCAGGGCCCGCCGCGGGCACTCGCCCACGCACGCCCCGAGCCCGTCGCAGTAGGTCTCGCTCACGATCCGGGCCTTACCGTCGCGGATCTCGATCGCGCCCTCGGCGCACGCGACCACGCACTGGCCGCAGCCGTTGCACCGTCCCTCGTCGATGAGGATGATCTTTCGCTTCGCCATGCTATGCCTCCGCCTGTCCGGCCAGCGTCGTGTCCCGCAGGGACGCCACGAGCCGGCGTTGTGTCTCCCCGAGTCCCCGGCGGACCGCGCAGGTCGCCCGGTTGGGGCACGGGCGGCCCTTCAGAAAGCACCGGTTCACGGCCATCGTCCCCTGCACCGCCTCGATCACGTCGAGGAACGCGATTTCACCGGGAGGCCGGCTGAGCCGGAACCCGCCCGCGATCCCGCGCACGGACACCACCAGCCGCGCGCGACCCAGCTTCTGGAGCAGCTTGCGCAGCATGGTTTCCGCCACGCCCGCGTCCCCTGCGATCCGCCGGACCGGCACCGGCCCGCCGGCCTCCCAGCCCTTCGCCAGCACGGCCATCGCCCGCAGGGCGTAATCCGCCCCCCGGGTCAGAATCTCGACGCCGCCGGCCTGGGTCTCCATCCAGGACTAGTTTAGTCCTGTTTAACCCCCATGTCAACCCCTGGGGGGACGGCGGAATGGGTTCACCGCGCCTGTTGAACGGCGCCCTGGTCGAGGGCGAAGACGTGGTCGCAGATCCGGGTCCGGGCCGGGTCGTGGGTGCTGAACAGGACCGTGGTGCTTCCGCGCATCCCCCGGATCAGCCCGTCGAGGGCTTCCACGTGGGGTTCGTCCAGGTGCGCATCGGGCTCGTCCAGGATCAGGACCGCGGGCTCGAGGACGCAGCCCCTCGCGATCGCGACCCACCGGGCTTCCCCGCCCGAGAGCCGGCGGACGTCCGCCCCGGCCAGGTCCCCCAGCCCGAACCGCTCCAGGCATGCGTCGACCCTGCGCTTCCGCTCGGGCCCGGCCAACCCCCGGGCGGCCAGCCCGTACCCGACGTTCCACGCCACGGTCCCCCGGAAGAGGTAGGGACGCTGCATGACGAAGGTGAGCGCGGTCCGCTCCTCGCGGCTCACGGGGCCCGGGAAGATCCGCCGCCCAAGCAACTCGATCCCGCCTTCATCCGGGGGCTCCACCAACCCCAGGATCTCGAGCAGCACGGTCTTGCCGGCTCCGTTGGGCCCCGTGAACCCGCAGATGCTCCCGGCCTCGACGGCGAAGTCCTCGACCCGGAGCGAGAACCCCTCCGGAAAGCTCCTCCGGATGCCCCTGGCCGCCAGCGCCGGCGCCCCGGTCACCGGGACTCCTCGGGGCCCCGCATCACGTGGACCGCGAGGCTGACCGCGAACGAGATCACGAGCAGGATCCCGCCCAGCGCCAGCCCGAGCGCGAACTCCCCCTTGGCGGTCTCCAGCGCGATCGAGGTCGTGATGTTCCGCGTGTAGAACAGGATGTTCCCGCCGAGCATGAGCGAGATGCCGACCTCGCCGAACACGCGTCCGAAGGCCGCCATCACCGCCGCCGTCAGGGCGGGTCCGAGCTCCCGCGCCGCCGTCAGCGCCACCCGCACCGGCCCCGCCCCGAGCGAGACCGCGGTCTGGCGCGCCCGGGGATCGAGTCCGGCGAACGCCGCCCGGGTGAGCGCCGCCACGACCGGGGCGGCGAGGACAGCCTGCCCGATGACCATCGCCGCCGGAGTGAACAACATCCCCCACGATCCGAATGGTCCGCGCCTCGAGAGGAACGAGTAGACGAGGAGCCCGATCCCGACGCTCGGAACCCCGAGGAGCGCGTTGAGCGCGACGAGTGCCGCCCTCCGCCCCCGGAACCGGCCGACCGACACCGCGTAGCCCACGGGGAGCCCCACCACCGCGGCTACGCACGTGGAGGCGAACGCCACCCAGACCGAGATCCAGACCGCCGCCCAGACCTCCCGGTTCCCGCCGGCAAGGAGGCGCAGCGCCTGGGCGGCGCCTTCGGCGAGGAAATCCACCTACCGGGCCGGGACCGCCGGCTTGAACAGCTGGACGCCGCCCTTCTGGTACCGGCCGATCAGGTCCTGCGCCTCGCGCGACACGAGCCAGCGGATGAGCGCCAGCGCCTCGCGCAGGCGCACGTGCGGCCACCGCGCGGAGTTGACCGCGATGACGTGGTACTCGTTCCGGAGCGCCTCCGGGTTCTCGTAGACGACCGCGAGGTTCGCCTTGTCCTGCATCGCGAGCCACGTCCCGCGGTCGGTGAGCGTGTACGCCCGCTTCTCGCCCGCCATCAGGATGACGGGCCCCATGCCCTGGCCAGCCTCGATGTACCAGGCGCCCGTCGGCGCCGTGCCCGCCTCCTTCCAGAGGGACTTCTCCCGCAGGTGGGTGCCGGACCCGTCGCCGCGCGACACGAACGGCCCGCCGGCCGCCGCGATCCGCCGGAACGCGTCCGCGGGTGACGCACACGAGGGCATGCTCGCGGGGTCGGCCGCCGGTCCCAGGATCACGAAGTCGTTGACCATGACCAGCGTCCGCCGGATCCCCGCGCCGGACCTCACGAACGCCTCCTCGAGCGCCGGGTCGTGGACGAGGATGACGTCGACGTCGCCGGACTCCCCGAGCTTGATCGCCTGGCCGGTGCCCACCGCGATCACGTCGACCTTGAGCCCCGCCCGCCGCTCGAATACCGGCAGGATCGCGGCGCACAGTCCGCTGTTCTCGACGCTGGTCGTCGTCGCGAGCCGCAGGTGCCCTCCCCCGGCAGCCGGGACCGGGGCCGCCCAGCCCACGGAGAGCGCCGCCAGCACGAGCGCGAGCCGCCTCACAGGATCACCTGCACGCGGGTCAGGACCGCCTGCTCCCTCGTCCGCCGCCCCCGGGTCGCCCCCCCGAGGAACTTGGAGTCGTCATACTCGAGGCTCAGCCGGACCGCCTTCCGTACCCACCAGTTCACGTCCGCGCCCCACGACCGGATCGCGCGCACCGACGCCGCGGGATCGGCGTAGACGGGGAAGGCTTTCGAGTCGAACTCGACCTGGCCGAACCGGCCGGCCACCTCCACCGCGCCGCACCGCCCCGCGGGCGCCAGCCCATCATACGAAGCTGCCTCTCCGGTGACCACGACCCCGCCGGCCGCCTGCCAGCCGCCGGCCGTGAGGGTGGCCCGCGACGAGCCGACCCTGACCCGCTGGACCGACCGGACGAACTCGCCGAGCACCCAGGCGGGTCCGGCGTACCAGTAGCCCTGCGGAGCCACCCGCGCCTGCTCGCCGTCGGCGAGCACCGTGGACCGGTACGAGAACATCGTCTGCTGGGCCGGCGTCTTGTAGGAGGCCACCCCGGGGGCGGCGGTCGAGCCGACGCGATCCCCGATCGATCCCCCCACGCCGACCCCGAGCGCGTTGAGCGCCCGCACGCCCAGCGCCCGTAGCGGGTGCGCGAAGATCCGGCCCGCGAACTCCTTCCGCTCCGCCGTGTCGGCGTCCGGGCTGTCCCCGTCCGCGGCCCCGTTGTAGATGCCGGCTTCGTACGAAAGGAGTCCCCCGCCAACCGTCCCCAGCAGCGAGTACCCGATGTCCCGGGACGGGGTCAGGATCTGGGTCACCCCCCTCTCCGTGAACGCCACGACCGCGTCGCCCTGGAGCCGTTCGAGCGCGATCGGCGGCTTGGACTTCCCCGCCTTGACCCGCAGCTCGGGCCGGAGGCGCCCCTCGGCGTACGCGTCGATGATGACCGCCTTGCCGTTCCCGAAGTCCGGCACGAACTTGAGCGAGACCCGGTCGTAGCCCTGAACATCCCACACCATGCGGGCCTGCTTCAGGAAGAACGTGTCGACGAAGACGGGGGCGCACCGGCCCAGGTACTCACGCGTATCCAACTGAAGAACGCCGCGCAACCCGAGCCGCCACGCGCCGTCGGCCGAGCGGATCGCGAACCCCTTCTCGCCCGCCGTCACGCTGTCCCCGATCCGGCGCGCCTCCTCGAGTGCCACGATCCGGGTCTCGAGGTCCTCGAGGGCGGCCGCCTGGGGTGCCTCATCCGCGACCGCCACCGGCTCCGCCATGACCGTCGATCCGGCCGCGGCATCCGAGCCGAGTGGCGCGGCGCCCGCCACGACGGCGCAGTACACCAGTGCGATCATGTCCATGGAATAGGCTCCTTTGCGGACCGGCGTCGAGCCCGGCAGCGTTATGCGGATCAAGACATAACGAGATTATACAGGTTGGGCAAACGCGAGGGCCATGGCGTTACCGCGGCGCTGGCGGCCATCCAAGCTTCGCAGGAGGAGATCTGGCTTCGCAGCCGCAGCGGATGCTTGATCATCCCAGAGAACTGGCGGATGGAATCGTGGGGTGCGTTCACCCCCACAGTTCAAAGCCGGCTCTGGAGGGCGGGAATCAGCACAGTCGGCCAGCGCTTGTAGCTGACTAGAGCTCGCCGGTACACATCCAGAGCCTCCGTCTCACGTCCTAGCACCATTGCCGCCACGGCCCAGTCTAGCAGTGCAGGTTCATTGCAGGTCACCATACCATCCTCTGCAGCGGCCCGAACATGCATGTAGCCTTCCCTGTACCGCCCCATCTGAACGAGGGCGTGGCCCAGCGCGCACCGGGTTTCGGTGATATCGGGCAGGAGGACGTAGAGAGCGTTGAACTCCACGAGTGCGCGCGAACGTTCCCCCTTCGCATCCGCAATCGTGGCGGAGGCGAATGCCGCGTCAGCGCCCGGCAGCACCGCGACCCGGGGCGAGGGCACGTGCGGCCGCGTGCTCACTTCATAGAGCCAGTGCTGGCCGAATCCCGGACCTTCGCAAACCGTAGAAGCCACAAACGTGAAGTGAACCGGACTCCTCTCCCCGGGCTAAAGCCCGGGGCTTCGTCGGGGCGAC
>CAKKQC010000005.1 GCA_919901855.1 bacterium | reverse complement strand
ATAATCGTGTTCAGATTGGTCCGTTTTCGGTGTTCAGTTTGGTCCGACGCGCGCAGCTCACGCAATCCAAAGAAGGGGCGCGCCTGCTTTTTGCCACTCACACGGGCCTCTGATGCCTGCCTCTGTCATGACCTATACTGAGTGCGAGATGGGGTTTGAAACCACAGGGGCAGTGCACGCCGCCGTCGCCCGTCTGCGCGGAGCCATGCGCGTTAGTTTGCTGGCTTCCTGGCCATCACACAACACTCCCCGCACATCCACGGAAACGCATACGCCAGAAGCCTTCCGGAGAAGGTGTGCCCCTCACTCCCCCCTACCAGCACCAAACCCCGCTGCCTGAGATACCTCCGCAGATCGATCTGGTTGGCCGGATAGACGCTATCGGCGTCTGCCTCAGCGGGCCTCGACAGGTCCGGAGTTCTCAGGAGGAAGGAGACCCTCCCAGAGAAGACCTTCTCGAGCGACAGCCAGAGGTTCCTGAAGACAAGGCGACCGGCTTGACCAAGGGTCCTTCCCCCCACCTCAGCGGGCACACGCCCCCTGATGATGTCGAGTATGTTCTTCAGCGGCAGGAAAGGCGAAACAAGGTTCGGGGAAAGGATGAGGATAGTACCGCCGGGCCGAACAACCCGGATCATCTCATCCAGCACCTCCGCCACCCGGACAACGTGCTCGATGAACTCGTAGGAGACAACAGCGTCAACGGAGCCATCAGGGATAGGAAGTGCGCTCGCATCGGCGCTCACCAAAACCAGTCCATCCCGCTCGAGCTTGCGATCGAGAAACTTCTCCGAGATATCAACGCCAGTCACTCGATAGCCCCTGGCCGCGAGCAGATGCGAGGAGAAGCCTGTTCCACACCCAAGGTCAACAATTGATGAACCCGCAGGGACATACCGGGACACACGTTCCAGGAAGAGGGCGAAGTACGCTTCATCGTGACCCGCAAGGTTCATGGAAAGGTATTGATCCGACGTTCTGTAGAACTCCTTTAGCCGGGCATCGCCATCCTCCAGAGTTTCCCGCGAGCCGCTAGGCAAGGGGGAGGAGACCCTTCTGAGTCCAACCCAGTCTCTTGTGCATATTGAAGCTCGCGAGAGTAGAGAGGGTCTGCAGGCCATACTTGACGCTCACTAGGAAACTCACGCTGGAAGCTTCCTTGAAGTAGCGGGTAGGAATCGGGACCTCGGCGATGCGGTAACCGTTGGCAAGCATCTGGGCGATGATCTCCTGGTCGAAGACGAATCCGTCGCTGTTGAGGTCGAGGCGCAGAGTCGAAAGGACTTTCCGGTTATAGGACCGATAACCGGTGTGATACTCGGACAACTTCACTCCGAACGCGAGGTTCTCGAGCCCGGTCAGGAACTTGTTGCCCACGTACTTCCAGACAGGCATCTTGCCCTTGAGGGCAGTGTCGCGCATCATGCGCGAGCCGAGCACACAGTCGGCCTTCCCATCCAAGATCGGCTGGACAAGCTCAGGGGCCAGCGTGGGATCGTACTGGAAGTCGGGATGGATCATGACGGCGATGTCGGCGCCGAGGTCGAGGGCGGTCTTGTAGCAGGTCTTCTGGTTGCCGCCGTAGCCCCGGTTCTTCGGATGGACGACGATGTGCTTGAGGCCGAGCTGGCGCGCCAGGGCGACCGTGCCGTCCTTGCTGGCGTCATCCACGAGCACGATCTCGTCGAAGAGATCCTTCGGGATGTCGTCGAGCGTGGCCTTCAGGGTCTTCTCGGCGTTGTACGCCGGGAGGACCGCGACGATGCGTTTGCCGTCCTTCACGATTCACCCATACTACCCTCCGGCAGGCCGCCACTCAACAACCGCGCGACAGGCAAACGCTATAATGCTGGGGATGCCTCCCATCTGTCCGGTGTGCGGTTCTAGCGACACCGTGGTCTCCCGGCGATTCATCTCCGACACCTTCGGGGAGCCGCGCGAGTTCGAACATCTCGCCTGTCCCGCCTGCACCCACATCTTCGTCCACCCAACGCCTTCCCCTGCCGACCTGGCAGGCCTCTACGCGAGTCCCCGTTACTACCTGCTCACCGACACGGAGCGGGCCCTTCCCGACGGGACGCGGGACCGCCCCCGCTGGAAGGTGCGGCAAGCCGAGGGGATCCTCGCGCTGATGCAGAAGGCGGGATGCCGGGGAGGCCGCCTCCTGGACGTCGGATGCGGGTGGGGGCTATTCATGGAACGGGCCGCCGCACGCGGATTCTCGGTCGCGGGTCTCGAGCCGTCCCACAACGTGGCGGAGTACGTCCGAACGCGGCTCGGGCTGGCCGTGGCGGAACACGGTATCGAGGAGGCTGGCGAGGGTTCCTCTGACGTCATCACCATGTTGGACGTTCTCGAGCACGTCCCTGACCCCAAGGCGTTCCTCGAACTCGCGCGGCGGGCGCTGAAGCCCGGCGGATGGATCTGCGTCAACGTACCGAATTCCACGGGCCTGACCAACTACCGCGTCCCGCGTCTGCTGGACAAGATCCGCAAGCGGGACAACCGTGTATTTCTCCAGCACCTGTCCGAGTTCAGCCGCCGGAGCCTGCTGACGCTGTTCCGGACAGCCGGCTTTGAACCGGACTCCGTCCGCGGGGACGAACAGTGGAGGCACAGGATGGATCGGCCATTCCCCCGCAACGTCGTCTGGATGACGCTTAGCGGGCTCGGAATCGCGCTGGGCATGCCGTCCTCGTGGGTCGGGCTGGCCCGGAAGCCCGTATAATGACGAGACCAATGCTCAAGACACTCATCAAAGACATCGTTCGGAAGGCTTTCCGGATGCTCGGTCTCACCGTCCAGCGCGGCGGGATGCGGGCCACGATGGAAGATGCCCTGCGGCACATCCGGCGCCAGGGGGTCATGCCGGCCACCGTGATCGACGTCGGCGTGGCGTACGGCACAAAGGAGCTCTACGAGGTCTATCCCGAACCCCGGTACATGCTCATCGAGCCGCTGGAGGAGTACCGCCCCACGCTGGAGGGGATCTGCCGGAGAGTCAAAGGCGACTTCATGATCGCGGCGGTATCGGATCATGCGGGCACCGCCTCGTTCAATGTCCACGACATACTGTCGGGCTCGTCTCTCCTGAAAGAGAGCGACGGGGCGATCGCGGACGGCAAAGCCCGCGAGGTGCCCACGGTCACGTTGGATGGCGTCGTGAAGGAAAAGGGTCTGACGGGTCCCTTCCTGATCAAGCTGGACACGCAGGGCGCCGACCTGCTCGTGCTGGCCGGAGCCTCCGAGACGCTTAAGCAGACCGAAGCAGTCCTGGTGGAGGCGTTCCTGTTCCAGTTCTTCGTGGGAGGGCCTCAACTTCACGATCTGGTCCTGTTCATGAAGGATCGCGGTTTCCTCGCCTGCGACATTTTCGGTGGCGCACGCAGGCCGATCGACGGGGCGCTCGCGCATGTCGACATCGTGTTCGCCCGCGACGGCAGCATCCTGCGCCGAACCCACCATTTCGCCACGCCGGAACAACGGATGAAGATCAACCGGCCGGCGGGCTCCGGGGACCCGCTTCTGCGCTAGATGGCCGGGGTGATGCGATGAAGCCCGCCCTTTCCGTCGTCATCGCCACCCGGGATCGGATGGACGAGATCACGCGGTGCCTGCGCGCCGTTCGGACTGCCGCGCGCGCGGCGCGGGTTCAGGTGGAAGTGATCGTCGTGGACGATGGTTCGCGCGACGGAACAGCCGGGCGGCTACGCGAGATCGCGCGGGAGTGGGGAGCGCGGCTCCCCCTCCGGCCGGTCCGGCTGCCCCAATCGCGCGGACCGGCAGGAGCGCGGAATGCCGGGGTAGCCGCGGCACGCGCGCCGTGGGTCGTCTTCACCGACAGCGACTGCCGGCCCGCCCCTGGGTGGCTGGCCGCCTACGCGAAAGCGATCGCGCGTCACCCGGAGGCGATCCTGCTGGAAGGCCCCGTGCGCCCCGAGGGCGCGGCGCACGCGGACGTCTACAGCCACGTGGTCGCGAACGTGCGCGGCGGCCAGGGGCTCACCTCGAACCTCGCGGTCCGCGCCGACACCTTCCGCCGGCTGGGCGGGCTGGACGAGCGGTTCAACCACCCGCACTGCCGGGAAGACACGGACTTTTACTTCACGGTCCTCGAGCAGGAGGCCACGGTGCCGTTCGTTCCCGCCGCCGCCGTCTTCCATCCGGTTAAGCGCGGGAAGCCCGGCCTGTTCCTGCGGGAGTCCAGGTATTGCCTCCACGAGCCGCTCCTGTTCTGCCGCCATCCCCGGCTGTATCTCACGCGGCTGAAGTGGATCGACGGCTGGGCGATCCCCGCGTATCACCTCGGGTTCCACGCCGCCGCGCTGTGGGGAATCCTCGTGCTGGCCGGTGCCGTACCCGCGGCCAAAGCGTCCGCCATTGGCATCCCCGCGCTCGCCGCCGCGTCGCTCGCGGCGACCCTCTACGCGCTCCTCCGGCGCCGCCGGGCCTCCGCAGGCGAGGTCGTTCTGCTCACCGCGGAATCGCTGGTCGCTCCGTTCCTCCGGCTCTGGTGGACGGCGGTGGGCGCCGGGCGCGTCACCGGGATCCTCCTGACCGGAAAGCTCTTCGTTAGCGGCGGGAGCGCAGGAGGCGCAAGCCGAACGCGAGGTCATCGGCCGCGATAACCCGCAGTAGCCAGAGGATGGGCAGATAGGCCAGCGCCGCCAGAGTCCCCCCGATCAGCGAGCCACCGGCAGCCCAGGCGGCACCAACCGACACCGCGGACGCCAGCAGGACCCGGGTCAGGAGACCCACGGGCACGCGGGAGACGATCCGGTGGAACACGGCCAGCCCGCCGGCAAAGAACACGGCCTCCGTCAGGACCCGGGCCCACGCCGCGCCGGATGCGCCGTACGCCGGCACCAGCAGGAGATTGGCCACGATGTTGGCCGTACACCCGACCACGGTCACGGCGAGGAACGTCGTCTGCCGGTCGGAGGCGATCAGGGCGTTGATGAAGAGGTAGCCCATGAACGAGAACCCCATCGCGGGCGCCAGCACGCGCAGGATTCCCGCCGAGTCCCCGTAGGCGGCGCCGTAGCAGACGCGGATGATCGGACCCGACCACGCATACAGGAGCACGGCCGCGGGCACCGCGAGTACCGCAAACCACCGGAACAGCCGCTCGTAGGTCCGGTCCCGCCGGGCGCCGTCGTCGCCCACCGCCAGCCGGGACAGGACCGGGAACAGGACGCCCATGAGCAGGGCCGGCAGGACCTGGGTCAGCTCGAAGAGCCGGGAGGCCGCCCCGTAAAGACCGGTCTCGGCCATACCGCGGAACCGGGAAAGGAAGATCACGTCCACGCGCGCGGCCAGCGTCATGCAGACCGCGACGGCCGTGAGCGGCCAGACCTCGGCCAGCCAGGGCATGATCGACCGCCGGAAGCCGCCCGGGCTGCGCCGGGCGGCCGGCAGGAACCCGCGCCCGCGCGTCCAGCCGTACGCGACCGCGAGCGCCACGATCGACGCGGCCGCCTGCGCGGCCAGCACCCAACCCGCGCGACGGGCGAGGAGCCATGCGCCGATGGGCAGCAGGAACTGCGCGGCTTTGTGCCCGCCCCGGATGACCGCCTCCGCGTCCATGCGCTCCAGCCCCTGGAGGGCCGCGCCGAGCATCTCGACGAACGAGGCGGCGTTAAGGGCGACGGTCGCAAGCAGAACCAGCCGCACCATCCCGGGCTCCATCCCCGCGCCCCAGGCCGCGGCGGGCGCCGCCACCAGGATCGCAGCCGAGACGATCCCCTTGAGGATCGCGACTTGGCGCGTGTACGTCCCGGCGGCGGCATGCCGGCGCGCGACCTCGCGCGCGAGCAGGAAATGCAGGCCGGCCTCGTGGAAGACTACGAAGACGCCGGCGAAGGCGAGGGCCGCGACGTAGGCTCCGAAGTCCCCGGCCCCCATGAGGCGCGCCAGGCAGAAGAACGTGAGGGCCCCGAGCCCGCGGACGAGGGCCTCCCCCGCGAACTTGGAGACGATGTTCCGGCGGACACGGTGGAGTTCGCTCACGCGCGCGACTCTTCCGGCAGCGGCCACCGCAGGAGGCCGAGGAGGAAGGCGAAACCCATCCCCCGCGCGTGCACGAGCGGCACGTCGAAGGCCGACACCGCGAGGAAGCCGGCGAAGATGCCCACCCACGCGTATTGGAACGCGGCTGCGGGCCAGGGCCCTATCCGGGCCGGCCCCCGGATGAGCGCGATCACGAGGATGACGAACGCGGCGAAGCCGGCCAGGCCGCCCTCGCACAGGACGAGCAGGTAGAGGTTATGCGGGTGATGCGTGAGCCCGGCGGCGGTCATCTCCGCCGGGGCGAGCGCGGGCGCCTCGCGCCGCCATCCCCCGGGCCCGGCCCCGAACCACGGATGGGCCCGGTGAATCCGGCCCGCCGTCTCGGCCATCAGCTTCCGGTCGTTCAGCGAGCCGACCGCCATCTCGGCCTGCGAGGCCTCACCCATGAGGTCGTCCTTGAGGCGTTTCCCCTCGGAATGCCCCCCGGCGATGCCGGCCATCTTGACCGCCGTCGTCCGGACGCTCCGCACCTGCTCCGCCAGCGCCGCGGGGGCGGCGAACAGGCGAACCAACGCCGCGGTCACCGCGACCGCTCCCGCGAACCGGACCAGGGCGCCCCGCTTCGCGGGTCCCATCAATCCGGCCGCCAGGACGGCGGCCATCGCCGCCAGCCAGCCGAGCAGTCCCCCGCGGGAATACGTCAGGACGATCGTCGCGCCGGCCAGGCCGGACGCCGCCAGCGCCGCGATCGCGATGGACGAGACCGGAAGCGCGATCCAGGCCGCCGCGCACACCGCCGCGCAGGGGAACAGGGCCGCAGCCAGCACGTTCGGGTGCTCGAAGCCGGCGGCGCGCCAGACCACCGCCCCCCCGGGCAGCCGGAAGACGATCCGGGCCGGCGCGTCGTCGAGCCGGAGCACCCACGGGCGGGCGTCGGCGAGCGCCTGGACCGACAGCACGAGCGCCACCAGCGCGAGCCCGCCCACGACCAGCCGCCGGGAGAAGACCCCGCGCGCCCCCGCATCGGACGCCATCAGCGCCACCCCCGCGAACTCGGCCCACCGCAGGGCGCCCTTTACGGCGTCCGCGCGCGTGCCCGCGAGCACCCCCGAGACGAACGCGGCGACGACCATGAAACAGGAGGCAACCAGCAGCGACCGGTGGGCGGGATCGCGCAGGACCGCGCGGCCTCGGACCGCGGCCCACACGGCCAGGACGCAGGCGAAGACGACCTCGGAAGCGTACACCGTGAACCCCAAGGTGGTGTCGGTCCGGACCTCGACGATCGTGGCGGCCAGCAGCAGCCAGAGGCCCCAGGCGGGCTCCAGCGCGCAGGCCCCCATCAACCCCGCGCCGAGCCCGAGGAGGCCCGGCGAAATTGCCACGCCGTATCCCCCGGTCGGGCTCAGGGGTTCATGGCGATCACGTCGCCGATGATCGTGTACCGGCCCGTCTCGAACCAGACGAGCGACCCGATCCGCAGGGGCAGGATCTGCTGGGGGAACGGGTACCGCTCGGTCGTGAACGGGATCGGACCCGCGACCTTGAGGGTGACGTGGAGTTCGCGGCGCCCCGGCCCAAAGTCGCGCACCGCCGTCCGGGTCACGGTGGCGATCGTCCCCATAGCGTCTCCCGCGCGCACGGCCGGCCACGCGGCCTCTGGCAGGCGCGCGGCCCGGATCGTGAGCTCGCCCCGATAGACGGCGGCTCCCGCGGAGGCGGCCGGCCCGGCCGCGCCGGTCCCCGGCCGCACGACGGTGAAGAAGAGCGACCACCCGACGACGCCCGCGAAGGCCGCCAGCAGGACCGCGTCACGCACCCAGCTCCCCCGGCCCGGTGTCTTCGATGTCTCCATGTCGTTCATGATAGGCCCCGGGTCCGGCGTCCGACAACTGGCCGGCGAGGCGCCAGGCCCGCCCCCATCGCCGCCGCGATCCCCCATCCGAAAGCGTACATGAGACCCCGCGCCTGCGTGACCGTCACCTCCAGCATGTTTCCCGCGACGAAGAGGGTAACCAGGGCAAGTCCGAGCGCCGCCCCCCCGGGCGCCCGCGCCCGCAGGCCCCAGAAGTGCACGACGAGCCAGCCGAGCACACCCAGCCACGCCGCGAGCCCCACGATGCCGGTCTCCAACCCGGTCTGGAGGAAGAAGTTGTGCGTGTGGTAACGCATCGCCTCGCCCGGATTCGGGGCCCCCGCCGCGAGTCTCCGGTCGAACGCGGCCGCGTAGTTGCCCCCCCCGATCCCGGTCAGCGGGTGCCCGGCCCAGAAGGAGAGCCCGAGGCGGAACGCCTGGACCCTGAACTGGAAGCTCGGCGCGTTCCACGGCGCCGTCATGGAAGCCAGGCGGCCGCGCAATGACGGAAGTACCGCCGCCGCCCCGGCCGCGAGGACCAGCGCCACCCCCGCGGCCGCGAGCACGCGGCGGGGCCGCGCCCGCGCGGCACCCCACACGACCAGCGCCGCGGCCATCGCCACCCAGCCCGTCCGGGCCTGCGTCAGCGCCAGGGCCGCGGCCAGCACCGCCACCCCGGCCGCCAGGAGCCAGCCGGGGACCCGGGCAATCCAGCCACGCCACGACGCCACCGCGATCAGGATGGCGATCGACAGGTACGGCGCGAGGAGATTCGGATGGAACGGCCCGTGCGCGCGCTCGACCAGCGGGTTCTCGTCGAGCACCCAGCCCGGCATATTCAGGCCGGACCCGGTACCCGCCAGCGCCTCCGCGATTCCGAGCAACGCGAGGACGACCGCCATCCCCGTGAAGGCCCCCGCGAGTCGCGCGGATGCCGCCCCCGCGCGGACGACCTGGACCACGGCCGCGAAGACGAGCCAGGGCTGGGCCCACCGGAGGGCCTGCTTCACGACGGCCCAGCGGTCCACGGCGTGGGTCCCGGACAGCAGGGCGGCAGCCAGGAGCACGGCGAGCCAGCCGCCGGCCACGATCACGGGGCGCACGAGCGCCCCGCGCGTCCACAGCCGGCGCGCGACCAGCCCCGCCAGCAGGCCCGCCACGAGCGCCTCGCCCGAGAACACGGTCACCGGCGCCTTGACCACGAGCGGAGCGTCGAAGGGGAACACGATCGCGAGCGCGCACAGGGCGGCGAGCGGATGCAGGGCGGCCAGCGCACCCTCGATCGCCATCAGCACGACCGCCGGGGCCCAGGCGGCCGCCAGCCCCGTCACCGCCGGACCGCCACCACGGCGATCGAGTCGAAGGTGTTCACGAACACCGGCAGCCGGTCCAGGCGGACGAACCGGATGAGCCGGCTCGCGGCGTCGATGGGCCCCGGCGCGTACCCGCGCATCCGGCTGACCCAGTAGCCGAAGGTGAACCCCCGACCCACGCGCCGCACGAGCCGCACCTCGAAGCCTTCCTGATCGAGGAGGGCCCGCAAGGTACGCGCGGAGAAGTAGTAGAGATGCGCGGGGCGCAGCCCCCACCACCAGGCCCCCATGGCCCGCGCCATGAACGCCCCGACGTCGGGAGTCAGGACGAGGACGGCGCCGCCCGGACGGAGGATCCGGCGCACCTCGGCGAGAACCTCCCGCGGATCGGGCAGGTGCTCGACCACGTCCAGCATCGTCACGGCGTCGATCGAGGCGTCCGGGAACGCGGCCCCGGCCAGAGTGCCCTCGACGACCTCGCCGCCCCGCCGCCGCGCCTCGGCGGTCGACCACCGGGACAGTTCCACCCCGGTCGCACGCCAGCGCGGAGCGGCGGCCGCGAGCAGGGCGCCCGGGCCGCACCCGACATCCACGAGCCGTCCGGGCGCCACCACCAGCTCGAGGAGTCTCAGCATCCTCCGGGCGCTCGCGAGCCGGCCGGCGAGCTCATCGAGGTACCGGGGGTCTGCGGATGCCTCGTACTCGCCGCGCAGGGCTCCCCAAGCCGGGCGGGGCGAGAGGCGGAGGACGCCGCACCGGACGCACCGGACGACCCGTCCGTAGCCGTGAAAGGTGTCCGTGGTCGGGATGAAGGCGTCCCCCGACCGAGCGCCCGGATTCCGCTCGAACACGACCGCCACGGAGGTCTCTCCGCACACGTCACAGGGCGGCGTTTCCATGCCGGCCGTCATCGGGGGTAAGGTCCGCCGGGTGATCGCATGAAATCCCATCGTAGCACTGGCGTTCCGGACCCCGCTGGAGCGCGCTGGCATTCCGCGGCGATTCGCGGATAATACGGAGATCGTGAAAGTACCGATGCTCGACCTACAGGCGCACCATGCCCCCTTCCGCGGCGACCTCGTGAAGGCGCTGGCGCGGGTCGTGGACCACGGCCAGTTCGTCCTCGGCCCGGAAGTAGAGTCCTTCGAGGCGAGCCTGGCCGAAGCCTGCGGCGCCGCGCACGCGATCGGCGTGACCTCCGGCACGGACGCCCTCCTGGTCTCGCTCATGGCGCTGGGCATCGGCCCGGGCGACGAGGTCGTCACCACCCCGTTCTCGTTCTTCGCCACCGCGGGCGTCGTCGCCCGGCTCGGCGCGAAGCCGGTGTTCGCCGACATCGACCCCGTGACCTGCAATCTCGACCCGGCGAACATCGAGGCCGTGATCACGCCGCGGACGAAAGCCATCCTCCCCGTGCACCTGTACGGCCAGTGCGCGGACATGGCGCCCCTGCTCGAGATCGCGGCCAAGCGCTCGATCCCCGTCGTCGAGGACGCCTGCCAGGCGATCGGGGCCGAATACCGGGACGGCCGCCGGGCCGGCACGATGGGCGCGCTCGGCTGTCTCTCCTTCTACCCGACCAAGAACCTCGGGGCGCTGGGCGACGCGGGCGCGGTCCTGACGATGGACTCGGGGCTGGCCGCCAAGGTCCGGCTCCTGCGCAACCACGGCGCCGAGCGCCAGTACTACCACAAAGTAATTGGCGGCAACTTCCGGCTCAGCGCCCTCCAGGCGGCCGCCCTGAACATCAAGCTGCCGTCCCTGTCCGGCTGGTCCGCCGCGCGGCGCACGAACGCCCAGCGGTACGACGCACTGATCCAGGAACACCGGCTGGTCGAGAAGGGCGTGCGGCTTCCGTATGCGGCGTGGAAGAACTCCGGCCGCGTGAACTACCACATCTATCACCAGTACGTGATCCGGGCCCCGAACCGGGACCTCCTGCGCGAGCACCTGACGAAGAAGGAGGTGGGCTGCGCGGTCTTCTACCCCCTGCCCTTCCATCTCCAGGAGTGTTTCGCGTCGCTTGGCTACAAGGCCGGCGCCTTCCCGGAGGCCGAGCGCGCGGCGCGGGAAGTCCTCGCGCTACCGATTTATCCCGAACTCACCGCCGACCAGCAGGACTGGGTCGTCCGCTCCCTCGCCGCGTTCTACTGAACCCTTCTCCGGGGACTCCGGAGATCCGAAGGATGGCCCCGCGCCCCGACGAGCCGCCGCGGTTGGGAACGTCAGGCGCCAAGGCCCTCCCCTTCTTCACATTTCCTCGATCGCGCGTCTGAGCATGCGGGTATACTTCTCGCAGCGTTTGGCATTGCCGCCATGAACAAACTCACCAAGGACCTCCCTCAGTCCGGCTTTCATCTTGGGAGATCGTTCCTGTGTCGCCTCGGCCAATACCTCCTGGAGGACCTTTTCGGCGCAAGGACTTTCCTCGGACCCAAGCTGGCGAAGCGCCCCCTCCAGCAATCCCGGATAGACCACACACCTTACCGCGACGGAACTCTCGAGAAGAACATCATGATAGACGGCAAAACGCCTTCGGCATACGTCCGGGTCATACGGAACGGAGCCCGACCCATAGTGAAGGCCACATTGCGTAAACCAGAGGCCAAGAACCTGACCTGTGAAGGTGGCGATTGCCGTATCGGAACGCGCGGCGAGGGCACGCGTAAGAACGATTCTGAGCATGCTCTCGTCCACGTAGCCGACATCCGTTGAAAGGCGGAGCCACTCGCAGTAGAGCTTCACCTTCTGCGAAGGCTCCAAGTCGATGATGGTCGCCTGTCCGTTTCCTTGGGCAAACGCCATGATGCCTTCGTGGCGTGCGAACCAGAATAGCCACAAGTCCATGGGAAACGGCGCGCGCATCCCTACAAGGGCGGGCAAGACCCCGTACCCGAGCAGTGAACCGGACTCCTCTCCCCGGGCTAAAGCCCGGGGCTTCGTCGGGGCGACAT
>CAKKQC010000004.1 GCA_919901855.1 bacterium | reverse complement strand
GCCGAGGCCCCAAATCAGTTGTCGTTGTTCACTTAACGTTGGGACACTACTGATCCCCGGTGTATTCCCTGAGCAGGTCGAGATACGTCCGGTACTGGGCGAGCGACACGCCCGGCGGCGTCTGGTGATCGACGCTGGGGATGAACCGGCCGCTCCGCATCAATGGAACGAGCCGCTCGAACTCGGCCCGCATTGCCGCCTCGCCCCGGGCCATCGTCATCTTGTCGAAGTGGCCGACGAGCACGAACTCCGGGTGGACCCGCCGGATCGCCATCCCGTCCACGCCGGCGTTGCGCTCAAGCGGAAGCACGCCTGCTATCCCGGCCCGCTCCAGCCACGGAATCATGCGGGTGACATCGCCGTCCGAGTCCATGATGGACACCACCCCAACCTCGCGCAGGGCCGGGATGACCTTCGCGTAGTACGGGACCATGAACTGGTCGAACATGGCCTCGGAGATCATGGGCCCGTGGTTGTAGCTCATGTCCTCGGCGAACGAGATGAATGCGGGTGCCGCCCCCGCCTTCATGCCGCGGATGATCCGCAGGTGGAAAGCCGCGAGGTCAGCGTTGATCGCGTGGAGCAGTTCGGGCTGCTCGTGGAACGCCACGAGGTGACGCTCGATCCCGAGGAGTGCGCGCGCGAACCAGAAGAACCCGTCGAGTGTGGCCCACGTGACCACCTCCCCGCGTGCCTGCCGCGCGAACCAGGGCCGCATGGCGTCGAGGTGCTTCGCGGGGTCCGGGTAGAGCTCGGATCGCATCCGCCGGTAGTCGTCGAGGGAGCCCACCGGTCCGTGGCCGTGTGGAAGTCCCTCGGATGCCGCCGGCCGCCCGGTCCAGAACCAGAACTGGCGGTACGGATCGTGGCCGAAATACTGCCCGATCTCGAAGGTGTCCGTAAGCGTCGCCGGGAGCCCCTCGCCGTGCCACCGGTCGATGGTCGCGCCCCACCACGTGGCCCACTCCCAGCGCGGCAGGCGATCCACGGGCTGGCCCGCCATCACGGCGCGAAACCGCTCGACGGCATTCATGGTCCCGCGATTATAGTCCCCCGAAGCGTGTACGATGGATTTCACCATGGCTTTCGACATCCCCCCCGCGGACCGGGCCCGCCTGCGCGAACTGGCGAAGCGCCAGGCCGAAATCGCCGCCCTGCCCGTCATGCGCGACCGCGAGCGGATGTGGTATGCGCTCAACGACGGGGAGCCCGGCGCGCGGCCCCCGGTCATGATCGAGTCCTGGACCTTCGACCGGGACTTCATGCCCGAGAGCGTCTTCCAGTGCGTGTCCGAAACCGGCCGCGGGATAGAGAACCAACTGCTGCGCAACATCCGCCAGCACGAGCTGATCGGCGACGACCACGTCTGCCCCTCGACCTTCGACATCGGGTGGTGGGCGCATATCGACCAGTTCGGGGTGAAGATCGAATCCCGGTCCGTCAAGGACTACCAGGGGGTCGAGACCGGGTACGAGTACATCCACCCCATCAAGGACCTCGAGCGGGACTTCGGGATGCTGAAGCCGGCGAAGTGCTCCGTGGACCGCGCAGGCACCCTTGCGTACCAGGCAATCCTCGAGGAATTGCTCGGCGAGTTCCTGCCCGTCCGGATCCGGACCGGAACTTTCGGCCCGACGATGCTCACGAACAACGTGATCCAGCTTATGGGCATGGATGCCTACTTCACCGCCATGTTCGAGGCTCCGGATGCCGTCCACCGGCTCATGGCCTTCCTGCGTGACAACGCACTGGCGATCATGCGCTGGGCGGAAGCCGAGAACCTCCTGCGGCTCAACAACGGGAACCAGGACAGTTTCGGAACGAGCAAGAACTTCACGACCAAACTCCCGGCGCCCGGCCACGACCCCGCGCACGTCCGGCTTCGCGACATGTGGGGGTGCGCGAACAGCCAGGAGACCGTGGGCGTCTCGCCTGCCATGTTCCACGAGTTCTGCTTCCCCTATTACCGCGATGTCGTCGAGCCCATGGGCCTGCTCTACTACGGCTGCTGCGAGCCCACGCACCCGTACTGGGAGGACCTCCGGACCCTCCCGCACCTCAAGAAGATCTCGATCAATCGCTGGTGCGACCAGGGGTTCATGGGCGAGGCGCTCAAGGGCACCGGGGTCGTCTTCTCGCGCAAGCCCGATCCCAACCTGCTCGCCGTGCCGGCCAAGCTCGACGGGGACGCATGGGCGGCGCACATCCGCGAGACCCTCGAGGCGGCGCCGGGCATCCCAATCGAGTTCATCGTCCGCGACGTCTACACCGTCCATGGCGATCTCGGCAACGCCCGCCGCGCCGTCGAGATCGCCCGGCAGGAAATCGACCGCCGCCGCCGGCGTTAACGGCGGTATACGACACCCACCGCATCGACGAGCCCCGCGAGGTAGGCGTAATGCGTCCGCCGCGCCTCGCGGGTGGCGGCGTCGAGGACCACGGCCAGCTCGGCGTGGTCCACGGACCGCGCGGGCGGCTGGTTCGACAGCGCTACGAGGAGCTCGCGGAGCCGGCCGAGCCCGACGAGGTCCGGGTACGCGCGCACCATGGCCGCGGCCCAGTGGACGGCCGCCCCGGGGTCCCGCCGCGCGAGGGCGAGATCGGCCAGGGACTCGAAGAGTCCCGGATGCATGAGCCCCTGCCGGGCGGACGCCGCGAGCCGGCGGCTGGCCTCCGCGGGCGAGCCCCGCGCGAGCTCCCAGGTCCCCAGCGCGTACTGGACCGTCGCGAACATGCCGACCTGCCCGTCGAGCAGGCGCATCGTTTCCCGCGCCGCGTCGACCCGGCCCACCGCGGCCGCCTCCTCCGCCGCCGACACGACGCCCGCGATTCCCGGCAGGGACAGCGTGGCCTCGCGCGGCGACTCCGCCAGTTCGTAGAGCAGGAACCAGCCGTAGCCGGCGTCCACCCGGGGCGACCGGTACAGGAGCCGCGCATGGCCCCGCCACCAATCGCCCCACAAGCCGAGATCCCGCGGGGTCCACGGACGCCGCCGGTACCGCCGCTCGAACGACTCCGTCGTAAAGTTGTGGAGGACGTAGCGGATCCCGAGCTGGCGGATCCTCGCCCCCAGCGCCCGCGGCGTCACCGACGCACGGATGGCCGCGTGGAGCGGGAAGGGCTGGGTGGACGACGCCAGCAGGACTCCGTGGTCCATGATCAGCGGATACGCCTGCCGCTCCCCCACCATGAGGATCCGGCCGGCGCCCCCGGGAACCAGCGCGCGCGCGGCGGCACAGGCGTCGGCGAAGACGGGGAGCCGCCGCGCCAGGTACGGGCCGGGCGCCTCCAGCCCGGTGCCCGCGCGCAGACTCTCCACATACGGCGCCGCGGTCAGCGTGTCCCACGCCTGCGCCGCCACGAACGCGAAGGCCGTCACCCGCATCGCGACCGCCAGCGCGCGCGCCGCGCCGGCCGGGGGTCGTGTCAGCGCGACGGCGACGGGTACGGCGCCGACGGCGAGCAGGGGAAAGAGGTAATGCAGTTTCGGGAACGCGACGGCCCAGGCGGCGAATCCCGCCGCCGCGATGCCGAGCCAGCCCGCACCGCCCGCCCCGCGGCGCGCCGCTACCGCCGCCAGCGGCCACAGGGCCAGCCACAGCGGCGGAAAGCCGTCCGCGAGCGACAGCGTCCACGGGGACGCGATCCGCTCCAGCAGGGATCCGTACCGCCCCTGCTGGCCGACCTCCTGCGTGTACCGCAGGCGGGCCGCCCACTCCCCCGAAGTCATGTCGAAGTACCCGAACACCCCGCCGGCGAACGGATAGAGCGGGTTCCCGGTCTCGAGGGCGCTCCGGAACCAGAACGGTAGAAGGACGGCGAGGAATGCCGCCCCGGCCAGCCCGGCCGCGCGGAGCCGCCGCGCCCGGGGGACGCTCCGGTGCGCGAGCAGGCCGGCGATCAGCAGGGGCAGGTACACCCCGGCCGAGGTCTTCACCGCGGTCATGAGACCCACGAGGAGTCCCGCCAGGACCGCCGCCGCCGTGCGCCTCGTCGACCACCACGCCAGCGCATAGAGCCCCGCCGCGAACCCCAGGGGGCCGAGCACGGCGTCGGCCTTGGCGTTCGCCGTGTACCCCGCGACCAGCGGGTGCGTGACGTAGAGCGCGCCCGCGAGCCAGCCCGCGACGGGGCCGATCGTCCCCGCGAGCACGGGCCCCATCAACGCCCCCAGCGCCGCCGTGACCCACCAGTTCTGGAGCCGGGCGGCGCCCTCCCCCTGGATTGCGAATCCGGCGGCGCGGACCGTCTCCGTGAGCGGCGGCAGGGCGAAGATCAGGTTCCCGGGCATCGGCACCAGCTTGTGGAGCCGCGCGGTCCGTGCGGCGACCGCGAGGTTGTGCTGGAGGCTGTCGCGCAGGGGATCCGTCTCCGGCGCCAGCGCGGCGGGCAGCAGGAGGACCGGGAACACGAGGGCCACCGCCGCGGCGGGCCACGCCCCCCGGTGCGCCTTGAGGGCGGCCGCTGCGCCCCGGGCCGCCGCCATAACCGCCCGGAGCAGCGGCCGGCCCGCCGTCGCCAGGAAGTATGCCGTGATCGCGGCCACGACGGGCGCGGAGAGGAGCCCGGTGAGCGCGGCGCCGACGAGCGCCATTCCACCGGCGCCGAACCCGAGCGCGCCCGCCGTCAGCAGGCGCAGCGCCGGCTCGCCTCTCCGAGGCCGCGCGAACCAGGTCAGCGCGATCCAGCCGCTCCCCGCCAGTCCAGTCAGGATCGCGGCGCCGGCAGCGAGCCCCGCCGCGATCCTCACGAGATTCCCAGCCAGGTCCGCGGCAGGCGGCATCGGCGCCTCCCGCAGATGCCGGAGCGCCAAGGCCATGGCCGCAGAATCGACGGGCACCCGGACCTCGAACAGGACCAGGATCAGCCACGCCCAGCCCAGTGCCAGCAGGGAAAGAGCCGTCACGGCCCGATTCTCCCACGCACCCGACAAGCCGTGCAGGCTACCGGCGCGTGTTCGCCTCGATCATCGTCATGAATCCAGGAAAGCGCGGGGTGAGAGAACTCGCAACCCGGGCACATGGCGGTTGACAACCCGTGCCTCCAATTCCAGGAGGTCACGATCCCCCGTCAGGAGAACGTCCACGCGGCCAGCCAGACAGCACTCCAGGACATGATCGTCGGTCGGATCGCGGCAGATCGCGAGCTTGGTTCGTGCTTCGACCACCTGGGCATCCGCGACGAATGCGGCTGCCGCGGCGATCAGAGCCGTCAGTTGCTCCCTCGTGATCTTCCCCTCCTCGCAGAGCCGGGCTGGCGTCCCGCGGTACTCCTCAAGGAGGGCGGCCGAGACCACGACGACGGCTTCCCTGGAGACCTTTCGGAGGGCGGCCTCGGGAATGCCGCCGAACGCGAGACCGGAAATCAGGACGCTGGTGTCAACGACGACCTTGACGGCCGGCTCTCCTTGCCATCGAACGGATGCGACGAACCGCGCGTTCCACGTCCGCAGGCTTCAAGGTCGTCCGCCGGAACGCCTGCCTGACCACACTCAGCGCCGCGTCAAGCCGTTCATCCCGCGAGAGCACCGAAACCACGAACTCGTCCGGAGCGATCTTCACCGAGGACTTCATTAGATATCTCCTGTCTATCCTACACCCCGCCTACTTCACCGTGTTCGCGATCGCCTTCGCGAAGTTCCGGATCGCCTTTTCCACCCCGCTCGAATCCGCCGCCTTCGCCGTGTCCCCGTATGAGCTCTTCCCCGTCTCCACGTCGATCACGCGAACGCTCAGGTAGTAGTCCCCGAGCATCTTCCCCACCGAACCCACCACCATCCACCTGGCGTTCAGTAGTTTCCCCAGCTTGACCGCGCATTCGGACGTCGTGCACCCGGTCTGCTGGAACGCCTGCTCCGCCAGGATCCGGTCCATGTTCGACTTCTCGATCACGTTCACCTTGCCCGTCTTGATGAGCTCGCTCCGCAACATGTCCGAGATGACGGCCGCGTCGGTCGGCGACACGCCCTGCGCCTGGAGATCCCCGACCGCGACGTTGCGCCCCCCGGCTTGGCTCTTCGGGGATTCCGCCTTCGGCGCCTCCGGCTTCGGCAGTTCTGCCGCCGGCGGGGTCCGTTCAACCACCGGTTCGTCAGGTGGCTGGGTCGCCCTGCGTGCCGCCTCGAAGTCCGCCGCGGTCGGCCCGAACGCGTACCCGACACTCACCTTGTGAGTGAGCCCGACCGGGTGCGCGGCCATGGCGTAGTCGAGGACGAAGGCGTTCAGCTCCGCCGAGAGCCCGAGTGTGAGCTGGCCACCCGCTTCCGAAAGATTCGCGGTGCCGCCCCGGACCGCAAACCGCGGGGCCGGCCGCCACTCGACGCCGAGCGCGATCCGCGATGGCTCCCCTGCGGCGGCCGCCAGCTCCGCCCCGGCGGAGACGTGCGCGGCGGCGAACTTGTATGCCGCGCCGCCGCGAAGCTCGGTCGGCAGTGATTCGTCATAGGTGCCGGCCTCCCCCGCGGTCCGGAGCGCCGGGCCGAGGTTGCGGTACGCGATCCCGGCCGTCACGCCCCCGAAGGCGACCGTCATGCCCAGGTCAGCCGCGACCGTGCTGGCGGCTTCCTTGAACACGGAGTCGTTGACCATTTTCAGCGTGACCCCCGCGCGCACGGGCCCCAACCGCCACGCGGATGCCAGTCCGATGGATGAGACGCTCCGGGACTCGCTGCCGCGGGACTCCCCGTATTCGTCCACGGATTCGTAGTTGGCGGCGTACCCCGAGTACATGCACCCAAGGCTCCAGGATGGCAGGAGAAGCCAGCTCGCGCCCGACCCGATCGTCGTGAACTGGCCGGCATATGCCGACGCGCCGGTCAGCGCCGCCTGTCCCCGGGTCGGCTGGTCCGCGAGGACCGCCGGGTTGCTCCACGCCCGCAGGAGGTCGCTGCCGCCCGTGCTCACCCCGCCCATCCCGATCTGGCGCACGCTGAGCGGAACGTTCAGGTACGACGCCCCCACCGTCTTCGCGGCCCGGGCGCCGGCCGCGAGCACCAGGGCGACGAGGAGGACCGCCGCGCGCCTCATTTCTTCCTCTGGCCAATCACGACGATCTTGCGGTCGTTGACGCCGCCGCCGGACCCGACGACCCAGTACAGGCCCGAACCGAGCCGGACACCGCTGTCGTTGGTGCCGTCGAACCGGACCTTCGCGCTCCCGCCGCCGTCCGCCGCGGCTTTCATGGTTCTGACCAGCGCGCCCGATTCCGAGTAGACCCGGAATTCGACCGCCGCCCCCGGCGTGCCGCTGGCAATGACCCATACCGACGGCGACGCCCCAGCCATCTGGAGCTTGTTCGGCGCGACGATCAGCTTGCCCGGCTTGACCAGGCCCTCGACGATCTCGGTCGCCGACTTCGGCGGCGGCGGGGGCGGTGGAGGTGCGGCCGGGCCCACGCAAGTGACAAACCCCGCCGCCACCGTCCCGACGGGACCGCTCGTGTATCCCCCGACCGAGAAAAGCGTGCCGCCCACCGCCGCCACACCAAGGCTGTCACGGGCCGCGGGGAGCGACGCCTTCGTCACCCACGAATCCGTCGCGGGATCGTAAGCCTCCACCACCGGCACCAGGCCCGTTCCGTTTGACCCACCGACCGCGTAGAGCGTGCCGCCGACCACGGCCACCCCCAGACGAGCCCGTGCCGTCGGCATGCTCGCCTTCGTGGTCCACAATTCCGTGACAGGATCGTAGGCTTCGACCGTGGAAAGGTAGGAGCCCGGGGCTCCCTCACCGCCAACCGCGTAGAGCATGCCACCCACCACGCCGACGGCCAGATGGTACCGCGGGGCAGGCAGACTGGTCTTCGTCGTCCAGGAGTTGGCGGCGGGATTGTAGGCCTCCAGGTCGGACACCGCGCCGGCGCTGTACCCGCCCACGGCATACACGAGCCCGTCGAGGGTGGCAGCGCCCAGCCCGCTTCTCGCCACCGCGAGGCCCGCCTTCGTGACCCAGACACTCGTGGCTGGGTCATAGGCTTCGACGACGGCCAGGGCCGAACCGCCCCCCGCCCCCCCGATTGCCAGGACCGTCGCCCCCACAGACGCGGCGGCCAGGTCGTTTCGCGCCGTCGGCATGGCCGCCATCGTCGCCCAGGTGTTCGTCAGGGCGTCGTAGGCCTCCAGTGTCGCGAGCGCGGGCCCGTTGTATCCGCCGACGGCGTATACCGTCCACCCAGCCGCGGCCACCGCCAGCTCGGCCCGGGCCGTCGGCATCGCGGCCACCGTGCTCCATCCGAGCACGCCCGTACAGGTCCAGACCGGCGGGTCCGGATTGGTGGCAGCCAGTGTCGCGGCGGCGGACGCGGACAGCGCCCCGCCGGTGCCCCAGTCCCATCCCGTCGCGGTCGCCGAAAACCCGACCGTCCCCGCGCCGGAAACGCTGTAGGTCCAGACGTACGTCTGGAAGGCCCCCGGCGCCAGCTCGACGGACCCCGTCGGCACCGGTCCCCCGGCCGCCGCCACGAGCGATCCGCCCGCGTACATCCCCAGCGCGGGCTCGTAGGCCGTCGCCGTGCCGCCACCCGAGTTAGTGACCTGGACCGACACCGTGACCCACTGCCCCACCATGGCCGACGCCGGGGACACCGACACCGCAGCGGCAAGCGCGCCGACGCCCGAGACTCCCGGGATTACCCCGGCCTCCACCGACGACAGGGTGCCCCCCTCGCGCTGGCCGCCCACGGCGTAGATCACGCCGCCGACGGCGGCCGCGGCGAACTCGTACCGCCAGCCCAGGAGATCCGCCTTCGTAGTCCACGTGTTCGTCGCCGGGTCGTAGGCGAACACCAGGGCGTTCGGGCTGGAGTAGTTGCCGCCCATGACGTAGAGCGTGCCGCCCGTGGCGACGACTCCCTGCCCGTAGCCGCCGACCGGCAGGTTCGCCTTCGTCGTCCACGCGTTCGTCGCGGGATCGTAGGCCTCGACCGCCTGCACGGAGCCGCCGTTCAGCCCGCCGACCGCGTAGACCTTCCCGCCCACCGCGGCCGCGCCCCCGAGATAGCGGCCCGTGGGCTCCGGGGCCACCGTCGTCCACGTATCCGTGGCCGTGTCGTAGGCCTCCACGACCGCGAACGCCCCGGACCCGGTGGAGCCCCCGATCGCATAGATGGTGCCGCCCACGGCCGCCGCCTGGAGCATGTACCGGGCGGTGGGCATGCTCGCCTTCGTCGTCCACGTGTCCGTGGCCGGATCGTAGGCCTCCAGCGTCGCGAGGAAGGTGCCACCAACCCCGCCGATCGCGTAGATCGTGCCGCCCACGACGGCGGTGGCCAGCGCCCACCGCGCCGTCGGCATCGGCGCCTTCGTTGTCCAGGTGTCGGTCGCCGGGTCGTAGACCTCGACCACCGCCAGCGCGGGCCCGACGGACCCGCCGATGGCATACAAGCTGGCCCCGACCACGGAGACCGAGAGGTCGCTCCGCGGCGTCGGCAGGCTGGCCTTCGCCGACCACAGGGGATCGGACACCGCCCAGAGGAGCCCGGTCGCAGTCGCCTCCACGGCTCCCCCCAGGGAGGTATCCGACCCGGCACCCGTCACCGAGTACGCGACCGCCCCCAGTCCAGACGCGCTGAATGTCCACGTGAACGACTGCGACGCCCCCGGTGCCAGCGTGACCGGCCCCGCGGGGTTGACGGTCCCGATCTGGGCCACCAGCGCGGCCCCGGTGTTGAGCTGGATCGCGGGGCTGACTCCGGTCGCGTTCCAGCCGCCCGTGTTCAAGACGGTGAGGACCACGTCCGCCCACCGGCCCCGGGCCACGGCGGCGGGACGCGCCGACGCCGTCGCCGCCAGGCTCGCCGGGCCGTACTCGCCGGGCACCAGTCCCACCTCCACCGTGGGCATGTACGACGGGCCGTCGACGCCCCCGATCGTGTAGAGGGAGCCTCCCGACGCCACGGCCGCGAGGATGGTCCGGGCCGTGGGCATGCTCACCTTGGTCGTCCACGTGTCCGTGTTCGGGTCGTAGGCCTCCACCGTCGCGAGACGCGCGAGCACGTCACCGCCGACGGCGTAGATCGATCCGCCGACCGTGGCGGCCGCCAGGTCGGGACGCGCGGTCGGCATTGACGCCTTCGTCGTCCACGTGTCGGTGTTGGGATCGTAGGCCTCCACCTTCGCCGAGGGGCCGACGCCGCCGATCGCGTAGACGGTCCCGCCGGCCACGGCCGAGCCGAACGCGTACCGCGCGGCGGGCATGGCGGCCTTGGTCGTCCAGGTGTCGTTCGCGGGGTCGTAGGCCTCGACCACGGACTGGGGGCCGGCGCCGTATCCCCCGGCCGCGTAGACGAGGCCGTTCACGACGCCGATGCCGAACTGGGACCGGGCGGTCGGCATGCTCGTCTTCGTCGTCCACGAGTCCGTGGCCGGGTCGTACGCCTCGACCGTCGCGATCGCGCCGGCCACGTACCCGCCGATGACGTAGATGGTCCCGCCCACGACGGCCGCCCCAGCCTCGTACCGAGCTGTCGGCATCGCCGTCTTCGTTGTCCACGCCCCGGTCCCGGGTTCGTACCTGAGCATCGACGACAGGACGCCGCCCGCGTCGATGCCGCCGATGGCGTAGACGGCGCCGTCCACGACCGCGGCGGCCACGCCGAACCGTCCGGTCGGCAGGGAGGCCAGCGGCGTCCAGAGGGGGTCGCGGGCGGTGAAGAACCACTGCGTAGCCGACGCCAGCACCGGGAACCCGAGCGCGGCGTCCGTGCCCGTCGCCGTCGCCGTGATGCCGACTTGCCCCGAGCCCGAGGCGCTCAGCGTCCACGTGAAGCTCTGGGATGCGCCGGCGGCCAGCGCGACCGGGCCCGCGGGCGACACGGTCCCGATCTGCTCCACAATCCCCCCTGCCGCGTTGACCTGGAGGAGCGGGGTCACCCCGGTGGCGCTCGCCCCGCCCGTGTTGGTCACCGTGAGCACCACGGTCGTCCACCGCCCCACTGCCACGGACGCCGGGCCGACGGACATCGACGCCGTGAGGTGCGAGAGCGCGGGACTGCACGTGACGAGCCCGGTCACGACCCTCCCCGTGGTGACGCCGCTGGAGTCCATGCCCCCGACGGCGTAGAGGGTGCCGCCGATCGACACCGCGGACAGCAACGACTGTGCCGCGGGGAGATCCGCCCTCGTCGTCCACGTGTCCGTGTTCGGATCGTAAGCCTCGACCGTGGATCGGTAGCTCCCGTCGTTCCCCCCGATGGCGTAGAGGGTCCCGCCCACGACGGCGGCGCCGAGTTCCCACCGGGCCGTGGGCAGGTTCGCCTTCGTCGTCCACGTGTCGGTCGCCGGGTCGTACGCCTCGACCTTGGCGGAGGCGCCCCCGTCGTACCCGCCGATGGCGTAGATGATGCCTCCGGCGACGGCGACCGCCATCGCCGACCGCGCCGTCGGGATCGGGGCCTTCGTCGTCCACGAGTCCGTGGCCGGGTCGTAGGCCTCGACCGTCGTCACGGTGGGTCCGGTGGACCCGCCGATCGCGTAGATCGTGCCACCCACGGCGGCGACGCTCAGGAGGGATCGCGCGGCCGGCAGGGAAGCCTTCGCCACCCACGTGTCCGTGTTCGGGTCGTAGGCCTCGACCGTGGAGACGGGACTCGGGTTCCCTCCCCCGATCGCGTAGATGGTCCCGCCCACGACGGCGGCTCCGAGGCCGAACCGGACGTTGGCCATGTTCGCCTTCGTCGTCCACGCGCCCGTGCCCGGATCGTAGGATTCCACCGCCCACGTCATGCTGGGCCCCGGGATCTGCCCCCCGATCGCGTAGACCTTGTTCCCCAGGGCGACGGCCGCCAGACTCTCGCGCGGCGTCGGCATCGGGGTCGCCGGAGTCCAGTAAATCTCGCCCGTGCACGGCCACGGCTGATCGCCTACCACTCCTGCCTCGACCGTCGCCAGTCCGGAACTCCCGTTGCTGGTTCCGCCCACCGCGTAGAGGGCGCCACCCGTCACAACGACTGTGAGAGAGGCGCGGCCTGTCGGCATATCCGTCTTGGTCGCCCAAGTATCCGATCCCGGGTCGTAGGCCTCCACTGTGGCAAGAAACGCCGTGCCAGACATTCCCCCTCCGGCATAGATAGTGCCGCCGGTCGTGGCGGCGGACAGGTAGTGCCGTGGAGCCGGCATCTCCGCCTTCGTCACCCATGTGTCGGTGTTGGGATCATATGCCTCCACCACCTTGCGAGCGGAAGCACCCGCGAATCCGCCCATCACATAGATCGTCCCACCCATGGCGGCGGCGGCCACGCCGTACCGCGCCGTCGGAAGACCCGTTTTGGTCACCCAGGAATCGGTCGCCGGATCGTAGGCTTCCACGACCGGCAGTTCGGAGACACCGTTGTACCCCCCGATGACGTAGATTGCCCCCCCCACCGCGACCGAGCACATGGCATACCTGGCCGTCGGCATGTCGGCCTTGGTAACCCACGTGTTCGTTGCTGGATCGTAGGCTTCCACCGTGCGGAGGAACACAGTGCCGCTGATCCCTCCGATCGAATAGACGGTCCCGCCCACGACGGAGACGGTGGGGTGGAACCGCGCCGTCGGCATGCTGGCCTTCGTCACCCACGTGTTCGTGTTCGGATCGTAGGCCTCGACCGCGGCGAGGGGGCCGGGGTTCCCTCCCCCAATAGCGTAGATCGTGCCGCCCACGACGCCCCCTCCCAAACCGTAGCGGCTCGTCGGCATCGGAGTCTTCGTCGACCAAGCGAGGTCAGACGCGAGGGCTTGCGACACAGACAGCAGCGCGGCCAGAGCGAGGGCCGCGTGGGCCGGAAGCAGGCGCCAAGTGGTTCTCAAAGCGCGCTCATTGTAACAAAGAGGGTCAAGACCGGCCCTGACGGCGCGCAGGCGGACCGAGAAAGGCGAAGGAGTTTCGACGTCAGTCGCGGACGCGCGCGGCGCGGAAGGTGGTACCGGAGGTCAGCATGATCAGCCCGCCGTCGCCGGACCGGTAGCAGTACGAGTCGACGGAGGAGCCGGCCTTCGGGGGGCGTTCCCCCGGACGAACGCCCGGCGCGACGCGCACCGTCGTGACCTTGAGCCGGAGCGCCGTTCCCGCGGGCGCTAGAGTGCCCTCGACGGTCAGCGCCGGGGTCGCGCCGCCCGGCTCGATCCGTTCCCGGCGCCACGTCCCGTCCGCCGAGAACCGGAGCCGGATCGTGGCGCCGCCCGCATCGCCCTTCCACGTACCTACCAGCCAGCCTGGCAGGGAGGACGCGGAGGCCGATCCCTTCGCGCTTGCCGGACGGGAACGCGCCGACGGCTCGGGCCCCGAGTGCGCGGGGTGCTGCGGCGCCGGGGCGACTGTCGCAGGCGACGGCGTCGAGGCAACCGTCGGACTGGCCGGAGCCTCCTCACCGTCCGTCGCCGGCATCCAGTCGGTGGGCGGAGGCGGCGTGCCCTCGACGCACAGGCAGATGTCCGGAAGCTTCTTCTGGGAGACCGCCGTCTGCACCGCCGGCCCGGGGTCGATCCGCTTCGTGGCCACGTCGACGTCCCAGTTGAAGTCCTCGACGTTCACGCGGTACCGGCCGTCACCCAGCAGGATCGAGGTCCATGTCCACTGCCCGGTGCCCCCGGCGCTCCTGAGCGCCTTCATCACGTACCCGGGCTGGCAGTACCGGCGCACCAGGTACGTGGCCAGCCTGGACTCGCGCTTGGCCTCGGGAGAATCCTGATTCGCCGCGAGGCCGGAGCACGGCCATGCCACGACGACTCCCAGGGCGAGGCAACCGAGCCGGACGGTACGCATCCCGCTCATGGTAACGCCCCCGTCCCCGGGGCGGCAACCGGCGGAAGCAGGCCCTCGAGGTCGACCGGGCCGGCGGTGCGCCGGGCGACGCGCGCGCCGGCGTTGCGGACCGTGAGCGTCGCGTGGTCGCGGGCCAGCACGCCCTCCACGACCTCGTACCGGGGATCGCCGGTCAGGATCGTGTCGCGCAGGTTCGCGGTCCACGTCTCCTGGACCGCCTTGAAGGCCCGGCGGATGGCGTCCGCGCGCTCGTCGTCGATCCGCCAGCCGCCGTCGGCGGCCCGGATCCAGAAACCCACCACGGCGGCCCCCGCCTGCACCGCCTCCCGCGCATCGGCCTCGAGGTCGGCGGGCACGGCGTCCGGTTCCCAGAGGAGGCACGTCACCCGGCCACCGTACATCGCGACCGGGAGGCGGACCGCGCTGGCCGGCGCGGCGTAGACCATGCACCCGGTCACGTCGAACGCGCCCGCGAGCTCGGCGCGCGGCGTCGACCCCGTCCATCCGCCGAAGACGACCTTCCGTCCCCCCGCCGATGACGGCGCCGCCGCCGGCGCCAGCGCCCGCACGAGCGCGCGCGTGGCCTGGCGCCGGCAGTCGAGCCACGCGTCGAACGCGGACCCCTCCTCCACCTTCGCGGGGTCGATGAAGTCGGCGCCCGTCCGCGCGCAGTACCGCTTGAACTGCTGGACGCAGTAGACGCCGAAGCACTCGTCCACGTCGAGCTCGAAGTTGTCGTCGAGCACGAGCCCGTCGAGGGCGTAGTCCGCGAGCAGCCGCTTCAGTTCCGCAAGCTCCGCGGCCTGGTTCTCGGGGTGGTTGAAGCACGCGAGCGGGCGGCCCCAGCGGTCGAGGAGGGGCTTCCCGTCCCGGCCCACGCGCCCCCGCTGGAGGTCGTCGCGCACGACGGTATTGTCGAGGTAGGCGCCGCCCCACACCTTGATGCCGCGGGCGTGGCAAGCCTTGATCAGGTCCGCGAGGAAGTCGCCCCGGTAGCCCTTCGCCAGGGCCGCAACCGGCCGGTCCCCGGGCCGGCCCTTGTACCAGACGGTCCCGTCGGATCCGCGGAGCAGGGGCTGGCAGACCGTGGCGCCGAGCCACGACAGCCAGTCGGCGAGCCCCGCCGGCGAGGCGGCGGCCGAGACCAGCGTGTTCCACGGCAGGTGGACGAGGGTCTCGACCCGCCGTCCCGGCGGAGTCGTGTACCTGGCCTCGACGAGGCCGGTCGCGCCGTTCCGCACGCGCGAGAGGTCCAGCGAGACCCGGACAAAGGTCCCCGCGGGCGTCACCGTGAACGGGACGGGATCGCCGTTCACGGCCACGGTCTTCACGACGGTGCCGGCCGGAAGGGCGAGCGCGACCCGGCCCGAACAGCCGGTCATCGTGTTCGTCAGCTTCGGCTCGAGGAGCCAGCCCAGGAGGTTGTCCAGGAGCCGCCCGGCCTGCGCGGGATCGGCGAAGTGCCGGGCCATCTCGGGGCCGAATCCGAGGAGCGCGGCCCGGCCCGCCCCCCAGTTCCCGAAGACGCCCAGCGCCCGCCCGTCCGCCGTCGCCGCCATGGTCGTCGCGTCGGGCTCGGGATCCAGCACGACGAGCTCCCAGCCGTCGGCGTCGGCCTTCACGTGGCCGGCCCGGAGCGACAGCTCGACCGTGGGACTCGTCTCGAACCCCGCCGCGAGGGGCGTCCCGGGCACGAGCGCGATCTCCTTCAGCTTCGCGCTCTTCGTGCCCCGGACGCGGCAGAGCTTGAGCAGGCCCGGCGTCGCGAAGGGGCCGCCCCACGACCCGTAGAGGGCGCCGCCGGCCGACACCCAGGCCGCCAGCTTCTCGACGTCCCGTTCCGGAAACGACCGGCGGGCGCCGGTCGCGACGAGATCGAACCCGGCGAGCGGCGGCAGCGCCCCGGGCGCCACGTAGGTGACGGCGAACCCGCGGGCGGCGAGCGCGCCGTAGATGGCGGCGTCCCAGTCCCAGCGGTGCTCGGGGGCGACGACGAGCGCGGTCATTCCCTCGTACCGGGAGACGTCCGCGGCGGCCACGCGTACGGGAACGGCGAGACAGAGTCCCGCCGCGAGCACGTGCAGGCAGGTGAGCGATCCAGCGTGACGCATCGTTAGAAGCCCGGAGACTTGTTTCAGTATACAATGCGGCGTCATGGCCCCCGCACCGGACCGCCCGTCGCGCCGCGCCGATGTGGCCTGCCTCGCGATCCTCGCATGCCTGCCGCTCCTCCTCGAGGCCCGCGCCCTCGTCCCCGGCCGCGTCCTGACCTCGGCCGCGCTCCTGTACTGGTACCCGCCCTGGCAGTCCCTGCACGCGGGCCCGGTGCCCGTGGACCCCCTCCAGAGCGACATGGGATTCGTCTTCCACCCGTGGCTCCTCCACGCGCGGCGGGAGATCCGCGCGGGGCGCCTCCCGCTCTGGAATCCCAACGCCGACGCGGGCGTGCCGTTCCTCGCCAACATGCAGTCCGGCGTCTTCTCCCCCTTCACCGCGCTGGCCTACGTCTTCCCGCCGGGTCTCGCGATCGCGCTCGCCGCGGTGGCCAAGTTCGAGGCGGCGGGACTCGGTACCTACCTGTTCCTGCGCCTGCTCGCCACTTCGCCGCCCGCCGCGCTCCTCGGCGCCACGGCCTTCATGTTCTCTGGGTTCGTCGTCGCCTGGCTGGGCTGGTCGCTCGGCAGCGTCGGCGTCTGGCTCCCCGCGCTCTTCGCGGCGGTCGAATGGCTCAGGATCTCGGGTCGGCGACGGGCCGTGGCGGCCCTCGCCGCCGTCGTGGCGGTCCAGTGGTCCGGCGGGCACCCCGAGACCTCGGCCCACATCCTCGGCGCCGCCGGGCTCTGGGCCGGCTGGCGCGCCGTCGCCGGGCGGGGACCGGAGGAGGAAGGCGCGCTCCCGTTCCTCGCCCGGGCGGCGCTCGGTATCTCGCTCGGCACGCTCGCGGCGGCCGTCATCCTCCTTCCCTTCCTCGCCTACCTCCCGGACACGACCGCGTTCGCGGCCCGGCGCGCCGCGGCGGGGATGCCCGTCTGGCCGCTCTCCCTGATCACGAGCCTCCTCGTCCCCCGGTACCTCGGCCACCCGGGCTCGAACACGCTCTGGTGCGAGGCGTTCACCTCGAACTACACCGAACTCAGCGGCACCGTCGGAATCCTGCCCTGGGTCCTCCTCCCCTGCGCCTTCGCCGCGCGCCCGGACCGCCGCCGGGCGCCCCTCTTCTTCGCCGGCCTCGCCCTCGCCTGCCTCCCCGTGATCTACCTCGTGCCGGTCGTCACCCCCCTCCTCGCCTCCCTCCCCGGGATCTCGGTCATGGCCCACGTCCGCCTGATCCTGGTCGTGGGCTTCGCGCTCAGCGTCCTCGCCGGGCTGGGCGCCGACCGGCTCCTCGAAGCGGGCAACGAGGATCGCCGGCGGCTCGCCTGGCCCGTCGCGCTCGTCCTCCTCGCCCTGCTGGCCGGCCTCGGCTGGCGGTTCCGCGCCGACCGTGACGCGATCCTGGCCGGGCACGCCCTCTGGTACGTCCGCGATGAGGTCGTGCGAGCGGCCTCCCTCCTGCTCGCGGGCGGCCTCCTGGTCCGGCACGTCGCGATCCGCCCGCAGGTCGGCGGCTGGGCGACGGCCGCCCTCCTCGCCGTCCAACTGGCCGGTGTCGTGCCGTACGCCTGGAGCTTCTACCCCGTCATCCGCACGGACCAGTTCTTCCCCGCGACGCCGGCCATCGAGTTCCTCACGGCGCGCGCGGGCGAGGGCCGCGTCGTCCTCCCCGTGCCCAACGTCGCCGATGTCTACGGTCTCGCAGACCCCACCGGCTGCGACGCCATGAACCCGGCCCGGACGGCCCGGCTCGTGAACGGCACGAACGACTTCGGACGGTTCGGCAACAATCCCGTGCTCCTCGCGCGGCCCCTGCGCCGGCCCGTGCTCGACCTCCTCGGGGTGCGCTACCTCCTGACGTGGGCGGACGACCGGGCGCCCGCGCCGGGACTCGTCCGGGTCTACCGCGGCCCCGACGCCGCGATCTGGCGCAACCCGACGGCCCTGCCGCTCGCGTTCCTGGTCCCGCGGACGCGGCGCGTCGCGGACGAGGAAGCCCTCCGGCTCCTGGAGTCAGGCGGCGTGGATCCGCGCCGGACGGCCCTCGTCGCAGACGGCGAAGAGCTCGCGGGAGGACCAGGAACGTGCCGAATCGACTCCCACGGACCCGGGAAGCTCGCGGTCTCCACCTCGGCAAAGGCGGCGAGCTTCCTCGTCTTCGTCGAGACCTGGGACCGCGGGTGGGTCGCGACCGTGGACGGCGTCCGCGCGCGCGTGGTCCGTGCCGACTACGCCTTCTGCGGCGTGGCCGTCCCAGCGAGCGCCCACCGCGTCGAGTTCGCCTACCGGCCGGCCGCGTTCACGGTCGGGCTCGCGCTCAGCCTGCTGGCGCTGGCCGGGATCGTGGCGCTGGCCCTTCGACTCGGGGACTCGCTCAGGGCCCCGGTCCGGAAATGACCGTGGCGCGGAACCTCGTCGTCTTCTTCACGGACCAACAGCGCTGGGATTCCTGCGGCTGTTACGGCAATCCCTTGGGGCTCACGCCCCGCCTCGACGCCATGGCCGCGCGCGGCACCCGGTTCGAGCACGCGTTCACCGTCCAGCCCGTCTGCGCGCCCGCGCGCGCCTGCCTCCAGACCGGACTCTACGCGACGCGGCACGGGGTCTGGCGCAATGCGATCCCGCTCGACCCCGCGCTCCCGACGCTGGCGCGCGCGTTCCGCGCCGCGGGAGGATTCGCCGGATACATCGGCAAGTGGCATCTGGGTGATTCCGCCTGCCACGGCCAGACGCTCGGGGACCAGGATCCCGTGCCGCCGCGGCTCCGCGGCGGCTACGACGACCACTGGCTCGCGGCGGACGTCCTCGAGTTCTGCTCGCACCCGTACCGGCTCCGGCTCTTCGACGGCGACGGGAAGATCGTCGAGCGCCCCGGTTACCGCGTCGATGCCCAGACCGACCTGGTCCTCGAGGCGCTCGAGGACCGGGCGCACCATCCGGACCGGCCCTTCCTGCTATTTGTCAGCTACCTCGAGCCGCACTTCCAGAACGACCTCGACCTCTTTGTCGGCCCCCGGGGCGAGGCGGAGGCGCTCGCGCGGAAGGGCTGGATGCCGCCGGACCTGGCCGCCCTGCAAGGCAGCGCCGCCCTCCACCTCCCCGGCTACCTCTCGTGCGTGGCCTCGCTCGACCGCAACCTCGGCCGGGTGCTCGACCAGCTGGCGAAGACCGGGATGGACCACGACACCGCCGTCCTCTTCACGAGCGACCACGGCTGCCACTTCAAGACGCGCAACGGGGAGTACAAGCGGTCGTGCCACGAGTCGTCGATCCGGATCCCGGCCGTGATGCAGGGGCCGGGGTTCGACGGCGGCGGGAAGGTGGACGAGATGGTCACGCTCCTGGACCTCCACGCGTCACTGCTGGAGGCGACCGGCCTTCCCCTCCTGCCCGGGTGTGATGGGCTCGCCACGCAACGGCTGGTGGAGGGGCGGCGCGACGGCTGGCCCGACGACGTCTTCGTCCAGATCAGCGAGTCCCAGGTCGGCCGCGCGATCCGGACCCGGCGGTGGAAGTACTCGGTGACCGCGCCCGGCGTGAAGGGCTGGGACGTGCCGGCCAGCGCCGGCTATGTGGACGAGTGCCTGTACGACCTCGACCGGGACCCCGCGGAACTCGAGAACCTCGTGGGCCGGCCGGAGTTCCGGGCCGTCCGCGACGACCTCGCGGCGCGGCTCCTCCGGCGGATGCGGGGGGCTGGCGAGCCGGCCCCAGCGCTCTCCTTCACCCGCTGAGCCCTGACAGAGCAGGCCTGACTACCGCGTCATTCCATCCAACAACCTTACTGGACAAGCGGATTCCCGGTATCCTCTCCCCCCCCGCGAAGTCTCTTTGCCCACCCCCTGGCAATCCCGTCTCTCGCCCTCTGGAAACCCTTCCGCCTAAGGTGTAGCCTGCTCATCGGAGGTGTAACCGCATGTCCATGCGCTTTCTCTCTCATGCTTGCTCAGTCTTTCCTCTCCGAGCTGCGAACCCATGTCCAGAAGTCCCAAGCATGCCTCGACAAGCGCTCCCCGAGGATGCAGCGTACTGGCCGAGGAGGCACAGCATGAACGCTGAGCAACGCGATGCGTAGCTACGAGGTATCTCTCGAGATTGCCGGGCCAACAGCCATGTTCACCAGACCGGATACGGGCGCGACTCCGATCTCCTATCCGGTACCGACGTACTCCGCCGCGAAGGGTATTTTCGAGTCGATCCTTCGCCTCAAGTCCGTCATCGTCCGCCCTGTGCGCGTGGAAGTCTGCTCCCCGATCGTCTACCACCGGTACATGACCAACTATGGTGGCCCGCTCCGTAAGGGGGGGGTGCTCAAGACCGGGGGATCATATCAGCTCGCAGCAACCGTCTTGATCAACGTGTGCTTCCGCCTCTACGCAGAGCCTGAACCGATCTCTGATGGACTCCGGGATACCAACAACGCCCATGCATATCAAGAGATGTTCAGACGCCGACTCATGCGGGGCCAGTGGCACCATGTCCCATGTCTCGGATGGAAGGAATTCGTCCCCACGTATGCCGGAGAGCTCCGCCCGGAGACCACGGTCTTCAAGGACATCAATCTGTCCCTGCCGTCGTTCCTCTTCACCGTGTGGGATGCGCCCTGCAAGGGGAAGTACGCGCCAAGCTTTACACAAGATGCGAAGGTGCAAGACGGGGTTCTTCGCTATGCTCAATGAGCTTCGGATCCTGGCAGAATCCCTGAAAAGTGCCGGCATCAAGCCGCCAGCGAGGCACGAGAACCTGAAAGCGCTTCGCAAGGGTTCTGTGTTCATCTTGCGGATCGGGAGAAACGGCCTCGTGACGGAGTGCGAAGAGTGCCCTTTCGACCCCAACCAGGATCCTCTCTGGACGATCGACTCTGGGAACAACGGGGTAAGTTTCCCTGGGTTCAACCTTGCGCTGAATCCGAGTCCGGAGACGATGCGGTTTCTCGCGGGTTGCCTCCGTGATCTCCCGAAGCAGTTAGTTAAGACAGGACTGGCCAAGGACTGTAGCTCTGATTTCCTCCCCATGAGATCCATTCTTGAACGTTGTGCACAGTCAGATGCGTCCATTGAGGGATTCCTGAAGAGCTCCCGCACAGCGCTTGAAGCGTTGCTGAACAGTGGGAGAATGTCGAAGCTTGGCAGCAGGATTTTCGAGAAGGCAAAGAAGGATCGTGAGGCAAAACTCACCGTCATCCTCGATTCTGATCAGATCGGGAACGCGCACCCCGTCGCTTCACAGGGAACCGAGCAGTTCATCAACAAGTGGCTGCTTGACCACCGGCCCACATTCACGGCTGGAGGAAAAGGAGCTGCACCGAGCAAGAGTCAGAGGGATGCCTATGGAGAAACAGGACGGATCAAGAAGGCATTCCCAACCGCTCGCCTCCCACAGATCGGAGAAACCGTTCTCTACTCGATGAGCAGTGAGTCCCCATGCCAAGAGCGTTACGGGCAATCGGAATCGGACAGCTTCCCGGTAACGGAAGGGCTGACTGACTCGATGAGGGAAGCCCTTGAATTCGTTGTTCACCGTTCTCGCGAAGGAAGAACATGGGCGAGAATTCCTCCATCAGGGGGAGACACGGGGAAGGACGATCTTCTGATCGCCTACCTGTCCTGCCGCCCCGACAACCAGGGAGTCCTTGCCAACCTGCTTGGATTCGACTCCACCGACGCGGATTACGGGCTGAACTTTTGGGAGCAGGCGAGCGCGAGCGTCATCCAGGCGCTCCGGGGCATTCCATCCGGTCCGTCCGCGGATGATATCCACGTCCTCGTGCTCTCTGAAGTGGATCGCGGACGCAAGCGAGTGGTGCTTGCAAGGAGCATTTCGGCCATGACAATCCAGCAGTGCGTGCTGGACTGGAACCGCGATGCCGGGAACACACCTGATGTCCGCATCCTCTCGCCCAAGAAGGAAGTCGGCCTTGTGGCGCCCCGCCCCCCGTTTCCGGGAGAGATTCTCCGGTGCCTGCGGAGGACATGGCTTCGGCAAGCCCAGAGACCGACGGACGCAGCCGTCACTCCCGGATGCCGTCTCGCCCAGGTCTACGCGGTCTTTCTGGACCGCGACAAGGTTGAAGCGACGCGTCTCCTTGAACTCTCCCTCCTCCGTTGCTCGGGACTTCTGATGACCCTCGGTGAGCTGCAGGCTCGATCGGAGCAGGCACGCGCGTGCCCCAACGCCAGACGGGACGTGCTGGTCGTTCTGCCCACGCTCGGCATCCTTCTCAACATGACTGGACGGAAAAAGGAGGTCTATATGAGCGAATCCGCGTTCCTGCTCGGGCGCCTGTTCTCACTGCTCGATGGATTGCATGCCATCTACTGCAAAGACATTCGCAAAGGTCACATGCCGGGCCGCCTTCTCGGGAACTCCTTGTTGGCCACCGCACTCGAGCAACCGGTCACGGCCCTCGACGTCTGCAGCCAGCGGATGTTGCCGTATCAGGCATGGGCGGCAACCACGACTTCGACCGACCATGCGGGACTCGCCCGATGGCATCTCGGCCAAATGCAGCAGATCGCGGAAGCCATTCACAAACATGGCCTCCCGCAAAGTACGACTCCACAGGACCGGGCGGAAATGATGCTGGGATACCTTGCGCGACACGAAAAGCCATCAACCAAGGAGGAAACATCATGATCACGCGCACGACCGGACTGCTCGTCCTCGAGGTCAGGAATTCGAACCCGAACGGTGATCCCGATCGGGACAGCGATCCGCGCCAGAGGCCCGATGGGCTGGGGGAGATATCCCCGGTCTCAGTCAAGCGGAAAGCGCGGGATCTCATTTCCGACAAGGAAGGGCCCGTCTGGAAGGAACTGGGGAAGAACCTCGATGTCGAATGCCACGATATCCTTGAGTCCCGCGAAAGAGATCGATCCGCGATCAAGAAGCTCCTATCCGAGAAGGATGGTGTACGCAAGTTCCACAAACGATACTGGGACGCCCGGGTCTTTGGCAATACTTTCCTCGAGGAAGCCGACAAGGATGAAGTGGCGCAGTCGGCGGTGCGATCCGGAGTAGTCCACTTCGGATTGGGCGTGTCCGTTGCGCCGATCGAGATCGAGCGGCTCACGCTGACTAACAAGTCCGGAGTAGAAGAAGGGAAGACGCGCGGCATGGCACCGATGGGATTCCGCATTGTCCGTCATGCCGTGTATTGGATGCCATTCTTCGTCAATCCGACGGCAGCCGGCAAGACCTTCTGTACCGACGAGGATGTAGCTTTGCTCTTCCGAGTCCTTCCGCATATCTATGACCACACGCGCTCGGCGATTCGGCCGATGGTCGGAATCCTTCATGCCTGGGTGATCGAGCACAAGTCGCCACTCGGGTCCTTCTCCGACTTCCAGATGCTTGATGCGCTCAGGCCCAAACTGAAGCCAGAGATCAAGCAACCACAGACCATCGATGACTACCTGATCCCCTCGTGGGAGGATGTCCCGGAAGACCTTCGAAAGAAGGCAGCTAGAGGAAGGGACCTCCTCGCCGGATGACCGACGAGAAAAGCGGGATGCTCGCCCACAGTGGTGTCGGTGAGCGCCCGCCGCAGACGTATCATGACCACGTGACTGCGGTGGAGTCTCGGGCATCATCCTCTGCGGCAGGAGTGGATGAGCACCGTTCTCCGCGTGGCCACGAATGGGATGGCGTCTCGGTGGTTCGGCTCGCCGCCGAGTACCATGACCTGGGAAAACTCGACGGTGCGAATCAGCGCGTCTTGCAGAAACACATACCGCGTACCAGTTCCAAGGAACCGCTTCCGATCAACCACGTAGACGCGGGAGTCGCCCACTTGATGAGCATGATGGCGCCGAGTTCGGCACTTCTGGCCTACTCCCACCATCGAGGGCTGCCATGTATCTCCATCGAGGAGCGGAAACGGGAGAATGGAGGGCCGTTTAGAGACGAGAAGACCGAAGCCCGAACAGGAAAATTCTTGGCGGAGTACCTAGCGATCCACAGAACACAGGTTGCGGGATCGGCGACCGCGGCGCCGCGAACGCTACGCAATGCGACACCCATGGAATATAGGATCGCGCTGTCCTGCCTCGTGGATGCGGACCACACGGACACCGGCTGTCATCGGACCGGAAGCCCTTTTCCATCCGCTCCGCCGCTTCTCCCCAAACTTCGGCTTGAGCAACTGGACTCCTACGTGCAGTCGCTCGGGGAAAGGCACCGCGGAGCCAGAGACCGACTCCGGGCCGCCATTTACGACGCTTGCCGAAATGCACCCGTCGATCCGCCTTTCCGCGCCTGTGACAGTCCTGTCGGCACCGGCAAGACCACCGCCGTGATGGCCCACATGCTCTCTGTCGCTGCCGCACGAGGGCTGCGCAGGATCTTCGTCGTACTCCCCTACACCAACATAATCACGCAGTCGGTCTCCACATACCGGAAAGCCCTGACCGCTCCCGGGGAAGCGCCCACCGCCGTCGTGGCGGAACATCACCACCGCGCCGAATCAGAACACCTTGCACTGCGCGATCTCTCAGCACGGTGGGACGCGCCGATCGTGGTAACGACGGCGGTGCAGTTTTTCGAGACCCTCGCCGCAGCGCACCCCAGTGGGCTGCGAAAGCTCCACCAGATCCCTGGATCGGGCATCCTGATTGACGAGGCCCACGCAGCTCTGCCCGCGCACTTGTGGCCGATGGCGTGGCACTGGCTTCAGGAGCTTGTCGAGAAGTGGGATTGCTCGGTGGTTCTGTCGTCCGGTTCTCTGGCGCGCTTCTGGGAGATACGGGACTTCTCCGGAAGCGCCAGCCCGATCCCAGATCTTGTCCCGGACGCATTGCGGGAAGAAGCCCACCGCGCGGAAACCGGCCGAATCAACTACCAGCGGGCAGATCGGAATCTCGACCATGACGCCTTGGTATCGGAAGTGCTTAAGGCACCGGGGCCACGGCTGGTCATCATGAATACCGTGCAGGCGGCAGCCGTTATCGCAAATGAGCTTCGAGCACAGGTTGGACGAGGGAAAGTGGAACACATGTCAACCGCACTGACGCCGCATGATCGAGATCCCATTGTCAGCAGAGTTCTTGCTCGCCTGGGCAACGGTCTGGATGACGATTGGACCTTCGTCGCCACCAGTTGCGCAGAGGCAGGCCTTGACCTATCGTTCCGCACCGCATTCCGAGAATCCGCCGGTCTCGTCCACCTTATCCAGGTCGGCGGGCGAGCTAATCGCGAGGCCAGGGATTCGGCTGCAACGGTTCACGACTTCCAGACTGCGGATCCCCTCCTCCCTCACCATCCCACGTTTCGACTACCCGCAACGATATTGGGAGAGCTTTTCCGCGAAGGAAAGGTCGCCACCGCGCACTGTACAGAGGCCATGCTGAGGGAGCTGCGTCGCCACCCCACTCGGCAAGCTGAGGATGTCCGGCACAAGGAAAATGCCAAGGATTTCCCCGCGGTCGAATCCGGATTCAAGGTCATCGAAACGGCGAAGACGATAACGATCATCATTGACCAAGCTGTGGTCAAAGCCATCGAGTCGGGAGAGAGAGTGGACTGGAGGACAGTTCAAGACCAGAGCGTTCAAGTATGGGCGGACAAAATGGAGTCGTTGCCGGTTCGTCCCATTGACAAGGAAGAAAGCCTCTATGCGTGGATTGGCAGAGCCGGCAGCTATGACACGTTTCTCGGATATATGGCCAGTGTCCTCCCACTTGCCAGGAGAGATCCCAGAACCCTGATCATATGAGCGACTACGAAGCCTGTGACCGCCAATCCCCTTCACGCCTCAGCTCGATCACCGCGTCGGAAAGGCGGATGTCCCTGCCTTCGAACTGCTTCCTGAATTCGCGGAGGCGGCCCAGCACCTCCCGTATCCCCTGGGGATCGTCTGATCCGCCGATGGCGGTCTCCGGCGTGATGGTCATCTCGATGTCGACGGGGCCTTCCGGCACCTCCGGCGGCACGGCGATGTCCACCCGGTGGTCCTTGGAAACGACGGCTTTGATCTTCAGCGGGCCCATGGCTACCCCTACTGTACCGTGAACCCCGGTGGCCCGCCAACCCAGATCCCGATCTCGGCGCTTAACCACTTCACCTTCTGTCCGAGACGGTGCGCGCTGATCCACGTCGAGGGGGTTTTCGTGGAGAACGCCTCGACACTCCGTGGCCGCGTGGCGCACGAAGAAGTAGACGACGCCGGGGCCGAGGAACGGCCGGGCGTGCGGATTGTTCGCGGCCTCCCACTGTTCTCTGACCGCTTGGGGCTCTCCGGCAGGGCGGATGTAGTTGAATTCCGGCCCGCAGCCGACGGTCCCGAGATCCCCTACCCCATCGAGTACAAACGGGGGCCGCGGAGGCAGTGGAAGAACGACGACCTCCATGCCTGCGCGCAGGGCCTCTGCTTGGAGGACATGTTCGGTGTGCCCGTGCCACGGGGAGCCATCTTTCACATCGCTTCGCGCAGACGCCGGGAGGTGGAGTTCACGCCCGAACTCCGGTCCGCAGTCGCGCAGACCATCCAAGATATCCGCCGTCTGCTGGCCGCTGGCTTCACCCCCCCTGCGATCCGTCAGCCCCACTGCGACGGGTGCTCTCTTAACAGACTCTGCTTGCCCGAAATCACCGAGCAACCGGACCCGGTTCGGCGGGCCTCCGCCGCCGTGTTCCATCCCCGGGACTAACCGTGGAGATCGTACAGAACACGCTCTACGTCACGACCGAGGGCGCATACCTGCATCGCGACCATCTGACGCTCAAGGTCGAAGTGGAGAAGGAACTCAAGCTCGCGGTACCGATCCATCACCTTCAGTCGGTCGTACTGATGGGGCACGTGATGATGAGCCCCTCGGCAATGGAGCTTTGCGCGACGGAGGGCGTCGCCGTCTCTTTCCTATCCCCGACCGGCCGGCTGCTCGCCCGCGTGGACGCGCCGGGATCGGGCAATGTCCTGCTTCGCCGCGAACAGCACCGGTGGGCCGACCGGCCAGACAAGGCCAGGGAAATCGCACGGCAGTTCGTGGCCGGCAAAATCAACAACGGCAGGGCGCTTCTACTGCGCGCCGCCCGCGAGTCCGAGGCGGAAGAGGACGCACAACCTCTGGAGAGAACCGGCATCTCCATGCTGGGAAGCCTCCAGGCACTCGAGCGAGCCGCGTCCCTCGACGAGATACGCGGGATCGAAGGCGAAGCAGCCGCCGGATACTTCGAGGTCTTCCCGCGCCTGCTCAAGCCGGGCCAGCGCGAGGCCTTGCCCATGTCGGGCCGCAACCGGCGTCCGCCGCTTGACCCGGTCAATGCCCTGCTTTCATTCACTTACGCCCTGCTTGTGCACGACTGCGCGTCCGCCCTGGCGAGCGTCGGCCTTGACCCTTCGGTGGGATTCCTCCATGCCGACCGGCCGGGACGCCCCTCGCTCGCCTTGGACCTGATGGAGGAGTTCCGGCCACTGATCGCGGATCGGCTCGTGGTCGCCATGATCAACCGCAAGCAGGCTCAGCCCAAAGACTTCGCCAAGCGGGATGGCGGTGCCGTCGAGATGAAGGACAGTTTCCGCCGGGATCTGATCTCCGCCTACCAGGAACGCAAGCAGGAAGAAGTCATGCATCCGCTCCTCAAGCAGAATACGCGCGTCGGGCTGCTGCCCTTCCTCCAGGCCCGCATCCTGGCTCGCCATATCCGGGGGGACATCCCCTCCTACGTTCCATGCCTGCTCCGATGATTGGAGCCTGATCGTGCTCGTCCTTGTAACCTACGATGTCAACACGGAAAACAAGGAAGGACGGAGGCGCCTGCGGAAGGTGGCCCTCGCCTGTAAGGACTACGGCCAGCGGGTACAGTTCTCGGTCTTCGAGTGCGTCGTAAGTGACGCCGAGCTGGTAAGACTTCGAGCCCGCCTGGTCAAGCTCATTGACAACGGAAAGGACAACCTCCGGATCTACCTCCTTGACGAAGCCGCCAGGAAGCGTGTAGAGCACTACGGTATCAGCAGGTCGGTAGACTTCGAGGGATCGTTGCAGGTGTAGCGCGGACCTGAAGCTCCGGCGGAAAGCCGGTTGGTTCGCGAACTCCACAAATTAACGAGACGCCAAGGAAATCTGGTGAATCCGAGGCTTCGCCGTCGGAGAATGACACCCCAGGGAGCTCGGAGTACGCGGAAACCGCCCCTACGACCCTTTCGGGGCAAGCGGATTGTAAGATGAAGTATCGTCCGGCCGAAAGGCCGGACGCGGATTGAAACATCTCCAGATGATTGACCCCTATGACCAGGTGGGTGTATCGTCCGGCCGAAAGGCCGGACGCGGATTGAAACCCGCTCAATCAGGCGCTCCTTCGCCTGGCGCATGGGTATCGTCCGGCCGAAAGGCCGGACGCGGATTGAAACGTCCTCGTCGGCCACGTCCTGGGTAAAGATGTCGGTATCGTCCGGCCGAAAGGCCGGACGCGGATTGAAACGATGATCAACCGCAACAGGCCGAGCATCTGACGGCGTATCGTCCGGCCGAAAGGCCGGACGCGGATTGAAACGCCATCCGGATCACGTCCTTCGTCAGGAAGAGGGTATCGTCCGGCCGAAAGGCCGGACGCGGATTGAAACTTCTTCCACCCC
>CAKKQC010000003.1 GCA_919901855.1 bacterium | reverse complement strand
ACGGGGTTCGTGATCGCGTCGACGCCGTGCGGGACGACGGTGTTCAACACGAACCAGGCCGGGATCGTGGCGCAGGCGCCGGCGACGGGGATGAGCGTGGTGAAGACCCAGAATCCCGCGGCGCCGGGGACGGGCGCGCCGGTCACCTACCGGATCGTGGTGGTTAACACGGGGACGATGACGATTACGAACCTGGTGGTGACGGACACGGTCTCGCCGGTGGTGACGGGCGCCACGGGCGACCAGCCGGCCGCGTTCGGGGCCGCTTCAATCTCGAACATGGTGACCGGCACGCTGTTCGGCTGGTCGAACAACGCCACGAGCCTCGGTTTGGGCCAGGCCTTCACCTTCACGGTGACGGGGGTGGTGGGGACGGTCTGCATCAACACGGCGGTCTCCAACACGGCGTACGTGATGGGGACGGGCGCCTGCACGACCACGGTCCTGAGCACGAGCCCGTCGACGGGGTTCGTCCTCAGCGCGCCGGTCATGGACTTCACGGTGACGAAGCAGCTCAACGGTGGGACGACCGTGGGGGCGCAGATGAGCTACTCGATCATCCTGACGAACATCGGCGGGGCGACGATCACGAACCTGACGGTCGTGGACACGGTCTCGTCCGTCATCGTCAACCAGGTGGGCGGGACGCCCCCGGGCTGGGCGGCGCCGGTGGTGACGAGCGTCGCGAGCGGGACCCGGTACGTGTGGACGGGCGCGGGGCTGAACTTCTACCCGGGCACGACGACGACCTTCACGATCTCGGGCAACTACGGGGTCGTGTGCGTGGCCACGCAGGTCTCGAACACGGCGTACGCGACCGGCGGAATCTCGTGCGCGCAGACCGACCACTTCAGCACGACCGCGGTGGGAGTGCTCCTGCAGCCGGTGACGACGGGGCTGTCGGTGCTCAAGATCCAGACGCCCGTCTCGCCGGGGGTCGGCTCCACGGTCAAGTACGGGATCGTGGTGACGAACACGGGCACTGCGACGATCACGAACCTCACCGTGGTGGACACGATCTCGCCGGTGGTGACGGGGGCCGCGGGCGACCAGCCGGCCACGTTCCCGGCGGCGACGGTTACCTCGATCGCGTCGGGGACCAGGTTCCTGTGGAGCGGGACGGCGGGCACGGGGCTGGGGCTGGGCCAGAGCTGGACCTTCACGGTCACGGGCGTGGTCGGACCGGTCTGCCTCACGACGGCGGTGTCGAACACGGCGTTCGTGGCGGGCACGGCGGTCTGCTCGGCGACGGTCCTGACGACGAACGTCGTCGGGTTCGTCGTCGACGCGCCGGTGCTGTCGGTGCAGGTGCAGAAGACGATCAACGGCGGGGCGTGGCCCGGAGCGCCGGTGACGTACTCGATCCTGGTCACCAACACCGGCGGGGCGACCATCACGAGCCTCGTGGTCGAGGATACGATTTCGCCGGTGGTGGTGGGCGCGGTGGGCGGGTCGCCGGGTGGGTGGCCGGCGCCGGTGGTGACGTCGATCGCGAGCGGCACGCGGTTCGAGTGGACGTCGGCGGCGGGTCTGACTTTCTACCCGGGCACGACGACGACGTTCACGATCAGCGGGCGGTACGGGGTCGTGTGCGCGAACACGGCGGTGTCGAACACGGCCTTCGTGATGGCGGCGAGCGCGTGCGCGTCGACAACCTGGACGACGAACGTGGTCGGGGCCGTGATCCCGGCGCCGGTGACGGGCCTGTCGGTCCTGAAGACCCAGACGCCGGCGGCGCCGGTGTCCGGCGGCGCCGTGACCTACCGGATCGTGGTCGGCAATACGGGTACCATGACCATCTCGTGCCTCACGGTGACGGACACGATCTCGGCGGTAATCACAGGGGCGACGGGCGACCAGCCGGCCGCGTTTGCGGCGGCGGCCGTGTCGAACATGACGACCGGCACGCTGTTCGGGTGGAGCGCGTGCGGGCTCACCCTCGGGCTGGGCCAGGCCTTCACGTTCACGATCACGGGCACGGTGGGCACGATCTGCGTGAACACGGCGGTGTCCAACACGGCCTACGCGCTCGGCAGCGGGGCGTGTTCGACGACGGCGCTGGCCACCAGCCCGTCCACGGGCTTCGTGCTGGCGGCGGGCGTCATGGACTTCTCGGTCGTGAAGACCGTGACCCCCGGGGCGTGGGCCGGAACTCCCGTGACATACACGATCGTGGTGACGAACACGGGGGCGGCGGCCATCGAGAAGCTCACGATCATGGACACGGTGTCGCCCGTGATCGTGAACCAGGTCGCCGGGACGCCCGCGGGGTGGGCGGCGCCAGTGGTGACGGGCGTCGCGAGCGGCACCCGGTACGTGTGGAGCGCGACGGGGATAAGCCTCGTGGCGGGTGCCAGCACGACCTTCACGATCTCGGGCAACTACGGGGTCGTGTGCGCCTCCACGCCGGTGTCGAACACGGCGTTCGTGATCGGCGGGCTCGTGTCCTGCGCGGTCGAGACGAACCATCCCAGCAACGTCGTGGGCGCCGTCATCCCGCCGGTGCAGACGGGCCTCGCGGTGCGCAAGATCCTGACCGCGCCCTCGGTCCTGCCGGGGTCGGCGGTGACCTACGCCATCGTCGTCACGAACAACGGCACGGCGACGATCGCGAACCTGGTCGTGGCGGACACGATCTCGCCGGTCGTCATGCCGCCGCTCGCGTCCGACCAGCCGGCCACCTTCCCGGCGGCCACGGTGACGTCGATTGCGAGCGGTACGCGGTTCCTGTGGAGCGGGTCCACGGCGGCGGGGCTGGGCCTGGGCCAGAGCTGGACCTTCACGATCACGGGCGTGGTCGGGTCCGTCTGCAACCAGACGGCGGTCTCGAACACGGCGTTCGTCGCCGGCTCGGCGGCCTGCTCGACCACGTCCATGACGACCAACCTCGTCGGATTCGTCGTTGACGCGCCGATCCTCTCGTTCACGGCCACGAAGTCGATCATGGGCGGCAGCGGGACGGGCATCGGGTCGCCGGTCATTTACCAGATCGTGGTCGCGAACACGGGCGAGGCTACCATCTCGGCCCTGACGGTCGTGGACACGGTCTCGCCGGTCTTCGTCGTGGGGACGCCGACCCAGCCGGGCGCGTTCGCCGCCCCGGCGGTGGCGAGCGTGGCCTCCGGCACCCGGTACGTGTGGAGCGCGGTCGGCCTCACGTTCAGCCCGGGCACGAACCTGACGTTCACCCTCCCGGGGAACTACGGGGTCGTGTGCGTGCCGACGGCGACGTCGAACACTGCGTACGTCATCGCGGCCGAGTGCAGCGAGACGCGCGGGTTCTCGAACGTGGTGGGGTCGGTGGTCCTGCCGGCGACGCTTTCGTATTCGATCGTGAAGAGCCTGGCTCCGGCGGCGCCGGTGGTGGGCGGGCCGGTGCAGTACCAGATTCTGGTTACGAACACGGGGGCGGCGACGATCACGAACCTGGTCGTGGTGGACACGGTGTCGCCGGTGGTTACGGTGGGGACGCAAAACGCGCCGGCGGGGTTCACGGCGCAGGCGGTTACGCAGAGCATTTCCGGCACGATCTATAGCTGGATCAACTCGGCGGCGTTCCTGCCGGGGACGTCCGTGACTTTCCAGCTCGACGGGACAGTCGGGCCGATCTGCTTCGAGACGGCGGTATCGAACACGGCGTATCTCGTGGCGGCGACGGCGTGCACGACGACGCGGATGGCGTCGAATGTCACGGGTTACGTGCTGGCGGCGCCGACGATGTCGTTCTCGGTGGTGAAGACGCAGACGGGCGGGGCCGGGATCGGGGCTCCGGTGCAGTACCAGATTGCGATCACGAACACGGGCGCGGTTGTGATCGACAGCCTGACGATCGTGGACACGATTTCGGCGGTGGTGCAGAACGTGC
>CAKKQC010000002.1 GCA_919901855.1 bacterium | reverse complement strand
CCAAAGCCCTGCAAAACCGTCATGTCGCTCCCGCAACTGCGGAACTCAGGCTAGGCTTCAATGACCCCGACAGCCAAGCTCCGTGCAACACCCAGCACCTTCACCCTCTCGTCGGCCGCCGTCCGAGATGGGCAGGTCGACGTGAAACCCACTCCGTTCGTTCGAGGACGCGCCGGGAGGCGGCGAGCGTGAAGCGGGCCGGTCTGCCACCCACCTGAGCGACGACGCGGTTCATCGCCCTCGTGATGGCACGATGGGAACGGGCACGCTGCCGCTTCACCTCAATACTCTCTCACGCTCCGGACCTCACCTCGTTCCCGCATGGGCAGGCTGGACAGCTCAACGGGATACGCGCGCACCCTCGATCTGCCAAGCACCCTTCTCAACCTGTTCATTCAGGCATGCGTGACACACGTTCGTCTGCGTGCGCCCCGGAGGCGCCCAGACAGCCGTCACGGCGCCGGGGGTCTCCTTGGCGGTGCACTTCTTTCCCTTGACCGCGCAAGTGTCCCACAGCACCACGCCGGTCGCTTCGACTTTCTTCATCCGGTCCTCCTTCTTTCGAATTCTATCGCCAGGAAGCGGTTGAGTCTATCGCCCGCGTCCTCCACGAGATCCAGGCGGTCCGTCTCGCTAAGAGGAGGCATGAACGACGCACGCAGGCTGGTTTCGGCCTCGTCCAGGACAGCGGGCCTGCCGGATGGCCTGACCCCGGCTTGGCCCCGGCCCTCCCTCAGATCGTATCCAGCAAGCCGCGCTGGGCGGCCGTAAGCCAGCGGATACCCCCCCGGTCAGTGGCGGAAGATAAGCCGCGTGATGGAACAGCGCGGGAACAAGACCCGGAGCGGTCCGTGGGGAACCCGCGACGTCCGTGCCCTTGGACGTAACGCATCTGGATGCGCGATGTCCGCCCGCGCGAGGAGAGACGGCGGCGCCAGCCGCGCGACCTCGACCCTATGGGCCGCGAATCCATCCAGCCCGACCTCGGCCCGGATCGCCTTCCGGGGATGACGGTTCACGACCAGCACGACCAGCGACCGGCGGTCGCGCGAGAGCAGGGCGAGCGGGTCGAGCCACGGCACGCCCGCGACCTTCGGGAGCCGGCGGCCCGGGCTGTCGAACGCCTCCCCCACCGCCTCGACCGGGACCGGACGCCGGCCGGGCTGGGTGCCGTAGAGGTGCACGGCCCAGTGCACGGGCTGGGGCGCCACGACCCCCAAGTCCTTGACCAGCCCGCCGCCGTGGTTGATGAGCGCGCTGTGCGTGAGCAGTTCCACGAAGGACCCGGCCCGGACGGCCTGGTGCATGATCGAGGCGTAGAACAGCGCCTCCATCGTGGTCGCGTTGAACCGGTTCAGGATCTGGAGCTCGTCAAGGGCGAGCTTGGGCGCCAGCCCCGCCTCGACAAAAGGCTTCGCGCACGGCCAGAGCCGCCGCTCGACAAGCTCCGACGCGTCGCCCTGGATGTCGAGGTGCGTCTCCTCGGGGTCGGCGTCGGCGGGCAGATCGTGCAGCGGGAGCCAGTGAACCGAGATGGACCGGATCGTCTTCTTGTTGCGCCGCACGAGCTCGGCGTTCCATTCGGGCGTGTCCCCGCACCCGATGAGCTCGATGCCGGAGTCCGCCCGCCGCATGGCCCGGGCGAAGGACGCGTACCGGGCCGCGTTGCCCTTCGCGTCCGTCCACCCGATCTGCCAGCGCCCGTACAGCTCGTTCCCGATCTCCCAGAGCCGGACCCGGCGGCCGCAATACCTCACCCAGGCCGCGGCTTCCTCCGGGGTGCCGTCCCCGGCGTTCACGCAGACCATGGGCTCCGCGCCCACGAGCGCGCAGAACCGGAGCCACTCCTCGGTTCCGACGTGGTTCCACTCGACCCCCTCCCACGCCGGGTTGGGCTTCGCCGGGCGCGCGTCGACCGGGCCCACCCCGTCGCGCCACCGGTAGCCCGAAACGAAGTTGCCGCCCGGGAACCGGATGAGCGAGACGCCCGCCTCGCGAACGTACCGGACCACGTCGGGGTCCCAGCCGTCGAGGTGGTCCGCGGGGAACGCGAAGACCTGATCCACCCACGCCATCCCGCCGCCGGTCGTGCGGACGGAGAGGAAGGCCGGGCGCCCGCGGCGGAGGCTCCCCCGCGGCACGGCGAGCCGGACCGACAGCCGCCGCCATTCGGGGCCCGCGTTCAGCCGCGCGGACGCGAACGGCGCCGCCGCCGGATTCGGCGGACCGAGCGCGATCTCGAGTCGCGCCCCGCCCTGGGCCTTGGCCCAGAGGGTGACCTCGATCCACCGGCACCGGTGCCCGGGCACGAAGACGGGGGTGACGACGGCGGCGATGCCCTTCGCGATAGAGGCCAGCCGCTGCGAGGTCCCGTTGACGCCGGCGTCGAGGCCGAACCGCCCGCCGCGGCCGGTGGCCGCCCACCAGAATCCGCACCCCGCCGCCGCGCTCCGCTCGGGCTCGAACCCCGAAATCCTCCAGCGCTTCTGGTACCGGCCGATGACCCGGGCCCGCGACTCGTCCGCGCTCCCCCAGGGATTGCCCCAGACCGACGGGCCCTCGCATCCCGGGTTCAGGACGAGCTGGGCCCACGCGCCCTGGTAGACGTTCGTCCCCAGATGCTCCGTGAACTTGCCGAACATCCGGCGGGTCACCGCGAACGGCGCCGGCGCGGAGGCGCGGACGGTCAGGCGGGCCGGCCCGGCGGGCGACGGCGTGAACCGGAACAGGGAACGGGCGAGCGTCAGCGGAGCCTCGCGCGGCGGGTGCATTCCCCTCATCATACGACGGTCGATCCTCAGCGTCGGGCTTCCAGCAGCGCCCGCGCGGCGGCGTCCAGCCACCGGGCCTCATCGACGTCCACGGCCGAGAACCTCACCGGATCATTGGGCAGGAGCTGGGCCAGCCGCGGGAGGTCGGCGGCGATGAGGCACGCGATCCGCGGATAGCCGCCGATGCTCCCGCACTCGGGGCCGAGGATGATCGGCCGGCCGTCGGGCGGGACCTGGATGTGGCCCGACGCCACGGGCTCGGACAGCACGTCCTCCGGGGACCGCGGAATCGCCGTGCCCGTGAGCCGCACGCCGGAGCGGTCGGACGCCGAGTGGACGCGGAACGGGCCCGCGAGCAGGGCCTCGAGCGCCCCCGGCGGGAACGCCTCGAGGTCGGGCCCGGGGATGACGCGGAGGTCGCCCGGGGGGTCGTAGATCGCGGGCACGCGGGGGCTGAGGTCCCCGAGCTTGGGGGCGCCGGGCTTGCCCGTCTCGAGGAGCATGCCCGGCGCCAGCACGACCCCGCCGAGGCCGCACCGCACGTCGGTGGCGCGGCTACGCATGAACACGGGCGCGCCCAGTCCGCCCGCGACCCCGAGGTACGCCCGGCAGCCGGAGACCCTGGCCCCGAAGGAGAGCACGGAGCCCTTCCGGACCGTGACCGGGCGCCACCGGGGCACGACCCGGCCGTCCGCGGTGGCGGAGAGGTCGGCCCCGCAGACGGCGACCACCGCGTCCGTGAGCGCCTCGAGCCGGGGGCCCCGGTACGTTACCTCGAGCGCGGCGGCGAGCTCGGTATTCCCACAAAGCCGATTCGCCGCCCGGAGCGCGAAGGGATCGAACGCCCCGCCGGGCGCGACGCCGGCGGCCCGGTGGCCCGGCCGGCCCGGGTCCTGGACCGTCGTGAGCAGACCGGCCTCGACGACGCGGAAGACCCTCATCGGCTCACTTCCTTCCTGAAGAGCGTCGCGCCGCCATGAAGCCCAACGTGGTCGGCGGACGGCTCGAAGACCACCCGGTCGCCGACCGCGAGCCGGTTAGGCGGATTACGCCGCGGATCGAACAGGACGGCCGGAGTCCGGCCGAGAAGCCGCCAGCCGCTGGGCGACGGAGATGCGTAGATCCCGGTCTGCCAGCCGCCGATCCCGACCGAACCCGCGGGCACCCGGACCCGGGGCGCGTCGAGCCGCGGCAGGTTCAGCTCGCCGGGCACCGGTCCCAGGAACGGACAGCCCGGCTGGAACCCCATGACCCAGACCTCGAAGGTGACCGCGCAGTACCGGCGCACGACCTCGTCCCAGCCGAGGCCGGTAAGGCGCGAGATGGAGTCCCGGTCGGTCGCGCAGGCGGGACAGGTGCAGAGTGCGAACCGCTTCACCCTCCCCCCCGATCCCTGGGCCGGATCGGCGTCCGCCGCCTCCTCGGCCGCGATCCGGTCGAGGCCGTCGCGGACGATCCCGGGGTTCACGGCGACGGGATCGTACGAGACGAGCAGGGACCGGTACCCGACGTGGGTCTCGATCACGCCCGGCAGGGCCGCCCGGTCGACGCGCCCCTTGAGCCGCCGCACCCGGCGGACCGTGACGGCGTCGGGGCGCGCGGCCCGGCCGAGGGAAACCAGCCAGCCCGTGTCCCCGGCGGGGCGGATCTCAATCACGGAAAGCGGTTATTGCGGCGCGGTCCCGGAGAGCGCGTTCGCGATCCAGATGTGGATGGCGGCGGGGGTGTCCGTGGTCTGCGAAACGACGCTGACCCGCGTGAGGCCCCCGGCGGCGGCGCGCACGAGGACGCCTACGCCCTTCGACGTCTCGATCCCGACCGCCGCGCCCCTGAGCTCGGCCACGAACCAGCTCCCCCGCGCCGTGCGGCGGCTTTCCCCCACCCGGAACCCGCGCTCGTCCAGCGCCTTGCGCGCCGCCGCCAGCATCGCTACCGGAGGCTTCTGGTAGACCCTCGTCCGCGCCGGATCGTCCGGGAGCGCGGGATCGGCGAGGGCGGACCGGATCCGGTCGCGCGGGCCGCCGCAGGCCGCGAGGACGAGCGCGAGCCCCGCCAGCCACGGCGCGATCCGCTTCGTGGTGCCCGTGTCAGTCCTTCGGCGCCGGCGCCAGCGCGTCGGCCGGCTGCGCGATCTCCAGACACCCCCGGTAGGACCCGGCGGCGTCGCGGACGGCGACGTACCGGACGTGGATCTTCCGGCCGGCCTTCTCCGCCGGGAAGTCGAAGAAGTCCTGGGTCCCGGCGCGGAACGCCTCGAGGATCCGGTTCACGGCCGGGACGGTCTCCGGCTTGTGGCACGACTGCACGGACCTGCCCAAGATGTCGGGCGTCCGCGAGAAGAGCCGGTGCTTGGGGTCCGAGTAGTACACGGTCACGTCGTGCTCGTCCACGAACGTGATCTCGCCGGGCAGGTGCCGGAGCACGAGGTCGACCTGTTCGGGCGTCAGCGCCCCGCTTCCCAGGTTGATCGGCCCCGGCACCCTGGTCCCCCTAAAGTCCCTTGAGCGCGGTGGAGACCGACGCCTTCTCGATCTCGTCCCCGGTCACCTCGCGGCCGAGCTTCTGCGAGAGGAAGATGCCCTCGGCGATCTTCATCATCGAGAACCCGAGCGCCGCCGTGTCCAGGAGCTTCGCCTTCCCCTGCTGGACCGCGACCCAGTGCTTCTGGCAGGAGTCGTACGCGGTGTAGTCCGCGTTCACCTGGTGCCAGCGCGTGTCGGCCGCGTCCATCTCGAATCCGGCGTTCATCTCCATGTCCCCGATCGTCGTGTGGTACTGGAATGGCGCGAGCGTGATGCCGCCCTTCGACCCCGCGAGCTTGGACCCGTCGGTGCCACCGAGGTTGATGGCCCACGCCTCCTCGATGAAGAACGAGATGCCGCCCTCGAGGCGCACGAGCGCGACCCCGAACTCCTCGACGCTCCACTTGCCGCTCGCCCTGCGGTCCTCGTACATGGGCACCTCGTTGTGCGTGGCGCCGCTCACGGTCAGGACCTTGGGGTTGCCGAGCAGGTGCAGGATCTGGACGATGTGGTAGATCCCCATGTCGTACATGGCCCCGCCCGCCGCGATCTCCTTCTGGACGAAGTTCGACGTCCCGTACCCGTCCACGTAGGGGCGGCCCCGGCGGCGGTAGGAGGACGACTTCGCGTAGTAGAGCTTGCCGAGCGCGCCCTCGTCGATGAGCCGCTTCGCGGCCTTGGTCTCCTTCGCGAAGACCGTGGCGACCTGCATCATGAGCCGGCGGCCCGTCCGCGCGCGCGCCTCGATCATGGCCTTCGCGTCGGCCCAGCTTCCGGCGAGCGGCTTCTCGCAGTAGACGTCCTTGCCCGCCTCCATCGCCGCGATCGAGACCGGGGCGTGGAAGTTGTTGTGCAGGCAGACGTCGACCGCCTGGACGTCCGACAGCTTGAGGAGGTCGTGGAAGTTCGTGAAGACCCGCGTCACCCCGAGCTCGGCCGCGACCCGCTTCGCCTCCGCCTCGTTAACGTCCGCGATCGCGACGATCTCGGCCTCCGGAATGTTCTTGTACTGCCCGACGTGGGACTTCCCGATCTGCCCGACCCCGATCATGCCGATCCTGACCTTGTCCGCCATCTGTTCTCCTCCTTGAAGCCGTGTCTCGACCGGCCCATTATCGCAGGCCATGCAAGGCCCCGCAGGGCGTACAATGGGCGCCACGATGGCGTCGCCGCTCGCCCGTCCCCGCCGGTGGGTCCAGCTCACCCTCGTCGAAGGGGATCTGCGGCCCGGGGCCCGGCCGCGGTACTCCGCCCGCTGGTGGCTCGACTTCGCCCGCCGCGTCCGCGCCGAAGGCGCCTGCCTCTCCGCCGGAGGCTGCGTCGCCTTCTACCCCACCCGGATCCCCCTGCACTACCGGAGCCGGTGGATGGGCCGCCGCGACCCGTTCGGTGAGCTCGTCCGCGGGTGCCGGCGGCTGGGGATGGTCGTGGTCGCGCGCACGGACCCGCACGCCGTCCACGACCCCGTGTTCCGCGCGCACCCGGACTGGATCGCGCGCGACGAACATGGACGCCCCCGCCGGCACTGGGCCTCGCCCGAGATGTGGGTCACGTGCGGACTGGGCCCCTACCACTTCGAGTTCATGACCCGGATCCACGCGGAGCTCATGGCCCGGTACCCGCTCGACGGCATCTTCGTGAACCGCTGGGACGGGTCGGGGATGTGCTGGTGCCGCCACTGCCGCGACGGGTTCCGGCGCGCGACCGGGCTCGCGCTCCCCTCCGCCGCCCGGCTCGCCGACCCGCTGGCGCCCGTGACGAGGGCGTTCCGGCGCTGGAGAGCGGACCGCCTGTTCGCGCTCTGGGACCGCTGGGACGGCGTCGTGCGCGCCGCGAACCCCGCGGCCCGGTGCATCCCGAACACGGGCGGGGGCGCGGTCGCGGAGCTGGACATGGTCGAGTGCGCCCGCCGGGCCGAGGTCATGGTCGCGGACCGGCAGGCACGCTCCGGCGCGACCCCGGCCTGGATGATCGGCCAGAGCGCGAAAGCCTACCGCGCGGTGCTGGACCGCAAGCCCGCGATCGGGCTCTTCAACGTCGGACTCGAGGAGGCGTGGCGCTGGAAGGACTCGGTGCAGACGGCCGCGGAGCTCCGGATCTGGTCGTCCGAGATGATCGCGAACGGCATGGTGCCGTGGGTCTGCAAGTTCGGCGGCGCGCTCCAGGACGAGCGCTGGGTCGGCCCCGTGACCGGGATCCTGCGCCGGCACCGCCGGCTCGACGGCTGGATCGCCGGGGCCGAACCCGTCGCCCGGGTGGGCGTGGTCTTCTCCCAGCCGTCCGCCGCCGCCGCCGCCGGGCGCGAAGCCGGCCGCGCGATCGAGGCCCCGTCGTTCGGCGTCAGCGAGGCCCTGATCGAGGCCCGGATCCCGTTCGAGCTCGTCCACTCCGGACGATTGGGCCCCGCCCGGCTCGCGCGGTTCCGCGCCCTCGTGCTCCCGAACATCACGTGCCTCACGGAAGCCCAGTGCGCGGCGCTCGAGGCGTACGCCGCCGGCGGCGGCGGGATCGTGGCCACGCTCGAGACGTCGCGCCGGGACGGGGAGGGACGGCTGCGCCCGGACTTCGGGCTCGCGCGCCTATTCGGCGCCTCCGCCGCCGGCCCGGTCGAGGGGCCGATGCGGAACTCGTACCTGAAACTGCACCCGCCCCACCCGGTCCTGCGCGGGCTCGCGGACGCGGGCCGGATCCTCAACGGGCTTCACCGTGTGCCGCTGCGAGCGGTCGCGCCCGGCCGCGCGCCGCTCACTTATGTCCCGTCCTACCCGGACCTCCCCATGGAGATGGTGTACCCGCGCCACCGGGAGCCGGGTCCGCCCGCGCTCGTCCTCCGGCGGCATGGGAAGGGCCGCGTCGCCTTCGTGCCGTTCGACCTCGACCGCACGTTCTGGGAGATCCGGTGCGCGGACCACGGCGTCCTCCTGCGCAACCTCGTGACGTGGGCCGCGGGCCGCGCCCCGTCGCCCGTGCGCGTGGACGGGCCGGGCCTCCTCGACGTGACCGTCTGGCGCTCCCCGCGCGCCATCGTTGTCTTCCTCGTGAACCTCAACAACCCGATGGCGATGCGGGGGCCGTACCGCGAGATTCTGCCCGCCGGGCCCTACAGGGTCCGGCTCGACCCGCCGCCGGGGGTACGCGTCCACGCCGCCCGCCTGCCGGTGACCGGCCGCCGCCTTCCCCTGACGATTTCCCGGGGGGCGGTCGCGGTGACGGTGGCTTCGGTCCAGGATTACGAGGCGGTCGTCTTCGAGACGATCTAGAAGCCTGGCGGGGGCGAGGCTATTCCGGCTTCGTGCGGGCCTTGAGACCCTCGACCGGCTTGCCGTCACGGGTGCGGACCCGCAACGAGGCCCCCCAGCCGCCGTCTCCCTGCGTGACCTTGAGCAGGACCGGGTTCCAGCCCTTGAGCAGTTTCACGTCGGCCTTGTCCTCGCCGTCCGCGACCGGACGCCTCGCGTTGTTCGCGTGCACGACCTCGCCGTTGAGCCAGACCTTGACGCCGTCGTCGCTCCCGATCTCGAACCGGGCTTTCTGCTTGACCGGCGACCAGAGCCACGTCCGGAGGTACGCCGCGCAGTGCTCGCCGCCGATCACGGAAGAAAGGTCCACCTGCCACGGCGATTCGGACTCGGCGTCGGACTGCACCCGCTTCCACTCCACCACCGCCGCCTTCGCGTCCTCGGGCGGGAACCCGTGGTCGAGGAGGGCGTCGTCGGAGACGCCGGCGGCGCGGTACGGACCCGCGACCTCCCAGGCCGTCACGAACTCGATGAGCTTCCGGAGGTCCGCGAGGAGCTTGGCCGCTTCCTCCGCGGGCTTGCCCTGCATCCCCGCGCGGACCGCCCGGTCGAGCGCGGCGGCCGCCTCTTCCGGATACGAAGCCTTGATCGCCTTCGCGATGGCGAGGACGGCCGAGGACGCCTCGTCGCGCACGGCCGAGTCCTCGAGCTTCGATGACGCGAGGGCGAGCGCCCCGGGGTCCGCGATCCGGCCGAGCCCGGCAAGCACGGGGCGGCAATCCTCGGGGCGCCGCGCCACGGACAGCAGGAAGGCGAACATGCCGACCGTGTCCTGGACCGCCCGGTCCGACGGCAGGCCCGCCAGCCGGACCGCGCCCCGCAGGGCCAGGACCCGCCGCGTGACATCGGGGTGCGAATCGGCGGTTGCCGCCAGGAAGCCGTACGCGCGGGGGTTCGACTCCGGCCAATCGCCCATGGCCCGGATTGCGGCCTTGCCCACCGCGGGGTCCGCGTTGCCGGCCTCGCGTTCCACGGCGGCGAGGGCCGCGGCCCCGCCCGCGGCGGGCAGGATCGAGAGCAGCGCGATACGGGCCGCCGGCGCGGCCCCGGCGAGCGCCTCCAGGACGGGAGCGGCGGCCGCGGCGGGATTCCGCACCCCGCCCACGATCGCGGCCGCGGACTTCGCCGCCGCCCCGCGCACCTCGTCGTCCGGGGTCGCCAGGACCAGGGCGAGCAGCGGCGCGAGACCGGTCGCGGGCGCGAGGATGCCGAGCGCCTTCGCCGCCTCGAGCTGGATGCCCGGATCGGCATCCCTCGTCCCCGCCTCGAGCGCGGGCGCCGCGCCCAGGGCGTTCCTCGCCGCCAGGCTGCGAATCAGCTCGGTGCGGACCCGCGGAGCCGTGGAGGGCTTCAACAGCGCGATCATGGCGGCGTCGATCAGGGGGCCGGGCAGCGCGTCCAGGCTCGCCCGGGCCGCGTCCCGGGCCTCGCCCGTCAGCGTCGCAGAGGCTTTGGCCAGCAGGAGAATCGAGGACGTGTCGCCGATCCGGCCAAGCGCCCGGAGCCCCGCCAGCGCCACCGCCTCATCCCGGCTCCCGGCCGCGGCGGCCGCGATCCCGCGCCCCGCCGCGTCCGTCCGCCGGGAGAGCGCCTCCACGACCAGCCCCTGGTCCCCGGGGGGCAGTTTCCGGAACGCCGCTTTCATGGATTCCGACGGAACCGGCCCCGGCGTCTCCCGCACCGCGCGCAGGGCCGCGCCGAAAACGGCGGCGTCGGGGTCGGCGAGCGCCTTGAGGATCGTGGGGAACGAGTTCGCGCCGCCGGTCCCCGCCAGCCCCAGGAGCGCGGCGGCCCGGACCCGGCCCGGCCCGGTCCTCGACCAGAGCGCGGCGTAGATCTTCCCCGCCCGGCGGGGATCGCGGCCGCGCAGGGCGTCCGCGCACTCGAGGCAGGCGTCCGTGACCGCGGAGCGCACCTCCCGAGCCGCCTTCCGGCGCAAAGACGTCAGCGCCTCCGCGGCGCTGACGTCGCAGATGCGGCCGAGCGATCCCGCGGCGCACGCCGCGACCAATGTGTCGCTCCCGCCCGCGAGCCGGACGAGCACGGGCACGGCCGCGGGATCGCGGCGTTCCCCGAGCGAGTTCGCGATCCCGGCCAGCCCCGGGCCCGGCGACGAGGCCGCCGCCGCGACGAGCACGGGGGTGGCCTCACGCCCCGGGATTCCCTCGAGCGCGCGGCGGGCGGCATCCGCCCGGCCGGGATCGGCCAGGAGCGCGGCGAGCCCCGGCACGTCCGCCGCCGTCCCCGTCACCGCGAGCGTTTCCCCGGTCACCGTGTCCGTGAACGGCGGCGGGGAGCCGGCCCCAGCCCGGGCGGCCAGCAGGACCGCGAACGCGAGGATGAGCCGGGAACCCACTAGATCCGCCACGGCGCGCGGTACGCGCGCGCGAGCCAGCGGTCGGCCGCGGGGTCGTTCACGAACCGCTCGCGGGCGGGGTCCCAGCGGAGCTTCCGCCCCAGCCGGAGCGCGATGTTCCCGAGGTGGCACACGCTCGCGGAGCGGTGGCCGACCTCGGCGGGCGCCACGGGGTCGCGCCGGCCGATCACGGCGTCGATGAAGTTCCCGTGGTGCCACGTGCTCTCGTACAGCCGGACCTCGCCGGGGCCGAATCGGGTCTTGGCCAGCGACTCGGGGGTGGTCCGGATGAACTCCCGGCTGACGGCGACCGTGCCCGCGGTGCCCTCGAACGTCACGGACCGGTCGCTCCGGTGGTCGGTCGCGATGACGGTCACGCCGTTCGCGTAGCGGTAGGTGACCTCGAAGTGGACGGGCATGTCCCAGAGCCCCTCCTTCGGCCACTCGGCCGTGCCCCCGATCTCGACCGGGCCCGACCGGTCGAGCCCCATCGCCCAGTGCGCGATGTCGAGGTGGTGCGCGCCCCAATCCGCGAGCTCGCCGCCCGCGTAGTCCCACTGGTGCCGCCAGTTGTAGTGGCACCTCTCCTTCGTATACGGGCCCCAAGGCGCGGGGCCAAGCCACCGGTCGTAGTCGAAGCCCTCGGGCACGGGCTCGGCCGGATGGAGTCCCGTGGTCGCGCCGGCCGGAAGGGTGACGCGGACGGTCTGGAGCGTCCCGATCCGGCCGTTGCGGACCAGCTCGCACGCGAGCCGGAACCGGCGGTCGGAGCGCTGCTGGCTCCCGACCTGGAGGACGCGGCCCGTGCGCCGGACCAGGTCGCTCAGCGCCCGCCCCTCGGCCACCGTCCGGGTGAGCGGCTTCTCGCAGTAGATGTCCTTCCCCGCGCGCGCCGCCGCGGCCGCGATGGGCGCGTGCCAGTGGTCGGGCGTGGCGATGCAGACGAGGTCGAGGTCCTCCCGCGCGAGCACTTCGCGGAAGTCGCCGTACGCGTCGACCCCCTTGAACCCGCCGGAGGGGGCATGGTCCGCGTAGTGCTTCTCGACGACCCCCTTGGCCTCTTCCCGGTGCGGCCGGTCGACGTCGCAGACGGCGACGACCTGGACGCGATCGTGCCAGAGGAAGCTCCTCATGTCGCCGAGTCCCATGCCGCCGGTGCCGATCACGCCCATAGTCAGGCGATTCGAGGGGGAGGGGCGGCCGCTGAGGCCCAGCGCGGCCGAGGGGATGACGAGGGGGAAGGCGGCGCCGGCGACCAGCGCGGCGCCCTGTTTCATGAACTCCCGCCGGCCGATCCGCCTTTCCCTCGCCATCTTCGGCCCTATGGTATCAGAGCGCGGAGAACGCTCCGGGCCCGTTCCGGTCAGTAGGCGTACAGGGCGCCGTAGGGACGGTTCGACCGGGGGGAGAGCCTCTGGAACGGACCCGCCATAACGGGCGCGGCGTCGAGCCCGAATGCCGCGCAGAACTCGGGCAGGAACCGCCCGAGCGCGGCGAGATCCGCGGGACCCGCGGGGTCGATCGCGACCTCGCGGCCGACGCACCGGGGATCGACCGCACCCCGGACGAGGATGGCGCCGCCGTGCATGCCCGTCCCGGCGAAGTCCCCGAGGAGGCGGCCGGCGTCGTTCGCCCGGCCGGGCGGCCGGCCGTGGCCGCCGGGCAGGCCGAGGACCACGAGCAGGCCGCCCGCCATGTACTCGCCGACGAAGTCGCGGACCGTGCCGCCGACGATGACGACCGGGAACTCGTCGCCGTACGCCTTCATATGGATGCCCACGCGGTACCCGGCGTCCCCGCGGATGTAGACCCGGCCGCCGCGCATCGAGTGGCCGGGGATGTCCCCCGCGTCCCCGTGGACGGCCACGAGTCCGTCGCTCATCGTGTTCCCCACCCCGTCCTGCGCGTTCGCGCGGACGTCGATCCGCGGGCCGCGCATGAACGCTCCCAGGTCGCTGCCGGGCACGCCGCGCACCTCGATCGCGAGGTCGCCCTCGAGACCGTCCCCGATGTACCGCTGTCCGCAGACGCCCTCGAGCACGATGGAGCGGGCGCCCGCCGCGACGGCCGCGTGGATCCGCTCGTTGAGGACGCGGTAGTGCAGCCCCGTCGCGTCGATGACCACGGCGGCCGGGCCGGGCCGCGCCGGCGCGGGGGCCCGGGTCGTCATCGCACGCTCCGCGACCGGGCGGGACCGGAACTGTTCTTCAGAGGCGCCGGCGGCGGGGCGTCGACGAGACGCCGCCGGAGATCGGCCGGCAGGTCGAGCAGCCCCAGGTCCGCGCGCAGGAGCGCGTCGCGGCGGTCCGATACGTCCGCGCGCTCGCGGATCAGGGTGCCCAGCAGGCCCGCGCGGTCGATCTCGCCCACGAGCACGACGCCGACGACGCGCCCATCGAGGAGCACGATCTTCCGGTACTTCCCGCCCGCCTGGTCGTCCCGCTTCAGGATCTCGTGGCCGCCGCCGGGCGCCGGGTTCGTCACCCCGAAGGAGACCGCGGGAACGTCCAGGATCTGGACCGCGTTCATCGGGATCGCCCCCGCCGTCTCGCCGGACGCGCCCGCGGCGTTGAGCCCAGCGATCCGGCCCTGGCGGGCGGCCACGGGCCAGATCGCGATGACGGCCGGCTTCAAGCCGAGGAAGTCCGGGCCCTGCGCGCAGTCGCCGGCCGCGTACACGCCAGCGAGGTTCGTGCGTTGGCGCGAATCCACGAGGATGCCGCGCTCGACCGCCATCGGGGTCTCCCGGACGAGCCGGAGATCCGGCTTGACGCCGATGGCGACGATGAGCGTCCGGGCGGGCAGGACCTCCCCGTTGTCGAGCACGACCGAGGAGACCCGGTCGCCCCCGGCCCGGATCTCGGCGACCGTCCGGCCCTTGCGGACCTCGCAGCCCGCGACCGCGAGCCGCCGCTCGAGGATCGCGGACGCCTCCCGGTCGAGCGTGTTGGCGAGTACGCGGTCGGCCAGCTCGACGATGCGGGGACGCACGCCCCGGGCGAGCAGGCCCTCCGTCGCCTTGAGCCCGATGAGCCCGCCGCCGAGGACGACGCAGTCGTCGCTCCCCCGCGCGTCCAGCCAGGCCGCCAGCGCGTCCGCGTCCGCGAGCTTCGTGAACGTGAAGACGCCGCCGAGCCCCTCGCGCCAGCCCTTGATGGGCGGGACGATCGGCTCGCCCCCGGTCGCGAGGAGCAGGGACCGGTACCCGAGGCGCTCGCCGTCCGCGAGCGTGACCGTGCGGGCCGCGGGATCGAGCGCGACGGCGCGCCGGCCCGCCAGGACCTGGATCCGGTTGCGGTCGTAGAACGCCTGGGAGCGGAACGACAGCTCATCGCGCCCGAGCCGCCCCCCGAGGTAGTAGGAGATGAGGGGGCGCGAGTAGTTCCCCGCCGGCTCGTCCCCGACCACGACGAGCGAGCCCGCGAGCCCGGCGCCGCGCGCGGCCTCGGCCGCGTGGCAGGCGGCCACGGAGTGGCCGATGACGAGCAGGTCCGCGGTCATGGCTCGTCCTCCTCGACGAGGACGGCCGCCGCGTTCGGGCACGCCGCCACGCACGCGGGCAGGTCGTCGCCCCCGCACAGGTCGCACTTGAAGGCCAGCCGGTGGGCGGCCGGGTCCGGCCGCGGGACGCCCGTCGGGCAGGTCATGACGCACATCCAGCACCCGACGCACCGGGCGGGGTCGTGGACCACGCGGCCCGTCCCGGGGTCGCGCGCCATCGCCCCCGTCAGGCACGCCTCGACGCAGAGCGGGTCCGCGCAGTGCCGGCAGGACACCGCCAGCGATACCGGCCCGGCCGCCTCGAACCGGACGCCGCCGCCCGGCCGCGGCGACTCGGTCTTGTGCGCGGCGACCACGTCGCGCGACCGGGAGTGCCGGGTCACGCAGGCCACCTCGCACAGGCGGCACCCGATGCAGTATTCCTCGCGGACGGCGACGCGCCGCCGGCGGCGGGCCGCCTTCGCGGTCACCATGGGCTTCCCGCGTGCTTGATGCCGAGCAGGTCCAGCTCGACCTGCGAGAGCCCCACGCCCCGGAGGTGGTCGCGGTTGCCGCGCACGGATTCGATGGCGTTTACGCCCATCCCGCCGAGCATCTCCTTGATCTCGTGCGACCAGGCCCGGAGCAGGTTCGCCGCCCGGGTCTGTCCCACCTCGGGGTTGAGCCGCCGGGTCAGCGCCGGGTCCTGCGTCGCGATGCCCCAGTTGCACTTGCCCAGGTAGCAGGTCCGGCAGACGTGGCAGCCGAGCGCCACCAGGGCCGCCGTCGCGATGTAGACCGCGTCGGCCCCGAGCGCGATCGCCTTGAGGACGTCCGCGCTCGACCGTATTCCGCCGGCCGCGATGATCGAGACGCGGTGCCGGAGGCCCTCCTCGCGCAGGCGCTGGTCGACCGAGGCCAGGGCGAGCTCGATCGGAATCCCCACGTGGTCCCGGATGACGGACGGCGCCGCCCCGGTCCCCCCGCGGATGCCGTCGATGGCGATGAAGTCGGCGCCCGCGTGCACGATGCCGATCGCGATCGAGGCCACGTTGTGGACCGCCGCGATCTTGACGCCCACGGGCTTCGAGTAGCGGGTCGCCTCCTTGAGCGCGAAGATGAGCTGCTTCAGGTCCTCGATCGAGTAGATGTCGTGGTGCGGCGCGGGCGAGATCGCGTCCGACCCCACGGGGATCCGCCGGGTCCGCGAGACGTCCTCGGTGACCTTGCCGCCGGGCAGGTGGCCGCCGATGCCGGGCTTCGCGCCCTGCCCGACCTTGATCTCGATCGCGGCCGCGCGCGCGAGGTACTCGGGTGTCACGCCGAACCGGCCCGAGGCGACCTGCACGATCGCGCGGTCGGCGCACGACTCGAGGTCCGGGTGGAGCCCGCCCTCGCCCGTGTTCCAGCAGGTGCCGATCTCGCCGGCCGCGCCGGCGAGAGAGCGGCAGGCGTTGAGCGAGATCGACCCGTAGCTCATCGCCGAGAACATGATCGGCGTCTCGATCTCGAGCAGCGGCGGCAGGGGCGCGCCCAGCCGCGGCCGCCCGCCGGCCCCCCGCGCGATCTCGATCCGGTCGGGACGCGAGCCGATGAAGGTCTTGAGCTCCATCGGCTCGCGGAGCGGGTCGATGGACGGGTTGGTGACCTGGGCCGCGTTGAGCACGAGACGGTCGAAATAGGCCATCTGGGGCCGGTCGTTGCCCATCGCGCCGAGCAGGATGCCCCCGGTCTCGGCCTGCCGCCCGATCCCGCGGATGGCGCTCCGGGTCCAGTGGCCGCCCGAGGTCGTCTCGGCCGGCGCGCGCTCGATCGAGAGGGCCCGCGTGGGGCAGTGCTCCTCGCAGAAGTGGCACCCGACGCATTTCGACTCGTCGGCGACGGGCGCTCCCGCGACCTCGTCCCACACATGGACGCCGTTCGCGCACAGGCGGACGCACGCCTTGCAGTTGATGCACCGGGCCGTGTCCCGCCGGACCGCGAAGTCGGGCGCCACTCGCGTGCGCGCCACGTCAGGCCTCCACCGTAACGACGGTCGGCACGCCCGCGTCGGGCATCCAGAGCGCCTCGGGATCGGGGCAGATGCAGCGGATCGCCGCCTCCTCGGAGGCGATGTACGACACGGAGCCCTTGCGCGCGGCCACGAGCGGGCGCAGCTTGATGCGGTCGTTGAGCCCGACGAGCGACTTCCCGTCGGACACGAGGACGGCGAACGGGCCCGAGACGAGGGCGCCGCCGTAGACGGCGCGCAGGGCGGACGAGAGCCGCCGCGCCTCGGGGTCCTCCTCCCGCTCGATCCGGGTCCAGAACGGGGCGGCCATGACCTGCGCGGCCAGGTCGAAGTCCAGCCCGTGCCGGCGCACGAGGAGGTCGAAGAGGTACGCCATCACCTCGGTGTCCGTCTGGAGCGTGCACCAGTAGCCGTAGGACTCGAGGTACCGGCGGTTGGTGCCGTATGACGAGATCTCGCCGTTGTGGACGAGGGACCAGTCCAGGAGCCCGAACGGGTGCGCGCCGCCCCACCAGCTCACGGAGTTGGTCGGGAACCGGTTGTGCCCGATCCAGACGTTGGCCCGGTACGCCGGAATCCTGAAGAACTCCCCGATCTCCTCCGGATTGCCGACGCCCTTGAAGATGCCCATGTTCCGGCCCGAGGAGAAGACGAAAGCCCCGTCAACCTTCCGGTTGATCTCCATCACGAGCCGCACGACCGCGTCCGGCTCGGTCGCCCCGCCCCCGACCCGCTCGACCGCCTCGGGCTTGATGTCGAGGAAGTAGCGCCAGAGCACGGGGATGTTCTTGAGCGCCTTGACGGGCGAGGTCGGAATCGGCTCGTCGTGCCGGATCGTGCAGTCGCGCCGCAGGACCGCCTCGGCCGCGCGGCGCGCGTCCTCGGTGTCGCACATGAGATGAAAGGCCCGGTTTGCCGCGAAGTCCGGGTAGATACCGTAGGCCGCGTAACCCGCGCCGAGCCCGTTCCCGCGCTCCTCCATGCTGCACAGGGAGCGGTAGATGGCGTCTCCGGGCAACAGTTCGCCCTTCTGGCTGATGAGGCCAGTGAGGCCGCACCCGGAGGGGACTTTGAAGTCGAGATCCGGGACCGGCGACGGTCGGTGCACGTTAATTAACATCGGTGTCGCGACTGCGGTCCCGGCGTTGGAATTCCGCGTCAGTGGAGTATTGTAGGGAAGGTCCGCCTTTCCTGCAACCTCTCGGCCACGAACCGCCCTTGGCCAGTGGCATGAATGAATAACCGCCGGGGATTCGGCGGAAGTTCCCGCCCCCCGGCCCCGCGGCCCCCTGCTACTTCCCCGACACGGACAGCTCCCGGGCGAGCCGGCGCACGGCCGACTCCACCTCGTCGCCGGACGTCCCCTTCGCGGTACCGCTCCAGACGACCTGGCCGTTCTCGACGTCGACCATCCGCATGACGATGACGTAGGAAGTCTCGAACTTGCCCAGGCTCCCGACGATCATGCGCCTCACGTTCAGGAGCTTGCCCAGCTTGACCGCGCAATCCTGGTCCGTGCACCCCGTCTGCTGGAGGCTCTGCTCGGCGAGGACGGCGTCCATGCGCCGCCGCTCGAGCATCCGGTAGGCGCCGCCCTTGAGCACCTCGTCCCGCAGCCACTCGGTGACGATGGACGCCACGCTCCCGGCCACGCCCTGGGACTCGAAGTCCGTGACCGCGACGGCCAGCGCGGTCGCGGACGGCGTCGCGATCTGGACCGGGGCAACGGAGACGGCAGGTTCCGACCGGCCTGGGGCCGGCGGCAGCACTTGAACTGCCGCCGTGACGGCAGGTTCTGACCGGCCCTGGACCGGCGGAAGCACCGGAACTGCCGCGGGCGCCGGGGCGGCCGCCACGACCGGGGTCTCAGGGGAGGGGGTCGCCGGCTCGGGGGGCGCGGCGTCAATGACCGTGATCGCCGCGTCGCCGGCGTCGGCACAGTAGGCCGTGCGGCCGTCCGGCGCAGCCGCGAGCCGGGCGGGCCGCCGGCCCGCCTTGACCGTGGCCGCGACCCGGCCGGTCTCGAGATCGACTACCGCGACCTTGCCGTTGCGGGGCAGAGCCACCCAGAGCCACCGGCCCAGCGGGTCGGCGGCCAGCGCGCCGGGAACGAGCTCGACGTCGATCGTGCGGATCACGGTATCCGACGATGTCGACACCACCTTCACGTCCGCGTCCCATTCGCCCGCGCTCACGTACACCTGCGACCCATCGGCCGAGACCGCGAGCTCGGTGCCGTCCAGGGGTATTGTCTTCGCCACCGCCGACGACACCAGGTCGATCTTGAGCAGTTTCCCGCCAGCCACTGTCGCGTACAGGAACCGGCCGCCGGGGACCAGTACCGCCCGGCGCGGCCCCCGGGGCAGGCCCGACACGGTGCCGTCCACCTGGTTCCACTGGATGTCCACGATGTCGATGCGGGGCGCCGACTCGCCGCCCACGTAGACGAACTTGCCGTCCTCGGAAAACACGAGCGCGCCCGCGCCCGGCGTGATGGAGGTCTCACCCGTCGACTCGCACTTGCCGAGATTGATCCGCGTCAGCATTGTCCCGTCGCCGCCCCCGGTGACGTACGCGTACTTGCCGGCCGGCGACAGCGCAACGGCGACGGGAGAACCGCCGACCGCGATGTCCTTGCACAGCGCCTTGCCCGTGGCGGCAACGAGGAGCTTCACCTTGCCCCCGGTCCCGCCCTCCGCCGAGCACCCGACAAGCAGGGTCGCGCCGTCGCGGCTGAGCGCGAGGTCCCGCGGCACGTCTCCCTTGAGGGCGATCGTGCGGACGACCTTGAGGACCGGCGCGGCGTCGGCGGCCGCCGCGCGGCCGGCCGCGCAGACGACCGCCACCGCGCAAGCGACGAGGACCGCCGGGGCGGCGGTCCGTTTCCCGGCTGTCACGATCACTTCTTCGGCTTGACGACCGCCCGGGGCTTCACCTCGTTCGGGCACTCGTCGGGCACGTTCACCCCGGTCCCCGCCCAGCGGCACGCGTTCGCGATCACGCGGCGGATCTGGAGGTTCTTGAAGATCGGGTACGACTCGTGGCCCGGGGAGAAGTAGAAGACGCGTCCCGCGCCGCGGTTGTAGCAGCAGCCGCTGCGGAACACGTTCCCTCCCTCGAACCAGGAGATGAAGATCTGCTGGTCGGGCTCCGGAATCCTGAACGGCTCGCCGTACATCTCCTGCTTCTCGAGGTCGATGCACTCGCCCACGCCCTCCGTGATCGGATGGCCGGGCGCGACGTTCCACACGAGCTCGCGCTCGTCGGCCTCGCGCCACTTGAGCGAGCACGTGGTCCCCATCAGCGTGCGGAAGATCTTGGAGTAGTGGCCCGAGTGCAGGACGATGAGCCCCATCCCCTCGCGCACCCGGCGCGCGACCTTGGCCACGATCTCGTCGCGCACGTCGCCGTGCGCCATATGACCCCACCACGTGATGACGTCCGTGTCCTTGAGGACGGCGTCGGTCAGCCCGTGCTCCGGCTCGTCCAGGGTCGCCGTGCGCACCTTGAACCCGCCGGCCTGGCGCAACCCCTCGGCGATGGCCTCGTGGATCCCCTTCGGGTAGACCTTGCGGACGTAGTCGTGCGACTTCTCGTGGCGGAACTCGTTCCAGACCGTGACCCGGACCGGCTTCGTGGCCATCTTCAGGCCCTCCTTGGAGTTTGATCAGGTCCCCCATCATACTCCTCGACTCCCCGAACAGGGTAAAATCCTGCTCACCATATTCGAGGAGGCGCCATGAACAAGCCCGTGCTGAGCTCGCATCGCATGGTCCAGGTCGGCATCATCGTCCGCAATGCGGAGGAATCCGCGAAGAAGTACGCGGCCATCTTCGGCCTGCCGGTGCCGAAGGTCAGCCTGACCGACGCCGCCGACAAGTCCCACATCCAGTACCGGGGAGGCCCCACGACGGCGCAGGCCAAGCTCGCGTTCCTCAACATGGAATCGCTCCAGCTCGAGCTCATCGAGCCCGTCGGCGGGCCATCCACGTGGCGCGAGTTCCTCGACAAGAAGGGCGAAGGCGTCCACCACATCGCGTTCGTCGTCCCCGACACCGAGGTCGAGGAGAAGACGCTCGGCGAGCACGGGATCAAGCTCGTCCAGAAAGGCGACTACACCGGCGGCCGGTACGCGTACTTCGAGTCCGAGCCCCAGCTCGCCGTCGCGTTGGAACTGCTCCAGAATTTCGGCAAGTAGCTCCGTATAGTACGGCGGGTTCCATGGCTTCCATCGTCTCCGTCCGCGACCTGACGAAGGAGTACCGGCTCGGGAACGTGATCGTGCCGGCCCTCAAACGGGTTTCGCTCGACTTCGGCGTCGGCGAGTTCCTCGCCGTCGCCGGCCCATCGGGCTCGGGCAAGACGACGCTCCTGAACATGATCGGATGCGTGGACACGCCGACCGGCGGGACCGTCGAGGTGGACGGCGAGCAGACCACGCTGCTCCCCGAGCGCGCGCTCACGGACCTCCGCCTTCACAAGATCGGGTTCATCTTCCAGAGCTTCAACCTGATCACGGTGCTCACGGTCTTCCAGAACGTCGAGCTCCCGCTCCTGCTCCAGCGCGTGGGACCCGCGGCCGAGCGCCGCCGCCGGGTCCTCGACCTCCTGGAGCGGGTCGGGATCGCTCCGTACGCGGACCAGCGGCCCAACGAGCTCTCGGGCGGGCAGCGCCAGCGGGTCGCGATCGCGCGCGCGCTCGTGACCGGCCCCAAGCTCGTGCTCGCGGACGAGCCGACCGCGAACCTCGATTCGGTCAACGGGCAGATGATCCTGGACCTCATGAAGCACCTGAACAGGGAGAAGGGGACGACGTTCCTGTTCTCCACCCACGACGCGCGCGTGATGGCGAACGCCGAGGCCATCATCCGGCTCGCGGACGGCGCGGTCGTCGACCGCGTCTCGCCCGCGGAGGCCGGGATCGCGCCGGCCCGTTAGCGGGAGACCGTGAACCCCGACACGTTCGTCCTCCTCGTCCGGATGGCCTTCCGCAACCTCTTCGCGGCGCGGCTCAAGACCCTGATCGTGGGATCGATCGTCTTCGCCGGCGCCTTCCTCGTCGTGCTCGGCCTCTCGCTCCTCGAGAGCGTGAACGACGGCATGAGCCGGTCCATCGTGGACAGCCTGGCCGGCCACATCCAGGTCCACGCCGCCGCCTCGAAGGACAAGCTCGAGATCTTCGGCGGCATGGGGGGATTCCCCGACCTGGCGCCCATCCCCCGGTTCCCGCTGGTTCGCGACCGGCTCCTGACCCTCCCCAACGTGAAGGCCGTCGTGCCCATGGGCATCAACGGCGCGGTCGCGACCTCGGGCAACGTGGTCGACAACGCCCTCGAAAAGCTCCGGGACTCGGTCCGGCGGGCGGGGAAGCGGCCCACGAAGGCCCTGCGCGCCGAGATCGGAGCGCGTAAAGCGCTGGTCCGCCGCATGGTCGAGCTCCTCGAGCAGGACCTCCTGAGCGCCGCCTCGATCTCGAGCGAGAAGGCCGAGAACGCGGTCACGATCGCGAACGTGCACCGGGCGGCCCAGCCCGCGTACTGGGCGCGATTCGACGACGATCCCCTGGCGTCGCTCGAGTACCTCGAGAACAAGGTGGCCCCGGCCGCGGCGGAGGCCGACATGCTCTTCGTGAGCTACATCGGGACCGACCTCGACGCGTTCCGGAAGTCCTTCGACCGCCTCGAGATCACGGACGGAACCTTCGTGCCCCCGGGGAAGCGCGGGTTCCTCTTCGCCAAGTTCAACTACGAGGAGATGTTCAAGGTCAAGATCGCGCGCCGGCTCGACCGGATCAAGGAGGCGAAGGAGATCGGCGGCCGGACGATCGCGCGCGACCCCGAGCTCAAGCGGTGGGCGGGCGAGAACGTCGCGCAGACGCACGAGATCCTGTACCAGCTCGACCAGCTCGGCGCCGAGGCGGTCGAACGCGCGCTCCAGCGCGACCTCAAACTGCCGGGCCTCAAGCTCGACGCGCTCCTCGCGAAGCTGCTGGACATCAACGACACGAACTTCGCCGAGCGCTACCGCCTCTTCTACGCCGACGTGGCCCCCTCGATCGACCTCTACAAGGTCCGGATCGGCGACGACCTCACGATCAAGGCCGTGACCCGGAGCGGCTACCCGCAGTCCGTGGTCGTGAAGGTGTACGGCGCCTTCCAGTTCCGGGGCCTGGAGAAGTCCGCGCTCGCGGGGTCCATGTGCCTGATCGACCTGGTCTCGTTCAACGAGCTCTCGGGCTTCCCCACCACCGAGAGCACGGCCGAGATCGCGGGGATGCGCAAGGCCGCCGGGGCGAAGGCCGTCAGCCGCGAGACGGCGGAAGCGGACCTCTTCGGCGGCGGGACCACCACCGTCCAGACGGGCCATACCGGGGACGTGAGGATCCCCGACCGCCTCTCCGGTGCGTCCTCCCGGCGGGCCGGATCGGCGTTCACCCCCGCCGACCTCGACCGGGCGTCGGTGCTGAATGCCGCCGTCATCCTCAAGGACCCCCGCCGGATGTCGCGGACGATGCGCGAAATCGAGGCGCTGTCGAAGAAGGAGGGGCTCGGGCTCAAGGTCATCTCCTGGCAGACGGCCGCGGGGCTCCTGGGCCAGCTTGTCCTCCTCATGCGCCTGGTCCTGTTCGTCGCCGTCGGCATCATCTTCCTCGTCGCCCTCGTCGTCCTCTCCAACGCCTTCGTCATGGCGACGCTGGAGCGGGTCCGTGACATCGGCACCCTGCGCGCCGTCGGCGCGCGCCGCGGGTTCATCTTCGCCATGATCGTGGTCGAGGCCGCCGTGGTCGGGATCATCTTCGGCGGGGCCGGCGCGGTGGCCGGAGGCGCCGTGGTCGAGCTGATCGGCTGGATCGGCATTCCCGCCAAGTCCGATGTCATGTTCTTCTTCTTCTCGGGCCCGCGGCTCAAACCCTTCCTGCGGATCTCGAGCGTCGTGATCGCGGCCATCCTCGTCCTCATCGTGAACGCCCTCTCGGCCGGCTACCCCGCCTGGCTCGCCGCCCGCATCACGCCGCGGCAGGCCATGGCGACGGACGAATAGCCGTGCCCGGCGCCTTCGGCGTCGACCTCCGGATCGCGGCGCTGAACCTGGCCCAGCACCGGCGGCGCAGCCTGCTCCTCGGGGGCGCGCTGGCCGCCGTCACCGGGCTCTTCGTCCTGCTCTCGGCGCTGACCGCGGGCGTGCGCGACACCATGGTCCGCAACTCGACCGCGCTCGACTGCGGCCACGTGAACGTCGGCGGGTTCTTCAAGATCACGTCGGGCCAGGCGGCACCGCTCGTGACGAAATACCCGGCGGTCCTGGAGGTCATTCGCCGCGAGGTCCCGGAGCTCGCGTACGCCGTGCCCCGCGGCCGGGGCTTCGCCAAGATGATCGGCCCCGGCGGCTCCGTCTGGTCTCCTGTGACCAGCCTCGACGTGACGAAGGAGCCCGGGTTCCGCGCCGCCGTGCGCATCGAGTCGGGATCGCTCGACGGGATGGCCAAGCCCGACGCCCTGCTCCTGTTCCACACCCAGGCGGAGAAGCTGGGCGTCAAGGTCGGCGACACCGTGACCCTCTCCGCTCCGACCGCGGGGGGGATCAACAACGTCATCGACCTGACCGTCGTCGCGATCGCGCACGACCTCGGCCTCATGAGCGCGTTCTCCTCCTTCGTGTCCATGCCGGCCCTGACCCGCATGTACCGGATGACGGACGACTCGACGGGCGTCATCCTCGTCTACCTCAAGGACATCGGGAAGGCCCCGGCCGTGATCGAGCGCCTGCGCGCCGCCTTCCTGAAGGGGGGCTGGAAGCTCATGGACCCCGACCCCAACCCGTTCTTCATGAAATTCGACAAGGTGAACCGCGAAGCCTGGACCGGCCAGAAACTGGACCTCACGACCTGGAAGGACGAGCTCACGTTCATGAGCTGGGTCTTCACCGCGCTCGACGCCATCACGCTCATCCTCGTCGTCGTCCTCCTCGGCATCGCGGTGGCGGGTATCATGAACGTCATGTGGATCGCGATCCGGGAACGCACCCGCGAGATAGGCACGCTTCGTGCCCTGGGCGTCCAGCGGCGCCAGATCCTGCGCATGTTCATGATCGAGTCGATCCTCCTCGGGTTCGCGGGAGCGCTCGCGGGCGGCGTCGCCGCCACGCTCCTCGCCGTCGTCGTCACCGCGGTCCGGATCCCGGTCCCCCTCGTCGTCCAGCTCTTCCTGCTCTCCGACCACCTCATCCTGATCGTGAAGCCGGGGACGTTCCTCCTCGCCGTCCTCGGCATCACGGCCGTGACCGGAGTGGCCGCCCTGTATCCCGCGCTCCGGGCCGCGAAGCTCAAGCCCGTGACCGCCATGGGCCACGCCGGATGAGGCTCGTCGCCGCTCTGCTCGCCTGCCTGGCCGCCACGCCGGCCATCCCGGCTGGCGCGCCAATCACGAAGGAAGCCATGGTGGCGATGCTCAAGACGCTCGACGAGCGCCAGCGCAACCAGGGCGACTGGAAGGCGCTCATCTATATGGAGCAGAAGGAACGCGACAAGGCCGACGTCGCCTACGAGTGCCTGGTCTTCCGGCGTGATAAGGACGAGAAGTTCATGATCCTGTTCACGAAACCCAAGGCCGAGTCGGGCAAGGGGTACCTCCGCATGGACAAGAACCTGTGGATGTACGACCCCACCGTGGGCAAGTGGGAGCGGCGGACCGAGCGGGAGCGCATCGGCGGCACCGACTCGCGCCGCGAGGACCTCGACGAGTCCCGGCTCGCCGTCGAGTACGAGCCCGCCGACAAGGGCGAGGAAAAGCTCGGCGTCTTCACCGTCCGGCACCTCGCCCTCACCGCGAAACCCGGCATCGACGTCGCCTACCCCGTGATCGAGCTCTGGATCGACGTCGCCTCCGGCAACACGCTCAAGCGCCAGGACTTCGCCCTCTCGGGCCGCCTCATGCGCACCGCCTACTACCCCAAATGGCAGAAGATCTTCTCCGAATCCAAGGGGTCCGACGTCTGGTACCCGATGGAGATGCGCTTCTACGACGAGGTCGACAAGGCCAACTCCACCATCCTGCTCATGAAAGCCGTCGACCTCAAGCCCCTCGAGGCCAACATCTTCACCAAGGCCTGGCTCGAGTCCAAGAGCCGGTGATCTCAGGCCGGACGGATTCGGGCTTCGGTGGAGCTCACCGACCGATCCGACATCGCCGTGCGGACCGGCCGCCGGAGGTGTATAGCGGCGGCGGAGCCGACGCGGCTACACCGGAGGCGGCGTTCTTCGGGGCGCACGAGCGATGGAGGACGCCCCGCTGGGCGAGGTCGGTGCGCAGCGAGGCGAGCTTTGGCCAGACCGCCGAGCGGTCCGCCGAAGCCCGAATCCGTACGGCCCACGCCGACGAGGTCCCCACGAGGAGTTTCCGCGTCCGCGGAAACTCCAGGTCGTCCGTCCTCGGACGTACCAGGACCCGCGCCCTCTTTGCCCTGCTCATCCTCTTCTCTGGTTCGGTCCATGCGGCTGAACCTGGCGACAACCGCGCCGCCGAAGCCGACATGTTCGGCTCCCCCGCCGAAAGCGCCACCGCGCTCGGAGTTTCGGCGTCCGCCGAAACTCCGCGGACGCCCGCTTCGGGTGTCCAGGAGTTAGCCCCCGAGAATCCGCTCTCCATCGGTGGCCAGTTCTACCTCCGTCAATCAGTCACCGCCGGCACCCACCAGCCGCCCGACGCCTGGACGAACTCGGTTCCGATCCTGGCCGACGGCTGGTTCGACGCCCGGCCCAACGACCGCGTCCGCGGCATGCTCCGCGCGCGCATGTCATTTGACCCTACGGTCACCTCCACGACCTCCTTCCTCGGCGCCTCGCCCGGCGGCGGCCCCACGGTCGCGCTCGACCAGGCCTGGGTGAACTTCGACCTTGGAAGATCGGTATTCGTCACGGCGGGCCGCCAGCACGTGACCTGGGGCTCGGCCCGGTTCTGGAACCCCAACGACCTGCTCCACTCCGCCCGCCGCGACGTGCTGGCCCAGTTCGACGCCCGGGTCGGCCAAACCATGCTCAAGGTCCATATCCCGTGGGAGAAGCGCGGCTGGAACCTGTACGCCATGGAGCTCTTCGAGAGCCTCGACCACGCCGGCACCATAGGGCGCATCGGCGGAGCCGCCCGCGCCGAGGCCGTCTTCGGCACCGGCGAGTTCGGGATCGACGCCATCGCCCAGCGCGGATACCGCCCGCGGGCGGGCGCCGACCTCTCCGCCGGCGTGGGTCCCATCGATGTCTATGCCGAAGGCGTGATCATGAAGGGAACCGATCATCCGCGCTGGCGCGAGATCGCGAACCCGATCCCTGGCGGCGGCATGTTGCTCGAATCCTACATCCCCGACAAGCTCACGCCCGCGGTCTCGGGCGGGCTCAACTGGTCGTTCAACATCACGGACAAGGAAGCGATGACGATCGGCGCCGAGTACTTCTACCAATCCGCCGGGTACACGAAGAAGGTCATATACCCCTGGCTCATCTTCCAGGGCGGCTTCTCCCCCTTCTACCTCGCCCGCGATTACGCCGCCGTGTACGCGTTCTCCCCGATTCCCGGCACGAACGGGAACCAGTCCTTGTCGCTCTCCAACATCGCCAACCTCTCGGACCACACGGCCATCGCCCGGCTCGACTGGGGCGCGGTCCTGCTCACGCATCTGCGCATCGAGGCGTACGTGGCGGGCCGGTACGGCGCCCCCGGCGGCGAGTTCCGGTTCGGGCTGAAGTCCGGCCCCCGGACGATCAATGGCATCCCGATCCCGGCCCTCGACATCCCCGCCCCCGTCGCCGACGCCGGCCTGGGCCTCCGGGTGAGTTTCTAGCACTCCCTGAAGGCATACATCATAGTGTAGGCACATACTTGCAGGTGCCGACCATATGCGGCATAGTACAAGCATGGGAACTGACCGACGTGCTCATCTGTCGTCCAAGGGCGCGACCCTCCCGGGGATATTCCGTCCCTCCGACCTGGAGAAACCGGGAAGTACCCGCCATCGCATCCAATCCATGCTCCGCCGGGGCGAAGCGAGCCGGGTCGCTCGAGGACTGTACCGCCTCACATCAGCAGCCCAGAACGAGCATGTGACAATAGTCATGGTCAGCAAGCGCGTCCCCCACGCCGTCGTATGCCTCCTCACCGCCCTCCACATGCACGGCATCGGGACTCAGGCACCGAAGGCAGTTTGGATCGCGCTGGACCGCAAGGCTCGCAAGCCGCGGCTGTCCGGTCTGCCCGTCCGGATCGTCCGGTTCTCCGGCCGAATGCTCACTCACGCCGTCGTTACGCAGGAGGTGCTCGGCGTCACCATCCTAATCACCTCGCCAGCCAGGACGGTCGTGGACTGCTTCCGCTATCGGCGGAAGATAGGTCTCGACGTCGCGCTGGAGGCGCTGCGCGACTCGATCCGCTCACGGCAAGCGACGGTGGATGAGATCACGCGGATCGCCGGCGTCTGCCGGGCGAGAACCGTCGTCATGCCGTACCTGCAATCGCTGGTCGCATGACCCCCCGCAATCTGCCCGCTTCCGTTCACGACCGGCTCCTGCAACTGTCCCGCGACCGGGACATGGACTTCAATCTGCTCCTCCAGCGGTACGCCGCCGAGCGCTTCCTGTATCGTCTCGGGGAATCCCGGTTCAGGAACGCCTTCACCCTCAAGGGGGCGATGCTGTTCGCGTTCTGGAGCGGGCAGGCCTATCGGGCGACCCGGGACTTGGACCTTCTCGGACAGGGATCCGGCAATCCTGCTGACGTGGCCGGAGTCGTGCGCGAGATCTGCGCGGTGCAGGTTCCGGACGACGGCCTCGAGTTTCAGCCGGATACGATCCGGGTGAACAGCATCCGTGGCGCCACCGATGAAGGCGGGGTGCGGTTGCTCCTCGTCGCGCGGCTCGGAACCGCCCGCGTTACGCTTCAAGTGGACGTGGGATTCGGGGACTCACTCGTGCCTCCCGCCGCCGAGATCGTGTTCCCGGTCCTGCTGGACGGTCCGGAGCCGCGAATCCTGGCTTACTCACGGGAGTCCGTCGTGGCGGAGAAGTTTCATGCCATGGTGTCGCTGGGGCTGGCGAACAGCCGCATGAAGGACTTCTACGATCTCCTGACGCTGTCAAGAAGCTTCTCCTTCGAGGGCCAACGTCTGGTCCTGGCAGTCGCCGCAACGTTCAAGAGCCGGCAGACGCAGATCCCCTCCGCCGTGCCGGACTCGCTGACCCCGGCGTTCTATGAGGAGCCCGGGAAGGTCCAGCAGTGGAAGGCATACCTCACCAAGGGCGATCTCACGGATGTGCCGACCGACTTCGCTTCCGTCGGCAAGAGCCTCCGGCTCTTCCTCCCTCCCGTGCTTGAGGCTGCCTCGAGCCGGAACGCCTTCGATGTCACCTGGCCCGCAGGAGGTCCCTGGCGATGATTCCCGCCGCGGCCTCGACACCGGACCGTAGGAATATGATGCGTCCCAATCGGAAGCGTTCCGCGGAGGAGGCAGGATGGCCCAACTGACTGCCGCGGAACTCGACTCGATCGCGCAACCGTACGTTCGGGACGGTTGGTGCCCGGCGCTGGTGGTGGCGGTTCAGCAGCGGGACACGACACTCTTCCGGACGTATGGATCGGCGCCGGTTCCCCTTGGGGAAAGACCGATCTTCGAGATCGGGTCGGTGACCAAGGCCTTCACCCGCCTTCTGCTCTCGAGCCTCGCCGAAGACGGCATCGTTTGCATTGACGGGCCGCTCAACACGGACGAGATCACGACAGCCGTCGGGAACTACCGTTTCGAGAACAACCCCCCGCCATACCCGCAGACGCTGGCGATTGAGGCGATTCCCGAAGGCTTTCTCCTCAAGACCGACGACGGTGCCATCCTGCGCTTCTATCCGGAGGCGGGAGGCAGATACTTCGACCGGCGCCTCCTCTCCCGGGTCCGCTTCGTGGAAAGGGCGCAAGGCGTGGTGTCCAGGGGTTCCTGGGCCTTCCCGTTGTCGAGCCCCGACGTCGATTACTTCAGGCGTTTCCCCTTCATCCCTTCTTCGCTGCCCGGATTCGGGTCCCGGGCTCCTTGCGACCGGGCCTCTTGCCGCCGCCCGGTTCGCCCGCCAACAGCTCGTCCAGCAGATCGGGATGCCGGTGCCGGAGCATCCGTCCGAGCTGCCGGCCCGCCAGCACCCCGGCGTCGCCGCGCGCCGCACGGACAAGGCGCACCACCTCGGGCGCGACCTGCTGCGGGTAGGCCTCGAGCAGGAATAGCAGGAAGTCGTCGCAGTCGCCGCCGGACAGATAGTGCCACGCGACCAGGGTCACCAGTCCCGGACCGCCCGGCTTGCGCAAAGGACCGCCCCGGGCCAGGCTCCGCTTCCACCAGTCGAGGTTGGACCTGCACCACCTGGCCTGTTCGAACAGGACGCCCAGGAGAGCGGTGTTCCTGCCCCCGGCACACGCCTGCTGGATCCGCCCCCGGTCCGGCCGGTCCCCGATCAGCCTCAGGTAGGCAGCCAGTACGAGCGCCCGTCGGCGGGCCCGCGCCACGAACGCCCCGTCTCCCCCCTTTGGCGCCTGCCCGCCGTCCCCGCCGATCGCCTCCATCCTCCTCAGTTCCAGCAGGGCCGCCTTGACGCCCGCCCCGGAGGCGATCAGGTAGTCCGACCGCACCGCGTGAGCCGCCATCCGGGTTTCCACCGGGAACGTCTTCCCCGTCAGCTTCGCGCTTTCCCCCCATGCCGCGCGCGCGCCCACGGCGTCGCCCAGGAACTCCCTGACCGTGTCCGGCGTTCCCGTCCCGGGCTGCCCGAAGAAGCCGCGCCACTCGTCCATCGCCCTCTGCCGTTCGCCGGTCCGGGAGTGGAACTCCGCCAGCCGCCTGAGCCCGATCGCCCGGGTCTTGCCCTCCCACCGGCCGCCGGAGCCCTTCCATTCGAGCACTTCGACCGCGATGGTTTCGACCGCCCGCGGAGGCAGCAGGGACACGGGGCCGCCAAGCCACATCGCGAGACAGTCCAGCCTGGCCAGCAGGCCGTAAGGATCCCCGTGGCAGTCGACCCCCTCGACGGCCTTCGTCATGGCCCACCCGAAGTATGACTGGGCCCTGAGGGGATCCACGGCGGCGTGAAGCTGGCCCATCCGGCAGACGGCAACCGCCTGGATCGACCCGCCGATCCGGTAACCGACCAGGCCATCCTCCCCCGGCCAGGAAGCCGGGAACCTCGCCCCGCTCCCCCCCCCGCCCATCAGCCATTCGTAGTCCCTGACCGCCGCCTGGCGCATACGGGCCGCGCGTCGGACGGCTCCGCCGGCTTGCGTACCCGGGCTCACGGCGTTCGCGCTCGCGTGGTACAGGCTCGCCCGCAGGAACCGGATGTAGGGCGCGAGCCGGCAGGCCGGATAACGCGCCAGAATCCGGTTGTAGACGGCCAGCCTGGCCGCCGGGGTCATGGATCTCCATTCCGTCGGAATGTAGAGGTTGATGGGCGCACGCCCCCCGTCGCCGTACCGCCGGATCAGCTCGACCATGTTGCGTTCGCGATACGTGGCGACGTGGTCGGTGGACTCCCCGATGATCGCTTCGCACTTGCTCGCGATCTCCTCCTTGAAACCGACCACCGTGCCGATGCGGCACAACACCGGTCCGGCGGTCGCGTCGTCCGGGAGGTCCCGGATGATACCCCGGCATATCCCGTCCGCGGTCGCCCGCTCGCCGAGCGCCAGGTGCGCCCCGGCCTTGGTCAGGAGGGCCTCCAGCCGGATCTGGCCGGTGGGATGGGCTTGCAGCACGAAGTCGCACGCGGCGGCGGCGGAACGCGGATCGGCGGGGCCCGCGAAGAGGGTCACCACCGCCATGCCGTCGAATCCCCCCTCTCCCGGAGGACAGGCGTGCTCCCGCGCCTGTGCCATCGCCTCGCGGTAGGCCTGCCTGGCCTCCTCCCGCCTGCCCCGTCGCACCAGCTCCCCGGCTTCCGCGCACCGGCGGGAGAAAGACGCACACGGATTCCCGGCGGCGGCGTCCGGCTGGGCCGCCTTGGCGCCCGCCGTGACGGCCACGATGGCCACGCAGCACACGGAAATCACCCTCACAAAAGCCCCTCGCGCCCCCCGTTCATGATCGGGGATTCTAACGGCGGCGCCTGCACGAGTCAACCGGCGGCATGGCGATGGCACGCGCCCGGTTCGAACTGCTCAGTGGCGGGATGATCCTCGGGCCGCTACGGCGCCCCCGGCGGCGAGTTCCGGTTCGGGCTGAAGTCCGGCCCCCGGACGATCAACGGCATCCCCATCCCGGCCCTGGATATCCCCGCCCCCGTCGCCGACGCCGGGTTAGGGATTCGCGTCAGTTTCTGACAGCTCGTTCGGGAATGCCGCCGAAAGCAACGGAGACAAGAACAACCGCGTCGAGGACAACCCTACCGATAGACGTCGGCGCGGGCCGCTTCGAGCATCTTGAGCGCCGCCCGCTTCGTGATGCCCGAAGACCTGAGGATCCCTCCCATCTCGCGAAGCAGCTCGATGGGCTTCTTTGAACCGAGGGTGTGTGTGCCGCGCAACTCGCAGTTCATATTGCGCCTGAAGCCTGAGCCACATCTCCGGCGACACTCCGAAGTACTTACCGAGCCGCAGGGCGGTGTCCGCCGTGATCGCCCGGGCCCCGTTGACGATACCGCTCACCCGGTTCGGCGGGACGGCAAGGTCACGGGCCAGCCGGTTGATGCTGATCCCCATCGGCTTCATGAACTCCTCCAGGAGTATCTCCCCGGGATGGATCGGCTCCAGAGTTTTCGGCTTCTTCATGGTTCACCCCAATGGTATCAATCAGACTTCCGCAGGACAGGACTTCCTCAGACTCCCGGGGATTCGTCGCCAACGTCAACGGGCATCGGGTCCTCCGTGTCAACTGATCTCCTCGAGGCCCTCTTGACCTGCATACTCTCACCGCCAACAGCAACGACAAGACGGTGTTTGTTCATCTTCAACCGAAGTTCGGGAAGAACATCTCCGGGCACCTCCTTCAGGAGGGCTTGGATCGGTCCTCGAACATAGATGTCGAGGAACCTGGCCATCACATCCCCCGCCTCATCCTCCAGGTGTTGCCATGCATGGTCGCCCACGTGTGTTTCGCCCCCGCACTTGAGGAAGGCTTTCGTGAGCTCGGTGAGCTTGGGATTGCGCGTTCCATCGAAAACGAGCAGAACGGGTTTGAAGCCGCTCTTGCGGCAGTCAAGTGGAAAGTCCATCTCCTCACGCCAACGTCCTTGTCCTGATGCCGCGATCGTTACGCGCATCTTGAATTCATAGGCTCTCTTATCCCTGACACAGTCCACTTGCCTTCTCTTCCCGCGATCGTCATGCCGCCTTATCGGACTCTGACTCGAACTGAACGGGGCACCGCCTATTGAATGCGCGATGATCGGTTCGAAAAGATAGCCGGTTTCCTGTGCAGCCCGGTTGTCGATGTCGTACAACCACTTCCTCCACAGCAGCAATCCTGTCAAGGCCTGCGGGCTCATCGAGCCGTATTGGAGAAGCCCCCTCGGGCCGACTTGATCCATAGTTGGTATGGGCTGGCTCCGCAATATCCTGGCGTACTTCAGACGGCTCTTATGGAGCGCTGCCAAGCAAGAGAAGTACGTGACCGCGTCACGTTTGGCCGCAACAAGCCGTTCCAGAACAGCCCAGAACTCCACTCCCTTTAGTCGTAGCTTCTCGGGTGAATCCGAGGCGAAGAAGGGCCCTGGCTTGGCCCGCATCTCCGGAATCCTGGCGGCAAGACCAAGGTCATGGACAATCACGGACACCAGATAGGCACAGACCTCGTCATCGAGCGTGGTGGCCAAGTCAGCCCCACCCCCAGAACGGGCCTTCTCAACCACCGACCGTTCCGTTAGCGTCAGACCCACAGGGGTAGCTGCACGTCACTCGGGGACGCGCCTCCAAAGAGGGTATGAACCTGCTGCGTTACCCTGGCCAGAATGGGACTCATGCCTTCAGCCATTGTTGGAATGAAACTCAGGAGCTTTCCCCCGTCGGCTCTTGCTGGTTCCGCCAACAATTCCTTCAGTAGATGAGCGCCAACAACCTCGGCCAACAATGAAGGAACGGCATTCCCGATCAGAGTGGATTGCTCGGTTGATGAGCCGAAGAACTCAAAATCGTCTGGGAAGGTTTGCAGCCGCGCACACTCGCGGATTGTGAGGAAGCGGTCTTTCAAAGGATGCACGAATTCGTTCCGGGCGGCTCCCGTGATGGCTTTGCACGGTTCATCGGGACGGAGCCTTCGAAGTCCAGCCGGAGCACCGCCGCGCTTGTCCGTCGGCGTCCCGTCCATGACGCGTCGGTACGCCCGCCTTTGGTAGCTCTTATGTCGTAGCGCGCCCGGCAAGTCGCGCATTGTCTGGCCAATCTCTAGGCGTGAAATCCTGTCGGCGTCAACGCTACTCAGCGGAGTTTCGAAATGGCCTTGTGGTACGCCTGGGGGTTCTTTGCTTGGCTTTGGTAACCCCCTGAGCGCCTCGGCCAATGACGGGCCCGGGGGGAGGTGGCGGAACGATCGCGACGCCCCAGGCATGCCCCGAGCGTGGCAGATCGGTTCCGGAAATGTCGGCTGCCAGCCGAGGCCACCGATTGCAATCACACGCTTTCTATGTTGGGGAACTCCGTAATTGGCCGCATTAATCTTCCGGAGATGTATGTTGTAGCCAGCGGACAAGAGCGTTCCAAGTAGATCAACGATGCGCGCCCCTCCCTCGGCGGTCAAGAACCCCTCCACGTTCTCGAACAGAAACGCCCTCGGTTGATATCGAGCGATCAGAGTGGCGAATACCTTGACCAGGCTGTTTCTGCCGTCACCGTTCTTCCGCAGGCCCGCAGATGAAAAGCCCTGACACGGCGGTCCACCAGCAATCAGGAGGGAATCGCACAGCACGGTTTTAGCGCTAATCTCCGCTTGGACAACGTCATCACCAAGGTTGTTCCGGTAGGTTTCAACGGCAGAGCGATCGCTGTCGATCGCCTGGACAATTCTCCAACCGGCATGTCGCAGTCCTAGCGAAAGCCCTCCCGCCCCACAGAAGAGGTCGATCACGGTCGCGGGTGAAGAGACGGAGAAGGACACTATTTCTTCTCCTTCTTTCGCCCTCGGCGGGCCTGCCTCGAGTACTCGGGTGCCACTTTCTTCAGCGTCTTCTCAACCTCGCCGTAGATTCGCTCGGCCTTCACCAACACGTCATCAAGAGTCTCGACTCTAATATCGCTACCCGCCAGCCGCATAGTCTTATCTTGGAGACCCCTGTCTCCGGTCAACTTCCCCACGATCAATCGCCCCGACGCCAACCGTGGCGCATCGTCTCCAGTATTGACAACATGATTGTACAGGAAGTGGGGGCATCCTCCGTATCTTCGGATTCGTGCTGGCGCTCTTCGGCCGCTGGAGTCGGGATCCCGGGAATCCGGAGGCTAACCCCGTGCCTACCAGGACTTCGCGTCAGCTTCTGGAGATATCGTTCAGGTATTTCCCCGCTGTTAGGCTGAAATGACCGTTAAGCCTGGCTATCGATCTCCTGGCGGATGGCGAACGCCATTGGGGGCCCGAAAGGGCCCCTCCTGCTTTCGGAGCTACGGCTTCAGGACCGCCTTGATGAGGGCGCCGTCGGACATGCCGTCGAAGCAGGACTGCCAATCGGCAAGAGGGGCGACGCGACCGAGGAGCGGCTTGGGGTTGAGCTGGCCGGACGAGAGCAGGCGGAGGACGGATTCCCAGACCGGCCACGTGTGGCTGAACGAGCCCTGGAGCGTCACCGCCTTCTGGACCAGCGGATCGAGCGAGCAGGCGAGGGGCTCGCGGCCCCAGCCGACCTTGGTGATGTGGCCGCCGGGGCGGACCCAGTCGAGCGCGGTCCGGAGCGCGGCCGAGACGCCGGCGGCGTCGATGACGACGTCGGCACCCAGCCCGTCGCCCAGTGTCGCCAGACGCTCCTTGCCGTCCTCGGTCTGGACGTCCACCGTGTGCGTCGCGCCGAGCGTGAGGCCCGCGGCGAGCCGGGCCCGGTCCTTGGTCACGCCCGCGAGCAGGACGACGCCGGCCCCACGCAGGCGCGCTATGGCGGCACAGAGCAGGCCGATCGGCCCGGGACCGAGCACGGCGACGACGTCGCCGGGCTTGATGGGCGAGTTCACGACCGTAGCCTGGTAGGCGACACAGCACGGCTCGGCCATAGCCGCGATCTCGTCGGGCACGTTCCCGGGTATACGGTGCAGGCACCGGACGGGCACCTTCACGAACGACGCCATCGCGCCGTCCACGCCGTACCCGAAGCCTTTGCGCGCCGGATCGAGGTTGTACTTCCCCTGCCGTGTGAGCGGCGAGGTCTCGTCGATCACGGCCGCGGTCTCGCTCACGACCCGGTCGCCCTCGGCGAATCCGGCGGCGTTGCGGCCGATCCGGGCCACCCTCCCGCAGAACTCGTGGCCCAGGATCACGGGCACCGCCACCTTCCACGACTGGGTGGCGTGATACTGGTGCACGTCGCTCCCGCAGATGGCGACGGCGCTGACCTGCAAGAGGGCCTCGCCCTCCCCCGGCTCCGGCACCGGAACGTCGCGGAGCTCGACGGACTTCGGCTTGAGATCGAACTGGACCACCGCCCGCATCGTGGCGGCCATTTCAGCCACCCGCCTTGACCCGGGTCACGAACTCGCGGATCACGGCCTCGAGCTTGGCCTCGTCGGCGCCGGGCTTGAGCTCCGCGTCCGCGATCGCGAGCGGGGCGCCGATGACGACCAGTGGCGCGCCCCTGCCGGGCATCCCGGCCGCCTGCTCGATCGAGAGCCCGCCCACGGCCTGGAGCGGGATCTTGACCGCGGCGCGCACCGCGACCAGGTCGTCGAGAGGCGAGAGCCCCGGGGTGTGGTGCCGCTCGTCGTACCCGGTGTGGACGATGATCGCGTCTACGCCCCACGACTCCAGCTTCTTCGCGATGCCCGGCTTGTCCGCGTGCAGCATGACATCGGCCATCACGAGCCCCGAGTACTGCTTGCCCGCCCGCACGGCCTCGCGGACCGTGCGCTCGTGCGCGACGGCCATGACGACCACGAACGCGGCGCCCGCCTTGAACATCATCTCGGCCTCGAGGAAACCGGCGTCCATGGTCTTGAGGTCGGCGACCACGGGGTGGTCCGGGAACTCCTTCCGGAGCGCCTTCACCGCGTGGAGCCCCTCGGCCAGGATCAGGGGCGTCCCGGCCTCGAGCCAGTCCACGCCCGCCCGAACCGCGATCCGGGCCGTCGCCAGCGCCTCGTCGAGATTCGTGAGGTCGAGCGAGACCTGGACCTTCGGGCGGCCGTCGAGCAGGTTCACTTCTTCTCCTCTTTCCTGCGCCGCCGGCCCCAGCCGCCGACCGGGTGCTGTTCGAGGTCGATCACGGTTCCCGAAAACACGGCCGCCTCGTCGGACGCCAGCCAGACGCAGGCGGCCCCGACGTCGGCGGGCGTGATGAGCCGGCCCATGGGCCGGAACTTGCCGGCCTCGTCGAGGAAGTTGATAGGGTGCCCCTCGCCGGACATGATCGCGCGCTCGCCCTCGGTGTCCATCCACCCGCAGTTGAGGACGTGCACCCGGATCCGGTCGTACTGGAGCTGGGCCGCCAGGTTCCGGGTCGCGGTCATGAGCGCGCCCTTGGTGGCGGAGTAGACGAGGAGGTTGCCGTCGCCCACGTAGGCGTTCACGCTCCCGATGTTGATGATCGTCCCCGTCCGCGCGGCCAGCGCCTTCCGGGCCGCCTGCGCCAGGAGCAGGGGCGCGAGGACGTCGCAGTGGAAGAGCCGGTCGAACTGGTCGGCCGTGAACGTGTCGAGATTCGACCGCTCGGGCATGGCCGCGCTGTTCACGAGGATGTCCAGCCCGCCGAGCGCCTTCAGCGCCTCCGTGGCGAGCCGCCGCACTTCTTCGGGATTCACGAGGTCGGCCGGGATGAAGACCGTCCCGCGGCCGATGCGCTTGGCCATCGCCTTCCCGCGATCCCGGTTCCGGCCCGTGACGACGACCCGCGCGCCCTCGGCTACGAACCGTCGCGCAATCCCGGCGCCGAGCCCCTGCGTGGAGCCCGTGACCAGCGCCCGCTTGCCCGCGAGCCGGCCCTTGGCGCTCATGCCGCCCCCCCGGACGCGCCGAAGTGCGCCGCGAGCCTGGCGCGCAGGAACACCGCACTCGTCTTGAGATTCGCCACGCCTTCCTCCTCCGTCGGGGCTTCCCCGTCCTCGATCGAGACCCAGCCCGCGAATCCGGCCCCGGCCAGCGCCTGGAAGATCCGGTCGTAGTCGTTGAACCCGCGGCCGATCACGCCGTGCTTGAGGATTCTAGCGTACCCGTGGACGGGGTCCGCGGCCTGGGCACGAAGATCGGCGACGGTCCCGCCCTCCAGGTACCGGTCGGACGCGTGCATGGTCGCGACGCGCGGCAGGACCTCATCCAGGAGGGCATACGGGTCCTCGCCCGCGACCACGGCGTTCGAGGGATCGTACTGGACCTTGAGCTCGGGCACCGCCTTGAGGATGGCCAGGAACCGGTCCCGGCTCTGGGCGAACTCCGGGTACTCCCAGAGCCCGTCCTTGTAGTGGTTCTCGATCACGAGGGTGACCCCGTGCCGGGCGGCCACCGGGAGGAGGGCCTCGATCGAGGCCATGACCCAGCCCAGCGCCTTGACGGCATCGAGCCTGGGCCGGTTCTGGCCCGAGAGCACGCGGCAGAACGTGCCGCCGAGGTCCGCGGTCGCGGCGATGACCTCCTCCGTCCGCGCCACCTCGGCCGCGCGGCCCGCAGCGTCGGGAATCGTGAAGTCCGGCGAGTGGCACATCATCGGAATCGCGAGCCCCCGTGCCGCTGCTTCGCCGCGGACGGCTCGCAGCGGCCCGCCATTGAGCGAGAATAGGAACTTCGGGTACATCTCGACCCCGTCCACGCCCAGCCCGGCGGCGATGTCCAGCCACCGGGTCAGGGTCATCCGGTGCTCGACGAGATCCGTGAAGAACCCCTTCGGGAAGACCGCGAGCCGGGGCATCATGGTCGGTCTCTACCGGGACGCCGGGATCAGCAGAAGGACGACTCCAGGGACGCCAGGACCTTCTTCTCGGACTCCGAGATGCCCGACGTGAGGCCCAGGAATCCGCCGCTCGCCTCCGCGACCGTCCTCGCCCGTTGCAGGAGGTCCTTCCTCAGGCCGGCGCGTTCGCCGTCGCCCAACAGCTCACACAGTCCTTTGACGTAGTGGGCCCACGCTTCCAGCAGGGCGGCCGGGGGCCGGCGGGAAAGCCACGACTCCAGCATCTCGTAGTCCAGGCGCCCCTTGGCCAGCCCGCACTTGGCCGCCCCGGCGAGCACGGCCGCCTTCTCCTTCTCGTCCACGTTCCCGTCGGCCCACGCGACCTCCACCAGCGGGATGATCGAGAGCGACGTGGCCAGCTCGGCCGTGATGCCCATCTCCACCAGCTTCGCCAGCACGGCCGCGTTCGTGATCCCCGACGCGTCCGACAGCTCCTTCGCCGATCGCTGCCTGCGAAGGTCCTCCCGATGCCGCTGGATCAGGGCCGAATCCTGCTGGAGGAAGAAGGCATCCTCCAGCGACTTGCCATACGAGCCGAGCTTCTCGCGTTCCGTCGCCATGTCGTCCCTCCCCGCCGTGTGCTGCCCTGCAATATACCGGGTTCGGGGCGGGCGTGCGGGCCTAGCGCAACTCGTGAGCCCCGAGGTCCGGCGCGGCGCCGCGCGGCGCGGGATGGCCGAAGAAATCCTTGCCGCCCGCGTCGAGGCCGAAGAGCTTCTTGAGATCGAGCCCGCGGTCGATCGCCGGGGAGTCCGCGGTCAGCATGAACGCGATAAGGTCGCCCAGCCGGTCGGGATCGGTGAGCTGGGGGACGAGCCGGAAGTCGGCCAGCTTCGGGTCGGCGAAGAGCCCGGCGACCTTGCCGCCCACGGTCTCCTGCCCGGTCGCCTGGGCCCAGGCCTCGAGGCTTGAATGGCCCGCGATCTTGAACGTGCCGCCCTGGGACCAGTACAGGTTGCCCTCGAACCGGGCGCCCCCCTGGCCCTTCACGATCTCGCCGCTCTTGGGGCCGATGAGGATGTTGTTCCGGATGAAGACGCCGTCGAGGCCGCCGTCCGCGAGCCATTTGCCGTCGATGTACGCGCCCTGGAGCGCGACGCACGGGTCGTGGGCGTTGATGACCGTGTTGTGATGGATGAAGAGCCCGGTGATGTCCGCGCCGCCGCTCTTGCCCATCCGGATGCCGCCCTCGCGGTCGTTGACCGAGACGTTGTGCCGGATCGTGTTGTGCCTGATCGGGTACTTCGACCCGTACTCCCAGATCAGAAACCCGCTGGAGTGGTTCTCGTACGAGTAGTTGTACTGGAGCACGGAGTCGCGGGTGCCGCCGTCGAAGTCGAATCCCCCGCCGTCGCCGGACGTGCTCTTGTTGTGGTGGGCGATGCAATACTGAATCGTGACCCGCTCCGAGTCGTGGCACCAGATCCCGACCGGGCCGTTCCCCTGACCGCCCCGGGGCTGGTCCCAGCCGTTGCCCGCGGACTCGCACCGCTCGACCGTGGCGTCCGTGCACCCACTCAGCAGGATCCCGTTGCCGCTATGGTTGTCCCGGATCGTGGGGTCCCCGGGATTGTTGATCGAGCGGCAATGCCCGACGTAGCCCTTGGCCGTCCCCCACATCCAGATCCCGACGAACCCGTTGTCGTGGGCGTGGCACCGGGTGATCCGGACGTTCGCGCTGTCCCAGGTCACGATCCCGGCCTTCTGGAACCGACAAGCCTCGACCTCGTCCACGACGGCGTCCCGGCACTTGACCAGCGCGACGCCGCGGCCGCCCCGGTTGCCCGCCAGCCGGCCGGCGCCGACGACGATCAGCCGCTCGACGTGAAGCCCCTGGAGCCCCTCGGCGACGAGGCCGTCACCCGTGCCGCCGTCGATCGTCGCGCGCCCCTCTCCATATGAGGAGATCGTGAGCCGGTCGGGGGCGCCGCCGGCGCTTCCCTTGAGCGTGAGGGTGCCCGCAAAGACCTGGCCGCCGGCGAAGACCAGCCGGTCACCCGCCGCGAACGGACCCTTCGCCGCCCGGCCGGTGGTCTTCCATGCCGTCGCGGGCGTCCGTCCGTCGTTCGTGTCGTTCCCCTTGACCGCGTCCACGTGCCAGGTCGTCATGCTCATGCCTCCTCCCGCCATCACGAATCCCACCGCGATCAGGGCCGCCGCCCGGCCCGCTACCCTCCACCAATCCATTACTTCCCCGCCATGACACTCCGTCATGGACTGCCTCTCCCCGGCCCGACCCCGAACACGGAAGCCGCGGTCCCGCCCAGGATCCATTCAATCTCCTCGTCCGTCAGTCCCGCCGTCCGGACCTTGGCCAGCTCGGTCGCCGCGTTGTCCGGGTAGTCGGACCCGAACAGGAGCCGCCGGGCGCCGTGCTTGCGCGCCCACCTCCGCACCGCGAAACCGCCGGTCCAGCTCACCTCGAGGTAGACATTCGGGAAATCGGACGCCAGCCGGGCGGCCTCGCCCGCGAGCACCATCATCCCCGCATGCGCCACCACGATCGGGAGGCCCGGATTCGCCTTCGCCGCCGGCGCCAGGAGCGAGGGCGCCGACCATGGAATGCCCGTGCCGGTGTGGACGATGACGGGCACCTGGAGGGCCGCGCACAGGTCGAAGACCCTCCGCCCCGCGCGGCCGGCCGGGTTCACCGCGTGCGCGGCGGGGTGGAGCTTCACCCCCACGAACCCCAGCTCGGTCAGGCACCGCCGGACCTCGGCCTCCCAAGCACCGCCGCCCAGGTGCGGGTTCGGGTTCGCGATCCCGCGGAACCGGCCCGGGTGGCGCGCCGCCAGGTCCGCGATCGCGTCGTGGTACCGCCGCACGGTCCCGAGCTCGTGCGTGATCGCGGGCTGGACGAGCGTGAGGTCGATCCCGTTGCGCGCCTGCGATTCGAGCAGGTCGGCCTCGGTGAAGTCCTCGTCGAATACCTCGTCGAGCCCCAGGTGCGCGTGCGCGTCGATGATCACGACGCGCCTCCCGCGGCCGTCCTCACGATCGACCCGGATCCGCTACAGCCTGACGTGCGGGGTTTCGGCGTCCGCCGAAACCCCGGGGACGGCCGGCGAAGCCCCACCTACAACGACGTCCGCCTGAACTGCGGGAGGTACGCCCGGCTCTTGGCGAACATCTCCTTCACCATCGACCGGATCTCGGCGAGCGAGAGCACGGCGGACGACAGGGGGTCGTACGCGCAGGCGTGGTACACCATCTCCGCGTTCCCCGTGAGCGCGCCCTCGACGGCCATCTCCTCGACCGCGATCGTGAGGTTGTTCAGCGCCGCGCACTGGGGCGGGAGGCTCCCGACCCGGACCGCGTTGAAGCCCTTGGTGCTGGCGATGACCGGGATCTCGACGCAGGCGTCGTACGGCAGGTTGTCGATGTAATGCTTGTTCGGCACGTTGCCGTTGAACTCGAACATGTCGCCACCCAACCGCGCGTTGATGATCGACGCCGCGTACTCGTGGCCGCGCTTGAGGTCCAGGGGCTTGGGGTCCGCAAGCGACGCCTTGATCCACTTGCGCCAGTGCCGCTTCGCCCGCTCGTATTCCTGGAGGATGTAGCTCTCGTGGCCGGGGTTCCAGCCGGTTCCGGTCGTGCAGTACTTCTTGATCAGGTCCTTCCGCTTCCGGAACCAGGGGTTGTACTCGGAGTTGTGGCCGCTCGACTCGGTGACGTAGTACCCGAGCTGGAGGAACATCTCGTTGCGGACCTGCTCCTCGTTGCGGACTTGTCTGTCGGTGAGCACGCGCTTGCGGAGGTCCGGGTAGAGGTCGCGGCCCCGGTGCTCGAACTTGACGTACCAGGACATGTGGTTGATGCCGGCGGAGACGTAGTGGACCTCCTCGTACGGCACGCGGGCCCAGTGCGCGAGCATCATGGCCGTACCCTGCACCGAGTGGCAGAGCCCCGAGACCTGGATCGGCGAGGTCTTCTGCATGGCGCGGCAGAGCATGGCCATCGGATTCGTGTAGTTGAGCAGGATCGCGTTCGGGCAGAGCTTCTCCATGTCCCGGCAGATGGAGACCATGACCGGGATCGTCCGCAGGGCGCGGAAGATGCCCGAAGGACCGCGGGTGTCTCCCACGTTCGTCGAGACCCCGTACTTGTTCGGGATCAGGACGTCCCACTTCCAGATGTCGACGTTGCCGGCCAGGATGGTGCACAGCACCGCGTCCGCGCCCTTGAGCGCCTTCTTGCGATCGGTCGTCACCTCGACCGTGGCCGGGTACCGGCCCTCGGCCACGATGCGGCGGACGGCCTTCTCGACCCAGCCCAGCCGCTCGGCGTTCACGTCCATGAGGACGAGCGTCGCGTCCCGGAGGGACGGGAAGGTGAGGATGTCGCGCACGAGGCCCCGCGTGAACCCGAGACTGCCTGCACCGATGAACGTGATCCGCGCCATGGAGGTACCGTCCTTTCGAAAGTGGAGTCACGTTGTTGTATCGCCCCGGGAGTGCGTGAGTCAAACCTTCCCGTGGCCCCTTGCAAAGGGCAACGAAAACCGGCAACCTATGGGGCACCATGAACCTCTTTACCGCGATCGAGAAGCGTCATAGCTACCGTGGCGCCTACACCAAGGCCCGGGTCCCCCGTTCGGCCCTCCGCCGGATCGTCGCGGCGGGGCTCAAGGCCCCGTCCGGGTGCAACGCCCAGACCACGACCTTCGTCATCGTGGACGACCCCCGGAAGATGGCCGTCATCCGGACCCTCCACCCCATGACCGCGATCCGGCAGGCCCACGCGATAATCGCGTGCGTCGTGCACAAGAAGGCGCCGCCGACGTTCCATGGCCGGGACTCCTTCGAGGTCGAGGACTGCGCCGCCGCCATCGAGAACATGCTCCTGGCGATCACGGCGCTCGGGTACGGCTCGGTCTGGATCGACGGATACCTGCGCGAGCGCGGCCGGGCTTCGAGGCTCAACCGGCTGCTCCGCGTGCCCCGGAACCGGACAGTGCGGGTCATGCTTCCCATCGGCGTCCCCGCGGAGAAGGTGCGCCGGCCGGAGAAGAAACCTTTCGGCCACCGCGCGTGGTTCAATAGGCACGGATGAAGAAGTCCAAAGCCCCCAGCCGCAGAGTTTCCAAGACCGACTACTACCTCAACCTCGCCCGCGAGGTCGCGGCGCGGAGCACGTGCCTGCGACGCAACTTCGGGGCCGTCATCGTCAACAACGACCAGATCATCGCCACCGGGTACAACGGGGCGCCGCGCGGCACCGTGAACTGCCTCGACCTCGGCGTCTGCTACCGCGAGGCGATGGGGATCCCGCGCGGCGAGCGCTACGAGCTCTGCCGCGGCGTCCACGCCGAGCAGAACGCGATCATCCACGCCGCCCGGTTCGACATGATGGGCGGCACGATCTACGTCGCCGGCATCGACGCGAAGACGAAGGAGCCGATCGACGGCGCCATGTGCTGCCGGCTGTGCAAGCGCATGATCATTAACGCCGGGATCGAGCGCGTCGTGGTCCGCGACGGCCCCGACCGCGCGATCGAGGTCGCGGTCGCCACCTGGATCGAGAGCAACCTCGGCGAGCTCGCCCGCAAGGGCGGCAAGCTGGTTCCGGTCAAACTCAGCGGGTACTGACCGGATGGTATCCTAGAAGCATGAAGATCAACGCCGTCTTCGAGCCCCAGGCGGACGGCGGGTATACCGCCTACATTCCGGCACTGCCCGGCTGCATCTCCGAAGGCGATACCTTGGATGAGGCGAAGCGGAACATCCTCGACGCCCTTGAGGGCTACCTGCTGGTCGCCAACAAGCATTCACTCGACATCGCCCGCAAGAAGCACGGGAAAGCCCTGGCCCTCCGCGTCTGAACCGTGCCGAAACTTCCGGTTTGCCGGCCTCACGAGGCAATCGCGGCGCTCAGGCGAGCCGGCTTCGATGTTGATCATCACACCGGAAGCCATGCGATCCTCTATCGGTCCGGTCATCCGAATCCGGTCTCGGTCCCGACGCACCGTCGTGACCTCAAGCCCGGCACCCTGCGCAGGATCATCAAGGATGCCGGGCTGAGTATTGAGGAGTTCCGCCAACTCCTCTGACGGCGGATCGCCGGCGTCAGACGGAGCCTGGACCCGACTCGGCCGGGAGGAACGCCCGGCACTTCGCCTCGATCACGCGCGGGCTGTCCCCCGCCGCCATCCCGCAGAGCGCCGTGACCACCATGTCGAGCCGTCGCTCCTGATCGCCGAGCAGCGTGCGCTTGCGATCGAGGAGAATCGACCGGACGAGCTCGACGTCACAGCCGTCCACGAGCAGCTGCATGGGCGCCTTCAGGAACGGGTCGTCCAGCCGGTCCGGGATGCCGTCGAGGGCCAACAGGCCCCCGGCCCGGGCCACGCCGAGCGCGGTCTTCATGACCTCGATCAGCTCGAGCGGTGTCCAGGCGCTCGCCGGCTTCGCGGCCAGCAGGACCTCGAGTTCCTCGATCCGGCTCTTCCCCTCTCCGGCCACCGGATGGCCCGGGGCCGCGTCCGGTCCGAGCAGGGCCCGGCACCGCTCCTCGAGCACCTTGGGATGCTCCGCCCAGCCGATGGAGACAAGGGCCGTGGTGCCGATATCGCACCGGCGCTCGTGTTCGGCCAGCAGGGTTCGCTTGCGCTCGGTCATGACCGACCGGACGTAGTCGGGGGCCCAACCGTCGACGAAGAGCTCGATGCCGTCGCGCAGGAACGGATCATCGAGCCGCGGCACCAGGGGCGCGAGCGTCATCGGCTCCATCCAGGCCCCCGCGGCGGCCCCGAAAAACCCGGCCAGCTGCGCCGCGGACCAGCGGGACGACGGTCCGGACCTCAGACACTCCTCCAGCTTCCTGAGCGCGTCGGAGGTCCGCGCCGACACCGCGGCATCGCCGGCGGCCGGCGGCTCCAGGGGCACCAGACCCAGTTCCGAGAGCTTGTTCGCGACCCAGAGCGCCCGGCTCCGGGCTTCCGCGATCCTCGCGGCGCCGGCCGTCCGGACTTCGGGAAGCCGTTCCAGCCGTTCGCGGTGCCGCACCGTCATGTTGTCGAACAGGCGCTGGCGAAGATGCGACGACCCCGTCGAGGCGACCAGTGCCTGGTCCAGGTCGTCGAGATCCATGAACAACCTCTGCAGGGGCGAGTTCCCCAGGCCGGCCAGTTCCTCGACATCCCCGAACCGGGGCGGAATTCCACTGGGCGGGACGGTCCCTTCCACCCGAGCCTTGAGCTCGGCCCAATCCTTGAACCCGTACTTGATTGCGAGGGCAAGCTGGACCTCCTGTAGGCCCACCTCGGCGCGCATGATCGCGTCGTCAGTTTCCCCCGAGAACCGGCGCAGGCCCTTGAGGACGGCGCAGACCGACCGGTCGCCGGACGTGTGGGCTTTGAGCATCGCGTGGGCTTCGTTGCGAAGGTGTTCGAGATTCGGGCGGGCAGGCAGTGGCGTCGACATGGCTCCTCCTCTTCGGTGTGCCCGTCTGTCCGCGATCCAGGGCGGAAAAGGAGTTTCTCCTCGGTTGTACCGACCATGAAGGTAGGCTAAGCCCTTCCCGCGGACGGGCGGCACCCTTCGCGTGCCTCACCCCCACTGTACCACCACCCGCAAGCAGCCAGTAATGGCGTCTTGGCGCCAGGCGGCGCCAACTACCCCCCCCCCCGCCAAGTTCGGGATCCACCCTATACAATGACCACATGTCCATGCGTTCTCGAGGTCCTTCATCATCCGGGATCTGGAGCTTTGTAGCTCGCGTGGTATTGGCTGGTTTGGCTGGTCTCCTGATAGGACGCTACGGACCAGTCGCCCTCATGGAGATGTGGCTGTGCTGCTGACCGGCATTCCTATCCCCAACGGAAGCTGTATGATGTCGATTGGGAAGAAGCAATGCCCAAAGTGATTGACAAGGCAACGGTCAAGACAGCAGTGCGTCCTTCCAGCGGACGCCACCGCAACGGTTCCTCCAACGGCGGCGCTACCGATGCGCGGACGCCCCTGGGCAGGAAACTGCTCCGGTTGCGCGGGCGGATCGTGCGTTCGGGCGAACCGCTCCTGAGCGCCGCGGCGATCCGGCGCGAAATCTCTACGCGTTGGGGTAGCTGACAGACCGGTGAAGCTCACGTTCCTTGATTCGGGCGTGCTGATCGCGGCCGCCAGAGGCAGTCATCCACTCCAACGGCGGGCGATCCAGATTCTGGATGACCCGGCACGGACTTTCGCGTCCAGCGACATCGTGAAGCTCGAAGTCCTGCCCAAGGCCACGTACCATCGCAAGGAACCCGAGGTTCAGTTCTACAACGCGTTCTTCGGGGCAGTTTCCAGGTGGGCGGAAGTCGACGGGAAGCTTGTCCGACGGGCGTTGGAGGAGGCAAACCGGTACGGACTCGGGGCCAGCGACGCGCTCCACGTGGCTGCCGCGCTCATGGTGGGGGCCGAAGAGCTCGTGACCCTCGAGAAACCCTCGAAGCCCATCCACCGTCCGCAAGGAATCCGGGTGGTTGCGATCACGGACTGATTGAGGTTCTCGCCCCCGACCCAGACATCATCTGGGTCCCGGGAGACCGTGCGGCCCCGCGTACCCGGACCACCACGCCCGGAACGTCCCCTTGAACCCGCTGTTGGAGGCGTCCTCGTACTGCCAGAGGTGATACGCCAGCGCCTGGCCTACGGTGTGGACGAACGCCGGAACGCCCTTCGTCCCCGGCGTCTTCACCGTGTAGTAGATGAAGGTGGCGCCCCCGCCCGACATCCGCTCCTTCACGATCTCGAACGCGACCGGGCGCGTGTCCCAGAACCCGGCGCACACGCCGCCGATGTAGCTCCGGGAATCACGATACCGGGCGCCCAGCTCGAGCCAGGCCTTCGACGCGTCCATGGCGTCCGTCCCCGCGATCCGGTCCACGAGCGCCGCCACCTCGGCCGGCGAGGCGCACATCCCGGCCGGCGCCCCGGCGGAGTCGTCCATCCGCCAATCCTCCTCCATGACCGGCCGGGAGGAGAGGTACCAGGCCGCCCCCACGCCCGCCGCGAGCACGGCGAGGGCGGCCCAGACCCAGCGGATCATGTCAGACCTTCTTGGGAGGCTCCACCACGGCGGGCGGTTTCAGCGTCCCCGCCATCATCGACCCCATGAACGCCGCGAGCATGTTCGACGACGCCCCGCCCCCGCTGCCGTCGCCGCCGGACACCATGATGTCCGGCGTGATCTTGACGTTGCCCTCCGAGACCCGCTTCATGATCTCGATGAGCGCCAGCGGGGTCTGGCCGACCGCGGCCGCCTGCTTGGCGTAGGCCTCGGCCGTGGCCTGCCCGATCGCCCGGATCTTCTCGCCTTCGGCCTTGCCGACGGCGGAGATACCGGCCGCGATTCCCTCCTGCTCGAGCCGGGTCGAGGTGCCCCGGCCCTCGGCGAGGATGACCGCCTCCTGCTTCTTCTGGTTCGCGATCGCGACGTCGATCTCGGCCTTCACCAGCGAGGGCTGGAGGTTCGCCTGCGCCTTCGTGTTCTCCATGTCGCGGCGCCGGTCCTCGGCCTGCTTCTGGGAGTCGAACATGGACATCTGCTGGGCGGCCACGACCTTGTTTGTCAGCGTCTCCATGAGCCGCTCGGGAAGCCCGATCTGGCAGATGAGCACGCTCACGCACTGGACATGGTACCGCTCGAGCTCCTCGCGGATGTGCGTCTCGGCCTTCCGCTGCTCCTCGTGCCGGTCCTGCATGAACTTCATGGCTTCCGACGAGGAGGCCTGGTTGCGGAACGAGGAGTCGATGAGCGGGTGGATGACGTGCTCGATCAGGTTCTCGATAGTCCCGATGCGGGCGACCATCAGCGGCGCCTGCTCGGGGAGGACGCGGATGATGACCTTGACCGAGATCGTCATCTCGAACCCGTCCTTGGACACGATCGCGAGCGGGTTGAAGATCCTCGGGCCCCGTCCGCCGCTGCTCGCCTCGTCCGCCCAGTCGATCGTGATGTTCGTAGTCGGGATGATGTGCGGAATGTACGCAAGCTTGTTGAGGTAGTAGGTGCCGGGCCCGGCCACCTCGCGCTGGATGCCCCGGTACCCGGCGTCCACGACGTACCGTTCGACGCCGGCCCGCAGCGGGTCCGTCCCGGCGACGGCGGCCGCCTTGACCTTCGGCGACTCCGCGGGATCGAGCCCGACGTTGGAGACGATGACGGCCACGAACCCGCGCTCGACGTCGGCCACCGAGTCGGGCGCCACGTCGAACATGAGCGGGTTGATGTAGTAGGTGCCCGGACGCAGGAACCCGAGCTGCGGCCCTCGCTGGCCGCCGGCCGCGAGGAACCCGGCCGCGTCCTGGAACTCCCGATGCCCGACCACGATCTTGGCCACGTACTCGTTGGTCGGGAGCGGCTCGCCGTCCCGCGCCGTGACGAGACCGACCTTCTTCGTCGGGATCACGGTGGCGTCCCGGATTTCGATCTGGAAGAGCCGGGTGTTGATCCGGTAGGTGCCCGGCAGGAGGATGTCGATCTGGGGGCCCTTCTGCCCGCCCTTCTCGAGAAATCCCTGGCCGTTCTGGTAATTGTCGTGGCCCTCGGCGCGCCGCGCGAGGAGGCGGCCCGACGGCATCGGCTCCCCGTCGCGCGCCATCACGAGCCCGATGCGCGAGCTCGGAATCTCGATCGACGAGACCTTCGTCATCTTGAAGAGGTACGGATTCACGCGGTAGAGCCCCGGGGGCAGGATCTGGAGCTGGGGCCCCTTCTCGCCGCCGTTGGTCAGGAACGCCTCGCCGTCCTGATAGAGGTTGTGGCCCTGCACGACCTTGGCAAAGATCCGGCCCGGCGGGATCGGCTTGCCGTCGATGGCGTCCACGAGCCCCACCTCGTCCTCGCCGATCTTGATCATGGGCACCTTCTCGACCGTGTAGAGAAACGGGATCAGGAGGTGGAGGCCCGGGCCCAGGATCCGGCCCTGGACGCCGACCTCGTTGCGCATGGCCACCACGCGCCCCTCGGGCATGCCCCGGCCCAGCCACCGGCGCTCGAGGACGGCGATCTGGTCGCCGCCCACGATGGCGATGGAGTTGTAGAGGAAGATGAGCACGGCGAGGGCCACGAGGATCGTGCCGAACCCGCCGAGCATGAAGAGGGAAGGGCCTACGTGTTCCATGGGGCGCTCCTTGCCTTACCTGTGATTGCCTGTCCAGGACGTCATCCGAGTCAAACCGGCGCTATCATAGCGGAGATGGCTGGGAGCCACAAACGGAGCGGAGGTTGAGGGATTGACCAAGCGTGAGATGAACCTGAATATCTTTGCTGGGCGCCCGAACCCGCGCGTCTTCTTCCAGCCCCGCATCGAGCCCTGGTACGACATGCACCAGCGGCTGGGCGACATCTCGCCGCGGCTCCGGGGCATGTCCCTGCTCGAGTTCTACGACGACCTCCGGGTCTCGATGCGATACACGCACTACTACACGGGTATGCCCTACCCCATCGAGACCCGGCACGCGCCGGAGGTCAAGATCCGGTACACGGGCGACGGCGAGCACGCGTGCAAGGTCGTCGAGACGCCGTTCGGGAACCTGGTCGAGGAAAGCCAGCTCACCTCGGACAAGGCGTGGCGGACGGTCAGGTTCCCGGTCGCGACCGAAGCCGACCTCAAAGCGCTCGGGTGGCTGTGCGCCCGCACGACCCACCACTTCAACCGCGAGGCCTTCCTCAAGGGCGCCGCGAACCTCGGGGACCGCGGCGAGCCGCAGTTCTGGGTCCCCAAGATGCCCTACCAGGCGCTCGCGCAGAGCTGGTCCACGCTCGACGACCTCGTCGTCGCGCTTCACGAGATTCCCAACGTCGTTGAGGACGCGATGAAGGCCGTCGACGCCTCCTACGACCCGCTGTACGACGAGCTCAGGGCGAACGCGGACGTCGTCCACATCGTGAACTTCGGCGAGAACGTGCACTCGGCCCTGCTGTCGCCGAAGTACTTCGAGAAATACTACCTCCCCTACTACGAGAAGCGCTCGGGAGGCTTGCGGCGCGACGGGATCTACACTCACGTCCACATCGACGGCTACTTCAAGCCCCTCCTCCCGTACCTCAAGGACCTGCCCTTCGACGGCCTCGAGGCGCTCACGCCGACGCCGCAGGGCGACGTCACGCTCGAGGAGATGAAGGCCGCGATCGGGGACAAGGTCCTGCTCGACGGCATCCCGGCCCTCCTCTTCATGCCGTACCACTCCGAGGAGGAGTTCGAGGCGTGCGTGAGGCAGGTGATCAAGCTCTTCCACCCGCGGCTCGTCCTCGGGATCTCGGACGAGTTCCCGCAGGGCGCGTCCGAGGTCATGCTCGAGCGCGTCCGCTGGGTCATGCACCTCTGCGAGTCGACGGGACCGTGACCACCATCAACATCGGGATCATCGGGTGCGGGAACCGGATCTCGGGCGTGGCCCGCGAGTGCGCGCGGATGGATCGCGGGTTCCGGGTCGTCGCGGTCGCGGACCCGCAGGGCGAGGCGCTGCGGGCGAAGCATCCGGAGCTGCTTAAGGACGCCGTCTTCCACGCCGGGGAGGACGGCCTGCTCGCGCGGAAGGATCTCGACGGGATCATGATCGGAACCCGGTGCCTCCTGCACGCGCCGATGGCGGTCAAGGCGGCGAAGCGCGGCCTCCCGCTCTTCCTCGAGAAGCCGGTCGCGATCTCGATGCCTCAGCTCCGCGCGCTTCGAAACGCGTTCCGGCGCCGTGGCGCTCCGCCGGTCGTCGTGTCCTTTCCGCTGCGCGTCTCCCCCCTGGTCGAGAAGGCGAAGGTGATCGTGGACTCTGGGCGGCTGGGCACGATCGAGCAGTTGGTGGCATTCAACGACGTTCCATATGGTGACGTCTACTTCGGCGGCTGGTACCGGAACTGGGACGAGGTCGGCGGGCTGTGGCTCCAGAAGGCCACGCACGACCTCGACTACCTCGCGTACCTGGCGGGGTCGAAGCCGAAACGGGTCGCGGCCATGAACGCGCAGCGCGTATGGGGCGGGACGATGCCCTTCGGGCTCCGGTGCCGGGACTGCCGCAAGCGGAAGACCTGCCCCGAGAGCCCTTTCAATTCGCGGTCCATGATCGCTCCCGGCGCCCGGCCGGGCTGGCGGGACTGGCGGCTGTGCGTCTACGCGAAGGGCATCCGGAACGAGGATATGGGCGCCTGCCTTATCGAGTACGAGAACGGCGCCCAGACCGTCTACCACCAGAACTTTTTCGCGCGCCGCAACGCCGCGCGCCGCGGCGCCAGGCTGTACGGCTACCGGGGCACGCTCGAGTTCGACTGGTACGCCGGGACCCTGTTCATCCACTGGCACCACCGTGCGAAAACCGAGCGGGTACCGCTGCCGGGCCAGGACGCCCACTTCGGCGGCGACGCCGTCCTGTGCCGCAACTTCGTCGATGTCCTGGAAGGGCGCTGCGCCCCACGCACGCCTATCGCCGCCGGCCTCGAAAGCGCGCTCACGTGCCTCAAGGCGCGCGAATCCAGCGCGGACGGGCGGTTCCACCTGGTCCGGATGCCCTGACGGGGGACCTGACCATCCCGCCATGGATGGGAAAGCCGTGGCAGGCGTGAACGCATCGGACCTAGAATGTAGATTAATGGACGCGGTCACAGGCACCCTCAAGGTGACCGAACGGGTCAAACTGCTCGCCTGGGAGGACGCCGTCCTCGACCGCGCTGTCTTCGTTTCCCTCGTGCTCCCCGGCGACGTGCACACGATCGAGGACCTCGCCTCGCGGATCAACCTCGGCGACGTGATCGACGCCGTCCGGAAGAGCGACGAGAAACTGCCCATGGAACGGCGCGCCGCCGCCCCGGATACGGGGAAGGCCCTGGAGGCCGCGCCAGCCGGGGACGAGGACTCGTTCGACCTGCCGCCCGCCCTCCGTAGCATGCGGTTCGTCTTCCCGTCCGCCTTCTACGTCTCGGTCACGAAGGAGCTGTTCACGAAGGGAGGCTTCGGCGTGCTCAAGGGGTACATGGTCGGCACGGGGGACGGCGGCCCCATGGCCAAACTTGGCCTGCTCGGCCGGGCCCAGGTCGAGGAACGCACGAGCGACACGACGCATCCGTTCTTCCTCGCCACCCTGCTCCAGGCGATGCGGGTGCTCGCGGACGAGATCTACCGGCGCATGGTCGCGCCGGCCAAGATCCGGGAAGCGTTCGACGACCTGAACGACCAGCTCGTCACGTGGACCGCCCGCCTGCTGTCCGGCGTTCGCCGCAACCGGACGGCCCTCCGCCTCCTCGCGAACCCGTTGGCCCCGTTCGCGCTCCGGCGCGCCTCGCCGCCCCCCGATGTCGGCGACCTGGTCCAGCAAGTCCTGGAAACCTCCAACCCCTATCGGCTGACCCCCGCTCTCGTTCGCGACCTCGACGAACACTTCGCCGGCCAGCTCGCGGGGCTCCTCGAGGAGCCCGAGACGGCGGAAGGCCTGCACGACCGCGTGAACGACGTGCTCGGCGTCTGGCACGACCGCGCGATCTACGATGAGCTCGAAGCCGCGGCACGGCGGAAGGCGTTCCTGATCCTGAGCGGGCTGTTCGTGCTGGTGGCCGTCGGCAGCATCCTCCCCTGGCTGCTCAGCCCGGCCGCCTGGCCCGAGATCCGGCACAAGCTCGCCGATCCCGATTTCCTCGCCCGCGCCTTTCTCGCCATCGGCATCGGCGGAGCGGCCGCGACCACCGTCGGCCTTCTCGGTGCGGGCTGGATGTACTGGCGGCGCCTCATGTCCGCCGTCTGCCGCCGCTGGCGGCGCACCTCCCGCGCCCTCAAGAAGCGCCGGGAGGTGGCCCGCCACCTGCCGGGACGGGCCTGGCGTCCGGGCGTCCCGAAACTCCTCGAGACCTACCGGAAGTTCAAGTCCGACTGCCTCGACTACCACACGCTCGCGCACCTGCCCCTGCCGCCGCTGGACAACTCGGAGATGTACGCCGAGTGGGAACTCCGGGACAAGTGGGGCCAGAACGCCGCGGTCTGCTACGACGACGTCTACCCCTCCCTCATCCTCGGCACGGCCAACCGCGCCGCCGTCTACTTCATCGACGTCGTCGGCTCCACCGAGATGTCAACCCAGCAGACGCTGTCGAACGCCCTCGAAATCTACGGACGGATGCTCAAGGTCGCGAACGAGACCGGCATCGAGCCGCTGTGGCGCAAGGAGGTCGGCGACGGCCGAATCTACTGTCATCCCGCCATGGATGCCTTCAAGCGCGCGATTCTGTCGGTCCAGGGCGCCGCCCACCAGAAGGTCGGCCTCGGGATCGGCATCGGGCTCTCGGTCGGCGAAATCTACCGGGACGTCACGACGGGCGACTTCCTGAACGAGGTCACGAACCGGGCTGCGCGGCTTAACGCCCGCGACGACGCGATCGCGGATTACATGAGGGCGCGGTACGCCAAGCACCCCCACCGCGTACACGTGAAGTGGGGCCGGCTCTACAATGCGGGCATCGCCATCGACGAGAAGGCCCTGCGCGAGCTGGGAGGTGGCTCGCTCGACTCGGCTCCGCCGGGCGTCCCCTTCCTCTGGAAGTTCCCGGTGATGATGGAGGGCCACGTCGCCGGCTCCGTCTCGTACTTCGTCGAGCGGATGGAGTCGGCGGTGTTCGCCGAGTTGCTGCAGACTGTGGGGGCCGGACCGAAGTTCGAACGGTACTGGCAGGCGGGACAGGCGGTGGCCTTCGAGGTCTTTTGCCACAAGTCGGAGGCGAACCTCCACTATCCCACGCCGCTCGAGGGCCGGACGCCCGCCGAGTACCTCCAGCTCCGCGGCATCGAGACCGTGGCCTTTGCCGCCCAGCTCATCGAGCACGACATCCCCGTCCGCCGCATCCCGATCACGCTGTCCACGGGCGAAATCGTTAACCTCGCGGTCAAGCGCGAGAAGGCGCACCTCAAGGGGCTAGCTCCTGCCGCGATCGCCGAGGTCGAAGTGCCCGCCGTCATGCTCCGGGACGACACGATCCGGCTCGCGGAGTTCCTCGCCGGGCTCTGAGGTCGTCCCCGACCCTAGAGTCCGGCCCAGCTCGCGCGTCGAATCCGGATATTCCCGCCACCTTCGACGAAAGGTCGTCCGCGACCTTAGAGCGAGGTCCACCTCGCGGCGATAGAGTCCACGTCCAGTTCCGCGAGGCTACCGAGCGTTGCCAGGATGCCCCGCGGAGGCTCGGCGACGCGCGTGTACTCGTTGGGGATCCACACGCACCGCATGCCGGCCGCGAGCGCGGCGCGCACCCCGCGCGGCGAGTCCTCGATGGCCAGGCACCCGCCCGGGGCCCGGCCCAGGATCCGCGCCGCCGCCAGGTAGGAGTCGGGCGCGGGCTTGGGATTCTCGTACGACTCGCGCGGCGCCAGGTGGTGCAGGTACGGCGCGAGGCCGGTCTTCTCGAGGATGAGGCGGGTCTCGGCTTCCGGCGTGTTCGTTACCAGGATCGTCGGGAACCTGGCCGAGACCGCCCGCATCGTCTCGACCGCATGCGGCATCGCCGTGACCCCCGCACGCACCATCTCGCGGTACAGGGCCTTCGCCTCCAACGTCAGGACCGCGGGGTCCTCCGTGATCCCCATGGCGGGGGCCGCCCCGGACGTGCGCTGGCCGAGGATGATCCACCGGCGCGCGTATTCCTCCATCGTGAGGGCGACTCCGTACTTCGCGAAGACCTGCCGGTGCGCCTCGAAGTAGAAGGGCTCCGTGTCCGCGAGGAGTCCGTCGAGATCGAAGCAGACCGCCTGCAGGTTTCCCGCCATGATGTCCCATGGTATCCTGAACCCGATGTTGCCTGCCCTGGCCGCCGCGCTCATTATCACCGGCTGCTTCGCGTGGAAGCGCAACGCGCCGTTCGACGTCCTCGATTGGGCCCTGCTCGCGTACGCCGCCGCATGGCAGGTCGCCGGCCTCGCCGCGCCCTGGGACTTCCCTGCGGCTCTGCGCGCGGCGATTCCCCTCGTCGGCGGGCCGCTACTCTGCATCTGTCTCCGCGCCGCCTTCCCGCCGCGAGACGGCGCGGACCGGCTCCGGGCCCGGCTCGCCGCCGCCGCGCTCGTCGCCGGGGCGCTGGCCGTCGTCCTCGCCGTCCCGCCCGCGATCCGGATCCCCCGGAGCGATCTAGCCGCCGCGGCCCGGCTCGCGTTCACCCAGCATCCGGTCTTCGGCTGGGGCCCGGGCCAATTCGGCCGGTTCACGAGCCGGTGGCTTCCCGCCGCACGAGGAGTGTCGGCGTCCGCGGAGATCCCGGGGGCCGTGACGGCCCGCGGGAGCGTCACCCTCGACCCGCCGGACCTCTACCGGCATCACCTCACGGACGGCGGCCTCGTAGTGGCGGCGGCGCTCGTCCTCCTCGTGGCGGCCGCCTTCGTCACCCTCCTGCCGCCGGCCTTCGGTCGACGGGCGGACCCCGCGGCCCGCGTCGGGCTGGCCGCCATTGCCGGCTGGCTCGTCTGGGGCCTGTATGCCAGCCCCCTCCTCGCGGCCGGACCGATGCTGGCCCTCATGGTCGCCCTCGGGCTCGCTGCGCCAACGCGCTTGGTGCGCGGGCGCCTGGCGCCATCACGCCGGTGACGCTCCTCGCCCTCCTGTGCGTCGCCGCGGCCGCGCGGGCGGCGGGGCCCGGCGGCGGGGCCGCTCCCCGGCCGGGGCTCAACCTGTCCGCCCCCTCGCCCCTGGGCCCGGGCGTGCAGGCCCTCGCCCTCGGGGCGTCGTTCCGCGGCAACTACCCCGCGCTCGGTGCGGCCTTCGCCGAAGGCATGCCCGGCGGCCTCGAGGTCGCGGGCGCCGGACGCTTCGCGCACGCCCGCGTCGACTGGCCGGGGGCCGGCGGACGGTACGACGCCGACGACTTCCAGGCCGCCCTGCGCTGGGGCGCGCCCGTCCCGGGCGGATCGGTCTCGGGCGGAGTAACGCTCTCCGCCGGACTCACGCGCGGCTACGCCAGGGTACGGCTCGACGACGGGCGCTACGCCTTCGCGCGGGATAGGGCGGTCTGGGGCGAGTTCGCGGCCGGAGCGGGACGCCTGGCCGGCGGCCGGGGCACGGTCGCGGAGCGCTACGTGCGCGACACCGGGACGCGGACTTCCGTCCACGCGACCGTCTTCGGGCTGGAATCCCCGGCGTGGAACCGGGCCTCGATCCTGGCCGAGGTCGGCGTCTTTCTCGCCAATCCGCGGAAGTGGAAGACGCCCTGGGCCGCGGGACTCCGCCTGCCCGCCGGCGAACAGGCGTTCGACGTCTTCGTCGCCAACACCCCCGGCTGGACCGTGCCCGGCAGCCTCCAGGGCGGGCGCGACCTCGTCTACGCCGGCCGGCTCATCCTCGCGATGTGAGCCTGCCCGTACTATGATGCTCTAGAGGTCCACGATGCCCCTGCAGGCCGATATCGAGAAGACGCTCCGGGCGCGCAACCTGGTGACCGAGGAACAACTCGTGATCGCCAAGCGCGAGCAGGAGCACCGGTCCGCCCTCGTCGACGAGATCCTCGTCGACCTCGGCTACCTCAAAGAGGAGGACGCCCTCAAGGTCCGCGCCGAGCACCTGAACGTCTCGTTCATGCACGCCGACCAGATCCTCCCGGAGCCCCGGCTCGTCACGATGCTGCCCGAGGACCTCGCGCAGCAGCGGGCCGTCATGCCGGTCTCAGTCGCCGACGGCAAGATGACCGTGGCCATGGCGACCCCCGAGGACTTCCTCCTCCTGGAGGAGATCCAGCGGGCGGTCAAAATGCCCATCATCCCCGTGCTCGCCGCCCGCGGAGCGATCCGGAAGACGCTCGCCGAGTACCACGAATACTGGCGCGAGCAGATGATCCAGCGGCTTCTCGAGGGCGTCACGGACCAGGGCGTCCAGCTCACGCGCAAGCTCGGGCTCGACATCGAAAGCATCGAGGACCTGCTCGAGCAGGCGCCCGCGGTCAAGGCCATCAACGGGATCATCCTCCAGGCGCTCCAGCGCCGGGCATCCGACATCCACATGGAAATGACCAAGACCCAGATGACCGTCCGGTACCGCGTGGACGGCGTCCTCAAGGAGTATCAGCGGATCCCGCAGAGCCTCGCGCCCGCCGTGATCTCGCGGGTGAAGATCATGTGCAAGCTGGACATCACCGAGCACCGCCTGCCGCAGGACGGCGCGTTCCACATCTTCGTCGAGGGACGCGAGATCGACTTTCGCGTCGGCGTGAACCCCGCCTACTTCGGCGAGAAGATCGTCATGCGGATCCTGGACAAGAGCGCGGTCGTGCTCGACCTCAACCAGCTCGGGTTTTCCCAGCGGGACCTCACGACCCTGCGCCGGCACATCACGCGCCCCCACGGCATCGTCATCCTCACGGGCCCCACGGGATCAGGAAAGAGCACGACGCTCTACAGCGTCGTGGCGTCGCTCAACTTCGCCGAGAAGAACATCGTCACCGTCGAGGACCCGATCGAGTACCAGATCGACGGCATCACCCAGCACCAGGTGAACCCCGACATCGAGCTGACGTTCGCCGCGGTCCTGCGCTCCATCATGCGCCAGGACCCCGACATCATCATGGTGGGCGAGATCCGGGACCTCGAGACGGCCCAGATCGCGATCCGCGCCTCGCTCACCGGCCACCTCGTGTTCTCGACCCTGCACACGAACGACGCGCCCTCGGCCGTCTCGCGCCTCCTAGACCTCGGCGCGGACCCGGCGCTCATCGCCAGCTCGCTGCGGTGCGTGGTCGCCCAGCGGCTCGTGCGCACCGTCTGCACCCGCTGCAAACGCGAGGTCCCGGTGCCCCTGACGGACGTGCCGGGCCTGCCGCCGGAACTCCAGGGCAAGACCGTCAAGGGCGCGCAGGGTGCCGGGTGCCGGTACTGCAACAACACGGGCTACCGCGGCCGGAGCGTCATCGCCGAGGTCTGCGAGATCAACGACGACATCCGGGAGCTGATCACCCAGCGCCGGCCCGCCCCCGTGATCCGGGCGGCCGCGCTGAAGGCGGGCATGCAGTCGATCTACGAGGACGGCCTCGAGAAGCTCCTCGCGGGAGCCACCACCCTCGAGGAGATCCTTCAGCACGCCGACATCTGACGGGCGGCAAGCCGCGCGGACCGGCGCAAGGCCGACGCGCTAACATGGAAGCCATGAGCTTCCGGCGGCTGTTCGTGCCCGGCCTCGCGGCCGCCTCGCTCCTCGTGGCCCAGGACCCCGCGGAGGCCGCCGCCGTAGTCGTACGGCCGGCGAAGGTCCCCTCGCGCACCTGCGCCGCGGTGCAGGTGCGCCCCGGGGCGTTCAACGCCGCGGGCAACCTGCTCATCGGATGGTCCTCGGACGAACGGGGTGACGACGGGCTGGTCGAGCTGACCGCCGCGGGCGCCACGGTATGGGAATGCCGGCTGCGCCCCGGCGGCACGCTCGCCGGGTTCTCGCGCGCGGCCGACGGCACGACGCTGGTGGCCCAGTGGTCGCCCGGCCGGTTCAGCCGCCTGCTCGTCGTGGACCCCGCGGGCGAGATCCGCAGCGCGGCCCAGCTCGCCGTCGCCGATGCCGCCTCGCCCCCGCAGCCGACGGGACTGCGCGGCCTGGCCGGCGGCGGCGTCTTCGTCTCGACCGCGGGGTGGGCCGCCTGCCTCTCCCGCCGGTGGCGCGTCGAGCGCGAGATGCTGCACCGGTCTCTGCGCTCCGCCGCCCCGCTGGCGGACGGCCGCTGGCTGGCCGCGTTCCGCGATCCCGAGCGGTTCGCCGTCTACGACCCGGCCACGCGCTCGCTGACGGGCGTCCCGCTCGACGCGCTCTGCCACCTCTGGGAGGCTTCCCGGGCCGAGGAAGTCACGCCCGATCGCTGGCGGTTCTACGGCTGTTTCTGCGTCCCGGAACAGGCGTCGCCGGGAACGCTCATGCCCCGAAAGACCATGGAAGTCGTCGACACCGACGCGCAGGGGCGTTTCCTGTGGTCCTGGGGATCGACCCGCGCCATCCGGGTCGAGGAGTACGGCGCGCAGCGGTGCGCGACCTACACCCGGGCGGCCGCGATCCTGCCCGGCGACCACCTGCTCGTGCTCGACGCCTACCCCGCCGACTGCCGCGTGGCCGAGCTCGACGCCGTGGGCGAGGTCGTGCGCGTGTACCTGAGCGCGGCGTCCTGGGATGCCGCGACGCCGAGGAGGCCGGCAGCGCCCGATCCGGGGACGTTCGGCGAGCGGGCCTGCGGCCTAGTCGGCCTCCAGGTTATTGCAGGTCCGTAGAGGCCGTTGCGAAGCCCCAACGGCCTCTGGAAGCAGCGGATGAATCCATGGTTTGGTGAGGGCTTCTAAGCGGACCTCGCGGGACGGAACGTCCCGCGTAGTTTCGGCGGACGCCGAAACTACTACAGGGCCATCTTGACCGCCTCTACGGCGTCGAGCCAGTAGATCACGGCGTCCTCGCCGTTCCCGTAGTGCCGCGGGCGCACGCCCGCGGAGCGGAACCCGAACGATTCGTAGAGAGCCCGGGCCCCCTCGTTCGAACTCCGCACCTCGAGCGTCGCCCGGCGGCACCCGCGCGCGGCAGCCGCGCCCAGCACGGCCCGGACGAGCCCGCGGCCGGCCCCCCGCCGCCGGAACGGGACCGCGACCCCGAGGTTCAGGAGGTGGAACTCCGCGCCGCCCGCCCAGCCGCCCGCGTACCCGATCACGGCGGTCCCGGCCCGGGCCACGATCCAGACCGCCTGGGAATTGATCAGCTCGCCTTCGAACGCCTGCCGGCTCCACGGTTCCCGGCCCTGGAACACCTCGGCCTCGAGCGCGGTCACGGCGTCGAGGTGCTGAGGCCCGAAGGGAACGAATTCCATCATCCGGGTCGGCCCGGACGGTCCGACCCTCGTCGATCCCGACGGATCGACGTGCGCCGGCCCGCGAGGCGTTGCTCCACCGCCTGGGGGCGCCGCAGGTACAGGGGCACCAGCCGCGCGGCATCGACCCCGCGGCCCGCCTGCAGCCGGAGCAGTCCCAGCGCGGCCACCGTCGCCGCGCGCGGAGCCCCGGTCACGGAGCGGGCCCCGGCGGGCGCGAGCGCCGCGAGCCGCCCGGGCCCGGCCACCCAGGGGCCCCCGGTCTTCCGGACCCGCGTCCCGGCGCGGCGGTAGACCGCCGCGTAGACCTCGCCCCGCCGCGCGTCGACGGACGGCACGCACACCGTCTCCGTCGACCCGGCCATTCCCTCGGCCGCCATCGCCTCGAGGGTGGGCACCGCCGCGAGCCCGATCCCGCCGAACCGGGCCAGCACCTTGGCGACCGTGAGCCCGACGCGCAGCCCGGTGAACGATCCCGGCCCGATCGATACCGCGATTCCGTCGAGGTCCGCCAGCCTGATCCGGGCGCCGCGCAACGCGCCCTCGAGCAGGCCGTATACGACGTCGGAGTGGCGCGCGAACTCGCTCGCGCCCGACCGTTCCACGACGGACCCCGACCGCAACGCCTCGGCCAGCGAACGGGGACGGCCGGTGACGGTCAGCACCGCCACCCGGCAGTCGGGGCTCGAGGTTTCGAGTCCGAGGATCCGCCGCGTCATGACCAGATCCGGAGGCGCCGCCGCGCCGGGCCGACCGGCTCGATCACGACCACGATCGCGTTCCCGGGCCAGAAGGACGGATCCCGGTCCGCCCATTCCACGAAGACGACGTGACGCCCGTCGAGGTAGTCGAGCAGGCCGCGCTCCTCGGCCCGGACCCGCAGGCGGTAGAAGTCGAGGTGGGCGACCGGTACGCGGCCGGAACCTTCCCGCGCCAGGACGAAGGTCGGGGAGGCCGCCGGGCGGCGGACTCCCAGGGCGCGGAGCGCCCCCCGGACAAACGCCGTCTTCCCCGCACCCAATGGGCCGATCAGGCAGACGCAGTCGCCGGCGACCAGCGTGCGCGCCAGGCGGGCCCCGGCCGCCTCGGTCCCGCGGACGGATCGCGTGACCAGGGACGAGGCCGACCGGGGCGGCCTTCTTGAGGGAGAGGAGCTTCGACGTCCGTCGAAACTCCGCGGCCGGCTTCGGCCGCGGTCTCCCATGTCAGGAGGCGGCGGCGACCCGGGAGCCCAGCCGGCTGAGCACGACTTCGCGCACCGTCTGGGCCGTGGGGAGGGTGAGCGCCTCCTGAGCGACCGTCCGGGCCTCGACGTACGAGGTGGACCGGATCAGTCGCTTGGCCTCGATCAGGGAGACGGGGCTCACCGACAGCGCGTCCACGCCGAGCCCGAGCAGCAGCGCGCCGGCCAGCGGGTCGGCCGCGATCTCGCCGCACACCGTGACCTCGATGCCCGCCGCGTGCGCCATGTCGATCACCATCCGCATCAGCCGGAGGATGGCCGGATGGAGCGGCTGGTACAGGTAGCTCGCGCCCTGGTTTCCCCGGTCGACCGCGATCGCGTACTGGATGAGGTCGTTCGACCCGATCGAGAAGAACTTCGCCTCCTTCGCCAGGAGGTCCGCGACGATGGCCGCGGAGGGGGTCTCGATCATGGCCCCCACGGGGATCGTCTCGTCGAACTTCGCCCGCTCGCTCCGGAGCTCGACCATGGCGTCCTCGAACGCCCCCCGGGCCTGCCGGAACTCCTCGACCGAGGAGATCAGCGGGAACATGACCTCGACCTTGCCGTACACGCTCGCCCGCAGGATGGCGCGGAGCTGCGCCCGGAACAGGTCGCGGTGCGCCAGCGACAGGCGGATGCCCCGCAGACCCAGGAACGGGTTCATCTCGCGCGCCTCCCCCGCCGACTTCAGGAACTTGTCGCCCCCGACGTCGAGCGTCCGGATCACGACGGGCCGCGGCGCCATCTGCTCCACCACCTTCCGGTACCACTGGTACTGCTCGTCCTCGTCGGGAATCGTGTCGCGGTTGAGGAAGAGGAACTCGGTGCGGAAGAGCCCGATCCCCTCGGCTCCGCCCTTGAGGGCGGCGGGCACCTCGATGGGCAGCTCGAGGTTGGCAAAGAGGGAGACGACGTGGCCGTCCGACGTCTCGGTCTTGAGGACCGCGAGCTTGCGCAGGTCCTTCCGCCGCTGGACCGACATCCGCTGGCGGCGGCGGTACTCCTCGAGCGTGGCCTCGTCGGGATCCAGGATCAGGACGCCCCCGGTGCCGTCGAGGATCACGAGCCCCTCGCCCACGGCGACATCCCGGAGCGCGGCCACGCCCACGAGCGCGGGAATCTCCAGGGCCTGCGCGATGATGGCCGTGTGCGAGGTCCGGGACCCGGTCAGCGTCGCGAACCCGACCACCCGGTCGCGCGGGATGTCCGAGGTCTCGGACGGCGTCAGGTCGTCGGCGATGACGACGACGGGCTCCTTGAGGTTGTCCAGCGTCCGCTTGTCGCTCCCGGTCAGGTTCTTGAGCACCTGCCAGCCCACGTCCTCGACGTCGTTCGTGCGCTCCCGGAGGTACGCGTCACCCACGGAGGCCACGAGCTGGGCGAACTTCTGCATGGTCTGGTAGAACGCCCAGCCCACGTTCACGTGCTCCCGCCGGGACTGCGCGATGGTCTCGCCCACGAACAGCGGGTCCTTGAGGATCATGAGGTGCGCGTCGAGGATGGCCCCGTGGCCCTTGCCCACCCGCCGCTCGAGCTTCTCCTTCGTGCGCCGGATGCCCGCCGCGGTCTTCGCGATGGCCTCCTTGAAGGCCGTGACGTCGCGCTCGACCTCGGCGTCGGACAGGGAACGGCGCAGGGGGCAGTAGAGGCCCTCGCGCTCGAGCAGGAACGGGCGCGCGATGGCGATGCCGGCCGCGACGGGGATGCCCTTGAGGATCTGCATCAAGGGCTATTGTAGGTTATTCGGGCTCGCCGAACCGTCCCTCCACGAAGGCCACCAGCGCGGCCAGCGCCTCCTCGGCGCCCTTGCCGTCGGTCTCGATCCGCACCTTCTCGCCCTTGGGCGTGCCCAACGCCAGCACCGACAGGATGGACTTGCCGTTCGCCCGGTGGTTGTCCTTGGCTACCGTGATCCGGCACTGGTACTTCTCGGCGAGCTGCACGAATGCCGCGGCGGCACGCAGGTGCAGGCCGAGCTTGTTCACGATTTCCACGTCACGTGCCGGCATTCGCAGGGGCCCTCCGCTTCGACTCTACCACCACCCTCCGGGGGAACCCAAACGGGCGGGGGCGTCCCGGGCACCCCCGCCCGGATATCACTTCGCCTTGCGGGCCGGCGCGGCGGCCGGCGCGTTCTCGATCTTCCGGATGCGATGGTTGGAGTTGTCGGCGATGTACACGTTCCCGGAGGCGTCGACGAACACCCCGGCCGGCGAGTTGAGCTGCGCCGTCGCGGCATCGATCCCGTCCGCGTTGTACCCCGCGACCCCCGTCCCGGCCACGGTGCTGATCACGCCGGTGCCCGCGTCCACCTTCCGGACGCGGTGGTTGCCGCTGTCGGCGACGTAGAGGCTGCCCGCCGCATCGACGAAAACGCCGGCCGGCGAGCTGAGCTGCGCGGCCGTCGCGGCGGCCCCGTCGCCGCTGAACCCTTCGGTCCCACTCCCGGCCACGGTGCTGATCAGCCCGGTCCCCGCATCCACCCTCCGGATGCGCGCGTTCTTGGTGTCCGCGATGTACACGTTCCCGGCCGCATCCACGGCGACTCCCTGGGGCATGTTGAGGTTCGCCTTCGCCGCCGCGATGCCGTCCCCGTTGTACCCCGCATGGCCGCCCGCCACGGTGCTGATCAGGCCGGTCGCCGCGTCGACCTTACGGACGCGGTAGTTGCCCTTGTCGGCGATGTAGAGGTTCCCCGCCGCGTCGACGCAGACGCCGGACGGGTAGTACAGCTTGGCCGCCGTGGCCGCGATCCCGTCGCCGTTGTAGCCGTTCCCCGTCATCCCCGCGACCGTGCTCATCACGCCGGTCTTGGCCGCGACCTTGCGGACGCGATGGTTGGACGAATCCGCGATGTACACGTTGCCGTCCTTGTCGACGCAGACGCCCTTGGGCGAGTCGACGGCGGCCTTCGCGGCCGGTCCGCCGTCCCCGGTAAGTCCCGAGCTCCCGTTTACGCTCCCCGCGAAGGTCGTGATCGCCGCGGCCTTCGGCCGTACCTTCGCGATGCGGTTGTTCCGGTTGTCCGCGATGTAGATGTTGCCGGCCGCGTCGACCCAGACGCCGGCCGGGAAGCAGAGCATGGTCGTCAGAGGCGGCATCCGGTCTCCGGTGACGCAGTTTTCGCCGTTCCCTGCCACGGTGCGGATCGTGCCCGCCGTCGAGACGCCGGCGGAGCAAAGCATGAGGACCAACCCGAGCCAACGGAGGTGTGTGTTCATGTCACGCATTGTACCGCCGCTTCGGCGGCAAGGTAAGGCGAAGGTCAGGCCGTCTCAACCTCGACTGCGAACCCGAACCGGTCGGTCCGGCCCGGCGCCAGGTCGATCGTCCGGAGGAAGAACAGCGAGGTCGACTGGTAGGTGCGTTCGAACCCGCCTTCGGACAGCGAGACCGTCCAGACAGGATGCCGCCACACGGTGACCGGCTCCGCGAACCGGAACCGCACCCGGACGCGCTGCCAGCCGTCCACGGCCTCGATGACGGCCGCGGTCTCCTCGCCGTCGGCGGCGGCCCGCGCGTCCTTGGGGCTACGGCCGTCGAACAGGATGAACCGGTCCGGCGCGTCACCGGCCAGCAGCCCGAGATTCCACTCGATCGCGAGCATGGCTCGCAAAGCTCCGCCATGCTTTCGCAGGAGCGTATACCCGGCATGCACGGTGGGGGCCCCCTTCGCGAGCTCGAAGGTCTTTTCGATCTCGAGCTCCCCGTTCATGGCCTGCGCCGTCCCCCGGAGCACGACCCGGCCCGCCCTCTCCCCGCCGTCCGCCCGCGCATGGCGCAGGCCCAGGAGGTCCGCCGCCCGCGCCGCGGTGCCGTCGCGAAAGGCCTCGCGCGCCGTGCCGGGCACGAGCAGGTGGTCCTGGAACGCCGCGCGCCGCCGGTCGGGATCGTACGTCAGGTACCGCTCCAGCCCCGGCTCCTTGACCCTGACCAAGTCGTGGATGCTCTTGGCGGCCGCCCCGGGGTCCGCGGCGGTGCCGGACGACACGGCAGCCCGGAGCTTGTCGTGGTACGCCTCCGGCCGCCGCGCGAGCGTGTCGAGGACGTTCCACCCCCGGGCCCGGACCTCCCACGACGACGCGCACGCGCCCTCGGCCGGCCGCAGGAGGATGGACAACGACTCGTGTTCCATGATGATTTCGGCATGGCCATCAGCGTCCACGTCCCCCTCGACGACGTCCAGCCACGGCGTCTTGCCGTGGAGGACGCCGTCCGCGAGCCGCTCGGCCTCGATCAGGTTCCGCCAGACCGCGTGGCGCAGGTAGTTGAGGTAGAGCCCGCCGAAGACGCCGTGCCAGTACGGGCAGTTGCACTGCCCCCGCCAGAGGGCCTCCCGGGCCTGCACGACCACCTTGGACTTGGGATGCGCAGCCGAAGCGGCGCGAACTTTTCCGCTCACCCGGAGCATCTTCTTGTGGAGCCAGTTCGCCTCCGGGTACTTCCACTGGAACCCGCGCCAGGTGCCGCCCTTGAGGTACGGGGCGGCTTCTTCCAGCCGCCCCGCCGCCTTCAGCGCCTCGTGCGCCCGGGCGATCACGCGCTGGGGCTCCGGCGGCAGGGCCCACTCCATCATCTCGGAGTAGGACGCGGTGCCCATGGCCAACGGCCCGCGCGCCGGCACCCGGGCCAGGTACTCGCCGCACGTCAGGAACTCGACCCAGTCCGCGGCCCCCTCCATCGCGGCGAGGAACCGGTCCATCCAGCCGCGCACGTACACCCAGTCGTGGGTCTCGGGCCAGACCCCGAACTTCTCGCCGTCGTCGACGAGGATGCCCGCGGGCAGCCAGCCCTGATGGGCGCCAGCGTCGGCGATGTGTCGGAGATGGGCCAGTGTCTCCTCCGGCTCCTTGAACGGCACCACGTACCGCAGCCGCTCGTCGATCGGCAGGATCTTGACCGACGACCCCAGGTGCTCGGTCACGAACGGTCCGTGCAAGTCGGCCTCCGGCACCCCCGCCCCCTTGAGGTGCCAGTCGTCGACGAGCGTGTACTTGATCCCCGCCCGCGCGAGGAGCGCGGGGAGATGCGGCTCCCAGACCCGCTCGGTCAGCCACGCGCCCTCGGGCATCTTCCCGAAGGTCTTGTGGAGGAACTCGTTGAGCTTCCCTATCTGGCCCACGAGGTCGTCCTCGGGGATGATCGGAAAGATCGGCTCCTGGTACGCGCCCGAGAGCATCTCGACCTGTCCCCGGTCCACGAGAGGCCTGAGAATCTTCACGAACTCGGGATGGTGCGCCAGGATCCAGTCCCAGAGGCAGCCGCTGATGTGGCACGAGAGCTTGACCTTCGGGTGAGCGGCCACCACCTCGAAGAAGAGCCGGTACGACTTCTGGTAGGCCTCCTCGACGACGTGGTCGAAGTTCCCGACCGGCTGGTGGTCGTGGACCCCGAAGACGAACCCGACCTTGTTCGGCACGAATTGAGTCTAACAGGCGAGGGCGCTTCCGTTCACGAATGTTCAGCTCTCCCCGGCGCTCGAATCGCGGACTGCTATACTGAACCCGGAGGACACGCATGACGGTCACCCAACTCGTCAAACAGGCCGACAAGCTCTCGGGCCGCGACCGCCAGCGGCTATTGCGGGCGCTCGCAAGCGCCCCGCAGGCACCGAATGGTGAGAAGGTCCGCCAGGAGAAGGCCCTTCAGTCCTTCATCGCCCTGGCCGGCATTGCGCACTCCCGCTTCCCCGACGTGTCCAGCGACAAGTACAAGCACTTGGGGTACGTCAAGGGCCGCGGGTGAGGACGCGGCAGGACAAGTCCTACTCGTTCTGTGACGCCCTCAGTTTCGTGATCGCCGAGCGCCTCGGCATCCGGCACGCCATCGCCTTCGACCGGCACTTCTCCTCGTGGGGACGCATGATCATCCTGGCTTGAGGGTCCCGCGAAGGCTGCGTTCCTCTCCGGTCCTAGCTCTTCTTCTTGCGCCACAGCTCGTCATTCCGGCGGGCCTGCTCCTTGACCCGTTCGAACCGGCCATGCCACTCATGCCGCTTCAACGCCAGTTCAGCCTCACTCAGCCGAGAGGAGATCTTCTTGAGCATCTTGTAATGCTCGATCGGAGGCAACGGATCCTTCTCTTTGCTCCACTGGTTGTAGTGCCAAGTATCGTAGTAGGCCGTAATGATCGATTGCTCCCAGATCCACTCCTGAAAGTCTTTCTCGTATCGAACCCCCATCTTCTTCCGGAGATCTGTGAGCAGTAATTGCCTCCTTTCCAGCAGCGGGGCGAGCTCAGACTGACTGGTGCCCAGCCCACTCTCGCGCCTTGCGGCCACATCCTCCGTATAGAGAGTCGCGTAACCGGACGCTGCCATGCGGCCCGGGAGGCTCTCCTCGTAGGATATGCTCTTCTCGAGTCCCTCGATCCGCCTTTGCAGTAGTGCCAGCTCAACAAGCCGAGCGATGTCCGTCCCGTCGAAGTTCCATCTGCCGACGAGCTCATCGAAGAGCCTCGTGTTACCATCAGCATCGAGCATCGCCGCTTCGTCTAGGCGTGCGAGGGTGATTCCCCACCTCCAGACTTCACGGGAAACCGCCTTCCCAGCCGTGGTGACCGACAATCCTTCGGCACCGGGCATAGCGGTTGATGCAACGGAAACGAAGCAAGAGAGAAGAAGAATGCTCTCGATCACCGGGTGCCTCACTCGATTCCCAGCTCTTGCAGCCGACGCGCGAGAGGACCGGGCCAACGATAGGCCGGCGCGATGCGGGACGGCATGTGTGACCTCGCGTGTGGCACTGGGCATGCCCATGGCTACCCCATGATACCCCACCCCACGGGCGGGGCTGGACGGATAGATCATGCCGGGGAAGGGGATTGGGAGCGCCGACCTCAGATCACCGCGTACTTCATGATGACGCGGGAGAGCTTGGCGGAGTCGTGGCGGATGAAGTCCGCGCGCTCGCTCAGGACCCGGCCCCGGACCACGCGGCTCCCAAGCTGACGGATGCGGATCTCGTCGTTGAGCACGAGCTCCGCGTGCTCGGTCCGGTACCGGATCAGGAGCCCGTCATCGGGCATCTCGACGTTCACCACGACCGCGTCGGGGGCTTTGCCCTTGAGGTACCGGACGAGCACCTCGACGTGGTCCCCGGCCGTGAACCCGTCGGTTTCCCCCGGCTCGGTCATGATGTTGCAGACGTATAGCTTGAGGTTCCGGGAATCCACGATGGCCTCCCGGATCTCTGGCACGAGCAGGTTGGGCACGATGCTCGTATACAGGCTCCCGGGGCCGAACACGATGATGTCCGCCTTCGCGATCGCGCGGACGGCCTCGGGATTTGCGCGCGGCCGGGCCGGGATGAGGTGGACGCCCGTGATCGGCGAGCCCGCCTTCGCGATCCGGCTCTCCCCGCGCACGGTGCGGCCGTTCCTGAGCTTCGCCGCGAGCTGGACCAGGTGCGGGGTCACGGGCACGACCCGGCCGCGGACTGCCAGGATACGGTGGGACTCGGCGAGGGCGGTCGTGAAGTCCCCGGAGATCTCGGCCAGCGCCGTCAGGTAGAGGTTGCCGAAGGTGTGCCCCTCGAGGTCGCCCTTCTTCGAGAACCGGTGCTGGAATAGCCTGCTCATGAGCGGCTCCTCGTCCGCCAGCGCGACGAGGCAGTTCCGGAGGTCGCCGGGCGGCAGGATGCCGAACTGCTTGCGCAGGCGGCCGGACGACCCCCCGTCGTCGGCCACGGTCACGATCGCGGTGAGGTTGTCCGTGTACTCCTTCAGCCCGGTGAGCAGGTTCGGCAGCCCGGTCCCGCCGCCGATGGCCACGATCCTGGGGCCCCGCTTGCGCCGCGCCCGCTGGTACGCGAGCCGGACGAGGTCCCGCTCGCCGCGCGGCAGGACGACGGTCAGGATCGCGTAGTAGCCGCGCCGTACGGCGAAGACCATGCCGATCGCCCCCAGCGCGATGAGCCACCGGTCGAGCGCGCGCAGCCCGGTCCAGTGGCGGCGCACGTTGCGCTCCATCCGCTGGAGCGAGCGGACGTGGAACGTGCGCCCGGTGAGGGCCTCGCCCGTGATCCCGGTAGCGCCGGCGATCAGGACGACGGAACTCACGATGAGAAGGAAGCTCCAGCGCTTGAGCGCGATGCCCGGATACAGGAAGCGGTACAGGGGCCCCGGCAGGCGATCCTTGAGGTTCATGCGGGGAGCTCCGGCTACCGCTCTTCGTGCCGCTTGTGGCGCGACGGCCCGGCCGCCGGCCGCGGCGGCGGCGCGTTGTCCCGGGCGACCTCCCGCAGCACGGCCTCGTCGAGGCTCTCGGCGGGGTTCACGCCCATCTGCTTCAGCCGGAAGTTCATGGCCGCGACCTCGACGAGCACGGCCAGGTTCCGCCCCGTCTTGACGGGCACCACGTGGATGGGGAGCGCCACGTCCAGGATCGTGTGCGTCTGCTGCTCGAGTCCCGTGCGGTCGTAGAGCTTGCCCGGCTCCCACGGCACGAGCTGGACGACGAGGTCGACCAGCTTGTGCTCGCGGACGGCCCGCGCCCCGAACAGCCGCTGGATGTCCACGATGCCCAGCCCGCGGATTTCCATGTGGTAGCGCAGGGCCTTGATCCCGGCGCCGAGCAGGGTCTTCTCCGGCGTCCGCCGGATCTCGACGACGTCGTCCGCCACCAGCCGGTGGCCCACGTTCAGGAGCGCGAGCGCGCACTCGCTCTTCCCGATCCCCGAGTCGCCGAGGATGAGGACCCCGACGCCGTAAGTGTCCATGAGGCTTCCGTGCACGGTCATGCTCGGCGCGAGCTTCTCCTCGAGGTGCAGCATGAGCTCGCTCATGCACTTCATCGTGGGCACCGGGCTCGCGAGCACGGATATCCCGGCCGCGTCGGCCGCGGCACAGATGTCCCGGGGCGGCTCCTGGTCGTGGCAGACGATGAACCCCACCGGCTTGAGCTTGAGGACCTCCTGGATCCGCGCCTGGCGCACCTTGGCGGGAAGCGTCTTCCAGAACGTCACCTCGGTCTTCCCCACGACCTGGAGGCGGTCCGGGGGGAACCAGTCGAGGAACCCCGAGAAGGCGAGGCCGGGCCGGTTGAGGTCCGGGGTCTTGATGACCCGCTCCAGGCCGGCACCGCCGCTGACGAGGCGCAGCGAGAGCGGCTCTTCGAGATCCTCCAGGAGCGTGCCGAGGGTCAGGGGCATGTCGAAATCCTATTGTACCGCCGCCCGCCGTTCCGGCCGTACGGCTTGGGTTACGCCTTCCGGGCCTGCTCTTCCTGATCCAGGACGCGGGTGACGTCCTCGGACTTTTCGGACGCGATCAGGGCCTTGCGGAAGTACTTGTCCTTGAGGAGGGCGGAGACCCTGGCGAGGGCTTTCAGGTGCTGGGAGGCCTGGTCCTCGGGGGCGACCAGGAGGAATATCACGAAGACCTTCTCGTCGTCGAGGGCGTCGAAGTCGACGCCGCCCCGCGAGATTCCGCAGGCGGCCGACAACTCCTTGGCCACCGAGGACTTGCCGTGGGGAATCGCGATGCCCTGGCCGATCCCCGTGGACCCCAGGCTTTCGCGGGCGAGCAGGACTTCGAGCATTTTCTGCTTGTCCGCAATGACGCCTTGCTCGAACAGGCTGGAGACCATCTCCTCGAGCACAGCCTTCTTCGTGTCGGCTTTGAGCCCGACGATGACGGCCGAATCCTTTAGGATGTCGCGGATACGCATCGTTTGAGGTTGCAGGAGTTTAGCACCATAGCCAGCGCGACGTCAAGGCGGTCCCGCAGACGGGACCGTCGCCGAACGGGGCGGGTATATGGAGGTTCGCCGTGGGGCTCGAAGACGAGCGTTATCGAAGGGGGCCTTCGATGCGGCCCCTACCCGAAGAGCTTCTTCTCGGCGTCCGCCCGGCTGGTCGAGCCCCCCTTGGTCGCCGGCCGCGCGGCCAGCACGAACTCCTCGCAGTAGTTGAACTTCTCCTTGTCGGCCACGTATTCCGCGGTCGCCGCGGCCCGGCATTCGTGATGAATATGCGGATCGTAGTGCCTGCAGTTTATGCACACGTGCATCCAGGCCCCGCAGGCCGGGCAGGTCGTCCGGAACTCGGGTTTCCCCTTCGTCCAGGGCGCCGAGCACCCGGGACAGGCCCCGTCAGCCACCGCGCCCTCTCCTCGCTTCCCGGGCGGCGGCCACCATCGCCGTGAGCTGGGTGACTGCTTCGTCCGGGGTCCGGCTCCTAAGCCCGCAGTCGGGATCGATCCAGACTTGCTCGGGCTTGAGCACCGCAAGCGCCTTCTTCACCCGCCGCAGCATGGTCTCGGGTGTGTCCGCCTTCGCACTGAGGACGTCGATGACGCCGATCGAGACATCCTTCGGGCACGCGGCTTTCGCCGGAGATCGGGGCACGGCGAAGTCGCCGTTCACCATCTCGAGGTCCAGGTTGTCCGCGGGCAGGTCGAGCAGGGCGGGCCACAGGGTCCCGAGGTCGGCGTAGCAGACGTGCACGACGACGTAGGCCGCGAGATCCCGCGTCACGATCCGGATCGCGTCGCTCGCGAGCTCGAGCTCATCGGCACGGCTCCCGAGCGCGGGCTCGTCGAGCTGGAGGATGCGACACCCGGCCTTGACGAGCGCGTCGGCCTCCCGGCGGATCTCGCGCGCCAGCGCCCGGCACGCGACCTGCCGCGTCGGGTACCGCTCGTTGCAGGACGCCGCCAGGAGCGAGTACGGCCCCGGGAGCGTGGCCTTGACCGGCTTCTGCGTCAGGCCCTGCGCGTGGGACCACAGCGCCACCGTGACCGGCGCCGTCCACCGCACCTCGCCCGCGAGCACGGGCCGCAGGACGAACCGGTTCCCCCGCGTGCGGACGAGGCCGCCGGGCTTGAACCCCTTCAGGTGCGCGGTGAACCAGCCGACGCCGTCGCCGCGGCCCGGCTCGCCGTCGGTGAGGATGTCGAGGCCAAGTGATTCCTGCGTCGCGATCCAGCCGGCGACCGCCTCCTGCCGCTTCGCGGCCAACTGCCCGGCGTCAAGCTCTCCGCGCGCGGCGGCCGTTCTCGTGGCGGCGAGCTCGGGCGTCTCCGGCGCGCTCCCGACCGTCGTGGCCGGCAGGATGGGCACGTCGACCCCGAGTTGCTGGAGCTTCGGGCGCGACACGGCGCCTACCGCCCCGCCCCGCGCGGCCCCGGCCGCTTGCGGCCCCGGCCCTTCCCGGAAAGGAGATCCCGGGCTTTCGCGAGCACCCGGCACTTGGCGAAGGCCCGGTCGCGGGGCAGGGCCTCGAGCCCGCCCGAGGGCACGAGGCCGGCCAGCGGCGCCCGGACGTTCCGCAGCAGGGCGGCGGCCGTCTTCGCCAGTTGGCCCGGCGTCTCGAGTTCCGTCGTCCGGACATCCGCGATCCCGAGCAGGATCGCGAGCCGGCTGCCGGCGGACGTCACCGCCTCCGCCGCGCCGGTCCCCCGGGTCAGGTCGAGCACGATACCGTCCACGGGCAGGGCCTGCAGCCGGTCGTACAGCGCCCCGGCGTCGCCGAACGATGGGAACACCCAGAGGCGGGAGGCGCCCCGGCGGGCCGCGATCACCTCGAGCGCGTCGTTGAGCCGCGGGAATGCGTCGGGCTCGCGGAGCAGCCACGGCTCCTCGATCACGATGGCCCACGCCCCGGCGGCTGCGAGCCGCGCGACCTCGTCGGCCAGGAGCGGCACGAGCGCGTCCATGAGCGCGTCCGGCGACGCGTACGAAGGGCCCCGCAGGATCGCGAGGCGCGAGAGCGTCAGGGGCCCGGGGAGCGTGACCGCGACCGGACGAGCGCTCACGGCCACGGTCCACTTGACCTCGTCGGCGGCCAGCGAAGAATCGCGCATCGCGATCGGCCCCGACACGACCGGCCGGCGGAAGTGGAGGGGGGTGTCGAAGTACCGGAGCAGGGCCCCGGGCGTCACGTTGGCGAGTTTTCCCATCAGGTGCGAAACCGGATCGGCCCACCGGACCTGGCCGTCCGACAACGCGTCGAGCCCGGCCTTCGCCTGTTCGGCCAGGACGTCGCGGATGACCTCCTGCTGGATCTCGTCGAGCCGGCCCGCCTCCAGCTCGAGCCGCCCGGGAGAGGCGGCTACCTCCAGCAGCCTCTGCTGCCCGGGCGCGTCCCCGATGCGGGGATAGCTGCCCATGCTGGCGGCGATGAAGTTCATGCGGTGGACCGGAGGCTCAAGGGACGAGCGCGAGCCGTCCCCACGTCTTCGGCTTCTCGGTCGTCCACTCGCCCTGGTGCGAGCTCCAGCAGACCTCGAGCACCTTCTCGCAGTCCTCGACGAGGAGGTTGAACCGCAGGACCTGGAACGGCCGGAACGGCCCCGGCTGGAGCGTCGCCGCGGCCACCCGGAACTCCATCCGGTACCCGCCCGGAATCCGCGACTGCCGGACGCGCGCGCCCGACGCCGCCCCGGCCACCCGGACGTGGTTCCGGATCGCGCCCACGTACGGCCGGCCTCGGCCTTCGCCGTCGGGCACGGCCCAGATCTTGACCGACTTCGCGTCGAGGGCCTCGGCGTCCTCGGTCCCCGTGCGCAGGAGGAGCTCGACGGCATCCGTCATCCAGAACCACTCGATCGAGCGCCTGGGCTTCGCGGTCTCGACCGTCCGGACCGCGTCCCGGACATCGACGACGACCCGGAGCTCGCGCGGCGACCAGCCCACGGAAGCCCGGACCGGGATCGTCTTCGGCGCGGGATCCGGGCTCGGCCGGAACCGGAGGCCCCGCAGCTCGGCCCCCCCGGTCCCCAGAGGGACCGCCGCCCTTCCGGCGGACGCCGGAAGTGCGTGTAGCGGCGGAGCCGCGAAGAACGGGAGCGGGTCCGTCTTCGGAACCCGGAGCTTCCAGCTCCCCGACCGCGCGTGCACGCGCTCGAGGGCCCGGTTCGCCCTGGCGATCCGGGCCACCAGGCCCTCGTAGGGGCGGTCGTGGATGTCCACGAGACCGAAGTTCACGTCCTCGCCGTCCCCGCCGCGCCCCTTGGGCGACTCGTCGCACCACTGGAACCAGTCGAACCCGATCACGAACGGGAGCGACGCTCCGCCGGTCACGAACCGCTCGTAGGCGCGGCCGCGCGACGACTGGAGGCGGACGCGGGAGCCGAACCCGATCGTGTTCCGGTCGCCGCTCCGGTTGTCCCACGGGGCGTGCCACGAGAACTCGGTCACCCAGACGGGCTGGCCGCCCGAGAGCCGGTGGGCGCGGGTCGCCTCCTCCACCGGGAAGACGCCTTCGGCGATGTAGAGGTTGACCGAGACCACGTCCGTGTGTCCCTTCTGGGCCGCCACGACGACGGGAAGCGGGAACCCGGCGTACCGGACCCCGAGGATCGGCCGGTGGGCGTCGCACGATCGCACGATCCGGCACGTGGTCGAGAAGAACTTCCGGGCGACGATCGAGAGGAAGGCGACGCGGTCGCGGCGCGCCTCGTCCTGCGGCGCCGGGAGCTTGCGCCGGGACGCGAGATCGGCCCAGCTCCGGATCGACGTCCCCCACGCGGCGTTGAGCCGCCCGATCGTCCGGTACCGGCGATGCAGGAACGCGAGGACGGCGCGGCGGTTTAGGTCCCCGGGCTTGCGGTCGTTGAAGTACGCGTCGAACCACCAGAGCCCCCACGGGATCTCGTTGTCGAGGAACCAGCCCACGAGCGACGGCGCGTCGCGGAGCTCCTCGATCTGCGGCCGGATGAGATTCTCGGCCTGGGTCGCCCAGTCGGCGTCGAAGATGCCCTTGAGCCCGTGCGAGTCGTTGAGCGACTTCCAGATATTGAGGCACTCGGTGTAGGGGACGTCGCGGTAGCGCCAGAGTCGGTGGTTCCACGCGCCGAGGCCCTTGAGGCCCCACGCCTTGAGCCGGGATTCGGTCTTCTCGACCCAGCCGAGGAGCGTGCCGCCCGCAGAGGCGATCCCGTCGTACGCGGGCGCGCCCGCGACCTTGCTCCCGTGCTTCGGCCCCACGCACTGGACCGAGGTGTAGATCATGCGGCGGCCTTCCGGCGAGACCAGCCAGTGGACGCCCCGGGTCTTCTTGATGCTCCAGTGTTGTGGTGTCATCGAGCTTTGAGGCTACGCCCCGGACCCCGCGGCCGTCAACCCCGCCGGGACCGCTATACTGAACTCGTCATGGGCTTGATTCGAGTCATGGTCGCCATCCGCTCAAGCCGCGGGCGCCGGGTGGAGAAGCGGAACGCGCGGGTGGATACCGGGGCGTCGCTCACGGTCATCCCGCGCGACCTTGCGCGCCACGTCGGGATCACGCCCGGCAGGACGGTGCCGGTCCGCCTCGCCGGCGGCCGCACGACCCGGATGCCGGTATCCACCGCCTTCATCCGGCTCGATGGACGCGAGACGCCCAGCACGGTGCTGATTGCGCCGGGAGGCGACATCCTCCTCGGAGCCGCAACCCTGGAGCTCCTGGGGGCGTCGGTGGACCTCAAGCGCCGCCGGCTCAAGCTCTCCCCCAAGGTCGCCCTGATGGCCGCCTGAGGAACCCCGAGCTTGCCGACTGCTCAACCGCCGTTCATCGACGTCTCGGCTGCTTCCTTTGCGCATCCAGCCTACCTCCTGATCTTCGCCACCAATCCCGTGACCTTCACGGTGTAGGAGCCGAACAGGAGAGGGGCGAAGAATCCCGACTTCTTGACCTGCTTGTTGGCGTTGATCAGGAAGTCCCCGTTGAGGCTCCGCACCGCGTCGTCGTAGGCCTTGCTGACATCGGCATCGTTACCGATTATCCCCATCAGGAAGACGAACCCCGACGAGCTCCCCGTTCCCATTCCCAGGACCTCGTACTGCAAGTCCGCCTTCCCCGAAGTCGTCAGTTGGACCGTCGTCTGCATCGGGCCCGGAAGCTCCGCGCTGGGCCGCATGAGCATGTAGTCCATCGTCGACCCGCACCCGGACAGAACAACCACCCCGGCCAATAGCGGAATGTGCATTCTCCTCACCTTCATTCTCCTTTCGGTTCCCCGGTCCGGTCCACCACTTCCGCGACCGCGAGCATCACGGCGTGACCTTCCTGATACGGTTGTTGTTCGTGTCCGCGATGTACAGATTCCCCGCGCCGTCCAGGGCAAGGCCGGACGGATTGTAGAGGTTCGTGGATGTCGCCGCCAGGAAATCGCCGTTGTACCCGGACGTCCCCGTGCCGGCCCGCGTGTAGATGGTCCCCGCATCCACCTTACGGACCCGGTGGTTGATCTGGTCCCCTATGTAGACGACGCCCGAGCCGTCGACCGCCACCCCGACCGGCGAGTTGAGCCAAGCCGTCGTCGCCGTGATCCCATCGCCGTTGTACCCGTTCGTGACACTGACTCCCGCAACGGCATAGATGTTCCCACCGGACACTCTCCGCACCCGGTTCGCCGCGTCGACGACGTAGAGGCTGGTCCCCGACCAAGCCAGCCCAGCCGGGCCCATCAACTGCGCCACGATCGCCGAACCGCCGTCCCCGGTATCGCCGATGGTCCCGCTGCCAGCCACCGTGCTGATGACGTTCGAGTTGTTCACTTTGCGAACACGGAAGTTGTTGATGTCCGCGATATAGAGATTGCTGCCTCCCGCCTCCCAGAGGACAGCCATGGGGCTGTTCAATTGCGCAGTGGTGGCCGAACCCCCGTCCCCGCCGCCGCCGGCCGTCCCGGTTCCCGCGAAGGCGTAGATGTAGCCCGACGAGAGGTCGATCTTCCGCACCCTGTTGTTGCCCGTGTCCGCGACGTAGAGGACCGGTCCCGTCGCGTTCCACGACACTCCCCACGGCCCGCTCAGCGTCGCCAGCGTGGCAAGGCCCCCGTCCCCGGTACCACCGGCCGCCCCCGTCCCGGCAACGGTGCTGATGATCCCGCCGGGTGTCACCTTCCGGATGCGGTTGTTGTCCGTATCCGCGATGTAGACGTTGCCGGAGGAATCCACGGCGACGCCGCGCGGATGGTTGAGCTGCGCGGCCGTCGCCGCGCCCCCATCCCCGCCGCTGCCGGACGTCCCATCCCCGGCGACCGGCACGTTTGTCCCGCTCGGGATCGTGATGACCACGCCCAGCCCGCCCGACCAGGACGACACCACCGCCGTATCCGCCTGGCACCGCGCCTGCACCATCACCGTGAACGTCGATGCGGAGATCCACGAGTGCGAGGCGGTGGCTCCCGTGGACCAGCCCGTGTAGGCACCATCCCCCCAGTCGAACCGGTACTCGAGCGTGTGGCCCAGATTGCTGGTCGAACCGCTCGTGTTGTAAGCGTAGCTGGTCCCGCCGTTCCCGCTCGTGGTTCCCGTCGGCGTGCCGGGCGTCCCCACGATTTCGAGGACAACGGTCAGCCCGGTTGACCAGGACGACACCACCCCCGTGTCCGCCTGGCACCTCGCCTGCGCCTTCACCGTGTACGTTGAAGCCGGGCTCCAGGAGTGCGACGCGCTGGTTCCCGTGGACCAGCTCGAATAGGTCCCGTCCCCCCAATCGAACCGGTACTCCACACTGTGCCCGATGGTACTGGTCGAACCACCCGTGTTGTAGGTGTAGCTCGTCCCGGCCACCCCTCCCGTCGTCCCCGTGGGCGTGTCCGGCGTGCTCACGGTCTCCACGGTCACAGCCAGCGATCCCCCGGACACCGACGCCACACTCGTGTGCGTCTGGCACCGGGCCTCCGCCGTCACCGCGTAGCTCCCCCCCGAACTCCACGTGTGAGCCGCGCTCGTGCCCGTGGACCAGGTCGAGTAGCTGCCGTCCGCCCAGTTGAACCGGTACTGGACCGTGTGACCCAGGTTGCTGGTTGCCCCCCCAGTGTTGTAGGAGTAGCTGGTCCCGGGCACGCCCGACGCCGGCCCGGTCGGGTTGTTCGGCACGCTCACGGTCTCGTCGATGATCGACACGGCGAGGGCGCCGGATGCCGCCGACGCGACCCATGTATCCGTCCGGCACCGGGCCTCCGCCGTCACCGCGTAGGAACCCGTGGAGGTCCAGGAGTGCGAGGCGCTGCCGGCTCCCGTCCAGGAGGAATACGTCCCATCTCCCCAGCTCAACCGGTAGTCCAACGGATGCCCCAGGTTGCTGATAGCACCGCCCACGTTATAGGAATAGTTGCTGTTCGCTCCCCCGGTCGTCGCCCCGGCCGGCATGTTCGGCACGCCGATCGTCTCGGTGGCCATGGTGACGCCCAGGCTGTCCGACGGCGCCGCCGTGACATCGGGGTGGGCCTGGCACCGGGCCTCGACCGTCACCGCGTATGCCCCGTCCGCCGCCCACGTGTGCGACGCGCCCGTCGAGACCGACCAGGATGAGTACACGCCGTCGCCCCAGTTGAACCGGTATTCGACCGGGTGCCCCTTGCTGCTCGCGGATCCGCCGGTGCTGTAGCCGTAGTCGTGTCCCGACAGACCGCTCGCCGTCCCGCTGGGCCTGCCCGGCGTGCTGACCGTCTCCGCGCCGTTGCCGGCCCCCTTCGGCTTCGGCCGCACGGCCCCGGTCATGCCGATACTGAACCCGGCGGACCAGACCGCGCTGGCAGCGAGCAGACCGCCGGCTGCGGCACAGACTGCCCACTTCGTCAGGCCGGGCCGCATCATGACCGGCCTACGGCGTCACCTTCCGGATCCGGTGGTTGTACCGGTCCGCGATGTAGAGCGTTCCGTCCGTGGCGACGGCCACTCCCGCGGGATCGTACACTTGAGCCGCCGTTCCGAGTTGGTTGTCACCGTTGTACCCCGCCGTACCCGTCCCGGCAACGGTGGTGATGGTGCCGCCCGCCACTTTGCGGACACGATGGTTGAGCATGTCCCCGATGAACACGGCACCGGAGCCGTTGACCGCCACGCCGATGGGCATGTTCAGCCACGCCGAGGTGGCCGCGATACCGTCGCCGTTGTACCCGGCACTGACGCAACTGCCCGCGAACAGATTGCCCGTCCCCCCCGACACGAGCCGCACGACGTTGTAGGCCTCGTCGGCGACGTACAGGTTGCCGGACTTGAGAGTCACGCCTGCGGGCCCTCCCAGGGCAGAGGTGCTGCAACCATACGTACCGTTCCCCCCCACCGTACTGATGATGTTCGAGTTGTTCACCATGCGGAGCCGGGAGTTCATGGTGTCCCCGATGTAGAGGTTGCTGGCGCCTGCGTCGTACCACACACCCATCGGCTGGAACAGCTGTGCCGAGTAGGCGTTGCCGCCGTCCCCGTTATAGCCCGCGGTGCCGGGAGTGCCGTTCACGACCGTATTGATGATCCCGTTGCCCAGGTTGAGCATCCGGATCCGGTGGTTCCCCGTGTCGGCGATATAGAGAACATTGGCGGACGAGTTCCACGTGACCGCCCAGGGCTGGTTCAGGTACGCCGAGGTCCCGGCTCCGCTGTCCCCGCCGAACCCGGAGGAGCCGCTGACTCCGGCAATGGTGGTCACGACGCCGCCCGACGTGATCTTCCGAATGCGGTGGTTGTTGGTGTCCGCGACGTAGATGTTGCCCGCCGTGTCCACGGCCACCCCGCACGGACCGTTGAACTGGGCGGTCTCGGCCGCGCAACTCTCGCACCCGGTTCCCGGCGATCCGTCCCCCGCGATCGTCGTGATCGTCCCGCTGGGTACGCCCATGACCACGCCCATCCCGCCGGACCAGGACGACACCACGGTCGTGTCTGCCTGGCACCGCGCCTGCGCTTTCACCGTGTAGCTGCCCGCGGCGGTAAAGGTATAGGACACGGTCGTGGACGTCGACCACGTCGAATTCGTGCCGGTCCCCCAGTCGAACCGGTATTCGACCGTGTGGCCCAGGTTGCTCGTCGAACCGCCTGTGGTGTAGCCGTAGCTCGTTCCGTAACTCCCGCTCGCCGTGCCCGTCGGCGGGGTCGGGATGCTCACGGTCTCGAGAACCATCGTCACCCCTCCGGACCATGACGACAAGACCCCCGTGTCCGACTGGCACCGCGCCTGAACCTTCACCACGTAGGTGGAGGCCGCACTCCACGAGTGCGACGCGTCCATGCTCGTGGACCAGCTCGAGTAGGTCCCGTCCCCCCAGTCGAACTTGTACTCGACGGTGTGCCCCAGGCTGGTCGTCGATCCGGTCGTCGTGTAGGTGTAGGTTGCCCCCGCCACGCCGTCCGTCGGCCCCGTCGGAGTCGGCGGGGGCGTCACCGTCTCCATGCTCACGGCCATCGAACCCGCGGACGCCGAGGTCACCCCCGTGTCCGCCTGACACCGGGCTTCCGCCATCACCGAGTAGCTACCCCCTGAACTCCACGCATGAGACGCGCTCGTGCCCGCGGACCAGGTCGAGTACTGGCTGTCTCCCCAGTATAATCGGTACTCGACCGTGTGGCCTAGGTTGCTGGTCGCGTTGCCCGTGGTGTACAGGTAGCTCGTCCCCGGTACGCCGGACTTCGTCCCCGTCGGCGTGTCCGGCGCGCTCACGGACTCGGTGATGATCGACACCGCCAGGCCGCTCGACGCGGCGGAGGTGACCCAGGTGTGCTCCTGACACCGGGCCTCCGCCGTCACCGTGTAGGATCCCGTCGAAGTCCAGGCGTAGGAATCGCTCCCGGCCGCCGACCACGACGAGTACGTGCCGTCGCCCCAGTTGAACCGGTACTCGACGGCGTGACCGAGGTTGCTCGTCGCACCGCCGGTGCTGTAGGCGTAGGTGCTGTTGGCTCCTCCCGTGATCGTACCCGTCGGCGCCGTCGGGGCGCCGATCGTCTCGGTGGCCATGCCGACAGCCAACCCTCCCGACGCCGGCGCCACGACAGCCGTGTCCGCCTGGCAGCGGGCCTCCGCGGTCACCGTGTAGGCCCCGTCGGCCGCCCACGCGTGCGACGCGCTCGTCGAAACGGACCATGGCGAATACGTGCCGTCGCCCCAGTTGAACCGGTACTCGACCGTATGCCCGAAACTGCTGGTCGCCCCGCCCGTGCTGTAGACGTACGTCTGTCCCGAGAGTCCGCTTGCCGGGCCGGCCGGCGCGGACGCCGCACTCACGGTCTCGGCCGCGCCGGACCCCGGCCCCTTGGGCTTTACCGGCCGGACGGCCCCCGTCACGCCGACATAGATCCCGGCCGCCCAGACCGCGCCGGCCACCATGCCGGCCACCGCGACCGCGCCCAGTCCCCACCTCGTCCGGTTGACCTCGATCACGTACGGCCTCTCATCGCTTCCGGAGGTTGTCGACCCACGCCTTGAGCCGCGGATTGTCCGGATTGATTTGCAGGGATCTGTCGAAAGACGCGAGCGCACCCGTCCGATCCCCCTTCGCGTACTGGCAGTTGCCGAGCAAGGCCCACGCTTTCCAGTTCTCGGGATCCTGCCTCAAGATCCCCTCCACCTTCGTCTGGGCCCCGTCATAGTCCTTGGCCTTGTAGAGCTCGGCCGCCTCCTGGTACAACTTCTCGATTTCCTGGCCCGCCCCGCCCCCGCCGAAGTAGAGGTTGATCCCGAAGTTGACGATGTAGGACAGCCCGTCCTGCCCCACCATGCCGTTCTTGTCAGTAAGCCTCAGGTATGCCGGCCCAAAGTCGCACTGCACGGAGAGCTTACGCCACACGAAGACCTCGACTCCCGCGAACCCTCCCGCCGCGAGGCCCGAGTACTTGCCCGCGTCCCCGCTGAATTGAATGAGATCTCCTTCTCCGCCGAGATAGACGAGCACGGACGGCGCCATGCCAATGTACCCGTAGACCCGGAGTCCCTCGGCCCGCGCGTCCTTCTCCATCTGCCCCCGGGCTTCCAGCGCCAGATTGTCGATCACGAAGTACCGAATGCCCAGCCCGGGGATGTTGAGCCCCAACCCGACCCGGCCCCGAGCCGTCCGCCCGCCGCCCGCCCGCGCGCGCGCCTCGTCCTCTCCCACCCGCCGGGCCGCGATCAGACTTGAAACGAGCCGGTCGACAGTCTCGTCGATCTTGGATACGCTGAAACCCTTCTCCTTGGCCGCGTTCTCAATCTGGCCCGTCTCAACATCGACCAGCGAAGCCGTCAGGTACCTGATGCCCCCGACAATGGTGTAGTCGCCCACGACCATCTTCCGCACGTTTAGGATCTTACCGAGCTTGACCGCACACTCCTGGCTAGTGCATCCGGTCTGCTGAAACGCCTGCTCACCGAGGATCTTGTCCATGTTGGACTTGTCTACGACCAGGTATCGATGCGCGCGGACGACTGCGGCACGGACAAACTGCGTGATCGCCGCGGCATCCGAAGCCGGAGCGTTGGTGGCCTGGAAATCGAGAACCGCGATCGTGACCTGTTCCTCGGCCCCTGCGGGCCATGCTGGAATGAGCGCCAAGAACGGGACGAAGAACATCAGGGCCAGACACGCGCATCGACGGTTGGGACGTACACGGCCTGTCAAGAGCGGCGAGGCCGGGCCGAAGGCATATCCATACGTCATGGCCAAGCACATCCTATGGTCCGTTCCATCCATAAGTCAAGCCCCCTATGGTGATTGACCGATGGAAGACGTGTACGCGAGAGTCGCGAAACGACTGCGCGAGCTCCGGGATCGCCGAGGGCTCACGCAGGGCGAATTGGCGGAACGGGCGGGTATCTCGGCATCGTTCCTCTCGTTTCTCGAAATCGCACGCAGGAAGGGCTCGCTGGAGACCTATGGCCGGCTCGCGGACGCCCTTGGCATCCCGTTATCCGTCCTGTTTCAGGACGTGACCGGGGGTCCCACATCCAAGCACGCCCAGTACGTGATCCCCGTGGGACACCTGTCCGTCGCGGAGCGGGATACGGTCCGGCAGATGGTCAGAACCCTCGCCCAGCGCAGGCGTACTCCAAGGCAGGCTTGACCGGAGCTCGCCGACTAAAGCCTCCTACCGCAACGTGCGAGTGATCATGCCGCCGCCGGGGAGCTCGTCGGCGCGGTAGCAGACGGCGGCCTGGCCCGGGGTGACCGACCGCCGGGGCTCGGCGAACCGGATCGTCACCCGGCCACGGGACGTGGGGTCACGCCCACATCTCCTCCAGGGTCCCGGACACGTGGTTGACAAGACATCTCACCGTGAGATACGCTGGCAATGGCGATGCACGTCATCTCGCGCAAGCGGATCAACGAGTTCGTGGCGGTGCATGGCGACGCGAGGAGCGCCCTCGTGGCGTGGTATGCCATCGTGAGCAGGACGAGGTTCGGATCGTTCGCCGAGGTGCGACGGACGTTCCCGAGCGCCGATCAGGTGGGGAACAAGGTGGTGTTCAACATCGGGGGCAACAAGTACCGGTTGATCGCGGCCGTTCACTTCAACCGGGAGAAGGTCTACATCCGCGAGATCCTGACACACGCGGAATACGACCGGGGAGGTTGGAAGCGATGAATCCGGTCCTGGATCGCAGCACGGACATGGCGTGGCAGCGACTCGAGGGTCTACTGGCCATCGACTCCGAGACGGACTACCGGCGTGCCAGGGGCATCCTGGAGGCGCTCGTGGACGAGGTCGGTTCCGACGAGGGTCATCCCCGGGCGGCGCTCCTGGATACGCTGGCGACGCTTGTACATGCATGGGAGGAGCGGCATCATCCGGTTCCTGCGGCCGCGCCGCGCCATGTCCTGGCCTTCCTCATGGAGGAGCACGGCCTGAAGCAGGCGGAACTGGAGGAGGTCGGATCGCAGGGCATCGTGTCGGAGATTCTGGCCGGCAAGCGCGAGCTGAACGTGAGACAGATCAGGGCGCTGGCCCGGCGGTTCGGCGTGTCGCCCGCGGTGTTCGTCGGATAGGAGCGCGTCGCTTCCGTGAAGGGGAACGTCCTCGTCATCCGCGGGCTGAAGCCGGGAAGCCGGTGGTGCGACAAGGACCGGGTGCTCGTCTACGCCTGCTTCCAGCTCCTCGTGGACTTCATGGAGCAGGAGAAGCCCCAGACCATCGTCGACTACGAACACGATGCGACACAGCGGCGCCAATGGCGGGAACTCCGGGCCCTCTATCGCTACTGGAAGATCGAGCGCCCCCGGGATGAGCAGGCGATCGATCGCGCCCTGCGCCGGTGGTCGGCCCGCCACAAGACCAGGCTGGTCCCCCTGCCGGACGGGACCGGGAGCCGACTCGAGGTCCTACGGACGGACCGGAAAGCCTGGCAGATGCTGAACCGGCTGGAGCGCGCCTTCGCCCGCCGCGAGGACCGGATGCTCAGGCGGCTGATCGACGCCAGACACTGGCTCTGGTGCTGATGCGACGCTCCGAGGCATCCGGTCGCTCCTTCACCCGCATTCCCGATCCGTCTCACCGGGGTATAATCACGGGGTGAAGTCCCGCACGGCTTCCCCGCCCCTCATCCAGACCAAGGTCCCCCTGCTCACGCTCCTCGTGGCGAAGGACAACGGCCGATTCATGGCCCGGTGCCCCGAGCTGGACCTCGTGACCGAGATGGACCGTCAGGAAGAGACGATCCAGGCCATGATCGAGATGATCCGGGAATACGCCGAGGATTACACCCGCAGGATCAAGGAGTTCGCGACGAGCCCCAACCGCGCCCACCACCGTCCGTACGTCGACCGGATCGCGGCATGCGAAAACGAGTGGGCCGTGCGCGAGCTGATCGAGGTGCGGTTTGGCCGCGTACACGTATGACCAGGTTCGCCGGGCGCTTCGGCGCCTGGAATTCCGCCTGATCCGCAGCCGCAAACACGAGACCTGGGAACGCATTGCCCCGAACGGGGCGATCCTCCAGGTTCGCCTCAGTCACAAGGGGAACCGGCCTGTTCCGCCCGGCACATTCGGCGAAATCCTCCGGCAAGCCGGGATTACCCGCGAGCAATTCCTCGAGCTGATCTGATGAGGTCAATCCGGGTCAAAGGCAGCCGCCATCTTCGCGATGGCCGCTTCCGGCAACGCGACGACGAGATCGATGTCATGGGTCGCGCGTGGTTCCCCCTGCAGGCTCGAAGCGATGGATCCGGTGACGAAGTGTGGAATGCCCTCCGATTCGAGGAAGGCCGCCAGCGCGGTCAGTAGTTCCTGTTGTGACACTTCGCGAGCCGGTCGAGGTAGAGCCGGTGGAGGTCGGCCTCCGGGAGGGCCGGGAACCGGGCGCGCAGGCCGTGACGGAAGAGCCCGCGGGTGAACTCGGACAGCTCGAGGGCCTGACGAAGGCGCTCGCCAGGCGCCATCCGGGCCAGAACCTCGGTCTGGATTCTACGGTTCAACCGGGGCTTCGGATCGGCGAGAAGGTCCCGGGACATCGGCGTGTTCATACCTGCCCCATCTTACCCGCAATCGTCCCCCCGCCGAGGCACTCGTCGGCGCGGTAGCAGACGGCGGCCTGGCCCGGGGTCACCGACCGCTGGGGCTCGGCGAACCGGATCGTGACCGGGCCACAGGAAGTGGCCGCGACGGTCGCGGGGACGGGCCCATGCCGGGACCGGATCTTGACCCCGATCTCGCCCGTCGCCGGCTCCCCCGTCCACGTCACGGCCTCGACCTCGCATCCGGCCGAGAGGAGGTCGGGGGCCCGTCCCACGACGACCGTCTTTGCCGCGGCGTCGAGCGAGACCACGTGCCACGGCCCCTCGCCGGAGAGCCCGAGCCCCCGCCGCTGGCCAATGGTGTAGAAGTGCACGCCCAGGTGCTCCCCCAGCCGGTGCCCGGCCGTATCCACGATGGGGCCAGGCTTCTCCCCGAGGTTGGCCTTGAGGTATCCCGCGGTGTCGCCGCCGGGGATGAAGCATATTTCCTGGCTGTCCGGCTTGTCGGCGACGGAAAGGCCGAGCGACCGGGCTTTCCCGCGGACGGCGTCCTTGGTCATGTCCCCCAACGGAAACCGCGTCTGCGCCAGTTGTGGCTGCGTCAGCCCGTAGAGGAAGTAGCTCTGGTCCCTGGCGCACTCGTGCGCTCGCAGGAGCCGGAACCGGCCGCTCTCGCCCGGCTCGATCCGGGCATAGTGGCCGGTGGCGACGGCGGCGGCGCCCAGTTCGTCCGCCCTCCGCACGAGCGCCCCGAACTTGAGCACGTGGTTGCAGGCCGCGCAGGGCAGGGGCGTCCGGCCCGCCGCGTACGCGGCCAGGAACGGCTCGAGCACGGCATGGCGGAACTCGTCCCGGAGGTCCATGACGTAGTGCTTGATGCCGAGTCGCGCGGCCACCGCGCGCGCATCCTCGACGTCGGCCGCCGTGCAGCACGGCTGGCTCTGGAGGGCCTCCGGAGCGCGGCTTCCGTCCGCCTCGCAGGCCAGGACCCGCATCGTGATCCCGACGACCTCGTGGCCGGCCTCGACGAGGAGGGCGGCGGCGACGGAGGAGTCGACGCCGCCGGACATCGCGGCGACGACCCGGTCTCCCACGGTTCCTAACCCTTCAGGAAGGCGGGGGGCGCCTTGCGCAGGTCGGCCACGATCCCGGGGAGGACGCCGATCACGCGGTCGATCTCGGCCTCGGTCGTCGTCGACCCCACCGAGAACCGGACCGCCCCCGCGGCCCGGACGGCGTCACAGCCCATCGCCGTCAGGACGTACGACGGCTCGCGCGACCCCGAACTGCACGCCGATCCCGTCGAGACCGCGATCCCGGCGAGGTCGAGCCGCATCATGAGCGCCTCGCCCTCGATGAGATCGAAAGACATGTTCAGGTGGCTGGGCAGGCGCAGAACCGGATGGCCGTTGAGCCGCAGACCCTGGACGCCGGACCGGATCCCGGCTTCCAGCCGGTCCCGGAGCCCGCGGACCAGGTCCGCGGTCTCCGCCAGGTTCTTCTTCGCGAGTTCCGCCGCGACCCCGAGCCCCGCGATCCCGGGGACGTTCAACGTGCCCGCCCGCCGGCCGCCCTCCTGGCTTCCCCCGCGGAAGAGCGGCGCGATGGCGGCGCCCCGGCGCACCCAGAGCGCGCCGACGCCCTTGGGACCGTTGAACTTGTGGGCCGAGAGCGAGAGGTAGTCGACGCCGAGGGCGCCGACGTCCACGGGGATCCGCCCCACCGCCTGCGTCGCGTCCGTGTGGACGAAGGCGCCGGCCGCCTTCGCGATCTTCGCGATCTCCGCCACGGGCTCGATCGTCCCGACCTCGTTGTTCGCGAGCATGACCGAAACCAGGGCCGTCCGCTTCCCCAGCGCAGCACCCACCGCGTCGGGATCCACGATCCCCGTTTCGTCCACGCCGGCGCGGACCACGGTCCAGCCCGAGCGCTCCAACGCGGCGGCCGACTCGATGACGCACGGATGCTCGATCGCCGAGATCACAATCCGGCCGGGGCGGCCTCGCGGCCCCGCGAGGCCCACGAACACGGTGTTGTTCGCCTCGGTCGCGCCGGAGGTGAAGACGATCTCGTCGGGCCGGCCCCCGAGCAGGGCCGCCACCTTGACGCGGGCCTCCTCCACGATCCGGCGGGCGCGCGACCCGGCCGCGTGCGCGCTCGACGCGTTGCCCCAGGAGTCGGTGAGCGCCTCGCGGACAGCCTCGACCACTGCGGGGGCGGGCGGCGTGGTCGCGGCGGAGTCGAGGTAGATGCGGGGGGTGCCGGCCATCCGCTACTCCCGGGCGGGGAGCAGGGCGCCCCGCCGGTAGCCGGCGACCGAGACGGTCGCATACCCGAGATCGCGGAGCGCGGCCTCGACGCCCGGGCGCGCGGCCTCGACCGCAGCGAGCCGGCCGGGCTCCACCTCGACGCGGGCCTCGCCGCCGCCCAGGTGCCGGACCCGGAGATCCTGGAGCCCCGGGACCAGCGCCCGAACCCGGCGCTCGGCCTCGGCCACCCGTTCGACGACCTCCGGGGTCACGCGGACGCCGTACGCGACGCGCGACGCCAGGCACGGGGCCGCGGGCTTGTCCCATACCGGGACCCCGAGCTCGCGGGCGAGCACGCGGACGTCCGTCTTGTGGAACCCCGCCTCGGCGAGCGGCGACCTCACCCCGCGCTCGCGGCCCGCGCGCTGGCCCGGCCGGAAGTCGCCCTCGTCGTCGAGCTGGAACCCGTTCGCTATCCCCGCGAATCCTTCGGCCTTCGCGATCGGGGCGAGCAGGTCGTAGAGGCCGCCGCGGCAGAAGTAGCACCGCTCGGGGGGGTTGGCCGCGTACCGTTCGTCCTCGTACTCGCGCGTCGGGATCTCGCGCATACGCGCGCCAATCGAAGCCGCAACCCGGCGCGCGCACGCGAGTTCCTCGGCCGAAAGGCTCGGCGAGACCCCGAGCGCCCCGAGTGAGCGGTCCCCGAGCACGTCCGTGGCCACCTTGAGGAGCAGGGCGGAGTCGACGCCGCCGGAGTAGGCGACGAGGACGCTGCCCATCTCCCGGAGGATGGCGCGAAGGCGGTCGTGGGGTGTATCGGAACGGGGCGTCATGGGGCTCACGCCACTATAACAACCGTCAGGGGCCACTGGTGCCCGGGCCGCAGGAGCGGCCTTGGGCGGCTTCGCCGCCTTCGCACCGCAGACGCGGTGCGCGGCGGCTTCAGCCGCCGCCCGCCAGGCGTGCCCCGCGCCACCACCGGGCGGCCTCCGCCGAGTCGCGAGCCGCCCCCGCGCGGTCCCCGCGGCCGGCGCGGGCCCGGGCGCGGTCCTGGAGCGCGCGGGCCAGTAGCCGGCGATCCGGCCCCAAGACCCGCGCGGCCCGGGCGGCGTCGCGCACCGCCGCATCGGGCCGCCCCAGCATGACCTCGGTCGCGGCGAAGTAGTCCAGGTTCCCGTCGCCGATGTAGCCCGCGCGCACGCCGGGCGCGAACCACTTGTAGGAGGTCGCCGCCTGCCGCGCCTGCAGGGCGAAGGTGGCCATGATCGCCTGCACCTCGAGCAGTTCGACGGCCGGCCCCGCCAGCCGTCCCGCCTCCCCGAACGCGCCCCCGGCGTCGCCGGCATCCCGGAGGTCGAACGCGGCCTTGAGCCGCCCCTCGGTCCCGGGCAGGAACATCGGCGGGAACCCGCCCGGCGCTCTCGTTAGCTCGAACACCCAGTAGCCCCCGCCCTCGTGGTCGACGGCTTCGGGCGCCCGGACCGGCCGGGCATACCGCCGCATGAACTCGACGCCGAGCGCGAGCTGGCGCTCGTCCCACTTGGGGCCGGGGTACCAGCCGAGCCCCCGGAACTCCCCCTCGATGAAGTTGTGCATCCAGTGGGTCGCGCCGCGCTGTCGGAGCCGCTTGCGCATCTCCGCAGGGGTCGAGGTCTCGTGCGTCAGGACCCAGAACGGCGGCATCCCGATCGGGCCGGTGCTCATCACCCGGCGCGCGAACCCGAGGCGCTTCGCCCCGCCCGTGAGCAGCAGGCGGGCGTCCCCCGGCAGCGCGGCGTTCACCCACCGGCGCGTCGTCTCGGCCGTCGTGTTCTGCCGCCGGCGCACCGCGTCGGGACCGGCCATGCCGGTCCAGACGGCGGGGCCGTCCGGCGAGGCGAGCGCGCCGGCGTGCACGAGCGCGGCTCCCGCGGCGGCGACGCCCAGGGGCACGAGGGCGGCAGCCGCGATCCTGCCGGTCCTGGACCGCGCGTCCCCGCCGGCGAACGCGGCGCAGGCCGCGAACGCCGCGACCCACGGGACGAGCGGCAGGAGGAACCGCGGGTTGCGCTCGGTCGGCAGCCAGATCACGTAGGCGGACGCCATCGCGATCCGGAGAGCCGTACCCGTGGTTCCCCGGACCGCCACCAGCCCCAGGCCGCCCAGCACGAGGAGCGCCAGGGACCCGATCTCGGCCACCCCCAGGACATGCCAGGCGCCCATGACCAGGTCGGACGGATGGAACGGACCCGCGCTCGAGAGCAGGAGCGTGTAGTGGCGCAGCGCGGCCTGGAGGAACGGCGACCACGCGAGATCCGGGAAGATCCCGGAGGCGAAGAGCGTGAACGGGTTCCCGGCATCGAGCCAGCTCCGGACGAGCCATGGCCCGCATGCCGCGAGACCCGCAATGACGCCGGACACGGCGGCGATCGGGCGTACCCGGTGACCGGCGACGACGAGGGCCGCCACGGCGAGCGGGACCATGGTCACGCCCGCGGTCAGCCGGCACGCGACCGCACAACCCGCGCACCAGCCTGCCGCCAGCCATCCCCCGGACCGGCCGGCGAGCGCCCGGGCGACGCCCAGCCCCGCTCCGGCCGCGAACGCGGCGCAGGCGAGGTCGTTCTTGCCCTGCCAGAGCAGGTTCCCGACGAGCCCCGCCGAGGCGAAGAGGAAGGCTGCCCAGACGCCCGGACCGCCAAGCGCCGCCGCGATCCCGCGGATCGCGAGACACGCGGTCAGGATCATCCCGAGGTTCACGAGCTTGGCCGCCGTGATCCCGGCGACCCACCACGGCACGAGGTAGAGCATCTCGAGTCCGAGCGGCATCGTCCACTGGATGTGCGTGACTTCCGCGTGGATCCGTCCCGCGCGCAGGTACTCCTCCGGCGCCGCGAAATGGTAGACCATGGGGTCCTCGTGCGTGCTCGGCAGCCGGGTGAGGAGGAAGCCCGCGAGGAGGACCAGACCGAGGAGGATCACGGGGAGTCCGGGGGAGGGCCGGCCGACGGCACGAGCTCCCCGGCACAGGCCGCGCAGTCCCGCCGCGGGGACCGCGATGGCGGCCGCGGCCAGCACGGGGCCGCGCAGGAGGCCCGTCAGCCCCAAGGCGAACCCGGCGAGCGACAGCACGCCCCACCCCGCCAGCCATTGCCACGCGAGCCGGTCCGCGGCCCCGCCGCCCGGGGCGCCGCCGCCCGAAGGGCCGCCGCGGTACATCCCCGCCCACCGGGCCGGGAGCCCCCCGGCGGCGACCGCCGCGGCGAGGAGCGCCACCAGCCCGCCGGCGGCGGCCGCGTGGCCCGCGAGCGCGTGACCCAGTATGCCGGCGCTCTCCGGCGGAGAGTCCGCGAGCCCCGCCAGCAGGCCCCGGAACGCGGCCTGCCACCGGGCCCAGACGTCGCGGGTCGCCCAGGCGCCGGCCGCCAGCCACGCGAGGAAGACCGCGCCGCGCCGCGCCGCCGTCACGGCTTCCCCCCGCGCCGGGTGCCCGTTCGCCACCACGCGGCCTCGGCCAGGTCCCGGGCCGCCCCCGAGCGGTCGCCGCGCGCGGCGCGCACGCGGGCGCGCGCCGAAAGCACCGACCCCAGCAGGCGGTGATCGGGGCCGTGCATGAGGGCGGCGCGGGCGGCAGCCCGAACCGCCTCGTCGGTGCGCCCCGTCGCGAGGTCGGCCATCGCTTCGTGGATGAGCGTGCCGTCCCCGACGTACCCGGCCCGCCGGGCCGCCTTCAGCCACCGGGACGCCGTCTCCGGCTCGCCCGCCTCGAGCGCGAGGAAGGCCAGCAGGGCCTGCACCTCGAGCAGCTCCGCGGCCGGCCCCGCCAGCCGCCGGGCGTCGGCGAAGGCGCCCGTCGCATCGCCGGTCAGGTACCGGCCGAACGCGTCTTTTAGCCGGCCCTCGGTCCCGGGGAGGAACATCGCGGGGAAATCGCCGGGCGCGCGCGTCAGCTCGAACGCCCAGTATCCGCCGCCCTCGTGGTCCACGGTGTCGGGCCCCCGGACCGGCCGCGCGTACCGGCGCATCAACGTCACGCCGAGCGCAAGCTGGCGGTCGTCCCACGCGGGCCCCTGGTACCAGCCCAGCCCCCGGTACTCGCCCTCGACGAAGTTGTTCAGCCAGTGCGTGATCCCGCGCTGACGGAGGCGCTTGCGAACCTCCCCGGGCGTCGACGCGTCCCGGGTCAGCGCCCAGAAGGGCGGCGTAAAGATGAGCGCCGTGCTGAACACCCGGCGACCGAACCCGAGGCGCCGGTCCCCGCCCGTGAGCAGGATCCGGGCGTCCGCGGGCAGGGCGCGGCAGGCCCACCGCCGGGTCGTCTCGTACGTCGTGAACCGGCGCTTCCAGACCTCGTCGCGGCCGGCCGAGCCCAGCCAGACCGCGGGGCCGTCGGGCGAGGCGATCCGGCCCGCCGCCAGCAGGGCCGCCAGCGCCGCCGTGGCCGTCATCGGCCCAAGCGCGGACGAGGCGACTCGAGCCAGCCGGGGCCGGAGGGGCGAGGCGCCGCCCGCCCCTGCGGTCGAAACGACCGACGCCAGGGCCGCGAGCCAGGGCACCACGGGCAGCAGGAACCGGGGGTTGCGCTCCGTCGACAGCCAGCACGCGTACGCGGCGACCGCCGCGAGCCTGAGTGCGCCCGGCGCCGCGCCGCGCGACAGGATCCAGCCGAGTGGGACCAGGATGACGAGGGCCGCCGATCCCACCTCGGGGTCGCCGAGGACGCGCCAGACGCCGGCCATGACCTCGGAGGGGCGCCACGGGCCGGAAGACGACAGCCCGAGGGCGAACCCCCGCAGGGACTCCTGCAGGGCCGGCGACCAACCGAGGTCCGGGAACAGGCGCGTGGCGAACGGCGTGCAGGGATTACCGCACTCGAGCCAGCTCCGGACGAGCCACGGTCCGCATACGAAGAGCCCCGCCGCGACGGCCCCCGCGACCCGGGACCGGCGCGGGGCCACGGCGAGCGCGGCCAGGGCCAGCGGGACGACCGCGAGCCCGGCCGTCAGCCGGCACGCGACCGCGGCCCCCGCGCACGCTCCGCCGGCCAGCCAGGCCGCGGACGATCCGCCCAGCCCGAGCGCGACGCCCCAGCCGGCGCCGGCGGCGAAGACGGCGGCCGCCAGATCGTCCTTCCCCTGCCAGACGATGTTGGCGACGACGCCCGCCGACCCGAAGAGAATCGCGGCCGGGGCGCCTCGCCCACCCAGCGCCCGGGCGAGCCCGCGGATCGCGACGCAGCCCGCGACGAGCAGCGCGAGGTTCACGAGCTTGGCCGCCGTGATTCCTCCGAGCCACCACGGCACGAGGTAGAGCATCTCGAGCCCGAGCGGCATCGTCCACTGGAAGTGCGCGAGTTCCGCGTGCAGCCGGCCGGCCCGCAGGTACTCCTCCGCCGCCGCGAAGGTGTAGGCCATGGGATCCTGCAGGGTGCCCGGGAGCCGCGTGAGGAGCGCGTACCCGGCGAGTACGGCGGCGAGGAGCGCGACCGGGACCCGCGATCCCCTGGCCGGGCTCCACCCGAGGCGGAGAAGGCCGGGCGCCCCCAGGGCGGCGCCGACGAGCGAGACGGTCGCGAGCACGGTAGGGCGCAGGAGACCCGCGAGGCCGAGGGCGAGGCCGAGCCCCGAGGCCAGGGCGGCGCCCAGGAGCCATCCCCAGCCGGCCCGGTCCAGGGCGTCGCCCCGAAGACGGATGACGCGGACGACCGGCGTCCCCGCGGCAAAAGCCGCCGCGAGCATGGCCGCGAGCCCCGCCGCCGCCGCGAGATGGCCGGCGGCCGCCCGCCCCAGGACCGCGGCATCCGCCGGCATGGCGCCCCCGAGCGACATCAGGGTCAGGTGCCACGCCGCGACCCAGGTGGACCAGAGGGGGAACGTCGCCGCGATTCCGAGCGCGAACCAGCCCGCCGCACCCGGGACCCGGGAGAGCCCGGGCGCGGGAATCACGGCTTGCGGCCTTCGAGCCGGACCGCCTCGCCCGCGGGCCCAAGCCTGGCTTCGATCTCGACCCGGCCATCGGCGGGCGCGTCCGCGTACCGGGCGAGGAGACCAGCCGCGTGCGCGCGCGACCCCTCGTCGAGCGGACCGACGCCGAGGACCACGGGCCCCACGCAGTTCACGGGCCGCAGGATCCACTCGTCCGCGGCCTGCAGCCCCTCGAGCGCGGCGTTGTCGCGCTCGTTGCGTCCCACCATCAGGAACGACGCGGGCAAGAGCCGGACGTACCGGCCGAACCGGACCGCCTGCGCGAGGTGCGCGGTCAGGCCCCCGGCGTGCCCGAGCACGTCCCGCAGCCGCGCCGCGTACGCGGGGTCCGTGAGCAGGCAGCCGCCGGCCGGGGTCGGCGGATACTCGAGCCCGAGCGCCTTCGCCATCGCGAGCTGGACCTTCCGGCTCCGTCCCCGGAGATCCAGCAGGCGCTCGCGGTCCACCCACCCCTTCGTTTCCGGAATCGTGGGTGGCAGCAGCTTCGCGGAGAGCGGCCGCACCAGCAGTCCCTCGAGCCCGCTTTCCGCCTCGACGGTGCGCATCGCGGCCAGGTGCTGGGACATCGGACGCTGGCCGACCACTTCCCCCGTGATCACGAACGAGGCGCCCGAGGGCTCGAGGAGCGCCTTCGCCCGCCGGAGCATGAGGATGCGGCAGTCGATGCACGGATTCATGTTCCGCCCCCACCCGTGCGGGGGGTGGGCCACGAGGTCGAGGAACTCAGCACCGAGGAACTGGACGCGCAGGTCGATCTGCTGCGCCCCCGCGAGGGCCACCGCGTCGCCGCAGGAGGCCGAACGTCCCGCGGCCGAACAGAACGGCGTCTGGAAGTTGAGCGCGAGCACCTCGATCCCCTGTTCCTGGATCACCTTGATCGCGAGGAACGAGTCGAGTCCGCCGGACATCAGCGCGAGGCACTTCATCGCGGTCTCAGTATACGGCCGCCAATGCGACCGGGATACCCAGCATGAAGCCCGCGTTCACCACGTCCGGTCGCGCGCGCGCGTACCGGAGAAGCTCCGCCGCGGTCCGGATCGGGACCGCTCCATAGGACGACCAGACCGGCCGCGCCTCCGGCGCCGCCCGGGTCGCAAGGCGGAACGCGGCCAGCGCCTCGGGATAGCGGCCTTGAGCGGCCAGCAGGCACCCGCGCCGCGCCAGCACGTCCGCGCGCGGGCCGAAGAGCGCGTCCAGCCGGGTGAACTCGCGGTCGACCGCGGGATCGCCGGCCGATCGCGCCGCCAACCGGCGAACCTCAAGGAACTCGCCCTCGGTGCCCGGCAACCAGCCCCGGGCCGGCTCCTCCCCCGGCCCCCGCGAGAGCCGGTAGAGGAGGAAGAATCCCAGGACGGGATCCTGGGCCGCCGACCGCCAGACGAGCGTGGCCGAAGCATCCCAGAACCCGCCCCAGCGCGCGACCGCCCCCGGCGTCCACGGCGACCGCGCCGCGTAGTCGGCCCAGAACCCGGCCTGCGGCAGGTTGAAGAGGAGGTGCGACACCCGCTGCTGCCGCAACCGGATGCGCATCCGCCCCCCGGAATCCGCCTCGCGGGCGAGCGCCCAGATGGCGGGCCGGTCCACGGGCGCGCAGGGCAGGAGCCGGCCCGCGGGATCCGCCCGCCACTCGCCGACCGTGAGGGCGCGCGCGCCAGGAGCGACGCGCGCCGCGACCTCGCGGGCCATCTCCCCGAAGACGCCCTGCGCCCGGGCGGCGAAGTGCGCCCGGCTCTCCAGCCCCAAGGCGCACGGCACCGGCCGCGCGCCCCCTCCCGCGCCCAGCGCGACCACGAGCCCGAGAACGGCCGACGCGGCCGCCCACCGGTTGACCACCGCCGCGCCGGCCCGCGCCACGAGCAGGGCCGCCGCCGCCGCGGTCAGGGCGGGCAGGAAGAGCAGGAGGTACCGGGAGACCCAGGCCAGGGACGAGAGCCAGAGCAGGACGCCGGCAGCCGCGAAAAGGCCGGCGCGCCCGGTCCGGGACAGCGAAGACACCGAGAACGGGAGCACGAGAACGGCGGCCCCGCAGAGGAGGTTGAACCCGCCCAGGATCCGGACGAGGGCCGCCACCCCGCCGAGAACCGACTCAGGGTCCAGATCGCTCCACGTGCGGACATACCGGGCCGCGAGCTCCGCGCGGACCGGGTCCCATCCGAGCGTCGGAATCATCCCCGAGAGGAGCGGCGCGGCCGGGTTGCCGAGGTCGAGCCAGTTCCGGACGGCCCAGGGCAGGGAGACGCCCGCGGCGGCGGCGAGGAACCAGCCGGCCCGGCTACGGCGGCCGGATGGACCGCGGGCGGCGAGCAGGACGGCGAGGAAGGCCGGCACGGCGATGGCGGCCGTGGACTTCGCGGCGACCGCCGCGCCCGCCAGAACCCCCGCCACCGCGGCGGCCGCCGCGCCCCCGGCGCCGCCATTGGCGCGAGCGCTGACGAGGCCGGCCGAAACGAGCGCGATCGCGAGCGAGTCGTTCTTGGCCGAGCACGCGACCACCGCGAGCTGCGGGGACGCGAGCACCGCCGCGCCCACCCACCAGCCCCCGGAGCCCGCCGCGGACGCGGCGGCCCCCGCCAGGCCGGCGCACCCGAGGCTGGGGAGCACGGCGGCGGGCTCGGACCCGAGCGCGAGGCCGGGCCAGCCCAGGACTTCGCGCCCCGGCCAGAGGACTCCCACCGAAAGATCGGGCCGCGCGAAGATCCGGTGGGCCCGCACCCACCCGGCGGGCAACGCGAGGTGCTGGATCAGGCTGTCCACCTCGAGGTCGGGAACCACGGCCACGGGAACCAGCACGAGCGCCGCGAGGATCAGGGGCCACGCGGGACGCGCGCCCCGGGCGAGGGCCGGGGACACCCGGAAGCCCGCGATCACGAGCGCGGCGGCGGCCGGGACGGCGAGGACCGGATGCGCGAGCCCCGCGAGCCCGAGCGCGAGCGCGGCGGGAGACACCACGGCCAGTCCGAGACCGGTCCGCGCGAGGCCGCGGACCAGCCCGGCTCCGCGGAACCGGAGCCAGCGCGCGACTGGACCGCCCGGCCCCGCCGTGCCCAGGACGGCGGCGGCGGTGAGAACGACGGCGGCCGCCTGGGCAAGAGACTGCCGGACCGCGGCTCCGGCCGCCTGGTCCGCGAGCCCGTGCCACCCGGCCGGGTCCGGCAGGGCGGTGCGGAGGGCCGGCCACCAACGCGCGACGAAGAGGCCGGCGGCCACCGCGATCCAGATCCAGTAGCCCCCGTTCACGGACCCCCGCCGGAACCGGTCGGTCGGTCCGGGGCGGCCGCGCGGTCCAGCGCCACCGGGATTCCCATCGTGAACCCCATGTTCACGACGTCGCGCTGCGCGCGCGTGAACCGTTCGAGCGCCTGCGCGTCTGCCATCGGCACCGCGCCAAGCGCTGCCCATACGTCCCGCCCCTCGGGGGCCGCGAGAGCGGCCGCCCGCATGGCGGCGAGCGCCTCCGCGTACCGGCCGCGCACCGCGAGCAGGCACCCGCGCCTGGCCAGGAGATCGGCGCGCGCGCCCAGGAGCCGGGCCGCGCGGTCGAGCTCGCGGTCCGCGGCCGGGTCCGAAATCGAACCCGACACGAGCCAGCGGAGGTCCTGGTACTCACCCTCGGTTCCGGGCAGCCAGGAGCGGCTTGGGCCCTCGCCCGGCCCGCGCGACAGCCGGTACAGGAGGAAGAACCCGTGGCCGGAATCCTGGACCCGCGAGCGCCAGCACAGCGTAGCCGACGCGTCCCAGACGTCCCGCCAGCGTCGAGCCCCCGCCCGGTCCCACGGAAACTGGGCCGCGTACCGGGCCCAGAACGCCGCCTGGGGCAGGTTGTACAGCAGGTGCGTGACGCGGCGCTGGCGGAGACGGACCCGGAGCCGGGCCACCGAGGCCGACTCGCGCGCCAACTCGTGGACGACGGGTTCGTCCGCGATCCAGCGCGTGAGCGCCCTATGGGAGGGGTAGGAGCGCCACTCGCCGACGGCCACCGCGCGCTCGGCCGGGGTCAGCCGCCGGTCGAGTTCGCGGCTCGCCTCCCACCAGTTGCCCAACGCCCGCCGGCCGAATCCTTCCCGGCTCTCGAACCCGAACGCGCAACCGGCGGGACCCGGGAAGCCGGCTATCAGCCCGAGGAGCACGACGGCGGACCCCGCGACCGACCCCCAGCCCAGAATCGCCAGCCGGCGCGGCTGCGCCCCGAACCGGGCCACGCCGAGGACGGCGAGCGGCACCGCGGCCGGGAGCGCGAACCGCCCCAGCCACGGGAACACGGCCATCCAGCACGCGCCGAAGGCGAGCGCGAAGATCGCGAGCATCCGCGCCGGGCCCGCCGTCCCGAACGCGAGCGGAGCGGCGAAGAGCCCCGCCGCGACCGCGGGGGTGGCGCCGCCGAACACGAAGAACGCGGCGGCGACGCCCTGCCAGACTCCGCGGGGCGCGGCGTTCGACCACTCGCGCAGGTACATATCCGCGAGCACGCGGTCGAGCCCCGTCATCCCGAGCGTCGGGATCGTGCCCACGAAGAGGGGAAAGACGGGATTCCCCAGCTCGAGCCCGTTGCGCAGGAGCCAGGGCAGGGCCGGCGCCGCCATCCCCGCGACCGCGAATCCGGCGGCCCGCCGGCCCCCCGGCGTCGCGACGAAGGTCGCCAGGAGCGCGGGGGCCGCGATCGCCGCCGAGGGCCGCACTCCCGCCGCGGCCCCGCACAGGAGCCCGGCCAGGAGTGCTCGGGCGGACGAGGCTCCTCCGGCCCGGGCGACGAGCGCGGCCGCGACGAGCGCGGCCGCCAGCGCGTCGTTCTTCGCGTGGGCCGCGGCCTGCACGACGGGCGGAGCCGCGAGCAGCACCGCCGCCGCCCATGTGCCCGCTGCAGGCCCAAGGCCCGCTTCGGGCCTAAGGCCCGCTTCGGGCCCGGTGACCCGGCGGGCCAGGCAGGCGCCCGCGGCGGCCAGCAGGAGCGCGGCCGTCCAGCTCACGAGCCGGGCCGCCGGCTCCGACGCGAGCGCGAGCGCGGGCCACGCGAGCATCTCCTGCCCCTGCCAGTAGCCGTCGAGGAACGAGCCCGGCGCGAGGAAGACCTTGTGGGCCGCCGCGTAACCGGCAGGCAGGCCGAGGTGGTAGACGAGGGCGTCGATCTCGGTCTCGGGGACGAGCGCCGCCACGAGGGAGACCAGGGCGAGGAGCGCGAGGCCGGGCGGGATGGACGCGAACGCACCGCGGAGACCTCGCACCCCGCGGACGCCCGCCAGGCCGCACGTAACCGCCGCCACCGCCGCGACCGGGGGGAACGCCAGCCCCGCGAGCCCGGCGCCGAGGGCGGCGGCGGACGCGACCCCCAGTCCTGACGCGAGCCCGAGGAGGGGTCCGTCCACGCCCCGCGGGCGGACCCCCGTCCACCGGACCAGCCGCCGGCCGTACCCGGCCAGCCCGAGCACGGCGGCCCCCACGGCCGCGACGACTCCCACCGAGCCCGCGAACTGGAGGAGCGCCGCCCCGACGCCCTGGTCCCGGACGGGGACGAGGGTGGACAGCCCCGCCGGCGCCGGCGCCAGGGCGGCATGCCACCGGATAAGGAAGACCAGGGGCGACAGGACCAGGATCGCGGGATTCATGGCGGCCAAGCCGCCGGACGGACGGCTCACCCCTCGCCGCCGTTCCCCCCCTCGCGGGTGAACGTCTCGCGCAGGTCCTCATCGTAGAAACGGAAGAACGCCTGCACGCAAGCCGGGTCGAAGTGCGTGCCGGTCCCGTCGCGGATGATGGCCAGGGCCTGGTCGATCGGCATGGCATCCCGGTAGTGGCGCTTGCTCGTGATCGCGTCGAAGACGTCCGCAACCGCGAGGACGCGCGAGACCAGCGGGATGCCCTCGCCCTTGAGCTTGAGCGGGTACCCGTTCCCGTTCCACCACTCGTGATGTCCCGCCGCGTCGTCCGCCAGCCCCGCCAGCTCGGTGGGCAGCTTGAGGGTGCTGATGATGCTGCGCGAGTAGGACGCGTGCTGGTTCATGATTGCGCGCTCCTCGGGCGTCAGCAGTCCGGGTTTCTTCAGGATCGCGTCCGGCGTCCCGATCTTGCCGATGTCATGGAGCATGCCCGCGATGCGGACCCGGTCGAGCTGGGCCCGGTTCATCCCGAGCCGCTTGGCGACCCCGAGCGCGAAGTCGGTCACCCGGTGCGTGTGGCCGGAGGTGCTGTTGTCCCGGGCGTCGAGGGCGGTCGCCATCGACGAAATCACGCTGTCGAACAGCGCCTTGACCTGCTCCACGAGCCGGGTGTTGAGGATGGCGACCGCGGCCTCGGCGGCGACGGCCTGGAGCAGCTCCTCGTCCTCGCGCGTGAACCGCGGAGAAGTCTTCTTGTTGATGACCTGGACGACGCCGAACCGCTTGCCCTGCGGGTCCACGAGCGGCACCGCGAGGACGCTCCGGGTCCGGTACCCCGTGCGGAGATCGAACTCCGGGTTGAACCGGGCGTCCGCGTGGGCGTCCGGCACGTTGAGGACCTCGCCGGTGCGCGCCACCCAGCCCGCGAGCCCGACGGTGAGCGGCATCCGGATCTCCTTGAACTCGACGCCCATGGCGATGATGGAATACAGCTCCTGCCGCTCCTCGTCGATGATGAACACGCTCCCCCGGTCGGCGTTCAGGAGCTGGACCATCTCCGGGACCATCGAGGACCCCACGAGTTCCCGGAGATCCTTGACCGAGGCGAGGACGCGGCCCAGGTGCATGACCGCCTGGAGCGTGCGCTCCTTGCGCGAGAGGGCCACCTGGGCCGACGATTCCTCGTCGCGGAGCCGGTCGGCCTCGAGCGCCTTCCGGGTCGCCTCGGCACGCGCCGTCCGGCACTCGCCCAGGAAGGCGGTCAGGGCCTCGAGAACCGCCGCATCCGGCCCCCGGCCGCGGAAGGGGCCAAGCAGGAGCCAGCCTCCGCCCGAGAGGGGCAGGACCGTGCCCCGGCTCCGCGCCGGCCACGCCACCGCGAGGCCGCCCTTCCGGAGACCGGGGCGGAGCTTCGGCAGAAGCCGGGTCCACGACGCGACATCGGGATACGCGTCGACGAGGCCCCGGGCCCCGTCGAGGAGGGCATGCGGCCAGCGGCTGCGCCGGGCCAGCCCCAGCGCGCGGGCTTCCGGACCCGTCAGGCCCGTCATCGTCGGCCCGCTGCCCGCCCCGGCGTCCGCGCGCCGGCGGCGTGACGCGTCCGGCTTCCGGTCAGTAGCCACGCTCGATGAGCCGTTCGATGCCCTCGCGGGCGGGCTTGTTGGACGGACACAGTTCGAGGGTCTTGCGCCAGGCTTCCTTCGCCTTCCCGTACTGGCGGGTGTTGAAGTAGAACGCGCCGTAGTCGTACCAGTAATCGCAGTTGGCCGGCTCGAGCTCGAGCGCCTTCTTCAGCGCCTGCTCCGCGCGCCCGCGGTCGAACCAGCCGTTCCGGTCGATGTAGAGCCGGCCGAGCTGGTACCAGCACCGCGCGAACTTGGGGTTCAGCCGGATCGCGGCTTCGTATTCGGCCTTCGCCTCCTTCCACCGCTTGAGCTGGTGGTAAACGACGGCGAGGTTGTAGTGCGCGGAGTCCGCGTTCGGGTTCGCCCGCAGGGACTGCTGGTAGGCGCGGATCGCCTCGTCCCGGTAACCCGCCTGTTTCACGGGATCGGTGGCCAGCTCGCCCTGCCGCTCCGCCACGCTGCCGAGGGTGTTGTACGCCTCGGCGAAGAACGGGTTGAGCTTCAGGCAGATCTCGAGGGCTCCCCTCGCCTCGTCGTAGCGCCCCATCTGGAAGAGCACGCTCCCCTCGCCCCAGTAGGCGTCCGCGTAGGCGGGGGACACCCGGACGGCCTTGCGGTAGGCGGCAAGCGCGGCGCGGAAGTGCGGGGAGCGGGGCCCCTTGGGATCCTTCTCCCCGAGGCTGTAGTACGCCGAGCCCTCCGCGAAGAACAGCTCCCCGTCCCCGGGGAGGAGGCGCTCGGCCACGTCCAGGTGCCCCAGGCCTTCCGTGTACTTCCCGTTTAGAATGTCGAGAACGCCGAGCTTGAGGTGCGCCGCCGCGCACTTCGGCTCCAGCTTCGTCATTTCCGCGAAGGCCGCATGAGCGTCCTTGTAGCTCTTGAAGAAGACCCGGTTGCCGACGATGTACCGCGTGAGGAGCTTGATGGTGACCGGCGACCCCGTGATCTGGAGGTCGTTCGTCTGCGCGTAGAGCATCTCGGCCGTCCGGAACGCCGGCAGGTACGCGGGGTCGAGGTCCACCATGCGCCCCACGAACGAGGCGCCGTCCTTGAAGTTCCGCATGCGCACGGCGATCGTGGCCGCGTTGTTGATCGCGTCGAGGTGGTCGGGCTTGAGGCGGGCGGCGGCCTCCATCTCCCGGCGCGCGCTCGCCAGTTCCCCCTGCCGCATGAGCACGAGCCCGAGCAGGTAGTGCGCCTCGACGTTCTTGTCGTCCGCCGCCACCACGCGCCGAAGCGGAGGGACGGCCTCGTCGAACTTGCCCGTCTGGTAGAGGAGGCTCCCGAGCCGCAGGGCGCAGTCCACGCACTTGGGATCGAGCTTGACGGCGGCCCGGAACGCCCGCTCCGCCTCGGCGGCGCGGCCGCGCTGGGACTCGACGGTCCCGAGCAGGAACTGGTGCGGCGCGTAGGCGGGCGACAGCCGGACCAGCGCCCTGGCCCGGACCGCCGCCGCGTCGAGCTGCTTGAGCTGGATGAGCGTGAGCGTCAGGTTGTAGAGCGCCTCCGTGTAGTCCGCGTTTGCCGCGACGGCCTTCTCGTACCAGCCCCGGGCCTCCTCCATGGCGGCCGTCGCCCCCTTCGCCTCGCCCTTGGCCGACGCGTCCTGCGCCCGTCCCAGCGCGAGGTTGCCCAGCCGGAAGGCGGCCTCGGCGAAGCGGGGGGCCAGCTCCAGCGTGCGCCGGAACGCGGCCTCGGCCTCCGCGGCGTGCTTGGTCTCCTCGCGGAGGACGCCCAGGTTGAACTGGGACTCGGCCTGGTCCGGCTTGAGCCGCAGGGCCTCCTGGAGCTGGACCTCGGCCTCGGCGTACTTCTTCAGGCGGACGAGCGCCCGGCCGTAGTTGTTGCGCGCCTCCGCGCTGGTGGGCCGCCGGTCGACGGCCTTCGCGAAATATCCGGCCGACTCCTCGAGCCGGTCCATCTCCCCCACGACGTTGCCGAGGTTGTAGAGCGTGTCGAAATCGTCCGGCGCCAGGCGGAGCGCGTCGGTCAGGATGCGCACGGCCTCGTCATAGCGCTTCGCCCGCGCCTCCAGCGCGCCCAGCGCGTTGTAGGCGCGCAGGAACCCGGGGTCGGCCGCCAGGACACCGCGGAGGGTGGTGCGGGCCGCGTCGACCTGCCCGCTCTCCTGGAGCACAATCCCCAGGTTGTACGCGGCGTCGAGGAACGCCGGGTCCTTCTCGGTCGCGGCCTTGAACGCCTTCAGGGCTTCGGGACGGCGGTGCTGGCGGAACCGGATGCGGCCGAGCTCGTTGTACACCGTCGCGTCGGCGGCCTTGCCGAGGAACGGCTGGAGCTTCGCCTCGGCCGCGGGCAGATCGTCGAGACTCACGAGTACGTGCACGAGGCGCAGCGACGCGGCCCGGTCGCCCGGGCTCGCCTGCAGGGCCGCCTCGTAGCGCGCGCGGGCCTCCGCGAGCTTCCCCTGCCCCTCGAGGGCGAGGCCGTCCTCGACCGGCCCGGCCGACGCGGTCACGGCCCACACGGGGACGGCCAGACAGGCCATCAGGATCGCCAGGGAGGGGTAGCGCATGATCAATTCACTCTACCCGGCGGCGCGACGGAGAGGCAACCGCATGGGGATGCGGACAGGGTTCATCTATACTGAAGCCCTGAACCATGGACACGCACGGCTCCACCCGGATTCCGGACGCCCTCGTGATCGGCGCCGGCGTCATCGGTCTGGCGGTCGCCCGGGACCTCGCCCGGCGCGGGCTCGCCGTCCGAGTCCTTTCGCGAGACGCGCCCGGAGCCGGCGCGTCCGCCGCCTCGGCCGGCATGCTCGAAATGCACCATCCGTTCCCGATGCCCCCCGCGCTGGCGGCGTTCTGCCGGTTCAGCGGCGGGCTCTACCCGGAATGGGTGCGGGCGCTCCGGGACGAGACCGGGGTGGACGCCGGACGGGACGAGTGCGGGACGCTCGCGCTCGCCGGGAACGCCGCGGAGCTCGACGATCTCCGCGCCCAAGCGGTGGCGTTCCCGGACACCACGCTCCTCGCGAATCCCGGGGACTGGCTGAAGCTCGAGCCGCGGCTCCCCGCGTCGCTCGCGGGGGCCCTGTGGCTCGAGGACGACCACCACGTCGACCCCCGGCGGCTCTGCGAGGCCCTGCTGGTCTCCCTCGAGCGGGCGCGCGTCGAGATCGTGCGCGGTGTGACCGTGACGGGGCTCCTTGGCGGCAGCGCCCGGATCGCGGGCGCCGCCACCGACGCGGGCCCCCAGCCTGCCGGGATCACGATCGTGGCCGCGGGCGCCTGGGCCGGCGGGCTGGCGGGGGCTCCCGAGCCCATGCCGGTGCGCCCGCGGAAGGGCCAGCTCCTCGCCCTCGGGATGCCGGATCCCCCGCGCCGCGTCCTGCTGGCCGGCGGCGTCTACCTCGTCCCCCGCCCGCTGGACCACCGGCTCCTGCTCGGCGCCACGATGGAGGATGCCGGATTCGACACGGCGCCGACGGCGGGCGCGGTCGCGTCCCTGCTCGCGGACGGCTCTCCGGTCTTCCCTCCACTGGCCGGCGCAAGGTTCATCGAGGTCCGGGTCGGCCTGCGGCCCGGCACGCCCGACGAGCTGCCCGTGATCGGCCGCTCGCGCCGCGAAGGGCTGATCTGGACCGCCGGGCATTTCCGGAAGGGCATTCTCCTCGCGCCGGGCACCGCGCTGGTCGCGGGCGAGCTGGTGGCGGGCGAGCCGCCGTCGCATCCGCTTGGCGCGTTCCGGCCGGACCGGTTCGCGTGATGCGCATCCGGCTGAACGGGGAAATCCGCGAGATCGCGGACGGGCTGACCCTGGCCCGCCTGCTCGATGACCTGGGGATCGATCCCCGCTCGGTCGCCGTGGCCGTCAACGCGACCGTGGTGCCGCGCGCCAGCCTCAACGCCCGCCCGCTGGCCGAGCAAGACGAAGTCGAGGTCATCGAGGCCGTGGGCGGCGGTTGAAAACCGGCCTCCCCCGGCGTTAGGATGTCCGTGACCGCAGGGAGGCGGGAGACAGGATGACACACCTCCGGAATGTGCTCCGAGCCCTTGCCACAGGCAGCCTGGCCGTCTGGCTTGCCGGGTGCGCGACGCCCCCGGTGAAACCCGCGCCCGAGCCCGCCCCCGCGCCGGCCCCGGTCGTCCAGGAGGCGCCGAAGCCGCCCCCCCCGAAGCCACTCGAGTTCGACAAGATCTATTTCACCTACGACCGCGCCGAAGTCCCGGACGCGGCGCGCGACGCGCTCAAGCGCGCGGCCGATGCCCTGCTCGAGCGCGCGGACGCCTCGGTCAATATCGAGGGCCACTGCGACGAGCGCGGCACGGACGAGTACAACATCGACCTCGGCTGGAAGCGGGCCTACGCGATACGCGACTACCTCAAGCGGATGGGCATCGACGAGAAGCGGATGTACCCGATCTCGTATGGCCGGGCGCGTCCCGCCGTCATCGGGTCCGACGAGTCCGCGTGGAGCCGCAACCGGAGGGTCGAGATCGTCGAGCGCAAGTGAACCCCCGTCTGCCGCGGAATTGGATGTTCAAGGGGCACGGGCTCGGCAACGACTACCTCGTTCTGCGCGCCGGTTCGCTCGGATTCCGGCTGACCCCGCCCGTAATCCGGCTCATCTGCGACCGCCACTTCGGGATCGGGAGCGACGGCATCCTGCTGCACGAGCCGGGCCGCGGCGCCGACGCGAGGATGCGGATCTTCAACCCCGACGGGAGCGAGGCGCAGAAGTCCGGGAACGGCGCCCGCATCTTCGCCCGGTACCTCCACCGGTGGGGCTTGCCCGGCCGGCGCGAGTACACGATCGAGACCGCGGGCGGACGGATCCGGGCGCGCGTCCTCGGGAACGGCACCCGGTTCACGGTCGACTTGGGGACCGCGACGTTCGACAGCCGGGCCCTGCCGATGCGAGGGCCCCGGCGCGAGGCGGTCCGGGAGCGTATAGCCGTCGGCGGCCGGACCTATATCTTCACCGGGGTCTCGGTCGGCAACCCGCACGCGGTCTTCTACCTCCCCCGGCTCGACTTGGGCGCCCTGCGCCGGCTGGGCCCCCTGATCGAGCGGCACCGGCTCTTCCCCGAGCGCACGAACGTCCAGTTCGCGCACGCCGTCTCCCGGCGCCGGGTCGAGGCGATCATCTGGGAACGCGGCGCGGGCGAGACGCAGGCCTCGGGATCGTCCGCGTGCGCGGTGGCGGCGGCGGGCCGGCGCCTCGGCCTGCTCGGGGACGCGGTCACGGTGGCCATGCCCGGCGGCTCGCTCGCGATCGGGCTGGACGACGCCTGGCGGCTGACGATGACCGGCCCGGCGGTGGAAGTCGCGACGGGCGTGCTCGGCAAGGACTTGCTCGCGGCGCTGCGCCGCGATTCCGCGGCCTCCCGCCGCGGTATATTGACGCTTCGTCATCGGTGACGGCCAGCCCCTATAATTGAGGTTCGAGACCCTTGTGGAGGAGGAGCCCATGAAACGTACCGTCTGGATCGCGATCGCGTCCGTCCTCGTGCTGGGCACGCTGGCCGTGTTCACGGGCGCCCCCCAGGCCGACGACACCGCCCAGGACCTGGCCGTGGCCGTGGGGCCGATCAAGGTGTTGACGCTGCCGCTGGAAGGACCGACCGCGGGCAAGCTCTATTTCGAGATCATCCCCGCGGAGACCGGCACGCCGTCGGCCTTCAAGTTGGACACGTCGAACCAGGCCGCCATCACGCTGCTGCTCGGCGCCCGCGCGGCCAAGGCCCGGATCCGCGTGACCTACAAGCCCGACTTCACGGTCACGGAACTGGAGTGCCTCTAGGGCCCGGCGACGGGCCCGCGAACCGTCCCGCTCGTCCGCGGCGGCCAGGAGCGTGAGCGTATTCGCCGGACTGCTCCGGTGCCCGCGGTGCGGCTCGGCCGATCTTGACGAGGGGAGTTCATTCGCCTGTCCGGCATGCGCGGCGACCTACGAGGTCGCCGCGGGATTCCCCGTCCTGACGCTACCCGGGCCCGGCGCGACCCGGACCAGGATCGCCGCCTACTACGACGCCGCCGCCCCCGGCTACGAAGCGTCGCACGGGATCGGCCACCCCGGGGGCGCCTGGTCGATCAGGGAGAAGTACGTCCCGTTTCTCGCCCGCCACCTCGGCCCCCGGGACACCGTCCTCGAGATCGGGGCGGGCACGGGGAAGCTGACCGTGGAGCTTCGCCGGATGGCGGGCCGCGTGATCGCCTCCGACATCGCACCCGGCATGCTGCGGTGGGCGCGGGAGCACGGCCGCCTGGAGGCGGGCGTCGTCGCCGACGCCGAACGGCTCCCCTTCCGGGACGGCGTCTTTGACGCCGTCGTAGCGATGAACGCGCTGTCCTACTGCGTCGACAAGGACGCCGCGCTGGGCGAGACCCGGCGGGTCCTCAAGCCCGGCGGGCGGCTCCTCCTGATCGACATGAACTACCTGCTTCATTTCCCCTACCTCCTGCTCGGCCTCCGGGAGTGGCGCAAGGCCCGCCTCTGGACCGGCCAGCTCCTCGAGAGCACGCCCTGGGGGTGGAACCGGCGGATTCGCGCCGCCGGATTCCGGATCACGGAGGCGTTCGAGTTCAACTGGGTCCCGCACCGGTTCGAGGAAACCGCCGTGCGCCGCTGGATGGCGCCCGCCGACCGCCTGCTCTCCCGCATCCCGCTCGTCCGCCGGTGCGCGATGCGCATCGGGATCGCGGCGGTGGCGCCCTGAGCGCCGCGACCGTGTCCCCGTCCCTCGTTCGCGGTTTCCATTTCCCGGCGGAACCGATAACACTTCGGCCGTGGACGGGGTCCCCCGCGGGGCCCGGCGTATACATCGAGCCCGGCGTGCTCGCGACCCCGGAAACGGTCGCGATCCCCTTCACGCAGCCGGAGCCCGGCGTCGTCCGGCTCGCCTGGGACCCCGAGGCCTCGGTCCAGCGGCTCGTGACCGAAGCCTATGTCCCCGCCGGACGTCCCTGGCACTCGCGGCTTGCCGTTCCGTCCGGCTGGATTCCGTCGGCCGTTCGCGAGGCGCTCCTGCGCGCGTCGGTCGCCCCCCGGCTCCGGGCGGAGGGGTTTCCCGGGTGGCCCGTGGAGTCGCTCGTCGAGGACATCCGCACGATCGTCCGGGCGGCGGAAGCCGCGTCCGGGCGGCGGAGATCGCCCGAGCCACTGTGGCCCGGCGGCCACACGTGGGCGGCCGTACTGTCGCACGACTTCGACAGCCTCGACGCGTTCCGCCACGACCGCTGGAAGGCTCTCGCCGAGATCGAGGAGGCCCACGGCCTGCGGTCCTCGTGGCACGTGTGTTCCGAGCACCTGCCGGCCGCTTTCCGGGCGCTCGAGACACTCGCCGCCCGCGGCCACGAGATCGCCTGGCACGGGCCGCGGCACGATTACCGGTTCGCGTTCCGCCCGACGGAGCGGATCCGGCGGGAGGCCGCCGCGGCCGCCCTCTCGCTCGGCGCCTTCGCCCCCCGCGGATTCCGGAGCCCGAACTTCCTGAGGACACCCGGCCTGCTCGCGGGGCTCGAGGACGTCTTCGGGTACGACTCCTCGGCGCGCGACACGGCCGCCGAGCTGTTCGGCGCGCCCGGGCGCCAGGGGTGCTGCACCGTCTTCCCGTTCTTCCACGGCCGGCTCCTCGAGCTGCCGGTCACGATTCCCGACGACCTCTCGATCCGGTGCCTGTACGGCGACGACGCCGAACGCATCGCCACTGTTCAGGCCGGGAAGCTCGGCTGGATCCGGTCCCGTGCCGGGATGGCGCTCGCGCTCACGCATCCCGAATCGTGGATCTCGGTCACCCCCGGCGCGCTGAAGGCATACGGGAAGCTCGTGGAGGCGGTCGCGGCCGACCCGGACGCCTGGCGGGCGCTCCCGCGCGACGTCGAGGCCTGGTGGCGTGGACGTTCAGGGGCGCCTACTTGACGAGGCGGTCGAAGAGCTCGACGTCCTTCCGGAGCATGGCGGGGTCGTCCTTGGCGTAAACGCCGACGCAGACGAAGTCGCTCGCCCGCATGACCTTCGCCGCGAACGCGAACGCCTCTTCCGGGTCGTTCCGTCCCGCCGCCAGGATCTTGTAATGGATCACGGGCTTCTTGAGGGTGCGGATCAGGTCGGTCATCGCCTTCCGGTCCGACTCGCGGTACTGCTCGGTCGCCCCATGCACGTGCTCGGGCGCGTCCTCGCGCGGCGATGGGTTGTAGTAGCAGCACATGTAGTAGTCGACGTCCAGGTTCTTCTCCGCCCACTCGAAGACGCGGACGTTGTGGCCCGCGATCCCGGCCGCAAGACCGTGCTCGCGGAGGAGGTCGATCCCGCGCTTCACCTCGTCCGTCTGTCCCGTGGCGACCAGGTGGTCCATGACCCCGCCGTGAATGTGGCATGATTTCGCGCCGCCCGACACCGCCTCGCGCACGCACATCTCCGTCGGTCCGACGCCGGGACAGGTCTGGGCGGACCAGTTCAGCTTGCCGCCCTCGTCCCAGTACTCGCGGAGGACCCGCATCACGTGGTGATCCGTCCGCGCCACGACCCCCGTGATCCCGAGCCGCTCGGCCTCGAACAGGACCTCCTTGATATGGGCGGTCGTGTAGTGCCGGACCATGGCGGAGTCGCGCTCGTGGCCCTGGTGTGAGAATCCGCTGAAGGGGTTGCTCCCGAGGAGAAACCGGGAAAGCGTCACGCGTCCGAGCGTCGCGGTAGTCATGTTCCCAATATGCTAACACCCGACCCGGGAGGGAAGGTCCCTGCCCCGTGGCCGCCACTATCAGCGATAGCGGCTGTCCTGGGCGGCGGCCCGGTGGAGCTCCCCCAGGGCCTGCTCGGCGGCGGGGGCCAGGTAGGGCGAGATCTCGACCGCCCGGATGAAGCACCGGTAGGATTCGTCGAACCGGCCCAGCGCCCCCGCGGCCAGCGCCGTGTCCCACCAGTTCTGGTCGTCGACCGTACCGTGCCGGATGCCCGGCGCATACCACCGGTACGCCTCCGGCCAGCGGTGCATGGCGGCATACCCGCCCCCGACGAGATCGCCGACGAAGTCCACGTTCGGCAGGCGCGCGGCGAGTGCGAGCGCGGCCAGGATCCACCCCTTCGCGTCCCCGGTCAGCCCGTGCGTCACGACGGTCCCGTAGAGGCTGGCGAGGCCGGGCAGGTACTCGAGGTACGCGGGATCGGCGGCCAGCGGCGGCAACCGGAGCGCGTAGACGCAGAACCCGCCGTTCTCGTGATCCACGTGCCGGGGCCGGATCACGATCTCGAGGTCCCGGGCCACGAACGTCCGCCAGCGCGCAAGCCGGGCGTCTCCCCAAGTGAACGGCTCCGCGGACGCGTGCGGGAAGCCCTCGGTCACGAAGTTGTAGACCAGGTGCCTGACGTTCATCTGACGCATCGCCACGCGCATTCGCCCCGGCGTGGCGCGCTCCCCCGCCAGCACCCAGCCCCAAGTCCGGCCCCAGCACCGTTCCGACAGGGCCCGACCCGGGAGCCGGTACGTACGGATCTCGCCGATGAGGAGGAGACGCCGGACGTCCGGCAGGGCGCGCAGAGCCGCCGCGGTCTCCTCGTACGTCGTCAGCCGCAGGGCCCGGTGCGCCTCCGGGGACAGCGACCCCGCGAGCCACGCCGCCGCCGTCCTCGCGTCCGTACTCGTAGCCACGACGGCCCCGACAGGGACCCAGCAGGCGACAACGACGGCCGCCAGGAGTGCGCGGCGGACCCCGGAAGGGACCGGCCAGAGCCGGGCCCGGACGGCGGCGACGGCCGCCAGGGCCCCCCAGGCCAGGATCGCCGGCAACGCCAGCCGTTCCCATTCGGACGGCACGGTCGCCGCGAGCACGGCCACGCCGAGTACCGAGAAGGCGGCCAGCCACCGCCGTCCGGCGCCGCCGCGCCAGGCCGCCGCCAACGCCCACGGGAGGAGGGCGAGGAGCAGGGGGTGGGACGAGCCCAGTATCGTCGCGACGTCCGCGGGGAGGTTGGGACGCGGGACGCCCCGCATCACCTCGACCGCCCGTTGGGAGGCCGCGTCCGTGAGGGCCCCCGGCCACCAGCGCGCGAGGACCGGCCAGAGCGGGTCCCCGACCATGAGCCAGCTCTTGACCAGCCACGGCGCCACGGGCAGGGCCGCGCAGGCGAGCGCGCGGAGGACGCCGCGCCGCGGGATCACGAGGACCGCGGCGACGGCGGCCAGGATCATGGCGTTGAACTTCACTCCGGCGCCGCACCCGAACAGGACGAGCCCCGGCGCCGTGCGGCCGCGCGCCAGGAGCACGGCGCCCGCCAGCACGTAGCCGGCCGCGGCGAGGTCGTTCTTGGCCACCAATGCCTGCCGCCCCGTCTCGCCGTACGTCGCGACCAGCACGAGGGCGAGCCATCCCGCCGTCCGGCCCCCGGCGGCGGCGGCCCACGCGACGAGCAGCGCCGCGCCGGCCGCGAATGGAACGAGCTGGAGCCAGTGGGCCAGCGCGTCCCGGCCGGTCGCGACCGCCGCCAGGTAGACGAGCTCCGCCGTCAGCGGACACTGGTGCGCCAGGCTCGTCCCCTCCGCCGTGAACCGGTGCACCCGGAGGAGCTGTTCGGGAATCGCGAGGTGGTACGTGTAGGTGTCCACGTGCATGTCGGGCACCAACGCGAGCAGGAGGACCACGGCCCCGGGGCCGAGCGCGACCGCCAACCAGCCCCGGCCGGCCGGCGCGAGACGCCCTCGCGCCCCGCCCGCCGCGCACCCGAGCGCGCCCGCCCGGCCGGCTGAGGCCGCACGGCCGGCTGAGGCCGCAAGGTCTCGGGTCCCCGGCAGGAGGAGCCCGGCGACGGCGCCCGCCACCAGGAACCCGGAGTAGCAGAGCCCCGCGAGCGCGAGCGCCAGCAGGCCGGCGCCCGCCAGCGAGAAGCCGAACAAGACCGCGAGTGCCCGCCGCTCGAGCGCCCGCTCCTGGAGCGCGCGGTCCCGGGTCCGCGGCGCCGGCGGGTCGAACCAGTCGCGAAGCGGCGCGCCCACCCCCGCGAACACGAACGCCGCCACGAGGGCCGCCGCGATCAGGGCCGCATGCCGCAAGGGCGCCACCAGGAGGCCGGGGGTGAACACCTGCCCCCACGGCACCGCGCTCCACGCCCGGAGGGCCGTCCCCCATTCCGCCCCGCCCCGGGCCGCCTGCGCGGCGGCCCACAGGACCCAGACGATCCCCGCGAGCAGGGGGTACGGCACGGCATTCACCGGCTGGGGCCTGCCGGCCGGGCCGCGGTCAGCGTGTCCGCCACCTCACCGACTGCGGCACGGCGTTTAGGCGGAGCCGAAACGCCGCGGGCCGTCTCGGCCCGAGGGCGCTCGCGCCGCGCCCCGGATAACCGCGACGAAGGCGTCGGCCACCCGTTCGGCCTCGCCGTCGGTGAGCGCGGCGGAAAGGGGCAGGGAGAGCGTCCGCTCGGAAATCCACGCCGCGACCGGGAAGTCATTCGGCCGGAATCCGAACCGCTTCCGGTAGTACGGCTGGAGATGCAGGGCGATGTAGTGGACACCGCAGCCGACGCCCCGGCGGAACAGGGCCATCATGACCCCGTCGCGGTCGAGCCGCAGGCGGGCGAGGTCGAGGTGGACGGTGAAGAGGTGGAGCGCATGCCGCCCGCGACCCACGTCGGCGGAGGGGAGCGCCACGGGCAGCCCCGCGAACCGCCGGGTGTAGTACGCCCAGAGCGCGCGCCGGCGGCGCCACCAGCGCTCGATCCGCGGGAGCTGGCGGAGACCGATCGCGGCGTGCAGGTCGATGAGGTTGTACTTGAACCCCGGCGCGACGACCTGGTAATGCCGGTAGCCGCTGTCGCTGAACCGGCGCCACGCGTCCTTGGTCATCCCGTGCAGGGCGAGGGTCTTCACCGTCTCCGCGTAGGAGGCCTTCGCCGTGGTCACCATCCCGCCCTCGGCGGTCGTGAGGTTTTTGGTGACGTAGAAGCTGAAACACCCGAGGTCGCCGATCGTGCCGCAGGCGCGCCCGCGCCACCGCGCCTCGATCGCGTGCGCGGCATCCTCGATAACGAGGAGCCGGCGGCGGCGCGCGATCGCGCCGAGCGCATCCATGTCGCAGGGCCGGCCCGCGAAGTGCACGGGCAGCAGGGCACGGGTCTTACGGGTGACCGCCGCCGCCGCGCGCCCGGGATCGAGGTTCTGGGTCACGGGGTCCACGTCGGCGAAGACGGGTGTGGCCCCGGCGTGCAGGATCGCGTTCGCCGTGGCCGCGAACGTGAGCGGCGTCGTGACGACCTCGTCCCCCGGCCCCACCCCGGACGCGAGCATGGCGAGGTGGAGCGCGGCCGTCCCCGAGCTCACGGCCGCCGCGTGGCGGGCCCCGACGTACCTCCCGAAGGCGGCCTCGAACCGCGCGACCCGCGGCCCGGTCCCGATCCAGCCGCTCCGCATCGTGGCCAGGACCTCGCGCTCCTCCGCCCGCTCGAGTCGCGGAGCGCCGAAGACGATGAAGCGCTTCTTCAAGGATGCCCCGCCACCGGCCTGGTCGCCCGGACGGCCCACATCGTCCCCTGGCAGGACGCGACCTCGTCGAGTCGCACGCCCGCCTCCCGCGCGGCGTCCTCGAGTTCCTCGCGCGTCACCGCGGTCACGATCGGCGGCAGGTCGAACAGGACGCGGCGGAGCATGAGCCCCGGCCCGCGGCGCAGAAACCCGAAGGGGCTGGGCCGCTTCGGGATCGTGACGATGAGCTGGCCGCCGGGCTTCGTCCAGCCCACCAGCCGCCGGAACGCCTCCCGCCACCCGACGAGGTAGTCCAGGAGGCCGACGGCGAGGACGAGGTCGAAGGACTCCGCCGGCAGGTCCGCGGTCTCGACGGACGTGCAGAGGAGCGTGTGCCCCCGGCTCCCGGCCGCCTCGAGGGTGTGCCGGGCGCGCTCGAGCATCGCCTCCGACACGTCGAGCCCCGTGACCTGCGCCCCCTGCGCGACGAGGGAGACCAGGGCCGGCCCATGGCCGCAGCCGGCCTCGAGCACCCGGGTCCCCGGGGCGGCACGGAGCCAGCGTTCGAGCAGCGCCTCCCGGCGGCCGAGGAACGACCGCACGAACCGGACGAAAGGCCCGCGGGCGGCGTAGTGGTCGGCGAAAGCGTCCGCCCGCTCGCGCCAGAACGAGTCCGACGCCCGCAGCCGGGTCTCCGCGGCCAGCGTCCGCCGGAACGCCGCCAGGCGCCCGAGGTACACGAGGCTGTCGTGGACGCCGCGCACGGTCGACCGCTTGCGGAAGTCACGCTGGAAAAGGCAGGGCACCTCGGCCACGCGGCAGGCCGCTTCGGCGGCCCGGCACATGATCTCCGTGTCCCAGAACCACCCGGGATCCGTCACGCGATCGATCAGCATCAGGGCGGTTTCCCGCCGGAAGAACTTGTACCCGGACTCCGTGTCCGAGACGCCGCTCGACGGGAGGAGGGAGTGCACGAGCCGCGCGTAACCGGTCGACAGCGCGTACCGCCACAGCCCCCGGATCGAGAACTTGTACACGCGCCGGCCCACCGCGACGTCGGCGCCGTCGCGGATCGCCTGCACGCACGGCAGGATGTATTCGGGTCCCACCTCGAGATCCACGTCGATGAAACCCACGACCGCGCCGCGCGCGGCCCGGAAGCCGTCGGCCACGGTCCGGCCCCGGCCCATGTTCCGCTCGTGCAGGATGGTTCGCAGGCGCGGGTCCCGCCGCTCGTCCAGGATCCGCCCCAGCAACTCCCGGGTCCGGTCGCGCGACGCGTCCTCCACGAACACGATCTCCCAGTTCCACCTGGTCGCCTCGAGCGTGCCGATGATACGGCGGACGGACGCCTCGAGGATCGCCTCCTCGTGGTAGCAGGCCAGGACCAGGGTCAGGTCGGGGGCGGGAGACGCCGTGGACGGTGTCACGATTCCATTAGTATGCCATGCCCGGCGGCGGGCGGGATCAGCCGCCGAGCCGGCGCAAGGCGGCTTCCGCCTCCGCCGCCTCGGCGCCGGCGGCATCAGCAGGACGGCGCAGCGCCCGGGCCACCTCGGCGAGCCGCTGGTGGACCCACGCGTACCCGGGCAGGACGGCCGCCGCGGCCTCGTAGTACCGCCGCGCGCCCTCGAGATCGCCGCGCGCGTGGATGCGGTCTCCCTCGACGAGCGCCCGCTCGAGCCCCGGCAGGTGCGGCCAGACCGTCCCCCGCGGGAGCCGCGCCGCCGCCTCGGGAGCCCGCCTCAGGACGTACCCGTAGAGCGCGACGTTCTCGCCCTCGACCTCGTCGCGGACGGCGAGCTCGCCGTACTGCCGGAGGAACTCCTGCCACAGCGCGATCTCGCGCGCCGTCCACGGCAGCATTCCACCGACCTCGGCGAACGTCACCCCGCCGGCGAGGTCGTAGTAGAACGCGTCGAGGCCGCGCTGGCGGAAGCGCTTGCGCAGGTCCGCAGGGTCGCGCGACGCCTTGATCAGCCGCTGGAAGAGCGGCGTGTCGTGCTCGTAGTCGCAGTGCCACTCGCGCGGCACGTACGCGACCGTCGCGCGCCCGTACGCGTAGAAGCGCCGCCCCGGGGCGATCCTGTCGCAGAGGGCGCGCAGCGAGGGCAGCGCGTGGCGCGGCGGGCTGATCCGCCAGACCAGCGACCGGTCGGCGGGCACGCACCCGCAGGCCACCTCGAGCGGGTTCTGCCGCTGGAAGATCACGGAGGCGCCCAGCGCCCAGCCGGCCGCGATGGCGGCCGCTGCCCCCGCGCGCGCGAAGACGCGCGCGGTCGCCGGAAGAGCCGCGTCGGTCCGCCGCGCGGCCACCGCGGCGACCGCGAACCACGCGGGCAGGGCCCCGATCAGGTACCGGCCCCACCCCGCCGTCGTCGCGCCCCAGGCCGCCACGAACCCGACCGCGTACCAGGCCAGCGACGCCGCCCTACCCGCAAGCCCGGCCACGAGCCATGGCAGCGAGAGCAGGAGGATGGGACCGAACGGGTAGGTGTTGAGACGATCGGACACAAGCCCGACCGTCCACGGAGAGGCGAACGCGTGGCTCAGGTCTCCACCGCCCAGCACCTCCTCCGGCCGGAACCGCGAGGCCGCCAGCGCCGCGGAGGCGTCCTCGAGATCGGGCCAGCGCCCCGAGAAGATCGGGTGCACGGGGTTGCCCATCCAGAGCCAGTTCTTGACGAGCCACGGCAGGACGGCGGACGAAGCACCGGCGGCGAAAGCCGCCGGGGCGGTCCACCGCCGGCCCAGCACGACCCAGAGCACGAACAGCGGCACGACCGCGTGTACCGCCTGGTACTTGCACCCGAGCGCGAACCCGGCCAGGATGCCCGAGACCGCGCCGAGCCGGCTCGACCCGCCGCCCCGCGCGACGCCGGCCACGAGCAGCAGGAGCGCGCCGCACTCGAAGGCCGTCACGGCCAGCTCCGCGAACCCCATCGCACCGTGGACCCAGACGACGGGCACCGCGGTCCACGCCAGCGCCGCGAGCCGGCCCGCCGCGCCGCCCCCCGCGAAGGTGAACGCGAACCAGCTTCCGGCCCAGAGCAGGGACCAGTTGAAGAGCTTCGCCGCCTCCGCCCCCCCGCACAGCTCGAGCGAGCCGTACAGCATCGAGACGTTCAGCGGAAACGAGGCGAAGATATTGCGCTCGGGCACGAGGATCCGGTGCGCCCGGGCGAACCGCTCGGGCAGGCCGAGGTGGTAGCGGACGGGGTCCAGCTCGGTTTCGGGGCTGGTCGCCCCCGCGAGCGTGACCCAGATCATGGGCAGCAGGAGGAGCATCCACCACCCCGGCCGAACCCGGACCGCTCCCGCGAGCGCCCGCCGGCCGTGGATGACGATCCAGACGGCCGCCCCCGCGGCCACGCCCGCCCAGCCCACGCGCGGGAACCAGAGCCCCGCGAGCCCGAGCCCGAGCCAGCCGAGGGCCGCGAGGCCGAGCCCCAGCAGGAGCCGGATCGGTCCCTCCTCGGCGGGACACCGGACCAGCGCCCCCAAGCGGTGGCCCGCGGCGAAGACGCCGGCGGCCCAGACCGCGACCAGGGCCGCGGCCCGCGCGAGGGCGAGCGCGCGCTCGGCGCCCAGCGGAGCGCGCCACGGCACGCAGGGCGGGATGACGGCCTTGGCGAGCCAGTCGGCGTTCCAGACCCAGGGATGTCCGGCGAGGTAGTTCGCGAGGACGAGCGCGGTCCAGCCGAGGACGAGGAGCGGCGTGCCCACGGCTTCCAGCATACGCGGCCCCGTCCCGGGAGTCGCGGTACCATGGGGACGTGACGATCGTGCCGCGCGCGGTCGGGTGGCTCGGACTAGTGTCGGGATGGCTCTGCTGCCTTCTCCTCGACCGGTTCGGCGCGATCTCGTTCGCCCCCCCCGCGCCGGGCGCCGGAATCCCGAGCTGGTGCACGCTCCACGGCTACGCCAAGGCGGCCGACTGGTTCTGGATCGCGGCCTGGCCCCTGGCCGGAATCGGGGGGGCCTGGGGCGCATCCCGGCTGCACGCGGCGGTCAAGCGCTCTGGCTCGTTCCGGCGGCTCCCGAACCTACCCGTCTGGCCGGCCGCGGTCTCGGTCGCGGGCGCGACCATCCTCCTCTTTGCGCGCGACCGGAGGTTCTTCCCGCTGGCGCTCCTCCTCGCCGTCGCGGGGGTCGGCTGGCCGTGGCTCTCCCGCCGATGGTACGCACGACCGGCGGATGACGGGCGTGAACCCACGACGTCCGCCCGCATACCGCGCCCCGTCTCCCCCATCGCGTGGGCGGGCATGGCCGTCGCGCTCGCGCTGTGCTGGATCGTCGACCCTTGCCTGCGTTCCCGGGACCTGGACCTCCTGCACGAGGGCGTGCACCTGCTCCTGGTGCAGAGCTGGCTCGCGGGCGATCTGGGGTCCGGGCTCGTCCATACCATGTACGGACCGCTCTACACCCGGTCCATGGCCTGGTGGATGAGCGCGTTCGATATGACCGCGCTCTCGCTGCGCTGGTACTTTCTCGCCGCACAGGCGGCTGGGATGGCGACCGCCCTGCTCTGCCTGCGCGCCGTCTGTTCGACGCGGACCGCCCTCGCGGCCGGGACGTGGCTGCTCCTGACCGCGGCCTGCACGGGGCCGTACGGGTGGGCGAATATCCTCCGCGTGACCCTCCCCCTCGCCTCCGTCGTCCTGATCTCGACCGCCGGCCGGAGCGGCGCCGGCAGAACGGACGGCCGGATCCCGCCGGCCACGCGCGTCCGTGCGCGCGCGGGCGTCGCCGGCGTTCTCGCCGCATTGGGTCTGCTCTACAGCCCCGAGTTCGGGCTCGCCGGGATCGCCGCCTCGGTCGTCGCGATCCTCGGCCGCGGCCGGGACCGTTCGGCCGTTGCGGCGGCTTGGGGGCCCGCGGGCGGCGCGGTCCTGCTCGGGTTCTGGAGCGCCATGTACGGCGCCGGATCCTGGCGTGCCGCGACGGACCTGCTGGGAAACGACTATCCAGCGGCCCGGCTCGGCGGAGACGTCTCGTACCCCCTGCACACGTTCCGGTGGCCGGCCGACGCCGCGGGCCTCGAGCCGCTCTGGCGGTCCCTGTCCGTGTGGGGTCCGGTCCTGCTCGTGGGCTCCGCGGTCGCCACGCGCGTCGTCGGCTCCATCGCCGTCTACGCCGCCCTGGCCATGATCCCCGCGATCGCGCGGCCGCTGGGCCACCAGGCAATGGCGGCCCCGGCGTGGATCCTGCTCGCCGCGATCTGGCTCGACGCCCTGCTCCGGGGCCGCCGCCGGATCGCCGCGACCGCGGTCGTGGTGGGGCTGGCGGCCTGGGGCCTGCTCGCCCCCGACGCGGGCGCGCGGGCCCTCCTCGCGCGCTGGACCTGCGCGCCGTCGGCCGGGCTGGTATCCGCACCTGCAGACTGGCGGCTCGGCGGGATCATGCTCCCGCCCGACCAGGCCCGGTTGCTGGGAAAGGCCGTCCCGCTCATCCGTCGGCTCTGCCCGCCGGACGGACGCATCGTGCTCGCGGCGCCTTCATACCTCGGCCTCGCGTTCCTCGCCGGCCGCGCCGGCGCTCCGCCGTTCCCCCTGACCCTGCGCGCCGTCCCGGCCGCCGACCGCCGGCTCCTGGTCTCCGAGCTCGACCGGCTCCGGCCGCCGCTCGCGGTCGTGACGTTCGCCCAACTCGACGTACCCCTGCCCGTGGCGAATCCCGAGCTCTGGGCGTATCTGCGCTCGACCTACCGCCCGCTGCGCGTTCTCGACCCCCTCATCTTCTACATCCGCGAATAGGCTGGTCGGCCGGGGACGCCGGGCGCGGGGTCTCCACGGACCGCGCTTCGGGACGGGTCCTGCCATTGGCCGAGCGGAGGTCTCTTCGGCACGCTCGGTGGTCGGGGCGAGTCACCTCGCTGCGGGCCGGCCTCGCCTGAACCGCTGCGTGCTCCGTGGCGGGCGCGTTGCGCGGACAGTCGCGTCCGGCCGCCGATGGGCGGTCCCTGCTTGCCCTGTGGCCCATGTCGGCCGTCCGCGACCGCAACGCTTGCCACTCCGCATCGGCCGGCCAGCGCCTCAGAGACCTCCGCTCGGCCGCTGGCACCCGTCCCTCAGGCCCCCGACGGCGTCAGCGCTCTCTTGCCGGGCGCGGGAGGAGGGGGCCGAAGCCAGCTTCGCGAGCCGACAGGCGGCGACAGCGGTGAGGCGACCAGCAGGTCTGGCTGCGACTGCTCGCACTCCTGTGCAGGCAGTCGCTCACCAGCAGTTAGTAAGGGATGCCGGTCGCTTGGGCCTCAGCCGCAATGGCGAGCGAACGGTGGCGAGGCCCCCGACAGGACCCGCGCCCGGCCCGCCGAAATGCCGAGGGCCCGCCGGATGGCGGGCCCTCGGTCGAACCGGCAGGAACGCTTGGGTTAGTTGTTGCCGTGCCCCGCGCCCTGGCCATTACCCTGTCCCGCCCCGTCGCGGCCCTCGCCCTGCCCATGGTCGCGGACTCCATTGTTGCCCGTGCCATCCGAGGTGGACGCGGCTCCCCCGCCTCCGGCGCTCGTGCCGCCGGACGCCGCACTGCCGCCCGTTCCGGCCGCGGATGCCCCGCCGCCGCTCGCCGGGCCCGCCAGCGGACCGGTCGTCGGCCCCGCGCCCGCGCCCCAGAGCACGGGCACCGCGCGCGCCTGCGCGTCCGTCTCGGACGCCGCCGTCGCCTTCAGCGTCACCCGGTACACGCCCGGCTCCGCCGGCGCGCCTGTCCGGTTCCGGCCGTCCCAGATCAGGGTCCCCGCGCCCGCCGCCGCCGAAACCACCCTGTCGTCCGTGACCGCCCGGCCCTCGGCGTCCACGACCACCCACGTCACCCGCGCCGTCTCCCGCAGGTCGAACGTGACCGTCAGCGTGCCCTGCCGCGAGTCGAGCGGCAACGGTCCCACCGCCACCTTGCGCAGCAGCGGCTCGCCCTTCGCCAGCGTCACTTCCACGCTCCGCCCGCTCTCCGCCCCGTTCGCCGAGATCGCGGTCACCTGGTACCCGACCTCGCCCGCGACGAGCGGCTCGCCGAATCCCGGCGTCCCCACCGTGCCCAACATCGCCACGCTCTGACCCCGGCGACGCCACACCCGGTACGCGCTGATCGGCGACCCGTTGGGAGAGGTGGCCGCCCACGTAAGACGGCTGTTCTTCCCGTCCTTGCCCAGCGCAAGCTGGTCCGGCGCGTCAGGCGCCGGCAGGAGCGATCCGACCCACGTCCCCGCCGTAACCAGCACCCGCCCGCCCGACACTCCCACCCCGTCGATCACGCCGTGTCCCGGCGCCGCGCTCCACAACTTCGCGCCGTCGGAGAGCCGCAGCCCCACGACCGTCCCCTGCCTGGTGCCCACGTACACGACGTCGCCGGCGCCCGACACCGCGTTCGGCGTCCCCGCCAGCACGGTCTCCCACACCTTCC
>CAKKQC010000001.1:190994-329740 GCA_919901855.1 bacterium | reverse complement strand
GGCGGCCGCGGGCGCCCCCGCGGCCGCGCCCGGACGTGCGGGCTGGCCGGGCCTGCGCACCCGCGTCCTCGACCGGGCGATGGCGCTCGCCCCCTCCTCCCGCATCCTCCTGACCATGGGCCGCTCGCACCTCGCCGAGGCGGGACGCGCGCTGGGCGCCAACAAGGTCCGGAGTTCCCTCTCGACGCTTGGCATCCTCATCGGCGTGGCCGCCGTCATCGCCATGGTCGCGCTGGGCACCGGGGCGAAGCGGAGTATGACCGACACGATCTCGAAGATGGGGTCGAGCGTCATCTCGGTCATGCCCAACTGGTGGCGCGCCCACGGGCACGGCGGCGGGGGCCGTGAGTTCGCGATTACGCGGCTCACGACCGAGGACGCCGCCGCCCTCAAGCGCGCGCACCCGGCGATCCGGCGCACCGCGCCCGTCTACTGGTGCTCGGTGGCCCTGACCGCGAACGGCAAGAACTGGAATTGCTCCTGCATCGGCTCCAGTCCCGAATACGCGGAGGTCCGGGCCCAGCACCCGTCGGTGGGCCGGTTCTACACCGCGGCCGAGGCCCAGGACCGCGCCCGCGTCATCCTCCTCGGCCGCACGCCGTACCGCGAACTCTACGGCGAGGGCGTGAACCCCATCGGCCAGGTCATCCGGGTGAACAAGATCCCGTTCACGATCATCGGCATCCTGCCCGAGAAGGGCAGCATGGGCCGCTGGGACCCCGATGACAACGTGCTCGTCCCGCTCGGCACCGGCATGTACCGGCTCGGGGGCGACCGCTACATCTCGTCGGTCGACATCCAGGTGGACCCCGAAGCCGACGTCGACGAGATCGTGGACCGCGTCAAGCGCTTCCTGATCGACCGCTACCGGCTCAAGGGCGACCGCGAGGAGTCCTTCGACGTCCGCAACGAGATCGCGATGCGGCAGGCCTGGGTCCAGGTCTCGCAGACGATGGCGGTCCTACTCGGCGTCATCGCCGGGATCAGCCTCCTCGTCGGCGGCATCGGGATCATGAACATCATGCTCGTCTCCGTGACCGAGCGGACGCGCGAGATCGGCCTGCGCAAGGCCGTGGGCGCGCGCCAGCGGGACATCCTCTTCCAGTTCCTCCTCGAGGCGGTCACGATCAGCCTCCTCGGCGGCACGCTCGGCATCCTCCTCGGCACGGGCATCTCGTGGCTCCTCGCCTACTTCCTGGAATGGACGATCGTCGTCACCGCCTGGTCCGTGATCCTGGCCTTCGGATTCTCGGCCGCCGTCGGCATCGGGTTCGGGTTCTGGCCTGCCCGCCGCGCCGCGCGCCTGCACCCCGCGGAGGCCCTCCGGTACGAGTGATCGCCCTCGCCGGCGGTACAATCGACCCATGAAGAACCCCGTGACCCTGATCGTCGCCGGCGCCGGTGGCCGCGGAACCGGCTACGCCTCCTACGCCCTCGCCAAACCCCGTGAATCCAAAGTCGTCGGCGTCGCGGAACCCAGGGACTACAACCGCGGCCGGCTCGCGGAGGCTCACGGCATCCCGGCGGGACAGGTCTTCCGGGGCTGGGAGGCGATGGCCGCCCGGCCGAAGTTCGCGGACGCGGTCATCATCGCCACCCAGGACCGGATGCATTCGGCGCCCGCGATCGCGTTCGCCCGCAAGGGCTACGCCATCCTCCTCGAAAAGCCGATGGCCCCGACCGAGGCCGAGTGCCGGCGGATCGCGGCCGAGGTCAAGCGGGCGCGGGTCACGTTCGCCGTCTGCCACGTCATGCGCTACACGCGCTACACGCGCGCCCTCAAGGCCCTGCTCGCCGGGGGCGCGATCGGGGACATCGTCTCGGTTCAGCACCTCGAGCCCGTCGGGTTCTGGCACCAGGCCCACTCGTTCGTCCGCGGGAGCTGGCGCAACAGCCGGGAGAGCTCGTTCATGCTCCTCGCGAAGTCCTGCCACGACCTCGACTGGCTCCGCCACGTCGTCGGAGTCCCCTGCACCCGGGTTTCGTCGTTCGGATTCCTGAAGCACTTCCGGAAGGCCGAACGCCCCCGTGGCGCAGCGCCCAGGTGCCTGTCCTGCCGGATCGAGCGCACGTGCCCGTACTCGGCCAAGCGCCTCTACCTCGGCATGATCCGCAAGCACCAGCCGTGGTGGCCCGTGGACGTGCTCACGACCGACCTCACCCTCCCGGGCGTCACGAAGGCTCTGCGCGAGGGGCCCTACGGCCGGTGCGTCTGGGCCTGTGACAACGACGTCGTCGACCACCATGTCGTGAACTTCGAGTTCACGGGCAAGCGGACGGCGAGCTTCACGATGACCGCGTTCACCGAGACCCGGGACCGCCGCACCCGGATCTTCGGCACGCGCGGCGAGCTCTACGGCAACGGGCAGATGGTCTGGATCTACGACTTCCTCACGAGGAAGAAGCGCGCGATCGACACCTCGAAGGCGGGCCACGGCATCCTCGGCGGCCACGGCGGCGGCGACGGCGGGCTCATGGAGGCCTTCGTGAAGGCGGTGGCGACCGGCGACCGGACCGGGATCCTGTCCGGGCCGACCGAGTCGCTGGAGTCTCACCTCATGGTCTTCGCCGCCGAGCGCGCCCGGCTCCGCGGGACGGTGGAGCGGGTAAGGCTTTAGGCTCTACCGCGCCTGCCGGGCGATCATCCGGGCGAGATCCGCAACCCGCTTCGTCAGCTCGTCCTCGTCGCGGCCCTTGACCGTTTCGCTGAAGATGATCGCGCCCGTCTCGACGTTCACCACCTGGACCGTGACGAGATAGGAGCTCAGGAGTTTGCCGAAGCTCCCGACCACCATCCTCTGCATGTTGAGCAACCGGCCCAGCTTCACCGCGCACTCGTCCGAGGTGCAGCCCGTCTGCTGGAATGCGTGTTCCGAAAGCACCTTCTCCATGTTCCGCCGATCGAGGATGTTGAACGCCTTCGTCTTGACCAGCTCCGAGCGCAGACGCCACGACCGCCAGAACGGCAAAGAAGGGTAGGTAGAACCTACGGACTAACGGACCGACGGACGGTGCAACTGGCATGCCGACAGGTTATACCTGCTGGGGATGGGACGTCAAGGCGGGGCGGGTCTGTTAGAATCAAGGCCGGATGGGTATCATGCACGTCACGATGACGATCAAGGGAAAGAGGTCGGCGAAGGTGTCGGCGCTGGTCGATACCGGGGCGTCGTTCACCGTGATCCCGCGGGCACTGGCGGAGCGAATCGGGTTGCCAACCTTCGAGGGTGTCTGGTGCAGAATGGCGGACGGGCGCCGGCGAAAACTGGATCGCGCCACGGCGTTGATCACGGTCCGCGGACGCGAAGTGCCGGCGACCATCCTGGTGACCCCGAACGGGGGTTCGGTGCTCATGGGCGCGGAAACGCTGGAAACGCTCGGCTTTGCGGTCGATCCCCGCAAGCGGGTCCTCAAAGCGATCCATTCGGCCACCATCATGGCCGCCTGCATGACCGCCAGGCTGTAACCACAAACCTCAGCCCGCGTCGACCAGGAGGAAGGATCCGTCGGGCAGGACGACAGCCGAGTGCGCGTGCGGACTGAGGGAGGCCTGCGACCGAACGGGCCCCAGCGGCGCGCCGGCCCAGTTGAAGACCTGCCACTGGATCGTCGCGGACTCCTTCCAGCTCACGCAGACGTGCCCGCTCGCGTTCGCGACGACTACGGGCCAGCGGCCGCCCACGGCGTGGGTGCGGACCTCGCCCGCACCCGTCAGGCGGCCTCGCGCGTCGAGGCCGGCCCACGAGATCTCCTCGCCCGTCTCCCACGCCGCGACCGCCGCGGGAGCGGAGGAAGGGCCGGGCACCACGGAGAGCCAGCCGCCCGTCGTCGGGCACGCATCCTCGGGCCAGGGCCGCCCCGAGAGGGTCGCGCGGTCGGACACCGTCATCCCGCGCCCCCACGCCATGACCGATTCGCGGCGGGCGGAGTCCCTCCGGTCGCGGTAGAGGAGCAGGAACTCGCCGCCGGGCAGGAACCGGCCCCGGCTCACGCACGACCGGACGGGGTCGGCGCCCGGGACCGACTCGGGCGGCGCGAACGAGTCGCCGCCGTCCGTGCTTCGAGCGATCCTCAGCCCGTCCTCGTCCACCCAACCAACGGCCACGGCGCCCTCCTCCGAGGCGGCGACCGAAGACCCGTCGGCCGGGTCGCGCGAGAGGGCGAGCGGCCGGCTCCAGGTGCGACCGGATGGTCGCGTTCCGGACCCGGACGGGTCCGGCGTCGCCGCGGCGAGGTCCAGATGCGCGTACCGGATGCCCCACTCCGACGCGGGCCGGTCCCGGCGCAGCGGGTACCAGACCGCGTGCAGCCGGCCGGCGGGCCCGAGGCAGAGCGACGGCCCCCGGAACATGCCGGGCTCGTCCACGCTGCCGGGGTCGGCGTTCACGCGGACCGGCGGCGTCCACGACCGCCCGGCGTCCGGCGACGCCACATGCCACACGTCGTTGGCGCGGACGTACACGGCATGGATCACGCCGGCGTCGACGAGGGCGTCGGGAACCGCGCCGCCCGCGGGCACGCGGAGGACGCGAACCGGGACTTCCGGCACCCCCCCGGGGCGCAGGCAGCCGGCGGCCAGAATGGCCGCCGCACATCCGAACACCCGAAGACGGGCGTTTCGGAGCTGCTCCCAACGCCGCAACTCCGCGGCTCGCGTTGTCACGGCTCGGTGCCGATCCGGCGGAGGACGGCGCGGGCCTCCGGGGTCTGGAGCGCCGTCTCCCGGATGAGCGCGGCCTCGTTGAGCTGATCCTGCGCCTCGCGCCGCCGCCCCTGCCGGGCGAGCGCATCCGCGAGCTTGACCGTCGCGTACAGCCTCGACTCGTCGAGCTGGACCGACCTGGGCAGACGGTTGAGGCTCTCGAGGCACGCGCGATACGCGGCCTCGGCCTCCGCGAACTTCCCCTCGCGCAGAGCCCGCTCCCCCGCGTGGTGCTCGAGCGTCGCGGTCAACTGGTCGATCTCGGGCGTCCGGGACGGATAGAGTACGGCCGCGCGGCGCGCGGCAACCAGAGCCTCGTCGATCCGTCCGGTTTCGAGGGCGGCCATCGCGAACCCGAGCCAGTTCTCATCGTCCACCATCCCGGCCTGGACGCCGGGAGCGTACATGCGGTAGGCCCCGTCCCACCGGCCGGCGCTGCGGAACGAGAACGCCATGACGTTGCGCAGGTGTCCGACGTCGGAAAGGAGCCGGCCCAGCCGGGCGACTTCGCGGGCGGCGTCATCCGACTTCCCCGCCCGCACCAGCGCCTCCGCCCCGGCGAGGAGGCCCTCGGCGCCCGGGAGATCGTAGATCAGCCTGGGTCCCGGCTCCGGACGCGGGAGGAGCCCGTAGACGTAGAACCCGCCCTGGACGTGGTCGACGCGGGACGGCGCGAACGCCACGCGCAGATACCGGCGCACGAACTCGCGATACACGACGAGCTGGCGGTCGGACCACGGGAACGGGAGGGCGGCGGACGCGCGATAGGCGCCGCTCACGAAGTTGTGGACGACCCACGTGACGCCGAGCTGGCGCGCGCACTTGCGCACGCCGTCCGGGCCCCACGACTCGGCCGAAAGCGCCCAGGCGAGCGGGGTCTCCCCGATGCCGCCGGTCGCGATCACACGGCCGGGCAGGCCGAACGTGCGCAGGTCCCCGAACACGGCGATCCCGCCGGGCGCCGCCGCGGAGAGGGTCGAGCCGACCTCGCCGTACGTCCCCCATACTTCCGCCCGCTGATCCGCGGGCGACATCGCCAGGAGGTGCACGGTCACGCGCGGCAGGACGGGGTCGAAAGCCAGCCGCAGCAAGGCAGCTCCGGCGAGCACCACGCCCGCCGTCCGGACCATCGTCGCCCGGGACAGGGCGGCAAGCTCGACGGAGGCCAGGGCCGCCAGCCACCACGCGGCCGCGAGGCCGAAACGGGGCATCCTGCCGATCGCGAGCGTCAGCACCACCCCCAGCAGGCCCGCCCAAGCGGCCCGGCGCGTCCCACGCCGAGCCAGGAGCCAGGGGATGGCGGCGAGGAGGAGCGGCGACTCGCCCCAGATCGTCGTCAGGAGCCCCCGCGGGAACGTAGCGAGATGCAGGGCGTCCGGCAGACAGAGCGACCGGTGGTACGCGAGGTTGGCCGCCTCGTTGCGCGCGTCCCAGCCGAGCGACGGAATCACCTGCCAGCCCACGGGGTAGAACGGGTTCCCCGTCGCCAGCCAGGTCTTGACCCCCCACGCGAGGACGGGCCCCGCGAGGAGGACGAGGGCGCCGGTCATCCGGCGCCGGCACGTCGGATGGACCAGGAACCAGGCGAGGACGAGCGGCGCGGTGACGGGCTTCGCCGCAATCCCGCATCCGGCCAGCAGGTATCCGAGCCCCGGCGCGCCCGCCCGGCAGAGGCCCAGCCCCGCCACGACCAGCGCCGCCGCCGGCAGGTCGTTCTTGGTTACGCTCAGCCCGAACGCGACGGAGTGCAGGGACAGGGCGAACAGGAGTCCGAGCCATCCGGCCGCGGCTCGGCCCGCCGCTTCCGTCAGCCCCGCGACAACGAGTCCTGCGCCCAGGAAGAAAGAGCCAACGATCCAGAGCGCCAGCCGCTCGTCCCCGAGCGCGAGCGCGATCCCGAAATCGAGGTTCACGGGGACCGGGAGGTGGAAGGGGTTGGGCACGTGATCGAGCAGGAGCCGGTGGGCGGCGAGGAACTGCGCCGGCGCCCCCAGTTCGTACCAGAGCGCGTCCGCGTTGGAGACCGGAGCGAGGAGGCGGGGGAGCAGGCAGAGCGCCACAGCCGCGGCGACCGCGAGCGTGACCGGCGGCAAGGCCGCGAACGCGTCCCCGAGCCGGACGCGCCGGAACCGGGCCGGCCGGGACCCCAGCAGGAGCGCGAGCCCGGACGCCGGGAGCATGACCGGCTGAAAGAGGCCCGAGGCCGCGAGGCCCAGGAGCGCGAGACCCCAGACCGACCAGCCCAGCAGGAGGTCGGAGCCGGTCCGGACCGGCTCCCCGCCGGGCGGACGCGGGAAGAGCGCCGCCGGCGCCGCCCCGATCCGGATAGCGGCCTCCCACAACACGAGCGAGACCGCGGCCAGCTTCAGCGCCGCCGCCGCGGCCCCGAGCCAGTCCGTCACGGCCTCACCTCGGGCCCGACGCGCAGGAGCCGAGCCGTCGGCCCGGCACCGAGCTTCGGCGCCGCCTTGGCGAAGGTCGCGAGCGCCTCCTCGCGCGCCTCGAGGAACGAGATCCCGCGCACCTCGGCGTGGGGCCCGGGGAACACGCGCGCCGAGAGGTCCACGACCTCCGCGGCCCACGTCGTGTCGGTCTCGTCGGAGCCGCACTTGGCCACGATCAGCTTCCGCTGAAGCTCGACGAAGGCGCGCTTGAACGTGTTCGGCGAGAGCCCGGACTTGAGCCGCAGGCGGTACGTGTTGATCGCCCGGCTCCGGAGCAGGGCCTCGCCGATCCGGTTCGCGTCGAACGAGAGCCGCCCCTCCCGGTACGCGGCGCGGAACCCGTCTTCGCCCGGCGGACATCCCCAGAGTTTCATGAGGCACGGGAGGAGCGCGAGCGAGACGAACCCGGGGTGGTTCCTCCACAGGCTGCCGTAGAAGGCGAGCCGCCGCTTCGGGAGCTCGTCCTTAAACTCCCACACCCGGTCGGAGTCCTCGGTCCAGGGCCGGAACGGGTGACCGCCAGGCCGCCCCCGGATCGCCTCCCAGAGTGTGGGCATCGGCAACCCCGCGTGCGGCATGAGCAGCGCGAACCCGGTGCGGTCGATCCACCGTGCCGCCGCCTCGACCGTGCGCGCCGGACGGGGCGTCTTCGCCGGCTTCATCAGAACAGCCGGGGAGAGGCGACTTCCAGCAGGGCGCGCCAGCGGCCCGCGAGGTTCGAGTCCGGTGCCAGCCCGAGCGCCTGCTGGAGGAACCGGGCCGCCTCCTCCCGCTTGCCCGCGATCACGTAGAGCTCGCCGCGCAGGCCCAGGAGGTAGGCCTGCGTCGACCGCCGCGCCGCCTCGTTCGGACCGTCGCCCTGCGGCGGGACCTGCGCCATGAACGCGTCGCCGCGATCCAGCCATTCGATCGTCTCCGCCGCCCGCCGATGCCCCAGGGCCCGGACCGCCATCCGTCCACACCAGGCCCCTTGGTTCACGCGCACGACCGTCTGGTGGCCCGGGTACCGGCGCGCGGCCTCCTCCAGGAGCTTCCCCCCCTCCTCCAGGCGGTCGGTCCGCACGCACGCGGCCCCGAACTCGCCGAGGTTCAGGCTGTCCATCATCCCCTGGTGGGCGAATTTCTCGAGGTACTTGTACGCCATGACGGAGTCGTTGAGGACCGCGTACTCGTGTCCGACGAGGTTCCAGGACGTCCCCACGTCGGGCAGGCGCAGCCACACCGAGAGATAGTGCTGGAGCGAGTCCATCGGCCGGCCCGAGTTGTGGAGTAGGATGCCATCGCCGTAGAGGCTTTCGGTCCCGGGCGCAAACCAGACCGTGGCCGGCGGCGCCTTCGCCGGACGGGGCTGGATCTCGAACAGGTAGAACCCGCCGTTGAAGTACTCGCTCGTCTCGGTGCGCCACACCGGAACAAGATACCGCTTGCAGAAGTCGACCCAAAGCCGCAGCGCCCGGTCGTCCCACAACAGTCCCCGGTACGTGAGGGACACCCACTCGATCGTGACGTAGTTGTAGAGGAGATGGCGGGTGCCAAGCTGGCGGACCCGCTTGCGGACCTCGGCCGGCGTCCGCGATTCCCGCGCCAGTTGCCAGGGCGGCGGAGTCTCGCCGAACGTCCCTCCGTACACGACCCGGGCGGGCATCCGATGGGTCCGCCCTTCGCCGAGAACGAGAAGCCGTCCCGGCCGGACCGCCCGAACCTTGGCGTGCGCCTCGCCGAGTGTCGTGAGCATCCCGGCGTAGGAGGCCGGGAGGGGGCGCAGGGCCTCGCGCCACGGGAGCCGCCAGAGGTGGCCGGAGAGCCCGACGCTGGCGAGCGCCCAGCCGGCCGCAATGACGCGTGCCACCGCGCCGGTCCGCCCGGTCAGCCGACCCAAGCCCTCGCCGGCGAGGAGACACAGGAACACCCCCGCGATCAGGAGGTAGCGCGATTGGTGCCCAATCATGAGGGTGACCACACTACCCAGCGCACAGGCGAGCGCGGGCTTGCGGAAGGCCGGCACCAGGAGCAGTCCGGGCAGAGCGAGCAGCGCCGGCATCTGGTCGTCGGCCATGTGCCGCGCCCAACCAAGAGGCAGGTTGGCACCGAACGTGTCAGGCAGCTGGAGGCCCTGCTGTTCGACCCGGTGGATCCCCTCGTTGAGGGGACCCCACTCCGGACACGGAAACAGTCCTACGGCAAACGGCAGAACGGGATTGCCCACCGCGAGCCACGACTTCAGCCACCACGGCAGCGACGGCAAGCCGAGAAGCACCGCCGCCAACAGCCTAAGTCGCCGGGGCGGAGGGAGGATGACGAGCCAGCACAGGACGACGGGAGCCACCGTGAGCTTGACGGCCAGGCACACCCCCAGCAGGAGGGCGCCCAAGCGCCATCGCCCATCGAGCTGGAGCAGCGCGCCCGTCGCGAACAGCGCCGCGGCCGCCAGATCGTTCTTCGTGTTCACGGCAAGATAGGTCACGCCGGGGCACGCCAGGATCAGAAGAATCCCGGCCAGAGCTCCCGGTCGGCGCTGGCGCAGGGCGCGCGCCGCGAAGACGCCCATGGCCGCCACGAACCAGGACGCGAGCATCCACTTCGCCAGCCTCTCGTCCCCCAGCGAGATCGGCAAGGCGTAGAGGAGATCCGCCGGCAGTGCCAGGTGGAACGCCGCTGGTACCTTCGTGAGAAGCAGGCGGTGGGTCAGCACGGTCTGCCACGGCAGCCCCAGATGGTAGACGTAACAGTCCTGCTCGGTGTCGGGAACGCACCAGATCACTGCGAAGGGCAGGGCGGCGACGACGATCGAGATCAGCCAGCGGGGCGCCGCGCCCCACGCTTCCCGGACGGCGTCCACGAGGAGCCAGCGTCGGGCGCGTCCGGCCGACGCGGCGGCCACCAAGGCCGCCAGCGCGGCGACGAGCACGAACGCCGTGCAGAGCCCGACCAGCGAGATCCCGAGGTAGGTGACGCCGAGCGCCGCCGCTCCCAGGAGCCAGCCCAACCCGAACCGCTCCAGCCTAGCACCGGGCATGCCGCCCGGATCGGCCGGGGGAACCGGCACCGGCCGGTCCGCCGCGCAGCTCACGAACTCGAGCACCGCGCCGCCCGCGCGCGCCAGGGCCGCCGCCAACAGGCCCGCGAGCGAGGCCAGGACGATCATCCGGACCGCCAACAGCGGCACCCCGTTCAGCATGCCGGCCTCCCCGTATCCATGCCCTACCGCGTCCCGAACATCCGGGGGGAAAGCATCTCGGCCATTTCCTTCCAGCGGGGCGAGAGCCCCATGTCCGGCGTGGTCTGCCACGCGGTCCGGAACGCCTCGGCGGCTTCGCTCGTCCGCCCTCCAACCCGCGCCAGTTCGCCCCGCAGGGCCCAGATGAGGGACAAGGTCTCCTGCCGCGCGCGCGCCTGCGCGCCCGACATCGAGGTCCCGGGTGGCATCTGGGCGAGCGCCCACCATGCCCGGTCCGCGAGCGAGTCGGCGAGGTCCATGCGCCCCTTGCCCAGCGCGTCCACCGCCTGCAGCACCCACAGGAACGCGAGGTTCACGTAGACGACGTTCCGGTGATCCGGCTGGCACCGCAAGGTCCGGGCCAGGAGGCGCGACCCGATCGCGTACGCGCGGATGCGCACGGCATTGGCGCCGCACTCCCCCACGTTCATGCCGTCCAGCATCCCCCGCTCGACGAACGGCCACAGGGCCTCGAAGCCGCCCTTCGTGTTGCCCTTCACCGTGAGGAAGTGCCCGACCTCGTTCCAGGCGTGGCCTACCTCGGGGATCAGCGCGAGGAGCCGGCGGGACACCTCCAGGGCATCGTCGGGCCGGTTCAGATTCTCGAGCGTCGTCACGGGGCCATACAGCGATTCGGTGCCCGGGAGAAAGAAGAGATACGGCTGGGGACGCGCGAGGGGACGCGGCAGGAGCCGGAAGAGGTAGTAGCCGCCGTTCCCGTAGTCGCTGCGCTCGGGCGCGGCCTCGACCACCAGAGCCTTGAGGCAGTAGGCGACGTAGAGCCGGAGCATCCGGACATCCCACGGGAACGCGCGGTAGCGCTCGTTGAGCCACTCCGCGCTCACGAAGTTGTGAAGGAGATACGGTGTGCCGAGCTGACGAATGCGCCGCCGGATGTCGTCCGGCGTGGCGGAGGCCTTCACGATCTGCCAGACGAGCGGGGTCTCCCCCTGCACGCCGCCGTACACGACGCGCGCGGGCAGGAGCCACGTCCGCCCCTCCCCCGAGCACAGGATTCGCATCGCCCGTCCGGCCACGCGCGGACGGCTCCCGAGGACGTCGATGATCTCGCCCCGCGTCGAGATGAACTCGCGCCAGACGGGCCCCTCCGGCCGAAACGCCTTCACCTGGTCGAACCAGCGGAGCTGGTACGACCCCGCGATGGAGCAAAAAGCCATCGCGGCGGCCGCCGGGATCGCGACCCGGCGCCAGCGCGGCGGGAGCGCGGCCAGCTCGTCGGCGGCAAGGAAGGCGAGGAGCCAGAGCCCCGGGAGCATGAACCGGCCGTAGTGGCCGGCCGCGAGGATGACGACGAGGCCGCCGATCACGCACCACGCCGCCCGGCGGGAACGGCCGATCAAAGCCAGAGCCGGCAGGGCGAGCGCCACGATCAGGTGGTCGTGCCGCAGGAACGCCCAGAAGGCCGCGGGGAAGGTCGCGACGGCCTTCGTGGCCGGGTCCCCGAGCCGGTTCGCATAGTCCGCGAACGCGACCCCGTTCGCCTCCGTCCAGTTCAGCGACGGGAGCCACTGTGCGGCCAGCGGGTAGAACGGGTTGCCCGTCGCGAGCCACGCCTTCACCAGCCAGGGGGTCATCGGGAGCGCGAGCCAGACCCCCGTAGATATCCAGCGCCGTCGCGATGGTGGATACGCTAGCAGCCACGCGATCGCGAGCGGGCCCGCCGTGTACTTGGCCGCCAGCCCGCAGCCGAGGAGGAGCGCCCCCAGCTCGCGGCTCCCCGCCGCCCAGACCACGGCGCCCGCGACGAGCCAGCCGCCCGCGGGAACGTCGTTCTTGCTCGCGGTCACCAGCCACAGGATCAGCGGTCCCGAGAGCGCGAGCAGCGGACCCAACCATCCCGCCGCGGGCGATCCGGAACGCCGGGTGAGGCAACGGCCCGCCCAGACGGCGGCGGCGGCGAGGAAGAACGAGAGCGTGATCCACTTGCCCAGCCGGCCGTCGCCGAGCATGACGGGGATGACGTACAGCATCTCGACGGGCAGGGGCACGTGGTTCGTGAACGGCACCCAGTCAAGGAGGGTCCGGTGCACCTGCCACCACTGCCACGAGAGGCCGAAATGGTAGTAGGCGCAGTCCATCTCGAACTCGGGGATGCACATGAGCCCGGCCATCAGGGCGGAGACGCCGGCCGCCGACACCGCCGCCGCCGCCCCCAGACCCTTCACCTGCGCGATAGCGGAAGCCACCGGGCTCCGCACCCGCCAGCCCCCTCGCGACCCCGCGAGCGCCGCCAGCCCGCCGCCCAGGACCAGCCCCGGGTAGTAGAGTCCGGCCAGCCCGAGCCCGAGCCACACGAACCCGAGGAGGGCCCAGCCGAGCAGGAGGCCGAGCCCGAAGTCCGCGAGCCCGCCGCGGGGGCGGACGCGGAACAGCGCCAACGGACCGCCGCCGACCCGCGCGACGGCGTCCCAGAGGAGCGCGGACACGGCGGCCAGCCCGACGAGCCGGCTCCCGAACAGGAACCAGCCGGAGAACGTCCATATATCGATCATGGGCCGATCTCCCGCCGCCCGGCCGCAGGCCCGGCGGCCGACGGGTGCCTCGCCTCCCACCGCTGGATTCGGATTCCGGGGCGGAGCGCCTCCTCGCGCAGGACCGCAACCCGTTGCAGACCCACGAGGACATCTTCGGGCACATCCGTCGGTTCGGTCCAGTTCGCCGGGGCGGTCACCACCCAGACACGCCGGTGCGCGCGCAGGAATGCCTCCACGCGGGACGGGAAGCCCAGCATCCGCAGTTCCCCCTCTGCAAAGATCGGGTCCCCGAGGACATACCCATGCGCCAGCCGTCCCCCCAGGTGATAGTCGAGGGGGAGAAACGTCCAGAAGTAGCAACTGAGCACGCCGTCGCCCGGTCGCGCGCGCCCGATGAGGTCCGCCGCCACCTCGTGAAACGGCTTCTTGCACGGCGGCAGGTCCAACGTCGGAATCCCGTGCCCGAAGTACCGGACCAGCGAGGCGGCGTCGCTCGCGAGCAGCCCGGCGAGCACCACCGCCCGAACGGGCGGCCACGGCACGGCCATCAACGCGCGTACGCCTGCCGCCACCAGAAAGAGCTGGGCCCCCATCGCGTACCGTGGTTTCGGCCGGTACACGATCCCCGCCCAGTTCCCCGCGAGCACGAGCACGAGGGGCACCAGCCCGAAGGCGACCACCGCCGCCCGCAGTCGCCGATCGCCGTACCCGGTGCCTGTCGGCGCCGCCGCGAGGCACACGCCCGCCACGGCCAGCGCCCCCCAGGCCACGAGCGCGGGCCCCACCAGCGGCTCCGGCACCCACGCATAGGGCCCGAAGTACTGGTCGATCCCGAGGAGGAAGTCCTGCGCCGGGACGATGGCGAGGCTGGTGGCGTTCATGTGCCCGATCCCGCGGGCGTCCGCGACCGCCAGCACGATCGCGGGCGCCGCCGCGGCCAGGCCCCAGCCCGCCAGCGGCGCAAGGGATCGTCGCGCCCCCGGCAGGAGCCAGACGTAGACGGCCGACGCCGCAATCCAGCTCAACGCCAGCAGGTGACTCGCCCCGGCGAGCGCGCAGCCGAACGCCCACGCGGCCCAGGCCACGCGCTCCCCGTGCGTCACGGCCCGGACCAGCGCGAGGGTCGCGGCGAATTCCAGTACCAGCACCAGGGCATACGGCCGCGCCTCCTGCGCATGCTGGACCTGCAACGGCGCGAAAGCGAACAGGGCCAGCGCCGTCAGCGCCCAGCCGGCCGGCAGCAGCCCGCGCAGGATTCGCCACGCGAGCACGAGCGCGACGACGCTCAGGCACGCGGAGAGCGCCCGAATGGTCGCCGGGTCGGACCCGAGCGCCATCCAGGCATGGAGGAGGGAATTGTACGCGTCGGTGAACAACCGGGCGCGGGCCGGCGCGATCCCCCAGACCGCGCGCAGCGAGTCCGCCGAGGCACAGCGGACGCTGATCGCCTCGTCGAAGCCCAGCGCAAAGCCGTCGAGCCGCCAGAAGCGGACCGCCGCCGCGAGGAGCACGATCCCCCCCGCCCACCGGCCGGCACGGAGGCCGCCGCCGCCCGGGGACCCCAGCTCCCCCGGTCGCCTGCCGCGGGCGCCCCTGGCGCCGATCATGGCCCGATCCCCCGCCGCCCGGCCGGGGGCCGGGCGGCCGACGGGCGGCGCGCCTCCCACCGCTGGATCCTAATCCCGGGGCGGAGCGCCTCCTCGCACAGGACTGCGACGCGGCGGAGGACCGCGAGAACGTCTCCGGGGACTTCTGTCGGCGCCGTGTAGTAGACCGGGGCGCTCACGACCCATACCCGCCCGTGGGCGCGGATGAACCCCCGGACCTCCGACGGGAATCCCAGCACCTCCAGTTCCCCGTCCGACATTAGGGGATCGCGCAGGATGTAGCCGTGCGCCAGCCGCCCGCCCAGATACCGGTCGAGTGGCAGGTAAGTCTCGAATCCGACGCTGAGAACGCCGTCGCCCGGGCGCGCGCGCGCGACGAGGTCCTCCGCCACCTCGTGAAAAGGTTTTTTGCACGGCGGCAGGTCCAGCGACGGCGTCCCCCCGCCGAAGTACCGGACCAGCGAGGCGACGTCCAGCGCCAGGAAAGCCGCGAGCACGACCGCCCGCGCCGCGGGCCACGGCAGGGCCCAGAAGCCGCGGGCGGATGCGGCCATCAGGAAGAGCTGGGACGCCATCGCGTACCTGAGTTTCGGCCGGTAGACGGCGCCGGTCCAGTTCCCGACCAGCAGCAACGCCAGCGGCACCAGTCCGAAGGCGAGCACCGCGGCTCGGAGCCCGGGTGCGCGCATTGGGCGCCCCGGGACCGCGCAGACCACAACGCCGACGACCATCGCCACACCGAACACCGCGAGCGCCGGCAGGATCATGGCGTCCGGCACCCAGGCGCCGGGGCCGAAGAAGTTGTCGATCCCGAGCAGGAATTCGGGCAGGTTGTATGCCTTGGGGGACGTGGCATTGACGAGCGTGATCGCGCGGGCGTCCGCGACCGCGAGGACGACCGCCGGGGCGGCGGCCAGCGCGCCCCAGCCGGCCAGCGGCGCGAGGTTCCGGCGCGCGCCGGGAAGCAACAGGACGTACACCGCGGACGCCGGAATCCAGGCCAGCGCGACCAGATGGGTCACGGCCGCCACCGCACAACCCGCGGCCCACGCGGCCCAGGCGCCGTTGACCCAAGCGCCGTGGGCCCAGGCGCCGCCGGCCCGGACGCCCGCGCGCCCGGGCGCCACGGCCCGGAGCAGGGCCAGCGTCGCCGCGAACTCGAAGACCAGCGTAAGCATGTACTGCCTGGCCTCCTGGGCGTACTGGACCTGGAAGGGCGAGAACGCGAACAGGGCGAGCGCCGCCAGCGCGGGCCCCGGCGGGAGCAGCCGGCTCAGGATTCGCCATCCCAGCCAGAGGGCAAGGATGCTCAGGATCGCCGAGAGCGCCCGGACCGTCGCCGGATCCGAGCCCAGCACCATCCAGTAGTGCAGGAGGGAGTTATAGACGTCGTTGAACGCCGGGGCCCGGGCGGGCGGCTCTCCCCAGACGGCCCGCAACGAGGGCCCGCTCGCCCACCGAACGCTCATGGCCTCGTCGAACCCGAGCGCGAAGAGACCGAGCCGGAAGAACCGGATCGCCGCCGCGACCGCCAGGATCGCGCCGGCGGCGGCCTCCGTCGTGATCAGCGGGCGAGCGGTGTCCACCGGCGTGGGCGCCCCGCCGCCGCGACCGCGAGCGCGAACAGGAGGCTCGACAACCGGTTCAGGTACCGGCACGCCTCCGGGTTGACGCGGTCGCGCTCGGCGACCGCCCAGAGCCTCAGCTCCGCCCGGCGGCAGACGGCGCGCGCGAGGTGCAGCCACCCGGCCGGCACCACGAACCTCCGCACGGGCGCCCGGCGCCGTGCGCGTCGGGCCATCTCGGCCTCGAGCCGGCGGACGGATGCGGCCGTCACGCGGCCGTGAGCCCGCGGGCCTGCGGCGACATCGGCGCCAACGTCGAAGAGGTCGTGCTGGATGGAGACCAGGAGGGGGCGCATGGCTCGCGGCGCCTCGGGCGCCGCGAGCCCAAGCACGCACGAGAGCTCGTCGATCGCCCCGAGCGCCTCGACTCTGCGGTGGGTCTTCGGGACCCGCCGCCCGGCCCCGAGCGACGTGGTCCCCAGATCACCCAGACGGGTCGCGGTTCCTGCCCGCCTGACCATGCCCGTCCAGGGTTTCAGCGTCCGCTGAAACCCGGCTGCGGTCGCTTGGGACCGCACTAGCTCAGGTATCCGGCGTTGATCCTGACGTAGCGCTCCGTCAGGTCGCAGGTGAGTACGCTCGCCCGCGCGCGCCCCGCTCCGAGGTCGATAGCGACCGGGACTTCGGCTTCCGCGAGCCGGGAGTAGAGCTCGAACCGCGGCTTCACGAGGAGGCCGCCCCGGATCGCGGGGTACCCGCCCACGCGGACCGTCACCCGGAGAGGATCGAACCGGGCCCCGGAAGCTCCAAGAGCCTGGGCAATCCGCCCCCAGTTCGCCTGGCGGCCGTAGAACATGGTCTTGACCAGCGCCGAATCCGCGACCGCGCGGGCCGCGAGCGCGGCCTCCCGGGCGTTCAGCGCGCCGGTCACGGACACGCGGATCAGCCGGGTCGCACCCTCACCGTCCGCCACGAGCTGGCGGGCGAGCGCGGCGCAGACTTCGTGCAGGGCCGCCGCGAACCGGCGCACCCCCGGCCCCGACAATGCCCTGCACGCCGCCGCGCCGTTCGCGAGACAGATCGCGGAGTCGTTCGTGCTCATCTGGCCGTCGACCGTGATCGCGTTCAGCGTGTCCGCGCACGCGGCCACGAGTGCGCGGCGAAGCGGCGCGGGGGGCACCGCAGCATCCGTCGTGACGTAGACGAGGATCGTGGCCATCGACGGCGCCACCATGCCAACGCCCTTGGCGATCCCACCGACCGTGAAGACCCGGCCCCCGTCCGAGAACCTGGCCTCCGCCTGCTTCGGGTGCGTATCCGTCGTCATGATCCCGCGCGCCGCCGCCATCCCCGCCTCCTTCGTCGCCGCCAGCGCTCGGACCGCCTTCCGCAGGCCCCGGATCACCCGGGGCACCGGCAGCCGGAACCCGATCGCGCCCGTGGACGAGATCAGGACCTCGCGCTCGGGCACTTTCAGGAGCCGCGCCGCAGCCCGGCCGATGGCGACGGCGTCTCTACGTCCCCCCGGGCCGGTCATTGTGTTCGCGTATCCGCTCGTCACCACGATCGCGGACGCCCGCCCGCCCGTGGCCGCGAGGCGCGCCTCGTCGAGTTCGACATCCACGGACCGGAACCGGTTGACGGTGAAGACGCCGGCCGCCGCCGCGGGGCGATCGGAAACGATCAGCGCAAGATCCGGCTTGCCGGACCCCTTGATGGCCGCCCAGACCCCCGCCGCCCGGAACCCCGAAGCCGCCGTGATGCTCATCCGCCCAGCACCTTCCTTGCTTCGCGGGCAGGAACGAGGGTCAGTCCCGTGCCGTCCGCGTCGCACTCTAGATTCGGGAACCGCCGTTCCAGCTCGGCGAGCACCGCGCGCGCCTCCTGCTGCCGGTTCAGCCGGGCCAGCAGGCGGACGTGCTGGAAGGCGGCGTACGCCCAGATCTCGCGGTGGCGCGCCTCCTTCTCCACCTCCGCCAGCCCCGCGAGCGCGGTCTCCGGCGAGCGCCTGCCGAGCTGATCCCCGAGCCAGTCCAGCGCCTGGTACCCGTACCACGGCCGCGGCCCCGACGGCGGGCCGGCGGGAACGTCCGGCGCCCGGATCACGATCTCGACAACGCGGGTCTTCGCCGCATCGAGCGAGCGGCGCTTGAGCGCCAGCTCCGCGAGCCGGAACCGCGCCTCCATCCGCACGTCCCCGACCCGGTCCGCCGTGACGAAACCGGTCGGCCCCGTCCACCCCGCCACCGCTTCCAGGAGCCCGGGGCCGCCGTCGGGGGCCATCCGCGCCAGCTCGAGCTTCGCCAGGGCCGCCGGGGACCCCTTGACCAAGCCGTCGGCCGACGTGAACGTCGTCTTCCCGTACTTGGCGATGACGGCGTCGAACGCCGCGCGCGCGGACGGAGGGTCCTGGCGCAGGTCGCGGTGGATCTCGCCGATCGCGAGGAGGGCCCGGGGCGCGACCGGGTTGCCGTCCTGGTCCACGGCGTCCGCCGGCAGGTCCGAGACCGCGGTGAGATCCGCGAGCGCCCACGTCGGGTTCTCGAGCCGCTCCTGGAGCAGGCCCAGCTTCAACTGCGCCGCGGGGGCGATGGTCGCGCGCGGGTAGTCCCGGAGCAGACCACGCCACGTCCGCAGCGCGAGCGCGGGATTGTCCTCCTCGACCTCGAGCCCGCGCAGGTACAGGAGGGCGGGGACGCCCTGCCAATCGTGGTACTTCTGGACCAGCGCGAGGCCGGCGCGGACCCAGGCCACCGGCGCGAGGCTCCCGTACCGGCTGTCGTATTCGCGGAAGAGGCGGAGCGACTCTTCCAACGCGCCCGTCCGCAGGGCGATCTGCGCCCGCAGGCGCAGGGCGAGCGGCGCCGTGAACGCGGCGCTGCGCAACCAGCCGCCCGTGGGCTTGATCGCCGCGAGCTGGCGCGCCGCGTCGTCGAGCCGGCCCTGCTGCATCGCCTCGAGCGCTTGCGCGAGCCGCGCCTCGGCCGCGGGCCCCTGCCGGGAACACCCAGTGCCGCAGGCACCAAGCACCGCCAGCGCGAGCGCGGCCAATCCCTTGACGGTCCGTTTCATGTGATTCCCCATCATATCGCGGGGGGGAGATTGCCCGTCGTCAGGGATATCCCGTAGCGGGGGTTCGCTCCGGCAGGCGGATCGGCGGGTGCGGCCGGAGATCGATGGCCCAGAGAGCGTATCTCCCCGCCCCGTCCCCGATCACGGCGACGGGGCGTCCCCAGCGCGCCAGCACCTCGCGCCAGCGCCCCCGGGCCCGCGGCGTCCAGGCCTCGTACGCGGGGTGCAGCCCCGGGATGAGCGCCGCTCCCGTCTCCTCGTCCACGAGCCAGCGCACGCCGCGCTGGCGCAGGGTCGCGCGCAGGCGCGCGGCGGTCGGCGCCGCCGCGCCCCAGGCCGCGAGCGGGGGCGCGAGCCCTTCGCCCTCGAGCACGGCCACACCCGGCCAGTAGTGCGCGTCCCCCGCGCCGCTCACATACACGCGCGCGGCTTTGGCCACGCGGCGGCGCAGGACCCGGCCCGCTTCCCAGGTCGCGGGCCGGGGCGCCAACACGCGCTCGAGATACCGGTCGGGCGTCTCCCGGCCCAGGGCGACCCCGGCGGGGTTGAATATATGGAAGGCCAGCGCGATCGAGACCCCGCCCTCCCAGGCGAACGCGAGGGTCAGCGCGGCGATGGCGGCGGAACGGACGCGCCGTGGGATCTCGAGCCGTCCGGCGCCAAGGGCGCACCCGGCCAGCAGAAGCGGTATCGCGGGCACGAGGTACCGGCCCGCATATCCGGCCGTCCACGCCCAGCCCGCGAGGCCGAGGGCAACCGCAGGCGCGAGCGCCACCGAGCTGGCGAGCACTCCCGGGCCGGCGCACGCGACGAGCGGCAGGGCGGCCACGAGCATGGGCGAAAGGAGCGCGTCCCAGGACGACGCCCTGGCCGCCGCCGTGAAGGGAGCCGCGGCGACCGCCGCCCAGGACTCGTGCCGGAGCCACGCGAGTTGCGGCAGGAAGAAGGCGGGCAGGACGTCCGTCCCGTACGGCGCCACCGGGGACCCCGCGCCCATCCAGTTCCGCGCCAGCCACGGCAGGAGGGGCCAGAGCGCCCAGCCCGCCAGCCGGGCCGCGTCCCGCGGCCGGCGTACCAGCGCCTCGCCACCCACGGCCGCCGCGAGGAAGATCGCGGCCTGCGGTTTCGTCGCCACCGCGGCGCCCCAGCAGAGCCCGGCGAGGCGGCGCCGCCCGGCGGCGAATTGCGCGAACGCGGCCAGCAGGACCCACGCCGCGGCGCGCATGTCCGTCCACGCGAGCTGGGCGAGCACGACGTGGTTCAGCCCGGCGAGCCAGGCGACCGCCACGACGGGACCCCACGCCCCGCCCCACCCGAGCAGCGCTGCGGCGACGAAGAGCGACGCCTGCCAGGAGAGCAGGCGGACGGGGAGGTCCCCGGCGACCGCGACGAGGCACAGGTTCTCCCCGACGGGCTGGAGCGGCATCCAGCCGAGCGGCCAGCGCTCCGTAGCCACGATCCGGTGGAGTATGAGGGCCTGCCGCGGCGCCTCGAGCCAGTGGCGCAGGGCGTCCGTGCTCACCTCGGGGGCCAGAGCGCCAAGGAAGCCCGCGAGGACGAGGACCGCGCCGACGGCGAAGAGTCCCACCGGCATGCCGCGAAGCGACGGCGCCCCGAATGCCGGGAGTCGCCGGATGCACGCCAGCGACGCGGCGAAGAGGGCAACGATTACGCCCGGGTACGCGAGCCCGGCCAGCCCGAGCGCGGCGGCCGTGATCCCGAGCACGGCCATCCCGGCGGCGACCGCGACCCCCAATCCGAAGATGCCGGGGAGGACGACACCCCCGACCCACGCAACCAATCTCGCCCCCGCGCTCCACGCGGCGAGATCGAAGAGGGCCAGCGCGACCAGGGCGCCGGCGTTCCTCGCCTGCGCGGCCCGGAACCCGCCCCAAGTCCAGTGCCCGACCGGCGACCAGAAGAACCGCCACACCCAGTCGAGGTTCAGGGAGTGGGCGGAGACGGCATTCACCCATACGAGCCCTGCCCAGGCGAGCCCGGCGCCCCACAGGAGGATACGGCTCATCGCGATCCCCCGCTGGTCGCGACCGCGGCCCGGATGTCCCCGGCAAGCGTCGTGTCCCACCGGTCGTGCGCGAGCGAGGGGTCCCAGGCCCCGCGGAACCGGAACCGCCGGAGCCGCCGGGTCTGCGCGGCCGGCACCGGACAGGGAGGACCGAAGCGGCGGACGAAGCCGTCGGCACAGGAGGGAATCGCCCGGAGCCGGACCCAGAAGTCCCCGGGCATCAGGTCCGACGACTCCGCGAAGACGGGTCCCCTACGCCGGTTCTCCCGGACGACGGCCGCAGCGAGGGCGTCGAGCGCCGCGGGACTCGCCACCCGGCCCGCGGGCGCCACGAATCCCGGGTACGACCGGCGGACTTCGGCGAGGTGATCGCCGTGCGCGGGCGCGAGCAGCACGATCCGGAGGTGCACCAGGGCCGCACCCGGCCGTTCCCCCCACCCGATCTGGCGCCACCGGAGTGCGTCGTAGTCGTAGTCGCCGAAGCACAGGACCGTCGAGGGCCCATCGGGCAGGGACGCCAGCGTGTTCTCCGTGGCGTCGTGCATGAGGTAGTACCTGCTCCGGTCCAGCGGACCCGCGCCCGCGACCCGCACGATGATCATGAGGGCGGCCAGGGCCGCCAACACGGGACCCGCGACCGCCCGTCCCGCCCACCGCGCGATTCCCGCCGCCCCGATCGCGGCGCAGGGAAAGAGCGGCAGGAGGTACTGGAGCTCGCCCCGGGCGACGTCCTTCGCGAGCCCGATCCAGGCCGTGGCCAGCGCGGCGAGCGCGGCGAAGACCCAGACCGGGTTCCCCCGGTCCGCTCTACGTCCCAGGAACCCGCCGGCCGCCGCGACCAGGACCAGCCCGCTCACGAGTCCCCGGTGGAGCCGCCATCCGGCCCAGTCCATATGGAAGAACTCGGTCCGCCGCCAGCCGAGGAGCCAGTCCACTACGCGCCCGACTCCGGTGAGCCGGTGCCAGTCGCCCCAGCACACGGCCGGCGGCGCCGCCGCCCTGATCGGGAGGACGAGGTAGGCGCTGATTGCGAGCCCCGCCACGACCGCGGCCAACGCGACCCGCCGGCCGTCGAGCCCGCGTCGCACGTCCGACGCCAGGAGGAGCGCCCCGCCCGCGGCCGCCGCGAGGGCCGCGGCCCCGACGGCGAGGTTGGCCGCCGCCAGCCCCAGCCCGAGAGCCGCGACGAGCAGACCCCGTGCGCCCGCGAGGACGCCCCGGGCGCCCTGCGGCAGGCGCTCCGCCTGACGGGCGAGCGCGCCGCAGACGATCGCGCCCGCCCAGAGGTGCCAGAGATTCGTCGCGTCCTTGAGCCCCGTGCCCTGCGCCCACACCGACGGCTCGACCGCGATCGCGGCGGCCACCAGGCCCCCGGTCAGCGGTCCCCAGACCCGGCTGAGCGCGCAGGCGACCGCGACGGCGGCGGCACCCCCCGCCAGCGGGGCCACGAGGGCCATCCGGAACTCGGGCCCCCCCGCGGGCAGGACGAGCAGGAGCCGCTCGACGAGGACGAACAGCGGATACCCGGGTGGGTGCGCGACGCCCAGGACGCTCCCGGCGGCCAGGAACTCGCCCCCGTCCACGACGTCGTAGCTCCCGCAAAGCGTGTGCAGGTAGAGCCCGAACGTGCCGAGGAAGAGCGCCGCCAGCCCGAGCCTCATCGGTCGAGCCGGATCGTCGTCGTTCCGCCCCCGGGCGCCTCGTAGGTCAGGGACGTCTCCGACCCGTAGGCCTTCCGGAGCGCGGCATCGTCGAATGTGAGCGGCACCCGGGGCCAGGGGGCCGCCGGCCGCGGCACCCGACGGACCCGCCAGAGCCCGGCGTCGCCGTCGCGCGCCGCTTCATCCATCCATACGCGCCACACCGCCGCCGCCAGCCGCTCCGTCCGGGCATCGAACGCCAGCATCGGGAAGTCTCGCGTGTACTTGAGCCGCGCCGACTCGCGGTCGTTCACGTAGAGCCACCCGCCAAGCTGGCGGAACCGTTTCGCGGCCTCCGCCGGAGTCCTCGCGCCGGCGAGGATTTCCTGGGCGAGCTGGACGTCGTACGGACTGTGGTTGATCGCGGGACGCGGCCAGTATGCCGCGCGGATGTCCCCGACGAGCAGGATCCGGGCCGCGCGCGGCAGGCGCTCCGCCTGACGGGCGATCCCCGCGTACGAGTTCGGAAGCGACCGCGCCCACACGTCGCGCGGGGACGCGCGGCCGGCGAGGACCAGGAGCCCCCCCGCCGCGAAGGCCGGGAGCGAGCGGACCAGAACGTCGAGCCCGAAGACCGCGAGCAGCCCAAACCGGACGACGCGGAGCTTCCCGGGCCCCGCCAATCCCGCCGCGATGAGGATGCACGCGAGCACCCACCCCGCCGTCAGGTACCGGGAGACGTGCGTGGTCATCACCCACGCGGCGGCGGAGCCGCCCGCGATCCAGGCGTAGGTCACGAATGCCCCCCCCGGAGGCGCGAGGACGAGCCACGGCACCGCGAGCAGGAAGACGGGGCCGAGCCGGGTCTCCTCGTTCATCCCCTTCGCGCTTCGCCACGGGAAGAGGAGCGCCTCGCGCGGGCCCCAGAGCACCCGCGATTCCGTGTGACGCGCGAGGAGAGCCCGGTTCCCCGGCGGCATCGCCCGGTACGCGTGAAAGACCCGGCCCGCGAACGGGTAGACGGGGTTACCCATCAGCACCTCGTTGCGCGCCCACCACGGCGCGAGCACGACCGCGACAACGGCCGCGACGAGCACCGCGCGCCTGGGGGCCGCCCGCCACCGCCCCGCGACCACGAGCCCGGGGAGCAGGAAGACGCCCTGGTACTTGACGGCACACGCGGCTGCGCCGAGGAACGCGGACACGACCAGCCATCCCGCCCGGCCGCGATTCTCCCCCACTCGTCGCACGGCCAACACGGCGAGCAGCCCGAGGAGGCAGACCTCCATGTCCACGAACGCGGCGGCCCCGACCCAGACCGTCTGCGGCAGGCAGAGGAAAACTCCCGCTGCGATCCACCCCGCTTCGGGCCGCCCCTCGCGCGCGCATATCCGGAGGATGAGCCAGACCGTGGCGACGAGGACCCACCACCGCCACGCCCGGACCGCCGGCTCCCCCGCGGTCAGGAGCATCCAGCCGTAGTGCATGGGCGCGCCCATGGGGAGCGACCCGTGGAACATCTGGGTGACGCCGGTGATCCGGTGCTCCATGGCGAAGACCTGGGGCAGCGCGAGGTGATAGAGGAGGGGATCGGCTGCGGTCTCGGGGATGAGGCTGGCGGCAAAGAAGACGATCAGGAGTACGGCCGACATCGCCTGGAATACTCCTACGATCCACCGCGGAATCGGATCGGCTATCCTCGCTTTCGTCGGCGGTCTCCGTCGCCGCATTCCCCGCTGCCGCCACAGAAGCGCGATCCCGGCGGTGATGAGCCCCCACGCGAGGCCCCGCTCCCACAGCCCCGCCAGCCCGAGCCCGAGCCAGCCGAGCGAACCCATACCGAATCCCAACCCACACGCGAACGCGAGCCGCTCCGCCCGGGGGGCGATCCCACCGAGCCGGAACAGCCCCAGGAGCGGACCCCCGAGTCCCGCCACCGCGCACGCCCAAACCAGGACCCCGGCGTGCCCCGCGACCAGCCGCCACGCGGTCTCCCCGAGATACGCGGGATGGAACGACGTGGCCCGCCAGCCATCCGCCGCCACGCGGAGCATCGCCGCGAAATCGACCCCCGCGAACGGCCGGAAGGCCAGGAACAGAAACGCCCCCCAGACGAGGAGCACGGAGGCGGAGATCCACGCGGGCCGGAGTCCGGCCGGAGTGGCGGCGCGCGCGATCCGTGCAGGCGGCATCGGGTCTCCCCATCTTACGCCGGCCGCACATGATGTAATGGCCCTTGTGAGCGCCTGGTGGTTTGCCCTTTTCCCCCTAGCCGCCACCGCGCTCGTGGGGCCATGCCTCACGGGCGCGCGCATCCTCGGCGCGTTCGACGATATCTTCTACTGGCATCCCTTCCTTCGGGTCGCCCAGGACGGCTGGCACCGGTTCGGCCAGCCCCCCCTCTGGCTCCCGGGGATTTTCGGCGGGATCCCCTTCGCCGAGTCGCTGGGGCCCAGCGTCTGGTATCCGACGGACCTGCTGGCGTGGAGCCTCGGCATCCCGTCAGGGATCTTCTACGCCTGGGATGCGTGGCTGCATCTCTCGCTCGCCGGGATCGGCTCGGCCTGGTTGGCCCGCAGGATGGGAGCTTCCCGTGGTGGCGCGATGTTCGGCGGCCTCTGCTACCTGATGAGCGGGCACGTGCTCGGGACGTTCTCCGTCGGGATCGCCACCTTCGTTCGCGGCTGCGCCATCATCCCGTGGATCGCAGGGCTCGCCCTGCGCGCCGCCGAGGATGGCCGGCCCCGATCGTGGGCGGCGATGTCCGCAGTCTGCGCCCTCCTTCCCTTGGGTGCGACACACCAGTTCTTCGCCTACCTCGTGGTCGCGCTTCCCCTCCTCATCGTCGGCGGAACGCCGGGTCGGCGGGCATGGCCCGCACTGGCCGGATGCGCCGCCGCGCTGGGGGGAGCGGCCGCGCTCTCCGCCCTAACCGTGATGCCCGCGATCCGCGCCGTGCAGTTGAGCCTCCGGGCCGATTCGAGTCATGGTTGGACCACGATGGCCTCGCTGCCTATCGCCGGTCTACCCGGTCTGCTCCTCCCCGGCATCTGGGGCTCCGGCGATCTCTGGTTCGGGCCCGCGACAGCCGCCAGCACCGAGTATCTCGGGCTGATCCCTTTCGCCTTCGCCGCCTACGCCGCAGCCACTAACTCGCGCGCGGCGAAACGCTGGGTGCCGGTGATGATCGTTTCCATGATTCTCGCCCTCGGTCCGGCGACTCCCGCAGGCCGGGTCCTCGGATCCATTCCCCTCATGTCCTCATTCCGGGTCTCCACCCGCTGGCTGGTCTTTGTCCAGCTAGCGGTGTCAGTCCTGGCAGCACTGGGTCTCGGTGCCCTCCTCCGAGGCGCCGCCCGGGCCAAGCGCCGACTGACGGCCATCTGGATTGTCGTCGCTCTCGTGGGCGGCTCAGTCTGGCTGGTCCGCGATACGGCCTGGGCGAACGTCGAAGGCCGTCCGTGGGTGCGGCGAGCCATCGCCGCTCGACCGGAAGCAGAACCGGCCATGCGCCGGGCCTTTGGCCGCGCATTTGCCGGGATCGGCGCGCGAGGGATCGCCGCGGCCGGACTTACGGCATTGACCGGGGTGGCATCCCCCGTCGTGATCGCCTCCGCGTGGTGCGCGATGGGTGCCGCCGACCTTGTCATCCCGGCCTTGCCCACACTCCGCTCGGTCTACGCCCGTCCCGGTGAGATAGCTGCCATCGCCGCCGTGCCTCGACTGCCTCCAGCAAGCTCCGGATCATCTCGAGTCTTCACCGAAGAGCCGCACTATCTCATCAATGCCCGGCTTCCAGCCGGACTCCCCTGGGTCCAGGGATATCACGGTGCGCCGCTGGCCTCCTTCGGAACCTTCTGGGACGCTGCCGTGTATGGATGCACCAGCCGACCCGGTCCCTTCGCGTGGTTCGGGAGCCGGTACTATCTCGTGAAACCCGGCGAGCGCTGGGATCTCGCGGATCGGGGAACCGTCACCAACTACTTCGGGCAGGTGCTCTCGCTCCGCGAGGACCCGGCCCCCCTGCCACGCGCGTTCTTCGTGACGCGCGTGGACGCCGCGGGGACCGACGACGAAGTCCTGGCCGCCCTGTGCCGCACGCCCGCGTCCGCGCGCCGGGTCTACGTCGCCGGGCCGCGTGGCCGCGCGCTGGCGGGACGGAAGGCCCCGGGGGCGGTGGGGACGCTCGACCTCACGCCCAACCGGATCACGGCCGACGTCGCGACCGCCGGTGACGGCTTCCTCTTCTTCTCCGAGGCCTGGTACCCGGCGTGGACGGGGTTCGTGGACGGCGTCCGGGTGCCCATCGCCCGCGTGAACGTCATGTTCCGGGGGATCGCGGTGCCGGAGGGCCGGCACACGGTCGAGATGGTGTATTCGTCGCTGCCGTTCCGCATCGGGCTCTGGATCTCGCTCCTGGGGTGGGCCGGGCTGGCCGGTGCGGCCGTCTCGAGAGCCGGGAGGGCGCTGCGGCCCCGGGAAGGCCTGCGGTAGCCCTCCGATGGCCGGCTGGTGGCTCGCCCTCTTCCCCCTCGCCGCCGCGATCCTCCTGGGTCCGTGCCTGATGGGAACGCAGGCGCTCGCGGGCGGCGACTACGTGACGTACTGGTACCCCCTATTCGGGTTCGCGGGCGAGGCCTTCCGGACGACCGGGACGCTGCCCGAATGGATCCCGAATCTCCTTGGCGGCATGCCGTTGGGGGAATCCCTGGGGCCCTCGCTCTTCTACCCGACCGACGTGGCCGGCTGGCTTCTGCACATACCCCCGGATCGCCGGGTCGTCTTCGACGTCTGGCTCCATCTCGCCATCGCGGGAACGGGGATGTGCCGGCTGGCGAGCGCGTTCGGCGCGCGGCCGGCGGCCGCCGTGATCGGAGGGCTCATCTTCATGCTCGGCGGCTATCCGGTCGATCTCGTGCGCACGGGCACGCTCGTCTTCCTGCGCGGCACCGCCTGGATGCCCTGGATCTTCTGGGCCGTGTCGCGGGCAGTCGCGGCCGGCCGGGCGCGCGAATGGATCGCCTCGGCCGCCCTGCTCGCCCTCCTCCCGCTGTCGGCCGGCCATCAACTCTTCGCCTACCTCGCGCTCATCCTCCCGGTCTTCGCCGTCACGCTGGCGCCTCCCGCACGGGCCGGACGGGGAGCCTCCGGCGTCGCTGCCGCGTTCGCGGGCGCCGGCGTGCTGGCCGCGATCGCCCTGCTTCCCTCGCTCCGATACCTGAGCCTTTCGCTGAGATCGGGCGGCGGACTGGACCTCAGCGGCATGGGCCGTACGGAGGTGTTCGACCTGCCGCTCCTCGTCCTCCCCTCGCTCTGGGGAAATGGCGTCGGCGACACCGGCAAGTACCTGGGCGCGGTGGCGACCGGCCTTGCGTGCCTGGGGCTGGCTGGCCGGCCCCGCGCCGGCTGGCGTTGGGCCCTCCTGGGAGCCCTCGCGGTCGTCTTCGCGCTCGGGCCGGCTACGCCCGCGGGGGCCCTGCTGGCGTCCCTGCCCCTGTACCGGGGGTTCCGCACCTCCGCCCACTGGCTCTCGTTGTTCTCCCTCGCCGCCGCCGTCGCGGCCGCCGTCGGTGTCGACGTGCTCCTCGAGGCCCCGCGCCGGGGCTGGCGCCTCCTGACCGCGCTGGGCCTGGCCGGCGCCGTCGTGCTCGGGATCGGCGGCTGGAGCACCGACGCGCTCTTCGCGCGCGTGCGGACAAGCCCGTCAGCCGTCGCCCGGATCGCCGCGGACGGGAGCTCGCCGGAGGCGGCCGGGGATGCCATGCGCCGGGCCCTGCGCCGCGACGCCGTCGCGTGCGGCGGCGCCGCGGTGGCGGCGGCTGCGGCGTCGGTGTATCCCCTGCCGGCGCTCGCGGTCTCGGCCGGCGTCCTCGCCGCCGGGGAGCTCCTCGCGCGCGGGCTGGGGCGGCAGATCATCGCGCCGCCGGCGACCCTCCCGGGAGTGGGCCTGCCCGAGGACATGCTCGCCTCCGACTTGCGGAGACGGCCGGGACCGTTCCGGGTCTTCACCGAGGAGTTCCACACCTTCCCGAACATGCGGATGACGTCGGGACTCGAATGGGTCCAGGGCTACCACGGGGCGCCGCTGGCGTCGTTCGCCCGGTTCCACGACGCCGGCGTGTCCCGGTGCCCGGGCTTGCCCGGGCTCTTCACGTGGTTCAACACCCGCTACTACCTCCTCGGCAATCCGGAGCGGACCCCGGGCCTGCGGCCGGTGGCGCCGGTGACCAACCTGGCCGGTCAGCGGCTCGTGCTCTGCGAGGACCCCGCCCCCCTGCCGCGCGCGTTCTTTGCGGCCCGGGTGGACGCCGCGGGGACCGACGACGAGGTGCTGGCGGCCCTGTGCCGCACGCCCGCCTCCGCGCGCCGGGTCTTCGTCACCGGGCCGCGCAGCCCCAAGCTGGCTGGACGCAAGGCCACCGGAGCCGTCGGACGGCTCGACCTCAAGCCCAACCGGATCACGGCCGAAGTGGCCTCCGCCGGCGACGGCTTCCTCTTCTTCTCCGAGGCCTGGTATCCGGCGTGGACGGGATTCGTAGACGGTGTCCGGGTTCCCATAGAGCGCGTGAACGTCATGTTCCGGGGGATAGCGCTTCCGGAAGGCCGGCACACGGTCGAGATGGTCTACTCGTCGCTGCCGTTCCGGATCGGGCTCTGGGTCTCGTGCCTCGCCTGGGCCGCGGTGGCCGTCTACCTGGGCGCGACCGTCCTGGTGCGGACACCCGCGCCGTCCCACGAGATCGAAGTCCAGGGACCATAGGCGCGGCGGAAGGCCTCGGGCCGGAAGACGAGGGGGATGGGAACACGGGAGACCATCCCCGCACGTGAACGCCGCACCCGCCAGATGTTGCCAGTCGGGCCCGTCGCTACCGAGTCCATCCACCGCGCCCAGACAACGGTTGCCACACCTGCCTCACGCGCTGAGAAAGAGAAGTTTCCGGAGGTCCAGCCGAACGCCACAGAGCCCGCCGCCGGATCGCTCAGATAGATGTAGGGCGCAATCTGGCGGAACCGCTTCGCCGCTTCCGCCCCGGTCCGGGAAGTCCGGAGGATCGTCTCGGCCACCGGGACGTCGAAACGGGTCGACCAGACCGTCGGGCGACCCCAGTAGGCACCGTATATGTCGCCGACGACGAGGACCCGGGATTGGGGCGATGCGACGCGATCCAGTGCGGCGGACGCGGCAGCGAACGGGAAGGGCGTGGTCCGGTCCCACCGGGCGGCCGGCGAGTCGCGTCCCGTGAGGTACGAGGCCACCCGCGGGCCCGTGGCGACCCACGCGCGAGCCAGCCCCGCCACCGCGAGGACGAGGCACGCCGCGAGGGCGGTCATCCCGAGGACGCGGCGCCGGGTCTGCCGCCCCGCCACTGCATCACCCACGCTCAGCGCGATTGCAGCGGCCAGGAGGAGCCACGCGGCCAGGGCGTACCGGGGATTGTGGGAGAACGGAACCCAGCAGGCGAGCGCGACGCCGGCCACTGCGGCGGAGAATGCGGCCGCGCCCAGCGGGCGGACAAGCAGGAGCAGGGGCGCCCCGAGGACGAAAAGCGGACCCAACGGGGCGCCGCGGCCCACGGTCGAGATCCGCCACGGCAGGAGCGGGAGTTCGGCGGGCCGGGAGATGAGGTACGAGCGGTTGAAGAAGTCGATCCGCGCACCTGCCGACGGCGGCTGCGGAACGAACGAAGGAAACACGCGCGCGGCGTACGGAAAGACGGGGTTGCCCGTAGCCGCCGCGTTCCGCCACCACCACGGCGCGAGCGCGGCCAAGACCAGGACCGAGGCAATGGCGAACCGCCGGCCCCGCAACCGCCAGCCGCAGGACGCCAGGGCCAGCGCCGGAGCGGCGAAGAGCGCCTGGTACTTGATCGCGCACGCGGCGGCGGCGAGCGTCATGGACAGCGCCGGCGCGGCGGCCGCCCGGCGGAATCCCGCGCCGGCGCGCAGGGCCAGCGCCGCCGCGACCAGGAGCCCGGCGCACTCGAGATCGGGCATCGTCGCGGGGCCGAGCCAGAACGTGTACGGCAGCGTCGCGACCAGTCCCGCCGCCAGCCATCCTGCGTCCGGGCGCCCCTCCCGGGTACAGAGCCGCCAGACGAGGGCGCAGAGCCCGAGAACGAGCCACGGCCGCCACGCGCGGACCGCCGGCTCGCCCCCGAGGAGCACCAGCCAGCCATAGAGCATGGGTCCGCCCTGGGGGAAGGACGCATGCAGGACGCCGGGGAGCCCCATGACGCGGTGATCGGCGGCGAACCGCAGCGGGAGAGAGAGGTGATACACGAGCGCATCCTCGGCCGAGTCGAGATCGAGTGACGCCGCCGCCACGAAAAGCACCGCGATTGCCGCCGCAGCGGCGGACAGCCACTCCACCACGGTCGGGCGCCAAGCGGCTTTCTTCGCGGCCCAGGCTCGCCGGTGCCGCCGTCCCATCCACCATCCCGCCGCTGCGGTCACCCAGCCCACGGAGGGCCACCACAGCCCGCAACACCCCAACCCGAGGAAGCCCATGATCCCGGCGCCCGCCCCGAGTGCGGCCGCGAAGACGCGCCGGTCAGCGAGGGCCTGTCGCCGAACGGGACGGAAGAGGCCGAGAAGCCCGGCCCCGAGCCCGAAGAGCGCGGCGATGACGGCGACGGCAGCCAGGTGCCCGCCGGCCAGCCGCCACCAATTGTCTGCCAGCGTCCCCGCGGAAAAGGCCGACGACGGCCGGTCCGGCCGCCAGGCGTTCAGGAGTGCGCCGGAGGTCAGCCCCCGCCAGGGATGCGAGAGCGCGAGGACGGCGAGGACCCAGACGACAAGGAGCGGGGTCGCGAGGGGAAGGACGGAGGCGGTTCGGCGGGATGGGCCAGTGCCGGTGCGCAGCGGCGTCTACTCCGTCAGAATCTCGTCGCTCCCGAACGAGAACGGCTTCCCCTCGGTTCCGTCCGGAGGATTGGCCGGTGGCGAGGACACCACGTCCGTCCCCGGCTCCCCGGGGGCGGACTCGGAGCCCTGCGAGGCATTCTCGATTGCCTCCACCGTCGGCGCCGTGGTCCCGTCGGGCACCGTCCAGAGATCCTCGAGCCCGATGCCCGGCGGAGCCTCGCCCGGGGCCGCCAGGATCGACTCGGTCGTCTCCACGCCCGCCGCGGGCGGCTCTGCCGGCAAGTCGGCGGATGGCGGCACGGGTTCGGCCGCCGGCGACGCGGCAAAGGCCGCGAACGCCTGGGCGAACGCATCGGCCTCGGCCGACGGCGCGCCCGGCTCAACCCCTGCCTCAGCCGCAGGTTCGGCAGACGGTTCGGCGGACAGCTCCGCCGCCGCTTCCGGGGTGTCCGCTGCGGCAGGAGCCGTTCCCGCAAACGCGGCGAACTCCTGGGCGAACGCATCGACCCCCGGCGCGGGCGCCACGGGTTCCGCGGACAGCTCGGCAGGGGCCGGCGCAGGTCCGGCAGCCAGGTCGGCGGGCTCCGACGGCGCTGCCGCCGCAGGGGACGCGGCGAAGGCCGCAAACGCCTGGGCGAACGCGTCGGTCTCCGCAGCAGGAGCCGCCGGCTCCGCCGCCAACTCGACCGGCGGCTGCACATATGCGGCGGCCGCGGCCGGATGCGCCCCCTCACCCGCCGACACGCCCGCGAACAGCGCCGCGGTCTGGTCCGCGGTCGGGGCCTCGCTGCGCACGGGGAGGCGGACAAAGAACAGGTTCGACCCCTGCTCCGTGATCGCGAGGTCGATGGACCCGCCGTGCGCGGCCGCGATCGCGCGCAGGATCGGGAACCGGAGGCCCGACCCGCGCAGGGCGAGGATCTCCTCGTCGGGCGGATGGAAGTGGTCAAAGACCTCCTCCGACTTGACCGGGATGGACTCCGCGCTGTCCTCGATCCGGATCCCGGCCACGCCCTCGCGGACCCCGACGCGCATGATCACGTTCCCGCCCTCGGGCGTGAACCGGACCGCGTTCTGGAACAGGATGGTGAAGAGCTGGCGCAGGCGCCCCTCGTCCCCCATCATCTCGGGCAGGACGGGCACGTCGGCGTCCAGCGTAATCCCACGCGCCTCCGCGCCTTCCTGCGCCGATCCCACCACGTCGGTCAGGAGGGCGCCGAGGTCGATCGGCTCGCGCGCGAGGCCGTCGGGCCGCACGATGTTCGAGAAGTCCCGGAGATCGCCCATCAGCCGCTGGGAGCGGGCCGACCGGGTGATGACCGTGGACAGGAACTGCTGCTGCTCCTCCGTGATGGCGCCGGCCTCGACGAGCTGGCCGATGTAGCCCTGCACGAGCTCGACCAGGCCGGCAAGCTCGACCGAGAGCGCCTCGCTGGCCTCCGCGAAGAGCCCGAACGCGGCCGCCGGCGCGGACCGGCGCCGGTCCAGCTCGACGTTGGCCTCGGCCATCCGCGCCGAAAGGGACTCGACCGACTGCTGGAGCGCGGCGACGTTCTCGGTCAGCGACTGGATGTGCTGGCCCGCCTGGACGAGGGCCGCGTCGCGCTCGGCGATCGCCGTGTCCCGCGCCGCGACAGCCGCGGATTGCGTCGCCACCGCCGCCTGCTGGGCGGCCAGCGCATTCCGTCCGGTTTCGAGCTCGGACCGCGCGTTCTCGAGCTCCTGCCGGGCGGTCGCCACCTCGCCCTCCAGTGCCGCCTGCTGCTGGCGGGCCTTGGACTCCAGGTTCCGCTGGTACTCCTGGAGCTCGCGGTTCTCCGTCTGCATTCGCTGAAGATCGCGCTGGATCGTGGCGTAGGCCGACGCGGTCTCCTCGCGGTGCGCGATCTCGCCCGAGAGTTTCTCGCCTACCTTCTCGAGGGCGCGCGCGGCCGCCCCGATCTCGTCGTTCGCCCCCGCGCTCTTGAACTCGACCGAACTCGACCCCGCCGCCAGCGCCTCCGCCGACTTCGCCAGCAACCCGAGGCGGCCGAGGGGCAGGAGCACGATCACCAGGATGCCCGCGAGACCCGCGGCCGCCACCAGGCCGAGGATCATGAACGGCGATCCCGGGACCGACACCGTGGCCGCGGCCCCCGCCGCAGCCGGCGCGGGACTGATGGCGCCCAGCCCGATGACGGTCATCCCCAGCGGGCCCGGCTGACGCACCGCCATCCAGCGGCGCAGGTCGACACTCACCTCGACGACCTGGCCCTCCGCGGCCTCCAGCAAGTTCTTGAGCTCGGGCGAGTCCTTGACGGCGCGGCCCACGAGATCGGGCGACGGCGACAACGCCACCAGGCCCTTCGAATCGACGAGCAGGAACCGCGTCTCGGTCTCGCCGGCCATGCTGCCCGTCACGCCCTTGAGGATGTTCTCGAAGGCGGCGACCTCGACGACGACCCCGACGAACGTCGTCCGCGTCCCCACCTTCGCCCGGACCCCCGCCGCGACCGTGAGGAGACGGGCCGGAGACTTGTCCGAAACCTTCACGGACACGCGCGGCGCCGTCGCCTTCCGGCAGGCCGCGGTCTCGGCGGCCGTCAGGTAGGACTGGCCCAGCAGGCTCGCGTTCGCGGGAATGACGGCGGTCACGGCCCCCGAGCTGTCCGTCACGATCACCTGGTCGAGCATCTTCGCCCCGGCCAGTATCTTGGCCGCGGCTCCCTCCTGCTCCTCGGCCGCGGAGAAGGACGCGAGCAACTCGTCGTCCTTGAGCTCCGCGGTCCGGTCGGCCACGAAGGCGGACAGGACGCTCGCCGCCCGGGTGGCGATGTCGCCCGCCCCCTGGGCGGCGGCAACGGAGGACAGCTTCGTCTTGAGTTCGCGCTCCCGCTGGGTCTGTTCGGCGAGCTGGGCCGACATCGCGGCGACAGTGCGGCCGGCGGCGTTCAACCGGGTGCCCAGGAGCCACCACACGAAGCCGACGGTCACGAGGAAGATGGCGGTCACGAGGACGGCGAACCGGACCGACAGCTTCACGCGTCCTCCCTCGCAAGCCGCGCGGCCGCCACCAGCTTGTCGCCCGGCTCCAGCCGGATCAGGTGGACGCCCTGGGCGTTCCGGCCGATCACGCGCACGTCACCGACCTTCGACCGCAGGAAGATGCCCTTCGCGGTCGTAAGCATCACCTCGTCCTCGTCGTCGACGCGCAGGACCGCGACCACGGGGCCCGTCTTGTCGGTCACCTTGAGGTTCGCGATGCCCTTGCCGCCACGCCCCGTCACCCGGTACTGGGTCATGGGCGTGCGCTTGCCGAAACCGTGCTCGGCCACCGTCAGCAGGGCGCCCTTGCCGTCCGTGAGCGCCATCCCGACGACGCGGTCGCCCTTGGCCAGCGAAATGCCGCGGACGCCGCCCGCGGACCGCCCCATCGCCCGCACCTGCTTCTCCTTGAACCGGATGGCCTTGCCGTGCGCCGTCGCGAACACGACCTCGTGCGTCCCGCCGGACTGCCCCACGCCGATCAGCTCGTCGCCCTTGCGGATGCTGATCGCCTTGACGCCGCGCGACTGGGCGCTCTGGAACTCCGTCAGCGCGATGCGCTTCACGTTGCCCATCCGCGTGGCCATGGTCAGCCAGTCGTTGTCCCGGAACTTGGAGACCGCGATCGAGGCGCAGACGCGCTCGGCCTCCTGGAACTTGAGGAGGTTCACGAGAGCCTTGCCCCGCGCGTACCGGCCGGCCTCGGGCACCTGGTAGGCCTTGAGCCAGAAGACGCGGCCCAGGTTCGTGAAGAACAGGAGGTCCGCGTGCGTGTCCGCGATGAAGAGCTCCTCGAGCCAGTCCTCCTCCTTCGTCTCCGCGCCCGTTACGCCCTTGCCGCCGCGCTTCTGCGACCGGTACTGCTCGAGCGGCTGGCGCTTGACGTAGCCGGCGTGCGAGACCGAGATGACGACCTCCTCCTTCGGGACGAGGTCCTCCATCTTCATCTCCTCCGGCGCCGCCCCCGTGATCTCGGTCCGCCGCGGGTCGCCGAAACGCTTCTTCAGCTCCTCGAGCTCGTCCTTGATGACCTCGCGGACCCGCCGCTCCGAATCGAGAATCCCCTTGAGCCGGGCGATCGTCTTCAGCGTCTCCCGGTACTCCTCGTCGAGCTTCAGCCGCTCGAGCTGCGAAAGCTGGGCGAGCCGGAGGTCCAGGATCGCCTGCGCCTGGAGCGCGTCGATGCGCAGGAGCTTCATGAGCCCGACCCGGGCGTCATCCGGGCCCTTCGAGTTGCGGATGAGCTTGATGACCCGCTCGAGCGCCGAGACCGCCTTCTTGAGCCCTTCGAGGATGTGCGCCCGCGCCTCGGCCCGCGCGAGCTGGAACCGCGTGCGGCGCACGACGACGTCCTTCCGGTGCGCGATGAACTCCTCGAGGATCCCCTTGAGCCCCTGGATCCGCGGCTGGCCGTGCGAGATCGCGAGCATGATCACGCCGAACGACGTCCGCAGTTCCGTGTGCTTGTAGAGGCGATTGAGGATCACCTGCGGCATTTCGCCGCGGCCCACCTCGATCACGATCCGGACGCCGTCGCGGTCCGACTCGTCGCGGAGGTCGGAGATGCCCTCGATCGTCTTCGCCTTCGCCAGCTCGGCGATGTGCGTGATGAGCTGGGCCTTGTTGACCTGGTACGGCAGCTCGGTCACGACGATGCGCTGGCGGTCGCCCTTCATCTCCTCGATGCCGACCCGCGCCTGCATCTGGATGCTCCCGCGGCCCGTCGCGTACGCGTCCTTGATGCCCTCGCGGCCCAGGATGAGCCCGCCTCCGGGGAAGTCTGGACCGGGCAGGACCTTCATGAGCTCAGGCAGCGTGGCATCCTTGCTCTCGAGGAGGAGGATCAGCGCGTCGGACAGTTCGCTGAGATTGTGCGGCGGAATGTTCGTCGCCATTCCGACCGCGATGCCGGACGTCCCGTTCGCGAGGAGGAGCGGCACCTGCGTGGGCAGGACGACGGGCTCGGTGCGGGAGTTGTCGTAGCTCGGGATGAAGTCCACGGTCTCCTCGCCGATGTCCGCGAGCACGAGGGTTGCGATCGAGGCGAGCCGGCACTCCGTGTACCGCATCGCCGCGGGCGGGTCGCCGTCCATGCTCCCGTAGTTCCCCTGCCCCTGCACGAGCGGGTAGCGGGTCCAGAAGTCCTGGGCCATGCGCACCTGGCTCTCGTAGATGGGGTCCGAGCCGTGCGGGTGGAGCTTGCCCATCACGTCGCCGACGATGAGGGCGGACTTCTTGAAGGGCTTCTCGTGCGTCGCCCCCATGTCGTGCATCTGGTAGAGGATCCGGCGCTGAACGGGCTTGAGACCGTCGCGGATGTCGGGGAGCGCCCGGCCGATGATGACGCTCATCGCGTAGTCGATGTACGAGGACTTCATCTCGTCCTCGATGTCGACGTTCTCCACCGTGAGCGCGAGCTTCCCGCCCGGCACCACCGGGAGCTCGAGCTGGGCCGACCCCGCCTTCTTCCCGGCCCGGGCGGCCGGCCCCGCGGCCGGCTTGTGCTTGCGTCGGCTCAATCGTCCCATCGGGTCCCGCTCAGATGTCCAGGTTCCGGACTTCCGGCGCGTGGGCCTGGATGAAGGCTCTACGCGGCTCCACCGCGTCGCCCATGAGAATCGAGAAGATATCGTCGGCAAGCGCCCGGCGCGCGTCGGTGACCTGCACCTTGAGCAGGACGCGCTTCTCGGGGTTCATCGTGGTCTCCCACAGCTCGGCGGCGTTCATCTCGCCCAGACCCTTGAACCGCTGGATGGTCGCGCCCCGGCGGGCGGCCTCGCGGACGAGCGCGACAAGGTCCCGGAGTGTCCCGGCCTCCACGCGCTTCCCGCCCTCCACGTACGCATACTTCGCCCTCCCCTTGCCGGCCGCGCGCACGAGCTCGCGACGGGTGACCCCGAGCTTCTCCAGGCGCTCCAGCCGGCCCTTCAATGAGTCTAGCTCGCCCAAGTCGCGCATGACGGGAATGGCCCTCGCCTCTGCCCCGCCGTTCCCGCGCGCTTTCGGGGCCTTGGTTTTCGCACCCCGTCCGCCCTGCTTCCCGTTCCCCTTCCCCGCATCCTTCCCGGCGTTCTTGAACTGGATCAGGAGCTTGTCGTACTCGTCGTCCGAATACAGGAGCTTCTTGCCGTCCGGCGTCTCGATCTCGTAGATCGGCAGCCGCTTCCCGTCCACGTAATCGAGGACCTGCTCGGCCGGAATGTCCTTCTTCTCCATCGCGTCGAAGATCCGGTCGGCCTCGAGCAGCTCGATGAGGACCGCGTGCAGCTTCTCCGTCGTCCATGAGTTGCTGCGGCCCTCGCGCACCGCCGACATCGTCCCGCCCTCGGCCGCGGCCTCCGCCAGGAACGCGTCCATCTCGCGATCGCTCTGGATGTAACGCTCGAGCCGTCCACGCTTCACCTTGTAGAGCGGCGGCTGGGCGATGTACACGTACCCGGCCTCGATGAGGCCCCGCATCTGGCGGTAGAAGAACGTGAGGAGCAGGGTCCGGATATGGTGGCCGTCGACGTCGGCGTCGGCCATGATGATGATCTTCTTGTACCGGACCTTGGAGACGTTGACGTCGTTGTTGCCCACCCCGATGCCGATGGCGGTGATGATCGCGCGGATCTCCTCGTTCGCCAGCATCTTCTCGACGCGCGCCTTCTCCACGTTCAGGATCTTGCCGCGGATCGGGAGGATCGCCTGGAACCGCCGGTCGCGCCCGCCCTTCGCCGTGCCTCCGGCCGAATCACCCTCGACGATGAACACCTCCGCGAGGTCGGGGTCCTCCTCCTGGCAGTCCGAGAGCTTGCCCGGCAGGCCGCCGCCCTCGAGCGCGCCCTTGCGCCGGGTGAGCTCCTTCGCGCGGCGCGCGGCCTCCCGCGCCTCCGCGGCCAGCAGGCCCTTCTCCACGATCCGGCGGGCCACGCCCGGGTTCTCCTCCAGGAACGCCTTCAGCCGCTCGCTCACGACGGACTGCACGAGCCCCTTGATCTCGGAGTTCCCGAGCTTCGTCTTCGTCTGCCCCTCGAACTGGGGCTCCGGCAGCCTCAAGCTGATCACGGCCGTCAGCCCCTCGCGCACGTCGTCGCCCGAGAGCGTCGTCTCCCCCTTGAGCCAGCCCCGGGACTGGGCGTAGTCGTTGAGGCTGCCCGTGAGGGCCGCCCGGAATCCGATCAGGTGGGAGCCGCCCTCGATGGTGTTGATATTGTTCGCGAACGTGAGGACGGTGTCGCCGTAGGAGTCGTTGTACTGGATCGCGGCCTCGACCTGGACGCCGTCCTTCTCCTTCTGGATCGCGATCGGGAACGCGTGCAGGGCCGTCTTCTTCTCGTTCAGGTGCTTGACGAAGGCGGACACGCCGCCCTCGTACTGGTAGACGGCCTCCTTCGGCGGCTTCTTCCGCTCGTCCCGGAACGTGATCTTGAGCCCACCGTTCAGGAACGCGAGCTCGCGCAGGCGCGCGGCCAGCGTGTCCCACGCGTACTCGCTCGTCTCGAAGATCTGGCGGTCCGCCTTGAACGTCACCGTCGTGCCCGAGCGCTTGGCCGAGCCCGAGGACTTCACGGGGCCCGTGGGCTTGCCCCTGAGGTATTTCTGCTTCCAGATCTTCCCGTTCCGGCGGACCTCGACCTCGAGCCACTCGGAGAGCGCGTTCACGACCGACACGCCGACGCCGTGCAGGCCGCCCGACACGTGGTAGGTCTTGCGGTCGAACTTGCCGCCCGCGTGCAGGACGGTCATGACCACTTCCAGCGCGGACTTCTTGAGCTGGGCCTGGGTCTCGACCGGGATGCCCCGGCCGTCGTCCGCCACGCAGATGACGTCGCCCGGCAGGATCGTGACCTCGATGGACTTGCAATGGCCGGCGAGCGCCTCGTCGATCGAGTTGTCCACGACCTCGTAGACGAGGTGATGGAGCCCCTCGAACGACGTGTTCCCGATATACATGGCCGGGCGCTTGCGAACCGCCTCCAGTCCCTCGAGTACGGTGATGTCGTCGGCGGTGTAGCTCTTCTCGCTCGCGGCGCGGGTCTTCGTCTCGGCGGCCGAATCCACGACCGGCGCGTTCGTCGACCGCGCAGCCGGCGGCACGACCGGCGGCTCCGCCGGCGGCGTCTTCGGCGACTTCTTCGTCGCCGCGTGTTTGGCCTTGCCCTTACCGGCCATACGTCTTCCTGAGCTTCACCTGCACCTCCTTGATCGTGTCCCCGCCGAGAAATCCGTTCAGCTTGGCCCTGAGTTCCTCGCGCCGCATCATCCACTCGTAGTGCCGCACGGACGAGTCCACGGCGACCGTGAGCCGGCCGCGCTCGAGCCGCTCGACGACGCTGTGCGCGGCCTCGTCGGCCCCCACCGCCCGCCCCCAGCCCTCGACGAGCGCCCGTTCCGCCGGATCGCCCAGCGGGAGCGTGGCGAGGACCTCGGTCAGCACCGAGCCAAGAGTTCGCGGACGTCCGTGTCGCTGCGCCATCCGTCATCCCGTTCCCGCCCGGTCCCAAGCCGCTCGAGCGCGTGGTTCCGGACCGTCCAGGTCGCGGCCGCGGGAGCTGCTCCTGCAGCTCCCGACACCGTCGTCGCCGTCAGCAGAACCTGGGGCAGGCTCGCCGCGATCCCGAGCAGGCGATCGCACCGCGTCCGGTCCAGCGCCGCCAGCACGTCGTCGAGCAGGAGTACGGGGAGGCGGCCGAGCCGGCTCGACAGCGCCTCCGCGCTGGCCAGCGCGAGGGCGAGGATCGCGGTCCAGATCTCGCCCGAGGACCCCGAACCCTTGAGCGGATGGCCCGCGAGCGCGATGGCCACCTCGTCCCGGTGCGGCCCCGTCAGCGTGGTGCCGACAGCCCGGTCCCGGAGCCGGCCGGCCGCCAGGGCGTCCGCCAGGGCCGCCCCCCAAGCCTCGGCGCCGCTCCCGGCCGGCGCCGCCACGCCGCTCTGGTACGCGAGCCCGAGCCCGCGGTCCGCGTCCCCGCCCGCGAGCTCGCGGTGCCACGCCGCCGCGCGAGGCCCGAGCTGGTCGAGCGCGCGGACGCGGTGCGCGAGCAGGACCCCGCCCGCGCGGGCCATCGGCTCCTCCCAGATCTCGATCTCGCCGTCCTGGGATTCTTGATCCCCGAGGGCCCGGTTCCGCTGGCGCAGGGCCCGCCGGTACTCCCGCAACGCGGCCAGGTACCGGGGCTCGCCCTGCTCGAGCAGTTCATCGAGGAGGGCCCGGCGCGCGGACGGCGGCCCCGTAACCTGGTCGCGGTCCTCGGGCCCGACGAAGAGCACGGGGCACAGCCCGATCCAGCGGGGCCGCGGAGCCATCTTCCCGTTCAGGGCAAGCCGGAGGCCCCCGCGGGCAAGTCCGACGACGAGGCGGACAGGGGCGACGTCTTCGTCCGTCGCGATTCGCCCCTCGATCGAGCCGGCGGCGGCGCCCCAGCGCACGAGATCGCCGGCCGCGGCTTCGGGCGCCGCGCCCAACCCGAGGACCTCGGCCGCACGCAGGAGGTTCGTCTTACCCTGGGCGTTGTCCCCGACGAAGAGCGTGAGCCCCGGCCCGAGGTCCACGCTCGCCGACTCGTAGCCGCGAAAACAGGTGAGCTTGAGCGACGCGAGGGGCATGAGGTTCGGGTTATCCGACGAGACCGGAAAAACCGGCCATCGACCGGGAAAGTGCTTGCGCCATATGCATTTTTCATTTTACCGGACCCTGCCGGCACAAGGCAAACCCCCTTTTCTATAATCTATTACGCCAGCCATGCGGGTCGCGCTGATCAATGCGCCCTACGCCGCGGCCTACGGCCCCCTGAAGTCCGCCTCCGGGCGATACTTCCCGCTCGGGCTGGGGTACCTCGGCGCCGTTCTCCGGCGGGCAGGCCACGAGGTCATCCTCCTCGACCCCGAGGCCCGCCGCCTGCCGGACGACGCCCTCGCGGCCCGGCTCCGGGCCTTCGGGCCCCTGTTGGTCGGAATCACCTGCGCCACCCCCTCCTTCCCGGCGGCCCGGCGGCTGGCCGCCGTGGCCCGGGCCGCGGTGCCCGAGGCGGTCACGATCCTCGGCGGCGTCCACGCCACCGCCCTGCCGGCCGCGGTCCTGGCCCAGGCGCCCGGGATCGACCTCGTGGGGCTGGGCGAGGGGGAGGAGACCATGGTCGACCTCGCGTCCCGGCTCGCCCAGGGGCCCCTGTCCCCGGATGTCCTCCGGGCGGTCCCGGGCATCGCCTTCCGGGACGGCGACGCGGTGCGGGTCAACGCCATGCGGCCTTGGATCCGGGACCTCGACAGCCTCCCCTTCCCCGCGCGGGACCTCGTGGACTTCCGCGACTACGTCCCGCACGCGCACAACCGCCGCGGACGGCGGGCCACGACCGCGATCTCGAGCCGCGGATGTCCCTACCCGTGCACGTTCTGCGCCTCCCACGTCGTCCTGGGCCGCGGATTCCGGCGGCACTCGCCCGAATACGTGGTCGGCGAGATCGAGCACCTCGTCCGGACGCAGGGCGTGGACCAGATCATCTACAACGACGACGCGTTCACGACGGACCGGGCCCGTGACGTGGCAATCTGCGAGCTGATCCTGCAACGGAATCTGCGCATCTCGTGGTTCTGCTTCGCGCGCGCGGACGGCGTCACGCGCGACCTCCTCGCCCTCATGAATCGCGCGGGCTGCTACTCGGTCGGATTCGGGATCGAGTCCGGCGACCCCGACGTGCTGCGCGCGATGCACAAGAACGAAACCCTGGACCAGATGCGGCAGGCAGTCGGCTGGGCGAACGACCTGGGATTCAAGACCCAGTGCTTCTTCGTCTTCGGGAGTCCCGGGGAGACGCCCGCGAGCGCCGAGCGCACGGTCCGGTTCGCGCAGGAGCTGAACCCCGCCCTCGCGTTCTTCAATATGATGGTCCCCTACCCGGGCACCGAGGCGTACCGCGCCTGTTTCGGCGAGGCGGGCCCCCCGCTGGACCGCGTGCGCTGGGAGGACTGGGTCGCCGTGGGGCCGCACGCCGCGGTCCAGGTTCAGGGCCTGCCGCCGCTCGAGCGCGTCGTCGCGGACGCCAACCGCCGGTTTTACGGCCGGCCGGGTCAGGTGTGGCGCATGCTGAAACACGCTTCGAATGCCCTCGAAGTCTGGCAGCTCGTGCGTGGCGGGATCGCGCTCGCACTCCAGATCCTGCGCTGGCGTCTGGGGACGCGGAGGCCCCCAAGCTGACCCGCGACGCTTTTGGCCGCCATTCGACCCCTCCGTTGACAAGGGAGGACCGGGACGGCTACCATGAGCTATCGCGCTGGGGAGACCGAATGGCATACGGCTCCGTCGGCGGGAAGTTTCAACGAAGGAGAACAACTCAAGGATGCCTCTTCCGAAAGACCAGAAGCAGAACCTGATCGTCCAGCACCGCGTCCATGACAAGGACACCGGCTCACCTGAGGTGCAGGTGGCCATCCTCACGAAGCGGATCGAGATGCTGACGGAACATTTCAAGGTGCATGGCAAGGACCATGCGTCGCGGCGGGGGCTCTTGAAGCTCCTGAACCAGCGTCGGCGGCTCCTCAACTACTTGAAGGTGCATAACTTCGAGCGGTACCGGGCCGTCCTCGACAAGCTGGGCCTGCGCAAATAAACCGGCCCCTGACCCTCCAGGACGGAGGGCCCGGGCCATGAAGATGACACAAGCGATCGCGGGATCCCCGTAAGGACGCCCTCTAAGGCGACGGGGCCCGGACGCACAAAGGAGACTGACGTACCCATGGCTGAGAAGATTCAGATCACATTTGCAGGGAGACCCCTGTCGTTCGACACCGGCTCGCTCGCCCGCCAGGCTGGCGGCGCGGTGCTCGCCCAGTACGGCGAAACCGTCGTGCTGGCGGCGTGCGTGATGTCCAAGGCCGACATCACCGGCAAGGATTACTTCCCCCTGATGGTCGATTACCGGGAGCGCATGTACGCGGGCGGCAAGGTGCCGGGCGGGTTCTTCAAGCGCGAGGCGAGGCCCCGCGACAAGGAAACGCTCACGAGCCGGCTCATTGACCGCACGCTCCGCCCCCTGTTCGACGAGACCCTGCGCCGCGAAGTCCAGGTGGACGTGCTCGTCCTCTGCGCCGACGGCGCCAACGATCCCGACGTGCTGGCGCTCAACGCCGCCGCCGCCGCCCTCCACCTCTCGGCGACCCCGTTCGCCGGGCCCGTCGCGGCCATCCGAGTCGGTCGCGTGGCCGGCGAGCTCATCGCCAATCCGACCCTCGAACAGCTCCTGACGTCGGACCTGGACTTCATCGTCTCGGCCAACGAGGAGAAGATCGTGATGGTCGAAGGCAGCGCCCTCCAGGTGCCGGAGGCCGAGATCGCCGCCGCCCTCGAGTTCGCGCGCAAGGAAATCGCGCCCCTGCTCCGCCTGCAGACGGACCTCCGGAAGGCCGCGGGGAAGCCCAAGGCCGAGGTCAAGCTGCCCCAGGTCGACGAGGCGGTGGCCAAAGCCGTGCGCGCCGCCGCGACCGCGCCGCTCAAGGCCGCGATCGCCAACCCGGACAAACTGGCCCGCGAGGAGGGCACCGAGAAGGTCAAGGCCGACCAGGAAGCCGCCTTCGCAAAGAAGTTCCCCGAGCAGGGCTCCGACGTCGAGCGCGTGCTCGCCGAAATCGAGTGGGAAGTCGTCCGGGACATGGTCATCGACTCCGGCTCGCGGCCCGACGGCCGCGCCTGGACCGAGCTGCGTCCCGTCTCCTGCGTGACCGGGGTGCTCCCCCGCACGCACGGGAGCGCGATCTTCCAGCGCGGGCAGACCCAGGCCCTCGTGACCCTCACGCTCGGCACCGAGGCCGACGCGCAGAAGATGGAGACGCTCGAGAGCACGAGCTTCAAGCGCTTCATGCTGCATTACAACTTCCCCGCGTACAGCGTCGGGGAGGTCAAGCCGAACCGCGGCCCGTCCCGGCGTGACATCGGTCACGGGATGCTCGCGGAGAAGGCCCTCCGGTGCGTGCTCCCGACGCAGGAGGAGTTCACGTACGTGGTCCGCGCCGTGTCCGAGATCCTGGAGTCCAACGGCTCCTCGTCCCAGGCGACGGTCTGCGGCACCTCGCTCGCCCTCATGGACGCCGGCGTGCCCATCAAGGCCGCCGTCGCCGGCATTTCGATCGGCATGATCTCGCGCGGCGACAAGCGCGCGCTGATCACGGACATTCAGGGGATCGAGGACGGGATGGGCGACATGGACTTCAAGGTCGCGGGCACCGTGACCGGGGTCACGGCCATCCAGCTCGACGTCAAGACGATCGGCGTGGCCCTGGACGCCCTCACGGAGGGGCTGGGCCTGGCGCGTGACGCGCGGCTCAAGATCCTCGACGTCATGAACGCGACGCTCCCGGCCGCGCGGCCGGAGCTCTCGCCGCACGCCCCCAGAGTCGAGGTGGTCCAGATTCCGCCCGACAAGATCGGCGGCGTCATCGGCACGGGCGGCAAGACGATCCGGAAGCTCATCGCGGAATCGGGCTGCCTGAAGATCGAGATCCTGGACGAGACGGGGCGCATCCTCGTCGTCGGGCAGAATGCGGAGACGATGGCGAAGGCCGTCGCCATGATCAAGGCGATGACCGAGGAGGCCGAGGTCGGCCGCGTCTACGTGGGCAAGGTCCAGAAGATTACGGACTTCGGCGCATTCGTCGAAATCCTGCCGGGCACGGACGGGCTCGTCCACGTGTCCCAGATCTCGCACGAGCGCGTCCGGCACCCGTCCGACGTCCTCAAGGAGGGCGACGAGGTGCGCGTGAAGGTGATCGAGGTCGATGCCGGAACCGGCAAGATCCGGCTGACCCTGCGCGACGTGGAGGGGAACGAGAACCTAACCCCGCGGCGCGAGGAGGGCGGAGCTTCCGAGAGCCGCGGCGATGAGGGCCGGCGCGACGACCGTCCGCGCGACGAGGGTCGCCGGGACGAGGGCCGGCGCGACGAACGCCCGCGCGACGAGGGTCGCCGCGAGGAACCGCGGCGCGAACCCGAGCCGCAGGCGTCCCCCGAGGGGATGCCCGAGCCGCTGAACCCCGACGAGTTCATCGACGAGGACGGGCCCCAGCCCGGACCCGGCGCGCACGAACGTAGCCACGATCCGGCCCTGTCCGGCGGCGGGCGCGGCTCGTACGGCGGGTTCTACGGAGCCGGGACGCCTCGCCAAGGCCAGGGCGGCGGCGGTGGTGGTGGTGGCCGCGGCTACGGCGGTGGTGGTGGTGGCGGCGGGGGTCGCGGTCGTGGCGGCTATGGCGGCGGTGGTGGTGGCCGCCCCGGCTACGGCGGCGGTGGCGGAGGCCGTGGTGGCTACGGAGGCGGCGGTGGCGGCCGCGGTGGCTACGGCGGTGGCGGTGGTGGTCGTCCCGGCTACGGAGGCGGCGGTGGTGGTGGCCGCGGTGGCTACGGGGGAGGTGGTGGTGGTCGTGGCGGCTATGGCGGCGGTGGTGGTGGCCGCGGCGGCTACGGCGGTGGCGGTGGTGGTCGTGGCGGCTATGGCGGCGGTGGTGGTGGCCGCGGCGGCTACGGCGGTGGCGGTGGTGGAACCGGTGGCGGCGGGAACCGTGGCGGAGGCTACGGCGGCAACCGGTAAGTCACCCATCCTGTCGAACGATAACAACCGAACCGGCCGGGGGCTTTGTCCTCCGGCCGGTTCGTCTTTTGTGCCAAGCTAAGGCATGCGGATCATCCGCGCCACGGTCTTCCCCGTGGCGATCCCCATGCGCGCGCCCCTGGTGCTCGCCTATGCCACCCGCACGGCGTGCCGGGCGTGCCTCCTCCGGCTCGAGGCCGACGACGGCACGCTGGGCTGGGGCGAGGCGGTACCCGTGCGCGAGGTCACGGGCGAGCGGCTGGGCGACGTCCGGGAAGCCCTCGGCCGCGTGGCAACCGAGCGGCTCGTCTGCGCCGACCCGATGGATGCCGAAGTCCTTCGGCTCGTGCTCCAGCGCGACCTCGCCTCCCTGCCCTCGGCCCGCTGCGCGGCCTCCACCGCGCTCGCCGACCTGCGCGCCCGCGCCCTCGGGCTCCCGCTCGCCCGCCTGCTCGGCGGCGCCCGCGAGGCGGCTCCCGCCTGCCTTACCCTCGGGCTGGCGGACGAGGCCACGACCATTGCGTCCGCGCGCAGCGCGGTGGCCGCAGGCTTCCCCGTCGTCAAGCTCAAGGTCGGCGTCGACCCGGCAGCGGACGCCGCCCGGGTCATTGCCGTACGCAAGGCGCTCGGCTCCGGGACCCGGCTCCTCGCCGACGCCAACCAGGGCTATACGCTCGCCGGAGCGCTCGACTTCGCCGACCGGCTTCGGTCGGCCGGCGTCGAGCTCCTCGAACAGCCGGTGGCCGCCGTCAACCTCGAGGGGCTGTTCGAGGTCGCCCGTCGCTCCCCCGTACCCGTGGCCGCCGACGAAGCCGTGACCGGGCCGGCCAGTCTCGCGCGCGTGCTCGCCGGGAACGTCGTGAAGGCCGTGAACGTCAAGCTCCAGAAGTGCGGCGGACCCGACGAGGCCGCGCTCATGGTCCGGATGGCCGAGGCCGCCGGCGTCCCGGTCATGGTCGGATGCATGATCGAGACCCGGGTTTCCATCTCGGCCGGGCTTGCGGTCGCGCTCGGGCTCGCCAACGTCCGCTGGATCGACCTCGATGGCGCGTTCGGGCTCGAAGCCGATCCCGTGGTCGCGGGCGGCGCGCGGATGACCGCAGGCGCGCAGCATCTGGGGCCGGAGCCCGGGCTCGGGGTGGAAGTCGACGAGGCCGTCCTCGAGCGGTACCGGGACGCGGAGCCCTCGGCCCCATGAGCCTCGTCGTGGCGGCCGAACCAGTCGTCAACGTGTACCGGGACCCCGACCCCACGAGCGAAGTCGTGACGCAGGCGCGGCTCGGCGACGTCGCCGTCGTGACGGAACGCATCGCACCCCCGGTCGCGTACCTGCACCTCCGCTTCCGGCACGACGGCTACGCCGGCTGGGCGGCGGCGGACGGGTTCGTGCCCGGCGATTGGCCTCCCGTAGCGGCCGCGGTCGTTACGGTCCGGTCCCTGTTCGCCAACCTCCATGCAGCCCCTGGCGTCAGGGCGCCCCTGCTCTTCACGGCGCCGCTGGGCTCGCCGCTCGTCCGGACGGGCGACGGCGTCGATGGATGGCTCCCGGTCGAGGCGCCCGGGGCGCTGCCGGCCTTCGTCCAGTCCGGCGATGTCTGCGATGCGACCGCCTCCTGGAGCTGGACCAGCGTTGACGATCTGGCGGCGGGCGTCGTGCGGCAGGCGCGCGCCATGCTCGGCCTCCCCTACCGCTGGGGCGGCACCACGCCCTTCGGCCTCGACTGCTCGGGGTTCATCCAGCTCCTGTTCCGTCTCCACGGCGTCGACCTGCCCCGGGATGCCGGGGACCAGGCTCGCGACCCCCGGCTCACGGAGGTCCCGCGCGGCGCCTTGGCCGCCGGGGACCTGCTGTTCTTCCGCCAGGCGACCCACGTCGGGCTGGCCGTATCACCCCAGGAGTTCATTCACGCCACGACGGCGGGCATCCCGCAAGTACAGGTCACGGCCGTCGACGACCCCCACTGGGCCGCCCTGCGGGACAGTTGCCGGCGCGTGGTGGTACGATGACGGCGATGAGGAAGCCCACGAAGGAGCGCCGGCACGATCCGCGATTCGCCCTCTCGGTGGGGCTGGGCTACAAGGTCCGCCGGCTCCCGCCGCCGGCGAGGATGGTCTCGCTCCTGAACACGGTTCGGGGCGGCAAGGCCGAGAACGTGAGCCGCAGCGGGATGAGCCTCACGAGTTCCAGCCTGCTCCTGCCGGGCACGATCCTCGAGGTCCGGGTGCCGAGGTCGCCGGCCACGAAGGGGGGCCTCCGCCGGGCCCGCGTCGTCTGGGTCCGCGAAGTCACCCCCAACCACTACCAGGTCGGCATTAGATTCTTCTGAGCTGAAGGACCCGAGAGGGTCAGTACCCGGGGTTGACGCCCCGCATCATCCGGCACAGGTCGCCGCGGGCCGGATTGTTCCCCTCGATCATCTGCGCCGTCGAGGCGTCCTCGCCCATGCGCGCGAGGACCTTGAGACGGCCCAGCCGGGTTTCCTTGTGGCCGATCACGAGCCCCGTCGAGGGACTCTTGATCTCGGCCCCGAGCTTGATGACCTCGAGGATGGAGCCGACCTCGAGCCCCGACGCCAGTCCGGCGTCGAGGTAGATCGTCGGCCCGTCCATCTCGGCCACGCGGCAAGACCACGGGATCTGGACCAGCCGGGCCACGACGTTGGCCGCGAAAGACGTGATGGCCTCTCTGAGGGCCTTGCCCTCGAGCGCTTCGTCGTACGACGAGCGCGTGCCCAGCCCGAGGAACGACCCCGTGGAGTTGACCGTCTTCCCCTTGCCGGACTCGGCAAAGAGGATCTGGGCCGTCTCGGCGTCGATGATCCGCACGTCCACGACCGCCTCGGCCACCTGGCGCTTGGACTCGGTGATCAGCATGTCGCTCCCCTCGGTGTGGACCCCGAACTGGGAGACCGCGCCGGAGACGATGGCGGCCGCGCCCAGGACCTTGCCCATCCGCGCGGCGGTGTCGGGATCCACGGCGCCCGTGAGCCCCAGCTTCTGCTCCGCCATGACCTTCTCGAGCTTCTGGCGCTCGATGAGGATGAACCGGTTGGTCTTCGCGAGCTCCGTGACAAGGATATCCGCCGCGGCGGTGCCCAGCCGGGAGCCGTAGACGGTCTTGTTCTCGAACTCCACGACGGCGATACGCAGGCGCGGCCCCGTGATCTTCTCCGCGAGCACGGGCTCCGCGGGACGCACTGTTTGCTTGCCACCGCACCCCGTCAGGCCGGCGATCAGCAGGGCGACCAGGGCACCGGGCATCGCGCGGAACACGCTGGGAAATCGGGTCATAGCGGTTTCCTCCTTAGAGGCGGATTGGCATGACGACGCACACGTAGGTCTCGTCCCCGGCGGGCCGCAGGACCCCGGGCGCCAGCGCCGTCGACAGCTCGAGCAGGGTTTCCTTCGTCTCGATGTGCTTGAGAACATCCGTCAGATACCGTGCGTTGTAGGCCACCGACAGGCTTTCGCCGTCGTAGGCGGCGGGCACCTCCTCGCGGGCCTCGCCGAGCTCGTGGCTGGCCGCGCTGAAGGTGATGAAGCCCTTCCGGACGTCGAGGCGCACGGACGAGGAACGGTCGGCGGCGATCAGCGCCGCGCGGCGCGTGGCCGCCAGGAACGCATCCGTCGCCACGGTGACCTTCTTGTCCTGCGCCTTCGGGATCACCTGTTCGTAGTCCGGGAACCTCCCGTCGATGAGTCGCGTCGTCAGCGTGGCACTGCCCACCGTGAATTTCGCGTACCCCTCGCCCAGCACGACGGTGACCTCGCCCTCCGCGGACCCGAAGAGATGCACGAGCTCCTGCAGGGCCTTCGTGGGCACCACGGCTTCGCCCTTCCCGCCGGTGCCTTCCAGCGCCGCCCGGATGAACGACAGCCGCCGGCCGTCGGTCGTGACCATCTTCAGCTCGCTCTTCTCCCAGACAAGGTAGGCGCCGTTGAGCACGTACCGCGTCTCGTCGTTCGACACCGCGTAGAGCGTGCGGTCGATCATCTTCGCCAGGGTCGCGCACGCGACCTTGACCTCCGCCTCCTTCTTGACCTCCGGAAGCTGCGGGAACTCGTCGGGGGCGAGCCCGAGTAGCTTGATTTCAACGGCGCCGGCCTTGAGCAGCATGCGCGACGCAGCGTCGGTCTCGAGGCTTACGGAATCGCCCGGAAGCTCGCGGACGATGTCCAGAAGTTTGCGGGCGGGCACCGTGAGTTTGCCCTCGCGTTTCACCTCGGCGGGCACGGAGAGGACGATACCGACTTCAAGGTCGGTGGCCGACAGGACGGCGTCCTTCTTCCGGACGTCGATGAGCACATTCCCGAGAATCGGGAGGGTGGGTCGCGTGGATACCACGCTGCTGGTCGTCTCGAGCGCGGCGGTGAGCTCCTTGCGGCCGATCTTCAGTTCCATGCGGGAGATTCCCCCTTTGGTCCCAGCTGTCCACATCCTACTATGACGGAAGATATTAATACAGTAGTATCCGTACGTGGATGGGTCCGGAGAAGACGAAAAAACATGTCGCACACGGGGGCGAAGCGTGCCGGACCACTGTGCACAAGACGCATCCGCTTAGAGGTCCAGACTGCGGCGGATCTGTGACAGGTGATCGCGTGTCTGGGGGTCCGCGTCGTGCAGGCGCTTGATCTTCTCGATCGCGTGCAGGACGGTCGAATGGTCGCGGCCGCCGAACTGCATGCCGATGAGAACGGACGACGCCCCAAGCATCTCGCGACAGAGGTACATGGCGAGCTGGCGGGGATAAGCCACCGCGTCCGTGCGAGTCTTGTCCGACAGGACAGAGGCTTCGAGTGCGAAGTGGTGCGCGACGGCCTGCTGAATGCGGTCGAACGTGCGCGGGGGACGGTTGACCGAGATGAGGTCCCGCAGTGCGTCCCGCGCAAGAGCGGCGGACGCGGGCTGGCCCGTCATGGCCGCCATGGCCACGACGCGGTTGAGCGCACCTTCCAGCTCGCGGATGTTCGACTGGACGGCCTCGGCGATGACGGCGAGCGCTTCTTCGGGCACCTGGAGCCCCTCGCGGTCGGTCTTGGTCTTGAGAATCACGATCCGGGTCTCGACGTCGGGCGCCTGGAGGTCCGCCACGAGGCCGCCCTGGAACCGCGACTTCAGCCGCTCCTCGACCTTGATGTCCTTGGGGTGCGTGTCCGACGTCGCCACGATCTGGCGCTGGCCGGCCATGAGGTCGTTGATCGTGTGGAAGAACTCATCCTGGGTGCTTTCCTTGCCCTGCAGGAACTGGATGTCATCGATGAGGAGGAGATCGGGGAACCGGTACTTGCGCCGCAAGTCGACGGTGTTCTGCTCCCGGATCGCCTTGATCATGTCGTTCGTGAATTTCTCCATTGTCGTGTAGAGGACGCGCCGTTGGGGGAACGCGGCCTTGACCGCGTGCCCGATCGCGTGCAGGAGGTGGGTCTTGCCCAGCCCCACGCCGCCGTACAGGAAGAGGGGGTTGTGCATCCGCCCGGGCTTCTCGGCCACGCCCAGCGCCGCGGCGTGGGCAAAGCGGTTGTTGGCGCCAACGACGAAGGTCTCGAAGATGTGCTTGGGGTTGAGCGGCAGGCCGCCTTCATCGCCGCCGAGGCTCCCCCGCCCGCTCCGGGAGCGTGACAGGCTGGACGTGGCCGCGGCGGGGCGCGGGGCGCGAGCGTCAGGGGCCGTGGTCGTTGCGACCATCACTTCCGGGTTCGGGAACAGGAGGCCCTGTCCTTCGGTCTCGACTTCGAGCCGGATCTTGACCGGGCTCGCGGCGGCCGCTGAAAGGGCCTCCTCGAGCCGGGCCTGGCAGTTGCGGGCAACGTAGGCCTTGTGGAGCTCGCTTCCGACCCCGACGACGACGGTATCCGTCTCGACCCGGAGCGGCCGCAGGGGTGAAATCCAGGTCTCAACCTGGGACGCCGGCATCCGGCTCTTCAGCTGTTCCAACGCACCCCGCCAAATCTCGTTCAACTCAGCCATAAGTCCCCCCCGTTAGTTATCCACAGCCCGGTGATGACATGTTAAGAAGTCACTGTTTTTGGACCACATCTTATCCACATCCTGCCCACACTGTTCCCCACACCCCTACAATTCAAGCATCGGTGAGGACAGTCCTCCCCTTCCTTTATCCACATTTTGTTCACATCGGTCCACACCGGTTCCGGGGTGGGCTCCGCTCTCCCTCCGGTCGGGCCGGCCAGGTCAGACTGCCGGGTCCGCCGGGAGATGTCCGCCAGCACGGGTCGCAACGACCTGGCCACGGAACGAACCCCATCAGCCCCACAAGGGCTTGGGGTCGGAACCCCCGCGAGGTACTCGCAACGAGGACCCGCCGTCCGCCCGACACGTCCGTCTCGTCCCGACTGACCGCACCCTCGGCCTGGCGCCGCAGGCGCCATAATGCCGTTCGGTCCGCCCGGAGGCGGACACTCAACCGAGGGGTCAGGGCCGGGGGAGGAAACGGACGGGTCGGCTCACCGCAGGTCCGGAGGGGTGATCGTCGCTGTCCGCACGCCGCATCGCGGGGATCCCGAACCGGATCCGGACGGGGGCGCTGGGCCCCCCGTTCTCCGCGGCACAGGCGTGTGAGCCTGTCTCAACAATCACGTTCGCTCGTTTCGTCACGGCTACCTTGAAACCGTCGGCACAATACAGCACGGCCCGGAGCTTGTCAAGTGAACGCGGCTTCTCATAGCGCCTACGGCGCAGGCCGGCGGCATCATGGCGCCTGCGGCGCCGGCCGAGCGGCTTCTCATGGCGCCTACGGCGCAGGCCGGGCGGCATCATGCGGCCATAGGCCGCAAGCCGGAGGTATAATCCGTCCGAGGAATGCGCGCCGCATGATCGCGATCGTCATGGCAGGCGGATTCGGTACACGCATGCGCCCGCTGACGTGCAACGTTCCGAAACCCATGCTACCCGTTGCCAACCGGCCGGTGATGGAGCACGGCCTTCGCCTGCTCAAGCATCACGGGTTCGACGATATCCGCGTGCTCCTTTACTACCAGCCCCAGGTGATCCGCGAGTTTTTCGGCGACGGCTCGGCGCAGGGCGTGTCGCTCACCTATGTGACCACCGAGACCGACCTGGGAACCGCGGGCGCCGTGCGGTTCGCGCAGCAGGGGCTCGACGAGCCCGTGCTTGTTATCAGCGGCGACGTGCTCACCGATTTCGATCTCGGCGCCATTCTCGAATTCCACCGCGAGCGCGGTTCGAAAGCGACGCTCGTGCTCACGCGCGTGACGAATCCGCTCGCGTACGGTGTGGTCATCACGGAACCCGACGGCCGCATCGTGCGATTCCTCGAGAAGCCGTCATGGGGCGAGGTCTTCAGCGATACGGTCAACACCGGCATCTACGTCCTGGAACCCGAGGCGCTTGAGCGCGTTCCCGAGGGGCGTGAGTTCGACTTTTCGCGCGACCTCTTCCCCGCACTCATGGAACGCGGGGTGCCGCTCTACGGGTGTATTGCGACCGGGTACTGGCGGGATATCGGGAGCCTCTCCGAATACCGGCAGGCGCAGGTGGACATCCTGCGGGGCGAGGTCGACGTGGACGTGCAGGGCCAGAAGATGGGCCGCATCGGCAAGGACGTGTGGGTCGGCGAGGGGACGCGCGTGGACCCGAGCGCCAAGATGCGGGGCGCGGTCGTGTTGGGCAAGCGGGTGCGGATCGGGCCGGGCGTTCAGCTCGCGAACTCGATCATCGGCGACGACTGCGTGGTCGAGGACGGCGCGGGCGTCGCGGACTCCGTGCTCTGGGATCACGTGACGATCGGCGCGGAAGCCGAGCTCAAGGAAGACGTCGTCGCGTCGCACTGCGCCATCGGGCGCAAGGCCTTCCTCGCGGAAGGCGTCGTCGTGGCCGACCACTGCCAGATCGGTCCCGAGGCCACGGTGAAGGCGGACGTCAAGCTGTGGCCGTACAAGACCGTCGAGGAGGGCGCGACGCTCTCGACGAGCCTCGTGTGGGGGGAAAAGTGGTCGCGGTCGCTCTTCGGCGCGTACGGCGTCTCGGGGCTGACGAACGTCGAGATCACGGCCGAGTTCGCGGCGAAGCTCGGCGCGGCGTACGGCGCGACCCTGCCCGAGGGCGCGACAATGATCTTCAGCCGGGACCTGCACAAGAGCTCTAGGCTGATCGGCCGCGCGCTCATGTCGGGTATCCTCTCGAGCGGCGTCAACGTGCACGATCTCCAGGCGGTCCCGATCCCCCTGGCCCGGTTCGCCGTTCGGTCTACGGGGGACGCCGGGGGCCTGCACGTCCGGCGGTCGCCGTTCGACCGGCGGCTCACGGACATCAAGTTCTTCGACGGCGGCGGAATGGATGTCTCATCCGGCAAGGAGAAGGGCATCGAAGGGCTGTTCTTTCGCGAGGATTTCCGCCGCGCGGACGCCGAGAAGACGGGCGAGATCACGTTCCCCCAGCGGGTGCTCGAGTACTACAAGGAAGCGCTCCTCGCGTCCGTGGACCCGGGCGTGCTCGGACGGGCCAAGCTCAAGGTGGTCGTGGACTACGCATTCGGCACCGCGGCCACGATCTTCCCCTCCGTGCTGGGCGAGCTCGGGTGCGACGTGGTCGCCCTGAACGCGTACCTGGACGAGACCAAGCTCACGCGCAGCGCCGAGGAGTTCAACGCCGCGCTCACCCAGCTCTCGACGATCGTCCCGACCCTCAAGGCGGACCTCGGGGTGCTCATGGACGCGGGGGGCGAAAAGGTCTTCCTCGTGGACGAGATGGGGAGGATTCTGTCCGGCGACGAGGCCCTGTCCGCCCTGATCCTGCTGGGACTGAAATCCGGCGAGGTGCATGCCCTGGCGGTGCCGGTCTCGGCCTCCCAGGCCATCGAGCAGATGGCGGACCCCTTCGGAGCCGAGGTGATCCGGACCCGGATGGCGTACCGATCCATGATGGAGGTGGCCGCCTCGGGCAAGGTGCAGTTCGTGGGCGAAGGCAAGGGGGGATTCATCTTCCCCCGGTTCCACCCCGCGATGGACGCCCAGTGCGCCACGGTCAAGACCCTCGAGTGGCTCGCCCGGGCCGGCGAGCCGCTCTCGCGCATCCGGGCCACGGTGCCCGCGTACCGCATGGTCCGGGAGCACATCCCCTGCCAGTGGGAGATGAAGGGGGCCATCATGCGGCACCTGATCGACGAGACCCAGGGCACGCGGGTGGAGCTCCTGGACGGGGTCAAGATCTTCCAGGACGGGTCCTGGGTCATCGTCGTGCCCGACGGCGACCGGCCCCTGTTCCACGTGAATGCCGAGGCTGCGACGGAGTCCGAGGCGCGCTCGCTCGCCCAGAAGTACATCGACCTGATCCGGACCTGGCAGGAGCACGAGTAGCCGCATGCGGAACTATTACGAGGTCCTCCAGGTATTCCCGAATGCGACCCAGCAGGAGATCAAGGACGCGTTCCGGTTTCTCCTCTTCCGCTATCACCCGGATCACAACAAGGGCAAGGAGGAGTGGGCGGTCGAGCAGACGATGTCGCTCGTCGAGGCGTACCACATCCTGTCCGATTCGGCCCGCCGCCTGCATCACGACGTGATGCGGACGGTCAAGCTGCGGGAGGACCTGCCGAAGAAGGGTCTCTTCGGCCGGAATAAGTCGAAAGACCTGGACCCGCTCTTCCGGGAAGCAATCGAGAAGTACAAGAGCGGCGAGGTCGAGCAGGCCATCGGCGCCTTCCGCAAGGTCTACGATGCGGACCCCGGCTACCCGAACATCGGTTTCAACATGGGCGTCTGCTTCCTCGCCATCGAGCGGATGAATGACGCCCTGCAGTGGCTCGCGGACCACGCGGCGAGGAACAAGGGCGATGCGGACTCCCGCGCGCTCCACGCGAAGATCGGCACGCTGGCCCAGAAAATGAAGGCCGCCCGGGTGGCGGCTGGCGCCGCGTGAGCGGCGCTGCGGTCGATGCGATCGGAATGATCGAGTCGACCGCTGGCGGCTGAGCCCGAGCGCAATCCCGTGACAACCGCCCAGGGCGACCTCGCGAAGGTGCTGTCGGCGTCCCTGCAGGGCGTGGATGGTTTCCTGGTCGAAGTCGAGGTAGACCTTTCGGCAGGCCTGCCCCATTTCGCCATGGTCGGTCTGCCGGACGCCGCCGTGCGCGAGAGCCGCGAGCGCGTGCGGGCCGCGGTGAAGAACGCGGACTTCGACTTCCCCGTTCGCCGGATCACGGTCAACCTCGCGCCCGCGGACATCCGCAAGGAAGGTCCACGGTTCGATCTCCCCATCGCGCTGGGCGTGCTCGTCGCGTCCGGCCAGGTCCCGGCGTCCGCTCTCGCGGGCGCGGCGGTTCTCGGGGAACTCTCGCTTACGGGAGAGTGCCGGGCCGTCCACGGCGTCCTGCCCGCGGCGCTCGCGATCCGGGCGGCCGGCTGCCGCCGCTTCCTCGTGCCCGAGGGGAACGCCGCCGAGGCCGCGGTCGTGAGCGGCCTCGAAATCTGGCCGGTCCGGACGCTGTCCCACGCGGTCGGCCTGCTCGCTGGCCGGGAGGCGCCGGGGAGGCCCTCGCGGGGGCGGCCCCGCGGCGGGGCCGCCCCCGTCGACGAGGCGGATTTCGCGGACGTGGGCGGGCAGGAGCACGCGAAGCGTTCGCTCGAGATCGCGGCCGCCGGCGGCCACAACGTTCTCCTGATCGGGCCGCCGGGCACCGGCAAGACGATGCTCGCGCGGCGCCTGCCGGGGATCCTGCCCCCGCTGACGCGGGAAGAATCGCTCGAGATCACGAAGATCCACAGCGTCGCGGGACGCCTGCCGGCGGGGGCGGGCCTCCTCGCGTCCCGGCCGTTCCGCGCCCCGCATCACACGGTGTCCGACGTGGGACTCGTCGGCGGCGGGGCGACTCCCCGCGTGGGCGAGGTCTCGCTCGCCCATCTCGGCGTGCTCTTCCTGGACGAGCTCCCCGAGTTCCACCGCCACGTCCTCGAGGTTCTGCGCCAGCCGATCGAAGACGGGCATGTCTCCATCGTGCGCGCGGGGTACAGCGTCGACTACCCGGCGCGGTTCAGCCTCATCGCGGCGATGAACCCGTGCCCGTGCGGGAACCTGACGCATCCGACGAAGTCCTGCCGGTGCACGCCGCCGGAGGTCGCCCGGTACCGGAGCCGGATCTCGGGGCCGCTCCTCGACCGGATCGACCTCCACGTGGAGGTGCCGCCGGTGGCGTGGGGCCGGCTCGCGCTAGGGAGCGCGGCGGGGCCTTCGGCCGAGCCATCACGGGTCATCGCCGCCCGGGTCAGCGTGGCCCGCGCGCGGTCGTCGCGGCGGCTCCGGGGCTCGCGGGCGCACATGAACGCCCAGATGACCCCCCGGCAGGTGCGGGCCGCGTGCCGGCTCGACGGGCCGTCGGAGGAATTGTTGAAGGCCGCGGTCGCCCAGTTCGGCCTCTCGGCGCGCGGCGTGGACCGGGCGCTCAAGGTGTCGCGCACGATCGCGGATTTGGGAGGCGTGGATGCCCTCGCGGCCGAGCACGTGGCCGAGGCGCTCCAGTACCGGGCCCTCGACCGGATGGAGGCCTGACCCGTGGCCGCCGGCCCGGTGCGGATTACCTCCGCGGCCCATAGGATTCTGAAATTGGCGCGCGAGCTGGGGGGCGCGCACGGCCGGAAGAAGCGGGGCCTCGTGCTCCTCGAGGGACTGCGAGCGGTCGAAGCCGCGATCGCCGCGGGAGGGGAAGCTGTCCTCGTGACGCCGAAGATCCTCGCGGGCCCGCGGGGCCGCGAGGTCGTGGCGGCCTGTACGGCGCATGGGGTTCCCGTGTATGAGGTGGACGAGGCGCTCTTCCGGGCCGTGTCCATCGTGGAGGCGCCGCAGGGCATCGCGCTCCTGGCGCCGCCGCCGCGGGCGGGGTTGGCGGCGGCGCTCGGCGGCGCCTTCGTCCTCGTGGCCGACCGCATCCAGGATCCCGGCAACCTCGGCGCCCTGTTCCGGAGCGCCCGCGCGTTCGGGGTGGACGCGGTCGTGACGACGGCGGGGACGGTCGAGGCCGCGAATCCCAAGGCCGCGCGCGCGGCGGCGGGCGCGTGGCCGGGCCTGCCGGTCTGCGAGGGTGTGGCGGCGGCCCCGCTCGCCCGCGAGCTTGGGCAGGGGGGCCGACGGGTGCTCGTGGCCGACGCTGGCGGCGCCCGCGATTTCCGCGAGCCTCTCTGGCGGGGCCGGGTCGCGCTCGTGCTCGGCAACGAGGGGGCCGGGGCGGATCCGGGGTTCGCCGCGGCCGGGGCGATCAGGGTCCGCATCCCGCTGGCCGCTTCCGTGGAATCGCTGAACGTGACGGCTGCCGCCGCGATCCTGCTGGCGGAAGCGGCCCGCCAGCGCGGCGGGCACAGCGGGAATATCCGTTGACACCTCCGGAGGCCGGTGCTAAGGTTTGGGAGAGGGAAGATGAAAGTCATGCCGAAGTCGTCGCCAGTCGGGGATTTGGACGTCCTGTGGGAGCTCTTCGAGCGCACCGGCTCCGTGGAGGTCTACCTCCTGTTTCACGAGGCCAAGAAGAACGCGCTCCAATTCGAGCGCGCGAAGCGGGATATCGACGCCATGAAGCGGGAGCTGGAACGGAACTGACCCGGTTGAGGACGCGTCGGCCGCACAGGCAGGGAAACGGTCCCTGCCTGTTTTTCTTGCCGGCACTGACGGCCGCGTGGCTGGCCGCGGCGCCCGCGGGAGCCGGCAGTGTCTGGACGGAGCTCACCTCCCCCACCGCCACCCTCCTGAATGCCGTCAAGTTCCTGAACCGCGCCGAAGGCTGGGCCGTCGGCGACCGCGGAGCCGTCGTCCGGTACGCGAAAGGGAAATGGGAGAACTTCCCGTCCGGGACCGACGAAGACCTCCTCTCCGTGACCGTGCTCGGGACCGGGGAGGCCTGGGCGGTGGGCCGTAACGGAACCATCGTCCACTTTAACGGCTCGATCTGGAGCGTAAGTCCCCAGAGCCGCACGCTCACCGTCCTGCCGCTCACGATGGTCCGGTTCCTCACCCCCGACATCGGCTGGGCCGTCGGGGGACGGCCGTGCCAGTCCGGGATCGCGCTGCGGTACAACGGGACGGCCTGGGTGTCCGCGACTACGACGGACGACCCCCTCTACGGAGTCGAGGTCCTCGCCGACGACAACGTCTGGTTCTGCGGCGGGAACCGCCGGCTCATGCACTTCGACGGCGCCGGGTTCACCAAGCTCCCGTGCACGATCGGCGACGGGAAGGCCTGGTACGCGCTGGCCTTCCCATTCCGGAACACGGGCTGGGTGGTCGGCGACGGCGGCCTCGTCTGGAAGTACTCTTCGGGCAACATTCCGCCGTGCTTCGGGCCGGACTCTGCCGCGAGCTCGCTAACGACCCAGGCCCTGCGTGGCATCTCGATGCTTCCCGGCATGGCGGCCGGGATGGTCGTCGGCGACGCCGGCGTGCGCCTGCGGTTCAACGGCTCAGGCTTTGAGCTGGACGCCGCCGGCGGCCAGGACCTGCGCGGCGTGGATGTCCTCAACGAACGCGAAGGCCAGGCGGTCGGCGGGACGAACGTGAGCCAGACGAACGTCGTCTATGGGATCACGGCCGGCGTGTGGCCCCTCGGGTATGCGTTCGCCACCTGCCCCCAGAGCGGGCCGCTCGGGGGCTACACCGACACGTTTCCGTCGAACACGACGACGTACTTCGCGATCCACGCGCGGCTGGCCGGACTCGACTACTACTCGCCGGAGTACGTGATCGCGGCGACCGGCGTCTGCGACCCGTGGGACGCCGCCCCGTTCGGGGACAACACGGGGGCCGGCGGGACGAACCTGATCCCGACCGGTACCGTGCAGACGCATGGGCTTCACTGTTTGAGCTTCTCGGACCCCGAGGACTGGTTTCGGATCGGCATGACGGCAGGGTGCGCGTACACGTTCGCGTCGACCTACCCGGCGGGCGTCGCGGTCAACGGCGGGATCGGGGATGTGCGGGGCGACCTCTTCAGCGACGCCCTTGGCTCGATCCTCGTCGCTTCCGACGACAACACCGGGTCGAACGAGCAGTTCCGGTTCACGTACACACCGTCGGTGTCCGGGACGTATTACCTGCGGGTGAAGACCGCGGTCGCCGGGCAGACCTGGTCCGGATACATCGAGTACTCGCAGGCCGGATGTCCCCGGACCGACATCACGCTCACGAGCTGGCCGCCGGACTTCCCGTCGGGCGGGAGCATCACGGTGGCCTGGGATCTCCTGGGGTGGGCGAGCGCGGCGCGGATCGCGGCCTTCCGGAGCGTGACGTCCGAGGTCGACCTCCAGAATCTCCGGCTGTACCCGAATCCGGTCGATCCCGGGAAAGGCGAGACGGTGACCTTCGACCGCCTGCCCGCGGACGTGGATCGGCTCGATATCTACACGATTCGCGGCGAGCTCGTGGCCTCGCTCGGGGGGGGGATCGACTACTCGCCCGTGACCGGCGTGGCGACATGGTACGGCCGGATCCGGAACGGCAAGCCCGCGGCTACGGGCAGCTACCCCTTCCGGGTGCACGCGAAATCGGGGAAGACGGCGAAGGGCCTGATCCTCGTGGTGAAGCGGTGAGGCGCCTGGCCGTCGCCGCCGCCCCGTGGCTGGTCCTGGCTGGCTCCGTGGCCGCGGGGCCGGGGGGCCGCGAGGCCTTCGTTTTCACGTCGCTCGCGGGCGACGCCCGCGGGGCTGCACTCGGGGTCGGCGCCGCCGCGCTGGTCGAGGGCGAGGGGGCGGTGTGGGGCAACCCGGCCGCCGCCCCGCTCAAGCTCGAGTACACGGCGGGCCTCACGCACGTGTCGTGGACCGACGGGTTCATCGGCGAATCGCTCGCGACCATGCTGCCCGTTGGCGAGGAGGCCGTCGTGGGCGTCGGCGGAGCCTTCGTCCTGCACGATCCAGTCACGGTGACGTCCGAGATCCTGCCCGACGGGACCGGGGCGCTCATGCGGCCCCTGGGCGTGCAGGCCTCCGTGCTCGGGGCGTCTTTCCTCCACGAGGCCCTGGCCGTGGGGGCCGGGGTTCGCGTGGTGCACGAGTCGTTCGGCGACACCGCGATCGAGGGGATGGCGCTGGACCTCGGCGGGGTCTGGCTGCCGGACCCTTCTTGGGCGGTCGGCCTCGCGATGCGCGGGTTTGGCGGAACGATCCAGTCCCGGACGTCCCGGGACCCGTTCCCGATGACGTTTGACGCGTCGGTCCGCTACGATCCGCCCGAGTGGATTCCGGTGCCCCTGCGGGCCTGGGGAGGCACGAGCCTGGCGCTCTGGGGGCCGACGGCCGGCGGGCTCGCGGTCGAGCTCGGCGACTGGTACGGCGCGTTCTTCCGCGGCATGGTCGAGCTCCGCGAAGGGCACGGTTTCGGCTGGGCGATCGGGCTGGGCGGACGCCGCGACCAGTGGAATCTGGACTACACGCTCGCGCCCGCGGGCGAGCTCGGGCTCGTTCACCGGATCGGTCTCACGCTCAGGTTCACGAAGCGCCTGAAGCCCGGCGGCGAGTAAGCCCCCAGGTGACCCTCCTTCGCCGCCTCCTCGGCTGGCTCGCGCCCTACTCGGGCCGCCTCGCCCTCGCGCTCCTGTGCATGGCCGCGTTCGCGGGACTGAACGTCGCGACCGCGTGGCTCATCAAGCCGTTCCTGGACCAGGGCCTCTTCGCGCGGCCGGCGACCGACCCCGAACGGTGGGCGGCGTTCCTCAAGCTGGCCGAGATCGCGGGCCTGCTGGTGGGCGCGACGATCCTCAAGGCGTTCGCCAAGTACGGCTCCGACTACCTAACAGGGTCCGTGGGCCAGCTCGTGATCTTCGACCTGCGGCTCGCGCTCTTCACCAGACTGTCGCGGCTGTCGCTGAAGTTCTACCACGCGCGCAAGACGGGCGACCTGCTGTCCCGGGTCATCAACGACGTCGCCGCGATGCAGGTCATGCTGACCCAGATCGTGGGTCCGGCGTCGTTGTCCGCGGTCTCGATCGTCGGGCTCTCGGCCTGGCTCGTCCACCTCAACTGGAAGCTCGCAGCCGTCGCCCTCCTCGTCTTCCCCGTCGCCGTCTGGCCGATCCGGAAGTTCGGCCGCGCGCTTCGCCGGTACTCGCGCCAGGTCCAGGAGCTCGCGTCCGATCTGGCGGCGCATCTCCAGGAGACGCTTGGCCAGATGAAGCTCGTGCAGGCGTACGAGGGCGAGGACCGCGAGATCCACCGCTGGCGTCACAAGCTCCTCGAACAGCTCTCCGTGACCCTGCGCGTGCTCCGCGTCCAGGCGCGCTCCTCCCCCATCATGGAGACGATCGGGGTCATCGGGTTCTTCTTCCTCATCCTCGTCGCGGGTTGGCAGATCCACATGAAGGGCGCGATGACGGGGGGCGAGCTGGGGTCGTTCATCGGGACCGTGCTCCTCCTCTACCCGCAGGTGAAGGCGCTCAACGGGCTGTGGAATAACCTCCAGTCCGGGCTGTCGGCGACCGAGCGCGTCTTCCCGATCCTGGACGAGGTGCCCGAGGTCCGCGACACCCCGGCGGCGGTCGTCCTCCCGACCTTCTCGACCGCGATCCGGTACGACCACGTGACCTTCGCGTACCGCGAGGGCGAGCCGGTCCTGCACGATCTCTCCCTGGACATTCCGCACGGGAGCCGGCTCGCGTTCGTCGGGCCGTCGGGGGCGGGCAAGACCACGGTCATCGACCTCCTGATGCGGTTCTATGACCCCGACGCGGGGTCGCTCATCATCGACGGCCACGACCTCCGGGGTGTAATGGTGGCGTCGCTCCGGAGCCAGGTCGCGCTCGTGACCCAGGAGGTCCTGCTCTTCAACGCCTCCGCGCGGGACAACCTCCTCTACGCGCGGCCGGGGGCGTCGCATGACGCCGTCGAAGACGCGGCCGCCGCCGCGGGCGCCCACGACTTCCTCAAGGCCCTCCCCGAGGGGTACGACACCGTAATCGGCGACCGCGGGGTCAAGCTCTCGGGCGGCGAGCGCCAGCGGCTCTCGATCGCGCGCGCGTTCCTCAAGGACGCCCCGATCCTGATCCTGGACGAGGCGACGGCCTCGCTCGACGCGGCCTCGGAGGCGCTCATCCAGTCCGCGCTCGACCAGCTCATGGCCAACCGGACCGTGCTCCTGATCGCCCACCGGCTCGCGACCGTGCGCCGCGCCGACCGGATCGTCGTGCTCGAGGCGGGGAGGATCGTGGCCTCCGGCACCCACGACGCCCTGTACGCGCAGGGCGGACTCTACCGCAAGCTCTGCGACCTCCAGTTCCAGGAGGCCTCGACTCCCCAGGCCTGAGGCTGTTTGAGGTCACAATTGGTGACCTCAAACGGGGGCCCTCAAAGTGGCGATCTGCGCCACAAGGATAGACAGGAATAGGCTATTGCCAGCTGAGGCCTGGGGGCGGTTCGTTTGAGATCACAATTTGTGATCTCAAAGAGGTCAGCCCGATCGTCCGCATCTGCTTGCCCAGCGTCTGGCAAACACCGCAACTGCGGGGGTGCCCGAGGGGCAACCTGGGGCGACGATGGAATCAGGAGGTGGCCCATGAAGACTTCGCCGGTACCGGTTGTCAGCGCCGAAGGGCTCATCCACCTGATTCGGGGCGTCAAGGTGATCCTCGATCGGGACCTTGCGGGACTCTATGGGGTACCCACGCGCATCCTCAATCAGCAGGTCAAGCGGAACCGCACCCGATTCCCCGAGGACTTCCTGATATCCCTGACGCTGGAAGAGGAGGCCGGTTTGAGATCACAAATTGTGATCTCAAAGAAGGGCCGGGGGGGCCGGCGGTATCCCGCCTTGGCTTTCACCGAGCAGGGGGTTGCCATGCTCTCGACCGTCCTCAATAGCGAGCGGGCGATCTGCGTCAACATCGAGATCATGCGGGCGTTCGTTCGCATGCGGGGCCTGGCCATCACCTACCGGGAGCTCGCCGAGAAGGTGGGCAAGCTGGAACAGCGGTACGACTCCCAGTTCCGGGTCGTCTTCGACGCGATTCGCCTGCTCATGCGCCCGCAGGATCCGTCGAAGCCCCGGATCGGGTTCCGGCCGGATCGCGAGGACGCGGGCGGCCAGCCGAAGGGCGTGAGGGTTCATCCTCCCCCGCCTTTGGTCAAGGGCCGATTCCCGATCAAAGGCGCTTGGCTCTCTCGGGCGATCCGTCAGGGCCGAGCCTAGATCGAAGAGGGCCCAGCGCAACTTGAAATCGCAGATCGCGATATCAGGTTGAGGTGATCACAGATTGTGATAACCCCCGGAGAGTCCGCTTGAGGTCGTTATCGGGCTCGGCGGGCTTCCTTGTAGTCCCAGGCCGGGTCCATGTCGAAAGTGCCGAAGTGCTTGATCACATCAAGCTGGCGGCGGTAGCGCAAGAACTCGCGCAGGGCCGCGTGGATGGCCTCGCGCTTGGTCCTGAACCCGCCGACTCGCATGACGCGGTCAAGCAGGCCCCGGTCGATCCCCCGATCCGTAAGCATTGTTCCACTCCATTATGTACCGCATCCGGGATGAAACTGGCATGGAAGTCCGCCTTCCGCGGGCCGATCTCCTTTGAGGCCGCAATCTGCGCTCTTATCCCTTTCGCACACCGGAGAGAATCACGGTTAGTTGTCCATGGAAAGGCAGAGCCGTAACGCATGGGCCGACGTACTCCGCTTGCCTCTACCACTCCGAATAAGACCCCGGATGCCCCAGGCTGGGCTCTTGGTGCTGGACTGGTTCATCAGTTCAGGGTTTGCATCCATCGCCCGGGATATCAAGTGCTTCTCTATCTCGGCTATAGCCTTGGCATTGGACCTACCCCGCTTTCGCGGCTCCACGAGCAAGAACAGAACAGGGGTCCCCGCAGTCTCCTGAACCATCACGTTGACGTACCGGACGAGGTTGCGGTCACTCAACGCTTCCTTCGCGAATCCCCGAGAGGTCTTCCCAACGTAGTATGGGGTAGAGCCCTTCCCGGCTCGCTTCGCGATGATGTAGCATCCGCGCCGATTCGCAAGGTGAGCATGCTTCTTCCAGAACGCTTCAGCGTCTTGCGGTTCCACTGTGCGCGGAGGGCCGTAGGCCTTGCCAGAGATAGGGAGCGGCCCGACGACCTCAAACATGATAGGAGTTCCTCTGGAATGTGCCATAGCCCCATTCTAGCCCCTCGCCGCATTGCCATAAGGTGGGCAAAGCGGCAAAGCGCGTATTATTGAGCCACATGGCAAACCTATGGGGCACGATTCGGAACATTCTGGGTGCCGCTTGCGCGGAACTATCCGGTTCATCAACGGCGGCGCGTCTTGTAGGGAAACGCGAATGTGTCTACTGCGGGGAGGGTATGCGTGAGGGCCGCAGAACGTGTCCGCGTTGTGGCAGGGAACAGGAGGAAAGGGAAGATGACTGACATTGCAGGGGCATTGGGTCGCATGCTGGCTGGAGCTGGGATCGTGCGATTGATACTCGTGGGATGGGCGGCCGTAACTTGCGCGGCGTTGCTGCGTACTAGCGATCACACTCTCGTCTGGTTATGGCCTCAGTTGGTAAAGGGATGGAAGATCTGTGTAGTGCTAGTGTTCCTTGAGGCCGTAGTGAAGATTCTGTTTCTTTCCGCTCATTATCTGGTTAACAGAAACGTAGATTCAACCCGCCGCCCCGGTGCACGAAAGGGATAAGAGCGCAATCTGCGACCTTAAGTTGGGGGGATGCCGCTCAATCCAGCGTGTTGCGGGATAGCCTCTGCGAAAGCTCCCAGAGGGCGTTGCGGTTGGAGTCCCATTCGAGGAGGGCCGTGGTCTCCGCCTCGCTGCCCCAGCGGAACTCCGTGTGCTCACTGGAGAGTCGGATCGCGACGCCGTCCGCTTTCGCCGCAAACGCGTGTTCGGGGACCACGTAGATACCTTCGGCGATCCAGCGAGTCGTGGACGTCGGAAAGGCCGTGACGGGAACCGTAGCCGAGCTCTGAAGAGGATAGAAAGGGATTGAGTCGGGCAGGCCGGCTTCTTCCCGGGCCTCGCGCTTCGCCGCCTGAAGCGGCGATTCCTGGTCTTCCCCGCCGCCAGCGATGAACTGCCAAAACTCCGAATCCGCACACCGGAACGCGGCGAACTCCAAGCCGCCGTTCGGGGAGCTCCGGAACGGCAGGACCAGGATCTGGAAGGGTGCCCGCATCAGGCGGCGAGGTCGAGGGAGAGGTCGAGGGCGGGGGCGGAGTGCGTGAGGGCGCCGACGGAGATGAAGTCGGGCTTGAGCGCGGCAAGACGACCGGCGTTGGCCAGCGTCACTCCGCCGGAAAGCTCGATGGCAATGCCCTTCTTCTTGCGAATCAGGCGAATGGCGCGGCGCATGACCGGGACGGAGAGATTGTCGAGCATGATCGTGTCGGGGCGGGCGGCGATGGCTTCCCGCACCTGATCCAGCGACTGGCACTCGACCTCGACGGAGAGCCGGGACCGTTTCCGGGCGAGCCGGACGGCCTTCCCGACCGAACCCACGGCGGCGACGTGGTTATCCTTGATCAGGACCGCGTCCCAGAGCCCCATCCGGTGGTTCCTGCCCCCACCGGCGCGGACCGCGGCCTTCTCCAGCGATCGGAGCAGGGGCGTGGTCTTGCGGGTATCCAGAATCACGACCCGGTAGGGCCGGGCCTTCACGACAAAGGCCCGGGTCAGCGTCGCGATGCCGGACAGCCGCTGAAGGAAGTTCAGCGCCGTCCGCTCCCCTGCGAGGATGGCCCGGAGGGGGCCTTCGATCCGGGCCACCTTCGTGAACGCGGGCACCCGGGCGCCGTCGCGGACGAGGAGACGGACGCGGCACTTCGACGACGCGGCCTGGAAGACGGCGGCCGCGACCCCGAGCCCAGCTACGACGCCCGGCTCCTTGGCGACAAGAAATGCGTGGCCGCGGGACGATGCGGGCACGAGCGCGCGCGAGGTCGCATCGCCTTTCCCCAAGTCCTCGGCCAGCGCCGCCCGGGCGACCCGGGTCAGCGCGGCGTCAGGCCGGGACCGTCGGCGTGAGGATGCGGACATCGTAGGGGGTGAGCGTCAGCGTGCGGCCGGTTTTCTGGCCGGTCAGGAGGTCGCGCCACGGCTTGCCCGCCGGCATCTTGAGCTTCGACTCCGTCGCAGCGTGGTTGAGCACGAACAGGAACCGCTCCTTGCCCTTGACCCGCTCCGTGATCTCGACCGTGTCGGACGGCGCGAACGGGGAGGCGAGCCCCTGATCTGCCAGCAGCCACTTCGCGAGGAGGCCGTAGAACGCGGCGTCGCCCTGGAATCCGACGTACACGACCTGGCCCTTGCCGACCCGGTGCAGGGTCGCCGCCGGCATCCCGGTGAACGGGCCGTCCGCATACCGGGCGAGCGCCTTCGCCCCCGTGAGCGTGAGCGCGTCGCACCAGATCGTGGCAGTCGCCGGCTTCTTCGGCAGCGGCGCGGCGAGCGCGAGCACGAACGGCTCGCGTCCGACCGGCGCGTCGTACTCCTCGACGAGACAGCCCGCGAGGGATCGCAGGACCCCGGGGAGCCGCTCGTTGACCACGACGTTCGCCGCGTCCTTGACGCCGGAGCGGAAGGTCAACACGACCGTCCCGCCGGCCTCGGCGTATGCCGTGAGCTTCTTCGCGAGCGCCTCGTCGCACAGGAACGCCGTGGGCACGACCAGGATCTTCGCCCCGCCGAAGTCGTCGGCCGGGTGCCAGTACTCGACGCCCGCGTGGTGGGCGGTGAACGCCCGATGGTACAGGTTCGCGTGCGCGAGACAATCGAACTTCGGGTGGCCCTTTTGGATCTCGAGCGCCCAACGCGACTCGGGGTCGAGCACGATCCCGACCGGGGCGACGTAGCTCGCGCCCGTGAACCGGTCGCCGAGCGCCGCGAACTCGGCGCCGACGCGGGAGAGCTCCCGGTAGCGGCGGCCGGGCACGCCGTGGTGGTCGAGGACGCCGTGCCAGTACTGCTCGGCGCCGAACCGGGACGTGCGCCAGCGGAAGTAGACGACCGCGTCCGCGCCGTGGGCGACAGTCTGGTACGTCCAGAGCCGCAACTGGCCCGGCAGGTCGCCGGCCTGGAACATCTCGAGCCAGCCCGTGAGGCCGCTCCGCTGTTCCATGACCATCCAGGGCTGGTGCTTGAGGCTCCGGGTGTAGTCGTGGCCGGCGCAGTTGAACTTCCCCTCGCCCCAGAGGTTGCCGGGGTAGAAGTCGAGGGCGACGCGGTCCAGCGACTTGGCGAGCGCCCAGTAGTCGACCTCGTTGTAGAAGCCCATGCAGTTGTGGGTCACGAACTGCTTCGGACAGCTCTTCCGGAGTATGTCGACCTGGACCTGGTGGTACGCGAGCACCTGGCCCGAATGGAACCGCTGGTGATCGAGCAGGATCGAGGGCCCGTGCATGGAGTGGCGCGGGAGCGGGATCTGGCTCCAGTCGGACCATTCCTGGCTCCAGAAGATCGTGCCCCAGGCGCGGTTGAGCGCCTCGAGCGTGACGTACCGGGTCTTGAGCCAGTCCTGGAACGCCTTCGCGCAGGCGTCGCAGAAGCACTTGGGCCCGCCGATCTCGTTGTCCGTCTGCCAGCCGACGACGGCCGGGTGCTCGGCGTAGTGGCCGGCCATCGCGGTCACGATCTTGCGCGAGTATTCGCGGTAGACGGGGCTCGTGTAGCAGTAGTGGCGCCGGCCCCCGGGCTCGAGCGCGCGGCCGTCCTTGCCGACGTTCAGGATGTCCGGGTGCCGGGCCGCCAGCCACGGCGGCGGGGTCGCGGTCGGCGTCCCCAGGATCACGCGGATGTTCTGGGCGCGCAGGACCTCGATGGCCTCGTCAAGCCAGCCGAACTCCCACCGGCCCTCCTTGGGCTCCATCTTCGACCAGGCGAACTCCCCCAGCCGCACCAAGCGGAAGCCGGCCTCGGCCATGAGTTTGGCGTGGGGTTCCCAGTCCGTCCGGTCCCAGTGCTCGGGGTAGTAATCGACACCGATATCCATATGTAGGCCTCCTTGCCGGGTTTCAGTCTACCTGACGGCCCGGAGCCCAATAGACACCGGGGCTTGACAGGCTCCCGCCAGGCATGCTATATCCTAGTATGCCGATAGGAACACTAGGCGGCGGCGGCTCAAATCCGCCAAGCCAGTCCAAAATTCATGTCCGGGCAACGGACGCAAAGGAGAACAAGTCATGAGCCAGGAACCGGGAATCGAGACAAAAGCACTCCACGCGGGACAGGTCGCGGACCCGACCACGGGTGCGCGCGCGGTCCCCATCTATCAGACGACGTCCTACGTCTTCAAGAGCTCCGAGCACGCGGCGAACCTCTTCGCCCTCAAGGAGTTCGGGAACATCTACACCCGGCTCATGAACCCGACGACGGACGTCTTCGAGAAGCGCATCGCGGCGATCGAAGGGGGGACGGGCGCGCTCGGGGTGGCCTCGGGCCAGGCGGCGATCACGTACGCCCTCCTTGCGATCACGCAGCTTGGGGACGAGATCGTATCGGCCAACAACCTCTACGGCGGCACGTACCAACTGTTCCACCACACGTTCCCCAAGCTCGGGAGGACGGTAAAGTTCGTGGACTCCAAGAACCCCGAGGCGTTCCGGAAGGCGATCACGCCGAAGACGCGGGCGATCTATGCCGAGACGATCGGCAATCCGAAGCTCGACGTACCGGATTTCGAGGCGATCGCGAAGATCGCGCACGAGGCCGGCATTCCGCTCGTGGTCGACAACACCGTCGGGATCGGGCTCGTGCGCCCCATCGACCACGGGGCCGACATTCTCGCGAACTCGGCGACGAAGTACATTGGCGGCCACGGCACCTCGATCGGCGGCGTGATCGTGGACTCGGGGAAGTTCGCGTGGAACACGGGGAAGTTTCCGGAGTTCACGGAGCCCGATCCGAGCTACCATGGGATCAAGTACTGGGACGCCCTGGGCGACGTGCCGGGGATGGGGAACGTGGCGTTCATCATCAAGATCCGGGTGACGCTGCTGCGGGACATCGGGGCGGCGCTGTCGCCGTTCAACGCACACCAGTTCCTGCTGGGCCTGGAGACGCTGCCGCTGCGGCAGGCGCGGCACTCGGAAAACGCGCTGGCGGTGGCCAGGTGGCTGAAGAAGAATCCGCTCGTGAGATGGGTGGTCTATCCGGGCCTCGAGGACGATCAATCGCACACCGGAGCGGCGAAGTACCTCAAGAAGGGGTACGGCGGGATAGTCGGATTCGGGATCAGGGGCGGGCTGGCGGCGGGAAAGAAGTTCATCGATTCGGCGAAGCTCCTGTCGCACGTGGCGAACATCGGCGACGCCAAGTCGCTGGTCATCCATCCGGCCTCGACGACGCACTCGCAGTTGACGCCGGAGGAGCAGGCGGTCACGGGCGTGACGCCGGACTTCATCCGGCTCTCGATCGGGCTCGAAACCATCGACGACATTCTCGCAGACCTCGACCAGGCGCTGAAGGCGTCGCAGGGCTGACGGGGAGGGAGGCCATCATGAAGATCGCGGATAACGTGACACAACTGATCGGGCATACTCCTCTCGTCTGGCTCGGCCGGACGGCGGCGGGGGCGAACGGTCGGGTTGCGGCCAAGCTCGAGTCGTTCAACCCGATGTCCAGCGTCAAGGACCGGATCGGGCTGGCCATGATCGAGGCGGGCGAGAAGTCGGGGGCTCTTCCCAAGGGCGGCGTGATCGTGGAGCCCACGAGCGGGAACACGGGGATCGCGCTCGCGTTCGTCGCGGCCGCCCGCGGTTACCGGCTGATCCTGACGATGCCCGAGACGATGAGCGTGGAACGCCGGCAGCTCCTGGCCGCGCTCGGGGCCGAGCTCATCCTGACTCCGGGAACGGAGGGGATGTCCGGGGCCGTGCGGCGCGCGGAACAGGTCCAGAAGGAGACGCCGGGATCGTACATGCCCCAGCAGTTCAAGAATCCGGCGAATCCGGAGGTCCACCGGAAGACGACGGCCGAGGAGATCTGGAACGACACCGACGGGAAGGTGGACATCCTGGTGTCGGGAGTCGGCACCGGCGGCACGATCACGGGGATCGCGGACGTCCTGAAGAAGCGCAAGCCGTCGTTCAAGGCGATCGCCGTGGAACCCGCGGAGTCACCCGTGCTCTCGGGTGGCAAGCCCGGGCCGCACAAGATCCAGGGGATCGGCGCCGGATTCGTTCCCGACGTCCTCAACCGCTCCCTGGTGGATGAAATCGTGACGGTAGCGGCGGCGGACGCCGGGGCGACGGCGCGGCGGCTGGCGCGGGAGGAAGGTCTCCTGGTCGGAATCTCCTCCGGGGCGGCGGCGTGGGCGGCGCTCCAGGTGGCCGCGCGGCCCGATTCCCAGGGCAAGCTCATCGTCGCGATCCTGCCCGATTCCGGGGAGCGGTACCTCTCCACCTGGCTCTTCCAGGAGTAAGGCGAGAGTAGCCCGGGCAAGGGGAAAGCGCGGGACACAGTCTGTCCAATGAAGCCACTTGAGGATGAACAGGAGAGCAGGATTTATGTCCAGTAAGCCGATAGAAATGCGGCGCTTCCTTGCCCGGCTCGGGCTCGGTGGTGGCCAGGGCCGCCGCGAGTGGGCGGGAGGCACCGACCTGCGAGTCAGGAGCCTGCTCAAAGCGGCCAGTTGGCGGCTCTTCGGGACCGCGGTTACCGTGGCGATCGCCCTGTCGCTTACGGGGCGGCTCGGCCTCTCCGCCGTCATCGGCGCGGCCGATCTCGTGGCGAAGATCGTCCTCTATTACCTGCACGAGCGCTTCTGGGACAACGTGGATCTTTTCCGTCGCCGGCCGCCGGACTACGAAATATGAAGCGCCGGCGTCCCTCCGTCCGGTTCACGACGCTCGCGGTCGACCTGTCCCGGGTGGCCTGCCTCGTCGTCGGGGGCGGGACGGTGGCGACCCGGAAGGTCCGGACCCTCGTGGCCGGCGGTGCCCGGGTCACCGTCGTCTCCCCCGCGGTCGCGCCATGGATCGCCGCCCTCGCGCGAAGGGGGCTGATCGCGCTGCGCCGTCGCCCGTATGCGGGCACGGATGTCCTCGGTCAGCGCATCGTCGTCGCGGCAACGGATGACCCCGCGCTGAACGACCGCGTGGGCCGGGCCGCGGACCGGTCCGGGGCCCTCGCGTGCGTGGCGTCGTCGGCGCGGCACTCCCGGCTCATCTTCCCGGCGGTCGTCCGGCATGGCCGCGTCACCGTCGCGGTGCACACGGGCGGCCGCTCCCCCGCCCTGTCGCGAACGGTGCGGAACGCGATCTCGGCCGGCTGGGGTACCCGCCGCCGGGTGCCGCCGGGGCGCGTGGGGCGCCCGGCATGATCCGGCGCGGGACGGTCTTCATCGTCGGCGCGGGCCCCGCGTCGCCGGACCTCCTGACCCTGCGGGGGCTCCGTCTGCTCCGCTCGGCCGATCTCGTCATCGCGGACCGGCTCGTGCCGCCCGGGTACCTCGGCGAGCTCGGCCTGGGGGATGACGGCCCCGAGGTAATCGTGCTCGGCCGGGGCCGCGGCGAGACCGCCCGGGCGCGCGATCTGGCCGCCGCCGCGGCGCTCGAGGGAAAGGTCGTCGTCCGGCTCAAGGGCGGCGACCCCTCCGTCTTCGCGCGAACGGGCGAGGATCTCGAGGCTTTCGCGACGCTGGGCGTGCCGTGCGAGGTCGTTCCCGGGATCAGCTCCGCGCTGGCGGGTCCGGCGGCGATGAAGCTCCCGCTGACGCGCCGGGGCGCGGCCAGGTCGTTCGCGGTTGCGACCGCGGTGGAAGAGACCGGACGCAGCGCGACGTCGTGGCCGCGCGCCGACAATCTCGTCGTGCTCATGGGCGCCTCATCCCTGGCATCGGTCACGGAGGGCCTGGTCGGGGCGGGGTGGGATCCCGGCACGTCCGCCATGCTCATCGAACGCGCGGAGGGAGTCCGTGGCCGCGCGGCTGCCGGGACGCTCGCGGGGATCGCGGCGGCCGCGGCGGCCGAGGGGATCGCGGCGCCCGCCCTGCTCGTGGTCGGGCCGGCCGCGGCCGGCGGGTTGGGCGCGGGCGGCCGGCTGAGAGTGCTCTTCACCGGGATCGATCCGACGGGGTTCAGGAATCTCGGAGTCATCCTGCACTGGCCGGCCCTGCGCCTCGTTCTCGACGACGAGGGGACGAACCGGCTGCCGGGCGCGCTCAGGGACCTGGTTGCGGCGCGAGGCGCGCTCGTGCTGGCGGACGTGGTGGCGGTCCGGGCGTTCTTCGCGGAGCTGGGCGGCCTGGGCGCGGACGCGCGCGCGCTGGCGAACTTGCACGTGATCGCGGGCGGAAGGGCGGCGGATGCCGCGCTCGCGGAGTTCGGCATCCGGCCGGACGGTGTGGCTGCTGAGCCCGGGGGGGAGGCGCGCGGCCGGAGAGGGTACGCGGGGGGACGCGTGCTCGTGGTGGGCGGGACCCACGTGCCGGGCCGGCTGGCGGCGGCGTTCGGGGTCGGAGAGGCCGGGGCCGGGGCGCTCGTCCTGCGGCGCGCGATTCCCGATCCGGAGCTCCGGGGACCGCTGCCCGGTCACGATGTCGTGGTCTTCACCAGCCCGGCCGGCGTCCGCGCCTGGCACGGGGTGTTCGGGGCGGCGGGGTTCGGGCGGCCGGCGTGGTGCCTCGGCCCGCGGGTCCTGGAAGAAGTGGAGCGGCTGGGCGGAGGGGGGGTCGTCATGGCGGGACCGGGGGTTGCCGACGCGGCGCCGGGGCTTTCCGAGTCCGCACAGCGGGAAGGGAAGGCGCCGTGACGGTACCCGACGAGGCGGCGCTGGCGCGCTGGCGGGTGGAGACCGGTGGTCTGCCGGCGGAGGAGATTCTCGGCTGGGCCGTTGCGGCTTTCCCGGGCCGCGTCGGGTTCTCCTCGTCCCTCGGCCTCGAGGACCAGGTCCTCGCCGACATGATCGCCGCGCGGGCGCTGCCGGTTCGCGCCTTCACGCTCGATACGGGCCGGCTGTTTCCGGAGACCCTGGATCTTCTGGCGCGGACCGAGGCCCGGTACGGACTCGGGATGCGGGTCTTCCTGCCGGACGCCGTCGAGGTGGAGGCGCTCGTGAACACCCACGGCGTGGACCTCTTCCGGCGCAGCCCCGGGCTGCGGCAGGCGTGCTGCGAGGCGCGCAAGGTGCATCCCCTCAAGCGGGCGCTCGCCGGCCTCGAGGCGTGGATCTGCGGGCTGCGCGCCGGGCAATCGTCGTCGCGCGCCGACGTTCACGCCGTCGATTGGGATGCGGGCAACGGCCTCGTCCGGATCAGCCCGCTTGCCGCGTGGACGGGGACCCAGGTGGACGCGTACGTGCGCGACCACGACGTTCCGGTCAATCCCCTCCACGCGACGGGGTTTCCCTCCATCGGGTGCGCTCCCTGCACCCGCGCGGTGGCCCCGGGCGGAGACCCCCGCTCCGGCCGGTGGTGGTGGGAAGCGGCGGGGCACCGGGAGTGCGGGTTGCACCGGGTCGCGGGACCCGGGGAGGGCCGTCGTGGCTGACCCCGCCCCGGTCCCGTCCGGCCCTGTGGACCACCTCGACGCGCTGGAGGCCCGGAGCGTGGGGCTCCTGCGGGAGGCCTACCGCGAGTTCCGGAGCCTCTGCATGCTCTGGTCCATCGGGAAGGACAGCACCGTCATGCTCATGCTGGCGCGCAAGGCGTTCTTCGGCCACGTGCCCTTCCCGCTCGTGCACATCGACACGTCCTTCAAGATTCCGGAGATGATCGCGTACCGGGACCGGCTGGCGCGCGAGTGGAAGCTGGACATGGTCGTCGGCGCGAACCGGGAGGCGCTCGAGGCGCGGCGGACGTTCCCGGACGGCGCCCTCGACCGGATCGCGTGCTGCCGGACCCTCAAGAGCGAGGCCCTGAAGCACACGGTGTCCGGCGACTGGCCGCGGTTCCGGCTCGACGTCGCGACCGGCGAGTGGAAGCCCGACGAGCGTCGCGAGCCGTTCACGGGGGTCATCGTGGGCGCCCGGGCGGACGAGGAAGGGAGCCGGTCGAAGGAGCGGTATTTCTCCCCCCGCGAGGTGTCGAGCGAGTGGGACGTGGACGACCAGCCGCCCGAGCTCTGGGGGCAGTACGCGACGGAGTTCGCGCCGGGGACCCACGTGCGGATCCATCCGCTCCTCGACTGGACCGAGCTGAATATCTGGGAGTACATCGAGCGCGAGGCCGTGCCCGTGACCGCGCTCTACTTCGACCGGGGCGACGGGACGCGCTACCGGTCGCTCGGGTGCCACCCGTGCACGAAGCCCGTGGCGTCCACGGCCAGGTCCGTGCGCGAGGTGGTCGCGGAGCTGCGGACGGGCAAGTTCGCGCGGGTGGCCGAGCGCGCGGGGCGGGCCCAGGATGTCGACGACGGGGGCGGCCTCGAAACCCTCCGCCGGGGGGGGTACATGTGAGCGGCATGGGTGCGGTTCCCGCGTCCGCGTCCGCGCGGGCCCAGATGCACGTCGTCGTGGTCGGCCACGTCGACCACGGCAAGAGCACGGTGATCGGCCGGCTCCTCGCGGACTCCGGGTCCCTGCCGGACGGCAAGCTCGAGCAGGTCCGGGCCATGTGCGAGCGCAACGCCCGGCCGTTCGAGTACGCGTTCCTGCTGGACGCGCTCAAGAACGAGCAGGCGCAGGGGATCACGATCGACACCGCGCGGTGCTTCTTCCGGACGGCCGCGCGGGACTACGTCGTCCACGACGCTCCCGGCCACATCGAGTTCCTGAAGAACATGGTTACCGGGGCCGCGCGGGCCGGCGCGGCCCTGCTCGTGATCGACGCGCAGGAAGGCATCCGCGAGAACTCGAAGCGGCACGGGTACGTGCTCTCCATGCTCGGCGTCCGGCAGGTGTCCGTCATCGTGAACAAGATGGATCTCATGGGGTACCGGCGCGAGGCGTTCGAGGCGATCCGGGACGAGTACGGGGCGTTCCTCCGCCGGCTGGCCGTCAGCCCAGTGTCCTTCATTCCGGTCAGCGCGCGGGAGGGCGCCAACGTCACCACCCGCTCCCCCGAGACCGCCTGGTACGAGGGGCCGACCGTCTTGGAGCAGGTGGAGGCGTTCGTTCCCGCCCCCGACCGGGCGGGGCTGCCGTTCCGGCTGCCGGTCCAGGACGTCTACAAGTTCACGGAGGACGGCGACAGCCGGCGCATCGTCGCGGGGACGGTCGAGACCGGGACCGCGGCACCGGGCGACGCGGTCGTGTTCCTGCCGTCCGGCAAGCGGTCGACGATCGGGTCGTCCGAGGAATTCGGCTTGGGCGGAGGCGGCGCGGTTAGAGCCGGCCGCGCGGTCGGGGTGACGCTGACCGAGCAGGTGTACGTGAAGCCGGGTGAGGTCATGTGCCGCGCCGGGGATGCGCTTCCGCGCGTGAGCCGCCGGTTCCGGGCGAACCTCTTCTGGATGGGGCACGCGCCCATGGTGCGCGAACGGTCCTACCGGCTCAAGCTCGGGGCGGCGCGGGTTCAGGTCCAGCTCGCCGAGGTCGTCAACGTCCTCGACGCTTCCGAGCTGAGCACCGTCGCGGGCCGCCAGCAGGTCGAGCGGCACGACGTGGCCGAGTGCCTGCTGGAGACGGCCCGGCCGGTCGCCTTCGACCTGCACGCCGATCTCGAAGGCACCGGGCGGTTCGTGATCGTGGACGAGTTCCGGATCGCCGGGTGCGGGATCATCCTCGAGGACGCGGGCGCCGGCCGGTCGATCCTGCGCGAGCGCGTCGACCGGCGCGAGAACGCATGGGAGACGGGGCTGGTCACCCGCGCGATGCGGGAACGCCGATTCCGGCATCCGGGGAAATTCATCGTCTTCACGGGTCCGGGGGGCGCGGACGTGCGCGACCTCGCCCGCCGGGTCGAGGCTCACCTGTTCGAACGCGAGTGCATGTCGTATTACCTCGGCATCCGGAACGTATCGGCGGACCTCGCGGAGGGCGGACGCCGCGCGCCGGCGGATGACGAGCTCCGGAGGCTGGGGGAGCTCGCGCGGATCATGACGGATGCCGGGGTCCTCGTCATTACGACGCTCGGCGACGTCGAGGACCACGACCTCGAGACGCTCCGCATCCTGAACGAGCCGAACGAGGTTTTCGTGGTGGCCGTGGGCGGGAATCCCTTCACGGCGTTCCGGCCGCAGGTGGAGGTGCCGGCCGGGCCGGCGTCCGCGGAGGCGGTGGCGGCCGTCGTGCAGGGACTGCAGTCGAGGGAGCTGGTGCCCGATTACAGCATCTGAAAACGATCAAGGAGGTCCGAACGTGACAGAGACGATGTTGGGGGCGGGTGGCGATCTCGTCCTGCGCCTGCCGGAGGAAGTACGACGGGAGACGCTGCAATACCGGGGCGCGGTGGAACGGTTCGGCCGCGGCGAGATGTCGCCGGTAGCGTTCAAGGCCCACCGGGTCACGATGGGCCTCTACGAGCAGCGCGTGACCGGCCGGTTCATGGTCCGGATCCGGCTGGGGGCCGGCCGGGTGACGCCGGACCAGCTTGTCCGGATCGCGGACCTGGCGGAGCGGCACGGGAGCGGTCTCGTGCATGCGACGACGCGGGAGGATCTCCAGATTCACGACTTGCCGCTGGAGAATACCCCGGACGTCGTCGAGGGCCTCCTCGCGGCGGGGTTGTCGCCCCGCGGGGGCGGCGGGAACACGGTGCGCAACGTGACCGCCTGTCCGCGGGCGGGCGTGTGCCCGGCCGAGGTCTTCGACGTGGCGCCCTGCGCCATCGCCGTGGCCGAGCACCAGCTCCAGGCTCCGAGCTCGTACAACCTGCCGCGCAAGTTCAAGGTGGCATTCTCGGGATGCGGGCGCGACTGCGCGTTCGCGTCGGTATCCGACGTCGGGTTCTTCGCCCGACTCGGGGCCGGGGGGGCCGCCGGGTTCTCGGTCTGGGCGGGCGGCGGGCTGGGCAACCGGCCGCGCACCGCGGTCCGGGTGGAGGAGTTCATCCGCCGGGAGGAGATCTTCGCGGTCACGGAGGCGGTCAAGCGGCTGTTCGATGGCCACGGCGACCGCGCGAACCGGCATCAGGCGCGGCTCCGGTTCGTCCTCGATCGCGTCGGCGAGGCCGGATTCGTGCGGCTTTACCGCGAGGAGCGCGCCCGGGTCGAGGCGGAAGGCCTGCCCGGAAGGGTTCCGGCCCTGGGTGGCGACCCGCCCGGGGTTCCCGCCAGCGTCCCCGCCGGAGACAGGGACCGCATCGCGCGCGACCTCTGGCCGGAGCGCGATCCCGGCCGCGTCACGGTCCGGGTCCGCGGGACCTTCGGGCACTTCCGCCACGACGACCTGCGCGCGATCGCCGGCGCGGCGGCGGCGGACGGCCGGGGTCCGCTCCGGGCCACCCCGGACCAGGCCCTCCTCGTCACCGGGGTGCCCCGGAACCGGGTGGCCGGCCTGCTCGCGGCGCTTGGCCGGCCGGCTGATGGCGCGGATGCGGGAGCCGACATCGTCACCTGCACCGGGGCGGAGACGTGCAAGCTCGGCCTCTGCCTGTCCCGGAACCTGGCCGGGGCGATCGACGCGGAGGTGCGCCGGCGGGGAGTCCGCGTGCCCGCGGACGGACCGGTCATCCGGATCAGCGGATGCCCCAACTCGTGCGGACAGCATCTCTCGGGCGACATCGGGTTCGAGGGACGGGCCCGCCGGGTCGGCGACCGGCTCGTCCCCTGCTACGAGGTGCTGGCCGGCGCGGTCATCCGGGAGGGGCAGGCCCGGCTGGGAGAGCGGCTGGGCGTGGTGCCGGCCCGGCGCATCCCCGCGCTGGTGGCGGAGGCGCTGGCCGCCGGCGGAGGGCGCGAGACGACGGCCAAGCTGGTCGCGGAGAGCGCGACGATCCCGGATCCGGCTCCCGACGAGCTGTGCCGCGATCTCGGAGTGGACGTCCCGTTCTCGCTCGCCGGGCGGGGGCCCGGCGAGTGCGGCGCGGGCGTCATGGACGTGATCCGCATGGATCTCGCGGAGGCCCGCGCGCAGCTGAAGTCTGCCGAGGGAAGCCCCGGTCCGGGGGCGAACGAGGCCCTCTACCGCGCCACGGTGGCCGCGGCGCGCTCCCTCCTGGTCGCGTTCGGCGCCGAGCCGAGGACGGACCGCGAGATCTTCGACGCGTTCCGGACCCGGCTCATCGAGCCGGGCTGGGTCGGCGGAGAGGCGCTGTCACTCTCGGCCGCCGCGGTGGAATGGCGGATGGGCGACCGGCCCGGGCTCGCGGACCTGCTGGAGCCGGCGAAGATCCTGGTCGCGCGGGTGGAGGCGCTCTTCGCCTCGCTCGACGCCAGCCTCAAGTTCAGGATTCCGCCGGTCACGGCCGCGCCGGGCGGGCAGGCGGACGGGACTCCGTCGCGCTCGATCGACCTCCGGGGGGTCGCGTGCCCCATGAACTTCGTCAAGGCCAAGGTCGCGCTCGAGGGCGTCGCCACCGGGGAGGTGCTCGAGATTCTGCTCGACGACGGCGAACCCGTGCAGAACGTGCCCGCGAGTTTCACCGAACAGGGACAGGAGGTCCTCGGCGTCAAGCCCGGGGACGGCCATTGGCGCGTGGCGGTCAGGAGGGTGCGATGAGCGCGGAGCAGGCCGGGTCCCGTCTGCCGTCGCGGGGTATCGCCCGCGACATGACCGAGCTCACGGGCCGAACCCCCATGGTCTGGCTGAACCGGATCGCCGCGGGGTGCCGGGGGCGGGTGGCGGCCAAGCTCGAGTTCTTCAACCCCGCCTCGAGCGTCAAGGACCGGATCGGGGTGGCCATGATCCGGGCCGCGGAGGCGGAGGGCCAGCTCAAGCCCGGCGCGACGATCGTCGAGCCGACCAGCGGCAACACTGGGATAGCGCTGGCCTGGGTGGCCGCCACGCGCGGGTACCGGCTCGTCCTCACGATGCCGGAGTCCATGACGCTCGAGCGGCGGAAGCTGCTCGCCCTGCTGGGTGCCGAGATCGTGCTCACCCCCGCGGAGGAGGGCATGGTCGGCTCCATCCGGAAGGCGGAAGAGATCGCGCGCGCGCGGAACGGGTGCATGCTCCAGCAGTTCAAGAATCCCGCCAACCCGCGCGTCCATCGCGAGACCACGGCGGAGGAGATCTGGGCGGACACCGCCGGGAAGGTGGACGTCTTCGTGGCCGGGGTGGGCACGGGGGGGACGATCACGGGCGTGGGGTCGGTCCTGAAGGCCCGGCGTCCGTCCGTCCGCATCGTCGCGGTCGAGCCGGAGGCGTCGCCGGTCCTTTCCGGGGGCGCCCCGGGCCCGCACATGATCCAGGGGATCGGCGCCGGGTTCGTGCCCGACGTGTTCGACCGGAGCGTCGTCGACGAGATCGTGACGGTCGGCAACTCGGAGGCGATGCAAACCGCGCGGCGCCTGGCCGCGGAGGAAGGCATCCTGGGCGGATTCTCGTCCGGCGCCGCGGTCGCGGCGGCCCTGCGGGTCGCGCGGGCGGCGGAGGCCGAGGGGAAGCTGGTCGTGACCCTGCTCCCGGACACGGGAGAGCGGTACCTGAGCACGAGCCTGTTCGAGCAGGACCCCGGCTCCCCGGCGGTCTGATCGCCGACGCGCGACGCGGGTTATGATGGCTTGAATATGAGGAAAACGCTCGGTTCCGCGTTCGGCCCGGCGCGTCTGTGGCTGGCCCCGCCCGGCCTCTGGCTCGTGACCGTGCCGCTCGTCGCGATCACGCTCCTGCACTACGTCACCCCGGCGACCCACCACATGCACATCCTGCACGGCGTCCTGCGGCGGCTCTACTACGTGCCCGTCGTGTCGGCCGCCCTGCTCTGGGGCGTACGCGGCGGGCTGGCGGCGGCCGTGGTCACGATCGCGCTCTACGCTCCCCACGTCGTCCAGCGCTGGGACGAGATCCCGACGCAGACCTGGGACGCCGTCTTCGAGATGGCCATGTACGCCGCCGTGGGCGGGCTGACGGGGAGCCTGTCCGCGTCGCTCCGGCGCCAGCAGGATGCCCTCCTGCGCACCGATCAGCTCAAGAGCCTGGGGACGCTGGCCTCGGGCATGGCGCACGAGGTCCGCAACCCGCTGGCCTCGATCGCGGGAGCCGCCGCCCAACTCCGCAAGGGGAATCCGCCGGAGGCAACCCGGGACGAGCTGCTCGGGATAGTCGCCCGGGAGAGCGCTCGGCTGGACGACCTCGTCCGCGAGTTCCTCGAGTACGCGCGGCCTCCCAAGCTTGTCCGGACGGCCTGCGACGTGCCCGCCGTCGTCGCCGAGGCCGTCGCGCTCGTGACCCACTCGGCCGCCCCCCGGTCCGTGACCGTCCGCGTGGACGCGCCTCCGGGTGCGCCGTCGGTATCCGCGGATCCGACGCGGCTCAAACAGGCCCTGCTCAACCTCCTCCTCAACGCCGTCCAGGCTTCTCCCGCAGGGGGCGAGGTGCGGGTGTCCGTCGCCGTCCGGGGACGGAGCGTCCGCGTGACCGTCCGCGACGCCGGGCCGGGACTGCCGGCCGAGGTCCGGGGGCGGCTGTTCGAGCCGTTCGTGACCACCCGCGAGGGGGGCACGGGGCTCGGCCTGCCGATGGCGAAGCGGATCGTGGCGGCGCACGGCGGGAGTCTCGAGCTCGCCGACGCCGAGGGCGGCGGTACCGAGGCGCGGCTCGACCTGCCGGGAGGTGCGGCGTGACCGCGCGGCGCCGGATTCTCGTGATCGAGGATGACGCCAGCCTCGCGACGGTCCTCCGGATCGCCCTCGATGGGAAGGGGTATGAGGTCGAGGCCGCGGCGGACGGCCGCCGGGGTTGGGAGGCGCTGGGACGGCGCGGCGCGGACGCCGTGCTCCTGGACCTCGCCCTGCCGGAGATGACCGGGATGGAGATCCTCCGCGAACTGGCGGGGGCCGGCGGCGAGCGGCCGCCGGTCGTGGTAATGACGGCCCACGGGTCGGTCGAGTCCGCGGTCGAGGCGATGAAGCTGGGGGCGGCGCACTACCTCGTCAAACCGTTCGACATGGACGAGATGGCGCTCGTCCTTGAGCGCGCGATCGAGGTCGGGCGCGTCCGATCCGAGAACCGCGTGCTCCGGGGCCGCCTGCGCGAATTCTTCCGGCCGGGCGACTTCGTCGGGGAATCGGCCGCCTTTCGCGCGGCGCTCGAGGTGCTACGCCAGGCGGCGGGGTCGGAGGCCACGGTCCTGCTCGTGGGCGAGAGCGGGACAGGCAAGGAACTGGCCGCCCGCAGCGTCCACGCGCTCTCGCCGCGGGCGGACGGCCCGTTCGTGGCCGTGAACTGCGCCGCGGTGCCCGAGAGCCTGATGGAGAGCGAGCTGTTCGGCCACGTCCGGGGCGCCTTCACCGGCGCGGTCGCGGACCACCAGGGCCGGTTCGAGCGGGCGGGGGGCGGGACACTGTTCCTGGACGAGATCGGCGAGATGCCGGCTCCCATGCAGGCCAAGCTGCTGCGGGCCGTCCAGGAGCGCGAGGTCGAGCGCGTCGGCGGCACCCGCCCAATCCCCGTGGACGTCCGGATCGTGGCGGCGAGCAAGACGGACCTCAAGGAGGCCGTGGCGCGCAACGCCTTCCGCGAGGACCTGTACTTCCGGATCAACGTGATCCAGGTGCGGATGCCGCCCCTGCGCGAGCGCCGGGACGATCTCCCGCTCCTGTGCCGGCACTTCCTCGAGCGCCGGGGGCGCGCCGACGTCTCGGTCGAGCCGTCCGTCCTGGAGCTCTTCGCGCGGTACGCGTGGCCCGGGAACGTGCGCGAGCTCGAGCACGCGCTCGAGCGCGCGCTCGTGCTGCTCGGCGACCGGCGCACGATCGGGTCCGACCTGCTGCCGGAGGAGATCCGCGTGCCGGGCGCGCCGCCAGCGGCATTCGCCCTGCCGGAGGGCGGGATCGTGCTCGAGGACCTCGAGCGGCGGCTGATCGAGGCCGCGCTCGACCGGACCGGCGGCAACCAGACCCGGGCTGCGGACCTCCTCGGCCTCACGCGCGCCACGCTGATCTACCGCATGGAGAAGTACGGTATCGGTGGAAAGGGCCCGGCTAGGGAGTAGGCCGCTCGGTCCGGGGTCGTACGGGCCCCCGGCGTCGTCTCAGGCGGGGGTCGGCCCTGTCGCCAGTGCTTGCGCGAGATCCCCCCAGAGATCCGCCTCATCCTCGAGCCCGACCGAAATACGCACCATGCCGTCCACGATGCCCCGGCGTGCCCGTTCCTCCGCCGACAGGCCATGATGCGTGGTCGTGATGGGTTGAGTCACCAGGCTTTCGACGCCGCCCAGGCTCGGGGCGATTGAAAACAGCTTGAGCCGGTCCACCACCGCCGCCACCATGTGCGCATCGCCCTTGACGGTGAAGCTGATCATCCCCCCAAACCCCTTCATCTGGGTGTTCGCAAGAGCGTGGCCTGCGAATCCGGGAAGTCCGGGGTAGTTGACCCGTGCCACGCGGGGATGGCTGGCGAGGCGTTCGGCGATCGTCAGGGCCGCCGCATTCTGTGCCCGCACGCGGACAACCAGCGTACGCAGGCTGCGCGCAAGGAGGAAGGCGACCTCGGGTGCCATCATCTGGCCGAGATTCTTGCGCCAGACCGAGATGGGGGCGAGGAACTTCGTGGCGCCGATGACCGCGCCCCCGGTCAGATCGCTGTGGCCGCCAAGGTACTTCGTCGTACTGTGGATGACCAGATCCGCCCCGAGTGCGAGGGGAGACTGGTTCACCGGTGTCGCGAAGGTGCTGTCGACGACGGACAGCACGCCGTGCCGCCGCGCGATCGCGGAGATACCCGCGATATCGAACACCTCCATCTGCGGATTCGTCGGCGTCTCGAAGAAGATGAGGCGCGTGGTGGCCTTGATCGTGTCTTCGAGGCGGTCCAATTCGCTGCCGAGCAGGAAGGTCGTGGAGATCCCGAGGTCGGGAAGGTTGCCCCCCAGCAGTTCCATCGTCCCGCCGTAGGCGTCCCCGAGGCAGATGACGTGATCCCCGGCCTTGCAGTACGCCAGGAAGGTCGCCGATTCGGCGGCCATGCCCGAACTGAAGACCAGGGCCTGTTCGCCGCCCTCGACGCTGGCGAGCTTCTCCTCCACCGAGCGGATGGTGGGGTTCAACCCGTATCGCGTATAGAGATTCCCCATGGCGCGGCCCTCGACGACGTCCAGCAGGGCCGCCGTGTTCCGGAAGGCGAAGGTCGAATGGTTGTACAGCGGCGTATGGATGCCGCCGCGCCCGTCCAGCTCATCCCCCGCATGGATGCATCGAGTGGACAACCCCAGACCGTGCGTCTTCATCATTGACCCCTTTCGGCCGTACGGCCGCGATTGACCCACGTGTGGCTCATGACCTGCCGAACCCCAGGAATGCGCTGGCCACCAACACCACGATCGCGAACTTGAGGCAGACCTCGCACAGGGCCTTCCGCCTGGCACGCAGGGCAAAGAACGCCTTTTCGTCCGCCTCCGCAGGGGCGGCTCCCGGGGCAAACCCGTGCCAGATCGCCATGATCCGCGGGTTGATGCCCCAGAAGATGGTCGTCATGATCCAGACCATCCCGCCCACGGCGAGCAGTTTCACCACGAGGGCAGTCACCGCGACCGGACTCGTCGCCCGAAACGCTCCCTGGAACACGTAGTGATTGATCGGCATACCGACTCCCGTGACCAAGAGGGTCACGAGAAACGCGATGCAATACGGGGCATTGCCCTGCAGGGTATCCTCGACGACCTTGTCGAGCTCGTAATGGAGCTTGGGCCCGTATTGCGCCCGCTTCAGCACCAGCGCCCGGTTGTAGAACGGCGCCGCTGCGCATCCCACCAGGGCGATGTTGTGCAACGCGAGCAGAATCCCCTGAATCACCTGTTCCGCCATCTTCACGCCTCCTTTTCCATCAGCCCACGGGGAAGAGCCCGGAGGCATTGAAGGGTTTCCCCTATCTCTTCTTCCGTTGTCGTCCTTCCCAGACTGAACCGAATTGCTCCCATGCCGGCCTCCGGGGCGACCCCCATGGCCTTCAGGACCGGCGAGAGTTCCACCAGACCATCGTGGCAGGCCGACCCGGTCGATGCCGCGATCCCCTCCATGGCACTCAGAATGTCCGCGCCAACGCGTCCGACGAAGGACACGTTGAGCGTATTGGGAAGCCGATCCTCGGGGTGGCCGTTCAGTACGATCCGGTCCCCCAGCCACGCCTTCAGCTCCCGCCAGAACAGATCCCGAAAGGCCTTGACTCCGGGCATCCCGATCCACTCACCGGCCAGCTCGCATGCCTTTCCCAGGCCGACGTCAAGCATCACGTTCTCGGTTCCGGCGCGCCGGCCTCCCTCATGGCCGGCGCCATGCATGAACCTCTCCAGGACGATTCCCCTGCGGACGTACAACACCCCGACGCCCTTGGGAGCGTACAGCTTGTGCCCCGCGACGGACAACAGGTCCACGCCAAGGTCATCGACCAGCGTGCCGATCTTCCCGACGGATTGCGCGGCATCGGTATGCAGGAGAACCTTGTGCTCCCGGGCAATCCGCGAGATCTCCCGGATGGGCTGGAGAGTCCCCGTCTCGTTGTTGGCGTGCATGATCGAGATCAGGATCGTCCGCGGGGTGATCGCCTTGCGGACCGCTCCGGGATCCACCCGTCCGTAACCGTCGACCGGAAGATAGGTGACGGAGGCACCCAGGCTCTCGAGAAACCTGCACGGCTCGATGACTGCGGGATGCTCGACCGAAGAGGTGATGATGTGGCTGCCCCTTCCCCGGTTGGCGAAGTACACGCCCTTTATGGCATGGTTGTTCGCCTCGGTTCCCCCGCTGGTGAACACGACCTCGGAGGGATTGCATCCGAGCAATCCCGCGACCTGCTTCCTGGCGTTCTCCACCGCTTCCTTCGCGGAGATCCCAGCCCAGTGCCTGCTCGACGGATTGCCGAAGTGACCGGAGAGGAACGGGCGCATCGCGTCGGCCACCTCGGGTGCGATGGGAGTGCTGGCATTGTGATCGAGGTAGATCCTCATCAGAAGGTCAGGACCCGGTCCGAGTCCCGCACCAGTTCGTGCAGGTCCTTCATCGTCGACACCGGGCACAATTCTGATCCTCCCGAGTTCCTGATCTTCAGGCAGGTCCCGCAGGCCAAAATCTTCCCGTTCTTCCCCAGGAAGGTCCGCGCCTGGCCCTGCGCGTCGAACTTGGCATCCTCGATCTGGTCCAGTTCGACCCCCTTCCCCAGCAGGAAGACGGACACGTAATCCCCCTTGTCTATCGAGTAGTTCGCCAGCCGGAAGACGTTGAACACGGTCTCCGGCTCGGTCGTGGTCAGGACTATCCCCATCTTCATATGCTTCGCACTCCTTTGAACGGAATCAGGCAGGCCCTGTTGCCAATACCATGCCCTCTTCCCTCCACTCCAGAACACCCATTTCAAGGCGGACCGCACGATAACCGCGTTTCCTGAGTGTCCGAACCGCGTCAACGGCCAGGACGCAGTAGGGTCCGCGACAATAGGCCACGATCTCCCGATTGCGCGGCAATACTCTCAGGCGCTTCTTCAGCGCCTCCAGCGGCATGGAAATGGCATGCGGAATGTGCGCTTCGCGGTACTCCTCCTCGGGCCGCACATCGATGAGCACCGCCTCACCTTTGCGAACCCGCCTTAACAGGTCCCTCGGCCCAACCGCTTCGGCGGTGCTCTTGTCCTCGAAGAATTGCCGCCGGGCTTCCTCGATTTCCGACAACTGCGTCTCGGCAAGCGCCCGCATGCGAAGGAAGAAGCCCGCCACATCGCTGCCGGCCAGGCGGTAGTGGACGTGAAGGCCCCGTTTCTCACGCTCGACCAGCCTGACACGTCGCAACGCCTGGAGATGTTGGGAAGCGTTGGCAACGCTCATCCCGGACATTTCGGCGAGGCGCTCGACGGTATGCCTCCCCTGCGCGAGCAGGTCCAATAACTCGAGGCGTTTCGGGCTGGCAACCGCCTTCCCGATGCGGGCCAGTTGCGTATAGACTGCATCCTTGAAGGATCGCGGGGCAGTATTCAAGGACATGCTTGAATACTACGCCCCCCTTCGCTCCAAGTCAAGGCCCCCGGCGCATTACGCGAATCGCGCAAGCCGCGCTCCTTATCAGGTCCGGGAATATCGAACGCGCCGGTTCTCATCGTGTTCGCGGGGGTTCCGTTCGCCGCCGTCGGTGGCGTGCTGGCCCTGGCGATGCTGGGCATGCCGTTCAGCATCTCGGCCGGCGTGGGGTTCATCGCCCTGAGCGGGGTGGCCGTACTGAACGGGCTGGTCATGGTGAGTTCGATCAACCGGCTCCGCGCGCAGGGGCATCCGCTCGGCGAGGCGGTCGGCGAGGGGGCGGCCACCCGGTTGCGGCCCGTCCTGATGACTGCCCTGGTGGCCAGCCTGGGATTCCTACCCATGGCGGTCGCAACGGGGACGGGCTCCGAAGTCCAGCGTCCGCTGGCGGTGGTCGTCATCGGCGGGTTGGTGACGGCCACGGGACTCACGCTCCTGGTCCTGCCGGTGCTCTATCGCTGGGCGGGTTCGCGGATGGGTGCGCGATAAAGTCCGGTCAGTGGCATCCGCCGTCGGGGCTGCGCGGTGCAGGTTCTGTCGCCGCTCGGGGGCGAAATGGGTGGACAAGTTGGCTCGAGGGCGACAGCCGGAATCGGGCCTGATACGCCCGTCCCGTCATGATTCCCCCGTCCTGGACCTTCGGGCACTAGGTCGGCCTGCCTGCCGTTGTAAATCATAGGTATGAACACGTTCCGGCGGAGTAAACTGGACGAGTGGCGGACTCGGGGTACATGACCGGCAGGATGTCGATGATCCCGATGCTGTGCACGATCTGGCTGGTTGGCGGCGGGGCGGCTGCGGCCACGGTCACGACGACAACCGCGACGGATGCGACGCCGGGCGCGAAGCCGCCCATCACGCTGGAGTTGGTGGAAGCGCGCGTCCGCGAGCGCAATCCTGAAATTCAGGCTGCGCTCGCGGCCGCACGCGCCGCGCGCGCGATGGCCTCGGCGGCGGCGGCGTGGCCGGCGCCCGGGCTGGGCGTGAGCTACGAGGATTTCCCCCGGCCCGGATTCGCCCCCGGCGAGGCCGACCGGAAGTCGGTCGACATCACCCAGGAAATTCCCTTCCCCGGCAAGACACTCCTAGCCCGTCGGGCGGGGTCGGCGGATGCGCGGAAGGCGGAGGCCGAGGCCCGCCGCGTCGTCCAGGAACAGGTCTTCATGGCCCGGCAAGCCTGGTGGGACCTGGTGGTGGCCGTGGAATCCGCCCGGGTGGTGGCGCGTGCCCGGGAGGCCATGACCCAGGTCGTGGAGCTGTCCGGGAGACGAAGCCAGTTCGGCCAGGTCGGCCGGATGGAACAGTTGATGGATCCCATGGCGCGGATGGAGTCGGCCTCGCTCAAAGCCAAAGCCCTCGACCTCCGGCAGGAACGTCGCACGGCGGAGACTCAGCTCAGCGCGTTGATGGGCCTCGACCCGGCCGGCGACCTGGGCGAGCCGGAGGCGTCAGTCCCGTCTGAGTCCCTGACGCCCGAGGACGCGGCGTGGCTGGATGCGGGATTGGACGACAGCCCGACCGTCGCCGTGGCGCTCCAGGACCTCAAAGCGATGCAGGCCCGGCGCACCCAGGCTCGCGCCGGCTGGTTCCCGGACTTCATGCTCCAGTACCGAGCAGTGGACATGAAGGACGGCTTGCGGACGGGGATGGCTATGGCGAAGGTCACGGTGCCGTTCGTGTGGTTCTGGGGGCCGGTCGGTGAGAACCGTGCCGCGACCGAGGAGGTGTTGGCGTCCACGGAAATGATCCGGCAGGCCCGGCTGGAGGTCCGCCGCATGGCCTCGGAGGAGATCTCGCGGCTCGGGATCGTGCGGGAGCAGCTCGCCATCTTCGACGGCGAGATCATCCCGCAGACCGGGCGGGCGCTGGACTTCGCGGTGTCCGGGTATCAGAGCGGTTCAATCGGTCCGGCCGACGTGCTGACCGCCGTGGGTGCCTTCGTCTCCATGAACATCGAACGGCTCATGCTCAAGGCCCAGATCGGCCGGTCGGTGGCTGTCCTGGCCCGGCTCAAGGGCGAGAAATCCGGGGGGAATAGATGAAGAACGGGAAACTTGCCAAGAGGAAATGGAAGGTATCAGTTGTGGCGGCGGTGGCCGTGGCGGGGGTGGTGCTGGTCGCCGGGATCGTCGTGACCGTGCGCGGCTGCGGTCACGCCGGCCAGGCGACCGCGGATACGGCCTATTTCTACCAGTGTTCGATGCATCCACAGATCGTCCAGGATCACCCGGGCTCCTGCCCCATCTGCCACATGACCCTGGTGAAGGTCGCCCGCGAGAAGCCCGGGAAATCCGCCGGGGACGCCAAGGGGCACGCCGGGAGGATCCTGAAATACCAGAGCCCCATGGACCCCACGAAGGTGTCGGACAAGCCGATGAAGGATTCCATGGGCATGGATTACGTCCCGGTCTATGCGGACTCGGTCGAGGCGACCACGACCACCGCGGGAGGCAAGTCCACGGTGCCGGGGAAGGCGGCCTTCGCCCTCACGGAAGAACGGCGGCAGTTGATCGGCGTGAAGACGGGCGTCATCGAGCGCCGGGCGTTGTCGCGCCGGTTGCGCCTGCCGGGCCGGGTGACGGGCGGGGGGCGGGTGACGGCGGAACTGCTCGAGATGGATGCCGGCACGGTCCGGGCGGGCATGCGGGCGACGCTGGCCGGCTCGCAGGAACAGACGGTCGACGCGGTCGTGGCCGGGGTGGACTCCGGGTTCGACGCGCTCACCCGCAGCTACGCGGTGACGCTCACGCCCACGGAGGACGCCGGGTGGTTGAAGCCGGGGGTCTACGTCGAGGCGGATGTCCTCCTGGACTTTGGGAAGCGGCTCGCCATTCCGGCCGACGCCGTCCTGTACAGCGGCGAACGCAAGGTCGTATTCCTGACCGACGGGAAGGGATCCTTCGCGCCCCGGGAGGTGAAGCTGGGAAAGGCGGGCGAGGACTGGGTCGAGGTGCTGTCCGGGGTGAAGGAGGGCGACCGGGTGGTCACCTCCGCGAACTTCCTCATCGATTCGGAATCGCAGTTCCGGGCGGCGCTGGAACAGTACCGGTAGAGGTCCGCACATGATCGAGCGGATCGTCGCCGCGTGCGCCCGCAACCGGGGTTTGACGGTCGCCACCGTCGGAGTCCTCGTCCTTTGGGCTGCGTACGTCCTGAAGCGCATCCCGATCGACGCCATTCCCGACCTCTCCGACACCCAGGTCATCGTCTACTCGCGATGGGACCGCAGTCCGGACATCATGGAGGACCAGGTGACCTACCCCATCACCCGGGCGCTTCTGGGGGTGCCGCGCGTCAAGGCGATCCGCGGGTTCTCGGATTTCGGCTACTCGTACGTCTACGTCATTTTCGAGGACGGTTCGGACCTTTACTGGGCGCGGAGCCGCGTGCTCGAGTACCTGTCCAAGATGCAGGGGCAGTTGCCGGAGGGGGTCAAGACGGAACTCGGCCCAGACGGCACGTCCGTCGGATGGATCTTCCAGTACGCGTTGGTGGACAAGACCGGCCGCAACAGTCTCGCGGACCTGCGCTCGCTCCAGGACTGGAATGTGCGGTTTCAGGTGCAGTCCGTGCCCGGCGTGGCCGAAGTGGCCCCCGTGGGCGGGTTTGTCCGGCAGGTCCAGGTCACCATGGACCCCGTGCGCCTGCAGGCTTACGGCGTCTCGACCATGGACGTAGTGCGGGCGGTCAGGGACGCCAACCTCGAGATGGGCGCCCGGCTCATGGAGTTCGCCGGCACCGAGTTCATGGTGCGCGGGCGGGGCTATGCGAAGAGTCTGTCCGACTACCGGGAGGCCGCGGTGCGGGCCGACGAGAAGACGGGGACGGCCGTGCGGGTCGGGGACGTCGCCCGGGTCGCGTGGGGTCCCGAGATCCGCCGGGGCATCGCGGAGCTGGACGGCGAGGGCGAGGCCGTCGGCGGGATCGTGATCATGCGCCACGGGGAGAACGCGCCGGCGGTCATCGAGCGGGTCAAGAAGAGGCTGGAAGACATCAAGCCGGGACTCCCCCAGGGCGTGGAGATCGAGACCGTGTACGACCGCTCCGACCTTATCGGCCGGGCGATCGAGAACCTCAAGCACGAGCTTGTGATACAGATGATCGTGGTCAGCCTGGTGATCCTCCTCTTCCTCTGGCACATCCCTTCCAGCGTGATCCCGATCGTCACCCTTCCGATGGCCGTCCTCCTCGCCTTCATTCCCATGTACTACCTGGGCGTGTCCGCGAACATCATGTCGCTGTCCGGCATCGCGGTGGCCATCGGCGCGATGGTGGACGCCTCCATCGTGGTGGTGGAGAACAGCCACAAGCGCATGGAGGAATGGGACTCCGGGGGGCGCAAAGGTGACTACCGGCCCATCATGGTGAAGGCCATCCAGGAGGTGGCCCGGCCGAGCTTCTACTCCCTGCTCGTGATCGCGGTCTCGTTCCTGCCCGTGTTCGCGCTCGTGGACCAGGAGGGCCGGCTGTTCAAGCCGCTCGCGTTCACCAAGAACCTTTCCATGATCGTCGCCGCCATCATGGCGATCACGCTGGACCCGGCCATGCGACTGATGTTGATCAGGCTGGACAACTTCGTCTTCAACCCCCCGTGGCTGGCCCGGCTGGTCAACGCGGTCGTGGTGGGCAAGATGCAGAAGGAGGAGGACAACCCCGCCTCCAGCTTCCTCTTCAAGTGGTACCACCCCGTCGTCGAATGGGTGCTGGAGCATCCCCGCCGGACGATCCTCTACGCGGTGCTGGCCCTGGCGACCACCCTGATTCCGTACTTCCGGCTTGGCAGCGAGTTCATGCCCAACCTGGACGAGGGCAGTCTGCTCTACATGCCGACCGCCCTGCCGGGCATCTCGGTGACGGAAGCGGGCCGCATCCTGCAACGCCAGGACCGGCTCCTGAAATCCTTCCCCCAGGTCGCCCGGGTGTTCGGCAAGGCCGGCCGGGCCGAGTCGTCCACGGACATCGCGCCGTTCTCGATGGTCGAGACCACGATCCTGCTCAAGCCCAGGGCCGAATGGCCCGAAAAGAGGCGGTGGTACTCGGGGTGGATGCCGGGTTTCATGAAGCCGCTCGTGCGCTGGATCTGGCTCGACCGGCAGACCACGGACGAGCTCGTGCGGGAACTCGACGGGAAGATGCGGTTCCCGGGCATCCCGAACATCTGGACGATGCCCATCAAGAACCGGATCGACATGCTGTCCACGGGCATCCGGACTCCGGTGGGCATCAAGGTGATGGGCCCGGACCTTGCCGTCATCCAGTCGGTAAGCCTTCAGGTGGAGGCCGCACTCCGGGACATGCCGGGGGTGCGGAACGTCTTCGCCGAGCGCGCGATGGGCGGGTATTTCCTGGACGTCGAATGGAACCGGCGGGCGCTGGCGCGGCACGGCATCTCGGTGGCCGAGGCCCAGATGGTGCTGGGGGCGGCGCTGGGCGGCGAGAACGTCACGACCATGGTCATGGGGCGCGAGCGGTATCCGGTCAACGTGCGGTACGAGCGCGAACTGAGGCAGGATATCGAGCAGGTCAAGCGGGTCCTGCTCACGAACATGATGGGACACCAGGTGCCGCTGGGCTCCGTGGCGCGGGTGCGGACGATCGAGGGGCCGGGCATGATCCGGAACGAGAACGGGCAGTTGGCGGCGTTCGTCTACGTCGACACGGGCGTCAGCGACATCGGGGGACTGGTCCAGAGCGCCAAGCTCCGGCTGGCGAAGCGCTTCAAGCTGCCCGAAGGCTACACCCTGCTCTGGAGCGGCCAGTTCGAGAACATGGCCCGCGTCTGGGAGACCCTGAAGCTGGTCATTCCGCTCACGGTCGTCCTCGTCTTCGCCCTCATCTACCTCAACACCCGGTCGATGGTCCGCACCGGCATCATCCTGATGGCCGTCCCGTTCTCGCTCATCGGCGCGGTGTGGCTCATGTGGGCGCTGGGCTACAACCTGTCCGTGGCGTCGGCCGTGGGCATGATCGCGCTGGCGGGTCTCGACGCGGAGACCGGGATCTTCATGCTCCTGTACCTCGAGCTGGCCCACGACCGGGCCGTGGAAGACGGGCGCATGCGCACTCTTTCGGATCTCAAGGACGCGATCGTCCACGGCGCGGTCAAGCGCGTGCGGCCGAAGGTCATGACCGTGGCCTGCGCGTTCATCGGCCTGCTGCCGATCATGGTCTCGACGGGCACGGGTGCGGACGTGATGAAGCGGATCGCCGCCCCCATGGTGGGGGGCCTCTTCTCCTCTTTCCTGCTCGAGCTTATCGTCTACCCCGCCGTATACCTCCTGTGGAAAAAGAGGGGGATGGGCCTCGCGACGGGTTGACTCCCCCCTCCGTGGCCGTGGCTCAGTGGCAACTGCCTCCGCCGCCGGGGCGGGTGCGACTCCCCGAACCGTGCGTCCCTTCGTGCCCGGTGCCGGGCTCTCGTGGCACGGAATCGTCCGTTCCGTTGCGGTCGGTGTAGGGAGCGGCGCATCCGCCAAGCCAGATCGCGACCGCCAACGCGATCACCCGGAGCCCTGCCGAAGGCAACCATCTGTGTTCACGGTTGTTCATGGTCATCCTCCCGTCGATGAGTTGCGGACCCAGAAGATGACTCATCCCCTTCCCGGCTTGCCGCGCGCGGAGGCGATCAGCTCCCGCACTCGTACCGGGACGAGCGGCTCCGCGCCGCCGCCATTACCGTTCCGCCGCGGCGGCCGCGCCCCCGTTCCCGGCAATTGCCGTTCGCGCCAGAGCGAGTAGACCGCGGGATAGACGAGCAGTTCGAGGATCAGCGAAGTGAAGAGCCCCCCGACCATGGGGGCGGCGACGCGTTTCATCGTCTCGGCGCCCGTGCCGGTCCCCAGCATCACCGGCAGCAATCCGATGAAGTTCACCGCAACCATCATGAGCTTGGGCCGGATTCGCCGCACGGCGCCGTAGACCACCGCTTCGTTGAGGTCCGCCAGGGTCTGCAGCTTCCCGCGATCCTGCCGGTCCTTGTGTGCCAGGTCGAGGTAGAGCAGCATGAACATCCCCGTTTCGGCGTCGAGGCCCAGGAGGGAGATGATCCCTACCCAGACCGCGATGCTCATGTTGTAGTCGAGTGCCCACAGGAGCCAGATCGTGCCGATCGCGGAGAAGGGGACCGCGAGGAGCACGATGGAGGTCTTGACCAGCGACCGGGTGGAGAGGTAGATGATGAAGAACACGATCGAGAGCGTGATCGGCACCACGAGCTTCAGCCGCTTCGCCACCCTCTGCATGTACTCGTACTGGCCGCTCCACAACAGTGTCGTACCGGCGGGAAGCCGGACCTGTTCGGCGACCGCCCGCTTCGCCCGGGCGACATACCCGCCGATGTCCGGATCGGTGAAATCCACGAACACGTACGCGGCGAGCAGTCCGTTCTCGTTCCGCAGCATGCTGGCGCCGGTCTTGAGCGAGATGGCGGCGAGCTCGCCCAGCGGGATCTGCCGGCCGTCCATCGTCGCGACCAGCACCCGGGCAATGGCGTCCGGGTCGCCCCGCAACTCGCGGGGGTACCGTACGCTGACCGTGTACCGTTCCCGGCCCTCGACCGTCGTGGTCACGGGGTCACCGCCGATCGCGGTCTCGATCGTCATCTGGACATCGTCCACGGACAGTCCGTAGCGCGCGATGGCGTCCCGGTCGATGTCGATGTCGAGGAAGTACCCGCCGGTGGCCCGCTCGGCCAGCGCCGACCGGGTGCCCGGCACCGTCCGCACCGCCTGTTCCACGGCGATCGCGATCCGTTCCAGGTCCTCGAGGCGACTGCCGAGCACCTTGATCCCGATCGGCGTGCGCACGCCCGTCGAGAGCATGTCGATCCGGTTCTTGATCGGCATCGTCCAGGCATTGATCCATCCGGGCAATTGCATGGCCATGTCCAATTCGGCCTTTAGGCCCTCTTCGGTCAGCCCGCGCCGCCATTCGTCCTTGGGGCGGAGCAGAATCGTGGTTTCGACCATGGAGTAGGGCGCGGGGTCGAGCGAGGTTCCGGCCCGGCCGACCTTCCCGAACACCCGCGTGACTTCCGGGATCTTCCTGATCCGCCGGTCCTGCAAGGCTAGCTGACGCGCGGCCTCTGCAACCGAGATACCCGGCAGGGTGGTGGGCATGTACAGGAGCGATCCCTCCCAGAGCGGCGGCATGAACTCGGACCCCAGCCGGAGGAAGACCGGGAGAGTCGCGAAAACGAGCAGCGCCGCGACCGCGATCGTGGCCCGGCGGCGGGCGAGCACGAACCGGACCGCGGGCTCGTAGACGCGGAACAGGAACCGGCTGACCGGGTGTCGTTCCTCGTCCAGGAGTTTCCCGACGACGACCGCGTTCACGATCCGGCAGAGCCAGGCCGGCCGGAACCGGTACTCGGTCTGCCGGGTGAAGAGCAGGCGAACCGCCGGATCCAGCGTAATCGCAAGGAGGGCGCCCATCAGGATCGAGAAGATCTTGGTGAACGCGAGGGGCTTGAAGAGCCGGCCTTCCTGCGCCTCCAGCGCGAAGATCGGAAGGAACGAGACTGCGATCACGAGCAGGGAGAAGAACATTGGGCGGCCGATTTCCTTGATCGCGGCGATCACGACCTCGCGGTATTCCTCGCGTCGGCCCGATGTCCGCCATCGCTCGGTCTTCTTGTGCACGTTGTCGACCAGTGCGATTGCGCCGTCCACGAGGTCGCCGATCGCGACCGCGATGCCCCCCAGCGACATGATGTTGGACGTGACGTGGAGCCATCCCATCGGGAGGAACGAGATCAGAACCGCGAACGGAATGGTGACTATCGGAATCAGGGCGCTGGGGATGTGGAGCAGGAAGAGGAAGATCACAATGCTCACGAACACGATCTCCCACGCCAGCTCGCGGGATACCGTCGTGACCGACTCGTTGATCAGCTCGCTCCGGTCGTACACGGTGACGAGTTCCACCCCCTTGGGCAGCGACGGCCGGAGCTCCTCGATGCGAGCCTTGATGCGCTCGATCACCTTGAGCGCGTTCTCGCCGTAGCGCATCGTGACGATCCCGCCGACCACCTCGCCTTCGCCGTCGAGTTCCGCCACCCCCCGCCGCACGTCCGGCCCGAGCGACACCCGGGCGACGTCTCGGACCAGCACCGGCGTGCCCGTGGCGGGGTTGAACCCGACCGCTATCCGGTCGAGATCGGCGGCCGACTTGACGTAGCCACGGCCGCGGATCATGTACTCCGCGCCCCCCAATTCGATGAGCCGTCCGCCGGTTTCCTGGTTGGAGGCCCGGACCGCCGCCACGACCTGCATCAGCCCGATGCCGTAGGAGAAGAGGGCGTCGGGATTGACCTCGATCTGGTATTGCCGGACGAAGCCGCCGACGGTGGACACTTCCGCAACGCCCGGCACGCTCTGAAGCAGATATCGCAGGTACCAATCCTGGAGGCTCCGCAGTTGCGCCAGGTTCCAGCGGCCGGTCGGGTCCTTGAGCGCGTACTGGAAGACCCAGCCCACGCCGGTCGCGTCGGGACCGAGCCGGGTCTTGACCCCCGGAGGGAGCGTCCCCTGAATCCCGGACAGGTACTCGAGCACCCGGGACCTGGCCCAGTAGACGTCGGTCCCGTCCTCGAATATTACGTACACGTACGAGAACCCGAAATCGGACACGCCCCGGACCGCCTTGACCTTCGGTGCTCCCAGCAGGGCCGTGACGATCGGGTACGTGAGCTGGTCCTCGATCACGTCCGGCGACCGCATCCACTCCGAGTAGATGACGACCTGGGTGTCCGAAAGATCGGGAATCGCGTCCAGGGGAATCCGGCGGAGCATGACGAGCGACACGAGCGCGACCAATCCGACCCCGGCGAGCGTGGCGAACCGGTTGCGGGCCGAGAAATCGATCGTGCGCTCGATCAGTCCTTCGCGCGGGGCCGGGCTGTCAGTGCGCATGACCGCCCGTCTCCGTAGCCGCGGGGGGACGCGGGGTGTCGGTGTCCGCCGGAACGCTGCCGGAAACCGGTTCGGGAGCCGACATCATCTTCGCGATATCCGCCCGGATTCGGCTCTCGGCATCGATGAGGAAGTTGCCCGACAAGACCACGGTCTCGCCGGCCTTGAGACCCCGGGTCACCTCGAGCCCGTCGTCCGCCCGAATCCCGGTCTCGATCTCGCGGGGCTCCAGCCCGTCGCCCCGGACGACGAACACGATCTTGCGTTCCCCCGTGTCCAGGACCGCGTCCCGGGGCACGACCAGCCGCTCCCCCATCTCCGCTTCGACCCGGACGGTCGCGTACATCTCGAGGCGCATCGCGGCCCCGACGGGGTTGTCGGCCAGGAGCCGCACGGTCGCCGTCCGGCTTACCGGATCGAGGGACGGCTCGATGGCTTCGACGGTCCCCGTGATCTTCCGTCCCGGCAGCGACGAGACCTCGATCCGCGCCGTCTGGCCCCGGCGGATCCACGCCAGGTCCTGGTCGAACGCGCTGGCGAGCACCCACATCGTGTCTCCCGGCAGGATCAGGGTCTGGACGCGGCCGGAAGCGGCCAGCGCGCGGGCTTGGGCCTCGTCCAGCCCGAACCGCGCGAGCTTGAGCCGGGCGGCGTTAAGCACGGCCGCCATCGGTCCCGCGGTCCGGTCCCCGGCGCGCGCCCCGGCCTCCGCGGCCGACTGGTACTCGGTCAGCGCCTCGTAAAGGCCCGGATCGTACGCGATCCGGCCGGGCAGCCGGATCGTCCGGGTCAGGTGCCGGCGCCGGACGGTCTCGGTCGCCACGCCCAACTGCCGGCGCCGGTCCGCATCCATGTTCACGACCGCGCGTCCCTCGATCGGCATCCGGACGTCCTCCTGCCTGATCGGCACGAGCTGCATGAAGCAGATCGGGCACTCGCCGGGCTTGTCCTGCACGATCTGGGGGTGCATGGGGCAGTGGTACTTCGCCTTCCCGGCCGGCGTCCCCGGCTTCGGCGCGGCTCCGGGGGCGGGGGTGTGAGCCGCTTTCGCGGTCGCGGCGGCGGGCTTCGCGGCCGCCGCCATCTTCGCCTTGTCGCCTGGCTTCATCGCCCGCTTCACCCGCTTCATCCCGCAGGTGGGGCACCGGCCAGGCGCGAGCGTGGGCACCGTGTCCTCCATGGGGCAGGCCCACACCTCCCGCACCGCCGGGGCCGCCGCCGGTGCTCCCGGGGCCGACCCCGGGAGCACCGCCACGACCGCCCAGGCTATCCACGCCACCGTCACGAGCCGCGTCGTCCTCATCGTGACCTCACCTCCTCGATCGGCTCTCCGACCGTCCGCTCCAGGGCGGCCCGGTGCTCGCCGTACTGGTACGCCTCGTCGTAGTAGTCCGTAGTGGCCGACAGCCATTGCTGCATCCCCGCCAGCAGGCGGAGCACGTCCGTCCGCCCGGCCTCGTAGGATCCGCGGGCGGACCGGACGGCCTGGTCGAGCAGGGGCACGACGGCGTCCCGGTACTCGACCGCCGCCGACCAGTGCGCCCGGGTCTCGGAGACCTCCTCCCGCACCATCCGCGTCACCTCGGCCTCGCGTGCGGCCGCGTCGGCGCGCTTCGCGGTCCGCATGGCCACCGCCTCCCGCCACGCCGCCGCGGGCTTCCAGAACCAGATCGGGTAAGAGAGCGCCACCCCGATCGTCCGGCCGGTCCCGCCCATCTCGAACCGTTCCGCCTGGTAGAAGGGGGAGACCATGGGGAGCATCATGATCGCCATCTGTCCGGCCTCCGCGCCGGCCGCGGCGGCGTCGGACCGCGCCGCGAGGAGTTCGGGTGACCGGGCCAGCGCGCGGTCCACGAGCCGGTCGGGATCGATGGACGGCTCGGGCAGGTCGGGCAGGACGGCCGTCCCGATCCGCGACCGGTCGCGGGGCCGGCCGAGCAGTTCGGCGAGCTCGGCCTCGGCGACCGTGCGCTCGTTCGCCTGCATGACGACCATGGGGTTCATCCTTGCCGCCTCGGCCTCGAGCAGGAGGTAGTCGGCGGTCGCGTCGCCGGACGGCGCCGAAGCCCCCATGCCGCCCATCCCCGTGGACGGACCGGCCGGCGCGCCGGACGTCCGTCCGCGCGCGGGCGTGACCGCCCGGGCCTTCGCGACGGCGGCGGCCTGGCGGAAGAAGTCGCGCGCCTGTTCGGCGGCCGCGAGCGTGCCGGCGGCGCGGGCGAGGCGGTAGTATGCCGTCCGGATGCGGGCCAGCACGTCGAGCTCCACGGCGCGGGCACGCTCCGCCGCCGCCCGGGCGGCGAGGCTGGCGGCGCGCCCGGCGAGGATCGAGGAACCGGGAAACGGCAGGTCGAGCCGCGCGCCCAGCATGGTCGACCGCATCGCGGGACTCTCCGTGCGCGCGCCCTCGACCATGACCTCGCCCGGGCTCGACGCCCCCGCAACCCGGGCCGCCGCGGCATCCGCCTCGGCCCGGGCTGCCCGGATCATGGGCGACGCATCCCGCGCCTCCGCCAGCAAGGCGTCCAGCCGGACCGGAGCTGGGTCGCCGGATGCAGCGGCGACCGCGCCGAGGGTGAGCAGGGACAGTACGATTCGAGTCATGGTGACCTTAGAGAGCAAGGTTCGTGCCAACCCGAAACGCACCTGATTACATGGGTTCCCCGGCATTGGAGGGGCCATGGAGGGCGGTATCGCACAATCCGGTGCGGCAAATGCTACACTTGGCGCTCCAAGGCTGCCCCGGGTGCGGCGCCTCTTGGCGGTCCGTGTGCCGTGGGTCATCTCAGACAGTCCTGCCGTATATGCCGCAGTTCCCGCCGGGCTCCCCCGCTCCTTTGCGGGAATTAGGGGCCCGCGCGCCGGGCACGCGGCTTGCACCTTCGAGCAGCAGTATGGGACGACCTTGGATGGGTTCGTGGAAGGAGGGTTCTCAAGCGATGACGATGAACGATGGTCAACCGCGAGGCGCGGGCGGGTGATGGTGGTGTTCGTATTCGGGACCGCAATCTGGGTGGCTTGATGTGGTTACAACACGGAGTGGCAAGGGGAGGTTCGTCATGAAGAATCTGCGGTTTGTGCTCGTGGGGTTGGCGGCGGGCCTGGTGTCGGCCACGGTCGCGTACGCGGGGGAAGCGGGGCATAACGATGAGGAGCATGCGAAGGGCACGGAAGTAACGCTGCAGGGCGAGGTCATCGACCTCTACTGTTTCACGGTGCATCCCGAAACCGGGAAGGGGCCCGACCACGCGGCATGCGCGTCCATGTGCATCAACAAGGGCCTGCCCATCGGGTTCCTGGCGGCGGACGGGACCGTGTACCTCCTGCTCGGGCAGGGGCACGAGTCGATCAAGGGGAAGGTGGCGAAACTGGCTGGCTATCCCGCCGAGCTCAAGGGTGTGGTCATCGAGCACGACGGGATCAAGGCGATCCAGATGAGCTCGATCAAACGGGTTAAGGCGGCCGCGGCAGCTCCTGCGCCGGCTCAGGCACCCGCCGCCGCAACGGCGCCCGCGACGCCCGCGAAGGAAGTCTGGGCGTGTCCGATGGGCTGCGCGACGTCCGACAAGCCGGGCAAGTGTCCGCACTGCGGGATGACACTCGAGAAGAAGAAGAGCTGAACCCGGGCGGGGTCGGCTGATCCGGCCTTCCCGATTGGGGGCGGCGGCCGCAAGAGGCCGCCGCCGCTTATCTTCCAATATAGGAGGAGAAGAGATGTCGAAGACGGGTGAGGGATCGGTGAAATCAGCGATGCGCTGGGTGGGCGTCGTCTCGGTGGCGGGGGCCATGGCCGGCTGTGGCATGATGGGCTGCGGGATGTCGCATGGATCCCATGACCGGCACGCCGGGCAGGCGAGCGCCACGACGATAACGGACTCGGGGGGAACCGAGGCTGTGCAGGTCTGGGCGTGTCCGATGGGCCACTACACCGGTGACAAGCCGGGCAAGTGCCCTAAGTGCGCCATGGATCTCGTTCAGCAGAAGAAGCAGACAGGGGAATGACGCGTTGCCGGGGACGCCAATAACCGGGGGTCGCCCGAGTTAATAATCGTGAAATGCGGTTGGACCTCGAGAAGAGGAGTTGAGCGCATGACCGGGCGCCTTCGGATGGCTGCGGCGGGGGTGTTCGCGGCCGCCGTCCTGCTTGCAGTCGCCGTCGTCGCGGTGCGGCGCCCGGCGGCCACGCCGGAGCGGCGCGGCATGCTCCTCGCCCAGCGGCTCGGCTGCTTCAACTGCCACGGGGCCGGCGGAGCGGGTGGGATGCCGAATCCCGGCGCGGAGGAAGGCGAGGTCCCGGGCTGGACCGGCGGCGCGCTCGCCATGTACGCGTCGGACGACGCGGAGGTCCGCGAATGGATCGCCAGCGGTCGGGCTGGGGCGGCCCGCCCGCTCCGGGGAGTTTCGGCGGACGCCGAAACTCCCCGCACGGGCCTCCTGAAGATGCTCGCGTTCGCCGGGTTCGTGTCGCCCCGCGGGATCGCGGACCTCGCGGCATACGTGGAGGCCGTCGCCGGGTGGAGCCGCCCCGGATCGAAGGATGATCCGACGGCGACCGTCAAGCGGGGACGGGCGGTCGCCGCCTCGTCCGGGTGCTTCGGCTGTCACGGGGCCGGTGGGCTCACCGGCGGGCCGAATCCCGGGAGCTTCACGGGTGCGATTCCGCCCTGGACCGGCGGGGATTTCCGGGAGCTCGTGCGGAACGACGAGGAGCTCCGGGGCTGGATCCGGGACGGGAGCATCCCCCGGCTCGAATCGAACCCGGCGGCGCGCTGGTTCCTCCACCGGCAGGCGATCCGGATGCCCCTGTTCCGGACCCGGCTCGCGCCCCGCGATCTCGACGCCCTGGTCGCGTATATCCGCTCGCTGTAGCAGGGGGGGACGTTCTGCTATGCTAGTGTCCTGTTCGAAAGTCGTCTGTCCTGAAAGGAAACGTCACGATGGTCACGATTCGTCTCATGCGCGTCGGGAAGAGGAGCCAGCCGCAGTACCGCGTCGCGGTACTGGACTCGCGCCGCAAGAACAACGGTGCGTGCCTGGAGACGCTCGGCACCTGGGTGCCGCGCGGCAAGGGCGAGGGCCTCAAGGTCAAGCTCGAGCGCGTCAAGATCTGGCAGGCACGCGGCGCGTCGGTTTCACCGACGGTGCGCGGTCTGCTGAAGCGGGCCGGCCGCTAGTCCGACCCCCGAATAGCCGGGTCCGCTTGAACGTCATCCCACAATTCAAGGAGGGGTAACTCCCATGAAGGAACTCGTGGAACTGCTGGCCCGGGCGCTGGTCGACCGCCCGGAAGCCGTGGATGTCCGGGAAACCGACAACGCCAGTACGATCTCGCTCGAACTCCGGGTCGCCCCCGGGGACGTCGGGCATGTCATCGGCCGCCAGGGGCGGACGATCAAAGCCATGCGCACGCTCGTTCACGCGGCCGCCATCCGGTCGCAGAAGGACGCGACGCTGGAAGTCATCGACGAGGAGCAGGACGCCCGCCGCGCCGGGGGGTGATGCTCCGGTGGAAGAACCCCAAAGGGTGGAGATCGGCGAGATAACCGGCGCCTACGGCGTCGCGGGAGCGGTCTGGGTCCGCCCGTTGACCGACGTTCCGAACCGCCACCGCACCCTCGCCGGGGTCCTGCTTGTTCGTGACGGCGCCGCCGTGGCGGCCCAGGTGACCTCGGCTCGCGAGGTCGAGGGCCGCTGGCTCGTTACCCTCGAGGGAACGGCGACGCGCGAGGGGGCCGCGGCGCTCGCGGGGACCCGTCTCGCGGTCGAGCCGGCCGCATCGCCGCCCCTGCCGGAGGGCGCGTGGTACGTACGCGACCTCGTCGGGCGTGCCGTCGTCGCCGAGGACGGCCGCGCGCTCGGGACCGTGACGGACGTGGTCCGGACGGGCGCGAACGACTGCTGGGAGATCTCGGGGCCGGACGGCGACCTCCTATTTCCGGCGCTTCGCGCCCTCGTGGTCGCGATGCCCGCGGGAACGGGGGCCATCACGGTCCGCGTGCCGCCGGGCCTGCTCGAGGCGTGCCTGACGAAACGGAAGCCATGAGGATCACGATCATTTCCATCTTCCCGGACCTCGTCCGGACGTTCCTGGGTGCCGGCCTCGTCGGCCGCGCGGTCGAGGCGAAGACGCTCGAGACGAAGGTCGTGGACCTCCGGGACCACGCGCACGACCGGCATCGGACCGTGGACGACGTGCCGTTCGGCGGCGGCGGCGGGATGGTCCTCAAGCCCGAGCCCCTGTTCGAGGCGGTCGAGACGCACCGCCAGCCGGGCGACGCCGTGATCCTGCTCTCGCCGCAGGGCGAGCCCCTGACGCACGCGCTCGCCACGGAATTGGCCGGCAGCCGCGGGCTCCTGCTCCTGTGCGGCCGGTACGAGGGCGTGGACGAGAGAGTTCGCCTCGAGCTGGTGGACCGCGAGGTGTCGATCGGCGATTACGTGCTCATGGGCGGCGAGCTTCCGGCGCTCGTCCTGCTCGAGGCCGTGGCGCGCCACTTGCCCGGCGTGCTGGGGAACGAGACCTCGGCGGCCCGGGACAGCTTTGCGCAGGGTCTCCTGGACTTTCCGCATTACACGCGACCACAGGAGTTCCGGGGCCTCCGGGTGCCCGACGTTCTCGTCTCCGGGGACCACGGGGCGGTCGCGGCCTGGCGGCGCCAGGAGGCCCTGCGGGCCACGTGGGCCAAGCGTCCGGACCTGCTCGAGCGGGCGGCCCTCGATGAAACGGACCGCGCCGTGCTAGCATCGTTAGGGCGGGATTCGGCCTGATCCGGCTTATTCGATTCAAGGAGGACGACCATGCGACTTTCCGTTTCGGCCAGTGAACTCATGCGGCACGTGGAGACGCCCCAGCTCAAGGGACGTCTTCCCCGGTTCAACCCCGGCGACACGCTGCGGTTGACGATTCGCGTGCCCGAAGGCGCCAAGGAGCGCCTCCAGCTCTTCGAGGGCACCGTGATCAGCAAGCGCGGCGGCGGCACCCGCGAGATGGTGACTGTCCGGCGCACCTCGTTCGGGATCGGCGTCGAGCGTACCTTCCCCCTGCACTCCCCCTTCGTCTCCAAGTGGGAAGTCGTGAGCCGGGGCAAGGCGCGGCGCGCCAAGCTCTACTACATCCGGGAGAAGACCGGCAAGGACGCGAAACTGCGGCGCGACTACGGAGCCGACGAGGTGCCCGTGGTGACGGCCGAGGAGGCGGTGGCCGCGCTCACGCCCGAGGAGCAGGCGCGGGCTGATGCCGCGAAGGCGGCCCGGGACGAGAAGAAGGCGGCGCGCACGAAGCGCAAGGCCGAGCAGGTCGAGAAGAACAAGGCGCTCGCGAAGGCCAAGTCCAAGGAATCCTCGAAGCCGAAGTAACACGAGCGGCCAGAAGGCGCCTTAGAGCCGCCCACCCCCTTGGGGGTGGGCGGTTTGGCGATTCAGGTCACCATTTTGCGATGGCGACGGCTTCCCCCGTCTTGATGGTCACGACGCAGAGCAGGTGCGGCGTCAGGATCGCGGCGCGGGTGCCGTCCGGCGAGAACGCGGGCGCGCTCTTGAGGAGTTCCCCCGCGTCGTACTTCTCCGCCGCGGCCCGGGGGTCCGCCAGTTGCCAGTTGATGTCCATCCGGAGCAGGGCGTTGTACGCCGGGTTGAGGTTCAGCGTGGGGCGGTCCGCGCTCATGAGCGCGTACCCGCCGTCCTCGGTCAGGTAGGACCGGCCGTCCGGCCCTGCGGCCACGAGCGTCCGCGTGTTCGAGAACACGAGCCGCCCGTCGGCGCCCGCGAGGACCGTCACCTCGACGTCGCCCCGGCGCCCCTTCCACCACGCCGCGGTGCCGTCATCCGTGAGGAACAGGGCCGAGGGTTCGGTCAGTCCCGCCGGGAGTTTCCAGGCGGTCGCGGTGACGGCGCCCGCGGCGGGACGCCGTTCGAGCACCGTCGGCCCGGACTTCCCTGCCCGGAGCGAGATGAGGTCGCCGGCGGCCGCGAACCGGGGGGCGTCGCCGGTCTCGAGGATGCTGGCGGTCCCCGTGGAAGTCTCGATCAGCAGTGATTTCTTGCCGCCCCACACGAGGAGGCGGGCGCCATCGGGACTCCACCCGCCCGGCAGGAGCTGGACCTCTTCTCCCGGCATCGTGCCCGTCCAGACGATCGTGCCGCCCTCGGTCAGGATCGTCACGCGGCCGCGCCCGCCGGAAGCGCCCGCGAGCGCGATCAGCCCGCCCCGCGGGGCCGCCACGACCTCGGGGTCGGCGAGGGTCCCCGTGTCGCCGAGCTTCGTGCGCTGCCCGTCGAGCGTGATGAGCCAGACGGCGCGATCCTGGAGGTAGACGAGCCGCCGGCCGTCGGCCAGCCAGGAGACGCGGTTGAGGCATCCGGCGAGCGTGCCGGCGACGAGGGCGAGAATCAGGATGCGGGTCTTCATGGTTCTCCCATTCTAACGCTGAGGGCGCTACAATGGGCCCGCCATGGGACCCGGCGGACCCCTCGTGCGCCTGTGCGCGCTCGCCCTGCTCGGACTGGTCCCCCTCACCCTCTGCACTGTCGTCGAGGACGTCTTCTTCTCCGGGTGGCGGATTGCCCAGGCCGTCTGCCTGGCGCCCGTGCTCGCGCTCGCCGGATGGCGGCTGGCAAGGGGGCGCCTTGCCCCCCGGCTCGATCGCACGACCCTGCCATGGGCCCTCTTCGCCGGCTGGACGCTCGCCGCCTGCGGCTGGTCCGTGAACCCGTGGGATTCCCTGCGCCGGGGCCTCGAGCTGGCGGGGAGCGTGTCGGCCCTCTGGCTCGGGATTGCCGCCGCGCGGTCGTGGCCCCGCCTGCGCGCCGCCGCCATCTGGGCCACCGGCCTCTGCACGGTCTACGGGCTCGCGCAGGCGGCCGGGTACGACCCCATGCCCTGGAGTATCAGTTTCGGCCGGGCCTTTGGAACGCTGGGCAACCCCGACTACTACGCCGGCCACCTGCTCGTCGTGATGCCCCTGCTCGCGGCTTCGATGGCCGCGGGCACAGGGGCGGGGCGGGCTGAGGCGGCCCTGGCGCCCTTGCTGGCCATGGGTTTTCTGCTCAGCCACGTGCGCGGCGCCTGGTTGGCCTCGCTGGCTTGCGGCTGCTGGGGGGCCTTCTGGATCTGGCGGGGCGGCGGGCTGGCCCCCATGGAGCGACGCTGGCTTGGCCGGGCGGCAGCCGTCGCGGGCGTCATCGCCGTGACGCTAATCGCGACCTCGCCCTTGCTCCGGGGCCGGCTGGGGAGCATCGTCTCGGTGGGCGGGTACGACGCCACAGGACGGCGGTTCCTGTGGAGCGTCGCGCTGGCTGAGGCACGTGAACGACCGTTCACCGGATGGGGTACGGGCGCCTTCAAGTTCCAGTTTCCGCGGCACCAGTCCGAGGGCGCGAAGTTCCACCTCGCCCAGTTCCTGCCGTATGCCTACAGCGAGCACGCGCACAGCGAGCTGCTCCAGTTCGCGGCCGAGCTCGGTCTCGTCGGTGTCGCCCTCTTCCTCTGGGGCCTGATCGCGTGGCTCGTTCCGTGGATTCGCGGGCTGGCGGTCCTCGCGGCCGCCAGTCGTCGCGCCGAGTGGTGGAACCAGTGGGCGATCGGAACCGCGATCGCGGGCGCGTTCATCTACAGTTGGGTGAACTTTCCGTTCCAGATCGTGCCGACCGCGATCCTGTTCTGGACCGTGATGGGGGTGAGCTTGGGTCGCCTGCGAACGGAGTTGCCGGCGACCCGCGGTGACGCTCCGGCTGTTCCGCCGATCGACCCCCAGCATCCGGCGCCGCCCCCGTTGTCGCCACCGCCGGCCAGTATCCTCGCCCACGCTTCGACCCTGGCCGGTGTCGCGATCCTGGTCTTTGGCCTCGGGACCGCGTGCCTCGCCGGAGCGGACCTCGTCGGGGGCGGCTACCTCCGTCACGTCCGCGGCCAGCTCGAGGCGAACCGCCCGCCCGTCGCGTACGAGATCGCCCTCCGCGCCCGGCTCATGCTCCCCCACGACTATCGCGTGGCGCGCTGGCTCGCGCGGATCGCGATCAAGAAGCATGATGAGGCGCTCGCGGACGAGATGCTCAGCGTCCGGCTGAGGCTCCATCCGTACCTGGCCGACGCCCTCGCGGATCGCGCGGACTTCGACCGGGAGAACGGCCGGCCGGACCAGGCCATGGCGCGATACGAAGCCCTGCTGAAGCAGGCCCCGAACTTCATCACGGCCTGGGTGGAGGTCGCCGGGATTCACGCGGGCCGGGGCGAGTTCGCGGCGGCCGCCGAGGCGTACGGCCGGGCGGAAGCGCTTCAGCCCCACAATTCGGCCTGGCCATACCGGGAAGCCGTGTTCTTCGCCCTGGCGGGCCGGTTCGAGGAAGGCGCGAAGGCCGGCGCGCGCACGGAGGCGCTGGATCCCGGGTCCGGCGGGCTCTGGGAGGGGCTTGCCGTGGATCGCGGGCTGGTGGTCCGAAGGATGCGCGAGGCGACGGTTCGGATGCCGGATTTCGCGACCGCCTGGATCATCCTGGGTCAGGTGGCGTTCGAGCGCCGGGACTACCGCCAGGCCGCCCAGGCCTTCGGTGAGGCGGTTAGGCTGCGCCCCGCGGTGCCCATCATCCGGCACAACCTGGCCGCCGCTTTCGGCATGCTCGAGCGGTTCAAGGATGCCCTGGCGCAGGACGGGGAGGCCGTGCGGCTGGACCCGACGTTCGCAGAGGCCTGGGTGGGTATCGCGCTCTCGGCCTGGGTGCTCCACGACCTGGGGACGGCCCGGCACGCGATCGGCGAGGCGCTCAAGCTGGAGCCCAAGAATGCCCGCGCCCTCGAGCTCGGGCGCCGCATCGAAGCCTCCTCCCCCCGCCTCTAACCGCGACTTCCCCGCCAATTCCCTTGTAGTGGGACCCTTCCAGGCCGGGTCGGGGGGAGGTCGTTCGGGACCGCTCGGCGAGGGCGGCGCGGGTCCTGTCGGAGGTCTCGTCAGTGTCCGCTCACCTTGGCGGCTTCTGCCAAGGCATGCCGGTTCCCTTGCTACTGCTGTCGAGCGGCTGACGCATCGGAATGCGGTCAGCCGCAGCATGACCTGCTGGTACATCCCCATTGACGCCGCGTTTCGGTTCGCGGAACTGACTTCAACCTCCTCCTCCCGCGCCGCCAGACGGCTCGGCGCAACTCCCGCCCGACCTCCCCCCGACCCGGCCCCCTCCCGTGTCGGCAAGAATGCCGGGCGCGGGAGGAGGGGGCCGAAGTCAGCTTCGCGAGCCTAAAGGCGGCGACAGTGGTTGGGCGGCTGCAGGCCCTGCCGCGCCTGCTCGCGGTCCTCCGCAGGCAGGCGCTCGCCAGCGCTGGGAAGTGAAGCAGGTCGCTCTGGCCTCAGCCGCAATGGCGAGCGAACGGTGACGAGGCCCCCGACAGGACCCGCGCCCGGCTCTTTGCCGGGGTGCTTGACACGGAGGGGGCCGGGTTGCGTGTTAGAATCCAGAGGCGCTGGCGGGATACGCCAGAAGTGGCGGGATAGCCAAGAGGCAAGGCGACGGTCTGCAAAACCGTTACCCCCCGCTTCGGGGGGCAACGTCCGGCGACGGCCGGTGCGGATGTGCGGCTTGGTGCAGTGGATGACAACGGCGGGATAGCCAAGAGGCAAGGCGACGGTCTGCAAAACCGTTATACGTCGGTTCGATTCCGACTCCCGCCTCCAGTCTGATTGCCGTGAGGTTGGGCCGAGCGAGAGCGAGGTCCACGCCGGCCGAGGGTTAGCCGAGGCCGGGCGGAAGTGTTGGCAAAGGCAAGCTAGTTAAAATACGGGCGGTTAGCTCAGCTGGCTAGAGTACTTCCTTGACATGGAAGGGGTCACAGGTTCGAGTCCTGTACCGCCCAGGCTTCATCAGAAAAGGAGCTCCTTTGCGGGGTGTTTCACGTGGCACATCCCCGGGGGTTCCGGGGGGGTGTTTCACGTGAAACGTGCCGTTGGCGTGCTCCTGGGGGTGGACGTCGGCACCTCGGGGCTCAAAGCCCTCCTTCTGGCTCCCGATGGACGCGTGGTGGCCAGTGTCACCGAGCCGTATCCCCTGGACATCCCCCGACCCGGCTGGGCCCAGCAGGACCCCGAACTCTGGTGGAAAGCTTGCGTGTCAGCAATTCGGACACTGGTGGCCAAGTCCCCGGCCAAGGTCGTGGGGCTGGGGCTCACGGGGCAGATGCACGGGTCGGTCTTCCTCGACCGGTCTGACCGAGTCCTGACCCCCGCCCTTCTCTGGTGCGACCAGCGAACCTCCGCCGAGTGCGACGAGATCACGGAGCGGGTCGGGGGGCCAAAGGCGCTCCTGGCCCTCACGTTCAACCCCGCCCTGACGGGTTTTACGGCGCCCAAGATCCTGTGGGTCCGCCGCCACCTGCCTGAGGTGTTCCGCAAGACCGAGCGCGTTCTCTTGCCGAAGGACTTCGTGCGATTGAGGTTGACCGGGCGGCATGCGACCGACGTGGCCGACGCGTCGGGGACTCTCCTCTTCGATGTCCGCCGCCGGACCTGGTCGGAGCCCATGCTCAAGGCGTTGGGTCTCCCCCGCCGGTGGTTTCCGGACGCGTTCGAGGGGTGTGAGGTGACGGGGGCCGTGACGGCCGCGGTGGCGCGGCTCACGGGGCTGCCCGAGGGCACTCCCGTGGTCGCCGGGGGCGGCGACCAGGCGGCGGGCGCGATCGGATGCGGGGTCATCGAGCCGGGTGTCGTTTCCGCAAGCCTCGGCACGTCGGGCGTGGTCTTCGCCGCCTGCGAGTGCCCCAAGCAGGTTCCCGATGGCCGCCTTCATCTCTTTTGTTCGTCGGTCAAGGGCGGGTGGCACTGCATGGGGGTCATGCTCGCCGCGGGCGGGGCGCTTCGCTGGTATCGCGACACGCTGGGGGTGTCCGTCATTCCGGCGGGGTCTCGGGCTGACCCTTACGACATCATCTGCCGCGAGGCGTCCAAGGTTCCGGCCGGTTCCGATGGCGTCGTCTTCCTCCCCTATCTCACCGGCGAACGGACTCCCCATGCTGACCCCTGGGCCCGCGGGGTCCTATACGGGCTCTCGCTCAAGGCCGGCCCGGCCCATCTGGCCCGCGCCGTCCTCGAGGGCGTCGCCTATGGCATGCGCGACTCGGTCGAGCTCGTCCGCGGGCTCGGCGTCCACGTCGCGCGGATCCGGCTGTCGGGTGGCGGCGCGCGCAACCCGTTCTGGTGCCGGATGCAGGCTGCCGTCTACGGTGCGACCACCGTCCGCCTCGTCCGGGAAGAGGGGCCTGCGATGGGTGCCGCGATGCTGGCCGGAATCGGGACGTCGGTCTTCCGGAGCTATCGGGACGCGGTTCGGACCTGCGTCTCCGAGCGTGACCGATTCGCTTCCGACCCCGCCCTGCGGCGGACCTACGATGCCGGCTACCGGGTCTTCCGGGATCTCTACCCAGCGCTCCGGCCGATCTTCCGGTCCGCCGCCGAGTAGCCCCGGGTCCGACCGGTTCCCGCCCCGACCGGCCATCGACAGCCGGACCCTGCCTCGATGGCGGCGGTCGACCCGGCAGTCCCCGGCTGGACCCCTGGACCGTGCCGTGGTTCTGCTGAAACCGGCTCGAAGGGCCGCCCATGGGAGCCGGTATTTATTTAACATACATTATTCTTCCATCGTGCATCACCAAACCGCTCCATTATGAGACATCAGTGATCATAAAAGTCATAAATAACAATCATTTATGCGTTGGCATCCTCCATGCACAAGTATCCACCGGGCTCATGGTGGTCTCTCTAGCGCCATGGGTCTCGGGCCCGGTGAATCCGGGCTGAGTCAGGGCTCCTTGGGCGTTAGACAGGCGCCGGGAGTCCTCGACGGACCCTAAAGGTCCTCATTAACTTTGCGAAGGAGGAGTGGAAATGAAGCTGAGGCCGTTGGCTGACCGCTTGGTCGTGAAGCCGCTGGATCAGGAAGAGGAGAAGCGCGGCGGGATCATCATCCCGGACACCGCGAAGGAGAAGCCCGAGAAGGGCGAGGTGGTCGAGGTCGGGCCGGGAAAGCTCGACGACAACGGGAAGCGCGTGGCGCTCGAAGTGAAGAAGGGCGACCGCGTCCTGTTCGGCAAGTATGCCGGCACCGAGATCAAGGTAGAAGGCCAGGAACTCATGATCCTCCGCGAAGAGGACGTGCTGGCCGTCATCGAGTAAGGAGGCGCAATTTACCATGGCCAAACAGTTGCTCTATAGCGAGGAAGCGCGCCGGGCGGTCCAGCGTGGTGTGGACGCCGTGGCGAACGCGGTGAAGGTCACCCTCGGCCCCCGGGGCCGGTACGTGGTGCTCGAGAAGAAGTACGGGTCGCCGACCGTGACCAACGACGGCGTGACCGTGGCGAAGGAAATCGAGCTCCAGGATCCGTTCGAGAACATCGGCGCCCAGCTCGTCCGCGAGGTCGCGTCCAAGACCTCGGACGTGGCGGGGGACGGCACGACGACGGCGACGGTGCTGGCGCAGGCCCTGTACCGCGAGGGGCTCAAGAACGTGACGGCCGGGGCGAACCCGATCGCGCTCAAGCGCGGCATCGAATTTGCGGTCGAGGCCGTGGTCGCGGAGCTCAAGAAGCAGTCCAAGACCGTCAACGACAAGAAGGAAGTGTCGAACGTCGCGACGATTTCGGCGCACATGGACCGGACGATCGGCGACCTCATCGCCGAGTGCATGGAGGCCGTCGGCAAGGACGGCGTCATCACGGTCGAGGAAGCCAAGTCCATCCAGACCGAGAAGAAGATCGTCGAGGGGATGCAGTTCGACCAGGGGTACATCTCGCCCTACTTCGTGACCAACCCGGACACGATGGTGGCGTCGCTGGACGATCCCCTGATCCTGATCCACGAGAAGAAGCTCTCGAACATGAAGGACCTCCTGCCCCTGCTGGAGAAGGTCGTGCAGCGCGGCAAGCCGCTGCTCATCATCGCCGAGGACATCGACGGGGAAGCCCTCGCGACGCTCGTCGTGAACAAGATACGCGGCACGTTCGCGTGCTGCGCGGTGAAGGCGCCGGGCTTCGGCGATCGCCGGAAGGCCATGCTCGAGGACATCGCGATCCTGACCAACGGGAAGGTCATCGCGGAGGAACTCGGCGTGAAGCTGGAGAAGGTCGGCGTCGAGGACCTGGGCCGCGCCAAGCGCGTGACGGTGGACAAGGAAAACACGACCATCGTCGAGGGCGCGGGCGAGAAGTCCAAGATCCAGGGCCGCATCAAGCAGATCAAGGCTCAGATCGACGACACGAAGTCGGACTACGACCGGGAGAAGCTCCAGGAGCGTCTCGCGAAGCTCGCGGGCGGCGTGGCCGTCATCGAGGTCGGGGCCGCGACGGAGACCGAGATGAAAGAACGCAAGAGCCGCGTCGAGGATGCCCTGCATGCGACGCGCGCGGCGGTCGAGGAAGGCATCGTCCCCGGTGGCGGGGTGGCCCTCCTGCGCTGCGTCAAGGCGCTTGACGCCGTGAAGGCCGAAGGCGACGAGAAGGTCGGCGTGGACATCGTGCGCCGGGCCCTCGAAGAGCCTCTCCGGCAGATCGTGTTCAACGCCGGCGCGGAGCCCTCGGTCGTCGTGGACCATGTCAAGAAGGAAACGGACCCCAACATTGGGTACGACGCTTCCGAGAACAAGTACACGGACATGATGAAAGCCGGGATCATCGATCCGACGAAGGTGGCGCGCAGCGCCCTGCAGAATGCGGCGTCGGTCGCCGCCCTGCTGCTCACGACGGAGACCCTGATCACGGAGATTCCCGAGAAGGAAAAGCCGGCGCCGGCGGGCCCCCACGGGCACGGCGGACCGGAGTTCTAGAGGTCCGCAGGGCCGGATACCCGGTCATGACGGACGACGAAGGGCGGCTGGAAGCGGCCGACCTTCAGGCGGAAGGTTCCGGGGCCGGAGGTGGGGAACCACCTCCGGCCACCGGGCCGACCGAGGCCATGGAACTGGACGCTGTCGCGGAGGCGCCCGGGGATGCAGATGATGGATTTATGTCCGCGAGCGACGCCAAGCTGGCGGAAGCGAACGAGCGGTACGTTCGGCTGGCGGCGGATTTCGACAACTACCGCAAACGTTCCCAGCGCGAGAGCCAGGAGCTCGCGGCGGGGGCGGGGGAGGCGCTCGTCAAGGACCTCCTCCCGGTGCTCGACAACCTCGAGCGCGCGCTCGCGGCGTGCGCGGAGGCGAAGGTCGAGGACGGCAGCCCCCACGCGGCGGCCGTCGAGAGCGTGGCGAAGGGCGTGGAGCTGACCATGCGGCAGTTCCAGGCCGTGCTGGCGAAGCAGGGCGTGGAGCGCATCCAGGCGGTGGGGAAGCCGTTCGACCCCCACCGGCACGAGGCGCTCCTGCAGGAGGAACGCGAGGACGCGACGGTCGAGACCGTCACGGGCGAGCTGGAGGCCGGGTACGTGCTCCGCGGGCGCGTCCTGCGGCCGGCCAAGGTGCGGGTGGCAAGGCCGTCTTCGGCCCGGCCCCCCGCGAAGGCATCTTCTTAAATAGGACATCGTCAGCGAGGAGGACGTCATGGCAAAAGTCGTCGGTATCGATCTAGGGACCACGAACTCGGTCGTGGCGTTCATGGAGCACGGCGAGCCCGTCGTCATCGCCAACGCGGAGGGGAGCCGGCTCACGCCTTCCGTGGTCGCGATCACGAAGACGGGGGAGCGGCTCGTCGGCCAGGTGGCCAAGCGCCAGGCCGTCACGAACGCGGACCGCACCGTCTTCTCGATCAAGCGGTTCATGGGGCGCAAGCTCGACGACCCCGCGGTCCAGCCCGACCGCAAGCTCGTGCCGTACCCGCTGACGGCGTCGCCCAACGGCGACATCCGGGTCACGATCGAGGGGAAGGAATACTCGCCGCCCGAGATTTCGGCCATGGTGCTTCAGAAGCTGAAGGCCGACGCGGAGGCGTTCCTCGGTGACAAGGTGACCGAGGCGGTCGTCACGGTCCCGGCGTACTTCAACGACGCCCAGCGGCAGGCGACGAAGGACGCGGGGGAGATCGCGGGGCTCAAGGTGCTCCGGATCATCAACGAGCCCACGGCATCCGCGCTCGCGTACGGGCTCGACAAGAAGAAGAACGAGAAGATCGCGGTCTACGACCTCGGAGGCGGCACCTACGACATCTCGATCCTCGAGATCGGGGACGGCGTCTTCGAGGTCAAGGCCACGAACGGCGACACGCATCTGGGCGGCGACGACTTCGACCAGAAGGTCATCGACTGGCTCGCCGAGGACTTCCGGAAGTCGCAGGGGATCGACCTCCGCAGCGACCGGATGGCGCTACAGCGGCTCAAGGAGGCCGCCGAGAAGGCGAAGTGCGAACTCTCGACCGTGCTCGAGACCGAGATCAACCTGCCGTTCATCACGGCGGACGCGTCCGGCCCCAAGCACCTGGTCACGCGGCTGACCAGGGCCCAGCTCGAGAACCTGACACGCGACCTCGTCGAGCGGACGAGCGGTCCGATGGCCAAGGCGCTCGAGGACGCGGGGCTCAAGGCCGGCGACGTCAACGAGGTCGTCCTCGTCGGCGGCATGACCCGGATGCCCCTCGTGGTCGAGACGGTGAAGAAGTTCTTCGGCCGGGAGCCCCACAAGGGCGTGAACCCGGACGAGGTCGTGGCCGTGGGCGCGGCCATCCAGGCCGCGGCGCTCAAGGGCGAGGTCAAGGACGTGCTCCTCCTCGACGTGACGCCGCTCTCGCTGGGCATCGAGACGCTGGGCGGGGTGTCGACGAAGATCATCGACCGGAACACGACCATCCCGACCAAGAAGTCGCAGGTGTTTTCGACGGCCTCCGACAGCCAGAACGCCGTGACCGTGCACGTCCTGCAGGGCGAGCGCGAGATGGCGGGGGACAACGTCTCGCTGGGGAAGTTCGACCTGGTCGGGATCCCGCCCGCCCCCCGGGGCGTGCCCCAGGTCGAGGTCACGTTCGACATCGACGCGAACGGGATCGTGCACGTGACCGCCAAGGACCTCGGGACCGGCAAGGAGCAGGCGATGACCATCCGGCCGTCGTCGGGGCTCAACCGGGACGAGATCGACAAGATGGTCAGGGATGCGACCGCCCACACGGACGAGGACAAGAAGAAGCGCGAGGCGGCCGAGGTGCGCAACCAGGCCGATACGCTGGCCTACGCCACGGAAAAGGCGCTGGGCGAGCACGGGGACAAGGTGGATGCCGAGACCCGGAAGAACATCGAGGCGGCGCTCAACGATCTCAAGGAGGCGCTCAAGGGGACGGATACGGAGCGGATCCGGAAGACGTCGGACGCGCTGGGCAAGGCGTCGATGAAGCTCGGCGAGGTCATGTACGCGAAGGCGAAGGAAGCGGGCGGGAAGCCCGGCGACGCGCCGGGCGGTCCGGACGACAAGAAGCCAGGCGACGGCCCCGGCGTCGTGGATGCCGACTTCAAGCCCGAGGGACCAAAGGCCTGAACGAAAGATAGCCCGTGGCCAAGAGAGACTACTACGACGTTCTAGGCGTCCCGCGCGGCGCGAACGAAGACGACATCAAGAGGGCCTTCCGCACGCTGGCCAAGAAACACCATCCGGACGCGAACCCGGGCGACAAGGGCGCCGAGGACCGCTTCAAGGAGATCAATGAAGCCTACGAAGTCCTCTCCGATGCCCGCAAGCGAAAAGCCTACGACACCTTCGGGTACGACGGTGGCGCGGCTGACGGCGGCATGGGCGCGCGGCCGGGGGCCGGGGCTGGTCCCTTCGGGGACATGGGCGGCAGCGGCATGGGCGACATGTTCGAAGACCTCCTCGGCGGGTTCTTCGGCGGGCTCGGCGGCCGGCGGCGCGGGCGCGAGCCCGGCGAGGACCTCGAAGTCGGGCTCGAGCTTGGGCTCGAGGAGGCCTTCAAGGGCGGCGAGCGCCGCATCACCTTCCCGCGCACCGAGATCTGCGGCACCTGCTCCGGCTCCGGCGCCAAGCCCGGCACCGCCCCTGAGCCCTGCAAGACCTGCGGCGGCCGCGGCCAGATCCACGTCTCCCAGGGCTTCTTCGCCATCAGCCGCACCTGTCCCAAGTGCCGGGGCCGTGGCGTCGTCATCGACTCGCCCTGCCCCGGTTGCCGGGGGTCGGGCCGGACCCGGGTCGAGCGCACGCTGACGGTCAACGTCCCCGCGGGCGTCGACTCCGGGATGCGCGTCCGGCTCGCGGGGGAGGGAGAGCCCGGACTCAACGGCGGGCCGCGCGGCGACCTCTACCTGGCCGTGGGAGTGCGGCACCACGAACTCTTCGAGCGCGAGGGCGACCACCTGATGCTCGACCTCCCGGTGAGGCTCTCGGTCGCGGCAGCCGGGGGCGACGTGAGCGTTCCCACGCTCGAGGGGAGCGCGAGCCTGCACGTCCCTTCGGGGACCCAGCCCGGCCAGGTCTTCCGCATGCGCGGGCAGGGCATGCCCGCCGTGAACCGGCGGTCGCGCGGCGACCTGCTTGTCCGAGTCCAGGTCGAGGTCCCGCGCCGGCTGTCGCGCCGGCAAGCCGAGCTTCTGCGGGAGCTCGAGGCGGATGGAAGTCCGTCCGACTACGAGTCCGTCGAGCGGTTCGAGGAGAAGAAGCGGAGGTTCAAGCCATCATGACCGGAACCGTCGGGCATGCGGGGGAGTCGCGGCTGATCGACCTGATTGGCGGGTGGATCGCCGCAGGAGCGTCCCGGGCAACGTTGCGCCGGGTTTCGGCTTTCCGCGTGCGCCGGAACGGCAGAGGCGCGTCGGAGCACCACGGAGGAACCGTGGTGCTCCGCGGTCCGGGGGACGATTGTGCGACGGTCCGCACGACCGGCCGGACCCTGCTCACGACGGACGCATTCATCGAGGACGTGCACTTCCGCACGCGCTGGACTCCCGCCTGGATGGCGGGATGGAAAGCGCTCGCGGTCAATGTCTCCGACATCGCGGCTGCCGGCGGCGTCCCCAGGGCGGCCCTCGTCTCGCTCGAGCTCCCGCGCGCCCTGCCCGTGGCCTGGCTCCGTGACTTCTACGCCGGCCTCCTCGCCTGCGGCCGCCGGTTCGGCGTCGCGGTCGCGGGCGGCAACCTCGCGCGCGGCACCCGGGTCGCGTGTCATGTGGCGCTGACGGGCGAGGCCCCGGTCAGGCGTGTGGGCCGCGACGGGATCCGTCCCGGCGACCTCCTTGCGGTCTCAGGTTCGTTCGGCGCCTCCGCCGCCGGCCTCGAGTGCCTCCGCCGCGGCTGGCATGGCGGGGCCGTGGCCGATGCTATCTGGCGTCACCGGGTCCCCGTCCCCCGGTCGGCCGCCGGCCGCGCGCTGGCGCCGTTCGTGTCGGCCATGATCGACGTCTCCGACGGGCTCGTTCACGAGGCCGGTCTGCTCGCGGCCGGGTCCGGCGTCGCGCTCGTGCTCGTGCCCGGTGCCGTCCCGGTCCACCCCGCCGCCCGCTCCCTGGCGCCCCGGCTGGGGTGGGACCCGGTTCGGCTCGCGCTCGAGAGCGGCGAGGAGTACGAGCTCCTCGCCGCCATCCCGCGCGCCCGCTGGGCCGCGGCGTCCCGCGCCGCCGCCCGCGCCCTCCTGCCGCTCACGGCGGTCGGGGAAGCGGGTCCGGGTCGCCCGGGCGTGCGTCTGGCCGGATGGCACGGTCAGGTCGGCGGTTTCGACCACTTCGCGTGACCCGGTGTTGCGTGCGATAGCCGGGTGGCCCTCTGGGGCCTCCGGTCGGGGGTGCATACCAGTGGTTGTGCCTTTTTCGGGTTATTCGGGGCCTTATGTCGGCCGGAGGGGGCGGGGGCTTCGGGGCTACCCCGTTCCTGTGCTACAATGCCTGAACCATGACAACGATGACCTTGAGGCATAGTTCTCTCGTGACGGTCCTGTGTCTGCTGACCGGGGCGGCGCTGGCCGCTGCGGGCGCCAATGAGGGCGGCCTCCAGATTCGCCCCAAGATCGGCATCGGGGTCACCAATGACTCCAACATCTTCCTCGCGCCCAAGAATGCGACGAGCGCGTGGATCGCCGAGCCGTCCGCCGCGCTCGGCATCGGGATCAAGGGCAAGAAGGCGTCCCTCAATGTCGGCTACGAGATCGCGCCGCAGATCTACTCCGTCTACCAGAAGGTCAACAACGCGGTCCAGCAGACGGCGGCCCTGAGCACGCAGGTCGAGTACATGCCCGAGGGGCTGATCGGCCTCGACGACCAGTTCCGGATCACGGCCGACCCCGCCTCGTCCGAGCTCACGGCGCGGTCGCTGCGGAACCAGAACGACGCCGCGCTCCTGTTCGACCTCCCCGTCGGGCCGAAGCTCTACGCCGGCTTGCGCGTCATCGACACGATCCATCACTACCGTGTGGCGAGCCTTGCTCCGCTCCTCGACCGCAACGAGCTTCTCGCCGGAATCCGGCTTGGGCTTCGGCCGTCGGCCAAGACGAAGGTATTCGGGTTCTTCAAGTCGTCGAACGTGAACTTCAAGTCCGCGTCCTCGTTCAACGACTCGACGGGCAGCCTCATCGGTGCCGGAGTCGAGGGCGAGATCACGTCCCGGATCACGGGGCTGGTCGAGGCCAACACCGTCTCGCGCAAGTACAGCCAGACGCTGACGGGCGAGACGAGCGAGTACACGACCGGCGGGTTCACGGCGTCCCTGAAGTGGGACGGACCTTCGTCCATCAGCGTCTCGCTCGCGGGTGGGCGCAGCTTCGTCGAGTCCGTGTTCAACCGGTACTACATGCAGACCGGCGGCTCGCTCGCGGTCACGAAGGAACTCAACAAGCGGTTCAGCGTCCAGGTCCTCGGCGCCTACGGCGTCGACCAGTACCCCGACGCGCGCGCCGCGTTCCTCGCGGACGGCACGCTTCTGGACGCACGTCGCCGGGATACGAACATGACGGTTGGGCTCAACCTCTCGTATCACCTGATCGAGAAGCAAACGTTCAAGCTCGGGTACCTGATGCGCACGCGGTCGTCCAACTTCGACACCTACAAGTACACGGACAACCAGCTCTCGCTTTCAGCCGACTACATCCTGTAACCGCCCGGTTCCATGGGCCGCGGCCGCCGCGACGTCTAGTCGCGGCGGCCGTTTGTTTTTTGCGGGGTTGGGGTAAGATGACACGGTGATGAGGCAACGCTTGGTTCCGGTATGCGCGGTTCTCCTCGGCATTGGGCTCGCCGCCTGCGGTGGAGGCAAGTCGGCCGTCAAGGCTCCGGCTACCGACCTGCCGACGGATCTCGCCAAGGCGGTCGCCGCCGAGTACCGCATCTCGCCCCAGGACCTCCTCGACATCTCCGTCTACGGCGAAGCCGACCTTACCCGACCCGCCCGCGTCACCGCCGACGGCCGCATCAACTTCCCGCTCATCGGCGAGGTCGAGATCGCGGGGCTCACGCTCGCCCAGGCCGAGGCCGCGCTCCGCGCCAAACTTAACGCCTTCGTCGTCAACCCGTTCGTCTCCGTGAGCGTCAAGGAATCCCACGCCCGCCGCGTCGTCATCCTCGGCGAGGTCACCCGGCCCGGCGCCATCGACATCCCCACGACCTCGCCGCTCACGTGCGTCGAGGCCATCGCGCAGGCGGGGGGATTCACCAAGTACGCGGCCGGCAACAGCGTCCGGGTCGTGCGCAAGACGGCGGCGGGCGGGCAGGAGACCATTACGGTGCCCGTCAACGACGTGACGAAGGGCGACAAGGACAAGGACCTCGTGCTCCAGCCCGAGGATGTCATCTTCGTGCCCCAGACCCTGTTCTGATCCGAAAGGAGCTCCCCATGGCCGATCTTCGCGCTCACGAACTCTGGTTCGTCACCGGCAGCCAGTCCCTTTACGGCGAGGCCGCGCTCAGGCAGGTGGGGGCCAACGCCCGCACCGTCGCCGACGGGCTCGCCGCCGCCCGCGAGATCCCGGTTCGCGTGGTGGGGAAGCCGGTCGTCACGACGCCGGAGGCCATCACTGCCGTGTGCCGCGAAGCCAACGCCGCCCCGGCCTGCGCCGGGCTGATCTTCTGGATGCACACGTTCTCCCCGGCGAAGATGTGGATCGCCGGGCTGACGGCCCTCGACAAGCCCTGGGCCCACCTCCACACCCAGTTCAACCGCGACCTGCCCTGGGGCACGATCGACATGGACTTCATGAACCTTAACCAGTCCGCCCACGGCGACCGCGAGTTCGGGTTCATCGGCACCCGCCTGCGCCTCGACCGCACGGTCATCGTCGGGCACTGGCAGGACCCCGCCGTGCGCGCCCGGCTGGGCGTCTGGGCCCGCGCCGCCGCCGCCCGGGCCGACGCCCGGGGGCTCAAGGTCGCGCGGCTCGGCGACAACATGCGCGAGGTCGCGGTCACCGAGGGCGACAAGGTCGAGGCCCAGGCGCAATTCGGCTACGCGGTCAACGGGTACGGTGTGGGCGAGCTCGTGGCGCTCATGGCGGCTGTCGGTGACCGCGAGATCGAAAGACTCTGCGCCGAATACGACGCGACGTACGCCGTCGCGGCCCCCCTGCGGAAGAACGGCCAGAAGCGGGCGTCGCTTCGCGACGCGGCCCGTATCGAGCTCGGCCTCAAGGCGTTCCTCGAGCGCGGCGGGTTCAAGGCGCTCACGACCACGTTCGAGGACCTGCACGGACTGTCCCAGCTCCCGGGGCTCGCGATCCAGCGGCTCATGGCCGCCGGCTACGGCTTCGGCGCCGAGGGCGACTGGAAGACCGCCGCCCTCGTGCGCGCCATGAAGGTGATGGGGACCGGCCTGGCCGGAGGCGCCTCGTTCATGGAGGACTACACCTACGACTTCGACCCCAAAGGCCCCAAGGTGCTGGGCGCCCACATGCTCGAGGTCTGCGAATCCATCGCGAAGGGGAAACCCTCGCTCGAGATGCACCCGCTGGGCATTGGCGGCAAGGCGGACCCCCCGCGGCTCGTCTTCGATGTCGCCAGGGGCCCCGCGCTCAACGCCACCGTGCTCGATATGGGCAACCGGTTCCGCATGATCCTCAACGAGGTCGACGTCGTGGCGAGCCCGAAGCCGCTGAAGAAACTCCCCGTGGCCCGCGCCGTCTGGGTGCCACGGCCGGACCTCAAGACCGCGGCCGCGGCCTGGATCCTCGCCGGCGGCGCGCACCACACCGGCTTCAGCCAGTGCCTGACCCGCGAGCACCTCGAGGACTTCGCCCTCATGTCCGGCATCGAAGTCGTGACCATCGACAAGGGCACGACCATCCCCGCCTTCCGCAACGAGCTTCGCTGGAACGACGTGGCGTGGGACTGAAGATCGCTGGTGGCGCAGGGGGCTGCGCGCCGTTGCCGGGTGCCGTGACACGGGGGGCGAAACAGGACCGTGCGAGGCTAGGTAGAGATGACTACCTTATACGATAGGTACCTGTAAATCGTGTACCTTATGGGCCAGAGGCCTGATAGGATGGAAGCATGCTCGTGAACAAGATCCGGGTCCGGGTCGGGGGCGGGAGAGACTACGACATCCTCGTGGGCTTCGGCATCCTGGGCCAGCTTGGCCGGCGCATCAGGCGTCTCGGCCTGCGCGGGAAGGCATTCGTCATCACGAGTCCCGCGATCGGCAAACTGTACCTGCGTGATCTCCTGAAAGCGCTGAATCGCGGGGGTTACAGGGACATCAGGGTCGCCTATCTGCCGGATGGGGAGAAGAACAAGAGCTTCGCCTCGTACCGGCGGATCATGCGGCAAGCGGTCGGGTTCTGCGCGAGCGAGGACGAGAAGCTCTTCGTGGTCAATCTGGGCGGTGGCGTGGTCGGCGATCTCGGCGGTTTCGTGGCCGCCACGTACCGGAGAGGGGTCGACTATGTCCAGGTGCCGACGACCCTCCTGGCTTTCGTCGACTGCGGGATAGGGGGCAAGACCGCCGTCAACCTCGACGGGATCAAGAACACGGTCGGGGCTTTCCATCAGCCCAGGCTGGTGCACGCAGATCTCGACCTCCTGAAGACCCTGAGCAAGAGAGAGGTGAGGTCCGCCCTGGCCGAGGTCGTCAAGCACGGCGTAATCCGTTCCCCTGGGCTCTTCGATCTCGTCGAGAGCCACGTGGACAAGGTGTTCTCCCTCAATAGGGAGGTGATGACGCAGGTCGTCCTCACGAACTACCGGATCAAGGCGGATATCGTCCGGCGGGACGAGTTCGAGACCAAAGGCATCAGGACGGTCCTGAACTACGGCCACACGATCGGCCATGCCGTGGAGTCTGCGTCCCGCTACGCCTACCGGCATGGCGAGGCCGTGTCGATCGGCATGGTATGCGCCAACGACATCGCCGTGGAGCTTGCCATGCTGGACAGGAGCGTGGCGGCGAGAATCGAGAACCTGTTGATCAGGATCGGACTCCCCGTGCGGATCAAGAACCATGACTTGGCGAGGATCATGCACTTCTTCTGGATGGACAAGAAGTTCGTGAATGGGAAGAACCGGTTCGTGCTTGCGACCGGGATCGGCAAGACCAGGATCAGGGAGGGCGTGCCTCTTCGCTTGGTCGAGCGCGTCGTCCGGAATCGGTTCACGACGTCCTGACCGGTCCCCCGTCACCCGGGGCGTGTTAAGCTCAGCGGGCATGAATCTTCCCGCGCGCCTCGCCCTGTTCGGTCTCCTGGCGCAGGCGGCTCTCTGCCCGGCCGCGGACCGCGGCGTGGCGGTCGTCTACCAGGCGCCATCCGGCGGCCGGGGCGGGCTCGCGGGGGCCGTCAGGATCTACGACCACTCCTTCGCTGTCGTGATCGGCATCGACCAGTACCTGAACCCCAACGTGCCGAAGCTCACCGGTGCCGTCCGCGACGCCCGCACGGTCGCGGCGGCTCTGACCGCTCAGGGATTCACGGTCACGATGCTCCTGGACGGGCAGGCGACCCGGAAGCGGATCATGGAAGTGCTGGGCGACGAGCTCCCGAACAAGCTGGGGAAGGAGGACCGCGTCCTCGTCTACTTCGCCGGGCACGGCGTCTCCACCGGTGAGGGCGATCGGGCGCTCGGGTACCTCGTGCCCGTGGACGGCGACCGGAACCGCCTGCGGTCCTCAGGGCTCTCGATGAACGAGCTCACGGCGTGGTTCGAGGACTACCCGAGCAAGCACGTCCTGTACGTCGCCGACGCCTGCTACTCCGGGCTCGCGCTCTCAACGCGGGCACTCGGGCTCTCGGCCCAGCTCAGCGACTACCTGGCCCAGGTCACGAGGAAACGCGTGCGCATGGTCATGACCGCAGGCGGGGCGGGGCAGGAGGCGCACGAGTGGCAGGGGCAGGGGCTCTTCACGCGCTACTTCCTTTCCGCGATCACGGGAGCGGCGGACGCGGACCATGATGGGATCGTTACGAGCGACGAGATCGCAGCCTACGTGAAGCCCAACGTCTCACAGACGTCGCTGTCGCGGTTCCGCACCGCCCAGGATCCCCAGGTCGGCCGCAGCGGCGAGGGCGAGTTCGTCTTCGTGACGAGCCCTGCGAGTCCTGAGCGAGTCCTCGAGTCGAAGGGCCCCTCCCCGGAGGGCGGCGGACTGCCGAAGACCATCATCGGCCGGGACGGCGCGCCGATGGTCCTGATCCCGGCGGGGGAGTTCATCATGGGGGTGGACCGCCTGGACGACCGCCCCCCGCACCCCGTGAAGGTGGGCGCCTTCTATATGGATACGTTCGAGGTGACTTTCGACCGGTACGACCGGTTCTGCCGCGCATCGCTGCGGACGTTCCGGCGGAAGCCCAAGGACGAGGGATGGGGCCGCGGCGACCAGCCCGTGATCATGGTGAGCTGGAAGGACGCCGCTGACTACGCCCGGCACTATGGCAAGCGACTGCCCACGGAGGCCGAGTGGGAGTACGCGTGTCGGGCCGGGAGCACCGGGAACTGGTGCTTCGGGGACGACCCGAAGAAGCTCGGCGACTACGCGTGGACCGAGGCGAACTCGGACAAACACCCCCACCCGGTGGGGCGCAAGCTCCCGAACGCGTGGGGGCTATTTGACATGCACGGCAACGTGATCGAGTGGTGCGCGGATTGGTTCGGCAAGCACTACTACGAGACCGGCCCGATCGACGACCCCCAGGGCCCGGCCACCGGCACGCGGCGCGTCCTGCGCGGCGGGTCCTGGGACTATCGCGAAAACACCTGCCGCTCGGCGGCGCGCATGGACGACGATCCCGCCTACACGATGATCAATACCGGCTTCCGCTGCGTGGCGAACCCCGGGGCGGTGAAGTAGCGCCTGGCCGGCACGCGCGACGGAATTGGCTGAGCCGTCGGGGCACTTTGGGCGCGCCAGCCACGTTAGGCATGCCATGCACAGCGCCGAAACGACACCCCCGACGCGCATGAGACAATAACGGGTGAGTTCACCGAACGGTCACCCCACGAAGGTCCAGACGGCGGCGCTCATCTCGTCCTACCTCCCGCGGCAATGCGGGCTCGCCACGTTCTCCAAGGACCTGCATGACGCCATGGCGACGGCGGGCGGGCTCGCTCCGATGGTGCTGGCCATGGACGACCGCCCGGCCGGGTACGCCTACCCTCCGGAAGTGCGGTTCCAGATCCAGGCGGGCCGGCTCGCGGACTACCAGATGGCCGCGGATCTCCTCAATATCAACCAGATCGACGTCGTCTACCTCCAGCACGAGTTCGGCATCTTCGGCGGGCGTGCCGGCGAGCACGTGTTCGCGCTGGCCCAGAATCTCCGGATGCCGCTGATCTCCACCCTCCATACGGTCCTGTCCTCGCCGAACGCCGACCAGCTCGCCGGCACGCGCCAGCTCGCCGAGCTGTCCGACCGCCTGGTCGTCATGTGCCGGACGGCCTCGGACATCCTGCAATCCGCGTACGGGGTGCCCGCTTCGCGCATCGAGGTCATCCCGCACGGCATCCCGGACGTGCCGTTCACGGACCCCGCCCGGTCGAAGGCCCAGTTCGGGCTCGGGGGGCGGCCGATCCTGCTGACGTTCGGCCTCCTCTCTCCCGGCAAGGGTCTCGAAGTCGTGGTCGAGGCCCTGCCGCGCGTGCTCGCGTCCCATCCCGACGCGGTCTACGTCGTGCTGGGGGCCATCCATCCGCACGTCTACCGGCGGGATGGCAACGCCTATCTGACGGGCTTGAAGCGGCTGGCCGAGAAACGCGGCGTCGCGAAGCACGTCGTGTTTCACAGCCGGTTCGTGGCGCTGGAAGAGCTGCTGGCCTTTCTCGGCGCGGCGGATGTCTACATCACGCCCTATCCGAACCCGGACCAGATCTCGTCCGGCACGCTCGCCTACGCGCTGGGGGCGGGCAAGGCCGTCATCTCGACCCCGTACCGGTACGCGACCGAACTCCTCGCGGAGGGCCGGGGCCGGCTGTTCCCCTTCGGGGACGCGGACGCGCTCGCCCGCGAGATCGTGGCCACCCTCGATGACGAAGCGGGGCGGGCGGTCATGCGCCGGAAGGCCTGGGAGCACGGCCGCCACATGGTCTGGCGCGAGGTGGCCGACGCGTACCTGCGGCTGGGGGAGAAGGTCATGGGCGAGCGCGTGAGCCGCCCCCGCCCGATCGCGCCGTTCCGCGTCCCCGAGCCGGATCTCCAGGGCCTGCCCGACATCAGCCTCGAGCACCTGCGCACGCTGACCGACGACACGGGCATCATCCAGCACGCCGTGTACGCGACGCCGGAGCGGGCCCGCGGGTACACGACGGACGACAACGCCCGGGCGCTCGTGGCGGCCATGCTGCACCACGACCTCGCGGGGGACGACGCGATCCTGCCGCTGTCGCGCATCTACCTCTCCTACCTCCGCCATGCGTACGACGAGAAGACGCGCCGGTTCCGCAACGTCCTGGCGTACGACCGGCGGTGGGATGCCGGCGAGGCCTTCGAGGACGACGTCCAGGGGCGGGCGCTGTGGGCGCTGGGCCTGACGGCGGCGCTGGCGCACGAGGACGCCACCCGGGCGCTGGCGGGACGCCTGTTCTGCGCCGCGCTCCCGCCCGTCGGGACCTTCACTTCGCCGCGGGCCTGGGCGTTCACGCTCGTGGGGATTCACGCCTACCTGCGGCGTTTCTCCGGGGACACCTTCGTCCGGCGCGCGCGCGCGGAGCTGGCGGGGAAGCTTGCGGGACTCTTCAAGTCCCGGGCGACCCCGGCCTGGCCGTGGTGCGAGACGACCGTCACTTACGACAATGCCAAGATCCCGCACGCGCTCATCCTGGCGGGACAGTGGATGCCCGATCCCGCCATGCTCGCCCAGGGCCTCGCGTCGCTCGACTGGCTCGTCGGGCTCCAATTGGACCCGACCGGCAAGGTGAGCCTGATCGGTAACCGGGGCTGGATGGTGGAGGGACAGGAGTGGGCGCGGTTCGACCAGCAGCCCGTGGACGCGATGGCGCTGGTGGAGGCGTGCGCGGAGGCGTGGCGTGCGACGCGGGACCCGGTCTGGCGCGACCGGGCCCGGCGGTTCCTGTGGTGGTTCCTCGGCAACAACGACACGGAATCCGTCGTATATGACTTCGAGACGGGCGGCTGTCGCGACGGGCTCCAGTCGACGGGCCCCAATCTCAACGAGGGAGCCGAGTCCACGCTCGCGTGGCTGACCTCGCTCATCACCGTGCACGACCTGCTGCGCGAAGAAGTGGCGGCTGCCGGCGCCCTCGCCGCCGCCGCGGCGGGCGCCACGCCGGCGCGCTGAACCGGGGAACGCCATGGAACGCCCCGACGCCGCCACCTCCCTCGTCCGGCTCGATATCGAGATCACGGGCAGCGACCATCGGGTCCTCGCCCTGCCGGCGGTGCCGGACCAGCCGGACGCCCTGCGTTCGGTGTTCCGGCGCGTGGAGGCGCTTTCGGGGGCGGACGCCACGCGCGAGCTGGACGAGGTCCGCCGCGTCTTCGACCCGCGCCACGCGGACTTCGGGGAGCGGCTCGAGGAGTTCTACCTCGCCGCCTGCCGGCGGCTGGCGGCGCCGGCCACGCACGCGGACCCCCATCGGGCCCTGCTGGGCGCCTATTTCACGATGGAATACACGCTCGAGGCGGCGGCGCTGTTCAACCCCTCCATCGTGCCGCATCCCGACCCGTCGGGCGCGCCCCCGGGGGCGCGGCGGTTCGTCATGAGCCTCCGGGCGGTCGGCGAGGGCCACCTGTCCTCGACGGTCTTTCGGGAGGGGACCATCGGGGCCGACGGTGGAGTCATGCTGGACGATGCGCCGCTCCGCGCCGTGCGCGCCCGGATCGTTCCCGACCGGCGGTACCTGCGCGAGTTCTTCCGCCGCACGGTCGGCGCCCACGGCGCGGATCCGGCGGAAGCGGATCGCGTCCTCGCCGGCCTGGGGGAGTGGTTCACTTACCGGGAGCTGGTGGCCGCGCTGGAGGCCGCCCGCCGGGCGCCGGACCCGCCCTCGGAGCGCGCCCTGGCCGGCGTGCTCGCGCTGGCGGACGCGAACTACACCCTGAGCCGGCCGGCGGGGGGGCGCATCAGCGACCTCGTCATGTTCCCGCAGAGTCCGTACGAGGCGCGGGGCGTCGAGGACCTGCGGCTGGTCCGGTTCACCGAGCCGGACGGGACCGGCACCTACTACGGCACCTACACGGCGTTCGACGGCCGGCGCATCCTCCCGATGCTGATGCAGACGGACGACTTCCGGACCGTCAAGGTGTCCACGTTGAACGGGGACTGCGCGGTCAACAAGGGGCTCGCCCTCTTCCCCCGCCGGATCCGCGGCGAATACGTCATGTGCTCCCGCATCGACGGCCAGAACCTGTTCCTCATGCGGTCCGACCGCGTGACCTTCTGGGAGACGGCCGAGCCGCTGGCCCAGCCGGCTCATCCCTGGGAGTACCGGCTCATCGGCAACTGCGGTTCCCCGATCGAGACCCCCGAGGGCTGGCTGCTCCTCACGCACGGCGTCGGGCCCCTGCGCCAGTACTCCATCGGCGCGATGCTGCTGGACCTCGAGGACCCCCGGAAGATCCGCGGCCGCCTGCGCGAGCCCCTGCTGGTGCCCCCCGAGTCCCTCCGGGACGGCTACGTCCCCAACGTCGTCTACACCTGCGGGGCCCTCCTCCATGCCGGGCGTCTCTTCATCCCGTACGCCGCGGCCGATGAGGTAACCGTCATGGCCCGCGTGGATCTCTCCGAGCTCCTGGCCAGACTCCTGTCTGGCCAGTCCTGAGGCGTCGAGTCGAAGAGGCCGGTCCGGCTCCTCGCGGACCGGGCGGATGGTTGAAGAAGGGGCGGAAGAGGCATAAGATAACGAACGGATGCTGGCGCTGAAGTTTCTCATCAAGTTCCTGGGAATCCTGAATAGGGACGCGACGCCAAAGGCGATCGCGGGGGGTATGGCGCTGGGGTTCATCATCGGCATGACCCCCTTTACGAGCCTGCACAACCTCATCGTGCTGGGCCTGCTCATCGTCCTGCGCGTGAACTTCACGTCGGGCATGCTGGCGTGGGGCGTCTTCTCGGGGGTCGGGTACCTGCTGGACCCCCTCTCGAACAAGATCGGGTACTGGCTCCTGACCCTCCCGGGACTGAAGGCCACGTGGACGGGGATGTACAACACGCCGGTCATTCCGTGGACGAAGTTCAATAACACGCTCACGCTCGGGAGCCTCGTGCTGTCGGTCCTCCTCGCCCTGCCCGTCTACTTCATCCTCAAGTGGGCCGTCGTCCAGTACCGGGTGAAGGTCATGGCCGTGATCATGAAGTGGAAGATCGTGCACCTGATCATGGGCTCCCGGCTCTTCCTCACGTACCAGAGGTTCGCGGGATGACTGGGACCCAAGCATGATTCGCTGGAAGGCGGTCGTACCCGGACTGGTTACCCTCGGGCTGGTGGTGGTCTTTGCCGTCTTCTTCCTGGACTGGACCGTCGAGTGGGCGATCGAGAAGGCCGGCACGACCATGAACGGTGCCCGCGTGGACCTCGCCGGGGTGGACATCTCGTGGCGGCACGCGTCGGTGACCCTGCGGGGCCTCCAGGTGACCGACAAGGCCGCTCCGATGACGAACGCGCTCGAGGTCGAGACCATGAGTTTCCAGCTCGCGGTGAAGCCGCTGACCTGGATGAAGGTCATCATCGAAGATGGCGAGATCCTGGGAGTCCGTACCGGGACGGCGCGGAAGTCCAGCGGCGCCATCGCGGTCAAGACGGCAGAGTCAGTGCCACCGAAGGGCGATGGTCCGACTGCCGTTGCGACGGCGAAGAAGCCGGGATTGCCCACGGCCGACCTCAAGGCCCAGTTCGACCCCAAGAAGATCAGGGCCGAGGACCTGGAGTCCTACAAGATGGCCATGGGCGAGCAGGCCCGGGTGACGGCGGCCGCGGACCAGTGGGAGCGGACCGCGGACGGGATCAACGTCGACGGGAAGGTGGCCGAGGCCAAGGCCTTCCTCGACCGGGTCAAGGCCACCAGCTACTCGGGCGCGGCGGGAGCCAAGAAAGCGGCGGAGGACGCGAAGGAGGCCCAGAAGCTCCAGGGCGAGCTCAGGCAGCTCACGGCCACGGTGAATGCGGCCAAGACGTCGATCACGGCCGAAACCGCGGCGGCGAAGGGCACGGTCGCCCGGATCAACGAGCAGAAGAAGAAGGACGTGGATGCGGAGCTGGCCAGGTTCGGGATCAGCTCCCTGTCCACGGAGGGGATCACGCGAGCCGTGATCGGCGAGACTTGGTTCGGGCGGATCGAGTCCGGGCTGTACTGGTTCCGCAAGATCCGGGCGATGATGCCGGCCAAGAAGGCGCCGCCTCCCGTGCGGGACGGGCGGAACATCGAGTTCAAGTTCCACTACAAGTGGCCGGCGTTCTGGCTCAAGAAGGCCAGGATCAGCGGAGTGACGGCCGGCGAAAACCCGATCGAGTACAAGGGGGCGCTCACGGATGTTACGAGCGACCCCAAGCTCGTGGGGAAGCCGATCATGCTCGTGATCGACGGGGGCAAGGGCTCGCGGAGCCTCCATCTCAAGGCCGTCCTGGATTACACCCAGGATACGGCGCGCGAGACCGTAAGCTTCCGCTATTCGGGCATGGATCTGGCGGGCACCCAGCTCGGAGACCTCGGCGGGCCGGTCTCGATCAAGGACGGGAAGGGCACGCTCAAGGTCGATCTTTCGACGCGGGGTGAGGCGGTAGCGGGGACGGTCGACTTCAACGCCCAGCCGGTCAGGCTCGCGAACGACATGAGCCCGGAGCAGGTCAAGCAGAAGATGATGGCGGTTCTGCACGACACGTTGACGGGGCTCAAGCGCCTGCAGGTCACGATCGTCCTCGGCGGCAAGCTGACGAGTCCGTCGTTCAAGGTGAAGTCGAGCATGGATAGCGCGTTCAAGTCCGCGGTGGGGGCGGTGGCGCAGCGGGAGACGGCGGCTGCCCGTGCGGCCGCGCAGGCGCGCGTGAACGGGCTGGTGGACGGGGAGCGGGACAAGATCGCGTCGGCGATCACGGGGAAGTCGGGTAAGGCGCTGGGGAAACTGGGCGTGAAGGCGTCGTCGCTGAGCTCCGCGCAAGCCCAGGTGGACAAGGTCATCGAAGACCTCAAGAAGAAGGGCACGTCGTCGGCGGCCGTCGGCGGAGCCGGGGGTGCATTGAAGGGGCTGAAGAGGAAATAGCGCCCGCCACGGTGGTGGGACGTGCAGTGGGGGCGAGCTATACTTATTGAAATCCCATGATGCCGAGGCACTGGCGGAACTATCTCCTCGTGGCGGGCGACCTGGCGATCCTCAACGCCGGGTTATGGCTTGCCCTGTCCGTGCGGCACCTCCGTCCCGCGGACCTCCCGTACTACGCCCAGCACTTCAGCGCGTTCAACATCCTGTTCGCGCTCTGGGTCTTCGTGGCGTACGCGGTCGGGCTATACGACCTGCGGCGGCTGCGGGGCCTGCCGTTCAAGATCCGGGCGGTGCTGACGGCGGCGGCGGTGAACATCCTGACCGGAATCGTCTTCTTCTACTTCTTCTACCCCTACCGGGTCGTCGGGGCCACGCCCAAGACGCACCTCGTGCTCACCGTGGTCTTCGGGCACCTGGGGATCTTCCTGTGGCGCCGGACGATCATGACCTTCTTCCGGATGACCCAGTTCCGCGAGCGGGTCGCGTTCCTCGGGGAGACGCCGTACATCCGTGAGGTTCGCGAGGACCTGCACCGGCATCCCCAGCTCGGGTACGTGCCGGTACCGTTGCGGATCGGGGAGGTGGACCTGGTGGTCGCGGACGTGGGGTGGCTGGATGACCACTGGGACGAAGTGAGGGAGACGATGGGCGAGCTGGTGGCGCGGCGGGTGCGGGTAATGGCCCTCCGCGACTTCTACGAGACCCTGATGGGCAAGGTCATGGTCGAGCACGCCGTGAGCGCCGCGTGGCTCCTGAGTTCCGTTCTTGAGCGCCAGCGGGGCTGGTACCTCGGGGTGAAGCGGTGGCTGGACCTCGCGGCGGCGGGCGTCCTCTTCGTCGCGACGCTGCCGGTCATGGCGGCGGCCGCGGTCCTGATCCGGTTCTTCGACGGCCCTCCGGTCCTCTTCGGCCAGAGGCGGATCGGGCACCTGGGCGCGGAGTTCATGGTGTGGAAGTTCCGGACGATGGCCCCTGGGGCGGAGAACCGGGCGGCGTTTCCGGCGGACGGGGAAACGGGGGAGAAGCTCGTGACGCCGGTGGGGGCGGCCCTCCGGCGGTGCCGGATCGACGAACTGCCCCAGCTCTGGAACGTGCTGGTGGGGGAGATGTCGATGGTGGGCCCGCGCCCGGAGTGGACCCGGGAAGTCGAGGCGCTCGAGCGCGTGATTCCGCACTACCAGGTGCGCCACCTGGTGCGGCCGGGGATCACGGGGTGGGCGCAATTGAACTTTCGCGCCACGCGCGACCCCGGGGACTCGCTGGAGAAGTTCCGGTACGACCTCTACTACCTCGTGCACGCGTCGCTGGATCTGGACCTGACGATCCTGTTGAGGACCGTAAGGCGCGTGTTTGTGAAGGATGCGGCGATGGAGGGAACGAAGTACCGCGAGCTGTTCCTGGGGAAACACGAGGCCGAGCATGCCGCGCACCTGGGCGCCCTGCTCAAGCGCCACCGAAACTAGGTCCCGGGTGATAGCATGAATGGACAGGGAAGCACGTGAGTCCGCAGACGATACCCCCGCCGCAGGCGCCGGATACGGCCCCTGAACTGAGCATCGATCTCTGGCACCTCTGGCGCGTGATCCGCCGGAGGCGCCAGATCATCGGCGCCGTCGCGTCCCTGATCGTCATCGTGACCGCGATCGCCGTCCTGTCGATGCGGGCCGAGTATGAATCCAAGGCGCTGGTCCTGATCGAGAAGGTCGGGTCGAACGCACTGGAGCGTGACGGGGTTTCGATGGACTCGACCCAGGACGACTACTACCAGACCCAGTACGCGATCCTCCAGAGCCGGAGCCTCGCTCAGGCCGTCTTCGACGACCTCAAGCTCGGGTTGTACCGCGAGTTCCAGGGCGGCGACGCGGTCGGGAGCCTCCAGAAGGCCCATATCCGGATCGAGCCCGTGCGGCGAACCAGGCTCGTGAGCATCGTCGGGGTGTCGCGCGACCCCAAGCTCGCGGCGGATATCGCGAATTCGGGGGCGCGCAAGTTCATCGAACAGAACCTCGAGAACAAGCTCTTCCTGTCGAAGGCCCTGCTGAAGTCGCTGGACGGGAAGGTCCCGCAGTCGGTGAAGGAGTCCCTGCCCGCCGTCGTCGGTTCGCCGCTGATCCAGACGCTGAAGGGCCAGCTCGCGTCCCTGCAGGGGGAGTGGGCGGAGCTCTCGAGCCGGTACCGGCCCGAGCACCCGCGGATGCAGCAGCTCAAGGCCCGGATGACCGCGGTCAACGGCCAGATCGAGCGCGAGGTGGACCACATCGTCGAGAGCCTCAAGATCCAGCTCGGCGGCGAGTTCAAGGGGAGCAACGTCCGGATCGTGGACGAGGCGCGCGCGCCGGACTGGCCCACGCGGCCCCGGCGGTTCCGGATCATGGCCCTGGCGGTCCTGCTCGGGCTGGCGGCCGGGGTCGGGGTGGGTCTGATCGTGGACCGGTGGGACCTGACGGTGCGGACGGCCGAGGACGTCGAAGGCATGATCCACGTGCCGTGCCTGGGGCTTATCCACCTCATCGGGCGGCTGGAGTGGTCGGAGACCGCGGCGTACGACTCCATCTGGCGCGACGGCCGGTCGGTGACGCTGGAGGCGTACCGGAACCTGCGGGTGGCCGTGAACTTCCGGCTGGCGCAGGTTACCGGCCCCAAGGTCCTGCTCGTGACCAGCTCGATCGAGGACGAGGGGAAGACGTTCGTGGCGTCGAACCTCGCCCGGGCGTTCGCGGCGGCGGGGGAGCGCGTGCTCCTGGTCGACGGCGATCTGCGGCGGCCGGCCGTGCACCGCGTATTCGAGGTCAAGGTCGAGACGGGGCTCTCGACCTACCTGTCGAACGGAGCGGGGGATCCCGCCCGGATCGACTCCAGCGTTCCGAACCTGACGCTGCTGCCGTGCGGGCCGGTGCCCGATAACGCGGCCGAGCTGCTGCACGACGAGAAGATCGTGACCCTCTTGGAGTGGGCGACCAAGCGCTACGACCGCGTGATCGTGGACAGCTCGCCGCTGTTCCCGATCGCCGACGCCCTCGTGTGGGGCCGTCACACGCACGGCGTGATCCTCGTCGTGGGCGCCGGCCAGTCCCGCGTCTACCTCATCCAGCGGTCGGTGCACCGCCTGCGCGAATCCTTCGCCCACGTGCTGGGCATCGTGCTGAACAAGGCGCAGTACGAGTCGTTCGGCCCGTACGGGTACAGCGCGTACTACCGCCGCTACTACGCGGCGTCGAACGAGGAGCGGCTGGAGGCGATGGCGAAGTCGGCCGCGAAGACGCCGCCGGCGCCGCCCGTCGGGGGATCGTCGAACTCCTGAGCCGTCGGCCGTCGCAGGTGACGTCCGGCTGTTACACTGACTGAAGTGAGCATCTGGCTGCTCGCCACCGTCTGCCTCGGGCCGTTCCTGTTCGGATGCGTGGAGCCGTGGTCCTCCGGACTCCTCGAGATGTCGCTTTTTTCCCTCGCGGCCGTGCTGGCGTTCACCCGGCCGTTTCGCTGGAGCGAGGTGCCGCCGCTGACGTGGGGGATGCTGGGCCTCGCGGTGCTCGCCGCGGTGCAGGCGCGTCACCCGGCGCACGCGATCACGGCCGTCACGGGGCCGGTCACGAGTTCGCGCTGGGCGACGACGGAAGCCGGCCGGCTCTGGGCCGCGTATGCGTGCCTGATCTGGACCGCCGCGGCGGTCGCCCAGTCGAGGCGGCGCGCTTCGATCGCCGCGTGGGCGCTCTTCGCCATGGGGACGATCATCTCGGTCATCGGGATCGTGCAGATGGGGAGCGGCGCCGAGACTTTCTACGGGATCCGGCCGATTCCGGACGGGTTCATGCCCTTCGGCCCGTATTACTACAAGAACCACGCCGGCGGGCTCCTGGTCATGACCTTCGCGGTGGGGGCGGGGCTGATCTGGGCGCGGGCGGCCGGGTACCGGGGCTCCCGGCGGGTCGGGGCGCTCGCGACTCTCTGGACAACGCAGGTCTTCCTGCTCTGCCTGTTGGCTCTCCAGGGATTCGCGATCTGGCTCTGCGAGTCGCGCGGGGCCATCCACTCGCTCGCCATTGCCGGGGTGGGGACGGGCGTGGTGGGGGCGTTCGGGTTCGCGCCCCGCCGCACCCGGAACCGGTGGTTCGTGACCCTGCTCATCTGCGTCGCCACCTACGTTGCCCTGGCCGTCGCGTTCCCGCGGTTGGCGGACATGAAGGAGAACTCGGGGGCGTTCCGGGGGTCGTTCGCCATGCGGGTCCGGATCTGGGAGGCCGCGTGGCCCATGGTCAAGCTGAGGCCGGTCTGGGGGTACGGGCTGGGGGCGTTCGAGTACGCGTTCGCGCCCTTCCAGGCGGCGTACGCGACGGACATACCCGCGCCCGTGGACCACGCCCACGCCGAGTGGCTCGAGTTGCTCGTGGGTGGGGGCGCGGTCGCGGGCGCCATCCTCGGTCTCGGGCTCCTGCTCCAGATCGTCTCGCAGATCCGGGCGTGGTGGGCGTGGGACGAGCCCGGGATCCGGCCCCTGCTCGGGGGGGCCCTCGCGGCGATGATCACGTTCCTGGCCCATGCGTCGGCGGAACTGAACCTCGCGAGTCCGGCGAACGCGGCCGTCTTCCTGCTCACGGCGGGGCTCATCTTCCGGCCCCGGCCGCGCGGGGATATGCGGCGGCGGGAGGAGGCGTCCCAGGAACGGACCGGCTGGCCCGGGCGGGCGGCGCTCGTCGCGCTCGCGCTGTGGGGGACCTGGAGCACGGCTCGCATGCTCGGCGGCTGGTGGTGCGCGCACCGGGCCGTGGACGGGGATCTGGCGGCGCGGGCGGCGCTGTACGAGCGCGCCCTCGGGTACGCGCCCGGCCATCCGGGGTACGAGCGCGAGCTCGGCGTCGCGCTCCTGTGGCTCGGCGACGAGAACATCGTGGCGCGGCGGCTCTTCGCCCGGCAGGCGCTGGCGGCCGCGGCGCGGGGACTCAAGGGGACGCCCGACCACGCGGGGCTGGCCGAGGTCGCGGGCACCGCGCTGTGGTGGACGGGGCGCGAGAAGGATGGCGCGCAATTCCTTGCGGTGGCCGCAGCGCTGCGGCCCTGGCGCCGCGCCCGGCGGCCGTGGGTGCGTGTGGTACACTAGGAAAACCATGAAACACATCCTGCTTCCTTTGGCCCTGTGCCTGGCAGTTACCGCGAACGCGGCATCATCCGCGGCCGCAGCGTCCGCGACGCCGTCCGCCGCGCCTGCGGCGGTTCCCGCGCCGGCGAAGGCCCCAACCGGGTCAGCACCCGCCGTCTCGACCGCTCCGGCGCCGAAGCCCGCGCCGGCTAAGGCCGCAGTTGCCGCAAGGCCCGCGGCGGTTGCCGCGAAGCCGGCACCCGCTCCCGCGGCTGTCGCCGCGGGCACTGTTCCCGCCGCAGCGGCGGGTGCTGTCGCGACCGCGCCGGGCGGAGCCCGGATCGAGACCGTCGTCGGGGTCGTCCGGGTCGAGTTCCAGCCGGCCACCAAGGCCGTCCAAGCCACGGCGGGGATGGACCTGCCCGAGGGGGCGATGGTGACCACGGGGCGGAACGGCCGGGTGTTCATCCGGTTCGGGACCACGGACCTCGTCCGGCTCAAGGGCGACAGCCAGATCCTGATCGCCCAGCTCAAGGGCTCCAAGTCCACGCGCACGAACACCCTGCTCCAGCTCGTGACGGGCACCATGCGCGCGATGCTCCGGCGCACCGGGGCCGAGAAGGTCCAGAACTTCGGCGTCGTGGCCGGGAGCACGGTCTGCGCGGTCAAGGGCACGATGTTCGACATGGTCGCGCCTGCGCCGGGGTCGATCGCGGGCAAGGTCGAGGTCCGGTGCGATGACGGCGGCGTCGGGGTCGGCACGCTCGCGGCCGGCACGGACCTCGGGGTTTTCAACATCGGGACTTCGCAGACGCGCGTCCTGCGGGCCGGGTACATGGTCTCGGCCAGCGCGGTGACGGGCAAGATCGAGCTGGCGCGCCGGGCGCCGCCGCGGACGAGCCTCGAGGTCGTCGGCGGGACGGGCCGGGTCACGGCCGTCGTGGGGGGGAAGACCGTCGAGGTCCAGCCCGGCGACGAGGTGCCGGCGGGGGCGAAGGTCACCGTGACGGGCGGCTCGGCCGTCCTCGCGGGGACGAAGACGGCCCTGCAGGCGGGCGAGGGAACGTCGTTCTCGTACGACGCCAAGACCGAGGACGTGAAGGGCGCGGCGCCCGCGGTGACCACCGTCGTGTCCGTCACGGCCGGTTCGGCCGTCGTGGATTCGGGCGGACGCACGGAGACCGTCGGAGCGGGCTCGGCGGCCGTCGTGAGCTCGAGCGGGCTCCTGGCCCAGATGCCGGCGGCCCAAGCGAACGCGGTGCTGAACGCGCCGGCGGCTCCCGCCGCACCGGCGGCCCCGGCCACCGCCCCGAAGGCGACGGAGCCGGAGGCGCCCGCCGAACCGGCGTACGCGCCGGGCGAGGTCCTGCCGGAATTGCCGGCCCTTCCGCCCTTGAGCGACGTGACGCCGCCGCCTACGACGAATACGCAGGACACCGAGACGGTGACGCCCCCGGGCACGGGGGACGAGAACCCGGTGTCGCCGAGCCAGCCGACTCCTTAGCTGAAGGCCGGCAAAGCGATTGTGACCGGGGGGCCATGTCGGGCCCCCCGGTCCTGTTTCAAGTGGTAACATGAAAGCTACCATGAACCTCGCGACCCGCATTCTCATCTGCCTCGCCGTCACCGTCCATGCCTCAGCATCGTCCGCCGCGCCGGCAGCACCGGTTGCCGCAACGCCGGCCCCGGCTGCTGCGCCCGCCCGTCCCGCCGCGCGACCGGCTGCCAGACCCGCTGCACCGGCGGTTCGTCCGGCGGCCCCCGCCGCAAAGCCTGCGGCGTCCGTTCGCGGCCCCGCCGTGGTCGAGACCGTTGTCGGAACGGTCACGGTCGAGGCGCGGCCCGGCGCCAAGAAGGTCCTGGCCACGGTGGGGATGGGTCTGCCCGAGGGTGCGATGGTGACCACGGGGCGGAACGGCCGGGTGTTCATCCGGTTTGGCACCACGGACCTCGTCCGGCTCAAGGAAGACAGCCAGATCTGGATCGCCCAGCTCCGGGGCTGGAAGCCCACGCGGACGTCCACGCTCCTCCAGCTCGTAACGGGGACGATGCGCGCGATGCTGAACCGGACGGGCGCCGAGAAGGTCCAGAACTTCGGGATCGTGGCCGGGAGCACGGTCTGCGCGGTCAAGGGTACGATGTTCGACATGCTGGCGCCGGCCCCGGGGGCCATCGCGGGCAAGGTCGAGGTCCGGTGCGACGACGGCGGGGTGGGGGTCGGTACGGTCAAGGCCGACGACGACCTCGCGACGTTCAGCGTCGGGACGGCGGCGACCCGGGTCCTCAAGGCGGGATACTCGGTCTCGGCCAGCGCGGTGACGGGCAAGATCGAGCTGGCGCGGCGCGTGCCGCCCCGCACGACCCTCGAGGTTGTCGGGGGGACGGGCCGGGTGACGGCGGTCGTGGCGGGCCGGACCGTCGAGGTCCAGCCCGGCGACGAGGTGCCCGCGGGCGCGAAGGTCACCGTGACGGGCGGCTCGGCCGTTCTCGCGGGGACGAAGACGGCCGTGCAAGCGGCGGATGGGACGTCATTCGCCTACGAGGCGAAGACCCAGGAGGTCAAGGGGGTGGGCCCGGTGGTGACCTCCGTCGTGACCGTGACCGCCGGCTCGGCCGTCGTGGACGCGGGCGGCCGCACTGCGACTCTGGGCGCCGGCTCCGCCGCCGTCGTGAACGGGGCGGGAGCGATGACCCCGATGACCGCGGCGCAGGCGGCCGCGGTGCTGAATCCTCCGGCCGCCCCAATTGCCGGGAAGCCCGCAACTGCGCCGGCCGCCAAGCCGGCCGTGGTGGAAGAGCCCGCCGGGATGGGCGAGTCGGCATACGCGGCGGACGAGGTCCTGCCGGAACTGCCGGCCCTCCCGCCCACGAGCGACGTGACGCCGCCGCCTACGACGAATACGCAGGACACGCAGACCGTGACGCCGCCGGGGCAGGGCGAGGAGAATCCCATTTCGCCGAGCCAGCCCTAACAGAGAAGGCTGGGCAAGCGTATTGTGACCGGGGGGCCCAGCGGCCCCCCGGTCTGCCGTTTGGTGCTAGGATAGGAAATCCATGAAGATGCTCCGCGAAGCCATGCTGTGCCTTGGGGTCATGGGGGTCGCGACGATCGGAATCGTCGCG
>CAKKQC010000001.1:0-190984 GCA_919901855.1 bacterium | reverse complement strand
GTCGCGACCCTCGCCGGGTCGGCATGCGCCGCCCCGGCGGTGGGGATCAAGGCCGTGGCCGTTATCGAATCCGCGTCCGGGATGGTCGCGGTCGAGCGCCGCCCCGGCGCGAAGAAGGCGCCGGCGACGGTGGGGATGGACCTGCCCGAGGGCGCGATGGTGACGACGGCCAAGAGCGGCCGCGTGACCGTCCGGTTCGGTTCCTCCGACCGCGTGCAGATCGCCGGGGGCAGCCAGATCTGGCTCGCCCAGGTCAAGGGGGCGAAGGCCGGGCGCACCCAGACGCTCATCGCGCTCGTGTCGGGAGGGATGCGCGCCACGGTGGCCGGGTCCGCGCCGACCTTCGCGGTCGTGGCCGGGAGCACGATCGGCACGGCCCAGGAGGCGACCTTCGAGATGCTCGCGCCGCCGGCGGGGGCGACCGGGGGGACGGTCGAGGTCCGGTGCACCGCGGGCGCGGTTGGAGTCGGCGTGATCAGCGCGGACGAGGACCTCGCGGTATACAAGGTCGCTTCCGCGAAGACCACGCCCCTAGAGGCCGGGACCCAGGTAGCGGCCTCCGTCTCGACGGGCAAGCTCGAACCCGGGCGGCCGGCGCCGGCGACGCCACTGGTGGACGTCGCGGGCGGGGCGGCTGTCGCAACGGCGGCGACGCGGCCCGCGGTCGCAGCGACCCCCGCAGTCGCGGCAGGAGCCGCAACCGCGGCCGCCGCCGCCGGTGCGTCGGCTGCGGCTGGCGGTGCGGCACCCGCCGTCGCCACCGACACAGCACCGGCCGTCGCGACTGCTCCGGCGGCAGCTTCCGACATGCCCGAGGTCGTCGCCACGCCCGTCGGCGGGGGACCTCCCTCGGCGGCCGAGCGGGCTGCCGCTTCCGCCCCTCCCACCAAGCCGGTCGCTCCGGCCAAGCCCGCGCCGGAGCCCGCGGCGGCAGCTCCCGTCGTCACGGTCAAGCCCGCTGCCCCGGTGACGGCGGCCGTCGGCGCCAGCCCCGGACTGGGGACGATCGAGACCGCGGTTGGCGACGTCCGTGTCCGCTTGCGTCCCGGCATTCCCGCGCAGAAGGCCACCGTCGGCCTCAAGCTCGGCGAGGGAGCGGTCGTGCGCACGGGGCCGACCGGCCGGTGCTTCATCCGGTTCGGGGTCACCGATCTGGTCCGGATCTCGCCCAACAGCGAGCTCTGGCTCGCCCAGCTCCGGGCCCCGAAGGCGGGGAAGACCGTCACGGTCCTCCAGCTCCTGCTCGGGCGGGCGCGCGCGATGCTCCGGCGCAACGGGGTGGCCTCGGGCCAGTTCGACTTCGTGATCGCGGCGGGGACCGCGGTCGCGGCTGTGAAGGGCACGGACTTCGAGGTCAGCTTCCCGAAGGCGGACGGGCCCGTGAACGTGCGCGTCGACGACGGCGTCGTCATGATGGGCGGCATCTCGAGCTGGGACGTCGCGGAGGTCGTGAACATGGTGGGGGCCATGGCGCGCGGGGCGGCGGGCCGCCCGGTCGCCGAGGGTTTCGCCATCGCCGTGGACTCGGCGACGGGCGCGATGCAGAGCCCGCGGGCGTCGGTGCCGCGCACGAACCTCGAGGTCGTGAGCTCGGCGGGCCAGGTGACGGTCGTGACGGGCGGCAAGACCGTGCGCGCGTGGCCAGGCGACGAGGTGCCGCCGGGCGGCAAGATCATCGTCTCGGGCGGCGCGGCCGTGTTCGCGGCGCCGAAGGAAGCGGTCGAGGCTGGGGCGGGCGCGCAGTTCAGCTACCAGGTCCAGATCGCGCCGGCGACGGCCGGAGGCCCGGCCGAGGTGCGCACGACGGTGACGGCGGGTCCGGCGTCGCGCGCGCCCGTGATCGTGGATACGGGCACGCGGACGACGACGCTGGCGGCGGGCCAGAGCGCGGTGACGGTGGGCGGCGGCGAGCTGGCCGCGGCGACGGCGCGCGCGGCCACCCGCGCGGCGCTGGCCGGGCCGGCGAAGACGGAGGCCGAGACGCCGGCCGCCCCGATCGTGGTGGCGTCGGCGGACATGGGGTCGGACGAGCCGATGCCCGAGCTGCCATCGCTGGCCAGCGGCGCGCCGATGGTGGCGGCCCAGTCCGGCGGCTCGCTGCCGCCTCCACCGCCCGACACGTTCAACCAGGACGTGCTCGTGATCTCCCCTTCCGCCCCCCGCTAGTACCCGTCTCTCCCCGTTTCCCTCCCCGGCAGGTATGATCGGCATATGAGAATCGCCACCGTGTACGACTCCGTCCAGATCTGGTGCCGGACGGTGAAGCCGGACTGCACGTTCGCGGGGCGCACGCGGCGGGACTGGGCGCGGTGGCGGCGCTCGTTCGCCGCCCACTACCGCAGGATGCTGGGGCCCTGGCCGGCGCGGGTGCCTCTCCGCGTGCGGGTTCTGGCGCGGAAGCGGCGGGACGGGTATACGCTCACGAAGCTCGTGTACGACTCCGCCCCCGGGGTCACCGTCCCCGCGTTCCTGCTCGTGCCCGACGGGCTGAAGGCGGGCGAGCGGCGGCCCGCGATCCTGGCCTGCCACGGCCACGGCAACGGCAAGGTCGACATCTGCGGGGAGGGGACCGGCGAGCGGGGAGCGCAGGCGACCCGGGTGTACCGTGACTACGCCCGGCAGGCCGTTCTCCACGGGTACGTCGTGATCGCCCCGGACTGGATCCCGTTCGGCGAGCGGCGGCCGCCCCAATGGTGGATCCGCCGGTGGCGGGATCCCTGCGACATAAGCTCGCACGCGCTCCAGTACTTCGGGGTCACGCTGATCGCCCAGAACGTCTGGGACGGGATGCGGGCCGTGGACGTCCTCGCGCAGCACCATTGCGTGGATCAGCGGAGGATCGGCGTGATCGGACTGTCGTACGGTGGGACCATGACCACGCACCTGCTGGCGAACGATCCGAGGCTGAAGGCGGGGGTGGTGAGCGGGTACATCTCGACCGTGCGCGTGGACGCGCTCGGGCGGCGGGGGAAGGGGAACACCTGCGGCGCCCAGTACGTGCCCGGGCTCCTGCGGCACGGGGATGTGGCCGAGATCCTCGGGCTCGCGGCGCCGAAGCCGGTGCTGTGCGAGATCGGGCGGCGCGAGACCACGTTCCACGCGCCGGACATGCTTCGGGCGCTCGGCCGCGCGAAGTGGATCTGGCGCGCCGCGGGGGCGGGGGACCGGCTGGCAGCCCACGTGCACGGCGGCGGGCACCGGTGGGACGGCCGGCGGGCCTGGGCCTGGCTGGAGCGGTGGCTGGCTTGACGCGGTTCCTGCCCGGGATGGTCGTGGCCGCGAACCTCGCGGCCGCTCTTGCGTGGATGCAGGCGATCATCGCCGGGGTCTTTCCCTGGAGCCACCACTGGATCTTCCCTTGCATCGCGGCCCAGCTCCTGGCGCAGTCGTTCCTCTTCAGGGTGCGCGGGCCGGGGTCGGCGCTCGCGGGGCTGTCCGCGTTCTTACTTGGCATCGCGGTGGCCCGGCTCCCGACGATCCATGCCTCCCACCACCTCATCCACTTCGCCATGGCGTTCGGGCTGTGTGCCATCCTCCACCGGCGGCTGGCGGGCTGGGCCGCGCCGGCGCCGTGGCCGGCGCTCCACCGCTGGTGGGCGCTCCTATACGCAGCGGTGGCGGTTGCGGCGACCCTACTCGCCTGGCGCGCCGGCATCTGGTGGGGAATCCGGGACGGGACGTGACCAAAGTGATTCCGTACTCCCTGGTGCCGCACCGCTCGCGGAACCGGCTCACGTTGCGTGTTCGGCCCGACGGTGCCGTGATCGTGGCGGCGGGCCGGGCGGTTCCGGCTTCCGCCGTGCGGGAGTTCGTCGAGGGAAACGCGGATTGGATCGGGAAGACGAGGCGGCGCTTCGCCGCCCATGCGGTTGAGCACCCGCCCGTGGGCTGGATTGGCGGCGAGGCCCTGCCCATCCTCGGGGAGACCCTGCGGCTCGAGGTGCGGCGGGAGCCGGGCCGGTCCCGCCCGCGAACGCGGCGGCGCGACGGCGTTCTCGAAGTCGCGGTTGGTCCGTCCGCAGGAACGGAGATCATCCGGCGCGCGGTCCGGAAGTTCTGCGCGGTCGAGCTCCTGGAGTCGGTGGCGCCGGCGGCGGGCCGGCACGCGTCTGCGCTGGGCGTGGAGCCCCGCCGGGTCCGGGTCGGCGACTTCTCCTCGCAGTGGGGCAGCGCCACGGGGCGCGGCGTGGTGACGCTGAACTGGCGGCTCGCGCTCGCGCCGCCGGACCTCGCCGAGTACGTGGTCGTCCACGAGCTCTGTCACCTCCGGGTGCGCGGCCACGGCGCCGCGTTCTGGCGGCTCGTGGTCGCCACGCTCCCCGACGCCCAAGCGCGACGGCGGGCGCTTCGCCGCGCCAGCTTCGCCCTCATGCGATACTGAGGGCCATGCTGGCCGCCTTCCTTCTCTCCCTGACGCTCGCGGCATCAGCTCGCGCTGACGCGGGCGCGACCACCATGGAGGAAGAACTGCCGATCGAGCCGGAGGTCACCCGGGTCGAACCGGCCCCAACCACGGCGATCCCCCGGGTCGAATCGACCCCCGTGAAGGAGAAATCGTCTTACCTGTGGGAGGGGTTCGAGCACGAGATCAACTGGGGGGCCGGGGATGGCGCCGCGACCGTGGACCGGCAAGTGACCGGGGACGAGACGACCGAGGGCGCGCGGGCGCTCCGGATCCTGTTCAAGGCCGCCACGCCGTCGGCGTGGGCCGGGGCCACGCGCAAGGAGTCCATGGACTGGTCTCCGTACGGCGCCGTCGTCCTCGACCTCTGGGTTCCCGAGGGACTTCCGGCGGCGCGGGCGAGCGTCGTGATCGAGACGGGCGAGGAGGACGAGATCCGGCATGAGGCGTTCCTGCCGGCCCTGCACGCGGGGTGGAACCGGGATGTGCGCGTGGATCTCCTGGCCGCGACCTGGCTGTCGGCGGCGTCGAACTACGAGCCGCACGGCTGGCTCCGCGGACGGCACGAGGTCCGCAAGGTCACGATCCGGTTCTACCCGGGCGCGGTCGCGACCGGCGGGGCCGTCGTGGACCGCGTCCGGCTCGAGCGGACGGGGCTACTCGTCATTGGCGACCTCGCGGTCAATCCCGTGGTCGAGGTAACCGCGTCCGGCGTCCACCTCGGGTACGTGCCGCCGGACCTGCGCCTCCGCCGCAAGGATTTCTCGCCGGTCCAGAGCTTCGACGACAGCCTGCCGTGGACGGCGGGGGATGCCGGGGTCTCGATCGAACCCGAGACCGGGCTCACGAGCTACGGGGCCCGGGCGCTGGCCGTGCGGTTTCCGGCGTCGCCGTCAGGGTTCGACCTGGCGCTGACGGGGCTCGAGGGTCGGCTCGCGGGGAGCCGGCTCTTCCGCCTCGAGGTCTACTCCGAGGGCACGGGCGAGACGCTGGCCTTGCGGCTCGAGGACACGGACGGGAACGAGTACGTGAGCACCCGGCGGAAGCTTGCGCACGGGTGGAACGCCCTGGTCTGGGACTTCACGGACCGCGAGCTCTGGCACGGGGGCGTCATGGAGCCCGGGGTACTCGACCGGCTCGCGGCCGTGACCCTGAATGTAGCGTCGAACACGCCCGGGCGGCTCGTCTTCGACGGCGCCGCGGTGGGGTCGGTCCGGCTCGCGAGCGCGGCGAAGGCCAGCGCCCGGTTCCGCGTTTCGTACCACCCCGCGCCGGAGTTCGAGGTCACGCTCACGCCGCGCGTCGAGAACACGTACTACGGCTCGACCCTGCGCGGGATCCGGGACGCCGGGGCCGAGGGCTGGCTCGACGCAGGGTCCCTGCGCGCGGACCTGGGGGGGTTCCGGACCGGCGTCCTCTACCGCTCCAAAGTGACGGCGTTCGACAACCCCATCAACGCGCTCGTGAGTCCCGACAACTTCGGAAACGAGGTCGCGGCGGTCGAATCGCAGGGCCGCGTCGGGCCGGCGGAGGTGCAGGTGCTGGCCGCGAGCCGGCTCGAGTACCGGCGGTACAACAGCCACCTGCCCACCGGGTTCGGGCCGGAGGCGCTGGTGGGGGTGAGGATGCGGGGCGACGCGTGGGGCGGGGTGCGCGTCGGGGGCACGTACCTCGAGCACGCGGCCCGGTACGGCGAGGGCGTCTCCGGGATCCCGCGGCGGCGCCATACCGCGGGGGTGGACGCGGAAGGGAGCCTGGCATCCGGGGACGCGTCGCTCGCGCTCGCGGCCGAGGGGGCCGTGACCGGCGGCGACCGGTACGAGACCGGGGCGATCGTGCCCGCGCACGACCGCTATTACGCGGGCGCGAGCGTCTCGCCGTCGTGGGGGCGGCTCGGGCTGTCCTTCGGGTATTCCCTGCTGGGCTACGACTTCGACGCCAGCTTCACGAAGAAGGGCGGCAACCAGGAGCTCGTCTCGGGATCGGGCTCGGTCCAGCTCGAGGGGCTGCCGGGCATCCGCGCGCTGGAGGCCGTGCCGTTCACGGGGGGCACGCTGGCGAAGAACCTCGCGCTCTCGGTGAGCGCCTGGCGGTACGAGACCCGGGACCGGTACCTCGATCCCCTAACCGGGGCGACGAGCCCGATGGCGACCGGGCAGGAGGTGTCGTGGAGCCTGGCCAACGACTACGAGTCGACGCCGAACTTCGGGGCGTCCGTGACCGCCAAGACTTCGGAGGACCCGTGGACGGAGAACCCCGGAGTCGAGGAGGTGCTCACCCTGCGCCAGCCTCTGGTCCTCGACATCGTCGCGTACCTGACGGGAGAGCGGGCGGTGTCGCGGACGAAGGACCTGGCTTCGGGTGAATCGGGCGAGGCGCGCGTGCACGAGCTGGGCGTCCAGCTCGAGCGCGAGTTCGAGACGAGCCTCGTCGTGAGCGCGACCGTCACGTGGGAATGGTCGCGCGACGCCTGGGAGGGCGTCTGGGGGGAGACCCAGATGCGCCGGCGGGTGAAGGCGAGCGCGCGCCAGCCGATCGGCGCGAGCACCGAGGTCCGCGTGGACTACGGGGTGCCCGCGCTGTACGGCGGCGACTACGGCGCGCAGGACACGCTCGACGTCGTCACCGTCTACGTGAAATCCTCGTTCTAACTCCAGCGGACGGCTCCAGGGGACGTAGTTGCATAGTTGCGTATCTCGGGGCGGGCCGGGGGAATGACGATATGCAGCCGCGCCTCCGGGCTGATAGACTCAGGATCACCATGCGCCCGAACGCCCGCGTCCATGCCTTTGCCGCGGCTCTCGCGGTCCTCGCCGGCACCGTCGCCGGGGCGGCCGAGTGCCCGCCGTCGCTGACCTGGGCGGCCAGGTATTCGGCGTTGGGCGGGGGGTCGGATCTCGCGTACGGCACCGCGATCAACCCCTCCACCGGCGACATATACGTCGTCGGGAGTGAGGACCGCACCACCGACCTCGGGCAGGGAAACAACTGGCGCATCCGGCGGTACAACAGCGCGGGGACCCTGTTGGGAACCACCTCCTACGACGGTGTCGCCCACGGGAACGACGTTTGCACGTACGTCGCGATCGACTCGACGGGCCGCGTGCTCGTGAGCGGGTCCGAGCAGGTCGCCGGGCAGGGGGCCAACTGGCTCTTACGCCAGTACAGCGCCGATCTGCTGACAGTCTACTGGAGCTTCACCGTCAACGGGCTCGCCAATGCCGATGACGAGGCGACGTCCGTGGCCGTGGTTTCCGGTGGTGTCGATGACGTCTTGGCCGCGGGCTACATCACCGACGACGGGATCGGCGGCACGACGGATGCCATGGTCGTCCGGCTCGATTCGGCCGGCAATCTGCTCTGGTCCACGACCTACGTGGGCCCCGCGGGCGGGGACGACGCTGCCGAGTGCGTGGTCGTCGAGCCTTCCGGGAGCGCCTATATCGCGGGCTACACGTACGTGAACGGCCAGGACAAGAACTGGCTCATCATCAAGTACTCGCTCGTGGGGAAGTGGCTCTGGCGGAACACTTGGAACGACCAGGTGAACAGCGAGGACATCGCGAACTCGATCGCCATCGACCCGCGCAACGGGAACCTCGTCGTCGCGGGCTACGAGACCCGGCCCGACCGGCTCGAGGGCCAGAACTGGATGATCCGGTCGTTCGACCGGAACCTCAACGCGCTGCGGGCGCGCAAGTACAGCGAGGGCAACACGGAGCAGGCTTGCGCGGTCGCCGTGGACCAGAGCGGCTACGTCTACGTCGCGGGCGCGATCGACCGGTGGTGGGTGAACGAGGGGTCGAACTGGATGGTCCTCAAGCTCGACCCCGAGCTCGTGCAGGTGCGCACCGTGACCTACGGCAGTGCCGGGGCCAACGGTGACGCGGCGCAGGGACTCGCCGTGGACGCCTCGGGGAACATCATAGTCAGCGGGTACGAGTGGAGCACGTCGAAGGCCGAGGACTGGCTGGTCATGAAGTTCGCCCAGCCCACGACGTGCTCGAACGTGCCCACGGCCGCGCTCTCCGTGGACCACTCGCCGGTGGCGGAGACCGAGAAGTTCGCGCTCGACCTCAAGGTCACGGCGACGGGCGCGGCCCGGACCGGGATCCTGCCGTTCGTGGCGACCACGCTCCTCACGGGCGATTTCGCCACTTCGACGTACGACACGCTGACGACGCCGGATCCGGCGACCCAGCCTAGCCTCTCCGCCGGCGCGTCCCGCGACTTCATCTGGACGTACCGGTTCCACGGGGACGGCACGGGGCAGTTCTCGAACTGGGCCGAATACGACATCGGTAACGGGGTCAAGGTCTCGACGGACGTGGTCGAGGCGAACTTCGCCTTCTCGACGCTCGCCGGCGCGCGCGGGCACCACGCGCCTACGAAGCCCGGGATCGAGATCCGGAACAACGTCGTGCGCGTGGGGAGCAACAAGCTCGCGCAGATCCTGGTGACCAAGGCGGCGGCCGGGAGCACGGTCGCGCTCACGGTCTACACGTCCGCCGGCGTCGGGGTGGGGACGCTCCCATCCGTGACGGTCGACGCGGCGGGGTCCGGATACGCGACCTTCGACGGGACAGTGGACGGCAAGCCCCTGCGAACTGGTGTCTATTACCTCGTCGCGACGGGCGGGATTACGGACCGCAAGCCCGTCATGGTGATCCGTGAATAGCGTCCGCCTCCTGGCGGCGGTTCCCGTGCTGGCGGGGGTTCTCTGCTGGACGGAGCCCGCCGTCGCCGCCGCCACGGTTGCGCCCGTGGGAGGCGACCTCGAGATCGTCCGCGGCGCGCTCTCGGTTAACCAGCAGGCCACGCCCGGCAACTACGCCACGTATGACGTCCTGAAGGTCTTCGGGAACCCCGCTTTCCTGTCGTACCAGCCGCGCACGATCGCCGTCGCGGCCACGACGCACCTCAGGCAGTCGGGCGACAGCCACCTCGAGGGCCTCGCGGCGGGCTGGGCGGGGCCGCCGTCGGAGACGGGCACGTTCGGGTTCGCGGTCATGGCCTCATCCTGGTCTCTGGCGTCGTTCAAGGAGCTCGACCTCTTCGGCGACACCACGGGGGTCACGGTGGCGCCGCAGAGTTGGCAGGCGGGCGGCGCCGGGATGTTCCAGTGGAAGTTCGTGAGCCTCGGGGCCAGCTACCGGCTCGCGACCCAGTCCTACGGGATCCCGGGGCTCAAGGACCGCTCGGCCGGCCTCGTGGACGCGGGCACGGCAATGACGCTCGGGCCCCTGATCGCCGGCGCCGCGTACCGCAGCCTGGGCGACGCTTCCGTGCTCGCGCTGGGCGCCGGGATGCGGTTCAAGGGCGCATTCAAGGGCACGGCGAGCGCGGAGTGGAACATCCCCCTCGACGGGGGGGTCAAGGGCTACGGCGGCGGCGGAATCTCGTGGGCGCCCGTGCCGGCGCTGAGCGTCGCCGCCGGCGTCCAGCTCCGGGGCGGCGCCACGCTCCTGACCTTCGGGCTCTCGGCTCCCCTGGACCGGTTCATCCTCGACTACGCGATGGCGGCCTCGATGAACGCCGGGCTCGGGCTCTCGGCCGCGGTCGGCGCCGGCTGGATGGGCGGCCGCGAGCGCGCGGAGCCCGAGGGCCCGAAGTTCTTCCTCGAGGAGAAGGAGCGCACGCTCGCGGTCATGAACTTCGAGGCCCAGAACACGGCCGCCGGCGACGCGGCCGTGATCACGGACCTCCTGCGCAGCGAGCTGGTCAAGCAGGGCGCGTTCAACGTCGTGGACAAGACGAACATGGACCGCATCCTGGCGGAGCAGACCTTCCAGCAGACCGGGTGCACGTCGCAGGAGTGCGCGGTCAAGCTCGGCAAGGTGCTCAACGTCAAGTTCCTGGTCGTGGGCACTTTCGGCAAGGCTCTCGGCCGTTACGTCCTCAGCATGCGCGTCGTCGAGGTCGAGACCGCCAAGATCATCTACACCGACGAGGCCGAGGCCGGCGACCTCACGGGCGTCAGGTCCGGTATCCGCGACATCGCCAACCGCCTCACCGAAGCCGTCAAGAAGCGCTAGCCCTCGACTCGGCGGTCAGAGGATCGGGTCAGTACTTGCGCAGGAGGTCGAGGAGGGCGCGGTCGAGCTGGTGGCCCTGGAAGTCCTCGTAGGCGACATCCGTCCGCCCCGAATCGAGGATGCCGAACGCACCCCGGAACTCCCACATCGACCAGCCCCAGTCCGCGGCCCTCCAGTTCGCGAGGCAGTCCTCGGCCCACGCCAGAACGGCTTTGTGTGGCGTCTTGTTGAACGCGCCCCACTCGCCGACGTGGACTCCGACGCCTTTGGCCTCGAGCGCCTGCCACGGCTCGATCTGCTCCTTCCACAGCCGCGCGCGGTCCCAGCCCTCCTGCGGCCAGGCCGGCTTGGGCCAGGACTCGTTCCAGCCCGCCCAGTTCGCCTGGTGGTGGCTGATCCACATCGGCGCGTAGCCGCGCGTGCTCTGCGCGATCCCGAGATCGGCCAGCTCGTGCACGGGCCGGTTGCCCCACTGGGTGCCGTCCGAGATCACGAGCCGGTTGGGGTCCTCGCGCCGGATCGCCTCCACGGCGGCGCGGGCGACTCGCGCGTAGGCGGGGTTCTCGACGTTCGCGGGCTCGTTGAGGAGGTCGAACGACAGCTCCCGGTTCGGCCGGTCCCGGTACCGGTGCGCGAAGGTGGCCCAGTGGAGGCAGAAGACCTCGAGCGCCTCGGGGTCGGTCCAGAGGTCCTTGGTCTCCTTCGGCGGGTTCACGCAGTATCCGGGGCCGCGGTGGAAGTTGAGGTTCACGTGGATGCCGTGCTTGCGGCCGTAGCCGATCGCGACGTCGATCTCGCGCAGGCATCCCTCGTTGAACCGCCGCCAGTCGTCGGGGCTGGTCCACGTGCGGTAGTCCATGGGGAGCCGGACGAAGTTGAACCCCCAGTCCGCGATCCAGCGGAAGTCATCTTCGACAAATGGACGGTTCCCCCGCGCCGTCGTGAACTTCTCGAGCAGGTTGAACCCGCGCCAGCGCGGGAGCACCTTGGCGGACGGTTCAGGCAGGGCGGTCATGAGGGCCTCCTTGGGGAGCGCGTCACGACGACGCGCTCCGGTAGCGGCGCAGGGCGAAAGTGAAGAAGACCTGGCTGAGGGCCAGCAGGAGGCCCGTGGCCACGAGGGCCCAGATCCCGGCGGCGAGCGGCAGCCGGCCCAGGTACGCCTTCACGGGGAAGTTCACGATCACGAGCATGGGCAGGCAGTACGTGAGCACGAACCGCAGGGCGGGCGGGAAGACCTCGGCGGGCTGGCGCGCGAGGCTCGTGAGCTGCCACCAGATGTTCATGGCGTGGAACCGCATGAACCAGAACGAGATGGTCACCGAGACGAAGAGGAGGGTGTAGTAGAGGGTGACGCCGTTCACGACGAACAGGGCGAAGGTGGCCAGCGCCGTCCACGAGAAGACGGCGTGGAGTTTGGCCGCGCACCACGCCACGAAGAGGAAGCCGACGATCGTGTTGGGCACCGCCTCGAAGTCCGCGTACCGGGCCGAGATCAGGAACTGGGTGCTTACGGGCTTGAGGAGGTAGAAGTCGAGCTCGCCGGTCCGGATCAGGTCCGGGATCCGGGTCATGTTGACCATGAAGAGCGTCTCGAAGATCCCGAAGGTCGCGTGGCTGGTCCCGACCAGGAAGAAGATCTCGTACTTGGTCCAGCCCGCTATCTCGGTCACGTGGCCGAAGATGACCTGGAACATGACCACGTTCATGACGAACCACCACGACGAGGTGGCCAGGATCGCGATGAAGTTCGCGCGGAAGAGCATCTCGCGCAGGAGGCAGGTTATGAACAGCTCGCGCCAGAGTCGCAGGTACCGGATCATCCGCCCACCGCCTCGTACCGGCGGATGCCACGCGACCAGAGCCAGGTGCTGAAGCCCAGGAGCGCCGCGAGCCAGCCCGCCTGGAAGAGGAGACCGCGGGCCACGGCGGCGGCGTCGAGCCGGCCGAGCCAGATCTGGAGCGGGAAGTAGGTCATGTACGTCCACGGCAGGTTCCCGACGACGGCGTAGACGGGCTTCGGGAGGAGCTCGAGGGGGAAGAGCGACCCCGAGAGGATCATCTGCATGGGGAACGCCGCCATCAGGAACCCCGAGGTCTCGAGGAACCAGAACGCGCTCAGTCCTATGCACAGGCTCAGCAGGAACGCGATCTGGATACCGACGAGGACGGCGACGACGAAGGCGCCCCACTGCCAGGCGGCGGCGGGCAGGACCAGGATCGACCGGGCGGCGATCACGACGAGGCTGGCGGGGATGAGGGCGATGACCGCGGCGACGAGGACGGCGGCCATCTTGAGGTCCCACTGGACGAGGCAGTAGCTGATGGGGCGCATTAGGTAGCTGTTGAGCGTGCCGCCCCGGATCTGCTGGGTCACGTCCCACTGGACGTCCTCGACCACGTACACGAGGCCGAGGAGGTGCATGACGAGGTAGTAGGAGAGCATGCCGTGGAGATCGAACCCGGCGATGGACAGCCCCACCGCGCCGGCCCGGTAGATCGCGAGCCAGAGCAGGAGTGACGTGGCCAGCGGGATCATGGCGAAGACGATCCCGAGAATGAAGGTGCCGCGGTAGGCGAGGGCGTCGGAGAGGCCGATGGTCATGAATCGGCGGTTGAGCCGGGACCAGGGGACGAGGCTGGCCGGGAGCGCGGCTACTCCCATTCGTGATCCTCCCCGCCGGAGGATTCCGCTTTCGGCGCCTTGGCCGCCGAGGTTGGGGGGCGAGTTTCCTGGAAGATTTCCGCGATGATGTCCTCGATCGGCGGGTCCTCGACGGTCAAGTCCAGCACCGGCAGGGCCGCGAGCACCTCGCCGGTGACGGCGGGCGCGCGGTCGCGGGGCACGCAGAGGACGGCCGCCGGACCGTCGAGGGCGAGCACCTCACCGAAGGCCGCGAGCTCGCTCCGGACCAGCGGGCGGCTGGCTGTGAGCGCGAGCCGCTTGGTGCCCGACCAGCGTTCGATCAGGGTCGCCAGGGGCCCGTCGTGCATGATCCGGCCGTGGTTGATGAGCAGGACGCGGGAGGCGAGCCCCTTGATGTCGGCCATGTTGTGGCTGGTGAGCAGGATCGTCGTCCGGCGCCGGGCGTTCACGTCGCGCAGGAACTCGCGGATGCGCTGCTGCGAGACGACGTCGAGCCCGATCGTGGGCTCGTCGAGGAAGAGGACCTGGGGCTCGTGGAGGAGGCACGCGATCAGCTCGAACTTCATGCGCTCGCCCAGCGAGAGCTCCCGGACCTGCACCTCCAGCCGGTTCCCCACCTCGAGCATCTCGATCATCTCGTCCACGGTCTTCTTCCAGCGGTCGTATGGCACACCGTAGATCTCGCGGTTGAGCGCGAGCGAGTCGCGGGCGGGGAGGTCCCACCAGAGCTGGTTCTTGGCGCCCATGACGAGCGAGATCCGGCGGCGGAAGTCGTCGCGGCGCTCCCAGGGCGTGAACCCCAGCACGCTGGCGGAGCCCGACGTCGGGTGCAGGAGGCCGGCGAGCATCTTGAGCGTCGTGGTCTTGCCCGCGCCGTTGGGGCCGAGGAACCCGACGAGCTCGCCGGGCTCGAGCGCGAAGGAGGCGCCCTCGACGGCACGGACCTCCGTGCGCTCGGGCCGGAAGAGGCCGCGGAAGGCGCCGGTCAAGCCGCCACGGCGCTTGACGGTGGTGAAGACCTTGGTGAGGGCGGTGGCCTCGACGGCGGCCACGGGTTACTGGAGGAGGTAGTCCATGAGATGCGGGAAGAAGGCGTCCAGCGTCGGGAACTCGGCGCGGTGGAGCTCGTAGTCCTCGAGTCCCTCGGCGAGGGGGCGCGCGAAGACGAACCCGTTCTCCTCGTCGTACCGGACCATCCCGGCCGCCGCGTCGGCCTCGCCCCGGCGGACGAGGAGCCGGGCCTGGACCGCGTGGACGAGGTGGTCCTCGAGGCAGGCGGCCGCGCGGTCGTAGCCGAGGGGGCGCCAGTGGGGGAGGTTGCCCCGGAACGCGCGGTCGAACTGGAGCATGGCGTCGGGGGAGCCCGCCATCACGGGCTTCACGAAGGCGCGGATCAGCTCGCGCTCGGAGCTCGTGCGGGCGGCGTCGGTGTCGGTGAACGACGTCGAGCCGTCCTGACCAATGAAGGGGCCCAGGAGGGCGAACGCGTACGCGCCGTCGGGGGTGCCGAGCGAGAACCCGAACGAGAACCCGGCGGGGAGCAGGAGCGAGCCCACGGTCAGGACGCTCCGGTGCGCGGTGCCGAACCAGGCTTCCACGGGTCCGACCCAGTTGGACGGCCCCAACGAGATCTCGAGCTCCTCGACGGCGGCGCGGTAGGCGTTGCCCTGGAGCTTGAGGAACTCCAGGACGTCGGCGTCGAGGGTGAAGGCGGCCGCGTACTCGAGGTACCGTTCCAGCCGGGTGTACCCGTCGTCCCGGTCGTCCCCGGCCTTGAGCAGCGTATCGTGCGCGAGCGGGTACGTGAATCCGGCCTTCGGGAACGGCTCGGCCGCGAGCGCGAGCTCGGCGAGCGCGTCGAGCCAGAAGCCCTTCTCGAGGAGCCGGGCGGTCTCGGTTACGGCCGGGGCTCGCCGGTCGCCGTCGAACCGCAGCCACGCGGCCCGGCGCATGGTGCTGACCGCCTTCGGCTGGAAGGTCGGCCCGGCCTCGGTCAGGTTGGCGAGGAGCATGATGATCTCGACGTTGGGAGTCCAGACCACGGTGGGGGCGGCGCCGGCAGGCATCGGTGAATTATCTTATCATCGTGGCGTGGAGAACCTGCGCCTCAGCCTCTACAGCCGCGCCGGCAAGAAGGTCACGCTGGTGACCGGGTTCACCCGGGACCGCAAGCTGATGGACGCGCTGGCCTCGGAACTCAAGCGCGCGCTGGCCGTCGGGGGGACGTGGCGGCAGGGCGTCCTCGAGCTCCAGGGCGACGAACGGGACCGCGTGCGCCCGCTTCTCAAGGCCCGGGGCTTTACCGTTCGCGGCTAGCTTCCTTCCTCCGCGACCGTCCGCCGACACGCTATACTGAATCACCGTTTCCAGCCCCGTGCCGTTCACCATGATCCCGGTCCAGCGCGACTGGGACGCGCTCGCCCCCCGGTTGGCCCGGGAGCCGCGGCTGGCGCTCGACTTCGAGTCCGACGGCTTCCACCACTACAAGGAACGTCTCTCGCTCGTACAGATCGCGGCGCCGGGCCAGGCCTGGATCCTGGACCCGCTGGCGGTCAAGGACGTGTCGGCGCTGGGGGCGATCCTCGCGAACCCGGGCATCGTCAAGGTCCTGCACGGCTCCGACTACGACGTGCGCACGCTCGACCGCGCGTGGGGGTTCCGGATCAAGGGCCTCCGCGACACCGCCACCGCCACCCAGCTCCTGCACCCCGAGCTCATGGGGCTCGGCCGCGCGATCGAGACCTACCTCGGGATCAAGCTCCCGAAGCTGGTCCGGCTCCAGCGCTCGGACTGGTCGCGGCGCCCCATCCCCGCGGACGCGCTCGAGTACGCGGTCCTCGACGTCGCCCACTCGCTCGCCCTCGACGATCTCCTGATGGCCAAGCTGAAAGAGCTCGGCCGGGACGGCTGGCTGGCCGAGGAGTGCGCGCTCATGGAGAGCATCCGGTACGAGCCGCCGCCTCCGCCGGAGGAGGCCTGCTTCGGGTCGAAGGGCGCCTTCGACCTCGAACCCCGGGCCCTCGCGATCTTCCGCGAGCTCTGGATGGTGCGCGAGCGGAGCGCCGAGCAGGTGGACCGGCCGCCGTTCAAGGTCATCTCGGCGGAGGCCCTGCTCGCGATCGCCAGGGACCCGGACGTCGACGGGGACAAGATCCCGAACGCGAACTGGCGCTGGCTCGACGCCATGCGGGGCGAGATCATCGCCGCCGTGCAGCGGGGCCGGGCGGCCGAGCCCATCATCCACCCCAGCCGGCTCAAGCGCCGGCCCAGCCCCTGGACCCCCGAGGGAAGAACCCGGTGGCAGGTCCTGCACGCCGTCCGCGTCGCCAAGGCCGCCGAGCTCGGGATCGCGCCCTCGACGCTGTGGCCCACGCGGAGCCTCGAGGCGCTGTGCATCGACCCCGAGCGGCTGGAGCCCGAACTGTCGGGCCAGAGCGAGTTTTCGGTGCGGCGCTGGCAGCGGGAGCTGCTCGCCGGCCCCTTGCGCGCGGCTTGGGGGACGGCGCTATCATCAGGAACATGAAGACCCCCATGGCCCTCCTCCTGATCCTTGCATCCGCTTCCGGTGCCGTCGCGGCTCCGGCTCCCGCGGGCCCTGCCGTTCGCACTGTCTCCGTCGAGGGAGAGGGCGACGCGCGGGCCCTGCCCGACCAGCTCGTCTGCGCGCTCGCCGTATGGCGCGACGACAAGGACCCCGGCACCGCGCGGAGCCAGGGCGCGAGCGCGGTCGCGCGCGTCCTCGCGGTCCTCAAGCGCCGGGGCGTGGCCGACGCGGACGTGCAGACCGCGCGGGCCGCCGTCGAGGCGCAGGTCACGTACGACCAGGGGAAGCAAATGCCCGTCGGCTACCGGGCGTCCACGGTCATGACCGTGCGCCTCCGCAAGCTCGAGATCTACGACGCCCTCATCACCGAGGCGATCGAGGCGGGCGCCAACGAGCTCCGCGGCGCCACCTTCGAGTCGTCCCGCTACCGCGCGCTGGCGGACGAGGCGCGCCTCAAGGCCGTCGAGGACGCGCGCGCGCGCGCCGAGGCGCTGGCGAAGGCGGCGGGGGCGAAGCTCGGTCGCATCCTGACCCTCGAGGAGCACGCGGGGATGCGCCCCGTCCCGATGCCCCAGTTGACCCGCAACTCCGGTGGCATGCTCGGCGCCGCGAGCCTGGCCCCGGGCGAGATCGCCGTCCACATCAACGTCCAAGCCGTCTGGGAGCTGACGGACTAGACCTCCCGCTCAGTCGGCCCGGAGGCGGAAGGCTAGCAGGGCCTTGACCGAGCGGTCGAAGGCGAAGACGAAGGCGCCGCCGGGCGTGGATACCAGCCGCTCGAGCATGACCGCGTCGTTGCGGCGCAGGACCACGGAGCCGCGAGGCGGCTCGGCGCCACCGGGTGGCGCGGCGCCCGCGCCGGTGAGCCACGCGGCCCGGAGGGACTCCGTCGCGCCCGCCTCCCACTCCGTCCACGTCACGATCCATCCCTGGGGCGTCGCGAGCAGCCCGATGGGTCTGGTTCGCTCCGCGCGGTCGGCAAGCACGATCGGCTGCGGCGTCCGCGGGAGGCCAGCGCGGTCGAAGAAGCGCACGCGGATGTGCGCGGGGTCGCCGGCGTCCATCCAGCCCACGGCGAGGTCGCCGCGCGGGGACGCCGCGATCGCGAAAGGCGTGGCCGGAGAGGCGACGGCGGCGACCGTCACCCCGGGCCCCCAGAGCGGCCGGCCGGCCGCATCGCCGTGCTGGACCCGGAGGTCGCAGGGCAGGGCTGCGTCCGCCGCGGACCGCGCGGACTGGCCGGAGAACGTCAGCCCGGGTCCGGCGAACGGCGGCGGCAGGGGGGTGCCGGCCGGCACGCTTGCGGGCGGCCCGGCGGCCGGCGGCGGAGCCCGCACCACGGCCGCGGCCCAGACGCCGCCCTCGCCGTCGGGCTGGAGCTGAACGGGGAAACCGGCCTCGTCCGCCTCGAGGAGCCGCCGGGCCTCGCCCGGCGCGCCTGCTCCCACGGGCCACGCCCAGCAGATGCCGCCCGCCCCGGTGCGGGTCGTGAACACAAGCAGGCAGGCGCCCGGACTCGGGCCGGCGAGGATCGAAACGGTCTGGAACTGGGCCGGGAGCGCGAACTCCTGGGGCGGATCGCAGTTCATCGCGCGGGTGCTCAGCACGCAGGGCGAGATGCGGACGCGGGTCTCCTCGGCGGCGTCGAGCCCGAGCCAGACCTCGCGGCCCAGCCGGGCGCTGCGCGCCGTGAATTTCAGCCCGAGCTCGTGTTCGAACACGGTCGAGCCCTCGGCCCCCCAGGTCATCGTCCCGTCCCGCGTCACTCTACGGGCGAAGGTTCCCGCCGGCCCGTCGGCATGGTCCCAGGCCACGACGGCGCCGCCCGCTCCGTCGGGGTACAGCCCCACGAGGAAGTCGGATCCCCCCCATATCCCGCGCCACTTGCAGACGGCAAGATCGTCCGCTCCCCAGCGCTTCGTCCCCTTGGCGTCGAGCCGCTGGGCGTAGAGGTCGTCCATGCTGCGGCAGTTGCACGAGGCGGGGTCGAGCCCGCGCGCGTCCTGCCACGCGAGGATGAGTCCGCCATCGCCGTCGGGGATCGTGTGGAGGGATCCGCGGCCGTACGTCTGCACCGCCACGGTCACGCCCGCGGCCGGCCAGGCGGGGTCCGGCGCGACCGCGGTGAACGCGCCCGCGGTCCTGGCGAGTAAGGCCGCCGCGAGCGCGGCCGCGAGGGTCACGTCAGCCGCTGGCGAGCCGGGTTGCGCGGGCGACCCAGGCGGGGTGCACGGTGACGCCCCACCCGGGCCCCTTCGGGAACGGGATCCTTCCGTCCACGACCGTCAGCGCGGGAGAGAAGATCTCGTCCGCCCACCGGTCCGCCTCGATCGAGAACTCGACGTACGGACCCGGGTTTGGGATGACGCACATGGCGTGCAAGGTAAAGACCGTGACGAATGAGCGGTTCGCCGAGTGGGGGACGCACGGGAGCCCGGCGGCGTGCGCGTCCTTCGCGGCCCGGATCGTGCGGGCGAGCCCGCCGAGGTAGCAGACGTCGGGCTGGATGACGTCCACGGCCCGCATCGCGATCATGCGGTGAAACTGGGCGAGGTCCGTGTCCTGCTCGCCGCCCGCGACATCCATCTTGAGCGCGGCAGCGACCTGGGCCGTCCACTCGAGCTCCCAGTACGGGCACGGCTCCTCGAAGTGGACGACGCCCTGCGACTCGAGGAACCGGCCGACCTCGATGGCCTTCGGCGCCGTGTAGCACGAGTTGCCGTCGACCAGGATCTTCGTTTCGGGTCCGAGGGCTCTGCGGACCGTGCTCACGAGCGCCTCCGTGCGGCCCGGCCACTGGTCGGCGTCGTGGCCGGTCACACTGCCGATCCGGATCTTGAACGCGCGGTACCCGAGCGTCGCGCGCAGGGCGACGAGCCGCGCGGCCTCGTCCTCCGGCTTGATGTCGCGGCTCATGCTCGATCCGTAGGCGTCGAGGTCCTTCGGGGTCCCGCCCAGGTATTCGCACACGCTCCGGCCCTTGGCCTTGGCGAGGAGGTCCCAGAGCGCAGTCTCGAGCCCCGCGAGCGCGCGGCACACGTAGGACCCCGGGAACTTGTACTCGGCCTCGACTATATGCTCCGCCAGCGCGTCGGGGTCGCCGGCGTCCTTGCCCAGCGCGTGGGGGGCGACCTGGCGGTGGAAGACCGTCGCGGATATGTCGGCGTTGTAGGGGGCCATCATCCCAAAGCCCTGGGCGCCGTCGTCCGCGGTCACCCGGACGAGGGTGATGTGCTGCCAGTGGAAGGTCTCGAGGCTCTTGATGCGCATTTCCTCTAGGATACTCTTCATGGGAGAGATCTTCCTCGAGCGCGGGCTGTCGGTGGAGCTTTACGACCGCATGTACCCCACACCCCTGACCGGGTCCGCGGTACAGGGCGATGTCGCGTTCTATCTGGCACAGGCAAGGCGGGCGAAGGGTCCTATCCTGGAACTTGCCGTCGGCACTGGCAGGGTTGCGCTCCCGCTCTTGCGCGCGGGGCACCCGGTGACCGGGCTCGATCTCTCGTCTTCCATGCTCCGCGTCTGCCGCCGGAAGGCCGAGGCGCTCGGGCTCGACCGGCGCCTGACCCTCGTCCGTGCGAACATGACGCGGTTCGATCTCAAGAAACAATTCGACCTGATCCTGGTCCCGTTCCGCGCCTTCATGCACCTCTTCACGCCGGAGGACCAGCGCGCGTGCCTGGCCTGCGTCCGGAAGCACCTGAAGCCAGGCGGCCGGTTCATCGTCGACATCTTCGACCCCCTGCTCGAGCTGTGCTCGCCGAAATACAAGGTCGGCGGCGGCCGGCCCGAGGATTCCCGCGAGGACACGTACCCGGACCCCGACACGGGGATAACCGGGATCGTGCGGTACCTCTCGCGGAAGAACGATCCGCTTACCCAGGTCCTGCGCGAGGTTTGGGAGTTCGAGCTACGAGACGCGAAGGGGCGAACAATGCGGCGCGAGTGCCAGAACGTGACCCTGCGCTGGACCTACCGCTGGGAGATGCGGTACCTGCTCGAGCTCGCGGGGCTGAAGCCCGTTGCCTGCTACGGTGACTTCCGCGCTGGGCCGCCGCGGTACGGCGCCGAGCAGATCTGGATCAGCGAACGCCCCAGATAGGGTTCGACCCCGCCGCCGGGTTCCGCGAGGAGGAACTCGCTCGCGCGGTCGCGGACCTCGTCCACGCCGATGTCCGGACGCTGAAGCTGTCGAAGACCCCGACGGGGAAGTACAACGCGAGCTGGTTCGTGGCAGGTGGCGAAGCCTCCTGGGTGGTCCGGGTGGCGCCGCCCGACGACCCCACCCTGCATCTCTTCTACGAGTTCCGGATGATGCGCCAGGAGCCCGGGCTGCACGAGCTCATCCGCGAACGCACGCACGCGCCGGTGCCCCGCGTCGTCGGCCACGCCGTCCGCCACCCCGCCATCGGCCGCGACCTCCTCGTAATGGAGCGGTTGCCCGGGGTATCGATGGCTGAGGCGGCGCTCGGGGCCGGGCAGACCGAGCGACTCCTCTTCGAGTGCGGCCGGGCACTGGGCGAGGTCCACGCGATCACGGGCGCCGAGTACGGCTACGTGGGCCCGCACGCGCCGATGGCGCCCCAGCGCGACTGGCCATCGGCGTTCGCGATCATGTGGGACCGGCTGCTCGCGGACCTCGAGCGGTGCGGCGGGTACTCGGCCGAAGATGGTGCCGGGATGCGGAAGCTCCTGGACCGGCACCTGAAGGTCTTCCGGCGACCGGTGCCCGCGTGCCTCCTGCACATGGACATCTGGGCAGAGAACCTGCTCTGCGACGGCAAGGGGAAGCTCACGGGGCTCCTCGACTGGGACCGGTCGTTGCGCGGCGATCCCGAGATCGAGTTCGCCGTGCTCGACTACTGCGGCATCTCGGAGTCCGCGTTCTGGGAGGGGTACGGGCGCCCGCGCGACGAGTCGCCGGACGCCCGGGTCCGCGGCGTCTTCTATCTTCTCTACGAGCTCCAGAAGTACGTCTTCATCCGGCGCGTGCGCGGCGGCAACGTGGCATCCGCCGCCCGCTACCGCGCCCAGGCTCTGTCGATCGCAGGTAGGCTCGACTAGCGGGGCGGGGTCGGAAGGCTCTTGCGGCCGCCGCCCCACATGCCGCCCGGCTCGGGCTCGAGCGCGGGCTCGAAGGGGGCGCCGTGGCCCGGGATCACGATCTGCGCGCGGGCGAGGAACTCGATCGAGGCGAGCGCGGCCGTCTTGTCCACGGCGTTGTGGAAGACCTCGCGGGCGCGGAAGAACTCCTCGCTCATGACCGTGTCGCCCACGATCGCGACCCGGCGTTCGCGCCACCGGAACAGGAGCGAGGCCGTGCCCGGCGTGTGGCCGGGCGTGAGCCGGAGCGTAACCCCGGGGAAGGGCTCGGGCGTCGCGGGGCTGGTGCGGTCCAGGAGCGCGCGGTCGGGGCCCTCGGCCTTTCCCACCCAGAAGGCCTGCTCCTCCTTCGAAATCCACCACGTCGCCTTCGGGAAAGCCTCGAGCCCGTACCGGTGGTCGGCGTGGAAATGCGTGAGAAAGATATGCCGGATGTCGTCCACGCCGACTCCGGCCCGCCGGTCCAGCAGGGCCGGCATCTCGGCCGGGGGGACGGGCGGGTCCACGAGGACCAGCCCCGCGGGGGTCCTCACCAGCGTGGAGGTGCACAGGGTCTGGTGGCTGCGTTCGGTCTCCCCCCAGAGCTTGTTCATGGAGAGGTTCCCGAGCGTGAGGTTGAGCCAGGATAGTTCGGCCATCGCGGGACCATTGTATACTGACGCCATGAAACAGATCAGACTCGCACTCGTCGGGGCGTCAGGCGGCATTGCGGAAACCCACCTCGGAGCGATCGCCAAGTGCCCCGAGATCAAGATTGTCGGCATGTGCGACGTCGTCGGCTCTCCCATGCGGGACCGGGCGGTCGGCGTCGGGTGCCGCACCTTCACCGACTGGAAGGTGATGCTCAAGGCGGTCGAGCCGGACCTCGTCTCCATTGCGACCCCGCACCCGTTCCACCCGCTGGTCGCCGTGGACGCTATGCGCGCGGGCGCGCACGTCCTGACCGAGAAGCCGATGGCGGTCGAGGTCCGGGACGCCGACCGCATGGTCGCGGTATCGAAGGCGACGCGCAGGATCCTGGCCGTGAACTACCAAATGCGGTTCCGCGCCGTCGCGGAGGAGATGAAGCGCCGCATCGACGCCGGCGAGCTGGGCCAGCTCATCCGCGTCCTCGTCGTCGAGCCCTGGTACCGGTCCGATGCCTACTACCGCTCCGCCACGTGGCGCGGGAAGTGGGGGAGCGAGGGCGGCGGCGTGCTCATGAACCAGGCGCCGCACACGCAGGACCTCCTCTGCTGGCTCGCGGGCTCGCCCGCCAAGGTTTGGGGCTGGGTGCGGACCCGGTTCCATCCCATGGAGTGCGAGGACTCGGCGCAGGCCATGCTCGAGTACCCGAACGGCGCGCCCGGGTACATCACCGTGAGCACGGTCGAACCGGGGTCGCAGGGCTGCATCCAGATCATCGGTGAAAGAAGCGGGTTCCAGCTCGACCGCAACGGCCTCTTCCGGATCTCCTTCACCCCTTCGATCCTCCGCCACATGCGGACCGCGAAGGGGATGTGGGACCAGCCGAAGTCGGAGATGGAGCCGGTCCAGGTGCCCAAGGGCGGCACGGGGCTGCACATCGACGTCTACCGGAACCTCATCCGCGCGATCCGGCGCCACGGCCAGCCGCGGTGCAACGCGGCCGAGGGGCGCAAGTCCCTGGAGCTCGCGAACGCGATCGTGCTGTCCTCGGTGACAGGGCGCCCCGTGACCCTGCCGGTCAACCGCGCCGCGTACTCGACGGTGCTGAAGAAGCTCCGCGCCCGCAAGCGGCTGTAGGGCCTAGAGGCCGAGCCCCTTGAAGGTCTGGCAGGCGCCGAGGCCGACGAAGATCGGGGCCTTGGCGGTGTGGTCCCGCGCGTAGTTGGTGCCCATCCACGATCCGTAGCCGGCGGTCTCGTAGACGCCGGTGAAGGAGCCGGGGTCGAGCAGGCGGACGCCGGCGGTCAGGAAGACGGTCGTGTAGCTCGTCCCGCGCTGGCCCTCGGGCTCGATTCCGAAGGTCACGGAGAAGTCGTAGATCCGGAACCCGAGCCCGTTGATCCAGGTGGCCACGTCCCCGTCCTCGCGACGGCGGTTCACCCAGCCGTCGCTTGCCTTGCCGCACAGCGTCAGGAGGCCCTGCATGAACCGCTGGGTGACGAGGAGCGCGACCCCGGCCTGCCGTCCCGTGCCCCCGGGTAGGTCGTGGTCGATCAGACTGGACGTGGTGAAGAGGGAGCCGTAGTTGCCCTCGAGCGCCACGGCCGCGGCCAGCCCGTGGTCCGTCTCGAGCAGTTCGAGCTGGGCGGTCAGCCCCACGCTGTGGATCAGCGTCGCGTTCACGCCGACGTCGAGCCCGTGGGCGAGCGAGGCAGTGATCCCGCCCCCGAGGCCGATGCCATAGGCTCGCCGGTCATCCGTCACGATCCGGCCGTCGCCGTTCCTTGCCTGGTGCGTGTATCCTGCCATCCCCAGACTGGCCGCCATCGAGACCCGGGACTCGCCGTCGCCGAGCGCCCGCGCGTCGCGGCAGACCGGGTAGCCGGCACACCCGGCGAGGGCGATACACAGGGCAACGGCGGGGAGGCGGAGGCTGCCTCGGTCCGTCACGGCCAGTTGGCGATGAAGTAGCCGCGGCCCATCGTGCCGATCACGAGTTGGTTGGGCTTCGCGGGATTGATGCGGATGACGTCGCCGCGGGGGACCGGGAGCCCCGCGTTCTCCTGCCGCCAGGTGGCGCCGCCGTCCTCGGTCACCCAGATCCCGGTGGCGCCGGAGGCGTCGCGGTACGGGTGATCGTCGGTGATGACCGCGATCCGGCGGGGGTCCGCGGGCGAGACGGCGACGTCGGCGATGTACCTGTCGTCCCGGATGCGCTTCCAGCTCCGCTTCTCACACCGCCACAGCCCGCCGGTCTCGCCGGAGCGCCAGCAGACCGCGTAGAGCACGTCCGGCCGCGAGGGGTCGGGTGTGAATCGCGTGATGCCTTTCGGGCATCCCTTCATGAGCTTGAACGACCGGCCGTCATCGGTCTTCCAGAGGCCCTCGTCGCCGAGGACCCAGAACGCCGCGGGACTGGCCGGGTTTCCGGCTATCCAGCTCAGGCCCGGTGCCTCGTGCGCCACGGTCCAGCGCCGGCCGCCCGTGTCGGAGCCGTAGAGCTTTCCCCCGATCGCGGCCCAGACCATCTCGGGGTCCTCGGGGATGGCGTAGACGCCGCCGGTATTCGCCTTAATGCCCTTCGCCGGCAGGCCGCGCTCTTCGCCCTCGAGAAGGGTCCACGACTTGCCCCCGTCCGAGGTTCGGGCCACCCCCTCGAAGACGCCGTCCTGGCCCATGGTGAGGAACATGATGAACCCGCCGGGGCCCGTGAAGGTCACGTCCCGTCCACCGCCCCAGTGCGGCATCCCTTCGCCGCCCCAGCGCCACGACTTGAGGAAATCCATGCTCTGCCAGAACTTGCCGTCGTCCATGGCGACGAGCACGGCGTGCGCGTCGCGGGAGGGGTTGAACCGGAAGTTGACGGCGCAGAGCCCGGAGAACCCGCGGCCCTCCCAGGTCTCGGCGTTGCCCGCGACCGGGCTGGCGGTGAGGTCGGTCCACGTGCCGCCGTCGCACCGTAGCAGGGTCTCGCTGCCGCCCGCGAGGACGACCTTGGCCGAGTGCGGCGAGGCGGCCAAGATCGAGGCCGCGGGGCCGGCGCTGTACGCCGTGCGCGCGAACCTACGGTATTCGTACCCCATGATCTTCTTCCACGTCGCGCCGCCGTCGCCGCTACGGAAGATGCCGGCGCCCTGCCAGCTTGTGTCCGAGGTGAAGAGCACCTTCGAATCGGCGGGCGAGACGACCACGCACCGGTACGACGAGGTCTGGTTGCCGTCCGTGTCACGGAACTGCGAGAGGCCCTTGCACGCCGGCTTCCAGGTCGCGCCGGCGTCCGAGGTCTTCCAGATTCCGCCCGCGAGCCAGAGCGTGCCTGACGGATTGGGAGCCGCGCCCAAGGCGGCCCAGAGGACGCCCGGCGTGCGGGCGGCCGTGATCCACTCGACGTTGAGGTGGGGCAAGCCGCCGTTCCTCGGGCCCCAGGTCTTCCCGCCGTCCGTGCTCCGGTGGACGCCCTTGCCGTCGGCGGCCGCCCAGAGGACGGCCTTCGCTTCCCCGGGAGCGAATGTCGCGCACAGGACGTTTGTCCCGCCCGCGACGAGGCCGAGCCGCGTCCACGCCTTCCCGCCGTCGCGGCTCTCCCACACGGCGCCCCACTCGGGCTGGCCGGGGGAAGCCCAGCGCCGGTGCGACCCGCCTAACGCAAGCAGGCGCTTCGGGGTCGCGGGATCGAACAGGACCTTCTGGACCGGGGCCGAGTAGCCGGCATCGCTCAGCGGGGGGAAGCCCCCGCGGCGGGACTCCCACTTCCGGCCGCCGTCGAGGGAGACGTGCGGGCCCGTCATCGTGCCAGCCCACACTTCATCAGGGGCCTTGGGGTTGAAGGTGAAGTCCGCGATCTCGTGGCCGATGAACCCCGTAGCGGGCTTCCACGTCTCGCCCCCGTCCTCGCTCACCCCGACTCCGAGCAGGTCGCCGCCCAGCAGTATCCGCTTCGGGTCGGCCGGGCTGATCGCGATTCCCGTGAGCGCGCCGCCGGAGCCGGGCTCGCCAAGCGGCTCCCACGCGAGGGACGCGGCCTGCGTGTCCGGCGGGTTGAACGCGGCTGACAGGATCAGAAGAACGGCGGTGGAGATCATGTTGCGGTCATGCTACCACGTTCGCCGTGCGGGCACGTCCGGTCGCGGGCTCATGGACGACGCGGAGCGCCCCTCCGGGATCGTTTGAGCAGTCGCCAGAGCACACGGTGCTCCGCGGCCGTCAACCCCTCGGACCCCGTCGCCTTGCTGCGCGCCGCCCAGCCGGCCGGGGCGGAGCCTGAGAACAGTCGGGCGAGGGGAATGCCCAAGGCGTGCGCGAGGCGATGGTAGGTCTCGAGACTGCCCTTCTTCCGTCCTGCCTCCAGGAACGAGACGAATGAAACCGACAGCCCGGCCCGTTCGGCGAGCTGTTGCTGGGTCAAGCCGGCTCCCGTCCGGATCTCCCGGAGCGCTCGCCCGACCTGTTCGTAGATAACATCCGTCCCGGCCATGGAATGCGTTTCACGGTAGAGCACAGCGCCTGGAGGGGGAATATCCTCACGGTCATATGTTAGGATGACTTATGGGATAGGTCCGTGATCATCGTAGTGGACGATAACGACATGGTGCGGGGATTCGTCTCGGGACTCCTGCGGGACGAAGGTTTCATCGTGGTCGAGGCGTCCGGCGGAATAGAAGCCCTGGCGGCCTGCCGTCCCGATGCCGGCCCCGTCCAGGTGCTGGTGACGGACATCGAGATGCCGGGGATGAACGGCCGCGAGCTGGCGAAACAGATCGTCGGGGCTAGGCCGGAGGTCCGAGTGCTCTACATGTCCGGTCTCTCGCGGGCCGCGGTGGAACGCGACGGGCCTATCGAGTCTTGGGCCGTGTTTCTCGGCAAGCCCTTCTCTCCGCCATCCCTGCTGAGCGCCGTCCGGGAGCTTCAGGCCAAGGTGGGGGCCGAGTAGCCCGGATCAGGCGTGGCCTTGCCGCCGCGGAAGACGGGAATCGGTCCGAACGAGTTCCGCCATCAGGCGTTCGGTAAGGGCGGCCCGAAGCGGGCCGCTTCCAGAATCAGCCCAGAGATTGCGGAGCTGCCCGGGGTCCGCGGCGAGGTCGAACAGCTCGCCGAAGGGCTTGAGTCCGTCCTCACCGACGTAGACCGTGAGCGAGTGCGTCGGCGTCACGAGCGTGCGCAACCGCAGGCCCAGGTAGTCCTCGTCGTTCTCGACCACGACCGCGTCCTGGACCGACTCCGCAGCGCCGGTCAGCACGGGCACGAGGGAGCGGCCCGGGAGGGACGCGAGCTGGTTCCGGGCTTCCACCGCCGTGCCCGGCGGGGGTCCGTATTCGGGCAGGGGGATCCCCACGGCCTCGCAGAGGGTGGGCACGACGTCGAGTTGGGACGCGAGTGCTGATGTCGTGCGCCCCGCGGGAATCCGGCCGGGCCACCGGGCGATGAAGGGAACCCGGAGCAGTCCGTCGAAGTGGAATGGCCCCTTGTTCATGAGCCAGTGATCGCCCATGAGGTCCCCGTGATCGGCGAGGAAGAGGACGAGCGTGTTCTCCGCGAGCCCTAACCGGTCCAGGGCCGCGAGGAGCCGCCCCACCTGCTCGTCCACGAACGAGACCATACCGCACGTGATCGCGAGTATCTCGCGCAGGTGGTCGTCCGGCATCCGGGTGGGGCCGTGGCGGCCCGAGACCGGGTGGCCGAGATTCCCATCGACGATCGTCCGGAAGAACGGGGCGAGGTCGTCGAGCTCGCCCTCGCGCCGCACCGGGAGCGGCATGGTCGCCCGGTCGTACAGCGAGTACCACGGGTCGGGAACCGCGAATCCGTGGTGCGGGTCCGGGAACGATGCCGAGAGCAGGAAGGGCTGGCCCGTTCCGGCCGTCCGCTCCAGGAACGCGATCGCGCGATCCGCGATCCAGGTGTTGTAGTGGAGCGCGGGCGGGATCGCCATCCGCCAGCTTTGCTCGGCGCCCGACGCCGGCCGCGTCCCATGCTGCGCGTCGAGGAGCGCTAGGGTGCCCGGGTGCTCGCGATTCAACCAGTTGGCATAGTCGCCCCACATCCACGACGTGTGGCCGCCGGTGAAGTCCGCGGACTGGAAACCAAAATACGGCGAGGGGAGCGACGTCACCTTGCCGTGTTCCCACATCCACTGCGCCTCCGGGTACCCGGCGGGGTCGAGTGTCGCGGGGTCGAGGCCCTTGGGCGTCTCGTAGGCGCGAACGTGGATCTTGCCCGCGCTGTGGGTCGCGTAGCCGGCCCGGGCGAGCGCGGCGGGTAGCGTAGGCAGACGCGGGTCGAGGTCGATCCCGTTCGTCCGGACCCCGTGCCCGCGCGGGGGGAGGCCCGTAAGGATCGTGGCGCGGGCGGGCATGCAGAGCGGGTTGGCCACGTACGCGCGGTCGAACCGCACGCCCCCGGCCGCGAGCCGGTCGAGGGAGGGCGTGCGCACGGGGGAGGGGCCTCCGCGCCAGGCCGGCCACGCGCACGAGAGCGCGTCGCCCCGGTGCTGGTCGGTCATGATGACGAGGATGTTCGGGCCGCGGGCCACGGGGGTATGATAGCGCAGGAACATGGGACGCCGATTCGCCGTCACCCGACCCGCGCTGGTGCCGCCGGACGACCTCGCGGCGATCGAGGCGGCGGCGTTCCGGATCCTCTCCGAGGTCGGGATCCGGGTCGGCGACGACGAGCCGCGGGCCCGGCTCGCGAAGGCGGGATTCCGGGTGGCGGGGGACCGGGTCCACGTGGAGCCCGCGACGGCGAAGGCGTTCGTGGCCGAGACGAGGGGAACAGCGTCGGGACCGGAGGTGGCCGGGACCCCCGGCCCGTTCACGCTCCAGGTGGCCCAGTACCCGCCGTTCCTGCACGATTCCGCGACGGACGTGATCGCGCCGTTCACGATGGCGACGCTGGCGGAGGCGGTCAAGCTCCTGGACGTCCTCGCCGACCGGGGCGTCTGCACCAGCCCGTGCGGCCAGCCCTCGGACGTGCCCCCGGCGGTCCAGGCCGTGGGCGCCTACTGGACCGCGGCCACGTATTCGCGGCAGGGCCGCAGCCCCGTGGACTCGAAGACCGAGGCCGCGATCCCGTTCGTGATGGAGATGGCCGAGGTCCTCGGGGAGCCCGTCCGCCACCTGCCCGTCTACATGTTCTCGCCGTTGTCGCTCGAGGGCGAATCGTTCCGCATCGTCCTGAAGTACAAGGACCGCCTCGCCTCGGTAAGCGTCGGAGGGATGCCCGCCCCCGGCCAGAGCGCGCCGATCCGGCTCGGCGACGCCTTCGCGATGGCCACCGCGGAGGCCGTGGGGGGCGCGATCCTCGTCCGCGAGCTGACGAAACTGCCCGTCCACTGGTACGTGAACCTGTTCCCGGCCGACCTCAAGGCCATGGCCATGAGCTTCGGGTCGCCCGAGAACTTCCTGTTCCACCTCTACTTCGCCGAGGTCTACGCGCACCAGCACGGGACCCGGTGGGGCCAGGCGGCCTACAACCTCCACTCGAATGCCAAGCTCCCGGGGGCCCAGGCGTGCGCGGAGCGCGCGAGCCTCATGACCGCGGGCGCGCTCCTCGGGGCCCGGTACTTCGAGGGCGGCGGAACCCTTAGCCTCGACGAGGTCCACAGCCCCGAACAGCTCCTGTACGACCTCGAGATCCTGGACCATGTCCGGCGGCTGACCGCGGCGCCGTCGTTCGAGGTCGACGCCGCCCGGTGCATCGGGGAGGTCCAGGAGGCGCTTCGCGACGGCGGGTTCGCGGCGCTGGAGTCGACCCGCGAGCGCCATCGCGACCTCTACTGGCATCCCATGCTGTTCGACCGGGACTTCCTCAGCGGCTGGCGCGCGCGGGGGGAGCCGACGATCCGGGCGCAGGCCCGGGCGCTCCTGGCCGAGCTCCGTCCCCGCCACGACTTCCACCTGCCCGACGCGGAGCAGAAGGCGATCGACGCCATCTGGGCCCGCGCCAAGGCGTCCGTCTAGAAAGCCGAACGCGCCGGGCCTGGAAGCCCGACGCGTTCTATCCTGCCGAAGCTTTCCGGTGATCAGCTCACGCTGGTCTCGACCATGACTTCCGCGAGCGAGGTCTCGCCGGCGCAGGCGGCGCGGACGCCGTCGGCGGCCATCGTTACCATGCCCTGCTTGACCGCCAGCGACTGGATCGCGTCGTCGGCCGCGCCCTCGCGGATCAGCTTCGCGACGGCCGGGGTCACCTCGAGCGCCTCGAACGCGACCCGGCGGCCCTTGAACCCGGTCCCGCCGCACTTGGCACACCCCGTGGACTTCATGAACTTCCGGGGAAGGGCCTTCCAGTCTAGTCCGCCCCCGGTCGCGGCCTGCTGCGCCCACGCGAGCTGGTCGGCCGAAGGAGTGTCCTTGACCCGGCAGTCGGGGCAGAGCTTGCGCACGATCCGCTGGCTCGTCACCAGCCGCACGCTCTCGCCGACATCGTAGGGCGACGCGCCGAACTCGACCATGCGGCGGATCGCGCCCGCGGCACTGGTTGCGTGCATGGCGGACAAGACAAGGTGTCCGGTCATCGCCGCCTTGGGCGCGAGGGAGACCGTCTCGCCGTCGACCAGCTCGCCGATCACGATCACGTTGGGGTCCGCCCGGAGGGCGGCCCGGAGGGCCGCCGCGAATGTGACCTCGCCGCGCACCGGCACCTGCACGACGCCGGGGAGCGCGTACGGGATCTCGGACTCGATGGCCACGATCTTCTTGGCGGGGGTGTTGACGTGGTTGATCGCGACGTACAGCGCCGTGGTCTTGCCGGACCCGGTGGGCCCGGTCATGACGACCATTCCCGACCGCGCCGCCAGCGCGCGCTCGAGGCGCAGGCTCCCGGGCTCGCGGAGGCCGAGCCACTCCAGTCCACCGACGGCGAGTTCCCGGGGCATGAGGCGGGCGTTCATGGTCTCGCCCGTCCACGAGGGGAGGAAGGCCATGCGGATGTCGAAGGCCTTGCCGCCGCGCTCGTACGGGATCCGGGCGTCCTGGGGCAGGTCGCGGATGTCGAGGCGGCACACGCCCGTGATCCGCTTGAACTGGTCGATGAGCGGCGGAACCAGGTGGGCGTCGAAGCCCGCGGCGACGGTTAGCGTGCCGGCGATCCGGTACCGGATGCGGCCCTGGTCGCCCGCGGCGTCGAGGTGGATGTCGCTCGCCCCGAGCGCGATGGCGGCCCCCAGAGCGAGGTCGGCCGCGGCGGCCACGCGCTCCGTGTCCGAGAGCGACGCCGTGGCGGGCACCGGCTGGCCCGCCTTCTTCGCCAGGGCGTTGATCAGGGGGGAGATGTCGGCGGGGAGGTCCCAGCGGAGGGCCTCGCCCTTGAGGAACCGGTCCACGTCGGTGGCGTAGAACCGCCACTGGCGGCCGGCCTTGAGGCCCTTGAGCTTGCCGGTCTTGAGCCAGCGATAGAACGTGGGGCGCGTGGTCTTGAGCCGGGCGATGGCCTCGTCCATGCTCAGGAGCTCCGCGCCGGTCTGGGGGGTCTGCTTCGTCTTCATCGTCGTCCTCCTTTGACTGCCTGGAACCGTCCTGTTTCCCTTCACGATCATAACGTATCATAGTCTCTCTGATATGTCAAGAGACTCTCGGGGGGACGCGAGGAGCCCCGAAAGGCCTGTCAATACACGGCTTTCAGTCGAGCAGGGACTTCCGGGAGCCCGTGGGTAGGAGGACGCTGAGCAGGAGGATGCCCCCGGCGAAGCCGCCGATGTGGGCCCAGAAGGCGATGCCGCCCGCCTCGCCGGACGTGGCGGCGAGGGCCAACCCGCCGGCGAAGAGCTGGAAGACGATCCAGAACCCGATGAAGATCCAGGCCGGGATCTCCATGAGTCGCCAGAAGAACCCGAGGGTCACGAAAGTCAGGATCCGGGCCTTGGGGAAGAGGACCATGTAGGCGCCCATGACGCCCGCGATCGCGCCAGACGCCCCGATGGTCGGGATTGTGGAATGCAGGCTGACCGCGCACTGGGTGACGCCCGCGATGAGTCCGCTCAGGAGGTAGAACCCGAGGAAGCGCCAGGAGCCGAGACGGTCCTCGACGTTGTCGCCGAAGAGCCAGAGCGACCACATGTTCCCGATCAGGTGCATCCAGCCGCCGTGGAGGAACATGGAGGTCAGGAACGGCAGGGGGGAGATGCCCAGCCCCGTGCGCGCGGCCCAGTCGGCGACCGTATACCGCGCGGGGATGAGCCCGAACGCCTGGAAGAACGCGTTCTGGCCCGATTCCGGGATCAAGATCTGGTACCCGAACGCAACGAGGTTCGCGAGAATGAGGACGCCCGTCATCAACGGCGGGCGCTCGTTCGGGTTGATGTCACGAAGCGGAATCATGGATGAAGCCGCTTCATAAGCTCTGCCAGCGGCAGGGCGTTGAGCACCTGGTTGGGGCCCACCCAGCCCCGGCGGGCCGCGCCGGCGCCGAACCGGGGCACGAACGAGAGGCTGGCCGCATCGTGGGCGTCGGAGTCGATCGCGATCATGACGCCGGCGGCGCGGGCCTCGCGCAGGGGATGCTCGGAGAGGTCCAGCCGGTCCGGCTGGGCGTTGAGTTCGAGCGCCTTCCCCTCCTCGCGCGCGACCTTGATGATCTCGGTGAGGTCGATCGGGTGCGCGTCGCGCTGGCCCAGGAGCCGTCCCGTCGGATGGCCCAGGATCGTCACATGGGGATTGCGCAGGGCCGTGGTCACGCGCTTCGTCTGCGCCGCCTGGTCGAGGTTGAACCGGGAATGGACCGAGGCGACGACGATGTCGAAACCGGCGAGAACGCCGTCGGGATAGTCGAGCGAGCCGTCGGCGAGGATGTCGACCTCCGCCCCCTTGAGAATCCGGAACCCCCGGATGGAGCGGTTGATCGTATTGATTTCGCGGTGCTTCTGCCTGAGTTCCTCGACGGACAGTCCGCCCGCGATCTTGAGCGACTGCGAGTGGTCGCAGAACGCCAGATACTCGTACCCGAGCGCGCGGGCGGCCACGACCATGGCCTCGATCGTCGCGCGGCCGTCGCTCCAGGTCGAGTGGACGTGGAGGTCGCCCTTGATGTCCGTGGCCTGGACTAGCCGGGGGAGCTTCCCTTTCGTCGCCGCCTCGATCTCGCCCTCGTTCTCCCGGATCTCGGGCGGAATGACCGGGAGGCCCACGGCCTTGAAGACCTCGGACTCTTCCTTCCCCCCGATCCGCTTGGTGCCCCTGAAGACGCCGTACTCGTTGATCTTGAGCCCGCGCCTGACCCCGAGCTCGCGGATGGCGATGTTGTGGGCCTTCGAGCCCGTGAAGTAGTGCCACGCAGCGCCAAAGGCTTTTGGCGCGATCACGCGCAGGTCGGCGTCGAGTCCCTGCCGGAGCCGGACGGACGCCTTGGTCTCGCCGCGAGCCACGATCTCCCTGACGTCGGGGAAGCCGACGAAGGCCTGCATGATTACGGCCGCGTCCTTGAGCCTGCGGGGGGTGACGAGGAGGTCCAGGTCGCCGACCGTGTCCCGCATCCGCCGGAGCGACCCGGCGGCCTCGGCCCGCGCGACCTGGGGGAGCGCCCGGAGCGAGGCAAGCAGGACTTCGGCGATCCCGAGGGCCTCCCCCAGGGGCCGCCGGTCCTGTCCCTGTCGCGCGATCGCGATCCCGTGCAGGAGCTTTGCCTGGAGCTTGTCGCCCATGCGCGGGAGCGCCGCGAGCCGATGCTCGTCCAGCGCCCGCTCGAAGTCGTCGAGCGAGTGCACGTTCAGCTTCGTTGCCACGAGGAGCGCGGTCTTCGGCCCCATCCCGGGCACGGCGAGCAGCTCCTCGATGCCCTTGGGCAGGGAAGCCTTGAGCTCTTCATATCTGCCGCACCGGCCGGTCGTGAGGAGTTCCTCGATCTTGGTCGCCGTGCTCTCGCCGATGCCGGGTAGTGCCAGCAAGGCTTTGCGGCCGCCCTCGGCGAAGAGGTCGGCGAGGGGCCGCTCATGGTCGGCCACGATCATGGCGAGGCGGTCGTAGGTCCGGACCTTGAACGAGATGGCGCCCTGGACTTCGAGCAGGCGCGCGATTCGCTCCAGCACGGCGGAGATTTCCCCGTTCGTCACGCGGGTATTGTACCCCCGCTACAATGTACGCACGATGCGAGTCCTTTGGATCGATATCGACACCCTGCGTCCCGACCACCTCGGCTGTTACGGCTACCACCGCGCCACGAGCCCCGATCTCGACGCGATCGCGGCCCGGGGCGTGCGGTTCGACCAGTGCTGGGTCTCGGACGCCCCCTGCCTGCCGAGCCGGGCGGCCCTCATGACGGGCCGGTTCGGGATCCACAACGGCGTTGTGAACCACGGGGGCGTTGCCGCGGACCCCTTCCCCGACGGGCCCGGGCGCGAGTTCCAGTCGGCCCTGGACCAGGAGAGCCTCTTCCGGTGCCTGCGCCGGGCCGGGCTCCACGTCGTCACGGTCTCGCCGTTCGCCGAGCGGCACTCGGCGTGGTGGTGGTACGCGAATGCGAACGAGGCATACAACACCGGGAAGAACGGGATGGAGAGCGCGGAGGAGGTCACGCCGACGGCCCTGGACTGGCTCGCGCGGCGCGGCACCGCGGACAACTGGTTCCTGCACGTGAACATTTGGGACCCGCACACGCCCTACCGCGCGCCCGCGTCGGTCGGGGAGCCGTTCTCCGGGGACCCCCTCCCGGCGTGGTACACGGAGGAGATCCGCCGCGCGCATTGGGACGGCGTCGGCCCCCACTCCGCGCGCGAGGTGCGCGGGTACGGCCCGTACCCGGAGCCGAAGTTTCCGCGCCAGCCCGGCGAGATCGCGTCGATGGCGGACGCGCGGAAGCTCTTCGACGGTTACGACACCGGGGTCAGGTGGGCGGACGAGCACGCGGGCCGGCTCGTGCATGCCCTCGCGGACCTCGGCGTCCTCGAGGACACGGCGATCGTCGTGAGCTCCGACCACGGCGAGACGCTGGGCGAGCTCAACATCTACGGCGACCACCAGTGCGCGGATGGGATCACGAGCCACGTGCCCTTCCTGCTCGCGTTCCCGGGGCTCAAGGCCGGCGTAGACGCCGGGCTCCATTACCAGTCCGACCTCGCGGCGACGCTCGTCGAGCTCCTTGGCGGCAAGGTGCCCGCACGGTGGGACGGCCGCGGATGCGCGGCGCCGTTGAAGGCTGGATCACCAACGGGCCGCGACTCGCTCGTGGTCTCGCAGATGGCGTGGTCATGCCAGCGCGCGGCCCGGTGGCAGGACTGGATCCTGATCCGGAGCTTCCACGACGGCTACCATGCCTTCCCCGAGTACATGCTGTTCAATCTCAAGGACGACCCGCACGAGCAACATGACCTGGCGGCCGCGCGGCCCGAGATCGCGTCCCATGGACGCGCGATCCTGGAGTCATGGCACGCGGAGGCGATGAAGACCGCCGGGGGGAACCCGGATCCCCTCCAGACCGTGCTCGCCGAGGGCGGACCCTACCACTGCAAAGGCGAGCTCAAGCGGTACCTCGAGCGGCTGCGGGCGACGGGGCGGGGGAAGTGGGCGGACCAGCTCGCGGCCATGCACCCGGGGGAGCGGTGAAGCTCTGGCGCAGGCTGGATGGCCGGGTCCTGCTCCGGACCCCGATCTTCAGCGTGCTGGGCGAGCGTTGGCGATCTCCCGGCGGCCGGGCCGGGGACTTCGTCTTCCTCGACTGTCCGGAGTGGGTAAACGTGGTTCCCGTCGACGACCGGGGGCGTGTCCTGCTGATCCGCCAACCCCGGTACGGCTCTCGCCGCGTCGAGCTCGAGATTCCGGGAGGGGCGGTCAGCCGCCGGGACGCGAGCCCGCTCGCCGCGGGGAAGCGTGAACTCCTGGAGGAGACCGGGTACGCGGCGCGGCGGTGGGTTTCGCTGGGTTGGACGCATCCGAACCCGGCGTTCCACCGCAACCACTGCCACATGGTTCTCGCGTTGGGGGCGCGGCGCGTCTCCGCGCCGGAGCTCGAGTTCGGCGAGGACATCGCGATCGCACCGACCCCCCTCGCCCGCATCCCCGGGCTGATCGCGAAGGGTAAGATCCGGCACGCGCTTGTGATCGTGGCCCTGCATGCGGCCCTGGCGCATCCGGCGGTTCGGCGTCTGAACCAGCTCAAAATCCTGAAGCTGGTCAACCGGATCGAGTACTATCCGGACTACGACCACAAGGTTCTGCGGCGCCGGAGCGCCTTGTCGGCAGGTCGGAGAGCCCGGTAGAATGTACAGGTCACGGGGCGGTAGTTCAGCTGGGAGAACGCCTGCATGGCATGCAGGAGGTCAGGGGTTCAATCCCCCTCCGCTCCATATTTGGTCACGTACGTAACCTCCTCGCACTTCCGCGTCGGCTCAGGCACAGCCTTCGCCGACGCGGTCGGCTCACACTCGTTCGCCTCCAAGAGACCATCGGACTCTGGCACTCGCCTCCACGGATCGGTACCCTAGTACTCTTCAATGTCTACGACAGCCATCCATCGACTCGATCCCGCGCAGTTCCTCAAGGCGGTGGCGGCGCCGCTCGAGGAATCCGAGGCCGAAAACAACCTCGTCCTCGGGATCGCGACCCAGCTCGTGGCGCGCCCCGACCTCATCAAGGCGTCGCCGTTCCTCGCGATGATCGAGGAGGACGGCGGGTTAGCGGGCGCCGCGGTCATGACCCCGCCCCACCCCCTCGTGATCTCGCGCACGGGCGCGTGCGGGATCGCGGAGCTCGTGGACCACCTCGACGCCGCCGGGATCCGGCCCCCGGGTGTGAACGGCCACGCCGGGACCGCGCGCATGCTGGCCGGGCTGTGGGGGAGCCGGATCGGCGAGACCCCGGTGCCGGGGATGGAGATGCGGATCTACGAACTCAAGGCCGTGATCCCGCCGCCGGCCGTGCCCGGCCGTCTCCGGGAGGCGACGCCCGCGGACGAAGGCCTGGTGGCGCGGTGGCGGCGGGGGTTCATCGCGGACGCGCACCTCGACGCCGAGACCGAGGACCGGGCCCGCGAGGCCGCGAAGCGGCTCATCGAGGAGAAGCGCCAGTTCGTCTGGGAGGACGGCGTGCCGCGGTGCATGGCGGTCTGGTCCCGGCCGACCGCGCACGGGACCTGCATCTCGGGCGTCTACACGCCCCCGGAGTTCCGGCGCCAGGGGTATGCGACCTCGTGCGTGGCGGCGCTGTCCCGGCACCTGCTCGACGCGGGCCGCCGGTTCACGTGCCTGTTCACTGACCAGTCCAATCCGACCTCGAACGACATCTATATGAAGATCGGCTACCGGCCCGTCTGCGACCTCGCGAGCTTCACCTTCCGCCCCGGCCGGTAGCCTCCCGGGTCAGGATCAGGCAAGCGATCTCCGTGGGCACGCCGAGGCGGTTGGGCGCGCCCCAGTAGTTGGCGCCCGTGGTGACGAACAGCCAGGACCGATCCACGCGGCACAGGCCCGCGACGCACCGGTGGACCCGGCGCGCGATCAGGGCCCAAGGCAGGAGCTGGCCGCCGTGCGTGTGACCCGACACGATCAAGTCCGCGCCTGCGCGCGCGCCGGCGTCGGCCAGCTCGGGCTGGTGCGCGAGCAGGAGGCGAAACGCGCGCCGCGGCGTGCCCTGGAACGCGTGGGACGCGGACGGCCGGGGCGCGACGCCGAACTCGGCCCCCGTCGGGTCGGGAACGCCCCCGACGACTAGGCGCGCCGAGCCGCGCCTCAGGACGCGCGATTCGTTCGTCAGCGGGATCATCCCGAGCGTGCGCGCGGCGCGGAGCCACCCCGCGGGGTCCCAGTAGTAGTCGTGGTTGCCCGTCACAAAGAACACGCCCAGCGGTGCCCGCAGATGGCGCAGGGGCGCGAGGTTCGGCAGAACGTCGCGGACGTGGCCGTCCGCGAGGTCGCCGGCCACGGCCACGAGGTCGGGCTTCAGCCCCTGCGCGAGCCGGGCGATGGACTCGATCCGGCCCTTCCGGATCGTCGCGCCCGCGTGCAGGTCCGCTATGAGCACGATCCGGAACCCCTCGAGGTTCGGATGCAGGCCCGGGAACGGGACAGCCACGCACAGGGACCTGGGCGGGCGGCGGGCCTGCAGGTATCCGAGCACGGTCAGCGCCACGCCGGTGAACAGCGCGGCGGCGTTGAGGTCGCGCGCCCACGCGAGCCGGACCGCGGGGTCGGGCCACGCGCCGAGCGCGACGCCTGCGCCCCAGACGAGGTCGCGGAGCACGACGGGGGGCAGGAGCATGGCGGCGAAGCTCATGGCCGTGTACGCGGCGGGCATCATGAGCCGGGGGGGGTGCGGCCGGCGCTGGCGGACCATGGCCCACGGCACGAGGATCGCGGTCGCGGCCGCGAACACCCAGGCGGCGGGGCGCAGGGGCGAGCCGGGGTCGAGCGGACCCGTGAGCCGCCACGCCATATAGAAACAGGAGCCGCCCCAGACCGCGAAGATGAAGGTCGCGAACCGGACGAGGTCGCGGACGTTGCGGCGCTTGCCGTGGAAGCTGAGCCGGCGCGCGGCCCCAAGCCTGCGGCGGAGTCTCACGACCGGGCCGGGCCTCCCGGGGGCGTGGTGGGATCGGCCTGGCGCCGCAAGCGGGCCAGAGCGGACTCGGTGAACGTCCGGGCCCGGACGAGCAGCTCGTCGGGGCTCAGCCGGGCCACATCTTCGACCAGGATCGGCTCGCCGATCACTAGGGTCATGGTCCCCGCAGACGGAGACCATGCCCCTTTGGGCATGAGCGCGCCCCCGCCGTCGAGGGCGAAGGGGACGATGGGCACACCCGCCTGCCGCGCGAAGTTGAACGTCCCGCGGTGGTAGGGCAGGAGCTCCGGGGTCGTGGAGCGCGTTCCCTCGGGGAATATGACCCAGTGGTTCCGCCCCCGGGTGATCTTGAGGAGCGCGGCTTCAAGCGCGGGCCGGGTCTTCCGCGCGCTCTTGCGGTCGATCGCCGTGAATCCCGTCAGCTTCATGATCCAGCCCACGATCGGGACCCAGAAGAGCGACTTCTTGGCCAGGAACCGGATCCGGCCGTGCGACGCGAGGATCAGGATCGGGATGTCCATCGCGCTCTGGTGGTTACCCACCAGGATCAGGGGGCGACCGCGGTACGGCTCGATGTGCTCGCGGCCCAGGATCACGGGCCGGACGCCGGGGGCCCGGAACCAGCACCAGAACCACGCGACGAGTCCCGGGGGGAGGGCGCGGTCGCCCTGGCCGGCGAAGATGCCGATGAAGACGGGGATCGAGAGCACGATGCACGAGGCGGCCACCGCGACCATGAACCACAGCGTGCGCAGCAGATGGATCAGCCGGTTCGTCATCGTGCCCTTATTCTACTAGGCCGTCACGACCGCGGCGACGATTGTATGATGGAATCTCCATGGCCGACTTGCCGATGACTCTCGAGCCCGCGTCGCTCTTCGGCGGCCTCGTTCGCGAGGCGCTCCCGGGCCCGTTCCCGGGCTCCGCCTGGTACACGGGCTCCGCCGAGGGCGCCGGCCTCCTTTACACCTTCCCCCAGGGATCCTTGCGGGACGCGGGATGGGTGACCGGGGACTTCCTCGTGGACGGGACCCGGCTCGTGGTCTTCCTCCTGACGCTCGAGGAAGCCGGCAAGGGGAGGACCTTCCGGCTCCAGTACTCGGGGCTCAACCAGTGCCAGGCCAGGATCAGGATGCCGCTCGAGGCCGTGAACCAGAACCGCTGGCGCTTTGAGCGCGAGGGCGCGTGGCTCAAGCCCATGTGCGGGGGCGACCGGGTCGATCTCGGGCTCGTGGACCGGATGACGATCCGGACCCTGCGCACGGACGGGTTGCCGGTCAGGTTCGCGCTCGGCCCGATGGCCGCGACCGGCGAAGAGCCGCAACGGCTCATCGCTCCACTCCTGCCGAAGGGCCCGTTACTCGACGAGTTCGGGCAGAGCGCGATCCACGACTGGCCGGGGAAGACGCGGAGCCGCAAGGAGGTCACGGACCGGATCTGGGCCCAGCACGAGGCCGCGCCCGAACGCTCCTGGCCCGGGGATTTCGGCCGCTGGGGAGGCTGGGCGTCCCGGCGCTGGGAGGCCAGCGGGTTCTTCCGCACGCACCACGACGGAGAGCGGTGGTGGCTGGTCGACCCGGACGGGCATCCGTTCTGGTCCGCGGGAATGGACTGCGTCGCGCCGAACATCGATGCCGCCTGCGACGGGCTCGGGTCCGCGCTCGCGTGGATGCCCGACGTGACGGAGCGGTTCGGGGACGCCATGCACCGGAGTGGCGGTGGCGCGACGGCCGTGAACTACCTCGCCGCCAACTTCATCCACGTCTTCGGGGCGGAGCGCTGGCGCGGCGAATGGGGCGCGATCGCGCTGGCCGAGCTCAGACGAACGGGGTTCAACACGGTCGCCAACTGGTCCGACTGGCGGATCGCGCGGGCCGCGGGTTTCCCCTACGTGCGCCCGCTGGCGCTGCGGTTCGAGCGGACGCCCATGATCTACCGCGACTTCCCCGATGTCTTCCACCCCGGGTTCGAGAAGGACGCCGCCGAGTTCGGCGCCCAGCTCGGGGAGACCGCGGCGGACAAGTCGTTCATCGGTTACTTCATGATGAACGAGCCGACGTGGGGGTTCGCGGACGAGACGCCGGCGGAGGGCATGCTCGCCACCACGGCCGAGTGCCGGACGCGGTGCGAGCTCGCGGCGTGGCTCAGGAAGAAGCACGCGACCGACGAGGCGCTCGCGGCGGCCTGGCAGATGCCGGCAACCCTGGCGAGGATCGAAAAGGGCTGCTGGACCGGACCATTCACGGCGCGGGCGAGAACGGACCTCGAAGGGTTCAGCGCGGTCATGGTGGGCAGGTTCTTCGGAGCGCTGAGCGCCGCGTGCCGCCAGGCCGACCCCCACCACCTCAACCTCGGGATCCGGTACTACACCGTGCCTCCCGCGTGGGCGGTCGAGGGGATGAAGTGCTTCGACGTCTTCAGCGTGAACGGCTACGACGAGCGCGTCCGCCCCGAGCTGGCCAGGATCGCGGAGATGTTCCGCCAGCCCGTGCTGGTGGGCGAGTGGCACTTCGGCTCTCTGGACGCCGGGCTTCCTGCATCCGGGATCGGGCACGTGGCCACCCAGGCCGACCGGGGGCGCGCGTACCGGGCGTACGTCGAGGACGCCGCCGCCAAGCCCTGGTGCGTCGGCGTCCACTGGTTCACCCTCTACGACGAGTCCGCGCTGGGCCGGTCCGACGGCGAGAACTGGAACATCGGTTTCTACGACACCTGCCAGAAGCCCTACGAACCGCTTGCCGAAGCCGCGCGGGCGACCCACGAGCGGCTTTACCGCGTCGCCGCGGGCGAGATCGAGCCGTTCGCCGACGTGCCGCGGTACCTGCCGAAGTTGTTCCTGTGAACCGGAGGGCGGCATGATCGCGCCCGGGGACTTCGAGCGGTTCAATGGCACGCTGGCCATGCTCGTGCGTTCGGGCACGCCGCTCAGCGATGCGGTACGCGAGGCCGCGCGCGGGGTCGAGGCGCCGGACACCGGGGAGGCGCTCAAGCGGCTGGGGGACGAGATCGAGAAGGGCACGGGGTTCGACCGGGCTGTCGAGCGCGAGCAGGCCGCGTTCCCCGCGGGCTATCTCGCGATCGTGCGGGCCGGCCTCGAGTCGGGCAATCTCGGGAGCGTGCTGGATCTCGTGGTTCGCAGCGCCCGGCGGATCAACGCAATCCGGCGCGAGGTCGGCTCCCTCCTCGTCTATCCCGCCTGCGTTCTGGGCGTGCTTTCCGCCTACGCCTTCCTCGTCCTTTTCCACGTCGTGCCGGCGTTCATGGGCGCCGTCCCGTCGCTCGGCGGCACGCCCGGCCCCGCCATGCCCTGGTGGTCATCGGGGGCCATCCATCTGTACCTCTTCGTGATCGGGGCCGGGGCCGCCGTGCTGTCCGCACTCGGTCTCGTCGCTTCCGTCCGCTTCCTGTCGGGGCGGGCGGGCGGGCCCCTGCCCGTGAGCCAGCTCGAGTGGATTCCGATGCTCGGCGTGTACGCGCGCTCCTGGACGGCCGCCGCATTCCTGCACGAATTCACCGCCCTCCTCAAGTCCGGCGTCTCGTTCGTGCCCGCGCTGCGCCTCTGCGCGGCGTCGTTCGACCACGGCACGGTCAGGATCCAGCTCACGGCGGCCGCCGACGCCGTGGACCGCGGCGAGGTCCCGCGCCGGGCCGTCGGCCGGATCCGGTTCCTGCCCGGCCCGGTCCGGATCCTGTTCGACTCGCCCGCGACGGACCGCCAGCTCTTCGACTGCCTGGAGGCGGCCGCGGCCGGGTGCGAAAGGGACCTGGGCCGACACGCCGAGAGCTTCCGGCGCCGGTTCGAGACCCTCGCCCTGTTCGCGGTGGGCGCGGCGGTCGCGGGCACCTACCTGCTCTTCTGGGGGCTCTACCTGTTCGCCGTGGGGGCGCCGCTGCGATGAGCCGGGAGAAGCCTGCTCCCGGTCCGGACGTCCCGGCGGCGGTCCTGGGCCTCCTGCGCGAGGCGGCCGGGGCCGGCGCGTCCGACCTGCACCTCGAGCCGGTGCCGGGGGGCGCGCGCGTTCGTACGCGCGTGGACGGGGTATTCCGGGAGGGGGCGCGACTGGACGGGGAGCTGGCCGAGGGCGTCGTGAACCGGCTCAAGGTCATGGCCGGCCTCGCCGTGCACCGCAACGACGTTCCGCAGGAGGGCCGCCTTCTCCTCGAGGGCGAGGCGGGCGGCGCGCCGCGCGAGCTCCGCCTCTCGGTGATGCCGGTCGTCCACGGCGAGAAGGTGGTCGTCCGGTTCTACGAGGCCGCCGGGGGTCTGCGGCGGGCGGAGGATCTCGGGTTCGACGCGCCTGCTCTTTCCGGTCTGCAGGCAATGCTGGAGGCCCGGGACGGGCTGTACCTCGTGTGCGGGCCGAGCGGGAGCGGAAAGACGACCACGATCTACGCCGTCCTCACCGCGCTCGCGGAGCGGCGGGGGACGCGGCTCAACATCGCGAGCCTCGAGGACCCCGTCGAGCGGGTGCTCGCGGGCGTCAACCAGACGCAGGTGCGGCCCGACCGCGGGCTGGACTACGCGGCGGGCGTGCGCGCGCTCATGCGGCAGGACCCCGAGGTGATCGCGGTGTCCGAGATCCGGGACCGCGAGACCGCGGAGGCAGTGCTCACGGCGAGCTTCACGGGGCATCTCGTGATCTCGAGCCTGCACTGCGGCCGGGCGGCCGAGGCGGTCCGGCGGCTGGCGGATCTCGGGCTGAGCCTGTCGCTGATCTCGTCGTCCCTGCGGGGCGTGCTGGCCCAGCGGCTGGTCCGCGGGACCTGCCGGGCCTGCGCGGGGAAGGGGTGCGAGGCGTGCGCGCGGACGGGGTTCCGGGGTCGGACGGCGTTCGGGGAGTACCTGTCGTGCGGCGGGGCGGTACGATTGGTGATGGCGGAGACATCCGACCCGGCGCGTATCGGCGCCGCGGCGAAGGAGGCGGGCATGCGCGAGATGCGGGAAGCGGGAGCGGAACTGGTGAAGGGCGGGATTACGACCGCGGGGGAGCTCGATGCCGCCCTCGGCTGACCCGCCGGGCGATTGGGAGGCGCCGCCGCCCATCGCGTCGCCGCTCGGGTTCGACTTGTCGATCCCGTCGCTCGATTCGGCTCCTGCGCCCGCGGCAGTTCCTGCGCTGCCGCAGGCCGAGGGCTGGACAGAACCTGCCGTCTCGACCCCAACGGAGCCTGCCGGCGCAGACGCATCGGCCGATGCGCTCATCCCGGCGGACATGCTCCTGCCCGAAGCCGCCGGCGATGGAATGCCTGTTGCAGCCGCCACGGAGCCTGCCTCCTCAGCCGCTGCGGAACCTGCCGAATCGCCTGCTCCGTCGGCGGAGCCGGTGCAGCCGGCGGTCCAAGGCCGGTCGGAGCCCGCCGTCTCCACCGCTCCATCGGCGGAGGCCCTCGCGTTCGCCGCGGAGTTCGCCGCTTTTGCGGCCTCGGTTGCGGCCGCGTCAGAGCCTGCGGCAGTCCCTGCGGCAGATCGAGTGCAGCCGCAGGTCCAAGGACGGACAGAACCTGCCGTCTCGACTGCGACAGAACCTGCCGTCGCAACTGCGGTCGTTGCTCCGATGGCGCAGCCGATGGCGAGCCCGCCGGCGGAAGCAACGGCTCCGTCGCCTGCTGCCCCGAGCTCGGCGGCGGCGCAGGCGTTCGAAGCCCCCGCGGTTCGGCGGAAGCGGGCCTCGCGCCGGGCCGACGTCCGGCGGGACCTGGCGGCATTGTGCCGGTACGCGGCGCTCGCGGTCCGGGCGAAACAGCCCCTGCCCGCCGCCCTGCGCAGCATCGTGCCCGAGCTGGTCTCGCCGCTGGCCCGGAAGGTGGTCCTCGACGTCGCGGTCCGCATGGAGGCGGGGTCCTCCCTCTCGGCGGCGTTCGAGGTGCACCCGGAGGTGTTCGACGCGTTCTTCGTCGGCACCGTCCGGGCGGGCGAGCGCAGCGGGGACCTCGGCCGGGCGTTCGGCCTGCTCTGCGAGTGGATCGAGGACACCGAGGACGTGATGGAGCGGGTGCGCAACGCGCTCTTCTATCCGCTCACGGTGGCCGCGGTGAGCGGCCTCGTGCTCCTCTTCCTCTGCCTGACGGTCGTGCCTACGTTCGCGGACGTGTACGCGGGATTCGGCGTCCGGCTCCCCCTGCCGACGCGCATTGTGTTCGGCCTGTCGTGGCTTCTCCTGAGCGGGGCGGTGGTCTGGATTCCGGCGCTTGGAGCCGTAGCAGCCCTCGCTTGGGTGGCCCGCCGGACCATGCCGGCGAAGGTGGGCGAATGGGCGGCGCGCCTTCCCCTGTTCGGCCCCCTGCTGGAGGCCGCCGCCCTGTCCCGGTTCGCGGGGACCGCCCGGCTGCTGCTGGAGTCGGGGGTTCCGGCAGTCGAGGCGCTGAGGCTGGCCGCCGGCGTAGCGGGCCCCGTCTTCGGTCCCGCGGCCCTCGGCATCGCGGGAGAGGTGGAGCGGGGCGCCGGGCTCGCGAAGTCCCTGCGGGCGTCGGGCCGCTTCCCGCTCCTGTTCGGATGGCTGGTCGAGAGTTCCGAAGGCGCGGGACGCCTCGAGGCCGGGCTCGGGGACGCCGCGCAGACCTACGGGGACCGCGCGCGAAGCCTGGGCCGCGCGATCCCGACCGTCCTCGAGCCGCTATTCCTCGTGGCGATCAGCGTCCTCGTGGGGCTCATCGTGATCGGCATGTTCATGCCCATGTTCGTCATGGGGTCATTGGCATCAGGATGAGACTGACGGGGGGGTGCGGGTGCGACGGCAGGTTCCGACCGGCCTCGGGCCCGCGGCAGCACATGAACTGCCGCGAAGGTGGCGAGTCCCTGATCGTCGTCGTCCTCGCGATGGCCATCTTCAGCATCGTGATCGCGGGCCTCGCGAGGCTCCGGCCGGCGATGACTGCGGCGGTGAACGCCGCCGAGCGCCGGACCGTGGCCGCGCTCGCGGCGCAGTCCCGCCTCGAGGTCCTGAAGGCCCGGCCGGAGTCCCTGCGGACGGGCCGGAAGGCGTTCGTGCCCGCGGGGATGCACGACCGGAAGACGCGCGGCGTCTACGACGTCGTGAAGACGGGCCGGACGGCGGCCGTTACGGTCACGGTCTGGTGGGGTCTCGCCCGGGGCGAGCGGGTCGTGCTCGCGACCTTCGTGCGGGTGCCGTGACGGAGCGTCGGCGCCGCCGCAACGCGGCTCGCGAGGCGGGGTTCACGCTGATCGAGCTCATGATCGTGGTGGCCATCCTCGGGATCCTGGGCGACACCATGGCGCGCGTCCTGCGCCTCGAGCTGCGGGGCGTGCTCGAGGCCGAGATGACGCTCGGGCGGGTGGAGCAGGTGCGGCGGGCGTCGTCGGCTCTTGTCCGGGACGTCAAGGCGGCGAGGACCGTGGACGCGGTCCCGGCGTGGCTGGGCGGGAAGGGTCTGCTCCGGATCACGGAGCTCGACGGCCGGAAGGTCGAATACGGACTCGTCCGCGGCGTCCTCACGCGGCGGGCGACGGGGCCGGGGAAGCGCCAGGAATTCCGCGCGCTGGCCCGGGAGGTCCGCGAGATCCGGATGGCGCGGATAACGGGGAAGGGCGGCCGGGTGACGTGGGTGGGATGGAACCTCACGTTCGTCCGGGAGCCCGGGAGGGTGCATGCGGCGGCAGCGGCGCTTCCCCGGTAAGTTCGCCTCGCGCGGGCGCCGCGGCGCGGAATCCGGATCCGCAACCGTCCTGACGCTGATCGGGCTCATGATGGCGGCCCTCGTCACGCTCACGTGGTGGCGGTCGTACCAGCAGGTCCGCGCGAGCCTGCATTTCGAGCGGGCGCTCGTCGCCGAGTACGCGGCCGAGGGGGGACTGGCCCTGGCGGTGGGCGCGGCCGAGACGGGGTCGGCCTCCAGCGTCTGGTCCGGGAGGATCGGGGACGGGTTGTACCAGACCCGGCTCTCCACCGCGGGCGGCCGGAAGACTGTGGTGTCCCGCGGCTACTGGTCGCCGGGCCGCGGCGGCCCCAAGGCGGCCCTGATTGCGCGGCTCTTCCGGGGGGGGGGCTACAAGACCCGGTTGACGGTGACGGGACGGGTGGTCGCGGGCCGGTTCGTGACCGACTCCGTACAGCGGATCCCCTAGGTACAATGTCGGCCATGCCACGGGCACGGAAGAAGGCACAACCGGCGGTCTCCCGGCGGGACTTCCTCGCCTCGGCCGCGCTGGCGGGTGCCTCCTTGATCCTGCCGGGTCGCACCCGCGCAGCTCCGGCGTCTGCCGGAGCTGCGAAGGGTTCGGCCGGGGATATCAAAGTCGGCCTGATCGGCGGGGGCAGTCAGGGCCGAACCCTCCTCGTGGCCGCGGTCAAGATTCCGGGCGTCAAGTTCGCGGCCGTTGCGGACATCTGGCCGTACCACTCGCGGTACGCGGCGAACATCCTCAAGGAGTACGGCCACCCGGCCGCCGTCTACGAGGACTACCGCGAGATGCTCGCGAAGGCGTCGCTGGACGCAGTCCTGATCGCGACGCCCGACTGGGTGCACGCCGAACAGACCATCGCCGCCCTCCGGGCCGGGGTCCACGTCTACTGCGAGAAGGAGATGGCGAACACGGTCGGGGACGCGCGGGCCATGGTTAAGGCCGCGGCCGAAACGGGCAAGCTCCTGCAGATCGGGCACCAGCGCCGCAGCAATCCCAGGTACCGCCACGCCGAATCCCTTGTAAACGGCGAAGGCGTGCTCGGGCGGATCACGCACGTCTACGGCCAGTGGAACCGGCCGAAGCCGCTCGAGCAGGGCTGGCCCAAGGGCTCCGACCTCGATGCCGCCGCGCTCGCGCGCTGGGGGTACGGGTCGATGGAACAGCTCCGGAACTGGCGGTGGTACCGGAAGTACGCGAGCGGCCCGATCGGCGACCTGGGGTCGCACCAGCTCGACGTGTTCAACTGGTTCCTGCGGGTGCCCCCCGTATCCGTGCTGGCGGCGGGCGGCGCCGACGTCCAGCCGGAGCACGAGTGGGGCGACTACACGATGGGGATCTACGAGTGGCGCCCCCCGACGGGGCCCGTTCGCGGCTACTACCAGGTCCTGAGTTCGACCAGCCACGGCGGGTACTACGAGGTCCTCATGGGCGAGGGCGGCTCTCTCGAGATCTCGGAGGACCCCAAGGTCGGGTTCTTCTACCGGGAGCCGCAGGCCCAGCGCCGCCAGTGGGAGGACGAGGCCTCGCGGGTGTCCAAGATGGGCCGCGACGCCATAGAGCTCAAGATCGGGGAGACGCGCAAGGAGGCCAAGCGGAGCCGCCGCGCGATCGAGGCGGAGGCGGACGCCCGCAAACCGCTGCACCAGCCGCACCTCGAGAACTTTTTCGACGCGATCCGGGGGAAGGTGGCGCTGACCTGCCCCGCGTCCGAGGCGTTCGCGACGGCGGTGACGGCCCTGCGGACGAACGACGCGGTCGCGGCGTCAACACCCCTGGCCCTGGCTCCCGCCGAGTTTGTGCCATGAAAGCCCTGCTCGCCCTCCTCCTGCTCCTTGCCGGGCCCGGGTTCGCGGCGCCGGCCAAGGCGAAGCCGGCCAAGCCGACGGTGTCGGCGACGACAACCGGGGATCGCGGAGTTTCGGCGTCTGCCGAAACTCCGAGGTCATCCGCGGCGGATGACCGGGTCCCCCTGGACCTCAAGCTCCCGAAGCCCGCGTTCATCGGGACGCCCAGGAACGTGCCGGCGGGCACGACGGTCGAGAAGGTGTCGGGCAAGCTCCGGCCGCCATTCCGCGTGCCGCCCGGCACCGTCAACCTCGCGGCCGGCCTTCCCGCCGGCGCCGGGGGGTCCGAGCCCCTCGTCGGCGAGGCGAAGCTGATCACGGACGGCGACAAGGAGGCCACGGACGGCTCGTACGTCGAGTTTGGCCGGGGGTTGAAGTCCGTGACGATCGACCTCGGGGCCAATGGCGAGCTCGCGGCCATCCTCGTCTGGCACTACCACGGCGACCCCCGCGTCTACCACGACGTCGTGGTCCAGGTCGCGGACGATCCCGACTTCATCACGAACGTGCGGACGCTCTACAACAACGACGCGGACAACACCGCCGGGCTTGGGGTCGGGCGCGACCGCGAGTACTTCGAGACCTACGAGGGCCGGCTCATCGACGCGAAACTCGTGAAGGCGCGGTACGTGAAGCTGTGGAGCAACGGGTCGACCGCCGACGAGATGAACCGGTACACGGAGGTGGAGGTGTACGGTCGTCCGGTGAAATAATGAGGAAGCGGGGATCCGAACGGCGGTCCCCGGTCCCGGTGCTGGCCGTCCTCGCGCTGGCCCTCGCGTTCCGCCTGCCCCGGCTCGAACTGCGGCCCATGCACACGGACGAGGCCATCGAGGCGGCGCGCGCGATCCGGGTCCTCGAGACCCACCGCCCCGCCTATGACCCCGCCGCCTTCCACGGCCCCGTGCTCTCGCTCCTCACCGTTCCCGTCCTTGGGCTCGCGGGCGTCCGGTCGCTCGCGGACGGCGAGGCGTGGATGTTCCGGCTCGTCCCGGCCGTTGCCGGGGCGCTCGTGGCGCTCACGCCCTTCCTGTTCGCGGGCGGCATCGGGACCGGGGCCGCGGGCGTCGCCGGCGCCTGGCTCGCGGTCTCGCCCGCGTTCGTGTACTGGAGCCGGGACGCTATCCCCGAGATGCTCCTCGTTCTCCTCGTCGCGGCGGTGCTCGCGTTCGGCCGGCTCGCGGCGGGGCGGGGCGCGTGTGCCTGGACCTGGTGGGCGGGCCTGGCCGCGGGGGTCGCGATCGCGACGAAGGAGACCGCGTGGCTCATGCTCGGAGCCGCGGTGGCCAGCGTCGCGCTTGTGCCGGAGGCTCGGCGAGAAGTGTCCCGGGATGCGGGCCGATGCATCGGACCTGCGGTCGCGACGCTGGCAGCCTCGGCGCTCCTCCTCGGCGGGCCGGGAGCGCTGACGGCGCCCTTCCGGGCGTGGACGGCGCTCGGACTGTCCGGCGGTGACCACGCGCATCCCGCGGGGTGGTACCTCGGCCTCCTGATCTGGAGCCGGCCGATGGCGAACGGTCCGGTCTGGTCGGAGGCCGCGATCCTGGCGCTCGCGATCCTGGGCGCGTGGCGGGGCCGGGCCCGGCCGATCGTCCGGTTCCTTTCGATCTACTCAGTCGTGCTTGCGTTCTTCTACGAGGCGATTCCGTACAAGACGCCGTGGTGCCTGCTCGGGTTCTGGTGGGGCGCCGCCGTGCTCGCGGGCGTCGGCGTGGCGGAGACGTGGTCGGCGCTGCGCCGCCGGCCCGGACGCCGGGCCGCGTGGGCGGCGCTCGTCGCGGTCGCGGTCGTGCATCTCGGGTGGCAGGCGTGGCGCGCGTCCTTCGTCTGGCCGTCCGACCGCCGGAACCCGTACGTCTATGCCCAGTCCGTCGACGACGTGGTCCGGCTGGGCGCCCTCGTCGAGCGACTCGCGGCTGCGCACGCGGACGGCCGCGCGATGCTCGTCGCCGTCGTCGCCCCCGACCCGTGGCCCCTGCCCTGGTACCTGCGGCGGCTGACCCGGGTCGGATTTTGGGCCGTCGCCGAGGACGCCTCGGCCTGGCGGGCGATCCGGCTGGCCCCGGTCGTCATCGCCACGCCCGATCTCGTCCGGCCGGCCGGCGACCGGGTGATCCAGCACTACGGCACTCGCCCCGGCGTCGTCCTCGAGCTCTCGGTGAACCGGGACCTGTGGGAACGCGCCCTGCGCTGAACGTGGCCGTCCGCCTCTCGCACCGGGCGATGGGGTGCGAGTTCGGGATCACGGTCGCGGGGGAGGAACCGCGGCAGGCCCGCGCGGCGGCGGGCGCCGCGTTCGAGGTGCTCGACGCCGTCGAGCGCGAGCTGTCGCACCGGGACCCGTTGAGCGACGTGGCGCGGATCAATGCGCTCGCGCCGGGACGGTGGACCGCGGTCGGGCTGGAGACGACGGCCTGCCTCCGCCTCGCGCGCCGGGCGTGGCGGATCACGGGCGGCGCCTTTGACCCCGGATTCGCACGTGGCGGGCTGCGCCGGGTAGTACTCGACGCCCGCCGGCACCGGGTGAAGGTGAGGGCTCCCGGGGTCACCCTCGACTTCGGCGCGCTTGGCAAGGGGTACGCGCTCGACCGGATGGGCGCCATGCTCCGGGATTGGGGAATCGCCTCCGCGTTCCTCCAGAGCGGCGGGAGCACGGGGCTCGTGCTCGGGCCCGCTCCGGCGGGCGGCTGGCGGGTCGGGCTCCGCCATCCGCTCCATCCCGCGCGCGTCCTTGGCACCGCGATGCTCCGGGCGGGGGCGCTCTCGGGGTCGGGGATGCACGCGCAGGGGCCGCATATCGTGGACCCCAGAACGGGCCGGCCCGCGGCCCGCCCGGCGGCGTGGGCGTGGGCGCCGACGGCGGCCCTCTCGGATGCGCTGTCCACGGCGTTTATGGTGCTTCCGTCCCCGGCCGTGCGCCGGGTCTGCGGGAACAGTCGGGCAGTTGGTATCATCGCCGCGAGTGGTCCCCGGCGCCTCCGGCTGACGCGGTTCGGGGCCGGACCCGGGGTTACCTTCGAGACGGCCACAGGAGGGCGGAGATGATAAAGCGGGCGGCGGTTGGGTTGGTCGGACTCCTGCTCTGCGGCCCCGCCGGTGCCGCCCTGGAGCCGGTGTCCGCCGAGACCGTCGCCAGGATCCGGGCGGCCCTGCCCGCCGCGGCCACCGCCAAGCCGGCCCGGCCGCACCGGGTCCTCGTATTCACCCTCACCCGCGGGTTCCGGCACGGCTCCATCGCGGCGGGCGCGAAGGCGTTCGAGCTCCTGGCCCAGTCGACGAAGGCGTTCCGCGTCACCGTCTCCGACGACATCGCCGTGTTCGAGCCCGCGCGGTTGAAGGCGTTCGATGCCGTCGTGCTCATGAACACGACCGGCGAGCTCTTCCTCCCGCCGAATCTGTCGAAACTGGCCCCGAAGGCGCAGGAGAAGGCCCGGGCGCGCGACGCGGCGCTCAAGGCGAGCCTGCTCGCGTTCGTCCGCCGGGGCAACGGCCTCGTCGGGGTCCACGCCGCGACCGACTGCTGGTACGAGTGGCCGGAGTTCGGCGTGATGATGGGCGGCTGGTTCAACGGCCACCCGTGGCACGAGAAAGTCGGGGTGGCGATCGAGGACCCCGCGCATCCGCTCGTCGCCGCGTTCGGGGGGCAGGGCTTCGACGTCTACGACGAGATCTACACCTTCCGCGCGCCGTGGTCGCGCCGGAACGTGAGGGTGCTCTGCACCCTGGACCGGGCAAAGACGCCGCGGAAGGGGAACCGGCTCGACGACGACTACGCGCTCGCGTGGGTGAGGGCCGAGGGGAAGGGCCGGGTGTTCTACTTCGGGTTCGGCCACGACGACGCGATCTTCGAGATCCCCGCCATGCTCAAGTGCCTGCTCGACGGGACGCAGTTCGCGCTCGGCGACCTCCCCGCGGACACTTCCCCGAGCTCGACCCTGGTCGACGATCCCCCGGACCCGTTCACGGGCGAGTACGAGGGGACCTATACGCGGTCCGGGGTAAGCGGAGTTCCGGCGGCTGCCGGAACTCCGACGGCTGCTCCTGCAGCCGCGGCGATCGCCAGGGTCTGGCCGGTGGGGGCGTTGAAGTTCAGGGCGACGTGCGCGGCGGGGCCGGACACGGTCGAGGCGGCGGGGGCGTTCGACGGGCGCGAGGTCGAGCTCACCCGGGCGAGCTTCGAGGACTACATCACGGCGTGGGAGGTGGCGGGGCCGTTCACGAAGGCCGGCACCGGCGGCCGGGCGCTCTTCGGCGAGGTCTTCCCGCCGGAAACGCCGGGCGCTACCGGCGTGGCGTGGCGGGCGGTTACGGCCGAGGGCGGGCCGCCGGTCGTGGACCTCCTCAAGGCCGTCGGGGGCGAGGAGCGGGTCGCTTACCTGCGCGCGACGGTGGAGTCGCCCGTGGATCAGGACGCCGCGCTCGAGCTCGGGACCGACGACGGCGTCAAGGTCTGGCTGAACGGGGCGGTCGTCCACGCGAACGACGTCATGCGCGGACTCGAGCCCGGGTCGGACTCCGTCGCCGTGAAGTTGGTCAAGGGGGCGAACACCATACTGATGAAGATCACGCAGGGCGGCGGCGGCTGGGAGGCGTGCGCGGCCGTCGTGCCGAAGACCGCCCCCCTCGGCGGCGTGCGCGGCCGGGCGGCGGGCGAGGTCCGCTGGACCGGGCGCGTCGCGCAGGGCGGGCTCGAGCTCTCGGGCGGCCCCGGGGTCTGGGCCCTGAAGCGGATCGCGCGCCGGTCCCCGACCGAAGGCGCCCCGCCCCCCCCGGGCGCGGTCGTCCTCCTGCCGTACGGGGCGGCGTCGCCGCCGACGATGGGGGCGTGGGACAACGCGAACTGGCGGATCCTGCCGGACCAGAGCGTGCTCGTGCACGGCGGCGACGCCCGGACGAAGTCGCGGTTCGGCGACCTGACCCTCCACGTCGAGTTCCGGGTGCCCGTAGTGCCCGAGGGCTCCGGCCAGGACCGCGGGAACAGCGGCGTGTACTTCCAGGACCGCTACGAAATCCAGGTGCTTGACTCCTTCGGGCTGCCGGTCGAAGCGCACGAGTGCGGGGCGATATATGACACGCAACCCGCGCGCGTGAACGCGGCGCTGCCGCCCGGGACCTGGCAGACGTACGACATCGTCTTTCGCGGGCCGGTGCTGGACGCCGCTGGCGCGGTACTTGCCCCGGCGGAGTTCGTGAAGGTTGTCTGGAACGGCGTCCTCGTCCACGAGAACGTGAAGGTGCTCAGGACCACGGGTGGCGGGTCGGCGGACACCGTCGGACGGGGCCCCTTGCGGCTCCAGGACCACGGTCACGCGGTGAGGTACCGGAACATCTGGGTCGTGGAAGGGGCGGCGAAGCCTTGAAACGAGCTCGCCTTTCGCGGCGGGCATTCCTTGGGCGGGCCGCCGAGGCCGCGGCCGCCGTAACGCTCTTCTCGATCGTGCCCGCGCGGGTCGTCGCGGGGCTGAAGTCGGGCCGCACGCCCCCGAGCGAGACCGTGACCCGGGCCGTGATCGGGACCGGCGGGATGGGGATGGGCCACATCGAGCCGAACCGCGACGGCGAAGTCCCCGCGACGCTCGCCGTGTGCGACGTGGACGCGGACCATCTCGCGCAGGGGCTCAAGAAGGCGGGGAAGGGCTGCGAGGGGTACCACGACTTCCGCCGCGTCCTCGAGCGCAAGGACATCGACGTGATCCACGTCGTCACGCCCCCGCACTGGCACGCCCTGATGTCGATCGCGGCGATGCAGGCGGGCAAGGACGTCCTCTGCGAGAAGCCCATCACGAGGTTCCACCGCGAGGGGCTCGTCATGATCGAGACCGCGAAACGGTACGGCCGGATCCTCCAGGTCAACAGCTACGGCCGGACGGGGTACGAGAAGCTCCGCCGCGTCGTGACCAGCGGGCTTCTGGGCACGCCCCTGACCGTCCGGCTCAACCCGAACACCGGCGCGATGTGGAAGGTGGCGGAGTGGAGCGGCCGGACGGACCTCGTGCCCGAAACGGTTCCCAAGGCCCTCGACTACGACTTCTGGCTCGGCCCCGCGCCGGTCAAGCCGTATCATCCCCACCGCGTGCACCAGAGCTTCCGCGGTTACTGGGACTACGACGGCGGGGGACTTGCGGACATGGGCATGCACTGGATGGACCCCATCCTTTACGCGCTCGGCAAGGACCTCACTGGCCCATCGCTCGTGGAGTCCACGGGGCCGTGGCCGCCGCACCCGGACGCGGCGGGGATGTGGGGCACGGTCACGTTCACGTGGCCCGACGGGACCCGGCTCCTCCTCGAGAGTGACGAGTGGGGGCCCAAGGTGGACAAGAAGGCGCCGTTCATGGAGGGGCCGAAGGGGAAAGCGCTGGAGCGTGAGGGCACGGAGAGCGACCCGCCGGGGCTGTTCGCGGCCACGGCGGGCGTCCCGGTTCCGGTCCGCGACCGGAGCTTCGAGGATGCGGTGAAGACGCGGGACAACACGCACACGTCGAAGCCGACCGGGGAAGAGGCGCACCGGACGGTGACGCACATCCATCTCGCCAACATCGCGATCCGGACCGGCCGGCCCGTGCGCTGGGACCCCGTGCGGGAGCGCGTGATCGGGGACGCGGCCCAGGACGCCATGCTCGACGAGCCGATGAGAAAGCCATGGCATTTGTGAGACACGCCTGGCTCGGACTCGTCCTGGTCGCGGGCACCGCGTGGGCTGCGGCGCCGTTCGGGACCGACCTGGATGCCCTGCTCGGGCAGTTGCCCTCCTCGGCCACGGTCTCGCGCGACTCCGTGATGCCCCGGATCGCGGCGATGGGCCCCGAGGTGGTGTTTGCGCTCGCGGCCCGGCTCGTCGAGCCCGGCAAGGGGGACGACAACGGCGCGCGGTGGGCGCTCCACGGGCTCGCCTTCTTCGTCTCCCGGCCCGGGGCCGAGGCGGAGCGGGCTTGGTATCTGGAGGCGGTCAAGGCCGAACTGGCGAAGACGACCTGGAGCGATTTCAACCGCCAGTTCTTGGAGGAGCAGCTCCGGATGACGGGAGAAGTCGCCGCGGCGCCTGCCCTCGCTCCCGTCCCGACCGAGAAGGACATCAAGGTGCTCGAGAGGGCCGCAGCCTCCGCCACCGGGTTCGACCGGTGGGAGCGCACGGACGAGCTGCTGGCGGCGGCGCGCGTGCTCGCGGCGGGGAAGCGCGCGGCCGCCGCGGGCGCGATCTACCGGCGGCTGCTGAAGGCGCGCGCGGACGAGCCGCAGGTCCGGTGCGCGGCGCTCGAGGGGCTCGCGGCCGTGGACGGGACGAAGGCGTGCCCCGACCTGCTCGCCGCGCTCACGGGCGACGCGGCGGATGTCGCGGACTGCGCCGGCCGGGTCGCGGCCGCGGCGCCCGGCGCTGCCGTGACGGCGTGGTGGGCGGCCCGGATCGCGAACGCCCGGGGCAGCGCGGAGGTCCGGACCGCGGTGCTCGGAGTGCTCGCGGCGCGCGGCGACGCGGCGGCCCTGCCCGCCGTCCGGAGGACGCTCAAGGACAGTGACCCCGGGGTTCGGACGGCCGCGCTCCGCTCGGACGCCGCGCTCGCGGGAGCCAAGGCCGTGCCGGACCTCGCGGCCGCGCTCGGTGGGCCGGACGCCGAGGCAGCTCGTAGCTGCCTCCTGGACTTGCCGGACGCGGCGACCGCCGCGCTCGAGGGCACGGTGCCGGCGGCGCCCCCGAAGGTCCGGGCGGGCCTCCTCGGGGTCCTGGGCGCGCGCGGGTCGGCCTCGTCGCTCCCCGTCGCGCTCGCGTACGTCGCGGATGCCGACGCGGGGGTCCGCCGGGCCGCGCTGGGCGTGGTCGGCGTCCTCGGCGGCCCGGACCACCTGGCCCTGCTCGTCGGCCGGCTGGCGCAGGATGCCGACGCCCGCGAAGCCGCGGCCGACGCCTTCGGGCTGATCGTGAAGAGGATGAAGGACCCCGCCCCGGCCGCTTCGGCCGTCCTTGCGGCCTTTCGGGCCGTTCGCCCCGCGGACGGGGCGGGCTCCACGGGCGGGGCGAAGGCGGCGCTGCTCGGCCTGCTGGCGAGGACCGGCGGCGAGGCCGCGCTCGCCGCCGAGCGCGAGGCGCTTGGCGATACGGACGCCACGGCCCGCGAGGCCGCGGTGCGCGCGCTCGGCGACTGGCCGGATGCGTCGCCGCTGGCCGACCTCGCGATGCTGGCGAAAACGGCTCCCGAGCCCGTCTTCCGCGTGCTCGCGCTCCGCGGGTACGTGCGGCTGGCCGGGGAGGCTGGCGAGGGCGACGCCGTGCTCGTCGGTCGGCTCCGTGACGCCTGGGCGATCGCGGGACGGCCCGAGGACCGAGTGCTCGTGCTCGGTGCGCTGGGCAAGGTCACCCACCCCGCCGCGCTCGAGATGGCCCTGAAGGCGATGGATGACCCGGCGGTGAAGGAGGAGGCGGCCGCGGCCGCCGGCCGGATCGCGGGGGAGCTGATCCTGAGCCGGCGCGAGGTCGCGCGGGCCGCGCTCGACCGCGTCCTCGCCGTGACGACATCCGACGACGTGAAGAAGGCCGCCCGGGCCTCGATCGACTCGATCGTGGAGTGCTCGGACTACGTGACCGCCTGGGAGATCGCGGGCCCGTACGTACGCGAGGGGCTCGACGACAAGAAGCTCCTGGAGACGCCGTTCGAGCCGGAACGGGATCCCGCCCGGGTCACCTGGCGGCTCCTGCCCCGGAACGAGGACTCGGACCCGCCGTATCTGCTCGATCTCAAGTATGCGCTGGAGGGTGAGCACCGGACCGGCTACCTGCGCACCCGCGTGTTCGTGCCGAAGAAGACGAAGGCGATCCTCGAGGCCGGGAGCGACGACGGCATCAAGGTCTGGATCGACGGCAAGGTAGTCCACGACAACAACGCGTGGCGGGGCACCAAGTGCGCGGACGACAAGGTGCCTGTCAAACTCCCGAAGGGCTGGTGCACGGTGCTCGTGAAAGTCGCCCAGGGCGAGGGGGACTGGAGCGCGTGCATCCGGTTCCGCAACGTTGACGGCGGGCCGATCGAGGGGCTTCGCGCGGAGGCGGGAGCGGCCGAATGAACTGGCGGGACCGGTGGCTCGACCGGCAGCTGGACGGGTGGTCGGAGCTCGGCCTGATCTCGGCGGCCCAGGCGGGCGCCATCCGCGAGCAGCGGGCACGCGAGTCCGCCGCGGCGCGCGTGGCCCCGTTCACGATCCTGGCTTCGCTCGGCGGGGTCTCGATCGGCGTCGGGATCATCCTCCTGGTCGCGTACAACTGGGAGAATATCCACCGGGGCTGGAAGCTCGCCGGGTTCGGCCTGCTCCTGGCCGGGCTCGCGGAGGCGTCTGCGCGCCTGCCTCGGACGCGCCCGACCCTGGGTGCGGCGACGATCCTCGTGTGGATGGCCGCGCCCCTGGCCGGCATCGGGTTGTGGGGCCAGGTCTACCAGCTCTCGGGCGATCCGCTCATGCCGCTACTGGTCTGGCTGGCGTTGACCGCGCCCGTCGCCTGGCTGTCCGGGAATGCGACGGCCGCGTTCGTGCACGCCGCCGGGGTCGTCGTCGCGGTCTTCACGGGGTCCCACGTCCCCGGGTCGCCCCTATCCCTGGAGGCGCGGGGGTGGTGGGGGGAGCCGCCGGGCGAGTTCCGCACGACCTTCGCTCCCGCGCTGGCCGGCATCATGGCGCTCTGGACTTACGGCGCCGTCGTCCTGACCCGGCGGCTCGGCGGGGCGAGCCGGTGGCTCTTCCTCGTCGCATTCCTCTTCTGGCTCTGGTCCCTGTCGCTGTGGCACACGCCGTTCCAGTGCCAGGCCATGGGATACCAGGCGACCCTGGCGGCCGGCCTGATCGCGCTCTACTGGGGCGCGCTCGGACCCGCCCGGCTCGCGGGCGGCCGGTCGGACGGCTTCGGCACCTTCCTGATCGCGCTCCTGCTCTACACAATGACCTTCTTCTGGCGGTCGCACGCGCCGGCGTTCGATTTCCGGGAGGAGCTGTACGTGCCACTCGGGTTCCTGCTGGCCATGACGGCCTCGGGCGTGTTGCTCGTCGCGGCGGCGGGCGCGCGGTCCGGCCGGGAGGCCCGGGTCGCGGGCTGGCTCCTGCGCGGCCTCGTTCTCCTGCCCGTCTGTCTCGGGGGCCTGATCCTCTTCTGGGGGCTCACGGGGACGGTGGCCGTGATCGCCAACCTGGCCCTGCTGGCGCTCGGCATCCTGCTGATGGTCGAGGGCGTGCGCCGGAACCTGCCCGGGCGCATCAATGACGGCACCGCCCTCCTCGGCCTCGTCATCGCGACGCGGTTCCTGGACCTGTTCGGGACCATGCTCCGCAGCGGATTTGCGTTCATCGTCGCCGGCGTCGCCTTCATCGGTCTCGCCTGGGTCCTCAACCGCGGCCGGCAGTCCCTGGTCGTCCGGGCACGGGGTTTCGACGTCGGGAGAAACCCCGACGGCTCGCCTCGAGACGCAGGGGTCGCCCCATGAAATGGGTGCGGTGGACGCTCCTCGCCCAGTTGCTCTTCTTTGGGGGGTGGGCCGCCCGCGAGGAATGGAACCGGCAGGGCCCCGTGATCGTCCTGGAAACGGCGCCCGTGGACCCGCGCGACCTTCTGTCGGGGCAGTACCTCCAGCTCAGCTACCGTATCTCGAGGCTGGACGGCGTCCGCGTTACCGGCGACCTGCCGCGGAACGCCGGCGCCGCCGTCGCGGTGCGGCTCGTGCCCGCGCCGGATCGTCCGGACGGCCGCACGGTCTGGCGCGCGGCCGAGATTGCCTGTCCCGGGCCCGCGATCCCGGTCCGCCAGGATCCGGCCCAGGGCGTCTGGGTGACCGGCCGGTTCACGGCCCGCCGCTTCGGCGGCGGGCTGGGCTGGGTCGAGTACGGGATCGAGCGCTACTACTTCAACGAGGCCCGGGTGAAGGAGTTCGCGTCCCGCCGGTCGGGCGCCTTCCTCGTCGAGTGCACGGTCGGCCGCGACGGCCGCCTCGCGATCCGCCGGCTGGTGGAGTGACGTCCGCAGACGGACGTCTTGCGGATTCCGGCGGATGCCGGAATCCGTCGCACGCTACAGCCTGACGCGCCGCCTCGACTTGTTCGACTCGACCCCGGCCGTCAGGATTTCCTGCGCGAGGCAGCCGACCTCGGCCGAGCAGAGCTTCGTGAAGGCCTTGCCGGTCTTCAGGCAGTGGACGAAGTGCTCGGGGCCGTTGCGGAGCCCCTTCGGCATGGGCGGGATATGGATCACCTTCCGGTTCTGGCGCTCGGCGCCCCAGTGCGAGAACTCCTTGGGGTCCGTGTGCGTCCGCACGAGCTGACCGTGCTCGGTCTGGAGGGTGCCGCGATCGCCGAGGAAGAGCGTGTCGTGGTAGTCCGGGTTCTGGGTCCAGGACGCCTGCGAGAGGATGATCCGCCGGTCGTAGATGGCCGTGATCATGGCGTTGTCGTCCACGGGGAATCGCTTCTTGACCAGCGTCTTCGCCACGCCCATGACCTCGTTCGGCCGGCCCCAGAGCGCGGACATGATCGCCGCGCCGTAGCAGCAGTAATCGATGATCGCCCCGCCGCCGTTGGCCTTCGCGTCGTAGAGCCAGCCCCAGAAGTACGGCGTGCACCCGGCCTCCTTGGGTCCCTGGTGCGCCATGTGGATGCGGGCGTGGAAGCACTGGCCGATGTCGCCGCGTTTCACGAGCTCCATGGCCTTCACGAGAGCGGGGTTCCACGCCGTCGGCCAGTTGATCATGAGCCGGGTGCCGTGGCGCTTTGCCGCTTTCAGCATCCGTTTCGCCTGGTCGGCGGTGGCGGCCATGGGCTTCTCGACCATGCAGTCGAGACCCCGGGCGGCGGCGGCTTCGACAATCCCAGCGCCGTCCGCGTTCGTGCCGCAGACCATGACCGCGTCCGCCTTCACGCTGCGAAAGAGGTCGTGGTAGTCGGGGTACAGGGCCGTGACCCCGTACTCCTTCCGGAGCTTCTCGCGCAGGGGCCGGTTCGGGTCCGCGCCGCCCACGATCTTCACCGGGAGCTTGCGGAAGTTGGGGAGCATGCCCCAGAGGTGATCGTGCACCATGCCTGCCACGACGAGTCTCAGATCGGCCATCGGGTTGCCTCCTGTCCTGGGTGTGCGGGTACTATACCCCAACCGGGGCCAAGTACAATGGGGCCGTGCGGCTGAACGGCAGGGACCCCGGGGTGCGCGCGGCTGCGGTCGCCGCATTGGGTTGCGTGATCGCCTCGCTGGTCCTGTTTCGGGAGGCCCTGGCCGGGCGCGCGCTGATGGCGGGGCTCGATTACCGGGCGCTGTTCTACCCCTTCCTGGAATACGCCTCGCGGACGTTCCGCGAAAGGGGCGAGCTCCCCCTGTGGCTTCCCCACCTCTTCGGGGGAGTGCCGTTCATAGCTTCGATGAACGCCTCGGTCCTGTACCCGACCGAGATTCCGGCCTGGATGGCGGGGCTATCCCCGCCCGTGTTCTACGCCTGGGACTCCCTGATCCACCAGGTCGTGGCGGGCGCGGGGGCGGCGGCCCTGCTGTCGTTCGAGGGCCTCGGGGCCGGGGGGGCCGTGTTCGGCGGGTTCGTCTACGCCTTTGCCGGCGTGACCGTGAGCCAGCAGGGCGTGGCGACCGTCGGATTCTATCGCGCGGTGACGCTGTTGCCGTGGCTCCTCCTCGGTCTCCGGGCGGGGGTGGCGGGATCTTGGAAGGGCACGGTGCTGGCGGGAGTCGTCGTCGGGCTGATGTCGTTGACATTCGCGGCGCAGATGCTGGCCTTTGCCTTCGTTTGGGTGTCGCTCCTGCTGGCCCTGGACCTTGCCCGGGCCGCGACATCTGGGCGGACGCGCCAGGCTCCGGGTCTCCGCCGGACGGTCCTCGTGCTGGCGGGCGCGGCGGGGCTCGGAGCCGTCCTCGGCGCCGTCTGGTTGCTGCCGGCCGTCCAATACTATGGGGCCTGCGTGCGGGCGGCGCCGGGCGCGTCCTTCTCCCTGCAATGGAGGTTCTCCGCCGCCCAGTTCGTGGAGGGCGTCTGGCCCGGCTTCTGGGGCCGCGTGGCCTACGCGTCTGACACCGTCTACTTCGGTCCGCACGGCAGCGACATGACGACCGTGTACTGCGGGCTGGTCCCGCTCGCCTTCGCGGTGGCCGGGGTCGCCGCGGCGTGGCGCCGCCGTTGGCCCTGGCTGGTGGCGGGACTGGCTGCGCTCGCGTGGAGTTTCGGTCCGGACACGTTCCTCGGGCGGCCGGTGCACGCGTTGCCGGGATTCGGCGGGTTCAGGGGATGGAGCCGGTGGGTGCACTTCGCGATAGTGCCGGCGGCCCTCTTCGCCGCGGAGGGGTGGCGGGCCTTCCGGGAGGGGAACCGCGGTCGTCGCGTGGTGCTCGGGACGCTCGCCATGTTGACGCTGATGACGCTGGGCGCGTGGGCGCTGCGGGGGCGGATCGTGGGCGCCGTGGCGTCATCCGCGTATGCCGCGCGCCACGCGGCCGATGCCGGGTTCACGGGGACGGCGATGGAACGCACCGTCACGACGTCGCTGAAGCGGGCCGCGGTGGCGGGTCCGGTGTCGCTGGCCGTCGTGGCGGGAGCCGCCATGTGTCCGGCGCCGGTGGCCCTGGCGCTCGTGTCCTGCTGGACGATCGGCGACCTCGTGTCGGCCGTGCGCCCGTACCTGGACCTGGGACCAATGGCGCGATTCCGGGTCAGGGACCGGGTGGGGGAGGATCTCGCGGCGCGGCCCGGGATCTTCCGCACGATCACGGACGAGGACGCCGCGGCCGTCAACGGGCGAATGCCGCTGGATCTGGCATTCGTGTCGGGGCATCACGCCGTGCCACCGTCGAACGTCTTCCGGTTCGCGGAAGCGGCCGCGCGGTCGGGGGATGCCCGGCGGCACCAGTCCCTGCTCAACGTCCGGTATCACGTGTCCTACAGCCGGGTCGCGGGGAAGGGCTTGCGGCTGGTGAAACCGAGCCGGGACCCCTGGGGGCAGCCGGTCTTCATCTTCGAGGACCCGCATGGCCTGCCCAGGGTCTTCTTCCCCGACTGGGGCCGCTCCGCCGCCGGCTTCGAGGCCGCGCTGGCGGCGCTCAGTCGGCCCGGCTGGTCGTGGCGCGAAGCCGTGCTCGCCGGCCCGGCGGCTCCGCCGGCCATGTATGCCCGGGCGCGGCTTCGGAACCTAGCCGGCGCGGCCGGAACGCTGTCCGCCGAGATCGAGGCGGAGGGCGCGGCGCTGGCCGTGGTGTCGGAGATGGCGTATCCCGGGTGGCGCGCCTTCCTCGACGAGCGGCGGGTGCCCGTGTGGCGCGCCGATGCCCTCCTCATGGCGGTCGAGATTCCGCCCGGGCGTCACCGCCTGCGCATGCTGTTCCGTCCGATGCTCTTCTCCCTCGGACTGTGGCTGACGGCGCTGAGCACCGCCGCGTGCGCCGCCTGGGCGGGTTCTAGAGCCGGCGCTTGAGGTCGTACAGGTGGACGGCGGGATGCGCGTTCGCGAGACCGGCAAGCGCCTCGCGCTGGCGCACCCAGGGGAAGTTCTGGTTCAGTACGTACAGCTCGAGCACGATGCGCGGGTAGGGCACGCTCAGGCGCGGAACCAGCCGGCTCTCGTACCGGGCGAGCGCGCGCTTGCGCTCGCCGGTCGCGGCTTCCCCGCCGAACCCGGACTGGAGGTCCGCGACGAGGTAACGGAATCCGGCACGGCGCAGCTCCCGGGCCTCCCGTTCGTCCCCGGGGACGGGGGCGCACCGGGACGGTCCCACGAGCGCCGCCCCCACGGGCGGATTCGTCGAGAGGTGCGGCAGGTCCGGCCGGCCTGAGCGGCGCAGGACCTCGAGGTACGGGGAGCGGTCCTCGCGGAGCCGGGCCAGCCACGGAAGCGAGGCCGCAAGGAGGATCGCCGTCGCCACGGCCGCATCCCGCCGTCGCCCCCGGAGACGGTCCAGTCCGAGTCCCAGCGCGCGCGCTTTCGCGAGCGCGAGGAATGGGAAGGCGGCGAGGAGGAACCGGTGCGCGATCCCCGCGTAGACCCCGTAGAACGCGAACGGCGCCCACCAGAAGACGTGAACCGCGGCCTCCCGGCGCGAGGGGGCCCGGCCCAGCGACACGGCGAGCGCGGCGAGAGCCCAGGCGACTCCCACCGGCCCCTCGAGAGGCAGGAAGTAGCCGGGGAGGGCAGCCAGGGACGAGGGCGTGAACCCGAACCCCGCGGCGAGCCGCGTCGTTCCCGCCACCTGGGAGGCGAAGGTCCCGAAGGGGAAGACTGCGGGCGCCAGGGAGCCGAGGCCGGAGGCCCAGTGACGCTGGAGCATCTCGAACGCGGCCGGTGGCAGGATCATCCCCGCGCCCAACGCCCCGAGCAGCCGGGGCGTCCGAAGCCCCAGGAAGACGGCGGCCGCGACGGTGCAGCAGGCGATCGGAATGGCCCGCACCGAATGCCCGAGGCCGAGCCCGACCGCGAGCCCGGCGGCGAAGACCCAGGCGGTCGCGCGTCCCCCTCCGTTGGCCTCCCGCCCCCGCAGCAGGGCCAGCAACGCGGCGGCGGCAAGCGCGGCGAGCGCGGCATCGACCAGCCCGCATCGGGAGTAGACGGCATGGTACGGCGACACCGCGAGCGCGGCCGCGGCGATCAGCCCTTCCCGGGGACCCCAGAGACGCGCCGCGATGGACGCGACGAGCCAGACGGTGACCGTGCCCCAGGCGGCGGCGAGGTACAGGATCGCGTCGGGCGAGTCGTGCACCGCCAGCAAGGCGGCGGTGGACAGGTTGGCCGCGGGCCGGCCGTCCCGGATCTGGATGTACTCCGCGACGCCCGGCCGCCCCGTCAGGAGGGCGAGGGTCGCCGTGGCTTCGAGGTGGTTGCGTCCCTCGTCGTAGTAATACAGTCCCCGGTCGGACAGGCCCCAGAGCCGGATCGCACCCGCCGCGATCAGGATTCCGGGAAGGAACCACCGCATCAGATGTAGGTCTTGACCAGGACCGTCACGACATTGAGGGTATCACGGGAGCCGAAGTCGGTTCCGTAGAGCGCCGGCTGGCCGAAGTCGATCTGGACGAGGGAATTGGGGCCCAGCGCCTGGCGAATCCCGGCGGTCAGCCGCGCGTGCTCCGCGCGATCGCCCCACACCCCTTCCCACGCATTCCGGGTGCGCCGCCAAGCCAGTCCAACGGTCACGTAGAGGTTGCCGAGGAAGTAGCGCGCGAGACCGCCCTCGACGATCCGCTTCCAGCCCGTCCCGGACTCTTCGGACCAGAAATCCCGCTCCGCGGTCTGCGAAAGCTCTCCCGTCAGGTTCAGGATCAGCTCCCACGGGAGGGGGACGCGAACGAAAATCTTCTCCTCGGTCTCCTGCGTCAGGTAGTCCGAATCATTCGACCGGAAGCGGTCCGCGGTCAGCGAGAAGTTCGGCCGCGCCTCGTAATCGTTGGCGAGGCTGGCCGAGACCGAGCTCTGGATGCTCCGGGGCTTGAGCGTCGCGTCCGCGGCAGTGAACCGGTCGCGCGAGGTCCCGTCCCACCACGTGACCGAGACCTTGAGGTCCTTCGCGAACGTCCGGTTGTAGAGGGGGAGGCGCGAGAGCCACTGCAATCCCGGCAGGCCCTCGAGCAGGAACGCCCCTCCGGCGTCCCACTCCTGCCAGTTGCCGCTCCAGGCGGTGAAGGTTCCGTCGAAGTCGTAGCCCCAGACTTCCCGGCTTCCCCACAGCGAGAGCCGTCCGAACTCGGGCGCGACGCGGCCGGCGCCGTACCAGCGGTCGCGGGCCGGGGCGTTCGCGTCCGGGGCCCGGAAGGCCGGCCCGGAGGTGTAGGCCCCCTCGGCCGAGACGTTGAGCGCGAGCTTGCCCGTCTGGAGATGGGACTCCGCGTCAAGCCCGGTCGTGTCGCGCCGGCGCGCCACCTCGCCGACCGTGCCCGGATAGCGCGAAAGGTGGACGACCCGGGTGACGCCGATCCGGGTGCCCTCGGCCACGTTGCGCCGGAGCCGGAGCGCCCCGACGCGTTCGGGTCCCAGCCCCGTGGGCACGCGGCTGTCGAAGGTCCCGTACTCGAGCCGGCTCACGGCCATGGCCTGCACTTCGGTTCCGGCCAGGCGTCCCGCGGTCTCGGCCCCCGTTATCTCGTTGCCGAGGCTGTACGGGGAAACGAGCAGGAACTGCGGCTGGTCCATGGCCGTGATGCGGCGCCGCCAGAGCGCGGTCGTCCGGAACCCGCCGGCGTCCCAGCGCACGTGCCCGGCGTCCACCCAGCCCTCCGGCCCGGCGCTCCGCGTGCCGCGCAGGTTGTTACCGTACCACGTGTCCTGGAGACGCGTGTCCACGACGGCCTCGATCGTCGGGGTCGGGTGAAAGGACGTGCTGAGGAGGGCGCCGGGCTTCGCGGCGCCCCGCAGCGACACCGTCGCGGTCGCGAGGCCGTCGAAGACGAGCCGGCCGGGCCACCGGGACTTCACGTTGACCGAGACGAGGGCCAGCCGCGACGTAACGTCGCGCGACATCACTCCCTCGTCCCACGCATCCTGGTTCGTGAAATCGAAGATCAGCGTGTTCCATCCGTGGCCGAGCCAGCGCCAGCCGCTCCGGTACCGGTTCCAGTCCGTGTCGTAGAGGACGAGATCGAGCTGGCCGCCCGGGGCGTCGCACCAGACGTCCATCCGGAACTGGCGGGATCCTCCGAGCCGGGTCTCCAGGCCGGGCAGGTCCAGCATGAACCCGTCCAGGGACGCGGGGAACGTAACGGCGAGCGCGCCTCCGCCGCGGCTGTGGCGCCCCGTCGTCGGCGCGATCTTGACGCCGGACTGGGCCGTGGTCCACGTGTTCCCCGTTTCGAAGCTCTCGACGGTGGAGACGTCGCGGGACCGCACGCGCATGCCGGGCGGCAGGTAGTCGATCCGGCCCGCCGATGCCGTCAGGTCCAGGGTAGTGTTGACGGTGACGTCGCCCGCGTTGAGGAGCCCCGCGCGCTCCAAACGCATATTGTCCACCGTGACCCAGCCCGAGGTCGCGGAGCCGGGGTAGACGTGGAGCGACACGAGCTTCACCGCCCCGCGGCCGATCAGGTAGCCGACGGGCCGGTAGTCGGAGGCCGCCGACGAGAAGGTCCGGGCCTTGAGGTCGATCCGGACGTCCCGGTTCCACCCGGGCTGGAGCGGCGCCGTCAAGGTCTCGTGTCCCAGGTACCGGTCGGTCGTCGCGATCGAGACGCCGAGCTTGAGGGCCGGGAGGTCGGTGGGATTGTAGACGTCCAGGAGGAGAGCGCCGTAGGGCGACCAGTCCAGGTTCTCGCTCCGGTACCAGACGGCCCGGGCGGAGGGGGTAACGGCCGTGAAATCGAGCTTGAGCCCGTGTTTTCCCTCGGTGGCTTGGGCCGGGTCCAGTACCCGGCCGGTGGCCGCCGACGAGGCGTCGGGGTCCCAGTTGATCTCGCGCTCGAAGCCTTCCCAGACGTAGCCGGACTCGGCACACGCATTGCATGCCAGGAGGGCGAGCAGGGCGCAGAGGGCCCTCGGGGGTATTGGCATGCGAGGCATGGCGTCCATGCTATCAGCTTGGTAGACTCCCAGACGATGACGAAGAAAACCCCGAAACGCCCTTCGGGAAAGAAGCCGGCCGGACCGCCCAAGGCGCCCCCGTCGCCGCAGGAGCGGCGCCGCGTGGAAGCTCCGCTTCCAACGCCGCTTCCGCCGCCTCCGGCTCTTCCGGCGGATGAACTCGCCGAGGAAGGGGAGCCGCTCGCCGAGGAGTTCGAGCGGTTTTTCCTCTGCCCGCTCTGCGGCGCCCGCGTGTCCGTGCTCCTCGATCCGTCCGTCGAGTCGCAGACCCTGATCGAGGACTGCGAGGTATGCTGTCAGCCGCTCGAGATCAGGTACACGGTGGAGGAAGGAAAGATCGCGGAGTTCGAGGTCCAAGCGGCCTAGAGGGCCGTCGTCGAAGGTGGCGGGTAGGGCAGGTGGACTTCGACGGCGGGCTGACCCCGCCCGCGTCAGAGCGCGAGGGTGATGAAGAGGGTCGCGACCAGTCCCGAAAAGTCTAGCGTCAGGTCCTTCGTGCCGTCCGAGCTGCGGCGCGGATCGCCCGCAACGGCGTCGATGGCGCCGTCGTTGTCCGTGTCCCCGGCCGCGGTGGCCTTGAGCGGGCCCGTCTTGCCCAACCGCCAGCCCGCGTCCAGCCCGGCGCAGCACCGCGGCGTGATCGCGTAGGCGACGCCCACGAGCGCCTCGGCGACGAGACCCGAAGCGCGATAGGGCACCGTGTGGTCGCCCGACCCGAGGAGGAGGGCGTAGAGGCCGGTGACTTTCGACCGCAGACGGATATCGGCGGTGGCGCGGACCAGGCCGGCGAACAGCCCGCCGCGGAGCGACAGCCGGGGCGCGACGAGGCGCTCGTATCGCCCGCCGCCCTCGACGCACCAGCCGTTGATGGTGACGTGCTCGTAGACGTCGGCGGTGCCGTAGGCGTCCGAGAGCGTGCCCGTGATGTCGCCGCCGTCGCGGCCCAGCCATCCTCCCCGCAGGCAGACGGAGAGATGCGCGGGGAGTCGCCACCCGGCCTCGAGTCCCGTCCCGAGGCCGCCGGTGCCCGACGTGACGACGTCCATGCCGTGGGCCTTCATGTCGGCGGTGACCAGGTCCGTCTCGTGCTTGAGGTCCCGCATTGCCGTGGTCTTGATCCCGCCCCAGAGCGCGAGGTCGACGAGGGGCGCCTCGGCGGCTACGGCGCCGCGCGCGACGGAGAAGAGGAGGAATAGAGCGGCGGAGGTCGAGGTGAGCCGGTACTTGGGGGACATGACGGGCATCATGACACGAGCAGGACCTGCGGGAGTAGTGACACAAAGGCCTATCCCGTAAGGGCCCGGCCGTCCCGATTATTCGAGCTCGTAGATCGTGACCCCGTCAGCCGGCATGAACCCGGCCCGCCCGCCGGTCCGGGCCGGCTGCGCGGGCCGTCCGCGGGCGCGGGACGCGTCGAGCGGGTAGAGCGTGCCGTGCCGGACCAGATCCGGAGTCACGGGACCGCCGGGCGCCAGCGCGACCCGGGTGGCGCGGCCGAGGAGGATGACCCGAACCCCGCGGCCGGCTTGCACCACGACAGCGGGGGCGTCGCACCGCAGGGCCCCGGTATCCCACCCGGCGCCGCCCGGGTCCAGGTAGACCTTCGCCGGCGTTTCGACCCGGGTGACGACGCGGCCCTTCACGCGCGCACGCCAGGCGTCGAGCCCGGGGCCGGTCGCGACGAACCCGTCCCGCGCGATGATCCGGCCCGAAGGCGAGTCGGTCCAGTCCGCGTTCCCGAAGTTCGCAACGACCGTGTGGCCGGACGCGAACCGGGTCCGCTGGACCAGCCGGTCGGGCGTCAGGAACTCGTGCGAGGTCATCTCGGAGCCGCCCACGGCGGCGAAGACGGTATTGACGGTGTGGTACGAGGCCAGGAACCGGGCGCGATGCTCCGCCCAGAGCGCCTTGGTAGGCATCCAGAGCGGCATGGTGCCGTACAGAATATTAAGCAGATCCTTGGCGTCCCAGCACGCGGGCACCTTCGTCATGCCGTCGCCCGTGTACCAGGTCGAGACGTGGCAGTCGTGGAAGACGAGCTCGAAGAGGGGCACGCGGAAAGCGGAGCCCGCGTTCAGGGCCGCGTAGTCGGCGTCGGGCTCGACGGGCCCCATCCAGTCGTACCCGGCGTTCGCCGCGGGCCGGATCGTCATGGTCCCTTCGCTGAAGTCCGAGAAGGTTACCGCCCACTCGCGGATCTCCTCCGAGCCGGTCACGAGCCTGAACTCATCCGACACGAGCTTGAGCATGTCCGCGCGCGCCTCGGCGTCCTGTTGCCTGGTCTCCGGGTGCGCGGGGGCGATGCACTCCATGGGTCCGGCGGAGCACACGACGTCGATGAAGCGGGCGGTGTAGGGCGTGCGCGCGAGCTCGGCGGCGATGCGCGCCTGCGCCGTCTTCCGGTGCGTGGCCGCGCAGAGGACGTAGCCCTGGAACGGGCCGCCCGGGGACTTGTCCACCCAGCCCTTGTGGTACCCGCCGTCCCCGTCCACGACGACGTCGGCGGGGAAGCCCTCGGTTCGCAGCCAGGCAGGCGGATGGTCGGCGGGGTTCCAGACGTCGGTGTAGAGGTCGTACCGGCTCCCGAGCCAGCCGTCCGCCTCCGCGGTCCGCACCCACGCGTCCGCGTCGTCGGGCTCCTGCCAGCCTCCGCCGACGGAGACGAGGGCGCGGTCTACGCCGCAGGCGACGAGGTCCTCGAAGAAGTCCGCCGGGAGCTCGCGGTCGAGGAACCAGAGGTCCACGGCGCCGAGGAGCTTCGCGACCGCGGGCCGGATCTTCACCTTCTCGGCGAAGGGCACGAGCCAGCCCTTCGCCCGAACGAGCTCCCGGTAGCGCTTCGCGAGGGCGACGTGGCCGCCCGTGGCGGCAAACCGGTAGACGACGCGGCGCGGGGCCCCGAACGCGCCCCGCGTCGCCCGCCACGCGGGCGCGAGCGCGAGGCGGCCGGCGACGACCGGGACCTCGATTGCGGCGTCCCAGGGGGTATCGAGCATGAGCCCATATCCGCCCGCGAGGTCCGTGACCGCCGCGAACCCCAGCGGGGTCTTCCAGTCGCTGTAGCCGAAGCCGTCCTTCCACTCGAAGCACCGGAAGCCCCAGCCCTTGCCCGTCGCCGTCACGGGGACGACGAGCCCCTCGGAGTACGGCAGGACGGCAAGGTCGCCGGCCCGCGAGACGAACGGGTACGGATAGCGCACGGGCCGGGGGAGGGGCGCGGCCGGGTCCGCCGCGAGCGTGACCGTGACCTCGGGTTCGGCCGGGTCGAGGGAGATCTCGGCCGTCAGCGCGAGGTCCGAGACCGGGTCGAGGACGGTCAACCGGGCGAGCGTGTCCGAGACCCGTTCCGTCCCCGTCACCGCCAGCGGCGCGGGATCGCCGGCCGACTGCGTCCAGACCGTGCCGCCCGCGGTCACGGTCAGCGCGCCGGTCGCGCCGTCGATCCGGACGGCGAGTGTCGCGGCCTTCAGTTCGATCGACGACTGGGGCACGGTCGGGGGCCGGTTTGATCGTACCAGCGAGAGGCCGTCGGCCAGCAGGTCCACGGGCCCGTCGCCGGTCAGCCGGAACTGGACCCCGGCCCCGCCGGGGGGGATCAGGCACCGGGACCGCAGCCGCTGCCAGTCGGCCGCGGGGACGACCTCGGCAGCCCCGTAGACCCAGTCGAGGGTCTCGTCGCCGGCGTCGCGCAGGACGACGCCGAGCTGAACGCGGCCGGGGCCCCGCATCCGGATCCATCCCGTGATCTCAATGATCTCCCCGGGCGTGACGGGGAGGCGCGCCGCCTGGCCGACCGACCAGTCGTCGGGGCCGGTGTGGACGACCCGGAGCGCGCGCCTGCCGTCATGGGCGTCCTTCCGGACGACCTCGGCCTTCGCGGCGCCGATCGAGCGGCTCCAGACGGGCTCCCAGCCCGTCAATCCGTACTCGAACGACGGGTTCACGAGGAGATTCCCGGGAGCGCCGGCGGCGGAGCCGGACAGGAACCACAGGGCCACCACGACCGCGTGCATGGCCCCATGATACCGGGAGGGAGTACCATACGGACACCATGGCGTCTCTCGTGCCGGCCCTCGTTGCCTTGCTCGCGGCGGCCACTGCATCCGCCGCGACCGTTCCCCTCGACGGACTGGACCTCTCGGGCGTGATCCAGGGCTGGGGGAAGCCGCAGGCGGGGAAGTCCGTCGACGGCCATCCGATCACGATCGCGGGGAAGGCGTATGGCCGCGGTCTCGGGATGCACGCGATCGGCGACTGGTCCCTGGACCTCGGTGGGACGGCCACCCGGCTCACGGCGTGGGTCGGCGTCGACGACGAAGTGGCGGGGCGCGGGTCGGTCGAGTTCCGCGTCTTCGGCGATGGGAAGAGGCTCTTCGACTCCGGGGTCATGAAGGGCGGGGACGCGGCGAAGCGCGTGGACGTCGCGCTCGCGGGCGTCCGCCGGCTCCGCCTCCTCGTCGGCGAGGACGGGGACGACAACGGCGCCGACCACGCCGACTGGGCGGAGCTGGAGGTCGAGACATCGGGGACCGTCGTGCCGGTCTCCGACACGTCGCCGCCGGGCGTCTTCTGGCTCGACTGGCTGCCGTTGTGGGAGATGACCGCCGGGTACGGGGATCCGCGCGCCCGGCTGTCCGTGGATGGCAACCCGCTAAGCATCGGCGGCCGCCTGTTCGACCGCGGGATCGGGACGCACGCCAGGAGTGTCTGGACCGTCGACCTCAACGGGCCGGCCACGCGGTTCTCGGCCTGGGTCGGCATGGATGACGAAAAGATGGGCTGCGGGTCGGCCGTCTTCCGGGTCAGGGCCGACGGCCGGCTCCTCTTCGACTCCGGGGTCATGCGGCCCGGCGACGCAGCGAAGCGCGTGGACGTGGACGTCAAGGGTGCGAAACGCCTGCGATTGGACGTCGGCGACGCCGGGGACGGATCAGACTGCGACCACGCCGACTGGGCGGAGGCCGGGATCACGTACGCGGGGGAGGGTCAGCCGGGGCCGGCGGAGCCGGCGAATGATCCGCCCCCGCCGATCGCGCGCGGGGCCGAAGCGGCCCCGCGAATCAACGGCCCGCGGATGGTGGGAACGACGCCGGGCCGGCCGTTCGTGTTCAGGATTCCGGCGACCGGTGAAGGACCGCTCGCGTACGCGGCCGCCGGATTGCCGGCCGGACTCGCCATGGACCCGGCGACCGGGATCGTGACTGGGGCAGTGAAGAAGGCCGGCGCGCACGCGGTGACGCTGACCGTGACCGGGCCGCAGGGCACGGCAAAGCGGGTGCTCACGATCGTGGCGGGGAAGGCGAAGCTCGCGCTCACGCCGCCTATGGGCTGGAACTCGTGGAATGTCTGGGGCTGCGCCGTGGACGCCGCGAAAGTCCGCGAGGCCGCCGATGCGCTCGTGAAGTCCGGGCTCGCGGCCCACGGGTTCTTATACATCAACATCGATGACTGCTGGGAAGCGGGCCGCGCGGCGGACGGCACGATCCTGACGAACGACAAGTTCCCGGACATGAAGGGCCTGGCGGATTACGTCCATTCGCTGGGCTTGAAGCTGGGCATCTACTCCGGGCCGGGGCCAAAGACGTGCGGGGGCTTCGAGGCGAGCTGGAAGCACGAGCGGCAGGACGCGGCCACTTACGCGAGGTGGGGGGTTGATTACCTCAAGTACGATTGGTGCTCGTACGGCGACGTCGCCACGGGCGAGGGGCGGGAGAAGGCGATCCGCCCGTACCGGGTCATGCGGCAGGCGCTCGACGCCTCCGGCCGCGACATCGTGTTCTCGTTCTGCCAATACGGGATGGACCAGGTGTGGGAATGGGGGGCCCAGACCGGCGGGAACCTCTGGCGGACCACGGGGGACATCAAGGACACGTGGTGGAGCCTCGCCGACATCGCGTTCCGCCAGCCGGAAATATCGAAATGGGCGGGCCCGGGCCACTGGAACGACCCCGACATGCTCGTCGTCGGGCAGGTGGGGTGGGGGCCGACGCTGCATCCCTCGAAGCTCACGAGGAACGAGCAGATCCTGCACCTCACGGCGTGGAGCCTGCTCGCCGCTCCGCTCCTGATCGGGTGCGACCTCGCCCGGCTCGACGAGTTCACGCTCGCCCTCCTCACGAACGACGAGGTGCTCGACGTGGACCAGGACCCGCTGGGGGTCGCCGCCACGCGGCGCGCGGGGACCGAGGACTGGGAGGTCTGGGCGCGGCCGCTCGCCGACGGGACCACGGCCGTGGGGCTGTTCAACAAGGGATACGACCGGATGGAGATCACGGCGGCCTGGAATGACCTGGGGCTCACGGGGAAGCTTGCCGTGCGCGACTGCTGGCTTGGCAAGGATCTCGGCGAGTTCGCGGGGTCGTTCACCGCGTCGGTTCCGACGCACGGCGCGATGCTGCTCCGGATCGGAAACAAGTGATTCTGAGTGGGCGGCACGGGTAACGTGAGAGCGCGGAGTCGGGATGATCGTGACAATCAATTCGGTATTCTGGTCCGGCAGCTCCGCACCGCGGCTGGGCTTACCCAGACACAACTCGCGAGCCGGATCGGCACGACAGTGTTCACGGTCTGCCGTTGGGAATGCAGGCGCAATTATCCGGGGGGAAGGTGGATGCCCGCGATCGCCCGGGCGCTCAAGGTCAAGGCGTCCAGGCTGGGTTGGTTGCCCCGGCCCGCGGGGCCGCGAATCGCAATCGTGAGGGCCACGGGACCGGAGACTCTTGGTACGCGCTTTCGGCGGGTGCGATTCGCCGCCGGCCTGACCATGGATGGACTCGGAGTGCGGCTGGGTCTCGGCGCGGACACGATCAGGAGATTGGGGAGGGCGCGACGGGACGAGACCGATGTTGGCTGGCTGATTTCCGTGGCGCGTCGTCTTGGATGCCGTCCGGTGGATCTCATACCAGGAACGCGGTTCGAGCCTCGATTCGGGAAATCGGCAGCTGCTGGCGGAACCGCTGGAACGGTGGAGTCGTTCGGGCTGCTTCTCCGCCGCGAGAGGCGGCGTCGAGGCATGAGCGCGCGTGACATTGCCCGCCGTGCCCGGCTGACGGAGGAGACGCTGACGCACCTCGAGAGCGGACTGACCAGGTGGCCGAAACTCTCCACTCTTCTCAAGATAGCCCGGGGCCTTGGGTGCCCGGTGAGCGTTCTCCTGCCACCCCGATGATAGCTCGCCGCGAATGAATGAATGGGAGGTAGATCATGCCCGACGCACCGGCACCGAAGTATCCGCGCAGCACCGTGATCCGGGGACTCGAGATGGGCAAGTGGCGCCAGCACAAGGGGGACGGCGACATGTGGCCCATCACGTGGGCCGCCGACGACTTCCTCTACGGCGCGGCGGGGGACAACACGGGGAGCCCCATGAACTTCTGGCGCATCCACGGCCAGAGCGGCGCGTCGTGGTCATTCCACCTCGAGCTCGTCGATAACCTGCCCATCGATCCCAAGGTCTATTGTCAGCGGCCCAGGGTGGACAAGAACCGGGGCGTCAAGCCCGCGGGGCTGCTCGGGATGGACGGCATGCTCTACTTCGCGGTCGAGCTCCACAACTACGGCGAGAACCCGGCGTTCAACCGGCAGTGCAACATCTCGTCGTGGATCATCACGACCCGGGACTGGGGGAAGACGTGGAACCGGGAGGCGACGCCGCTCGAGTTCTTCACCGGCCGGCTGGCCTCGCCCCACTTCATCCAGTTCGGCAGGGACTTCGAGGGCGCCCGCGACGGGTACGTGTACGCGACCTTCCCGGCTGGCACGGACGGGAACAGCTACTGGTGCAACGGCGACATGCTGCTCCTCGGCCGCGTCCCCCGGGCGAAGCTACTGGAGCGCGCGGCATGGGAGTTCTTCACGGGAACCCCGGAGGCCCCGGCCTGGGACCGGGACGACGCGAAGGCGCGGCCCATCTTCGAGTATCCGAGCATGACGGGCGAGGACCACGTCACCTACAACCGGTTCCTGAAGCGGTATCTCCTGGCCAATTTCTCGTTCCTGAACCGCGAAACCATGCAGCCGCGGCCGTACCACCAGAATTGGCCCGACAGCGTCTACCCCAGCCAGCTCACGCTCTTTGAGGCGCCCGAGCCCTGGGGTCCATGGTCCCTGTTCCACCGGGACGACGATTTCGGCCACTACGGCGTGTACCAGCCCATCTTTCCGACGAAGTGGATGATGGACGAGAAGACCCTGTACCTGGTCTACTCGGGCTCCCACGACGACTACAACTTCACGTGCCAGGGGGTCGTGCTGGACCTCTTCTGAACCGGATCCCGGCTGGCGGCGGGGACGCTGATCGGCGGATCCCGGGGCCGGCCTCCGGGTCCGGAGGGCCTGGAGAGGCCGAAGAGGTTGAGCCCCGGGAGCCTTCGGGAGTATCCTCATTCAGGTTCGGTGAACGCACGGTCCCAGGGAGGCAACGCCGGCACCCATGTTGAGCTACTACGCGCTGAAGGACAACCGGGTCGTCGAGGATGGCCCCGGGGCCGCCCACGTGATCGTCGTGGTGGACCCGGATGCCGACGAGAAGAAGATGCTGATCGCCACCTATGGGATCGACGAGCACACGCTGAACTCCGCCCTGGACCCCGACGAGCTCTCGCGGCTGGAGTTCGAGCCCGAGCACGTGGCCATGATCTACCGGCGTCCGCTCAACTACACCGGCGGCGACCGGCTCACCTTCAAGACCTCGGCCGCCGGGCTGTTCCTCTTCAAGGACCGGATCATCCTCGTCTTCAAAGAGGACCTGAACATCTTCTCGAACCGGATCTTCAACCGGGTGTCGTCCCTGAACGACCTGTGGCTCAGGATCCTGTACTCCTCGATCTCGCACTTCCTCGAGCACCTGCGCGCCATCTACGAGGTGACCAGCGAGCTCGAGGCGATGCTGAACACCTCGCAGGAGAACCGGTACCTGCTCCAGCTCTTCGCCCTCGAGAAGTCCATGGTCTTCTACTTGAACTCGATCATGACGAACGGGGTCCTGATCGAGCGGATCCGGAACAACCCGGCGCGGTTCGGCCTGCCCACGGAGCAGGTGGAGTTCCTGGACGACATGGCCATCGAGAACACCCAGTGCCAGCGGCAGGCCGACATCTACTCGAACATCCTGTCGAGCCTCATGGATGCGCGCGCGTCGATCATCAGCAACAACCTGAACGTACAGATGAAGACCCTGAACGTGATCACCATCGCGATCATGGTGCCCACCCTGGTGGTCAGCGCCTTCTCGATGAACGTCGCGATCCCGCTTCAGCGGCACCCGCACGCCTTCTGGATCATCATGGGCTTCGCGACGGCGTCGGTCGTCCTGACCGCCGCCTGGTGGATCACGCGCCGCACCAAGTAGCCGCGGCCGGGTCAGCCTAGGACGCGGATCGGCAGGATCGTCATCGTTAGCCCGGCCCATTGGAGCCGGGACTGGAGCGCCTCGTTCGTGTGGTTGTGCATGAGCGCCTGGTACCAGCGCTCGCGCCGGAAGACGAGCTTCGACCCGAAGACGACGGTCGTGCCGAACCGTTTCGCCACCACCAGGCAGAGCTCCTCCGCCGCATCGACGACATCGGTGCCGATGGTCGTCTCGTAGGAGGCGGCGAGACCCAGCCGCCGCGCGAACTCGACGTATCGCTTGAGATCCGTCTCCTTGTGCGCGCGCAGTTCGTCGAGCGCGTCGATGCCCTTGAAGGCGTCCGAGTCCACGATGCCGACCGAGACGAAGACCATGTTCCGGAACGTGCCCGGGAAGAGCCGCGTTATCGCGAAGATGGCGTGGATGCCGACGCCGCCGTACCGGTCGACGAGGAGGATGGCCGTCGGGTCGTCCGGGTTCAGCGGGCGCACCACGGGCTTCCGGCGGACCGGCAGGTCCCCGAGCTGGTCGTCGATCCGGCGGATCTGCTCTCGGACGCCGCGGTAGTAGCGCCGGATGAGCAGGCAGGCTCCGAGAAGCGCGAAGGTGATCACGAGGGTGAGCCACCCGCCCTTCGTGAACTTCTCCACGATCATGACAACGAGAATCGACCCGCACAGGACGAGGCCGATGACGTGGATGTAGATCTTGTTCAGCAGCGTCGCCTTTTCGTGGCGCCGGCCCCAGTAGAGGCGGACCATGGACAGCTCGGTAAGCGAGAACGTGATGAAGACGTTGATCGAGTACATGAGGACCAGCAGGGTCGTGTTCCCGCGTGTGTAGAGCAGGGCGGCCAGCGAGGCGGCTCCGAAGAGGAGTACGCCGTCCTGGATCGTGAGCCGGTGCGAGAGGAGGCTGAACCGGCGCGGGAGCCAGCCGTCGAGCGCCATGTTGGCCATGACGCGCGGGCCGTCGATGAACCCCGTCTGGGCGGCGATCAGGAGGATGCCGGCCTCGGAGAGCAGGGTGAGCCACAGGAGGGCGTGGCCCGCGGTTAGGGATCCCAGAACGCCCTGCCCGAAAGCGTCGGCCGCCAGCACGGCGTTCATGGTCTGGCCCTCGGTGGGCCCGATGCCGGCCAGGAGATAGCCCGCGAACAGCCCCGACGATACGACGGCGAGGGAGACCGCCATGTAGGCCATGGTCCGCTGGCCGGACTGGACCTTGGGCTCGCGGAGGATGCTCACCCCGTTGGAGACCGCCTCGATGCCCGTGTAGGTGCCGGCCCCCATCGAGTAGGCGCGCAGGAAGATCGCGCCCATCCCGACCAGCCCGAGCGTGCCCAGCCCCTCGGCGCACCCGGTCGCGGCGCCATCGGCGATGACAGGAATGCGGCTCCAGTGAAGGAAGATGACGCCGCCGATGAGGACTATGTGGCTGACGACGAAAGCGAAGAACACGGGGGCGACCGAGATCACGGACTCCCTGACGCCCCGCAGGTTCATGACGACGAGGGCCCCCAGCGCGGCGGCTTCGAGTACGAGCTTGGCTGTGTGCCACTCGTGCGGCAGGAGGCTGAAGAGGGCGTCCCCGCCGGCCGCGATCGAGACCGTGATCGTGAGCACGTAGTCCACGATGAGCGCGCATCCCGAGAAGACACCCGCCCCGGGGCCGAGTAGCCGCGAGGCCACGACGTAGCCGCCGCCGCCGTGCGGGAAGTTCTCGATGACGCGGCTGTAGGCGATGGAGATGATCGCGATCGTGAGCACGGACGCCAGGATGACGAGCGGGGCGACGTAGAGGTGGAGTTGCAGGGCCCGGAACGACTCGTCGGGGCCGTAAGCGGACGACGAGAGCCCGTCGGCGCCCATGCCGACCCAGGCGAGCACGGGGACGAGCGCCACCTTGTGGAAGATGGTCCGGTCCCAGAGGTTCCGGGGCGCACCGAGGATCCACTGGGCGAGCCGGCGGCTCCAGTCGAGCTCGTCGGGAATCGGCGACGGCGTCTTCGGGGGGCGCGGATCCTCCGGCGGCGTCATGCGTCCTTCAGCCGGTACCCGACGCCGGGCTCGGTCACGATGTGAACGGGCCGGGCGGGGTCGCGCTCGATCTTGCCCCGGAGCTGGTGCACGTAGAGCCGGACGTAATGCGCCTGCTCGACGCCAGCGTGTCCCCAGACCTCCTTGAGGATCTGCTTCTGCGTCACGACCTTGCCCGCGCGGCGCACGAGGAGGGCGAGGATTCCGTATTCGTGGGGGGTCAGGTGCACCTCGGCGCCGCGCGCCCTGACCATGCGCGCGGCGAGGTCGACGGCAAGGTCGCCGGACGCGTACGGCTCCGCGCAGGCATCCTCGCCGGGCGCCTGCGCATGCCGGAGGGCGACCCGGATCCGGGCGAGAAGTTCGCCGACGCTGAACGGCTTCGTGAGGTAATCGTCCGCCCCGGCGTCCAGCCCCGCGATCTTGTCCTCGTCCCGGCCCCGCGCGGTCAGGATGATGACCGGGACCGCGCTCACGGCCCGCAGCCGCCGGAGGATCTCGAGCCCGTCGACGTCCGGGAGGCCGAGGTCGAGCAGCACGACCGCCGGCTGGCGGGAGGCCGCAAGCGCGAGGCCCTCCGCGCCCGTGTCCGCCTCGGCAACCGCGAAGCCTTCGGTCTGGAGCGAGGGCTTGAGGAACCTCCGGATCGACAGCTCGTCCTCGACGATGAGAACTACCGGTTGGGGCTCCGGAATCATGGCGGCGGAGCCTCGGCGGGGAGGAAGAACTGGAAGACCGCGCCCCCGCCGGCGCGGTTCGCGGCCCAGATGGCGCCGCCGTGCGCCTCGACTACGGCCTTGCAGATGGCGAGGCCGAGCCCGGCGCCCCCCGCCGGGCCGTGGAGCCGGCCGCGGTAGAACTTGTCGAAGAGCCGGTCGAGGTCCTCGGGCGGGATCCCGGGGCCGCGGTCGCTGACCCGGACCGTGAGCCGGCCGTTCCCGGCTTCCGCCACGACCTCGACCGGGGTGGCGGCGGGCGTGTACTTCAGCGCGTTGTCGACCAGGTTGACGAGTACCTGTTCCATGAGCAGGGCGTCCATGGGCACCATCGGCAGGTCGGCCGGCAGGGCGGTGACCAGGGGCCGTCCGCGGAGCCGCTCCTCCATCCGGGCGAGGGCGGAACCTACGACATCCTCCAGGTGGTGGAGCTCCGTGTGGAGATCGACCGGCCCGGCCTCGAGCCGCGTCATCTCGATCAGGTTTCCGACGAGCCGGCTGAGCCGGTCCGCCTCGTCGCGGATGTTCTCGAGAAGATCGCGGCGTGCCGCGGCGTCGAGTCCGCCGTCCTCCTGGAGCAGGGCGGTGGCGGAGCCCGTGATGGCGGCGAGCGGGGTGCGCAAGTCGTGGGAGACCGAGCTCAGGAGCGAGGACCGGATGCGCTCGTTCTCCTCCCGGACCCTGATCCGCTGGTTCTCGTCGGTCAGCCGGTCGCTGGCCACCGCGAGCGCGGTCTGGTGCGCGAGCGCCTCGAGGAGGTCGATCTGTTCGGGCGACAGGAGCCGGCCGGCCACGAGCGGCTTGACCGCCAGCGCCCCCACGGTCTCGCCGGACGCCGGCAGGGGGACATACAGGGCCTCGGCGTCGGGGACGATCGCGGTCCCGCGACCAGTGAGCTGGCCGAAATCGTATGCCCACTGGGCCAGCGCGGTCTCCCGGGGACTCAGGCTGAACTCCGACGCGTCGCCGCACCGCACGCAGAGCTTGCCCTTGGCGTCGGGGAGGAGGGCGACGGCGGCGCTCTCGAGGTGCGCAGAGATGTGCTTCAGCGCCGCTCCGAGGAGGTCGTCCGTGCCCCGCGTCGTCGCGAGCTCGCGGCTCAGGGCGTAGAGCTCGGCGGTCCGCCGCTCGCGGGCCCGGGCCTCCTCCGCCTGGGCCCGGACCCAGGCCGTGAGCTGGCCGATCGAGAGGGCCACCAGCAGCATGACGGCGAACGTGAACAGGTGCTGGGCGCTCGCAATCGCGAGCGTGAACCGGGGCGGGACGAAGCAGAAGTCGAACATCACGACGCTCAGGAACGAGGCGAGCACGGAGGCGCCGGTGCCCTGGAAGTAGGCAAGGAGGAGGACCCCGAGCAGGTAGACCATGACGAGGTTCGCGAGGTCCATGTGCGGGTAGAGGACGGCGTCCACGGCCGTGCACGCGCCCACGACGAGCAGGGCGCTGGCGGCCGCCACCCACCGGCGGCTCGGCCGGCTGGCGACGGTCGGGGGAATGGACGCGGAAGGCATGTTCCGGATGATAGCGTCCGGGGGGGTAAGAATACTGTTAGGGCGCGCCGGTCGCGCGGAAAGCCTTGCCCGGCCGCGCCTCATCCTAACGGATTCCTAACTCCGCCGCTGTCTATAGTTCAGGTTGAAGTCATGCAGACGGGTCCGATCGTCGCATCCCTCCTTCGCCGCCGGCCTGAATGGCTTGGTGTCGCGGGCGCGCTGGCCGCGGTGGCGGCATGCACCGGGGTCGATGCCCTGCTGGACGCCCGCCTCCACCAGGCGAACCTGGCGATGGTCTACATGCTCGGGGTCCTGGCCGTCTCCTACTGGCTGGGATTCGTTCCCGCGGTCGTCGCCTCCGTTCTGAGCGCGCTCGCCTTCGACTTTCTCTTCACCGTGCCCAGGTTCAGTCTCACCATGGAGAACCTGCAGGACATCTTCACCTTCATCGTCATGCTCCTCGTCGCGCTTGCGATCAGCCGGCTGACCTCGCTCGCCCGCGGCCAGGCGGTCCTGGCTGAGGAACGGGAACGCCGTAACGCCGCGCTCTACGATCTGAGCCGCGAACTGGCGGTGACCCGCGGGACGGACCGCCTGCTCGGAATCGTCCTCGCCCATGTCGCGCGGGAGACCGGGTGTGCCGTGGTCGCGCTCGTGCCGGACAAGGCGGGGGAGCTCAAGGTGCGCGGGCAGGCGGGGACCGGGGCGTCGTACCCGCCCTCCGAGGCGACCGCCGCCGCACTGGCCCTCAAGTCGGGCGAGATCGTCTCCGGCGGCACGAGCACGACCCTCGACGCGACGGCGCTGTACGTGCCCCTGGTGGCGGCGGGGAAGTCCCTGGGCGTCCTGCGCGTCGACCGCGGGGTCGCGAGCCCCCCGTTCACGGCGGACCTGGTCCGCCTCCTCGAGGCTCTCGCCCAGCACGCTGCGCTCGCCATCGCCAGCGAACGGTAGTGCGCTCCGATATTCCCCATCCCGGAAGCGCTTCCGGTATAGTGGGAATGATGATGACGCGGTGGTTGCGTCACACGATGCTCGCGGTCTCATTCGTGGCCGTCGGCCTCTTCATGGGCCACGCGGTCGTGCACGCCGTTCCGGGGACCGACCGGGCCGAGACCGGCCACTGCGTCCTCTGTCATGCTGCGGCGATGTCTGCCATCGTGCCGGCGCCGATCGTGGTGCCCGTGGCTACGGTCGACGCGCCCCCGGTCACGGCCTCCGTGGCAGCTCCGGTACGGCCGGTCCCGTCCTCCGACTCCCGCGCCCCGCCCATCGCCTGATCCCTTCACACCGAGACGCGATCCAATCCGAGATGCCCTGCCCCATCAGGGGCGGTATGTCTCCAATCCTCTCAAGGAGGATCAATACGATGCGACGAGTCCTAGTGTTCCTCTGGCTTGCAGTCTTGACAGCATCTCCCGGCGCGCGCGCCGCAGCGCCGTCGATCATCTCCAATCTCGCCAACCCCGCGATCGGGGTCAACGGCTTGTTCCTCTGCCAAGGGGCGCCCGACCTGGACCAGGCATATGGGATGCGGCCCGGGGAGGCCGAGATCAGCGTCATCTCCACAGTCGACCCGTACTGGACGCTGACCGTATACTTCGTGCTGGATGCCCAATCCGCGCTGGCGGAAGAGGCGTTCGCGACCACGACCAAGATCCCGGGTGTCACCCTCAAACTCGGTCAGCTCCGGGCCTCGTTTGGCAAGCACGGGCTCCTGCACACCCACGCGTTCCCGTTCGTCCAGGCGCCGGTCATCTCGGTGAACACCCTCGGCGAGGAGGGATTCAAGGATGCCGGGGCGGAGGCGGCCTGGATGACCCCCCTGCCGTGGTTCTGCGAGCTCACGCTCGGTGCGTACCAGGCACTTCCCGCCGATCCCGACCACGCGCTCGACTTCGGGGCCGTGTCGCGCGGCAACATGCCCGGGCTCGCGCACCTCAAGAACCTTGTCGACGTGGACGACGACACGACGCTCGAAGTCGGAGGGTCCGCCATCGAGGGGCTGGGGTCCGACGGGATGCATCACGCGGTCTGGGGTGCGGACCTCACGGTCCGGAACGTCCCGCTACGGCAATCGAACGAACGGGGCTGGACGGTGCAGGCCGAGTTCCTCCACAAGGAAGCTTACGGCGGCGGGGTGTACGACCAGGAAGCCTTTGGGTGGTACGGCTCCCTCCAGTACCGGTGGGCGCAGACGTGGTGGACGGGAGTCCGGGTGCAGGAGGCGTATCGGAGCTTCACCGACACGCTCCTGGACTCGACCGGGACCCCGGAGCCCGGCTACACGCGCGGGGCGTCCGCCAACATCTCGTATCTGCCCTCGGAGTTCTCCCAGATCCGGCTCGAGTACAGCGCGCTCCGGGCGACCGGCGTGGATGGTTCAAGAGCGCTCGACCGCCGGCTCATGCTCCAGTTCAGCTTCATCATCGGGTTCCACGCGCTCCATGCGTACTGAGGCGGCGGTCATGATCGAGAAGGAGGACTGCATGAACATTTTGCGTCGTATCATCGTCGGCACCGTCCTGTCCCTGATCGCGGCGGCCGCGTCCGCGGACCTCAAGGTCGCAACGTCGATCGAGGATCTTGCGTCGGTCGCAACCTTCGTCGGCGGCGCGCACGTGAAGGCGTTCAGTCTCTGCAAGGGGTACCAGGACCCGCACTTCGTGCCGGCGAAGCCCAGCCTCATGCGGCTGATCCGGGACGCGGACGTGTTTGTCTCCGTCGGGCTCGGTCTGGACGAGGGCTGGCTGCCGCTCGTCCTGCCGGGAAGCCGAAACCCCAGGATCCAGCCGGGGGCGCCGGGGTTCGTGGACGCCTCCGAGGGCGTGGCCGTCATTGATAAGCCGGTCGGGACCGTGAGTCGCGCCGAGGGGGACGTCCATCCGCTCGGCAATCCCCACTACTACATGGATCCCGCGAACCTGATTGTCGTCGCCAGCCATCTGGCCAGAGTCTTCGCCGAGCTCGATCCCGCCAACGCGACGGTGTATGAGCGGAACGCCAAGGCCTTCGCGGCGAAGATGCAAGCGCAATCGAAGGCGTGGGAGGCGACCCTGGCTCCGTACCATGGCGCGTCGATCGTGACCTTCCACCGAAACTTCGAGTACTTCCTCGCCCGGTTCGGCCTCAAGCGGTTCGGAACCGTCGAGCCCCGGCCGGGCATCCCGCCCGCGCCGCGATACCTGGCGGAACTCGCGGCGTCCATGAAGCGCGAGGGGGTGCGGGTGGTCGTGTACCAGCCGTACTTCGACGCCAACGCGAGCCGTGGGCTCGCGTCGCGCGCGGGTGGCGCCGCCGTCGAGGCTCCGACCGAGGTCGGGGGCGTGCCCGAGGCCGGCGACGTCTTCGCGAAGTTCCAGGTCGACGTGGACCGGATCGCGGTCGCGCTCCAGGCCGGAGCGGCCCGATGACGGGCTTCCTGTCCGTCATGCTCATGCCGTTCCTGGCCTGCGTCCTGCTGGCCCTGATCCTGCCCGCGCTCGGGACCCACGTGCTGGCGCGGGGGGTAATCTTCGTGGACCTGGCGCTGGCCCAGATTGCGGCTCTGGGGCAGAGCGTGGCCTTCCGGCTCGGCGCGGAGCCTCACGATCCGGCCACGTACGCCTGGGCGCTCGGGTTCACCCTTCTCGGCGCCGTGCTGTTCAGCTTCCTCTGGGACCGGGGCCACTCGGTCCTCCAGGAGGCCTTCATCGGCATCTCGTTTTCGCTCGCCACCGCCGCGACCCTCCTCCTCCTGGCGAACGCGCCGCGCGGGGCCGAGCACGTGCAGGGCACGCTGAGCGGCGAGGCGCTCGGGTGGGTGACGGCGAGGGATCTGGTCGTGATGGCCGTGGTGTTCGGCGTGGCGGGCGCCTGCCTGCGCGTCTGCTGGCGGACGTTCTCGCTGTGCTCCCGCGATCCGGCCGGGGCGGCCCGCCGCGGGCTGTCGGTCCGGCGCTGGGACTTTCTCTTCTACGCCGCCTTCGGGCTGGTCGTGACCTCCTCCGTGCGGGCGTCGGGAGTCCTCGCGGTCTTCTCCTTCCTGATTGTGCCCGTGGTGTGCGCCACCCTCCTGGGGAGGCACGGGGCGAATCGACTCTGGTGGGCATGGGGGATTGGCATCACGGTCTCCTTGGCGGGGGCGGTGCTGTCCTATATCCGGGACTGGCCGATGGGGGCGACCGTCGTCTGTGTGTTCGGCGCCTGCGTGGCCGCGATCTCGGTACTCACTCGGATGCGGTACGCCGGCAACGGCCGGAAGCGGGGACGTGTCCTTGCCTGACCCCGGGGCGCCCGGGCCACGTCAGTCCGGCGGGGCGAACCCCTCCTGTTCGAGCCGGGCGACCGCGTATTCGTACCCGAGCCGGACGAGGGTGTCGGTCTGGGAGAGGTCGAAGACGTTCCGCGTGTTCACGTGGACCATGAAGCAGGGCTCGAGCAGCACGAGGCGCGTACGGGTCGCCACCCGGTCGAAGAAGCCCGGATACATGGCCGCGCCCTTGACCGCGATCGAGAAGGACCGCCCCCAGGCGTCGATGAACCCCCGGGGCATCTGGTGCGGTTCGTTGCGGCACTCGGCGAGGGCGACGATCGTCGTCGTGGCCCCCCGGTCGATGGCGACGTCCACGGGAATCTGGCGCAGGATTCCGCCGTCCACGAGCTGGCGCCCATTGATGGTCACGGGCGGGTAGAAGCCCGGAATCGCGCTCGAGGCCTGCACGGCGTCGATGAGGTCGCCTTCCTCGAGCGTGATCACCTCGGCGGTCCGCATGTCGCTGGCGACCGCGATGAACGGGATCATGAGCTCCGAAAACGTGCGGGCCGGGATCGCGCGCTCCAGGAACCGGCGGAACTGGCGGCCGCTGAACAGGCTCCGGGCGCCGGTGCCCCGGGTCAGGAGCTCCCACCAGTTCCACTGCAGGAGCTCACGCCGGGTCGTGCGCCGCCAGCGGTCCTGGATCTCCTCCGGCGGGAGGCCGGAGGCGATCATGGCGCCGTTGATGGCGCCGATGGAGGTGCCGAGGATGAGATCGAGCGTGATCCCGTACTCGCGCAGGGCCTGGTAGAACCCGACCTCGACCGCGCCGTTGGCCCCGCCGCCCGAAAGGACGAGGACGGTCTTCGCCGGCCGGTCGGCCGGCGGTGCGCTCGCCGGGTCCGTCACGGCTTGACCGCCTTGAGCGAAAACATGAGCGGGAACCGGCTCCGGTTGCCCCGGAGGTGCCAGAACCCTCTGGCGTCCTCGCGATAGAGCTTCCGGCCGGTGTAGAAGGCCATGTCGTAGAACGTGTACGGGAACTCCCGGAGCCGCTGGACGGTGAGCCCGGCCCGGTTCAGGACGTGCGTAATCTCCTCGAGGCTGTGATGCCACTCGTAGCTGACCCGGCGCCCGGTCTTTGCCTTGAGGTCCGCATAGGTGCCCTGGGTCGAGACGAACCGGTCCGGCTTTCCCGGGAAGTACCGGTACGCGATCCGCGGCTCGTCGCCCGGCCGGTCGTACTCGAACGTGAGCGCCATCGGGTGGGAGTCCGCGATGTAGAAGAACCCCCCGGGCTTGAGGAAGTGCGCGATGACCCTCGCCCACTTCGTGAGATCGGGAAGCCAGACAATCGTGCCGTAGTAGGTCATGACGATGTCGAACTGACCCCGGAGCCGGTGCGGCAGTTCGGTGATGTTCGAGAGCACGAACCGGGCCGGGATCCGGGCGCGACGGCTCAAGGTGCGGGCCTCCCGGATCGCGCGGGGGGAGAAGTCGACGCCCGTGACCCGGGCGCCCTCCCACGCCCAGCGGAGCGAGTCCGTGCCGATGTGGCACTGGAGGTGGAGGATGGACTTGCCCCTGACATTCCCGAGGTCGTCCGGGAGCTTGGGGGCCCACGGGGGCCGTCGCGCCAGGAGCCGGTCGATGCGGTACGCAGCACTCCCGCTCGCGTGGATGCGGGCGTTGACGTCCCAGGTCCGGCGGTTCGCCTCGAGCCGGCGGTCCATCAGGAGAGCCCCAGCCGCTCAAACTGCTCGGCCGGCGCGTCGTTCTCGCGCATGAGCCGGACCAGATGATCCGTCATCCGCCGCTCGGCGGCCGCGTCGCGGACCGGCCGCGCCTGCCCGGGGTCCGCCTCGAGATCGTAGAGGAGCGTGCCCGTCGCGCGGGGGTTCACCCAGGCGCCCCCCGGGGTCCGGAGCGTCCGCAGGCCCTTGGTGAACCGGAATGGAGCCGCGAGCTCGGCGGCGCGCAGCTCCTCCGGGCCGAAGAAGCCCCGCATGTGGGTGGGCATCAGGGTGTAGTTGAAGAGGGGCGTGTTGTCGGGCGTCGCGGCCGATCGCATGTATACCCAACGTCCGTCGGTCACGTTGGCGTGCCCGCCGAAGATGCCGAAGAGACCGGCCTCGCGCACGGGGGTGCCGCGGGCCAGCGTGTCGCGGAGCCCGACGCCCTGCATGTCGGGCGGGCGCGCGACCCCGAAGTACTCGAGCAGGGTCGGGGCGAGGTCGATCGTCTGGACCAGCGCGTCCCGGCGCTCCCCCCGGACGCCCGCGCGGGGGTCCCAGACGAACAGGGGCGTGTGCGCGACCTCGTCCCAGAACGGCTGGACGCATTTCGCCCACGAGTCGTGCTCGCCGAGCAGGAAGCCGTGGTCCGTGTTCACGATGAGCATCGTGTCCTTCCAGAGGTCCAGCCGGTCCATGGCGTCGAGGACGCGGCCTAGGGTGGCGTCGCACATGGAGACGAGCGCGGCGTAGGCGCGGCGGCACTCGAGCACCTGCGCCGGGGTCTCGCGGACGGGGCCGTAGTCCGGCCAGTCGAAGAGCGGGACCGACGGATCGCGCGGGTAGAGGGCGCGCCACGCGGGCTGGGTGAAGAACGGCTCGTGCGGGTCGAAGGTCTCGAGGTGCAGGAACCAGCGGTCCTGGCGCGAGTTGGCGTCCAGGAACTCGAGCCCCTGGGCGAGGGTGACGGCCTGCGGCATCGCCTCCTCGCGGTCGAGGTGCCGCCGGTTGGCCCAGTCCTGCCGGCCGACCCGCCCTACGCGGCCGCCGAGGTGCTCTGGCACCGGCGGGTCGCCGACGTCGCCCTTCCACGGATCGCCCTCCTGCCCGCGGCCGAGCTCCCACGTCGAGTACCGGGTGTGGTACGTGGCTCCGCCGTCCTCCCAGTAATGGTAGTGGTCGCTCGCGAGGTGCGTGTGCACGCCGGCCCCGTGGAGTAGCGCGGGGCACGAGTCGTCGAACGGCTCGAGCGGTCCCCAGGCTCGGTGGAGGAAGTTGACCCGGCCGGTGTGCAGCTCCCGCCGCGCGGGCATGCACGGCATGCTGGCGACGTAGCAGCGGTCGAACGTGACCGCGCGCGCGGCCAGCCGGGCGAAGTTCGGGGCGACGACCCAGTCGCAGCCGTACGGCGGGAGCATCCGCCGGTTCAGCGAGTCAAACATGAGCATGATCGCCTTCACGACGGCTCCATCATGCCACGATCCTGGCCGCATCCGCGATGGCCCACGTCAGCTCGAAGGTCCGGAACGCGTCGACGTACGGGGACCGGATGCCCGACGCGTCGCCGGTCCGGACCGCCGCCACGAACGCCTCGTTCTCGGCGAGGTAGGGATCGTCGGGCCCCAGCGGCACATCCTCCGCGGCCTCCGTTCCCGGCCGCCGGACCCGGAGCCGGGTCGCCCCGTACGGGTCCTCGAGCTCAACCCGGAGGCCGTCGCCCCAGACCTCGAGCCGGGTGTCGTACTTCTCCCGGTGCAGGAGGGTGGCATGAGTCAGGGATGCCACGGCGCCCGACTCGAACATCCAGACGGCGGCCGTCGCCCGGGGGTGCCGGTACTTGAGCGGCACGTCCGCGCCCATCCGCCGCCCGTCGGGCCGCAGGGGGATGTCGGAGAGGAGGCCCATCGCGCACGCGCCCGGGATCGCGACGGCCCGCACCGAGGCGGGGTCGGCGTCGCCGAGCAGGTGCCGGGCGAGGTCGACGAAGTGCGTGGCCTGCTCGACAATAGGTCCGCCCATCGCCCGGACGTCCCACCACTCGGGCTTGACGATCCGGCTGTAGGCGCAGTCGTACTGGCCGACGAAGACGCGACCGCCCCCGGGGGTCTCGGCCAGGATCGCCTTCATCTTCTCCACGGCCCGGCAGTACCGGAACATGTACCCGACGGAGGTGATCACGCCCGAGGCCGCGATCGCATCCGCGACGGGGCGGACGGTCTCGGGTCGCGTTCCGCCCAGCGGCTTCTCGATGAGCATGTGGATTCCGCGGCGGGCACACTCGACCTCGAGGTCCTTCCCGGGTTCGGCCGTGCCGTGGGCATACGGCGGCACCGCGATCCAGACCGCGTCCGGTTTCTCGGCATCCAGCATCTCCCGGAAGTCCGCGAACGCGCGCGTGCCGGCCCACATCGGCCCCGCGCGCTCGCTCAGCCTCTTCTCCGCACGGGCGAGGTCAGGGTCCGCGATCCCGACCACCTGCAGGCCGGGAATCCTTTCGAGCCGGGAGGCGTGGTCCCAGGGCCCCTCGCCGCCGCCGAAGTTCGCGGCCCCTGCGCCGATGAACGCGATGCGGAGCGTGCGTTCGCTCATGTTTGCCACTCACCGTTATATCAGGGGAGTTCCCCGGGAACTCCCGCGCATGCAGGGTGGGGAGGAGGGTCTGGTGAGCCTGCGGTCGGCTTCATGCCGGACAGGTCCTGCAAGGACAATCGCGCGCTGAGACTCCCGTGCACGACCAGCCTGGATGGCGTAGAATCCCACCGATATGGTGGCAGGAGAGCGCGACCGGAAGCGCAGGTCTCCGGCATTGCCGGTTGGGGCGGGGCATCCCCGGGGCCCCGCGGTACCCCGAATCTCGCGCGTGGCCGACCTGATCCTGCATGTTCGAGGCCACCGGGTTATGCTCGACGGCGATCTCGCTCGGCTCTACGGGATCGATGTGCGGCAACTGAAGCGCCAAGTGAGGCGGAATCGCGGAAGGTTTCCGGGCGACTTCATGTTCGTCCTGACCCCGAGGGAGTATGCATTCTTAAGGTGCCAATTTGGCACCTTAAGATGGGGCGCCCACGCGAAATACCTGCCGTTCGTCTTCACCGAGCAGGGGGTCGCGATGCTGTCCAGCGTGCTCAACAGCGCCCGCGCGATCAGGATGAACATCGCCATCATGCGGGCATTCGTAAGGCTCCGGGGAGTCCTGGCGTCCCACAAGGACCTGGCCCGGCGCCTGGATGCCATCGAGCACCGACTGGCCGGCCATGAAGGCCAGCTCGACGCGCACGCGCGGGAGATCCAGGCGGTCTTTGAGGCCCTCCGCGAGTTGATGCAGCCGCCTGTGAGGCCCCACCGGCGCATTGGTTTCGCGACAGGGGACCCGAAGTGAACCACGATCCTCCGGACACCTGACCTCGACGGCACGATGGGCTGCCTTCCCGCGGCGGGCAGGCAGGGGGGCTGCGGCTGCGCTAAGGTGTGCCGCGGAGGAGGTGGAGGAGGCCGAGGGACATCCAGGGCACGTAAGTGATGAGCAGGACGCCGGCGGTCATGATCAGGAGGAACGGGAAGGTGTCCTTCGCCACCTGCGCCATCGGCCGGTTGAACCGGTAGGAACTCAGCAGGAGATTGAGCCCCACCGGCGGCATCAGGTAGCCGAGCTCGAGGTTCGCCAGGAAGATGATCCCGAGGTGGACGGGGTGGATGCCGAACGCGGCGCCCATGGGCGCGAGCAGGGGCACGACGACGAGGATGGCGGAGTAGATCTCGATGATGCTCCCGACGATGAGCATGAACACGTTGAGCAGGAGCAGGAACACGATCTTGGAGGTCACGTGGAGCTTGACGAACCCGGCCAGCCACTCCGGCGCCCGGGCGTCCACGAGGAAGTTCGTGAACCCCAGTGCCGCCCCGAGGATGAGGAGGACGCCGCCAACGAGCGCCGCGCCGTCCGCGGTGACGTGGAGGAGGTCCTTCCGCCAGTCGAGGTCGCCGTAGATCCAGCACTCGGCGATCACGGCCCAGACGAGCGTGATGGCCGCGATCTCGACCAGCGTCGTGAACCCGCCGAAGTAGCCGATGAGGATGGCGACCGGGATCACGAGCTCCCACACGGCCTCCCGCATGGCGGCCCAGGCCTCGCGGGCGTCGAAGGCCTGGGCTTCCACGCCGGCGCGGCGGGCCTGGCGGACGCCCCAGAGCGAGACCAGCCCGACGAGGAAGAGGCCCGGGATGAGCCCGGCGATGAACAGCTCGTCGATGGGCGCCACGTAAGGCACGCCGTTGATGATCGTCAGCGACCGCACGCCGTACAGGATCACGGGGAGGCTGGGCGGGAACAGGAGGCCGATGGACCCCGTGGCCGTCATGAGCCCGACCGCGAAGCCCTCCGGGTACTTCGACTTCCGCAGGACGGGGTAGAGCAGGCCGCCCAGCGACAGGATCGTGACGCCCGAGGCGCCCGTGAACGAGGCGAAGAAGGCGAACACGACGGTGGTCACGATCGCGAGCCCGCCCGGCATCCAGCCCACGAGGGCGCCGAAGACCCGCACGAGCCGGCGGCAGGCGCCGCCGGCGGAGAGCACGTGGCCGGCGAGGGTGAACAGGGGAATCGCGGGGAGCATGGGGTTCGCGGCGAGACGGTACGTCTCGGCGGGGACCGAGGCGAGCGGCACGCCCGCGCCCCAGAACAGGATGAGCGCGAGCCCGCCGAGGCACGCGAAGAGGGGGAGGCCCGATACGGTCGCGACCAGGAGCACGACGATCCCGGCGTTGCGGACCATGTCGGTCTGGAGCGCGGGGACGTACGCGAGGAGGATGGGGACGAGCAGGCCGGACGCCGCGACCGCCCGGCCGCGCCAGGAAGGGGAGGCGAGCCACGCGATGCAGGCGGCGATGGCTGCGTACCCGAGAGGAAGGACGAGCTCGATCGTCCATATCGGAATCCCCATGGTCAGGATCTCGCCGCCGACCCGGTCGGCCTGGACCAGCGCGGTGCTCGACACCGCGAGGACGCCGCACACGGCCGTGCCCGCGGCGGCCGCGAGCGGGCTGGCATAGGCCCGGAACCAGCCGGGCAGGAACGACGTCGTCGAGAGCGTGAGCAGCTTCCCCGCGCGCGCCGCCAGCGCCCCGCCCGCGAACGCGATCATGAGGGTCAGGTGCTGGACTACCGCCGAGGAGCCGGGAATGCGCAGGGTGCCGACCAGGCGGGACACGATATCCCAGAGGGGCAGGAGCGCCATCCCCGCGAGCAGGACGAGCGAGATCCACGGCTCGGGGCCGTTGGTGGGTACTTCGGCCGCCTCGGCCGGCTTGACGAATTTCGGGTCGTCGGCCATTTCCGGCGCGGTCGCGCTATTTCGCCCCGGGCCGCTTGGCCCGGTACTCGGCGCGCAGCCGCATGACCTCGTCGTAGTAGGCGGCGGGGCCCATCTTCCCGCGCATCGCGGGCCAGAAGGCCTCGACCTCCCTCTGCCATTCCGCGCGCGTGGCCGCGTCGAGCGTCGTCACCGTCAGCCCGCGCTTGACCATCGCCGGGATCGCGTCGGCGTCCAGCTTCCAGATCTCGGAGCGCATCTGCCGAGCGGCGGCTTTCGCCGCAGCCATCATCCGGACCTGCTGGTCCGGCGGGACCTTGCCCCAAGCCGCCTTCGACACGACGACGGAGCCCATCAGCGGCGCCCACTTGAGGTCGAGCATCTGGTTCGCGATCCCGAACCACTGGTTGATGAGGGCCGCGAGGGGCGGGGTGTCGACCGCGTCGATCAGGCCGGTCTGGAGCGAGATCAGCATGTCGGTGGCCGCGAGCGGGACGGGGCGGAACTTCGCGATCGTGTAGAGCTCGAGGCTCTTCTGGTCGCCGGACCAGACGAAGAGCTTGATCCTCCGGAGCTCGTCCATCGTCCGGAAGGGCTTCTTGGAGAAAAACCGGACCCACCCGCCGTCGGTCCAGGTGAGGAGGACGAACCCCTTCTTGGAGAGGTCGGCCTCGAGTTTGGCCGAGATCCGCTCGCGCACCCAGTCGAGTTCGTCGTCGGAACTGAACATGAGCGGCAGGTGCAGGGCGAAGACGCCGTCGTCGATGAGCGAGAGGCCGACCGCGCTCAGGCCCGCGGCTTGGATCTGGCCGATCCGGAGCTTCTTGACGAGGTCGGGCTCGTCTCCGAGCACGCCCGCGGGGAAGATATTGAACTTAACCGCACCGCCCGAGATCCGGACGAACTCCTGGTTCATCTTGACCAGCATCGTGTGCCACGGCGAGCCCTCGGCCACGAGCGTCCCGAGCTTCAGCACGAGCGGCTTGCCGGTCGCCGGAGCGGCGGCCGGCGTAGCTCCGAACGGGCCGGCGGCAAACGTGGAGACTAATGCGGCGACGAGGATGGTCATGGTGTGGAGCCCTCCGTGGCTGGGGTAGAGTCATCCAGGAAATACGTGTCCGCGCGGCCCTGGAGCCAGCGCGCGCGGCGCAGGGCGATCTGGTTGGATAGCCGCAGGTTCGGCGATGCTTCTACGTCGACCGCAAGGGCCTTCTCAAGCATGGCCGTGAACTCGGCATGGCGCTGGCGCGGGATCGAGACCGACTCCGCCCAGGTCACGAAGAGGCTCGCGCGCTTGCCCTCCGAAAGCGCGAGGGCGCGGTCGTAATGCGCCTGCAACACCTTCGGGTCGGGGGTGGCGGCGGGGTTCGCGGCCGCGAACGTGATCGCGAACTCGTGGAGCTGGCCGCCGTCCCAGGCCTCGTCCAGCGCGAGCCCGCGGGCGAGGAGGGCGTCGACCTCGGGCAGGCGGGCGATCATCTCGGCGTTGCCCTTGTTGGCCGAGATCGCGAGGCCGAGCGCGGCCGCTGTCCAGTAGAGGAGGGGGACATCCTCCTTGTGGGCCTTGGCGGCGGCCGCTTTCGGGTCCTTCTCGAGAGCGCCGGACAGCCCGGGAGCCCCCTGGTCCAGCCCGCGCAGGCCGTACCCGACGGCGCGCAGGTAGAGCTTCTTCGCCCGCGCGACCGTCTCCCGCGACTTCTCGATGTCGGTTTCCGCCCCGGCCTCGGCGGCGCGCTGGACGTACGCGTAGGCGTAGAGCGTGTAGCCCTTGCAGGCGGACAACAGGAGGCCGGGGTGGTTCGGGGACTCGTTCAGGAGCATCTCGAGGAGCTTCAGCGAGAATGGCAGGGCGTCGCCGACGAGCTCGATGTCATCGTCGGTCTCGAAGACCGAGGGGCCCGATGTGAGCGAGTTGCCTATGCCGTCCACGGCCACGCGCCTGATCGAACAACCCGCCAGGAACCCGCCGCCCAGCGTCAGCGCGGCGGCGAGGGCGACGGTCACGCCGGATCGCTTCAAATGCATGGTATCCCAGCCTAACACACCCCGGCGGGGACGGGGGGTTTCAGTGAGGCAGGAACAGGAAATAGTTGAGGTTGTAGCCGCCCTTGACGGCGTCGAGTCGGAGCAGGTGGGAACCGGCGGGGAGCGCGAGTCCGGGCACCTTCAGGTCCGCCCAGTTCTGCCACCAGCCCGTGGACGGGGTCATGAGGCCGTCGGCCAGCTTCCGGCCCTCGAGGCTGAGCCGGAACGGTCCGCCGCCCGACCGGGACGAGTACCGGATCACGAGATCGTACGTGCCCGCGCGCGGGACCTCGATTCGCCACGTGAACCACTCGCCGGCCTCGATCCAGCCGATGTTGCACCCGCCCTCGCTGCACTCCTCGACGGAGACGCCCTCGCCCTTCCGTACCTCGGACTTGCCGTGGTTCACGTTGTCGAGGTCGTGGTAACCGGCATCCTGGCCGGGAAGGAAGTCCTCGGCCTCGATCCGGCCGGGCCGGGAGGCAAGCTCGAGGGCCGCTAGGGCCGCAGGAGCGGCCCCCGCAGTTTCGGCGGACGCCGCAACTGCGCGCGCGGCGGTGGCGCGGACCGTGACGACGTGCCGTCCGGCCGCGATCCCGGCGCCACCCGGGGGCAGCGTCGCGCCGTCCACGAGCACGTCGAGGAATCCGGTCGCGCCGTGCAGGACCGGCCGCATGACGTCGGCGGCGAGCGCTTCCACGTCCCAGGCCAGCGAGTCGCCGGCTTCCAGGTTCCGGACGACGAGGGCCTCGCCCTCCTTGAAGATGTCCGCATCACCCGCGCGGTGCCTGCCCCCGGCGTTCCCCTTCTGCCGGACCGCGCACCGCGCGTACTCGGCCGCATCGAGCCGGCCCGGGACCCGGAAGACCTCGGGGTATTCCCCGCGCAGGGCCCGCACGGTCTCCGGGTCCTCCCGGCAGTTGGCGAGCCGGAGTGCTTCGGCCAGCGCCGTCAACCCCGCCACCGCTTCCTTCCGGGACAGCCCCTTCCGCTTCCCGGGGTCGCCCAGCGCCTCCGACGTCCGGCGCCACGCGTCCGGCTGGTCAACGCGCTGGATGCACCCGTCCCCGATCCGTTTCCAGGGCCAGAAGCACCACCCGAACCCGGCCTCCTCCATTAGCCCGATGCACCGGGCGTACCACTTCCGGGAGTTCTCGCCGGTCTCTCCCAGCCAGAACGGGGCGTCGAGCTTCCGGCGGAGGTCGACGAGGTAGCCGATCGTGTCGGGCCCGGTCTCGCTCCAGTACTTGTGGAACTGGTAGCAGAGGTTGGAGTCGAGGGCCGCGCCTTCGAACATGTGGAAGTCGGTCGCGTACCAGTTCCCCTCGACCATGATCATGTGGTCGGGGTCCTCGCGCCGGACCGCGGCAACGAGCCGGCGGGTCACGGCCATGAGCGCCTCGCCGTCGCCCCACTCGTTCTTCACGACGGGTTCGTTGAGGAGGTCGTACGCGGCGATGATCGTGCGCTTGGCGTACCGTCGGGCGATCGCACCCCACAGCGCCGCCGTCTCGTCGCGGAACCTCGTCGTGGAGGGGCCCTCGAAGAGCCCGGCGTGGTTGTCGTTGTCGGAGATGCCGCCGGCGTTCTGGCCGCCGGGCGCGCTGTGCATGTCGAGGACGACGTACAGACCCTCGGCCTCGCACCAGTCGAGCGCGCGGTCGAGAACCCTCCAGCCCTCGCCCGGGGCCAGATCGAAGTGTCCCCGGTCCGAGAGGATCCGGGCGTTGAACGGGATCCGGACGCAGTTCCACCCGAGCTCGCGAATCCGCCGGAGGTCGGCCGGCGCCACCGTGTTCTCGCGGCACGACCGGAAGAAGCGACCGGCCGCCTCGCGACCCACGAGGTCGACAACGGCCCGCTTCATCCGGGACTCGGTGAGGTCCTTCCCCTCGAAGCGGATGAGGTAGGACTCCCAGAGCAGCCAGAACCCGAGGTTGACGCCGCGCAGGCGCAGGGGTGACCCGGCGCCGTCCACGAGTTCGGTGCCGGACGCATGGACGTATCCCCGGGGCGCCGCGGCTTCCGCCCTCCGGCTCATCCCCCCTCCGGCCGCCCAGGCGGCCAGGAGCATGACGGTCAGTCCCCGCATGCGTCCATCCCGATCAATGGTAGACGATATTGCGAAGCCGCAACATCGTCTGCGAGCGGCGGATTGATTATTGAACGAAATCGCGTGGCTCGTAGCGGAAACGGGTCGCGTGGTATCGTGCGGGAGACATGACACCGCCGGGCGTGGACGAGGACGCCGCACTCGTGCGGCAGGCGAAGGCCGGAGACTACGCGGCTTTCGAGGCGCTGATGGCCAAGTACGAGCGGCGGATGTACGGGCTCACCGTGGGCATCCTCCAGCAGCGCGAGGACGCCGAGGACGCGGTCCAGCGCACGTTCCTGTCCGTCGTCGAGCACCTCAAGGGCTTCCGCGAAGAGGCCGCGTTCCGGACCTGGCTGACCCGGATCGCGACCAACCACGCGCTCGAGATCCTGCGCAAGCGCCGGGGCCTCCCGACCGTGCCGTTCGAGGAGTCGCCGTCCGCCGACGACGAGGCGGGGCCGCCGTTCCCCGAGTTCGTGGCCGGCTGGCGCGAGAACCCGGAGCGGCTCGCGACCCGGGCCGAGACGGCGGCTCTCATGGACAAGGCGCTGGCGGAGCTGGACGAGAAGCACCGGGCCGTCTTCCTGCTCCGGGACGTCCAGGGCTTTTCGGTGGCCGAGACCTCCTCGGCGCTCGGGATCACGGAGGGCAACGTGAAAGTGCGGCTGCTGCGGGCCCGGCTCAAGCTCCGGGAGCGGCTGACCCGGGACTTCGGCGACCCCGCCACCCGGGTGGACTTGGGGCATCCGCATGGCCCGTAACCTTTTCGGCCGCGGGGCATCCATACATACAGAAGGGCTCACATGAAGTGCGAGGACCTCCTCAAGGCCCTGGGTGACTACGTCGACGGCGGGCTCGAGCCCGGCATCTGCGAGGCGTTCGAATCCCACCTGGCAGGGTGCCAGCCCTGCCAGGTCGTGGTGGACAACGTCCGCCGCACGATCGCGCTGTTCCGCGACGGGAAGCCCTATGAGATGCCGGACGCGTTTCGCGACCGGCTCCACGCCGCCGTCAGGGCGAAGTGGAAGGAGCGAATGGGCCCCGCATGACGATGCCCGACCTTGCGGTGCTGTTCGCGCTCGCGGCGTCGAGCCCTTCACCCCACGCCGCCATGGCGTCCCCGAAGGATCCCAACCTGGAATGTCTTCGGTGCCACCGCATGGCCACCATGGCGTATCGCGACGAGCGGACCGGCCGGGTGGTCTCGCTGGCCGTGGACCCCGCCGCGTTCGCGGCCTCGAACCACCGGAAGCTCGCGTGCACGCGCTGTCACAGCCGGGAGTTCAGGTGGTATCCGCACCCGGCCGAGACCGCCGGTGAGCGCCTGCGCTGCCTGGACTGCCACCGGGACGATCCCAAGCTCCGTGCGCGCGGATTCCCCGCGATCGGACGGGAGGTCGCGGCCAGCGTGCACGTCCGCAGGATGGGTAAACGGTTCGACTGCTTCGCCTGTCACGATCCCCACAGCTTCCGGCTGGCCGGAGCCGACGCCCCGTCCCTGGTGGCGGCGTCGAACGCCGTGTGCCTCGGCTGTCACGCCGGCCGGAGACGGACTGCCGCGCCCGCGGCTCGCGCGCTCGCGGCGCTCGCGGCGAAGCACGACTGGCTTCCGAACGTGGCCCTCCATTGGAGGACGGTCCGGTGCCTCGACTGCCACCTGGGGGACCGGGCGTCGACCGACACGCGCGACACGCCGCGCGCGGCGCAGGGACACCGGATCGTGCCGGCTGACGAGGCCGTGCGGGATTGCGTCGGTTGTCACAGCCGGAACTCGATCCTCTTCACCCGGTTGTACCGCCATACGGCGAAGGAGTCCCGGGCCGCGCGCGGGTTCGTGAATGCCGCGCTCCTGAACGACGCCTACGTCGTCGGGGCGACGCGGAACATGGCGGTTGACCGGGTCGCGCTCGCGGTGCTGGGACTCGCGCTGGCCGCGATCGCGGGCCACGCGTGGCTGCGTTGGCGCCTGCGCCCCGGGTTGGCATCGCGGAGGTCCCGCCGATGAGGCCAACCTCGCCCGTCCCCCTGTACCCCGGCTGGCTCCGGGGCTGGCACTGGACCAATGCCGCGCTCTTCGTCGCGCTCTTGGCCACCGGGTTCAGCATGCACTTCGCGACGCCCGGCGAGCCGCTCATCCCGTTCCGGACCGCCCGCGCCGTCCACAACCTCGCCGGGGTCGCGATCCTGCTGCTGTACGCGGGCTTCCTCGCCGTGAACGCGAGGTCGGTGAACGGGCGCCACTACGCGTTGCGGGCCCGGGGTCTCGTCGCCGGCATGATCCGGCAGGCGCGCTGGTACCTCCTCGGCATCTTCCGGGGCGAGCCGAACCCCTTCACGGCTTCCCGGGAAACGAAGTTCAATCCGCTCCAGCGCGTGACCTATCTCGCCGTCATGTACGGCTGGTTCCCCCTGGTTGGGATCACGGGTCTCATCCTCCTGTTTCCCGAGGCCGCGCCGGAGCGCGTACTCGGCCGGGGCGGAATCTGGCCGGCGGCGGTCTTGCACGCGCTGGCGGCGTTCGCGGGCGCGCTCTTCCTCGCGGCCCACGTCTATCTCGCGACGACCGGGAATCCGGTCACGGAATACTACCGTTCCATGCTCGTGGGCGACCATCGTCCCGGCCGGAGGTCCCGGTGAAGTCCCGTAGTCGCGCCTCGCGCTGGATCGCCCGGGTGAACCGTCCGGGCGTCCGCGCCGCCCGGTACGCGGCGGGCGGGCTCCTCGTCCTCTGGGTCCTCTATGCCCTCCTCTATCCCGTCGCCTTCGAGTGGTACACGGGCGTCACCAACCCCGTCCTGACGTATCCCAACAGCGTGGCGGTAACTTCCGCCGAGTTCGACCGGATCGCGTCGGACCTCACGCATGAGGCGAGGCTGCGGTCCGCCGAGACCGCGACAAAGACCGAGACGAAAGGCTTCTCGCGGCGGATCAAGCTCCAGCTCCGGATGGATGTCCGGTCCGCGGAACCCGCGACGGGGTTCGCGCATATAGGATACTTCCGCGACGCCGGAATCCTGCGCTACGAGGGCCCGGCCACGTGCCTCAGGTGCCATCGGACGATGGAGGTCCGGGACGCCGACGGAAGGGCGCGGGTCGTGGACACGCTCGCCGACGTGGTCGAGACCATGCACTTTCGGTTCCAGGCGATGGCGGGCGGGTTTACGACGGTCGGGTACGACGGCCGCGAGGTGAACGCCAAGGGCCGGCCGATCCCGGTGGGCAAGATCGACCGCGCGTGCGGAATCCCCGGGAGCTTCTCGTGGACCGGGTGGGCGGCGCTCGTGAAGACGAAGCCGAAGGGCGGCAAGACCGTCGTGCGCAGCGAGGGCTGTGGCCAGTGCCACATCGGCGGGAACACGCACCCGGCGACCGAGAAGATGATGCCCATCGGAGATGTGCCGGCTCACGCCAAGGCCGGGATCGACTGCCTGATCTGCCACTCGCAGGCGTACGACATGAACGAGCGGTTCGTCGTCGAGGGGAAGGGCGGCCGGCGGTGGAACCAGGACCGGTCGCTGAGGGCGGCGCTCGCGGTCACGAAGCCGACCAACGACAACTGCCTGTGGTGCCACCAGCACAACATGGGCGGGGACCTCTATCCCGCGAACGCGGCGGGGAAGGCGCTGGGCCGCGAGCACCCGCGGCTCCTGCACGCCGGGGCCAAGCGCGGGAACGGGTTCAGCCCGGCCTCGGACGTGCACGCGGCCGCGGGCCTGCTCTGCACCGACTGCCACGTGCCGCAGGGGCACAAGATCCCGCGCGGCACCCGGGGCACGGACCTCGTCGGGAACGACCTGCCGGGGCAGGTCGTCGAGTGCGAGAACTGCCACTCGGCGGCCCCGCATACTCGGGACAAGAAGTCCCGCGCGTTCCTCAACGCCCACGTCGACCGGCTCGCGTGCGAGGCCTGCCACATCAAGGAGCTGGAGTCCAGCAGTGTCGTCCTCCGGGACTGGGTCCACCCCACGTGGAACGCGGAGGAGGGGCTCTGGGCGCCGACGGACGTCCTGCGCTCGGGGGACCCCGGCGTCGGTTTCACATTCCTGTGGTTCAACGGCTACGGGACGTTCCTGGCCAACGCGCTCGGGGACAACCCGTCCGCGCCGGGAGCATACAACCCGCTCATGAACCAGATGACGAGGCTCGGTCCGCGGGCCCGGGCCCTGCTCGCCGATCGGGCCGCCCCCCTCGCCCGGCGATACGGATTCGACCTCGATGCCTACGTCCGCGCGGCCGCCGACACGCTGACCCAGCTTCCGCCGGACCTGCTGGCCCAGCGGGGCCGGATCGTGGAGGAGCGGCTGCGGCCGATCATGAAACGGGGAAAGAGCCGGCTTTACCCGTTCAAGCTCTTCAACGCGCTCATGTACGAGGACATGGGGAACCGGGGTCCGTTCGGGGCCATGATCCTGCCGTTCGACTATTCCGTCTACGGCGAGACCGGGGACACGGCCCGGTCCGTGCGGACCGCGATCCAGAACCCAATCGTGAAAAGGATGTACCAGTGGCCCTTCAAGGTCTACATGATGGACGAGTTCATGCACTACTTCGGGGTGCCGACCTGGTCGGCGTCCTTCCCGATGGCCAACGGCCAGCTCCGGAACGTCGAGACCCACTGGATGCGCCAGATGGGGACGCTCATGGTCAACCACGGCATCCAGCGGAAGGGCCGCTGGTGCCACGACTGCCACGCCCCCGGGGGAGTCATGGACTTCCGGGCGCTGGGGTACCCGCCCGACCGGGCGGCGGAGCTCGTGGACCTGCCTGAGCTGCGCGAAGGGGGCCTGGGAGACCGGTAACCTTCCCTGCCCCCGTGCATCTAACCGGATGCAGGGGGGGCAATCCCTCCGGGGAGGCCGTCATGAACTACGAGATGAACGTGCCGTACTGGGAGCGGGGGGTCCGGGTCACAATAGGGCTGATCCTGCTCGCGTTGATATGGGTGGGCCCCTCCACGTGGTGGGGGCTGTTCGGGTTGCTTCCGCTCGCGACCGGGCTGGCGGGATGGTGCCCGGTCTACTACGTCCTCGGGATCAACCGCCGCCGGTAAAGGGGAAGGAGAACAAGCCATGGCCTGGATCGAGGGAGACGTCAGGACGAAGGTGGAAGCGCAGCTCAAGGACCTGGCGGGGCCGGTCAAGATGGTCCTGTTCGCGGACGCGCTGACGTGCGAGGCGTGCCCGGAGATGAAGGACCTGCTCGGCGAGCTGGCCGGCATTTCGGACAAGCTGAAGTACGAGGAGCACAACCGGCTCACCGAGCCCGACTTCGCGCTCTCCTACGGCGTGACCAAGTCGCCCGCGCTCGTGCTCGAGGGGCCGGCCGGGGCCCGGGTCCGGTTCTTCGGCCTGCCCGTCGGGTACGAGTTCGTGTCCCTCCTGGAGGCCCTCCACGAGGTGGCGGCGGGGAAGGCGGAGGTCGCGGCGGATACGCGCGAGCGGCTCGGCAACCTCACGCGGTCGGCGCACATCCAGGTCTTCGTGACCCCGACGTGCCCGTACTGCCCGGCGGCGGTGCGGACCGCCCACCGGCTCGCGACCGTGTTCCCCCAGATCACGGCGGACATGGTCGAGGCGAGCGAGTTTCCGGAGCTGGCCGAGAAATACGGCGTCCGGGGGGTTCCCCAGATAGTCGTGAACGACACGGTCTCGCTCGTGGGCGCGCAGCGCGAAGGCGCGTTCGTGGACGCGATCCTCCGGGCAACCGCGGCTTCGGTCTGACGGCCGAATCCGGGGAGTTCCGTCCCTAGACGCTCGCCCAGGTCGCCCGGACCTTGTGCGGGAAGTGGGGCATCGCGCGCTCGGGCGCCTCGAGCTCGGCGTGCCACTTCTTCTCCCACTCGAAGCTGAACGCTCCCTCGAATCCGTCGGCCTTGAACCGGGCGAGGATCGCCCGCAGGGGGAGGTCGCCCGCCCCGAGCAGGACGTACCGGAGCTTGCCGTCGGCCAGCCGGTAGCCGTCCTTGAGGTGACAGTAGAGGATATGAGGCTTCAGGAGGGGGTAGGCGACGTCCCAGGGCTCGGCTCCCGAGTCCCAGGCGTTCAGGATGTCGTAGACCACCCCCAGCCCCCGGGAGTTGGCACGGTCCATGACGGCCTTGATGACCTCCCCCGAGCACCAGTCGTCGTGGGTCTCGAGCCCGATCCGGATTCCGGAGGCGAGAGCCTCCTCGGCCAGGGGGTGAAGGGCGTCCGCGACCGTCCTGATCATGGCGGCCCGGTCGGACCCCTTGGGGAGCTGGCCGGCGAAGCTGCGGATGAACGGGGCCCCGAGGATCCGGGCCTGCTGGATGAGCTGGCGCAGGACGGCCTGGTTGGCCGCGATCTCGGAGCGGTCCGTGAACGCGAACTTCGTGTAGCCCATGAGGCTCGTCACGGGCACGCCCGCGTTGCGGAAGAGCCGGCCGACCCGTTCGGTCTCCTCGGGGGAGGCGCCGGGGTGGAAGTGGTTGCCGTCCTCATTCGCCCTAAGCTCGATGCCGTTGTAGCCGAAGACCTTGGCGTGGTGGGCGATTGTTTCGAGCGACCACTCCGGGCACCCGAGGGTGTTTAGCCAGACCGGCGGCGGCGTCATGCGGACTTCAGTATGGCAGGAATCACAGGATCTCTTCCACCAGCTTCCAGACCGTAAGGCCGCGGGCGAGGTAGTTCGGCACGGCGCCGGGGTGGTCGAGGGAGCACGTGTGCAGCCAGACCCGCGTCGCGCCCCAGCCCCAGGCCTCGTCGAGCATGCGCGAGAGGAACCCGCCTCCCAGTCCCTTGCCCGTGAAATCCGGCGTGAGTCCGAAGTAGGCTAGCTCGACCTCGCCACCCTCGCGCCGGAGCTCGGCGTAGCCCGCGAGGTCGTTCCCGCGGCGGACGACCCAGGTCCGCACCTTCGGGTCCCCGGCGTACTCGCGCCACCGGTCCTCGGTCCAGCCGCTCCTTGCCGTCCACGACCAGCCCGCCCCCACGCGGGCGTAGCACGTCCGGTTGAGCCGCCAGTCGCGTTCCTCGGTGATCATGACGTCCGAGCGAGTCCAGGGCTTCCGGCGGTGGGCCGAGGGATCGTGCATTTCTAGGAAGGTGGTGCCCACGGCGGTCAGTACTTCCGGAGCATCTCCGCGACAGCGGGGTGGCCTCCGGCGGACGCGAGCGCGGCGGCCGTGTGCCCGTGCGCGTCCCGAATCCTCGTGTCCGCGCCGAACGCGAGCAGGAGGTCGACGAGCGGCCCGTGTCCGGCGTGGGCGGCCAGGTGCAGGGGGGTGACGCTCAGGGCCGTGGCGTTCACGAGGGCGCCGGCCCTCAGGAGCATCTCCGTAATGGCCATCCGCTGGCCGGCGACCGCCGAGTGCAGGGGCTGGTTCGCCATCTGGTTGCGTGACACCGCGTGGAGGTCCGCTCCCCCCGCCAGGAGGGCGCGGACGAGGTCCGCGTGGCCGAAGAAGGACGCGAGGTGCAGGAGCGTCCAGCCGTCGTGCGAAACGGCGTGCAGGAGCCCGGGCGTGATGGCGAGCAGGTCGTGCACGAGGGGGGCCCGCCCGAGCGCCGCGGCCTCGAAGATGTTGACCGGGGCGCCGGCGGCCTGGAGCGCCCGCGCGATGGCGGGGGCCCCCGCGTAGGCGGCCATCATCAGCGCGGAGGTGCCCTGCTCGTCCGTGGCCCGCGCAAGGCCGGGGTCCTCGCGCAGGAGCGCCTTGACCCGGTCAACGTCGCCGGCCTGGATGGCCTCGAAGAGCCTCCCCGTGCCGTTCATGCGCCCCCGGCCGGCCGGTCGTCCGGGCCGAGGCTCCCGCCCCGGCTCGCGATCACATCCCGGTACCAGTAGAAGGAGTCCTTGGGGGTCCGGCGACCGCTCGGGAAATCCACGTGGACGAGCCCGAACCGCTGGCGGTATCCCTCTCCCCATTCGAAGTTGTCGAGCAGGGACCAGTGGAAGTACCCGAGGGCCTTCACGCCGTCGCGGATCGCCCGGCGAAGCGCCAGCAGGTGCCGCGCCGTGTAGTCGATCCGTTGGGGGTCATGTGCGCGGCCGTCGAGCGCGACCCAATCCGGGTTCGCCAGCCCGTTCTCGGTCACGACCATCGGCAGCCCGTACCGCTCGTGGTAGAACTTGAGGCCCCAGTAGAAAGCGTCCGGCTGGATTCGCCAGTAGAACGACGTCTGCGGATGGCCGGCTTCGGGCGGCACGCCCACGATCTCGTCCGAGCGCCCGGCCTTGACGATCTCGGCGCGGTAGAAGTTCAGCCCGAAGAAGTCGAGCGGCGGCGACATCGTCTCGAGGTCGCGGCGCGAGTGCGCCGGCACGTCTTTTCCGAACACCTTCAACCCGTCCTCGGGGTAGGTCCCCATGACGATGGGGTCGTGCCACCACGTCAGCGCGAAGAGGTCCGGCCCCGTGATGGTCGTCGACCGGCGGCGCGCGGCGGCCACGTCACGCGGCGCGTCCGTGGCGGGGGCCGTGTGGGTCGAGATCGGGGCGGGGCCGATGAGCACCCGGCCGCGCGCGGCCGCGCGGATGGCCCGGACCCCCAGCCCGTGCGCGAGCTGGACGTGGAAGCAGGCAAGCAGGCAGTCGCGGACGCTGAGCTTCAAGCCCGGCGCGTGAATGCCGGCCTGATGGCCGAGGCCGATGAAGCACTGGGGCTCGTTGAGCGTGATCCAGTGCCGGACCCGGTCGCCGAGTTTCCGAACGACGACGCCCGCGTAGTCCGCGTACCACTTCGGCGCGTCGGGGCTGAGCCAGCCGCCGCGGTCGTAGAGGGCGAGGGGATGGTCCCAGTGGAAGAGCGTGATCCAGGGGTCGATGCCCGCCTCGCAGAGCCCGTCCACGAGCCGGTCGTAGAACGCGAGGCCCTTGGCGTTGATCCGGCCGGTCCCCGCGGGGAGGACGCGGGACCAGCTGATCGAGCACCGGTAGCCGCGGAGCCCGAGTTGGCGCATCAGCGCCACGTCCTCTCGCCAGCGGTGGTAGTGGTCGCACGCGACCTCGCCCGTGTGCCCGTCGAAGACGGCGCCGGGCTTGCGCGAGAAGGCGTCCCACACCGACGGCCCGCGGCCGTCCTCGGCCGCCGCGCCCTCGATCTGATAGGCCGCCGTGGCGGCGCCCCAGGTGAAGGATGCCGGGAATCCACCGGGGTCCGGGCGGCGCACGGGATGATGGCGCGGCGCTCGGTTCATGCCGGGTCCGCCTTTCGGGGGGTGCTGCGCCGCGGCCTGGCGGCCCGCGGTGACGGGGACTCCGCGAGGCCTCGGTTGATGATGCGGGCGAGCCGCCGGAGCTCCTCGCGGAGCCGGGCCCGGTCGCGAAGGAGCACGCCGATTTCGCGCTCGCTCGCGAACGAGTCCTTCTCGAGCTTCTTCACCTTCGTCTCGAGTCCGCGGCGAAGCCGGTCGGCGGCGGTCATCCGCCGCGCCGTCGTGTCCAGCTTGGCCCGGGCGAGCGAGGTTTCCATCTTCTGGTACTCGAGGTCCTTCTCGAGCTTCTGGACGCCGACCATGAGTTCCTGCCCGTGGTTGCGCAGTTTCGCGACCTCGGCGTCGCGCATGACGGTCAGGACCTTATTCCGGTCGAGTTCCTCGAGCTCCGTGGCGCGGCTGACCGCCGCCGCCGTCTCGCGCCGCAGCCGGGCCGTCTCTTCCCTGGAGGCCTCGAGGGAGGCCCGGAGGGGGCCGACCTCGGCCTCGAGGGCGAGGCGCGCGGCTGCCCCCTCGTCGCGGGACCTATGGGTCTCCTCCAGCTCCGCCGAGAGCCGGGCGGCCCCCGTGCGGGCATCCTCGAGGTTGCGGGCCAGCTCTCCGACATGTTCGGCTTGGCGTCCGGCCTCGGCCCGCAGTCCCGAAAGCTCGGCCTCGAGCGCCTCCAGCCGGGTCCACGCCCCGATGGCGAGGGCGAAGATCTCGCTCCGGGGCACGTTGCGCTGCTGGGCCAGCCGGGCGGCGGCCTCGAGGACGTCGGCAGGGAGATCGAGCGTGATGGAACTCATCGTCAGTCGGCCATCAGACCCCGTTATAGCAAATAAACGCGGCCGGGCCGCCCGCTGCGGCTCGGCCTGCTACACTAGGGGCCATATGAAGACACACGCGCTCATGCTCGTCGGGGTGGCCGCGCTGGCGCTGGCCGGCTGCGGGTCGAAGGAGTCCGTCAAGGCGACGCCGGAAGGGACGGCTCCGGCCCCGGTGGCCGCGCCGGCCGATGCGCCCGTGCTCGCCGTCTCGACGGTCCAGGGGCAGAGCGTGAACAAGGCCGAAGCGGGCCTCGTGACCGACATGATCCGCAGCGAGCTGATGGCGCTGGGCCGGTGGCGCATCATCGACCGGGAGCGCATGGACGAGGCCCTGAAGGGCCAGGTGCTGGCGCTCGCGGGAGTGACGTCGGACTCCGACGCTGTCCACCTCGGCAAGCTCCTGAACGCGAAACTCATCGGGCTGGGCACCTATGGACAGCTCATGGGCGTCAACGTCGTCACCTTCCGGATCGTGGACGTCGAGACGGGGCTCGCGATCAATGCGGGCACGGCGCAGGGGAAGGATCCCGCCGAGCTCCGCCGGGAGATCGCGAAGATGGTCAGGAGCTTTTCCCGCTAACATGCTCGCCTCTCTCGCCGTGCTCGCCCTGCTCGCGGGCCCCGCGGCCTCGGCCGCGCCCGTGGCGCCCGCATCCGTCCTCGACCAGATGGAAGCGGCGCTCAACGCCGGCAACGTGGACGCCTTCGTCGCCTGGTTCGCGCCGGACGGCGTGATCCGGGAGCCGGGCGGCACCGTGGTCACGGGCAAGGAACAGATCCGCGTCTACGCGCAAGGCCTCGTATCCCGTGGATACCGCGTCGAGCCCGGTCCGAGGACTCCGGCTGCCCCCCAGCCCGGGACCGCGACCGCGCTCAAGTGGACCGCCCGGGTGGCGTTCGACGGCCTGCGCGCGCTCGGCGTGGAGGATGTTACCGCCCGGGCCGAGGCGGTCGTCGCCGGCGGCAAGGTCAGGTCCTACACGCCCGCCTTCAGCCCGGGGTCGACGGCCATGATGGCCACGGCCGCCGCGGCCCAGGCGGAGACCTTCGTCCGGGCCTTCTACGAGGATGTCGTCAACCAGGGGAAGCTCGACGCGCTCGATTCGTACCTGACGCTGGCGTTCGTCGACCATGCGCCGCTGCCGGGGCGAAGCCCCAGCGCGAGCGGATTCGCCGACGGGCTCGCGGAACTCAAGGTGGCGATGCCGGACTTCCGGGTCGCGGTCGAGGAGGTCTTTGCCTCGGGCGACCGCGTGGTCGTGCGGTCGACGTGGACGGGCACCCACCAGGGCCCGTACCAGGGCGCCCCGGCCACGTTCCGCCAGGTCCGCGTCGGCGCGATCGACATCCTCCGGCTCGAGAACGGCAGGATCGCCGAGCGCTGGGAACAGCTCGACTCGGGGTCGCTGGCGCGCCAGCTCGGGCTCTTCGAGGCCGCGCCCGGGGGGGCCGCCGCGAAACCGAAGAAGGCCCCGACCAAATCGGGCCGCACCGGCGGAATCCTGGGCTGGCTCAACGATCTCTGAGTCCGGCGGGACGTTCACCTTCGCCGTCTTCGGCGACAACCAGATCTACGAGTACGACCCCGGCCCCCGGTTCCGGGAGGTCCTCGCCGCCGTGGACGCGGCTTGCCCCCTCTTCGCCGTGCACGTGGGCGACGCCGTCTACTCCGAGACGAACGACGACGGCGTCATGCGCCGGAAGTGGGCCGCCTACCGTGAAGCGCTCGCGGCGATCCGGGTTCCCGTCGTCCAGACCCTGGGTAACCACGACGGGTTCGACGCCGCCACCCTCGCGCTGTGGAGGGAGCTCTGGGGCGATACCCGGTTCCACCTGGACCGCGGCCCCGCCCGGCTGATCGCGCTCGACGGCGAGACCGTGCCGGCGCAGGTCGACGACGCCCAGCTCCGCTGGCTCGAGGGCCTGCTCGAGACCGCCGGCTCCCACCGGGTATTCATATTCGTCCACCGGCCCCTGTTTCCGGTCGTCGGCCACATCGAGGACTCTCTCTCCGAGCACCCGGCGGCGCGGGACCGGCTGCACGCCCTGCTGGCGAGGTTCCGGGACCGGTTGGGCGGGGTGTTCCACGGCCACGAGCACGTCTTCTGCCACCAGGACATAGACGGCGTGGACTACTGGCACGCGGCCGGGAGCGGGTCGAACCTCTACGCGTCCCCCCAGCTCGGCGGCTTCTACCACTTCCTGCTCGTTCACGTCACCGCCGGGGAGGTCCGCGTCGAGCCGCGCCGCGTCGGGGCGCCGTTTCCCCGCGCCGTCCGGCCCTCCCGCGCGCCGGAGGCCGGAGCCATGCTCGAGGAATGGAAGTCCCCGTTCACGTGGCTGTCCTGGGACTATTCCACTGACCTCCGTCCCGCGGAGGAGGGTGGCGTGGCGTTCTCGTTCGACCCCGCGCGCAACCCGGGCCCGTGGCTTGGCGCGAAGGCGGGCGTTCCCGTCGATCTGCGGGACGCGGGCGAGATCGCCCTCGAGCTCGAGGCGCCGGCGGGGGAGCTTTTCGCGGTGACCCCATCCATCGAGTTCGGGCCCGCGCTCTCGGAGGAGGGCCCGCCGGTGCCGCTCGTCCCCGGCCGGAACCGGGCGGTTCTCGATCTCTCCGGCATCCTTCCAGAACGCCTCGCCGCCGTGCACGGGCTCTCGTGGACGTTCGCGGCGAAGGGCACCGGCCCGGTCCGGCTCCGGCTCGTCTCGGTCGTGACGGCGCGCGGCGTGCTCGAGGACTGGACCAGCGGCCTCCTGTGGTACGCGTGGAACGACGAGGTGAAGGCCGGCGCGGAGCCCGGCGGGGGCGTCCGGCTCTCGATGAACTTCGCGACCTGCCGTCAGCCGCACCTGTTCACCGAGCCGGAGCCGTCGCTCGATCTCTCCGGAGTGGGTGGGCTCGAGGTCGATATCGAGGTGCCACCGGACGCCGGGGACCGGCTCTCGGTGTCGCTGGCCCTCGAGATCGACCGGCGGTACCGCTCGCTCCGCCGTCCGCTCCGTCCCGGGGTGAACGCCGTGGCGGTCCCGCTCGACGAGAGCTGGGTGCCGGCGCGTACGCGTCAGGCGGTCGGCCGGCTGGAGTGGTCGTTCACCTCCGTGGATCCCAGCTGGTCCGGCGCGATTCTCCTTCGGAAGTTGAGGACGGTGCCGCGCGCCTGACGGCCGGACGCTACCGCCGCTTCGGCGGCAAGGTCCGGCATAGTCCACCCTGAGGGCCTTACTCCGGCTGTCGGCGGAATCCCACCGCGTGGATGCCGAGGTTGCGGTCCTCGGTTGGGGTGGAGTGGTCGTTCGTGAACTCGACCCGGACCATGTGGCGGCCGGGGGTTATGGTCACGGTCGCGCCCGTCGCGAAGACCGCCGGGGTCTCCGACGCGACCGCGACCTCGCCGGCGGGACTCCCGTCCACGGTCACCCGCACCCTCGCGTACTCGCCCTCGGCGGATGTGCCGGTGCCGCGGACGACTACGGCGTAGCGACCGGCGGCCGCGCAGGCGAAGGCAGCTTCCGCGGCCCCGTTCGACCCGAGAGCGACGCGCTCGGCGTCCACGGAGAACCAGGACGGATTGCCGACCTTGGCGAACCCGGCGCCGGGGACCCAGTCCGGCTCGGCCGGGGGCGAGACGAACGACGCGCCGAGGTTGGCGAGCAGCCCCGAGGCATACCGGCTCGCCCGGGTGCGGTTGACTCCCGCGGCCGTGTCCCACCGGACGGCATCAAGCACGATCCGGCCGCCGCCCGGAAGGTCCCGGGTCACGAGCGCCGGGGGCATCGTGAGGAGGTCGAACCCGGAGGGCGTCCAGGGCGTGCGGCCGATCGTGACGGACCGAACGAGGCAGTTGCGGTCCTCGCCCTCCCCGGAGGCGTCGTTGACGAACGCGACCTCGAGCCGTGACGCGCCGCCGGGCAGGACCGCGAGAGTCGTGTAGGGGGCCGGGCCGGAGCGCGTGAGGCTGATCCGGCAGGCCTCGGCGCCGTTGGCCCGGACGACGAGGAAGGGCCAGCCGCCGCGGCAGGGCATGCCGCCCGCCACGAGCGTGAGCGGGTACCAGCCGGCGGCGGGCTGGATCACGGTCGTCGAGAGCGTCCCGTTCGTGAACAGCCAGACGCCGCCGTCGGGCTCGGTGGCGGACAGCGACGCCGCAACGGTCATTCGCACCGCGTCGATCGTGACGCCGCCGGACGCGGCCAGCTCGGGGAGGAACGCCTCGTCGATGACCCCGGGGTCGGGATCGCGCGCGCGCTCCCACTCCGCGCCCCGGAGCCGTCCGAGGAACGCGACATCCTCGCGCGAAACGCCATCGAGGACCGGGGACCAGCGGCCGGGCACGACGAGGGGGCCCTGCGAGGGCGCCACGGTCAGCCCGGCGAGCCCGAGCGGTTCGCGCCACGCGGCGAACGCTTCAGGGTCGGGCTCGTGCCAGTACAGGGTCCGGCCGCGGCCGGCCGCGAGCCAGGCCAGAATCGCGTCCCGCGCCGCCGCGTCGGGGGCGCCCTGGACCAGCGCGACCGTCGCCCCGGCGAGGCCCGCCGCTCCCGGCGCCGTCGGGGTTTTGGCGTCTGCCGAAACCCTCGGGATCTCGCCGTCCGGCGAGAACCCGCGCGTCGTCCCGACGCGACGGGTCGCTTCGACCCGGGACACGCGGACGCCCAGGCCCTCGAGGCGTGCCGTGAACGCGTCGCCGCCGAACACGACGGCCGGAGCGGAAGGCCTCGCGGGCGTCGCCAACACCCCGAGGGCGTTCTGGAAGAGCCGGCGCGCGGCCGGCTCGGTCCCGAGCTTCGCCCCGCACAGGGCCTGGAGCAGGATCGCGCGGCCGGGGCCGACCGGCAGGTCGACGACGGGGGCCTGGTCCAGCATGTCGCGGCCGCCCGAGACGACGGGGGTCCGCGCGCCGCCACCCGCGGGCCGGCGGACCTCCTTCCGGGTCACGTAGTGGCCGGGCCGCCAGAACTTGAGGTCGTCGGCCGCGAGCCCCTCGAGGAGAGGATCGGGGCCGGCGGGGAAGGTCATGGTCGAGGCGTGGTTCACGAGCGCGATGCCGGGCAGCAGGCCGCCGTACGAGTCCTGCTCCATGAACAGCGCGCGGCCGCCGCGGGCGAAGAAGGCGGCGAGTCCCTGGGCTCCCGGCACCACTCGCCCGACAACGGGGATGGAGTCTCCGGATGGGCTTGCGGAGGAGAGCGACGAGGGAGCGATTACGAGGATGTCCCGGGCCGGGTCGAGTTTCGCGGCCTCGTCCAGCGACGCCAGCGGACGGGTCTTCAGCCCCTCGGCCAGGAGCTTCGGGCCCCAGATCCCCGCGGGATCGTAGAGCCGGAGCCGGACACCCGCCGGAGAGGCGAGCGGGCGCTTCGGCTCCAGGGTCCAGCGCTGCTCGGTCCGGTGGACGCGGAAGGTCTCGGCCGTCAGGACCGTGGCGAAGGCGGCGAGGGTCGACGAGCTCGCGGAGTCGGCGACGACGAGGACGGGCACGACGGCGCGGCCGCCGGGCTCCAGGAAGAGGGTCACCGACCCGTTCGGGCCCGCGGGCGCGACCGCCCAGGCCAGGTTGAGGTGCGCCGCGGCGGTCGAATCGTTGAAGACGTCGAAGGTGCGGGTCACGGCCTCGCCGCGGAAGAACCGGGTGTCGCACTCGCGCAGGTATGCGGCCACGGGCACGTAGGCGCCGGCCTGGGCCTGGCAGAGGATGTTCGCGTCCGGGTTGAGGTCCAGGGGGAACCGTTCGGTGTCGCTCTCGAACATCGTCCACGGGCACTGGCCCGAGACCCCGGCCGCGCGGTAGGCGACGGCCTGGTCCTCCCAGGCCCTGGCCTTCGCCCGCCGGCTGAACAGCCCGGTGTCGGCGTAGGCTTCGTCGCCGTAGTAGACCGTGCCGGGCGCGGGCGTGCCGTCGGGCACCCACAGGTATTCGCCGATGTAGAGCGGCTTCGTGCGGTCCCACCGGAACTTCGCCCCGCGGCTGCCCATGAGGCCCCCGGCGGTGCCCGTGACCGTCTCGTCGCCGAGCCAGTTCGCGGTGTCCGGCCAGTCAGCGTAGTCCGGGAGCTCGTGCGGGTAGTGAAGGCCGATGACGTCGGCGGCGGCGCCGGGATCCAGATCGGCCTCGAACGTGATCAGGTGCGATGGGTCGAGGGCCTTCGCGAACCGGCCGAGGTCGGCGAGCTTGCCCTCGAGGCCGGGGTCCGTGGCCGCACCGCCGCAGTGCAGGAGTTCGTTCTCGAGGCTCCACATGACGAGCGAGGCGTGGTTGCGGTCGCGGCGGATCATGCCCGCCACGTGCTCCCGGTAGTTCGCCCAGAACCGCGGGTCCTTGTATGCGTAGCCGCCCCCGCCGTCGCACCAGAGCGCGGCCTCGTCGACGACCATGATCCCGAGGGCGTCCGCCTCCTCGAGCCACATCTCCCGCCAGGGCTGGGTGTGGAACCGGATCGCGATCGTGTTCGCGGCCTTGACCTGCTTGAGCACGTCCCGGACCTGGTCGCGCGTCATGGGCGCCGTCGCGGGCCAGGTAGACGTGGCGAGGAGGTGCCGCTTCACGCCGTTGAAGACGAAGTCGGGGCCGTCGGCCCAGAGTTCGCGGAAACCGAACGGAATCTCGAGGACATCGGCCGGCTTCCGGTCCGCGCCGCGGAGCGTAAGGCGCAGGACGAGCCGGTGCGGGTCCTCGGGCGACCAGCGGGGCGCGCCGGGGAACGGCGCCTCGAGCCGCCACCCTCCGTCCGTCCCCGTCGGGGTCGCGGCCAGCCGGAGCACGACCGTGGCGCCGTCGAGGACCTCGGCTTCAACCCGGGTCGAAGCGATCTGGCCGGTCGAAACGACCGCGACGCGGCCGGTGACGGTGAGGTCGGCGCGCCGGACCGACGGCGCAATCGCGACGTCGTCGAGGGACGCGGTGGGGCGCGCCTCGAGCCGGACGCCGTCCCAAAGCCCGAAGGCGTAGAAGACGCCGCCGATCGGGGCCAGCGTCCGGCCGCCCGTCGCGTAGCGTATATCGCCGTCGATCTTCGCCGGGAGGACATACCCGTCGGCGAAGGTCGCCCCCCAGTCCTGGCACCGGATCTCGAGCCGGTGGGTCGTGCCGGGCCGGGCGCGGCTCGTGAGATCCAGATCCCACGGCGTGTACCCCTCGAGCCGGGTTCCGAGGAGCTTGCCGTCGAGGTAGACGTGCGCATCGAACTTCGCGCCGGCGAGGCGGAGGATCACGCGCCGGCCCTTCCACGCCGCGGGCACGGTCACCGTGCGGCGGAACCAGGCGTAGGACGAGCCGCCTTTGGCCTCGGACCAGAACAGCCGGGGCACGTCGCCGGCGGTCCATCCAGATGCGGGAGCCTTGTCGGACCGTATCCGTGTCTCGGCGGCCTGCCAGCCGTCGGCGAGGTCGAGGATGGCCCGGGTGGCGGCAGGGGCAGGAGTCATGGTTCCGGTGGAACGCGGAACTGCGCGGGCTGGCGGTACAGCCAGCAAACCGGCGGCCAGGACAAGGGGGAGGAGACGTCGAGCGTTCATGGCCCTTCGATCATATAATGGGGTGCCCGGCGAGGGGCCGCGTCCACAGGCTTCCGGCGGGGGGAGGAAAAGGCATGAGCAGGATAGCGTGCGGGATGGCGGTGGCGGCTTGGCTCGCGGCGGGGTGCCCGGCGGGGGCGCAGGCGAAGGACAAGGCGCCCGAACAGCAGGTGGTCGAGTCGCTCGAGGCGGCGGTCAACGCGGGGAAGGTTGCGGACGCTTCCGCGCTCTTCGCCGACGACGCCGTCGTGACGGCGCCGGAGAGCGCGACCGCGTCCGGCCGCGCCCAGATCGACGCGTGGCTCCAGTCGCTCGCGTCGGGGGCTTGGCGCATGGACTCCGGGAACCGCCAGGTCAGCGAGGGCGGCCGGGTCACGGGGCCCACGAGCATCAGCAACGAGGGCGCGCGCCGGCTGGGTGTCGCCCCCCTCGACGGCTTCGTCGAGGCCGTCGTTCTGGGCGGCAAGATCCGGTCGCTCACGGTCCGGTTCTCGGCCGCCGCCCAGCTCCGGCTCACGCAGGCGAAGGCGAAGGCCGATGAGACGGTGGCGCGATCGCTCGTGGAGGGCGTGATCGGCAAGGGCGATCTCAGCCGCGCCGACATGCTCCTGGCCGGCACCTTCATCGACCACGATCCCGCACCCGGCAAGACCGGGGACGCGGCCGGTTTCAAGGCCGGGGTCACGGACCTGCGCGCGGCTTTTCCCGACCTCGCCTGCGCGATCGAGGACGTCCTGGTCGCTGGAGGCCGCGTCGCCGTCCGGGGCGTCTGCACGGGTACCCAGCAGGGCCAGTTCATGGGGTTGCCGCCCTCGGGCCGCGCGTTCCGCGCCGGATTCATCGAGTTCTTCCGGATCGCCGACGGCCGGATCACGGAGCGGTGGGGCTCTAGGGACGCGATGAAGATGGTCGACCAGCTCGGGCTCGCGGTGGTGGCTCCGGCGGCTGCCCCGGCGGTGGCTCCCACGGCGACGACGACGGGCAAGCCGGCGGCGACGCCGGCGGCAGCACCGGGGGCCAAGCCCGGGGAGAAGCCGAAGGACAAGAAGTCCGGCTGGTTTTAGCCCGGTTGGCGGGTATCAGCGGAGGCCGTACCTCTTTTCCCTGCTAACCGTACTTGTGGGCGACGCCGAACCCGCCGCGCGGGAGGCGGCAGTCGATGTTCGCGAACGGGCACCCCGTGCGGCAGGCCGTGCACTCGAGGCAGTTGCTGTACGCGACCGTGATCCGGTCCGTGGCCCAGACGTAGACGCGCGCGGGGCAGAACGTCGTGCACGGGCGGCCCAGCGCCTCGCAGGGCCCGAGGCACGGGGCGGGGTCCTTGATCGCGAGATGCGACCCCGCCTCGTCGGGCTTCGACCCGACGGTGTAGAGCTTGTCTTCGAGTTTCATACGGATTTCAGCAGGAGCCGCATGATCAGCCCCACGCCGTCCCTGAGCATACCGAAAAGCGACCGCGACTCGAGCGCCTTGCGGAACATGATCCGCAGCTTTTCCCGCTTCGGTATGCTGTCGATCGCGAAGAACTCGAACAGCACGTCGTTGACCAGGTCCGGGTAGACGCCGAAGTAGTGCGGGCGGTGCTCGAGGTAGCTGCCTATGCCCGCGTATTGTTTCATGTCCTTCATGACGAAGCTGTCGTCCAACCGGTCCCGGTAGCGGGACAGCGCGGTGGCCGAGAAGTCGCCCCGCTTCGCCGCCTCGATGATCGTCTCGGCCGCCAACCTCCCGGAGTGCATGGCGAGGTTCGAGCCCTCGCGGTGGAAGCTGTTCACGAGCTGGGCGGCGTCCCCGGCCACGAGCAGGCCGTTCGCGAAGAGCTTGGGGATGCTCTCGTAGCCGCCCTCGGGAATCATGTGGGCCACGTACTCGCGGACCACTCCGCCCGCGAGAAGCGGCTGGATGACCTTGTGGGCCTTGAGGTTCTCGAGGACGTCGTTCGGGTTGCGCCGGTGCTTGACGAGGTCCGCGAGCATGACGCCGACGCCCACGGAGAGGGAGTCCTTGTTCGTGTAAATGAAGGCGATGCCCATCATGCCCATCGTGGCGTCGCCGACGAGCTCGATCGTGGCGCCGGCGCCGTCGGAGAGGTGGAATCGGTCCTCGATCCGCTCCGCCGGGAGGGCGATGACCTCCTTGACGGCGAGCGACACCTGGTCCGGCCGCCACTCCCGCCGCAGGCCCGCCTTCCAGGCGATCTGGCTGTAGACGCCGTCGGCGGCGATCACGGCGCTGGCGTAGAGGTCGCCGTCCTCGCGGTCGGTGCGGACGCCGACGATGGCCCCGTTCTCGAGGATCACGTCCGTCGCCACGGTCTCGGGGATGATGAGCGCGCCCGCGTCGACGACCTGCCGGCCCAGCCACTTGTCGAACTTGGCGCGCAGCACGGTGAAGGCGTTGTAGGGGGGCGCCGTCCGGGCGGGATTCTTGACCCCGAGCTCGAGCGCGCCCTTCTTGCCGAGGACCCAGAGGCTCTGCTGGGCGACGGGACGCTCCACCGGGGCCGATTTCCAGAACTCGGGGAAGATCAGCTCCGTGGGCTGGCGGTAGAGGACCCCGCCCATGACGTTCTTCGCGCCCGGCGAGGTGCCGCGCTCGATGACCGCGACCTTGAGGCCCGCCTTCGCCATCGTGTAGGCGGCCGTCAGCCCGGCGAGCCCGCCGCCGGCGACGATGCAGTCGAAGCGCTCGCTCATGCCGGGTCTCCGGCGCGGGCGAAGCCCGCGGCCGCCAGCGCCGCCGTGAGGGCGGGCACGATCTCGACGGCGTTGCCGACCACGCCCCAGGTGGCGACGGAGAAGATCGGCGCGGTGGGGTCGCTGTTGATCGCGATGATGGCGTCGCTCGTCTGCATCCCGACGAGGTGCTGGACCGCGCCCGAGATGCCGCAGGCGATGTAGAGGCGGGGGCGAACGGTCCGCCCAGTCTGCCCGACCTGGTGGGCGTAGCTGATCCACTTCGCGTCCACGGCGGCCCGGGAGGCGGCGACTACGCCGCCGAGGGCCCCGGCGAGGTCCTCGAGCAGCCGGAAGTTCTCCTTCGATCCCATGCCGCGCCCGCCGGAGACGATGACTTCGGCGTCGTCGAGGTTGACGGTTTCGGCAAGGTCCTCGCGGGTGAACTCGAGCAGCTTGACGCCCACGTCCTTCTCGTCGAGGCCGAGCTTCTCGCGGATCACGCGCCCGCTCATTCCGGCGTCGCGGGCCGGCATGGGCATGACGCGCGGCCGCACGGTGCTCATCTGGGGGCGGTGGTTCTCGGTCATGATCGTGGCCATGATGTTCCCGCCGAACGCGGGCCGGGTCTGCTCGAGGAGCTGGCGTTCCTTGTCGATCGCGAGCTTCGTGCAGTCCGCGGTCAGCCCCGTGCGCACCCGCGTCGCGACGGCGCTCGCGAGGTCCCGGCCGGTCGTCGTCGCCCCCAGCAGCAGGATCTCGGGGTTGTACCGCTTCACGAGGCTCGTCAGCGCGTGCGTGAACGGCTGGGTGCGGTAGTGGGCGAGGATGGGATCGTCGATGGCGTACACGGTGGCGGCCCCGTAAGCGACGGCTTCGCGCACCAGCGGATCGACCTTGTGGCCGAGCACGATGGCGGCGGGCTCGGTGTAGAGATCCGCCGCGAGCTCCTTGGCGATGCCCAGCAGCTCCCAGGAAACCGGGGCGGCGGACTCGCCCGCCTGCTCGACGAAGACCCAGACGCCGCGGGCACCCTCGTCCGGGCGGCCCTCGGTGAGGGGAATCGCGGACGAGGCGCCTGCCTGCGGCAGGTGCCGGCCCCGGGCGGCGGCCGTCCCGCCGCGGCGCAGGGCGTCGAGGAGTCCCGCGTGGGTCAGCCGGTCGATCAGGATCCGGACCGCCTCGCCCGGGCCCGCGGGGCGGATCAGCTCGCCGCCCGTCCTCGCCGGCGGCGGGAAGACCCGGCGCACCTTCGTGGGCGAGCCCTTGAGGCCGGTGAGGTTGGGGTCGAGCTTGAGGTCCGCGGCCGTCACGACGGGCGGGACCGTCCGCAGGGCCCGGATGAGGTCGGGCAGTTTCGCCCGCCGGGGCTCGTTGATCTCCTTGACGACCGTGAGCACGGCGGGCAGGGGTCCGACCAGGGTTTCGTGCGCGCCCTCGAGCCTCCGGCGGACCCGGATCGTGCGAGCCTTGACGTCGATCTCGAGCACGGAGTCCACGCACGTGAGCTGGGTCCAGCCGAGCCGGGCGGCGATGCCGGGGCCGACCTGGGCGGTGTCGCCGTCGATGGACTGCTTGCCGCAGATCACGAGGTCCACGGGGCGCTCCCGGCCGAAGTACAGGATCGCCTCGGCGAGTGCGTAACTCGTCGCCCACGTGTCCGCGCCCGCGAAGAACCGGTCGCTGAGGAGGAAGGTCTCGTCCACGCCGAGCGACACCGCCTTCTGCAGGGCTTCGCGGGCCTGTAGGGGTCCCATGCTGATGGCCGTCACCATGCCCCCGTAGCGCTCCTTGAGGCGCAGCGCCTCCTCGACCGCGTGCGTGTCGTACGGGTTCACGATCGAGGGGACGCCCTCGCGGATGAGGGTCCCCGTCTCCGGCGAGATTCTGACCTGCGTCGTGTCGGGAACCTGCTTCAGGCAGACAAGCGTGTGCAGCATGTCAGGTGGCAAACATCATACCCCCGCCGGGTTGGACAGGTCCCGCCCGGTCCTTACAGGGCCAGCAGGCGCAGGAACGTCAGCTTCGCCAACTGCTGCTCGAAATGCTCCAGGAGGCGCAGTTGGCAGAAGACCACGCGGCCGGCTCCCGCGCGGACGACGAGGATGTCTGCACCCCAAGCGGTGCCCGGAGTTTCGCCGGACGGCGAAACCCCGGGCCCAACGGAGCCGGCCCAGACGGTGGCGCCCGGCGGGGGGGCCAGCGAGAGCGCCGGCAGGAGCGGCTCGTCCCCCTCGTCCGCCAGCCACCGGGGCGTCCGGCCGGGATCGGCGCCGTCTGCCGGGGCTCCCCACGGAGCGGGGGAGCGGTTCGCGAACGGGCCGGGGCGGAACCAATGTGCACGCGGGCCGGCCAGGCCGGCCCCCGCCGCTACCGCGGCGCCGCGCGCGGCCTCCCCCTCGCCGGTGAGTGTGAGCGTGAAGCCGAGGCCCCCCCAGGCGTTGAGCGCGGCGGTGTCGTCGGCGTCGAGCGCGAGGAAGATGGCCTTCCGGCCTGCGGCGAGGCTACGGCCCATGGCCGCGAGCGCCTCGGCGCCGACGCGGGCGGGGTGCACGACGACGGTCGCATCCGCGAGATCGGCGGGGATGAGCCAGGCGGCGAACGCGCGCTCGAGCTCGGGCGACGTGCCGAGCAGGGCGAACGAGATCTGGGAGAAGGAAGGATCGGAGACCACGCCGAAGCCCTCGCGGGTCTGGGCGAGGGTCCGGCCCTGCCGGCGCACGCGGGCCTCGAGGAACCAGGCGCCCGGACGCGTGACGGCGGGCAGGGCGAACGCGGCCGAGGCGGTGGCGCCCGACGCGGCCGTCGCCCCGAACGCACCGGCTGCGCCGAAGACGCCGGCCGCGCCCGCGACGGCGGCTGGAGCGGGCCGCCACGGCGGCGGCTTCGGCGGCGGCGGGCCGGCGGCGCCCGATCCCGTCCGGGACGGGCGCGCGCACTCGACCGGTTCCAGCAGGCGCCACTCGACCGCGGCATCGCGGGGGAGGGGAGCCGGCCCGGCGAGCAGGAGCGTGACCAGGGGGGCGGCGCCGGGTTCGATCAGCCGGCGCGACAGGCGCGCGGCCAGGAGCCAGCGCGCGAAGACGCGCGTCAGCGTGTCGTCGAGCGTCCACCAGCCCTCTATGAGAGAGCCCGGCGACTCGGCGTCGAACCGGAGGTCCTCGAGCTTCCGCCGGATGCGTTCCGCCTGGCGGACCCGGCACGCCTCGGTGAAGGCCGTGGCGCTGCCGAAGGGCGCCAGGAGGCCGTGGGCCTCGAGGGCGGCGGCGTCCGGCGCGGGAGGTTCCGTCGCGACTGCGCGCTCGATCGCCGGCGGGGCGGGGAGATCCTCGAGCACGAGCAGGCCGTGCGCCGCGCAGGCCTCGCGGGCCGCGGGATCGACGATCGCGTCCCCGAGCCGGACCAGGTTGAAGCCCTGCGCGTGCAGCCGCCGGAGGTCCGCCTCCAGGGGCGCGCCCGAGAGGCCGCCGGCGCCGCGGATGGGGAGCCGCGCGCCGTTGAGCCAGACGGTGCCGTCGCGCACCTCGACGGTTCGCATCGGAAACCGGATCACGCGCCGGTCGACCCTGCGGCCGCCCGATTCGATCGTCGCCTCGAGCTGGAACTGGACGGGCTTCGCCGGGGTCCAGAGCTTGACGCGGGCGGGGTACACGACGCGCTCGATGACGGTCCCCGAGGGGTCGGTGCCGGGTTCCAGCCGGACGACGGCGCCGCGGGCGCCGACGTTGAGGGTAAGCGTGGCTGCCCGCGTGAGCGTGTCCGTCCGGACCGCCGCCCGGAACCGGAACGCCTTGAGGCCGGGCTCGGGGACCGCGGAGAGTTGCCGCATGAGCGGCGTGGAACCCGTCACCGGGGCTTCGGCGCCCGGCGAAAGGTCGGAGTCGTCGGCGGAAAGGGAAACGCCGGGCATCAGCATGGCCGCGAGGGCGGCGGGGAGGAATCGGGTGGTGCCCGGGAGCCTCATCGGGAGGTATCTTCTCATGCCCTCGAGCGAAGGTGTGCTACCATGAACCCGATATGCTGCATGGCGGACCGTGGTGGCACCTGGGACTGGTCGGGGGCTCGGCCCTCCTGTTCTGGGCCTCGTGGAAGGCGACCCAGGTCGAATCCGAGCGCACGAAGGCGATCTGGCCGATGCTCATGCTCCTGGGCCTCGTGATCGCGCTCCTGGCCATGCTCCTCGTCGCCGTCCCCGACTTCTTCACCGCCACGGACTGACCGGTCCCCGCCGTGGCTGACGCGATCCGGGATCGGGTCCTCCGGTTTCAGGGCTCCGCCGGGTCGTCCGAGCCCTTCGAGTCCCTCGCCCTCGACGTCTTCGCCCACCAGCACGGCGCCAATCCCGCCTACCGCGCGTGGTGTGACGGCGCGGGGGTGGCCCCCGTCACCGTCACCACCGTGGCCGCGATCCCGGCGGTGCCCGTGGCCGCATTCAAGGAGCTCGAGTTCGTCTGCGGCACGCCGGCCGCCGAGTTCCGGACCTCGGGGACGACGGGGACGGGGCGCGGGCGGCACTTCCTCCCCGATCTCGAGCCGTACCGCGCCGGCGCCCTCGCGCACTTCGCCCGGTGCCTGCTCCCCGAAGGCTGGAAGCTGAGGACGCTAGTCCTCGCACCGCCGCCCGAGCTGCGTCCCCACTCGTCGTTGTCCCGGATGCTCGGCTGGGTCCTCGAGGCGCACGGGGAGTCCGGGAGCGGCTGGTTCGTCGGGGCGAGCGGCCTCGAGCGGGACCGGCTGGCCGAGGCGCTCCTCGACGCCCAGCGCGGGAGCGTGCCGGTGCTGATCGCGGCCACAAGCGCGGCGCTGGGCGCGTTCCTCGACTACTGCGACGCGACGGGGCTCCGGGTCGCGCTCCCCGGCGGGAGCCGGCTCATGGACACGGGCGGCCAGAAGGGCGCGCGGTTGGCCGCGCCGCTGCCGGCCGAGGCGTTCCAGGCCGCGCTCTACCGTCGCGTCGCGGGGACGCTCGGGATCCCGCCGGAGCGGTGCGTGAACGAGTACGGGATGACCGAGCTGTGTTCGCAAGCCTACGACCGCGTGCTCGCCGGAACTCCGCAGGGCACGCTGGACGTCCCCCGGATCAAGCTCCCGCCGCCGTGGCTCGCGGTCTCGGTCGTGGACCCCGTCACGCTGGAACCGGTCCCCGCGGGGGCGTCCGGGCTCCTGCGCTTCGTGGACCTCGCCAACGTCGGCAGCGTGGCCGCGGTGCTGACCGAGGACTTCGGGCGGCTTGGCCAGGACGGGTTCATTCTCGAGGGGCGACCGCGCGCATCCGAAGCGCGGGGGTGCGGCCTCACCTTCGAGGAGTTGCAGGCCGTGGTGGCGGCGCCATGATGCCCGTGCGCGGGTACTGGCTCCCACCCGGGGTGGAGCCGCCGCCGGGCCGGTTTGCGACGCTCGGGGCCCTCACGATCGAGACGCCCGAGGTCACGCCGGCGCTCGCGCTATCGACCGTCTTCGGTGCCGCAAGTGGGCGAGGGGCGATCGCGGCCATGTCGACCGACGCCATCATCCGGGCGCTCGACGCCGCGGTGGCCGCGTGGATAGCTCCGGATTCGGAGCCACGGCGGCTCGCGGAGGAGGCCTATGTCGAGGCGGCCGGCGTCCCGCGCGTGACCGTGCCGTTCGTGCCCCTGCTCGAAGCCTGCGCCTCGCCCCACCTCAAGGACTGGGTTCGGGCCGAGGTCTCGCCCGTGGCCGCGCTCGACGGGTTCGTGGCCGGCCCGGACGGCGCCATGGTCCGCGCGCTGGGTCCCCGGCTCGCGGTCCACGTCCTGCCCGGCAATGTGCCGCTGGTCTGGCTCCCGACGCTCCTGGCCTGTCTCGTGATGCGGACGCCGTGCCTGCTCAAGCCGGCGCGCGAGGACCCGCTGACTGCCGCGCTGTTCGCCGCGACGGTGGCGGCGAAGTCGCCGGAGCTGGGCGCCGCGCTCGCCGTGCTCCCGTGGACGGGTGGGGACGAACGGGTCGAAGCCGAGGTCCTACGGGGCGCCGGAGCCCTGATCGCGTACGGCGACGACCCCGCCATCGTCTCGCTGGCCCGCCGACTCCCGGCGGGCGTCCCCTTCGTCGCGCACGGTCCGCGGATCGCCGTGGGGGTCGTGGCACGCGAGGCCCAGAACCCGGGCCGGTTCGAGGCGGTCGCCGCGGCCGCGGCCCGGGACGCCCTCCTCTACGACGGCCGCGGCTGCCTCTCGCTCTCGGCGGTCTTCGTCGAGCGCGGAGGGCTCATGGAACCCGGCGAGGTCGTGACCTCGATCGCCGGGGCGATGCCGGTCGCGGCGACCGCCCTTCCGGCCGGCCGGCCCGATCGCGACACGGCCGCGCTCACCCAGAGCTGGCGCGCGCGCATCCGGGCCCGGATGCAGGCGGGCAAGCCGTCGCGTTGCGCGGCGTCGCCCCGGGGACTGGACTGGACGGTCCTGTACGATGAGGAACTACCGATGCCCGCTGTCCCGCTCTACCGCACGGTCTGGATTGCGCCCTTTCGGGACTACGCGGACCTGACGATGAAGACTACCAGGACCGATCTGGCCGTGATCCATGCCATCGCGTTTGCGGGTCCCGATGCCCGGCGCCGGGAGTTGGCCGAGGTCAAGGCGGGGGCCGGGCTCACGCGCCTCACGGACTTCGGCAAGCTCCAGACCCCGCCCCTCGCCTGGCCGCACGGAGGCGCGTCCCCGTTCCGCCGGCTCCTGAACTGGACGCGGCTGGAGTCGCGATGACGGGCCGGCGCGACGACTTCATGAAGTACCTGGCCCAGACCTCGAACGAGCCCGACGGGCTCGAGGTCCTTTCGGCCGAGGGGGCGTGGATCAAGGGGGCAGATGGCAAGCGCTACCTCGACCTGCTCGGCGGGATCGGGGTGGCGAACACCGGCCACCGGCACCCGCAGGTCATCGACGCGATCCGGGTCCAGCTCAACCGGCACCTGCACGTCATGGTCTGGGGCGAGTACGTGCAGGAGGCGCAGGTGGAGTACGCGAAACTCCTGTGCGGGCTCGCGCCGATGGCCGAGGCGCGCGTGTACTTCACGAACTCCGGCGCCGAGGCGGTCGAGGGCGCGCTCAAGGTCGCGCGGAAGGCGACCGGGCGGAAGAAGCTGGTCGCCTTCGAGGGCAGCTACCACGGCGACACGATGGGCGCGCTCTCGGTGCTCGGGGTGCCCGCCCTGCGCGCGCCGTTCGAGCCCCTGCTCCCCGATGTCGCGTTCCTGCCGTTCGGCGACCTCACCGCGCTCTCGAAGATCACGAAGGAGGTCGCGGGGGTCATCGTCGAGCCGATCCAGGCCGAGGGGGGCGTGCGCGTCCCCGGCGACGGGTTCCTGCCCGCGCTTCGCAAGCGCTGTGACGACACCGGCGCGCTCCTGATCCTGGACGAGGTCCAGACCGGCATGGGCCGGACCGGCACGCTCTGGGCGGGCGACCATTGGGGGGTCAAGCCCGACGTACTCGTCCTGGCCAAGGCGCTCGGCGGGGGGCTTCCCCTCGGCGCCTTCCTGGCGACGTCCCGGCTCATGCGCACGCTGGCCGTGGATCCGCCCCTCACGCACCTGACGACCTTCGGCGGCCACCCGGTGAGTTGTGCCGCGGGGAAGATGGCGCTCGAGCTGACCATGGGCCTCGACCTGCCCGCGCGGGCGGCCCGGCTCGGCGAGCTGGCGCTGGACCGGCTGGCGGGGCTGGCGAAGAAGGGCACGGTGGCCGCAGTCCGGGGCAGGGGCCTCCTGCTCGGGATCGAGTGCGTCTCCGTCGAGCAGGCGCGGAAGCTGGTGGCCGCCTGCCGGGGCAAGTGCATCCTCGTGGGGCAGTCCCTGCACGACGAGAAGGTGCTCCGGCTGACGCCGCCCCTGATCATCCGCGAGAAGGACTTCGCCTACGGGCTCGGCCTCCTCGCGACCGCGGCCGGCAAGGCGTCGAAATAGGGCATCGGGCCGGGATGTATATTGAAGACTGATATGGCTTCCAGGCTTCAGCCGTGACCGCACCAGTCCTGCTGATCGCGTGCTTTCTGCGGCCGGACATCCCGGCTGCAATGGAATCCTCTACGCTCGCTGCTGCGAGCCGGCCGATGGCGGACGCGGGGGCGCCCTTCGGCCAGCTCCCGCTCGTGGACGAGGTCCTGTGCGGGAGCAGCCGGGACCGCCATCCGTTCCGCGAGTCCGGCGAGGAGGTCTCCGGGGTCGCCACGATCCTGGGCCGCGACTGCCGGGTCGTCTCGCCGGGCGGCAAACCCCGGTGGATGGCGTGGCGAATCGGGGCCGGGAAGGGACTCGTGGCCCGCGGGGCGTACGTCCTCGCGATCGACCTGCCCGACGACCGGCCTAGGTCGGCCATCGTCGTGAACCGCGGGTGCGACATGATCCGGGGGGTGGCAACGGGGGGCGCGCTCGGGGACCGGCTCTGGGGCGTCTCCGACAGCCACGCCGAATCCATCAACCGCATTCCGCACGCGCGGAAGTACGTGACCCAAGAGCTCTTCTTCTTCCTCCACGACCGGACGGCGGACCTCGTGCTCACGCGCTCGCCCATGCGCCGCCCGCTGGCCCCCCCGGACGGGTTCTGGGTCGCGATCCTCGCGCCCTCGAACCAGGACGATCCCGTCTCGGCCGGGGCGGCGGCGGCCCGGATCCGGCTATTCGAGGTGCCGGACCCCGGCGTCTTCGTTCTCGAGCCGCACCTGCCGGAGAATCTTCCGCACCGGCGGGTCTTCGCCCGCGAAGCCTGGTCGGCCGCGATCACGGAGGGCGACGGCGAGGGGGAGGCGGGCGTCGACAACATGGAGGCGTTTTTCGAGTTCCGGGCGCGGCAGGCCCGGTTCCTGGGGATGAACGCGATCGCGCCGGATCTCCTAACCGCCGGCCGCAACCAGGGCTGGGACGCCGGGGACGAGGACTGGTTCGCGCCGCCGCGGGACGCCCTCCGCTGGGAGAAGATGCTCCAGACGTTCGACGCGCAGGGGCTTGAGGTGGTCCCGTACTTCGAGTACGCGGGGAGCCTGTCGCTCAACCGGCAGGTGCGGTGCCGGCCGCTCGCGCGCGGAGACCGCCAGCCCTACACGAACGTCCCCGGGGGCGAGCCCGGGCACCTCGACGTGACGGACCCCTCGAGCCTCGACGACGCCAGGCGCCTCCTGGACCGCACGGTGCTCAAGTACCGCGACCGGTTCCGCATCCCCGCGGTCTGGTTCCGGACGCGGACGGCCTCCTGGCCGGTCAGCTACGCCGACGCCGTCATCGCCCGGTTCGCGGCCGACGCGAACGGCAACTGGCCGCCGCCGCGCGACCAGTTTGCCAAGGACGCCGACCTGCGCGGCCGCTACGAGGGGTGGTGGCTCGGAAAGCGCCAGGAATTCCTCGCGGGGCTGCGGGACGCCCTGCGGTCGGGGTTCCCGAAGGCCGAGGTGCTCGTGACGCCGTGGACCGATCCCCTCGGGCCCCCCCTCTCCGACCGGACCCCGCTCGTCGTGACCGACGTACCCGCCGATTTCCGCGGGAATCTCCAGGGACCCTCGGGCGCATGGGGCGAGGCGCTCAGCCTCCGCCGGGTCGTCGGCGAGGAGCGGCACCTCAAGGCGACCCAGGCCTTCCCGCGCGACCGCGGCGGATTCGAGTGGCACAACGCGACGCCGCCCGCCGACCCCGGCCGTTACTGGGACACGAAGGGCGTGGCTTTCACGTACCCGGTCGGCCGGATGTACATGGGGCTCTCGGCCACGTCGTTCGACGCGTTCCGCGGGCCTGACGGCCTCGCGGTGGTGCGCGGGTACTGCGCCAACGAGGGGGTGGACGGGAGCTCGCTGGGCGGCCTCGTCGCGGATGTCGACCGCGCGGGGCCGTTCTGCATGATGCCGGAAGTCCTCGCGGTCGCCTGGGGCGATCCCTTCTGGCTCGGCATCCTGGCGTCGAACACGCACACGAACGGCTTCCCCGAGTACGCGCGGCGGTTCAACGCGGCCTTCCTCGCTCTACCGGCGCTGAGGTCGGACCGGAAGCCCGAATGGTCGTCCGATCCCGAGGTCGTCGTGCGGGTCATCTGGACGGAGAAGTCGGGGGCCTACCTCGCGGTCGTGAACACCGGGGTAGCGGCGAAGAAGGACGCGCTCATCGTCCTGCCGTGGGACGGCCAGGTGACGAATGCGGCCTCGGGCCAGATCCTGGACTCGCTCAAGACCAAGGTCAAGCTCACGCCGAAGGAGATCGCGGCGGCCGAGGCGAAAGCCAAGGCCGACGGCAAGGCAAAGGCCGAGGAGAAGGATCTGGCGGACAAGCCCGCGATCCGGCTCGACCTCGGGCCCTGCGAACTGCTGGCCCTGCATATCGGCTGAACGAAGGGAGGCCGTCGACCTAGGCCGCGGGAAGGTGGCGCTCGTGGACGCCGGCGCGGACCGGGTTGAAGGCGCTGGGCGCCCGGCCTCCAGCCGCTCCTCGACTTCGCCGCGAAGCCCTAATCTCCCGTCAGGCCCGCGACCTCCGCGGAAGATTCTCCCGGAGCATCCACCGAGCGTTCCAGGGACCCGATGGCGGTCGGGTGGGGTCGAGCAACCGGTAGCCCCCGATTGGCAGGTCCGCCAGTGGCTTGAGGACGCTCCGGGGGACACCGACGTGTTCAAGCGCCCAGCCGATCCGCTTGGCCACGGCGCCCTGGCCATAGCGCACGGCATATGCGACCAGTCTCTTGAGGTCGATGCCGTCGCGGTGGTCCTCCAGGACGGTGAGCGTCTCGCTCAGGCCGCCGAAGATGCGGGGCGAGATGAACATGTCGAGTACCGTCCGGGACTTGTCCGTGATCGGGACGCGGTCGTGTTCGCCGATCCAGACTTCCTCGGTTCCGAACAACCGTTCGGGTTGGGTGAAGTGGTATTGGTACCTGGTGCCGTCGATGACCCAGGCGTGCCTCCGGCCCGCTGGCTGGGGCTGGCTCGTTCGCATGCTCGGCGTGACGATCTTCCGCGTTGTCCACGCCATGACATCCCGGGGAACCTGTTCCGTCAGTTCGTGGTGGGAGAGTGCGGACCAGTGGCTGATCACCGACGGTTGCACGAGTCTGGTGGCAATGACGAAGGGATGCGGCGACTGCTCCCTGCCGGCGGGGTCGGTGAGGACGTAGAGCCCCCGCCGGAGCCTCCGGACCCAGCTTCCCCCGGAGAGCTGATGCAGGAGCTGGCGGAGGTGGTGATCGCCGATTCCGAGCTTCGCGGCCAGGCGCTTCGCGTCGTCGATGGCGAAGACTCTAAGCCCCGACTGTCCGAGAGACGCCATGAGACGCGCTCCGAGGGTGGACCCATAGGGTCTTTCGGGCTTCCGGATCGTGGTCATAGAGGATATTCTACAGACTACGTAAGTCACTGGCAAGGTGACTTGCGCAGGTATGTAGTTACCCGGCCTGCCAGCTTGGGCATGCCGCAGGCCACGACTTTGACCGCAACAGCCATCTGAACTACCGCCTTGCCCTCGTCCGCTGAGAGACCGCTTCCTCCGTAAGGTACTTCCGTCGGCAATGCTGGTTGATACGATGCACGTCATGACGATAGCAATGCACATGCGCACCAGGCTGCTGCCTCAAGTCGGGTCATGGAAGGCGTGCGGCAGGATCAACAACAAGTTGCGCATCTGGCGCCGCCCGGTTGCAGTGGTGCTGGCAAGGCACGGTCTTCCGCCAGCCCGCATCCAGCCTGTGTTTCTCGGTTCAAGCCCCGTCTTTCTTGTGGGGGGAAGGACTCCCCGAGTGATGGTGAAGTTCTACCCTCCCGTCGGATTGCAGCACTGGAAGAGAGAATCCGCGGCTTTACAGGCCGTGGCAGTTCGAGGAGAACCTCCAGTACCACGCATCATGGCGAGTGGAACGTTATGCGACCGCTCGACATGGCATTACCTGATCATGGTCCCCGTTCCCGGAACAGCTGTACGGTGGGTTTCGAACCGCCTGATGCATCGGGATTGGTTGACGGTCATGCGCGAGGCCGGGCAGATGCTTCGACAATTGCATGCCATACCTGCACCTCGTGAACTGCCGAGCCTCGATGCTGCCGCTTGGACGCAGCGCGCACTTCGCGCCTGCGCCGCATCGCATCGCTTCTCCACCGAATTCCTGGCCGAATTGCGCGACAGGTTGCCGGCTCTGACGTCCACGCCCCACCGGTCTGGTCGTGCCTTGCTCCACGGTGACATGAACGGCACCCACATCGCAGTGAAGAGGCAGGACGGTGGTTGGCATGTGACCGGTTTCTTCGATTTTGGAAATGCGTTAGCAGGAGACCCCATCTATGAATGTCTGCCTTTCTGGCATTCTATGGGCAATGATCCTCAAGGTCTTCGCGCTTTCATCCGTGGATGGCGCCCGACTGCTCGGATCACAAAGGCTTGGCGTGAACGAGCCTCGGCCTACGTTCTGCTCCATTCGGAAGGCCCTGGACCCGTTCTGCAAGCGTGTCGCATGTTGCGGATTGATCCAACTCGACTCACATGGAACAGACTATGCGATCTCCTCTTCCCTCCCGTGCTGGACGGACAGAGTGCCGCCAACGGGCGTCGCCTCGCTTCGCGATAATCGCCCCTTTTCGTTGTGCCGCTCTCTCTTGTCGGATTCACTACTCGAAGAGCGATAGCTGGCCGGGCACGGCAAGGGAAGGACGGCGGAAGGCGGCGGTAGAGAGCTCGACACGCCGGGATTCCATTCCGGCGCGTTTGCACGCGATCGCGAACATGGCGTGGATCTCCTCCGCGAATATGCCCTGGCCGCTCATGCGCACGCCGAACCGGGCGTCGTTGAGCTTCCCCCCGTGCACGGACCGGATCCGGTTCAGGACCTTCTTTGCCCGGTCGGGGAAGTGCGTGGTCAGCCATTCGGCGAACAGGTCCTTGACCGCGTGGGGGAGCCGGACGACCTGGTGGCCCGCCCACTGGGCGCCTGCCTCGGCTGCGGCCTTGAGGATCGGCCCCATCTCGTGTTCGTTCAGCGCGGGGATGACGGGGGCGACGTTGATCCCGACGGGGATGCCGGCGGCGGCAAGGATCCGGACCGCTTCCAGCCGCTTGAACGGCGGCGAGGTCCGCGGCTCCAGCGCCTGCTGGAGCGCCAGATCGAGCGACGTGATCGAGATCGTGACCGACACGCACCGGTGCCGGGCGAGTTCGCCCAGCAGGTCGAGGTCCCGGGTCACGAGCGCGTTCTTGGTCGTGATTCCGACGGGGTTCCGGAACTCGGCAAGGACTTCGAGGCACTGGCGCGTGAGCCTCAACCGGCGCTCGACGGGCTGGTAGCAGTCGGTGACGCCCGAGAGCGCGATGGTCTGTGGCTCCCACTTGGGGTGCGCGAGCGCCGCGCGCAGGAGCGCGGGGGCGTCCTCCTTGACCATGATCCGGGTCTCGAAATCCAGCCCGGAGGAGAACCCCAGGTACTCGTGCGTGGGGCGGGCGTAGCAGTAGATGCACCCGTGCTCGCATCCGCGGTACGGGTTCAGCGACGCGTCGTACCCGATGTCGGGGCTGTCGTTGAACGAGAGGACGCTGCGGGAGCGGTCGCGGTAGAACCGCGTGCGCGGGGCGGACGCCTCCGCGGGGTCGACCTCGGGGTCCGGCTCGTAGGCGATCCTTTCGAATCGATTGGTCGGATTGGACCCGGCCCCCCGGCCTTTCCCCGGGACCGGCGGGGGCGCCTCGGGGACCAAGGCTCAGGTCTCGGGGGCGGGACGCCCCTTCAGCAGGACGCGCGAGTACTCGTCCATGAACCGGTTGGCCTCGGCGAGGTTGGTCTTGAGCGTGTCCCACTGGCCCACCGGTACCGGCACGAGGAAGGAGGCCGTGTCCTCGATGAAGATCTTGGTCGCGTCCTGGAAGAACGACTCGACCTTGAGGTCGTGGGTCGAGAGGTCCTCCATCTTCTGGGGCGGGAAGACGAACCGGACGCCGACGGATCCGAACCCGCGTTCCCAGCCCTGGAGCCGTTCGGGCTCCATCCGCAGGACCTCGTTCATGATGAACTGCCGGGCGTCCGTCTGGCCCTGGAGCGGGAGCGTCTTGCGCAGGACGTGGACCTGGTGGACGAACACGGGGAGCGGGATCGCGCCCGTGACTTCCTTGAGGATTCCGATCAGCTCCTCGGCCGCGAACTCGGCGGACTTCGTCGTGGGGTCGAAGCTCACGGTCACCGCGTCCTTGACGAGCGTCACCTTGACGGACGCGCCGCTCTCGGTCGCGGGGCTCGCGAGCTCGACGCCGTCGCACGTGATGAGGTAGTTGAACGTCCCGACCTGCGAGAGGCGGTTGAACACCTCGCGGTAGTGGCCGGCGTTCAGGCCCGCGGGCGGGAACCGCAGGGTGCTGATCTGGGCGAGCAGGCTGGCGGGCCCGAGCATCGATTCCATCGTTGGGATGATATCATGGCCCGCATGGAATCCTCCCCCCCCGAGCCGGCTCCGCCGTCCGTGCCGACGGAGGAGGCGTACGCCCCCCCTTTCGCCCCGCACGGCGTGGCCCGGTGCCGGCACTTCGGCTGGTGCGGCGGATGCGCGCGCCAGAACCTGCCGTACGAGGAGCAGGTGGCCCTCAAGACGAGCGAGCTCAACGCCCTCCTCGGGGACTACGCGGCAGTCCTCAAGCCGATGGAGACGGGGCCCAGCCCCTGGTTTTACCGCAACAAGATGGAGTTCGCGTTCGGGTTCGAGCGCGGCGAGCTCGCCATCGGCCTGCGCCGGAAGGGCAAGTTCTTCGGGGTGGTCAGGCTCGAGGAGTGCTTCCTCATGCACGAGGCCGTCGGGGCCGTGCTGGCGGCGGTCCGCGACTGGACGACCGCGCACACGTGGCCGCCGTACCACCTGCGCCGCCACCAGGGCCTGCTCCGCTACGTCGTCATGCGGGACGGGAAGCGCAGCGGGGAACTGCTCGTGATGCTCGTGACCGCGCCGCCGGCGGAGCCGACGGTGCCGGGCGGTCCGGCCGCGTTCGAGGCGACGCTGGATGAGCTGGCAAGGCGCCTTGCGCCCCTGGGAGTGACCTCGCTCCTCTGGTGCGTGACCGACCGGCAGGCCGACCTCGCGGTCGGCGAGATCCGGAAGACCGTGCTCGGCCATCCGTGGCTCGAGGAGCACCAGAGCGGGTTCACGTACAAGCTCTCGCCGTACGCCTTCTTCCAGCCGAACGTCGTGCTCGCCGAGCGTCTGGGCGAGCGGGCGGGGGAGATGCTCGGCGGCCCCTGGCCCGTGCTCGTGGACCTTTACTGCGGCGTCGGGGGGCTGACCCTGCCGCTCTCGAAGCGGGTCGGCCGCGCGATCGGGGTCGAGGTCGAGGGGGCCGCGGTCGAGGACGCCGGCCGGAACGCGGCGCTCAACGGCGTCACGACGGTCCAGTTTGTGGCCGAGGACTCGCTCACGTTCCTGCGCCGGTTCTCGAACTACTCGTTCCTCGCCGACCGGTGGGCCGTGACCCTCGACCCCCCGCGCGCGGGCATGCACCCGAAGATGGCCGCCCAGCTCCTGCGGGTGGCGCCGCCGGTGATCCTCTACGTGTCGTGCAACCCGAAGAAGCTCGTCGAGGACCTCGGAATCCTGACGCGGGACTACCGGCTCGAGGAGGCCGTGCCCTTCGACTTCTTCCCGCACACGCCCCACGTGGAGGTGCTCGCGAAGCTCGTCCGCCGCTGAGGCCGGAATCGGCGGCATTTTGCTGGGTTCCGGGGGGGCTCAGTGACGGCGGCGGGCTTCCTGCCGTACAATGGCCGCGATGTTCCCGCGCGTGATCTTCGCAATCGCCCTGCTGGCGGCGGGGTCGGCGGCTTATGGGTCCGCACCGGTCCGGTACGTCCCCGCGCCGCCGGGGAAGATCTACTACATGCTCAACGGCGGCGGGGCGGGAATCGGGGGGACATACAAGACCTCGGAGTCCGTCGAGATCGCCGGGCACCCCGTGGCCGGCAAGCACACGGTCACGAGCGAGTGGACGAACGTGACATCCGAGATCGGGATCGCGGTCGGCTACGGGCTGGGCCGGGCGTGGTTCCTCCCCTCGGTCGACGTTTCCGCCTATGTCCCCCTGCTCTGCGTCCGGTCGTTCCAGCTCAACCGGTATCGCGTTACGAGCGACCCGGCGAACGTGCAGGCCGAGTTCGCGATGGCGACCCTCCACCCGTCGCTCACGACCGCCGCGGCCGGGACCGGGATCGGCGACTCGACCCTCTCGGCCATGGCGCTCCTCTACGGCGACAACGCGTCCGGGACCTGGATCTCGAGCACGGTCCGGCTCACGCTCGGCACGGGCGGGTCCGCGTACAGGCAGTTCGTGCGCATCCTCCACGGCGACGTGGCCAAGCCGGCGCCCGGCGAGGGCGTGAGCCGCGTCGTCCCCGCGGTCGCCATCCTGAAGATGCTCGGCGGCCAGCGCGTCTACCTCGACGCCGAGTACGCGCTGCCGATGGCGTCGAAGGAGTCTTTCTCGTTCACGCCGGGCTTCCTCGTGGCGCCGAACAACCTGCCGTTCGACGACTCCAACAAGGTCATGGACGAGGTCTTCAAGCCGGGTGGAGTGGTGTTCGGAACGCTCGGGGTCGAGACCTCGATGAACCTCTTCGGCGTGGTGCCGGGGGTGGAGATGAACGTCCGGAGTTGGCAGGCCGCGACGTGGACCGAGAACGGGACCGATCCGCTGAAGACCCCGAGCTCGACCTCGGGGTACCCGACCCACACGCCGGCGTTCCTCACGGACGCGGCGTGGGTGATGGGCAGCCTGCCGCTCAAGGCCAACACCGAGATCGAGGTGGCGCTCGTCGGCACGGCCCGGTTCGGCGGGGGCAACGTGCTCAAGGCCGGGCTCTCGTACATCTCGGGCAGCTACGGGAACTCGCTCGGGTTCCGGGTCACTTTCGTGAGCCTCTTCACCGAGAAGGCGCTGAGCGAGCGCGGGGTGCCGGGGAAGCCCGAGGCGCGCGAGATCGAGGTCGCGCCCGTCCTCGATGCTCCGCTCGCCCCCTCGGTCCTGGTCAAGACGGGCGTGAGCTTCCCCATGTTCGGCGCCGGGATCAGCCAGGAGGAGGCGGGTTGGGTGGCCGGACAGTTGCGTGCGGGGATGGGCCGCCTGCGGCAGTACGACGTCATGAAGGAGAAGGACATGGAACAGCTCGCCTTCGAGCCGTGCGGCGACGCGGACTGCGGAACCCGGTATGCCCGGGCCCTGAAACTCCAGGCATACGTCGTGAGCCGGCTGGAGAAGGCCGGCAGCGGCTTCGCGCTCGGCGTCGCGATGATCAACGTCGCGGACGGCACCGTGGCTGCCTCGGATTCCGTGAGCGCGGCCTCGCTCGAGGAACTGCGCGGCCAGATCCCGGTCATGCTCGGGCGGCTGACGAAGCCGCCGGCCCCGGCCGCGGTCCGGTAAGGGCCAAGGGACGCCAAAGCGCATGACACGACACCACGGCATCGCGTTCGGCACCGACGGCTGGCGGGGGATCATCGCCGAGGCCTTCACCGTGGACCGGCTTCACGTCGTCGCGCAGGCGTTCGCGGACTGGATGAAGCGGAAGGGGCACGAGCGGGGCCGCCTCCTCGTCGGGTACGACGGGAGATACGGGGGCGAGCGGTTCGCCCTCCACGCGGGCCGGGTGCTGGCCGGGAACGGCTTCCGGGTCGACGTGACCGCTGGGCCGGTCCCCACGCCGGCGGTGTCGTGGCGCATCCCGCAGAAGGGGTATGCGGCCGGGCTCATGATCACGGCGAGCCACAACCCGCCCTCGTACAGCGGCGTCAAGGTGAAGCCCGAGTACGGGGGGTCGCCGGACGAGACCGTGATCCACCCGATTGTGACGCTGCTGGGGAAGCACCCGCCGCGGTTCGGCGAGACGCGCGCCCTGCGCCGGGTCGAGTACATGGACGAATACGCGCACATGCTCCGCGGACTCGTCGACCGCGGGGCGCTGCGGAAACTGCGGGGGACCGTCGTGTCGGACCCCATGGGCGGGGCGCAGGCGGGCATCGTCGCGAAGATCCTCAAGGGGCTTCCGCTCAAGGTCGTCGCGATCCACGACGTCGTGGACCCCATGTTCTGCGGGCTGGCCTCCCCGGAGCCGGTCGAGAAGAACCTCGGGGCCCTCAAGGCCGAGGTCCGGCGCCGGCGTGCCATCCTGGGGATGGCGACCGACGGGGACGGCGACCGCATCGCCCTCGTCGCCGACGGCGGCGCGTTCGTGACCCCGCACCTCGTCTTCGCCCTGCTCCTGCTCTTCATGGTGCGCGAGCGGCACCAGCGTGGCGGCGTGGTCAAGACCGTCTCCGGGAGCTTCGTGCTCGACCGGATCGTGCGCAAGCACGGACTGCCGCTCTACGAGACCCCGGTGGGATTCAAGCACATCTGCAAGCTCATGCGCGAGCAGGACATCCTCATGGGCGGCGAGGAGAGTGGCGGGGTCGGCGTGCGCGGCTATATCCCCGAGCGCGACGGCGTCCTCTCGGGCCTCCTGGCCCTCGAGATGCTGGCCCGGACGGGGAAGTCGTGCCGCCAGCTCGTGGCGGATCTCGCCCGGGAGTTCGGCACGTCCGCGTACGACCGGATCGACACGCACCACGAGACCGCGCAGGCGTCGCTGAAGCGCCTCATCGCGTCGCCGCCGTCCGCGGTGGCCGGCGCGAAGGTCGCGCGGGTGAACGCCCTGGACGGGCTCAAGCTCATCTTCGGCGACGACTCGTGGCTGCTATTCCGGGCCTCCGGCACCGAGCCGCTGCTGCGCATCTACGCCGAGTCGGACGACCCGGCCCGCACCCGCCGGCTGCTCGCCGCCGGGGCGAAGCTGGCGGGCGTCCGGCGCTAGGGGGGCGGGGGGGATGGCGGATTCGGCGCCCGCCCCCATCCTGGTCGCGTGCTCCACGTACCCGTTCCAGAGCCTGCCGCTCGACCAGGCTCTCGTGCGCATGGACGAGCTGGGCTTCCGGTACGCGGACCTCTCGATCTCGCAGGTGGCGGGGGCGGGCCACATGACCCCGGCGCAGGTCCGGGAAGAGCCGGTGGCCGCGCTGGAGATCATCGAGAGCGCCATGGACCGGTCCCACGTCCGGATCGTCGTGCTCGACCTGGAGACGAAGCCATTCGATCTCACCGAACGCGGCCAGGTGGAAGCCGTGTGCCGGCTCGCGCGGCGCGCGGGCGCAGGCGTCGTGAACGTCATGCGCGCCGGGGGCAAGGACGACGCGGTCGATCTGCGGCGGCTCCGGGACTTCGCCCACGTGGCCCGGGATTTCGACCTCATGCTTACGGTAGAACCCCGGGGCCGGCTGACCATGTCGCCGCAGGAGGCCGCGGAGGCGGCCGCGGATGCGGGATTCCGGATCACGCTCGATGTCGGGCGGATGCTGTCGGGCGGGATTCCCCAGGAGGCATGGGCGCCCCTGTACCCGGTCCTCGGGCACGTGCACTTGTACGACACGAAGGGGGAAGACGGGAGGCGGCAGGTGCCCTGGGGCACCGGGAACGTCCAGGTTGGCTCACTCATGACCGCGCTCCGGGCGGCCCGCTACCGCGGGTTCGTGACGGCGGAGTACCTATCCCCGACGCCCGGCGATCCGGCGCCGTTCGATCCCGAGCCCGAGCTGGTCAAGCTACGCCGGGCGGTCGAGGCGGAGCTTGCGGTTCCCTGACGTGCGGCCCTGACGATGAATTCGCCGCGGTTCCTTCCCGGCGGGGAGCTGAGCCGCCGGTTCTACGAGCTCGGCGTCCGACCCGTCCTGCAGCGGGAGTTTCCCCGTCTCAAGTATTCGGCGGGCCTCCTGGGCGACGGCTCCGAGGTGCTCGGGTTCGACACCCCGCGGTCGCGGGACCACAACTGGGGACCGCGGTGCAAGCTCTTCCTTTCCGAGCGCGACTATTCCGCGCTTCGCCGCCGGATCGATCGGGCGCTTGGCGTGAGCCTGCCGCTCGAGGTCTGCGGATACCCGACCAACTGGAGAACCGAGGGTGCGGAGCGCACGCAGTTCCCGCATCGTGTCACGCACGGCCCGGTGAGCCACCGGGCCGATATCTCGACCGTGCGCCGGTTCTTCCGCCGGCCGGTCGCGGTCGACCTGACCCGCCCCCTGGCTCCCGCGGACTGGCTCGTCGTCCCCCAGCACGAACTCGGTGAGCTGACCGGCGGCGCGGTCTTCCATGACGGGCTCGGGACGCTTGAGCCGCTGCGCCGCCGGCTCCGCTGGTATCCGGACCAGGTCTGGCGCTACGTCCTCGCGGCACAGTGGGCGAGGATCGGGCAGGAGGAGCCGTTCCCAGGCCGGACGCAGCAGGTCGGGGATGAACTGGGGTCACGGGTGCTCATGGCCCGGCTCGTCCGGGACGTCATGTGGCTGTGCTTCCTCATGGAGCGCCGGTGGGCGCCCTACTCGAAATGGTTCGGAACCGCCTTCTCGCGACTGCGGTGCGCGAGGCGGATGGGCCCGGTGCTCCTCGCGGCCCTGGCGGCCGGGGGCTGGAAGGAGCGCGAACGGCACATGAGCCGGGCGTACGAGCACGCGGCGCGGATGCACAACGCTCTGGGACTGACGAGGCCCCTGCCAACGAAGGTCTCGTTGTTCCACACCCGGCCCTTCCTGGTCATCCACGCGGATGTCTTTGCGGATGCGCTTCAGGCCACGATCCGGGACCCCCGGGTGCGGGCCCTCCCCAAGTTCGCGGGATCGGTGGACACGTTCTCGGATTGCACGGACGTCATGGACCGCCCAGAGCTCTGCCGGAAGCTGAAGGTCCTGTACCGCTGAGTCAGGAGGAGATGGGGACGCGGCGGCCGGTCCCGGCCGCCGCGATCGCGCCGAATACCATGGCCAGGGACTTGAGATTATCCGCGGCCTCGGTTTCCGGAACCCCTCCTTCGCGCACACACCGCACGAACTCGGCGAGGCACCCGCCATGGCCGTTGGCCTTGTCCGGCTCCCCGGCGTCGGGCACCTCGACGTCCGCCCACTCGGAGTGGAACCCGCCGGTCTTCGATACTCTTGACGCCCGGATCGCGCCCGCGCCGTCCCAGCGCAACGACCCGCGCTCGCAACCGATGCGCCAGTCGCCCTCCCAGGTCGTGTTGAGCGCCTCCGCGCACCACGAGCCCCGGTAGGTCAGGACGGCCCCGCCGGTCATCTCGTAGCACGCGACCGCGGAGGCGTCGTGGTCGTACCACGACCCAGGGGGATTCCACTCGTGCGCGATCACGGAGACCGGGTCGGTTCGGGAGAGACACCGGGCCTGGTCGAGGGTGTGGATGGCCATGTCCACGAGGAGGACGTGCTTCATGTGGTCGCGGAACCCGCCGAAGTGCGCGCCGATGAAGAAGTCGACGTCGACCGTCGTGACGCGGCCGAGCGCGCCGGAGGCGAGCAGGGCGCGGACCTTGCGGATGTTCGGGTCGTACCGCCGGTTCTGCATGACCGCGTAGACGACCTTCGCTTCTCGCGCGGCCTCGACGAGCGTCCGCGCGTGGTCCATCGAGTCCGCGAGCGGCTTCTCGCAGAGGACGTGGATCCCGCGGCGGACGGCCGCCAGCGACACGGAGAGGTGCGCCTCGGGGACGGTGCAGTTGAAGAGGACGTCGGGCTTGACCCGGTCGAGGGCAACCTCGAGGTCGGTCTCGATGACGGCGCCCTCGAGCCCGTGCTGTTCGGCGAGGGCCTCGGCGGCCTCGCGTTTGATGTCGACGAGGCCCGCAATCTCGAGGCCGGGCATGTCCTTGGCGGGGTTCACCCAGGCCCGGCTGATCCCGCCGCACCCGGCGAGGAGCGCGCGGAGCGGCCGCCCCACGGTCAACTGCCGACCACGCCCTCGATCGGGCTGGAGGCCGAGGCGTAGAGCTTGCGCGGGATGCGCCCCGCCTCGAACGCGAGCCGGCCGGCTTCGGCGCCCCGCTTCATGGCCAGGGCCATCCGGATCGGGTCCCTGGCGAGCGCGACGGCCGTATTGAGCAGGACGGCCGTGACGCCCAGCTCCATCGCGATCGCGACGTCGGAGGCGGTCCCGACGCCGGCGTCGACGATGACCGGGACCTTCACGCATTCCAGGATGATCCTCAGGTTGTGCTGGTTCCGGATGCCCAGCCCCGACCCGATGGGCGCGGCCAGCGGCATGACGGCCGGGCACCCGGCCTCCTCGAGCTTCCGGCACGCGACGACGTCGTCGGGGACGTAGGGCAGGACCTGGAAGCCCTGCTTCACGAGCTCCCGGGCCGCCTCGAGCGTGCCCTCGACGTCCGGCATCAGGGTCTTCTCGTCCCCGATGACCTCTAGCTTGACCCACTCCGTCGCCAGCGCCTCCCGCCCGAGCTGGGCGGTCAGTATCGCGTCCTTGGCCGTGTAGCACCCGGCCGTGTTGGGCAGGAGCCGGATCTTCTTCCGGTCGACGAAGTCGAGGAGGGAGGGTTCCCCTTGTCTGAGGTTGACCCGCCGGATCGCGACCGTGACCATCTCCGTTCCCGCGGCCTCGTGGCAGGCCCGCATGATCTCGTGCGAGGGGTACTTGCCCGTGCCCAGCACGAGCCGGGACCGGAAGGTCAGGTCCCCGACCGCCCAGCCGTCGGGCTTCGCGGAGGCGTCCGGCTCGGTCATCCGGTTACAGGGACGTGACGGTGAAGTCCACCCGGCGGTTCTTCGTGCGACCATCCGCGGTCTTGTTGTCCGCGATCGGCTTCTCGTCGCCGAAACCCTTGGCGGAGAGGCGCCTCGCCTCCACGCCCTTCTTCGAGACGAGGTAGGCGACGACGGCGGCGGCGCGGTCCTGGGAGAGTTTCTGGTTCGCGGACTTCTTGCCCTTGCTATCCGTGTGGCCGTTGACCTGGACATGGGTGCCCGGGAACTCGGCCATGATGTCCGTGATCGCCTTCATGGTCTTGTCGCACTTGGGGTCGATCTCGGCCTTCCCGGCCTTGAAGAGGATGGGGCCGTTCTCGTTCTGCACGTTCTGGAGCTTCTTGTTCATCTTGTCGATCAGGGCCTGGTTGACGGCCCCGCTCGCGGCGGTGGTCGCGGCCGTGCCCGCGGCCTTGCCCGCGTCCGTGGCCGCGACGGACTTGCCGGCGTCCTTGGCCTTGCCGAGGTTGAGGGCCACCGCGGTCGAGCCCGCGAGCACGAGCGTCAGGGCGAGGACCATTCTCATCGTTGCCTCCTTCGAGTCGTGGAATGTCGGGATGTTGAAGACCGGGGATATTTTACCCCAACAGGCGGGGCAGGGACGCTGCATATGGCGGGCGCGCGATGCCGGCCTCGGTGACGATGGCCGTGACGAGGGTTCCGGGGGTCACGTCGAACGCGGGGTGCGCGGCCCGGACGCCGGCCGGCGCGATCCGCGTTCCCGCGATCCGTACGACCTCGTCCGCGCTCCGCTCCTCGATGACGATGTCCCGGCCCCGCCGCAGGGCCAGGTCCAGCGTCGAGGTGGGCGCCACGACGTAGAAGGGGATCCGGTGCGCCCGCGCGAGGATGGCCAGCGCGTAGGTCCCGATCTTGTTGGCCACGTCGCCCCGGCGCGTGATCCGGTCGGCGCCCACGAGCACGGCCCCGATTCCGCCGAGCGCCATGAAGTGGGCGGCCATGCTGTCCGTGATCAGGACGAAGGGGATGTGGTCGCGCTGGAGCTCCCACGCCGTGAGTCGCGCGCCCTGGAGGTACGGGCGGGTCTCGTCCACGTACACCTTCCGGATCCGGCCGAGCGCATGCGCGGTCCGGATCACGCCGAGCGCGGTGCCGTGGCCCCCGGTCGCCAGCGCGCCGGTGTTGCAGTGGGTGAGGACGTCCATCCGCTTCCGGATCAGGGCGGCGCCGAGGCGGCCCATGCGGAGATTCGCGGCCCGGTCCTCGCGCTCGATCGCGTGCGCCTGGGCCGTGACGAAGGCGCGGAGGGCCGCGGGCGTCGGGGCGCCCAGGCCCCGGGCCTCCGAGATGATCCGGTTCACCGCCCACGCGAGGTTGACGGCCGTGGGCCGTGCCTGCACCAGCCGTGACCCCGCGCGGCCGACGTCGCTCAGGAGGGCGGACACGGTGCGGGCCCGGGATCGCCGGGCCGCCAGCGCGAGCCCGTACGCCGCGGCGATGCCAATGGCGGGGGCGCCGCGCACGTTCATGTCCCGGATCGCGCGGGCGACGTCGCCGGCGGTATGGCAGGCGATCCAGCGCTCGCGGGCGGGCAGGGCGAGCTGGTCGAGGACGCGGAGCGAGGACCCCGCGAACCGGAGCGGAACGATTCGGCTCAAGAGAATATTTACTTCTTGAGCGGGTGCCGCGGGTTCTGCTTGACCTTCTCCGAGGCGGCCTTGATCGCCGACACCACCTTGACCACGAACTCCAGGTTCTTCTGCTCTGATTCGAGGAACGCCGCGCCCCGGATCGTCGTCGCGTAGTGCGGCTTGAGCTGGTTCAGCGTCATCGCGGCCATGTCGGCGGCGCACTGTTCGCACGTGCACATCTCGTGTTCCTGCTTCAGGTACTCGCCGAGCGCCTTCTCGACGACCTGCTCCATGTAATTCTTGTACTGCTTTGCCATGTTGCCTGCCTCCTCTACGTCTTGCCCATCGTGGCGATGGCCGCTCTCATGAGTTTCGTGAGTCCGGGTTCCGTCTCCGTCGCGATCCGGATGATCTCCCCGACGTCAGCCGGCTGGAGCGCGTCCGCGACGCAGACGTCGGTGATGACCGAGACGCCCAGGACCCGCATCCCGCCGTGGCGGGCCACGAGCACCTCGGGGACCGTGGACATTCCGATGGCGTCCGCCCCGATGCGTTCCAGCATCCGGTACTCGGCCGCGGTCTCGAGCGAGGGGCCGGTCATCGCGGCGTACACGCCGGTCTGCATCCGGAGCCCCGCGGCGCGGCCGAGGTCGAGGACCATCCGGTGCAGCGAGGGGTCGTAGCACCGGCAGAGGTCCGGCCACCGTCCCCCGAGCCTCTCGTCGTGGGGCCCGATCAGGGGGTTGTCGCCCATGAGGTTGAGGTGGTCCTCGATGACCATGAGGTCGCCGGGCGCGAAGTGCCGGTTGACGCCCCCGGCGATGTTGGACACGACGAGTGTCTGCGCCCCCAGCGCCCGCATGACGCGGACGGGGAACGTGATCTCGGCCATCGAGTAGCCCTCGTACCGGTGGAACCGGCCGGACATCGCCACGACGGAACGTCCCTCGAGGGTGCCAAGCAGGAGCTTGCCGGCGTGCGACTCGACCGTGGACTTGACGAAGCCCGGGATGTCGCCGTACGGGATCTCGGCCTTGACCGTGATTTCGCGGCCCAGCCCGCCCAGCCCGGTGCCGAGGATGATGGCCAGATCGGGGGTCATGGCCGCGCGCGACCTAACCGCGGCGGCGGCCGCCTGAATCCGGTCGAAAAGGGGCGGTGCGTCACTCATGGAGGATTGTCCGACGATACCACACTGGGCCGGTCAGTCCAAGAGCCGGAACCGGACGATGTGCCAGAAGGCCGCCAGCCCGTCGCGCCACGTGATCTTCTTTCCCTGCGCGTACGTGCGGCCGTGGTACGAAACGGGGACCTCGTAGATCCGGCACCCGAGCCGCGCGAACTTGGCCGTCAGCTCCGGCTCGATCCCGAACCGGTTGGACTTGATCCGGAACCGCCGGACGAGGTCCCGGCGGAACGCCTTCGATCCCGTCTCCATGTCGGTCAGGTTGAGGTTGGTGCACATGTTCGAGACCAGGGTCAGGAACCCGTTCCCGAGCGAGTGCCAGAAGAGGTGGACGCGGTGGGCGCCGCCGCCCGCGAGCCGGGTGCCGTACACGACGTCCGCCCGGCCGGCCTGGAGGGGAGCGAGGAGCTGGGGCCAGTCCGCGGGATCGTACTCGAGGTCTGCGTCCTGGATGACGATGAACCGGCCTCGTGCGAGCGCGAATCCCGTGCGCAGGGCCGCGCCCTTGCCCTGGTTGCGGGCGTGGTAGGCGACCCGGACGGCCTCGCGGGGCAGGTTGGCGACGCGGGCCCGCCCGGACTCGAACTTCTTCAGCCACTGGCGGGTGCCGTCCGTGGAGGCGTCGTCGACGACGATGACCTCCTTCGTGAACGGCGCCCGGGCGACCTGGGCGAGCGCCTCCGGGAGCCTCCGGCATTCGTTGTAGACGGGGACGACGACCGAGATCTCGGGCGTCTTCATGCGTGGGCCTCCACAGGGCGGGGATTCGAGGGAACGGCCCCCCCGGCCTCCCAGCCGGAGTCGGCGGGGGTGTCCAGCGGCGAGAACCGGCGCCGCTTCGCCAGGAACCAGCCGGCGGCCGCGATCATGGCGGCGTTGTCGGTGCAGAGCGCTGGGGCCGGCACCACGAGCCGGACGCCCAGCTCGGCGGTCATCGCCCTGAGCCGGTCGCGCAGGGCCCCGTTGGCGGCTACGCCGCCCGCGAGGACGAGCGTCCTGGCCTTCGTCGATCGCAGGGCGTCCCGCGCCCGGCCGGCGAGCGCCTCCTCGACCGCGCGCTCGAACCCGGCGGCCAGCGCGGCCCGGGCCGCCCGCCCCTTCGTCGCCGGGACAGCGAGCCGCACCGCGGTCTTGAGCCCCGAGAACGAGAAGTCGAGGCTCCCGTCCTTCATGTGCGCCACCGGCAGGCGGGTCGCCGTGCGGGCGCCCCGGGCGAGCCGTTCGACCCCGGGCCCGCCGGGGTACCCGAGCCCCAGCAGCTTGCCCACCTTGTCGTAGGCCTCGCCCGCGGCGTCGTCGCGGGTGCGGCCCAGGATCCGGAAGACGCCGATCTTCGGCATCGCGATCAGCTCCGTGTGGCCGCCCGAGGCCACGAGCGCGAGCAGGGGCGGCCGGAGGCCCGGCTCCCCGAGGAAGGCCGAGTAGATGTGCGCCTCGGTGTGGTTGACTGCGATGAACGGCTTGGCCAGCAGGAACGCCATCGCCTTGCCCGCCGTCAGCCCCACGAGCAGGGAGCCCGGCAGGCCGGGTCCGGCGGTGGCGGCCACGGCGTCGATCCTGCCCAGGGACACGCGGGAACGCTTGATGGCGCCCTCTATGACCTCGGTGATGAACCGGATGTGGCTGCGCGACGCGAGCTCGGGGACGACGCCGCCGTAGGGGCGGTGGACGGCCATCTGGGAGGCGACGACACTGGAGAGCAGACGGGGGCCGCGGGGGCCGTCGGTCACGACCGCGGCCGCGGTCTCATCACATGACGATTCGATCCCGAGAATGATCACCCGCCTATCGTACTCCAAGGCCCCGCGCCCTTGGGCGGCGTCACCGGGCCCTGGCGTTCGCGGCGGTCTGCCGAAGGGTGCCCGCGAGCAGGACGAAGTTCTCGCGGACGTAGTATCGGCGGAGTGCGGGTTCGAGGAGGGAGCCCAGCTTCACGGTGTAATCCGCGCGCGTCAGCGACCCGAGGGCCGCCAGCAGGGCGCGGGCCCGTGCCGGGGTCTCGACGACGGGCACGCCCCGTTTGAGCATGTGTTCAATGTCGAAGGCGTCCCGGATCTCCCGTCGGGCGAGGAAGGCGTCCGCCTTCCGGCGCATGAAGTCGGGCAGGGCGACGGAGGTCACGAGCACCTGCCGGGGCCAGTGGATGCTGTACGCGAGGGCGGGCTCGGTGTGCACCCGGGGGACGTCCTTCCGGACCTCGACCTTGAGCGCCCGGGGCGCGTCCGGGCTCCTGAGCTCGAACAGGAGCGTGAACCGCTTGTTGGCCGCGTCCCGGATCGTGTACCGGGCCGCGAGCGCCCGGTGCAGGGCCGCGTACAGGCGGACGGGGGCGGTCCGGGGCGGGGTCCAGAAGTCCAGGTCCACCGAATACCGGCCCAGGCCGTGGCACAGCCGGAGCATGGTCCCGCCGGTGAAGATGAGCCGCGGGAGCAATTGCGCGCTGTGCAGCGTCTCGAGGACGGCCATCTCGAAGCGTTCCTGCGCGATCAAATCCTGCATAGGGATCTCACGGCATCCGCCGTCTGCCGCGGATACGGACGAAGGGCGGCGAGCAGTTTCCCGCGATCGAACCGGCGCAGGGACAGGGCCGCCGCATCCAGCGCGTACGATCCCCATTGCGTGAGATGCACGGCGTCGACGAGGGCCTTCTCCGGGGTGGCTATGAAGAACCCGTCCTCCCGCGTGAAGCCCCCGAACAGGGCCGGCCGGGTCTTGTGGAACCGGAACTCAGCTCCTCCCGCCCGGTGGCGGCTGGGCCGGCGCAGGCACACGCTTTCGACGACGTCGCGCTGGACCTGGGTGGAGACCCCGTGGTATCCGAGCGCGGTCTGGAGCGAGACGTAGGAGGGCACGCGCAGGAACGCCGCGATCCGGAACCGCTCCTCGATCGACCGCGACGACCAGTCGGGCGCGTAGACGTAGAAGTCGTGCTTCAGCCGGTGGAGGAGGCCGCGCCGGCACCATCGCGATACGGCGACGCGGGCCGACGCCCGGCGGAGGCCCAGCGCGCGCGCGGCGTCGGCCGCCGTGAACCACGGTTTCGCGCGGATCCGCTCGAGGCGGCTCAGGTCCATGGCGTCCACGCCCGGTTAGGTCTGATATACATATACGTATACTATCCCGCACCGGGCTGTTTCCTGCAAGCGCGTTACAGGGGAAGCCGCGGGGCGATGCGGACCCCGAGGCTCACGCGCTGGGCGCGCAGCCGCAGGGCGGGGTCGGCGGCATCGTGGCGCAGGTACGCGTAGTCCGCGACGACCGAGACGAGCCGGGTGCAGGCCCAGGACCCCGAGGCCGCGAGCGCGAGCGCCTGGCCGGTCACGCGGGCGGGCGGGGTCCCCGCGATCCAGTCCCGGTAGCCGCGCGACTGCACCTGCGCGGCCACCGTCAGGATCGTGCACCCCGAGGGCGCGACGCCGGCCGAGACGATGGCGCCGGGGCCGGCCCACGAGAACCGCTCGCGGAGGCCGGCGGGCCCGGCTCCGAGCGCGCGGCTCCGGTTCTGCGCCCAGAGCGCCTGGAGGCCGGCGACGACGCGACTCCCAAGCCGCCGGCGGATGCCGACCGAACCCCGGTTCGTGAGGTCGGCGCGCCCCGCCGTTGCGGAGCCGTCACCCACCGGATACCGGTCGCCGGGCCACCGCCACTGCGTGAGAGCCCAGCCCGCGGTTGCCATCGTGCCGAGGTCCCCATCGAGCGGCAGGGAGGCCGAGATCCCGCCGCGTCCCGCCCGGTACGAGAGCGCCCCGTGCGCGGCGGGGTAGTCCTTGCGATCCCATGACCCCTCGGCGGTCCAGGCCGGCCCTACCGGCTCGACCGTGACTGTCCCATCAACCCGGTGGGCGAAGGCGTTCTCGTCGCCGGCCGCGCGGTACCGCTCTACGCCGGCCCGGTACCCGGCGCCGGCCTGGACCCGGGGGACCGGCCTGTCGCCGATCCGGATCCCCGGCTCGACGAGGACGAACGGGGCGGGGACGGGCGGCCGCCCGGCCGTCGGATCGTCCACGCCGCCGTTCGCGTTGTCCGTCCAGCCGCCCGAGCATCGCAGCGACGGGGTGACGAACGTGTCGTCGGTCCGGGCGGGAGACGGGTTTAGAATCGCGAGAACGAGGGACAGCGCCGGGATCGCGCCGCCCACGCCGTTGGCTACTTTCCCGACGAGCCCTTGTGAATAAGCTCGTCGAGCTGGCGGTTGAGGTCGTCGATGAGCCCGCCCTCGTCCGACCGCGGCGCGGGCGGCACGGGCGGCGGCGCCACCTGGGTGGTCTCCGGCGTCCCGGTGGGCTCGGGTTCCGTCGGCAGGGCCAACTCCTCCGGCTCCACCGGCAGGGTCGGCCCGCCGTACTGTGGCGGGGCGGACGGCCCGGGCGCGGCCGGCGAGAGCGATGCGGCCGGCGCCGGCGCGGAGGCCCCGAGGGACGGGAGGGCGACGGTCAGCGAAAGCGTCTGCGGGTTGCTGAACGCATGGCCGAACCGGATTCCGTAGTCCAGCCGGAACCGGCCGAACCGCAGCCCGAACCCGGCGGCGTAGTTCGAGAGCTCCACGCGGCCTCCGCCGTTGGCCCCGGCCCGGAGCGCGATGAGCCGTTGCCAACGGTATTCAATGCCCGTCTTCCAGTAAGCTTTCTTTTCCACCACGGGCTGGACGGCGTCCAGGACGGCGACGAGCGTGTCCTTCGATCCCATGAAGGGCAGGAGCTCGGCCGGCCGCATGCCGAGTGCGACTCCAACCCGCGCCGTCGTGGGCAGATCGATGTCGTGGTTGAGGTACGTGAGCTTCGTGCCCACGTGCTGGAGCGCGAATCCGACCTTGAGGTAGCGGCTGATCGCGATCTGGACGCCGCCGTCGCCGTTGAGCGAACTCGAAGAGCGGTTGAACAGCTCGCTGCGGAGCCACTGGAGCGTCACGCCCGACGACACGGTCTTCGAGATCGGAGCCGCGTACCCGATCATGCCCGCGAAGTCCTGCTGGAGGTCGTAGCTCCGCAGGGCTCCGGTCGAGTCCGCGATCTTGGCCGTCCCGGCGTCGTAGTAGAGGGCGCCGGCGAAGACGACCCCCCCGCGAAGCGGGGTCGCCCACAGGGCCTGTCCGGTGGTCTCGCGGAAGAAGCCCTGCTGGCCCTCCATGGTGAGCGACGCCCCGTCGCAGTGCACGGCCGCGGCCGGGTTGATCCAGACCAGCGTGGGGTCGACGCCGATCGCGACTCCCGCGCCGCCGATGGACTGCGTCCGCGTCGGTTCGACCTTGTTGAGGACGTTGATCGGCGACGTCCCCGCCGCGGCGAGCGCCGGCACCAGCGCGAGGGTCCACAGGAGCCGCATCAGTACAGCACTCCCAGCATGTCCGTCTTGTTCACGCCCGGCCCCAGGATCTGGATCGGGTACCCGCCCGGCGGCACGATCGCGCCGCCGTTGTCCCGTCCGTTCCAGTAGAAGGTCACGCCGCCGCCTCCGGTGGACGCCATCATCGTCCGCACGAGCGTCCCGCCCATGTCGTAGATCCGGACCGTGATCGTCCCGGCGCCCGACGGCCATACCGTGATCGCGACCTGCTGGCCGAGGGTGGGGTCGATCGGGCCAGTCGGCCCGCCGATGATGACCACGGTCCCCGTCGGCGTCAGGCTCAGCGCGACGTTCGCCGTCGACGAGGCACTGCCGAGGGGGAGCCCCGTGTTGAGGTCGGTGCCCGCCCCCGATGCTGCGAACGATACCGGCCCAGCGCCGTCGGCCCGGTACACCCACGTGAAGCTCGAAGAGCCGCCAGCCGGGATGGCAAAGGGCCCCGTCGGGATCGGGCCGGACATGAGGGAGACGAAGGGGGCCCCGGCCGCCACGCCGAGCGATGGCGTCACGGCGTTCGCCGCCCCCGTTCCCGTGTTGTGGATCGTGACGACGACGTTGAACGTGTTGCCGACGTACTCGGTCATCGGCGCCGCCGCCGACGCCGTCAGCACCGCGTCCGGAGGCGGCAGGCGAGTCGCGTTGCCCGAGGGGACGGACAGAATGCCCGTGATCCCGACTGCGTCGCGAGCCAGGACCTCGTAGGTGCTCACGACACCGACGGGCACGGTCGTGTCGGCCCACTGCGCGAGCCAGGATCCCACGGTCGCGACGGAGACGTACGCGCATCCGCCACACGTGGACCGGAATATCTCGTACGCGGTAAGCGGATTGGCTCCTGGAGCGGCGGGAGTCCAGCCGAGCACGATCTGGCCGACTCCGCCGACCGCCGAGAGCGTAAGCGGTGCGGCCGGCGGGTCACAGAGCTGATTCCCGGTAGCGGAGGCCGTGTAGGGCACGATGTACGGTATGAAGTCGGGGAACCCGCTCGTCAGCGTTGCCGAGGCGTACGCGGGCAGGAGCTGGCACGATCCCGGCAGGACCTGGGCCTGGTACCGGATGAACCCGGACTTGTGGAGCCCCACGCGGCCGAGTATCCAGCGCAGGTAAAGCGGCTCGGTCTGTCCGTTGTCCGATGTCGCGTTCCAGGGCCCGTTGAGACTGTTGGCCCACTGGGGCAGAACCGCACCAAAGCCTCCCGATACCCAGAGGGAACCGGGGGGCGTGACCGTCTTGACCCGGTTCGAGAACGATCCCCCCTGCGTTGTGATCACGACCGACCATCCCGTGCAGTCCGTCGTGTTGGAGAACGAGATCCGGTACTCGACTACATCGCCCGCCTTCGCGTTCTGCGGCACCGGGGTGCTCTCCCAGAGGTCGAGGGCCGGTGCGCACATCGTGACCGGCGCCACGACGAACCCGATGACGGGCGAGTAGGCGGCCGCCGATCCGAGCCCAATCATCCACGAGCACCAGCCGGTGACGTAGGCCGTGTTGCTCACCGCGGTTGGCACGGCCACGGTGCCCACGGTGCCCGTGATCGTGACGGTCAGGCTCTGTCCGGGCAGGAATGTGAGCCCGGCACTGGTCCAGACGTACCGGGTACCGGATCCGGCGTCGGCGACGACCGGTAGGCCCATCCCCGCCGGTTGGTCCGTCGTGACGGCGGTGATCACGGCCTGCAGCGTATCCATGATCGACACGTTGTCGAGTGTCGCCGAACCCGTGTTGGTCATCACGATCCGGTAGGACACGGGCCCGCCCGTGACCGGCGCCGCCGGAGTCTGCAACTTCACGACCGAGAGCGAGGCCACCGGCGGCTGGATGACACTACCGACTACGTTGGTCGAGATCGAAGTCGCGCCGGCCGGCCCGCTGGCGGTGACGAAGGCCGTGTTCGAGACTGCCGGGGGCCAGAGGAACACCCCGATGTTGCCGCTGATCGTGAACGTGGTCGAGGTGCCGGGCAGGAATGTCAGCCCCGCCGAGCTCCACATGTACCGGGTACCCGAGGCAACCGAGGTCACCGCGGGCGCGGCCCACCCCGCCGGGGTCCCCGCCACCTGGTTCACGATGAGCGGCGAGACCGTGTCCACGACCGTGAGATCCGTGATCGTCTGGGCGCCCGAGTTCGTGACCACGATCTGGAACGTCACGGGCGTGCCGAGCCCGGGCGCGGCGGGGTTCATCGTCTTCACGGCCGTGACCGCGAGGCCCGTGACCGGCGCGCAGGTCGGAGCCCCCGAGATCGTCACGCTGAATGGGCCCACGTTGGCAAGCGTATCCAGCGCCTGGATTTTGTACCAAGCCGTGTCACAGGACGGCACGCCGTAGTCCGAGAACGACGTGGCCCCGGCGCCGATGACTCCGAGGATCGTGAACCCGCAGGCCGAGCACGTGGACCGGTACAGGTCGTAGCCGGCCACCGGGTAGGTGCCGGGTACGGCGGGGCTCCACTCCAGTTGGACCAGCCCGGGTCCGCCCAGTGCGGTCAACGTCCCCGGAGCGGACGGTGGGGTCGGCGGCGGGCCCGAAGGGGACGTGGCCTCGACCGTGTTGAGAGGCGCCCAGCCACCGTCGAATCCGCCCATGACGTAGACGGTGCCTCCAATCGCGGCGGCGCCCGCCCAGGTCCTCGGCGTGTTGAGGTGGCACGCGGGGGTCCACGAGTTCGTCGCAGTGTCGAACACGTCCACCGACGAAGTGGGAACCCAACTGTAGTCGCCGCCGATTACGTAGATCGAACCGCCGACGACCGCCGCCGAGAGCCCGGCCTTGGGCACCGGCATCGCCGGTGCCGTGGCCCAGGAGTCGAGGACGGGGTCGTAGACCTCGACGGTGTCGTACGCGTCGTTCACCCCGTAGTCCGGGTAACCGCCAATCACGTAGATCTTGCCCCCCGCCGTGGCCGCAGCGGAGAGGCCCCGGGCCGTCGGCATCGGAGACCTCGTCGCCCAAGAGTTGGTCGCGGGATCGTACTCCTCCACCGTGGACAGCCCGGTGCTCGACGAATCGAAGCCGCCGATCACGTAGAACTTGCCGTTCGCCGCGGCGCCTGTCGCGCACCAACGGGCCGTGGGCATCGACGCGAGTGTCGACCACGAATCCGTGCCGGCGCCGTAGGCGTTGACCGTGTTCACGGGGGTCCACCCGCTGGCCGGGCCGTACCCCCCCGCGACGAAGAGCGTTCCATTCAGCGCCGCCGAGGCGACTTCGTATTCCTCGTTGAGCGGGGGTGCGCCGGCCGTCCAGGTCTCCATCGCGGGGTCGAACACCTCCACGTCGAGTCCCCCGGCCAGAACCAGCCTGCCGCCGATGGACGCTACGGCGGGATTGTCGGCCTCCACCGACAACATCGGGGCCCGCGGGTACCAGGACGGGTCCGTGCACGGACCGTATGCTGCCATCGCGCGCGGCGACGGCGGGCTCTCTACCCAGGTCTCGTCGAGCGCCGTGATCTCGTACCAGTAGGGGTCGTAGGGAACGATATACACGTCCACGTACTTGGCCTTGGGCGCCCAGACCATGTCGTACGCGTAGCCGGCACAGGTCGCGCAGGTTGCCTGGTAGATGAGGTAGGCCGTGATCGGTGACGACCCGGCCGCCGCAGTGCTCCACGATAGACCGATCGATCCTCCGAGGTGCCGCGCGGTCAGGCCGGGCGGGGCCCCGGGAGGAGTGTAGCCCGGCACAAGAGGCAGGGAAGCGACCGCGAAGCAGTTCGCGCCGGAGGCGCCGGTGCCGCCGGGACCGGGCTGGCCGGCTGCCGCCACCGCGGCGATGTTGTCCACGGTGGTGGCGGATGTGACCGCGGGATCGAGCCGGGCCTGCCAGACGAGATAGACGCTCTGGCCGGGGCCGAGGGCGCCGAGGTTCCAGCGCAAAAGCGTCCGGCCACCCGCCGTGGTCCAGGACGGCGACCCGGCGGGACAGCCGGTCGGCGTCATGCTCCACGTATTGCAGGGGTCGCCAAACCCGTAGCCGGGCGCCCAGACGTCGAGGGCGGCAGGTACCGTGTCCCAGACCGTGACTCCGAACCAGGTCTTGGCCGCGGACTTGTTGCGGACCATGATCGTGTACGCGACCTCGCTTCCGCCGGGCGGGCCCGTCTTGATGAACTCGAACCAGTCGACGAAAACCGTGGACGTGGCCCCGAGGAGTCCACCGGGCGTGCCGCCGGCCCAGGAGAGGAGAGGCCGGGCCAGGAGCGGGTACGCTTCCGGCGCCGCGACGTCGCCGCTGCCGGGCTCGAATATCTCGCCGGCTCCCCAGTCCACGGAGTACTGGTACGTGATCTCGCCGGATACCCCGGACGGGAACGGGCCCGCTATCGTCCACCGCACGTGTCCGGGCGGCCCCGGGTCCGGGTCCCAGCCCGGATCCGGCGCGATCGATGCGCTCCCCGCTACGTAGTGCACGTACGGGGGGAGCGTGTCGAAGAGGACGAGCGTGGCGGCGGATACGCTGGCGGGTATCGAGTAGGTGATCGTACGCGTGACGATGTCGCCCGGGGCCGCCGAGACCCGATCCGAGGTCCCCGAAACCGCGCTCGCGAAACCCCCTACGGTCGCGTACGCGGCCGATTGCGTGTCCGACATGGGCGCCCCGGTGACCGTCTGGCTAAGTTCGTTCCACCAGTAGACCGAGACCAGGTTGGTGATGATAGACCCGGCCGCGGTCGCGGCGCATGCAGGGACAGGGAGGCTGAATGAGAGCCCGGCGACGGCTGCGAGGACCCGCGCGGCGCTTGCCGGTTTCACCGGATCGTCACCGAATAGGAGATGAGCGCGCTCTTGGCGGGACCAAGCCAGTCCAGGACGAAGCGGAGGTAGCAGGGTTCGGATTGGCCAGCCGCCGGCTGGCCGCCGGCGTAAGTGACGTTGTTCGACGAGTACAAGGACGCCCATGTGCCCCCCGATCCGCCGTTCCAGGACCCCCGTCCGAGGTCGTAGGCGACGTTCGCCGGGAGGGCGTCGGTGGCGACGATGTTGAATGAGGACGCGCTGGCGGACCGGTTGACGTACCAGATCGTGTAGGTCAGCGTCCCGCCCGGGCTCTCGATGGCCGGCACCACGTACTTCAGGACCCGGATTGAGGAGGCGGGCATGATCGGCACGGTGCAGGTCATGTTGTAGGGGAGCTGGTAGCCGACGAAATCGGGGGCTCCGGAGCTCATCGTGATTGTCGCCACGTTAGTGATGACAGTGCCCCACGCGGTGGCGGCCCGGCCGGAGGACGGCCAGAAGGTGGTCCAGAGCACGAGAAGGCAGACCGAGAACCCCCCGCGCGCCATCAGAGCACCGTCACGCAGTACCGGACGTACCCGGTCTTGTGGAGGCCGACCTTGCCCAGAATCCAGCGCAGATACAGGGGCTGTACGAGCCCCGTGTTCGAGTACGTGTACCAGGGACCTCCGATGCTCGTTGCCCATGGCGTCAGGATGGACTGGTATCCGCCGCCTACCCAGAGGCCCCCCGGAAGTGTTGCCGTCTTCACCACGTTCGCGGGGAGAACGTCAGTGATATGGACCGACCATCCCGTGAAGTCGCCGCAGTTCGAGAACCCGATCTCGAAGCAAAGGAGGTCGCCCGGAGCGCGCGTGCCCGGGGGCGGAAGCGGGGTGCCCGCTCCGTCCGCGATCGCGCGCTTCCAGCCCTGCATGCACAGCTGCGGGGAGTCCGTGACCAGCACCCACGCGGTCGCGGCGTTGGGTATGTTGATCACGTTCGTGCCTGGACCGGACATGTCGACACCGTCCCCCTCGATGAGGGCGTAGGTGGCCGAGACGAAGTTCGTGAGGAGGAGTCCCGAGGAGAGCGAAGCGGCGGCCGGCCGGATGGTGGCCAGCAGCACCGCGAGCGAAGCTATGGAGATGATCGCCCGGGTCCTCATCCGAGCGACACCACGTAGGTCACGATGCCGCTGGCCCCGGCGGGGAGGCTGGGCACGATCCAGCGAAGCGAGAGCGGCCCTTGCTGGCCAAAGCCGGGCGTGCCCGGCGCCCAGGTCGTGCCGTTGGCGCTCCACGAGGGCGCCGGGACTCCCGTGCCGGACCAGGCCCCGTGCCCCGCATAGCCGATCCACCAAACGCCGCTGCCGTTGGGCATGATGTCGTTGAGCGTGACGTTGAAGGCCGAGTTGGCGCCCCCGTTGGAGAAACTGAGGGTGTAGGTCACGTACCCGCCGATCGTGGTCACGTACGTGGGGGTGCAGTCCTTCCAGACGAATAGGTACGGGTTCATGACGACCACGCGCATCGTGGCCGAGTAGGTGACCGTCGACTGGCCGCCGTAGTTCTGGTAAGTCGCGGATGCCGCGTTCGTGAGCAGGGTCCCGGTCTCGAGCCAGGCATACGCGCCGCCCGCCGCGAGGAGGGCCGTGGCCAGGAGGATCATGGTGGCGTACCGCTTGATCGTCATTGCACCTTCACCCGAAAGCACCCGCAACCCGTGGTGCCGACGCCCGCCAGCGGCGCCGTCCATCGCAGCCACCGGGTTCCCGCGACCGGGTTGCCGGTGACGAAGGAGTCCGCCGGCGGCGCGGTCGGCGTGGGCGAGGTCGAGTACCCGACCGTGAGCGGGACGCCGGCCGTGTTGCCCGCGTCCAGGTTCGCGATCGACGCCTCGGGGACGAAGGAGGCCCCCAGCGGCACCGGGTCCGTGATCGTGAACGCGAACGCGGACCCCGTCGAGTAGTTGCTCCAGCAGGCGCGGAACCGGACGGTCTGGCCGGTTTCTGCCATGACGGAGGCGGGGGAGCCCCAGAGCTTGACGTCCGCGCAGACGACCATGACCGAGAGGAGGCCCGTGATCGATCCGTCGATCGTGTCCACGGCCGTGATCGTCTGGGGACCGGGAGAGGGCAGTACCACGTTGACGAAGAGCTTGACGCCATTGTCGTTGGGCGCCCCCGAGCAGGCGAGAGAACTCGTCCACGTGTAGGTGTACGCGCCCATCGCCAGCCCCTCAATCCGGGCGGCGGGGTCGGTCGAGGTGAACGCGATCGTGCCGCAGTAGTCGACCCGCGTGACGCCCGAGACATCGAGGACGACGACCGTGATCCAGAACGGGGCACCGCACCCGACGGTAGGGGGGGCGATGATCTGGTAGCTCACGCTCAGACCGGGGGCGGGCGCTAGGGCCGCCAGCGCCATCGCCACGGCAGCCCCCGCCGTTCTGCCCGCGCTCCCGATTCCACCCAATCTCGACATCCTGCCTTATCTATGCATCTCCCGTGCCGGGAACCAGGGCACTGTATATAGAGGATCGGCGGTGGGGGTGGGGAAAGACCTCCCCGGGGTGGGGTGGAAATGCCCCGGCGCGAGAGGCGCCCTATTTCAGTCCGTATTTCTTGAGTTTGTCCTCGAGGTTCTTGCGGTCCAGCCCGAACTTCTCCGCGGTCCTGGTCACATTGCCGCCACCGGCGCGGAAGGCGCGCTCGATGTACCAGCGCTCGAAGGCGTCCTTGGCCTCCTGGTGCGGCAGGGCGGCCCACGATGCGAGCCGCTGGTCCTCGATGGACGCCGAGCCGTCCATAGCGAGGTCCGTCGCGGCGATCTCGCTCCCGCAGCCGAGCAGGACCGCCCGCTCGATCACGTTGCGCAGCTCGCGCACGTTCCCCGGCCACGTGTGTGCGCGCAGGGCGGCGCGCGCGTCCGCGGACAGCGTCATCGTCCGTCCCGCCGCGAACCGGGCGAGGTAGTGCTCGGCGATGACGAGGACGTCATCACCGCGGTCGCGCAGGGGCGGGAGCTTGATGGCCAGGACGTTGAGCCGGTAGTAGAGGTCCTGGCGGAACTTCCCCGCCGTGACCTCGCGGGCGAGGTCCTTGTTCGTGGCGGCGACAAACCGGGCGTGGCACCGCAGGGGCCGCGTACCGCCGACGCGCATGAACTCGCCGCCCTCGAGGACGCGCAGGAGCTTGACCTGAAGGGCCGGGGACATCTCCGCGATCTCGTCGAGCAGGATGGTCCCGTCGGCGGCCGCTTCGAGCAGTCCGGGCTGGGCGGCGTCCGCGCCCGTGAACGCTCCCTTCTCGTGGCCGAATAGTTCGCGTTCGAGCAGGGACTCCGCCAGCGCCCCGCAGTTGATGGCGAGGAATGGGCCCCGCCGGGCGGTCGCGGCGTGGTGGATCGCCCGCGCGATCAGCTCCTTGCCGGTGCCGCTTTCCCCGAGCACGAGGACGGGGGAGGGGGCGTCGGCGACGCGCGCCGCGAGGTCGACGGCTTCCCGGAGGCCCGGCGAGGTCCCGATGATCTCCCCGCCGGGGGCGAGCCGCTCGAGCTCCGTGCGCAGGGCCCGGTTCTCCTGCGAGAGGGCTAGCTCGGCGATCGCCCGGCGGACCTGGAGCTTGAGCTCGTCGGTCGCGATCGGCTTGATGAGGTAGTCGAGCGCCCCGAGCTTCATCGCCTCGACCGCGGTTTCGGCGGAAGCGTAGGCGGTCATGATGATGACGCGGGCCTCCGGGAGCCGCTCCTTGAGGCATTTCAGGACCTCGATTCCGGAGCGATCGGGCATCGTGAGGTCCACGAGCGCGAGATGCACCTGCTCCCGCTCCCCGGTCTCGCAGGCTTCGGTTCCGCCGGCCGCCGTGAACACCGTGTGCCCTTCGGCCTTCAGGATCCGGCCGAGCATGGTCACGATCGTGGCTTCGTCGTCGGCGACGAGGATGCGGGCCCCGGTCATGGCGCCCCGGACGGGGCCTTCGGTGCCTGCGGCACCGTGCCCTCCTCGGGGGCGGCGGGCAGGGCGAGTGTCGCGACCGCGCCCCGCTCACCGTCCCGGTTCGCGAGCACGAGGTGGCCGCCGTGCCGGGTCGCGATCTCGTGGCTGATCGCGAGGCCGAGTCCCATGTGGCCGGGCTTAGTGGTGAAGAACGGCTCCGTGAGTTTCGGCAGGAGATCGACCGGGAATCCGTGCCCGGTGTCCGTGACCGCGAGCCGCGCGGTGCGGTGGCCGGCGACCTCCTCGATCGTGGTCGAGAAGGTCAGCGTGCCGCCCACGGGCGTCGCCTGGAGGGAGTTGAGCGCGAGGTTCAGCGCGACCTGGCGGAGCTCGTCTCCGGAGGCGACGACGGCGGCGCCGCCGGCCCGGAACTCGGTGCGGCACGCGATGCCGGCCTTCTCGGCCTCGTGGCGGATGAGGGCCAGGACCTCGGCGGCGACTTCGTTGAGGTCGAGGCGGGCGCGCTCGGTGACCGCGGGCCGCACGAACCCGCGGAGGTCCGCGAGCGCGCGCTTCATCCGCCGCCCCTCCATGAGGATGGCGTCCAGCTCCTCGCGGCCGGGCGCGCCGGCGGCGATGAGCGGATCCAGGGCCTCGGCGTTCCCGAGCAGGCCCCAGAGGGGGTTGTTGAGCTCGTGGCTGATGCCGGCGACCATGGCGCCGACGCTCGAGAGCTTGGCGGAGTGGACGAGCTTGTCCTGCGCGGCCTTGAGGGCGGTGCCCATCGCGTTGAACTGCCGGACGAGGGTCCCGAGCTCCGCGGGCGCGTCGGCGGGCAGGCGCTCGTCAAGGTGGCCGGCCGAGATGCGCTGGGCGGCTTCGGCCATCTCCCGGATCGGGCGCGTGATCCGGAGGACCGTCCACCAGTAGAAGGCGAGCGCGGCGAGCAGCAACCCGAGGCCGCCGCCCACGGTGGCCGCCAGCGCCCGGCGCCGGGCGAGGACGGCGGGCCGCGCGGGGACATGGAAGGTGAAAGTCATGGGCCACTGGCCCGTCGTCGACAGCGTGAGCTCGACGGGGTGGAAGTCCGCGTGGTCGGCGCCGGGCGGGACCGTGGTCGCCACCGTCCGGCCGCCCGCCACGAGGGTGACGTCCACGACCAGCAGTTCCGCGAGGGCGTTCGCCCAGGCCTTGCCGAGGCGGTGGCCGACGACGCCGAAGGACCACGGGTCCTTCCCCGGCACGATCCCGACCACCATCAGGACGTCGCCCGCGCGGATGAGCATGGGGGACGAGCTCATGCTGACGGTGGCCGTCGGCGCGAGGAGGGCCAGCCCCTTGAGGTCGGCGTGGTTGGGCCGGGGGCCGACCGCGCGCGTGTACTTTCCCGCGGCGTCGTGCCAGCCGGCGAGGTCGAGACGCAGGTCCTTGGCCTTGGCGCGCGCCCCGGTGTTGAAGTCGCCCGCCCCCGCTAGCGCGATGGCCGTGTCCGTCAGGCCCGCGGAGCGGCCGCGCAGGAGGCTGTCCGTGATCGCGGCGAACTGGCGGCCCTGGGCGTCCAGGGCGAACCCGAAGGTCGACCCCAGCAGGCGCGCGGTGCCCAGGGTCCCGGCGAGCGTCACTGCGAGCGCGACGGCGAACAGCGGGAGGGCCAGCCGGACGTGGAGTTTCATGCTCGGATCATCTTACCCGCTCCGGCTCCCCGGGGCGGTCCCTACCGGGGTTCGGTCGGGATCGGCGGGGGCTGCATGAGCTCGTCCAGCGACCGGTTCAGGTCCTGTTCGAGCTCCTGCGACGGGCCACGGGGCTCCGGCGGGATCGTCTCGGGCTCCGGCGGGACCGGAGCCATGCCGGGGTCGGGCGAGACGGGCAGGTAGATCGAGGTCTCGGAATCGGGTAGCGCCGGATTGGCCGGCGCGGGGGCCGGCATGGCCGGCTGGACCGTCGGCGTCACCGGGGAGGCCGCATGGCCGCCAGGCAGGGCGACCGTGAGGCTCAGGGTCTGTGGCAGGTCGACTATCCGGTTGTACCGGACGGTGTAGTCCAGCCGCCACGCGCCCACCCGGAACCCGACGCCGCCGCAGTACGTGCTGGGCTCACGGGCCGCGCCCGCCCGGAAGCCCGCCCGCACGGCGACCATCCCGCGGACCTGGTACTCGATCCCGCCGCGCCACGAGACCAGCCCGGAGGCGCCCTGCATCTCGGCGTCGCCGACGACGATGAGGGTGTCCGGGCGGCTCCCCCCGCTCAGGTGCAGGCGCCACCCGCCGGCGGCGCCGACGCGCAGGGCGGCGGGGGAGGCCACGGCGTCCCCGGCGTACCGGAGGGGCGTGCCGATGTTGGAGGCCGCGAACCCGAGCTTCAGCCAGTCCTGCACCCGGGTCTGGACGCCCACGTCGCCCGTGAGGGAGCTGGCCGTCATCGACTCGGCGAGGCGGCTGTGCAGGACCTTGAGCATGGCCCCGCTGGTCACCCGCGGCGAGAGCGGCGCCGCGAAACCGACCGCGCCCACGACATCCTGCTGGAGCTTCGTCCGCCAGAGCTGGGTGAGGTCCTCGGAGTACATCTCGCCCTCGCCCGCGTCGAAGTACAGTACGCCGGCCGTCAGCATGCCCTCCCCGACGGGCGTGGCCACGAGCGCCTGGCCCATGGCGTCGCCGAAGTAGCCGCGCTGGGCGCTGACCGTGATCGAGCCGCCGGCCACCTGCGCGCTGGCGGCGGGGTTGAGCCAGACCAGCGTGGGGTCGTTGCCGATGGCGACGGCGGCTCCGCCGAACGCCTGCGCGCGCGCGGCCTCGACCTTGTTGAGCGCGTTCACGGCGTCGGTGCCTTGGGCCGCCAGGGCTCCGCTGGAGCGCGCCGCGACCGCGAGCCCCGCGAGTAGGCGGATCACCCGCATCCTGCTCACCGGCGCCGCGCCTTCTGACCGACATTGAACCTGATCAGGTACTGCTTGCCGCTCGGATCTCCGCAGAGCGCGGCATACGCGCCCGGCGACACGTAACTGCCGCCCCGGGACTTGCAGTTCCAGGTCACGCCGTACGAACCATTGGCCGGGATGTTGCCGCCGCCCGTCCAGACCCGCCAGCCTTGGAGATTATAGATGATGACCGTGCACCGGCCGGTCTTCGGGCTGCGGAACCAGAACGTGGCTTTCTGGCCTGCCGCCGGGTTGATGACCCCGCGCGAGCCGCCGGTCAGGTAGCACGGGACCCCGCGCGGCGTGATCGGGATGGAGACGGTCGCGCTGGCGGAGACGGGAAGCCCGGTGCCGGTGTCGGTGCCCGATCCGGAGGCGGCGAACTCGACAGTCCCCTGAGTGTTCGCGGCATAGGAGCACCAGAAGGTCTGGCACGTCCCCGGCGCGATGGTGACGGGGCCGGGCGGCCATGGTCCATAGCTCACGCTCACGAGGGACGCACCGATCGTGACCCAGAACGTGGGGCTGACCGTGGCCGGTCCCGTCCCCGTGTTGGAGACGGTGAGCAGGACGGTGCAGTGCTGGCCGGCCTGGACCCACGGCTGGACCGTCAGCACCGCGGCCAGCTGGGCGAGGCCGGTTGTGTTGACCATGAACCCGCCGGGCATCGTCACGGCCGCGCTGGCGCAGGTTCCCGTCGCGGTCACGAAGGCCGTGTTACCGGTCGCCGTCGGCACGGCCACGACACCCGCGACGCCCGTGATCGTGAAGGTGAAGCTGGCCCCGGGCGCGAGCGAGGCCCCGGCGGCTTCCCAGACGAAGAGCGTGCCGCCGGCTACCGACGCCGGCCCGGCGAGTGTGAATCCCGCGGGGGCGGACGGGACCAGCGGGCCGGTGAGCAGGGCCGGGATCGTGTCGACCACGGCCAGCGTCGTGACCGGCGCCGTCCCCGTGTTCGTCACCACGATCCGGAGCGTTACCGGGACCCCGGTGGCCGGGGACGCCGGGGTCACGGTCTGCACCGCCGTGAGCGAGAGCACGGGCGGCTGGACGAGGGACCCGACGGGGTTCGAGAACGCGTTCACCTCGGTGCACGCGTTACGCGCGACGACAAAGGCCGTGTTCGAGACGGCGACCGACGAGCATCCGGCCGTGCCGATCACCCCGTCCACGGTGATCGTGACCGTCTGCGCCGGCAGGAGGTTCAGCCCGGTCACGCTCCACACGTACCGGGTGCCGGACCCCGCCTCGCTCGTGACCGCGGGGGCCGGGAACCCCGGCTGGATCGTCGTGACGCCCTGCACGGCCGGCGAGAGCGTGTCCACGACCGTCAGGCTGTCGATCGGGGCCGTGCCCAGGTTCCGGATCGCGATCTGGTATCGGATCGCCCCGCCCGCCGCGGTCCCGCCCGTCTGGGTGTAGACCACCGAGAAGGTGAGGACTGGGGCCGTCAGCACGAAGCCCGTCGACGGGCCCGTGCCCGCGGCAGTGGACCCGCAGAATCCGGCCGCGACCACGTAGGCCGAGTTCGAGACCGGCGTGTCGGCGCACAGGGTACCCGCCACCCCCGTGATCGTGAACGTGAACGCCCGGCCCGGGGCCAGGCTCGTGGTGTCGTTGCCCCACGCGAACAGCGTCCCCGACGGCAGGCTCGTGACCGCCGCCGCGCCAAACCCGGCCGGCTGGGCGCCGGTCGCGCCCGTCACCACGGGCGAGACCGTGTCCGTCACCGTGAGCGACGTGACCGTCATGGTCCCCGTGTTGGCCACCACGATCCGGTAGGTGACCGCGGCGCCCGAAGCGGGCGAGGCCGGGGTCTGGGTCTTCACAATCGTGACCCCGAGCACGGGCGGTTGGATCACGGACGCCACGCCGTTGGAGAACCCGCGGACCTCTGCGCAGTTCAGGACGTCCCGGGCCGCGACATAGGTCGTGTTCGACACGACCGTCGGGACGCAGACGGTCCCCATGACGCCGTCCACGGTGATCGTCGCCGTGAAGCCGGGCAGGAGGTTCAGCCCCGCCGAGCTCCACACGTACCGCGTTCCACTCGCCACGCTTACCACGACCGGCGCGGGGAAGCCCGGCTGGGTCGTGGTCACGTTCCGCACCACGGGCGAGAGCGTGTCCACGATCGTGAGGCTGTCGAGCACCGCCGCTCCCGTGTTCGTGACCGCGATCCGGTACTGCACGGCCGCGCCGATCGCGCCGCCGCCGGTTCGGGTCTTGATCGTCGAGAATGACAGGACCGGGGCGGCGACCGTGAAGCCCGTCACATTGGAAGCCATCTTCGTCGCCGAGCAGGCGGTCGACGCCGCGATGTAGGACGAGTTCGAGATCGCGATCGCCACGCATGTCGCGCCCACCGTGCCGTCGAGCCGGAAGGTCGCGCTCGTCCCCGGGAGGAATGCCGCCGAGTTGATCCAACTGAAGACCGTGCCCGACCCGGACTGCGCGATGGCCTGGGCGGTGAATCCAGGCGGTGTCGTCTGGACGACGTCCGTGACCCCGGACTGCACGGTGTCCACGATGACGAGCGAATCCACCGTCATGGAACCCGTGTTGGTCACGACGATGGTGTAGCTGACCGGGCCTCCCGGGACCGGCGCCGCCGGGACCTGGGTCTTGACGATCGTGAGGCCCAGGACCGGCGGCTGGACGAGGGCGCCGGTGACGTTCGTCGCGACGGACGTGGCACCGCAGCAGGTGCCGGCGGAGACGAGCGCCGTGTTCGAAAGGGCGGTCGGGACGCAGACGAGACCGATCCGTCCCGTGATCGTGAAGGTGAGCGTCATCCCCGGGGCCAGCGAGAGGCCCGTTCCACTCCATTCGTACCGCGTTCCGCCAGCGACGGAGGTCACCACGGGCACGCCCATCGGCCCCGGCTGGGCGGTCGTGGCGTTCACGAGCAGGGACGGGACCGTGTCCACGACGAGGAGGTTTGCGACCGTCTCGGTGCCCGTGTTCGTGACGACGAGGCGCCACGTGGCCGGCCCGCCCACCGTGAGCCCGGCGGGGGTGAGGAGGGCGACCGCAGACACTGCGAGCCCGGAGATGGGCGTGCCGGAGACCGTCTGGCTGAACACGCCAGTGCTGCCGGCGGTGTCCAGCGCCCGGACCTCGTACCAGAGCGTTAATCCCCCCGGCAGGGCGACGTCGTCGTACGTCGTGCTCCAGGCGCCCACGTTTGCGACCAGGGTGTATCCGCAGTCGGTGCACGTGGCGCGGTAGATCTCGTAAGCGGTGATCGCGTATGTGCCGGCCGTGGCCGCGCTCCAGTTCAGGGCCACCTGCCCGACGCCTCCGAGTGCCGTCAGGGTCAGCGGGGCGGCGGGCGGAACCGCACAGGACGTGCCGTAGACGGCGAGTTGAGAGCGGGCACTGCTGAAGGACCAGCCGCCGACGCCGATCCGGCCCGCGGCATCGACGGCCACCCCGCTGCCGGCCGGAACGGTCATGGCCCAGTCGAGGGCGCCGTCGGTGGCGTACGATCGCAGCCAGTACTGCGAGCCGGGACCCATCCCGATCGTCACGGCCCGGCCCGAGCCGTCCACGGCGACGTCCGTCCCGAAATCGGCCTGGGTGCGAGACCAGAGCAGGTTGCCCGACGCATCGTAGCGAAGGATGACTCCGGCTTGCCCGCTGACCGAGCCGACGACGACGACATTCCCGCCCGCATCCACGGCGATCCCGCTCCCGGAGGCCCCGGGGCCGGCGGGAACGTCCCAAGTCCGCAACCAGACCATGGTGCCTCCGGCGTCGAACTTCCAAACAGTCAGGACTCCGTTAGGGTAGAAGGTCGGCTCCTGGTATCTCCCTGTCGCGTAGACATTCCCCGCCGCGTCGGTGGCCACGTCGGCGGTATTGCCCGACTCCAGGTCGCCGCCCCCTCCTGTCCCTTGCACCCAGACCTGAACACCTGCGGCATTCAGCTTCTGCACTGCGCCTGAAGCATGGAACGGACCTGGTTCGCTGGTTGCCAGGATCAGGTTCCCGGCGGTGTCGGTGGTAACAGTCGCATACCCGCCACCGATGGTGGTCCGGCTCCAGAGGAGATTGCCGGCCGTGTCGTACTTGGTGACGCCGCGATTCTGCATGGGCAGTGGGATTCCGGTCCAGATCGAGCCGGCCGCGACCGATTCTCCCCATCCGTTGACGGCGGTTGCGCCCAGACTCGACAATCCAGGAATCCCCTGGCCGTCGTGCGTCCACAACTCGGACCCCGCCGGGTCGTACCGGCGCACCCGCCAGATGAGCGCACCGCCGCCCTGATCGTGCGCGCCGCTCACAGTCCAATTTCCGCTCGCGTCGGGGGCGGGAATGCTCCGCCCTCCCCCGGACAGGGGCACGGCGAACGTCCGGGACCAGAGAAGCGCGGGCGAGCAGGCGGCCACGATGCCTGGCGTCCACGCTGGCGGCACCGCGGAGGCCGTGGTCGCCGAGGCGATCGGGCTGAACCCGCCCGCGAGGGCGGTTGTGTCGACGGCGCGGACCTCGTACCAGAACGTGGTTCCGTCCGGCAGGCCGGCGTCCGTGTACGTGGTGGGCGACGAGCCGACAGTGGCCAGCGGCGTGAACACGCAGGCCGCGCACGTGGCGCGGTAGATCTCGTACGCGGATACCGGGTAGGTGCCGGCCGCGGCGGGGTTCCACTCGAGCCAGATCTGGTTCGTGCCTCCGAATGCGGTCAGCGTTGCCGGTGCGGCGGGAGGAGTCGGTACAAACATTCCCAGCGTGGTCGCCTCAGCGGAGTCCCAATTGCTGCCGGTGGCGGTGTCATACCCCCCGATCGCATACAGGGTGCCTCCGATGCAGGCGGCCCCGAGTTCGCCTCGCGGAACCTGCAGCGAGCACATCGCGGTCCACGAGTCGGTCGCAGGATCGTAGGCGAACACCGCGGAGTCACTTTGATCCAGCGCGTCAAGGCCGCCTACGACGAAGATCGTGTTTCCCACGGTCGCCGCGGCTGCTCCCCACCGAGGTACGGGCATGGAGGCCTTGGTGGTCCAGGTATCGGTGAGGGGGTCATAGGCTTCGACGGTGCTGATCGCAGACAAGCCGGACTGCCCGCCCATCACGTATATGATGCCGTTCGCGACGGCCGCGGCAGGAGCCCTGTCGCGTGCTGTCGGCAAGGGCGCCCTCGCGACCCAGGCTCCGATGCCCGGGTCGTACGCTTCGAAGCCATTCTCGCTTGTTCCGCCGATGGCATAGAGCTTCCCGTTCACTGCCACGGAGGCCCCGAATATGTGCGTACCTTTCGACGAGGTCAGCATCGTCCACGTGTCCGTGGCGGGATCGTAGGCACCGAGCTTGGAAGGGATGGTGTTCCCCGAGATTGCGTACACGGTGCCTCCGATAGCGGCAACAATCGGCCCGAAGCACCAGAAGGGCGACGGGGCCAGTTCCATCCACGTATCGGTATCGGCGTCATACGCCTCCAGGTTGCTGACCGACGTGTCCCTGCTTGCCACGTAGATGCGGTTCCCGATCACGGCGGCGCTGTTTCCGGCAGTCCAGCTCCGCATCGGCGCGCGATAGGTCCAAGCCAGGCTCGTGCAAGGGAGAGGGGAAGCGGATGCCGCAGGGCTGAAACCGCCAATGAGGCCAGACGAGTCCCGAGCCCGGACCTCGTACCAGAGGGTCGGAGCGTCCGGAAGCCCCACATCGGTCCAGGTCGTGGCCCAACCGGAGACGCTCCCCACGACCGAATACGCACACGTGCCACAGGTCGAACGGAATATGTCGTAGGCGGCGATCGGGTAGTCACCCGCGCTCGCAGGCGCCCAGTTCAGCGAGATGATCGCGACACCGCCGACGGCGACAAGGGAGGGCGGCGGGCCGGGGGGGGTTGGAGGGATCGTCGTCGCGAAGGCGATCGGGCTGAAGCCGCCCGTCACACCTGAGGAATCGCGGCCCCGGACTTCGTACCAGTAGGTTGTACCGTCGGGCGTCACGGCGTCCGTCCATGCGGTCGTCCCCCATCCGACGGTGGCCAACAGGGAGAACCCGCAGGTCCCACATGTTGCACGGAATATCTCATACGCCGCAAGCGGATAGCTTCCGACCGACGCGGGCTCCCAGGCGAGCCCGATCGTGAGTCCTCCCTCCGCTGTCAGCGTCAGTGGCGCCCCCGGCGGCACCGGGATCCCGGTAGTTGCGGAGGCGATCGGGCTGAATGGTCCGGGCAGTCCGATTGAATCCCGGGCGCGCACCTCGTACCAGAAGCTCATCCCGCCGGAGAGGCCGGTGTCCGAGTAGGTCGTCGCCAAGTATCCAACGCTGGCCAACGAAGAGAAACCGCACGTCGCGCACGTGGCCCGGAAGATCTCGTACGTCGTGACCGGGTTGTCCCCATCGGGCGCCTGGGTCCAGCTCAGCGCGATCTGCCCGCCGCCGCTCAGCGCCGTGAGCGTCGGCGGCGCAGATGGTCCCATCGGCTGAATCACTGACCCCACAACGTTCGTGAACGCGCGGATCTCGGCGCAGTTCACGACGTCCCGGGCGGTCACGTAGGCCGTGTTCGAGACCGCGGTCGACGAGCCCACGACGCCCATGATCCCGTCCATGACGATGGTGGCGGTGACGGTGGGGGCGAGGTTCAGCCCGAAGGCGCTCCACACGTACCGAGTGCCTGTCCCTGCCAGGCTCGTTACCGCTGGCGCAGCGAATCCCGGCTCGAAGGTGGTCACGTTCTGCACCACAGAGGAGATCGTATCCACGATCGTGAGGCTGTCGATCACGATATCTCCCGTGTTCGTGATCGCGATCTGGTACTGGATAGGTCCGCCAATGGTGGTTCCGCCGGTCTGGGTCTTGATGGCGGAGAGCGAGAACGTGGGCCCGGGGATCACGAAACCCGTCACGTTCGATGCTATCCTCGTCGTAGAACACGCCGCAGTTGCAACCACGTAAGCCGTGTTCGAGACCGCCTGCGCTGAACAGGGGATGCCGACGGTTCCCGTGATCGTGAAGGTGAACGCCTGCCCGAGCCCGAGGTTTATCCCGCCGCTGCTCCAGGCAAACCGCGTGCCGCTGGAGACAGTCGTCATTACCGGCGCCCCGAAGGCGGGCGGCTGGTCGCCGGTCGCCCCTGTCACCATGGTTGAGACCGTGTCAGTAACCGTGAGCGACGTGACCGTCGCGGTTCCAGTGTTGGTCACGACGATCTGGTACGTGACCGGGTTCCAGACCACGGGCGATGCGGGGATCTGGGTCTTGACGACCGTGAGCCCCAGCGTAGCCGGCAGGACCAGGGTGCCGACGACGTTCGAGAAGGCCCTGATCTCGCTGGCGCTGGCGTCGCGGGCGATGACATAGGCCGTGTTCGAGAGCGCCGTCGGGGCGCAGACGACCCCGATTCGTCCGGAGATCGTGAAGGTCGTGGTGGTTCCGGGATAGAAGCTCAGCCCCGTCTGGCTCCAGACGTACCGCGTGCCCGAGGCCGTCGTCGTCACCGTCGCGGCCGTCCAGCCGGCGGGGGGGGTGGCCACCTGACCCGTTAGGATGCCCAGGACGGTGTCGACAAGGACGATGTCCGTGATTGTGGCCGCCCCCGTATTCGTCACGGCGATCTGGTAGGTGAGCGGTGCGCCGCTCCAGTTGCCCCCGGTCAGCGTCTTGACCACCGAGATCGCGAGCGGGGGCGGGCACGGGCCGCCGCCGGGGTGGAGGAATCCGACCGGGTTGCTGAAGCGCTCGAGCGAGGGACAACCCCAGGGCCCGGCCGTGACGAACGCGGTGTTGGACACGGCCTGCGCCACGCAGGCGGTGCCGACCGTGCCCGAGATCGTGAACGTCGTGCTCGTCCCGGGCTGGATGAAGACCGCCCATGCGGTCCAGACGAACCGGGTGCCGCTGCCGGCCATGCTCGTCACCACGGGCGCCGCCCAGCCCGCGGGCGATCCTCCCGTCGCGCCCGTGATGAACGGCGAGACAGTGTCCACGACCACGATCTGGTCAATGTCGGCGCTTCCCGTGTTCGCGACCACGATGTTGTACGTGATCGGCCCGCCGACCACGGGGGAGGCCGGGACCTGCTGTTTGGTCACGGTGTAGGCCAGGATCGGCCCCGGGATCGTGAAGCCCGTGACGTTCGACGCCATCCTCGTCGAGGTGCACGCGGTCATCGCGACGATGTAGGCCGTGTTCGAGACCGAGGTCGAGAAGCAGACCGGCCCCAGCGTGCCGTCGAGCTGGAAGGTGGACGTGGTGCCCGGCAGGAACGGCGCCGTGTTCACCCAGCTGTATATCGATCCGGACAGCGTCTGCGCGACCGGGCGGGTCGTGAACCCAGCCGGCGTGGATTGAACTGCGGAAGTCACCACGGCCTGGATCGTGTCCACGAGGATGAGGCTGGTGATTGTGGCCGACCCCGTGTTCGTGACGACGATCTGGTAAGTGATCAGCCCACCGACCACGGGCGACGCCGGGATCTGGGTCTTGACGACCGTGAGCTTCGTCACGGGCGGCAGGACCACGGAGCCGACGACGTTCGAGAAACTCCTGACCTCGGCGGCCAGGCTGTCCACGGCGATGACGTAGGCCGTGTTCGACACCGCCCTTGCCGCGCAGACCATGCCGATGTTGCCGTCGACCGTGAAGGTGAGGTTGTTCCCGGGCGCCAGCCCGATCCCGGTCGCGCTCCACACGAACCGGGTTCCCGTCCCGGCGATGCTCGTCGTGATCGGCGCCCCGAAGGGCGCCGGCTGGGTGGTCGTCACGTTCGTGAGCACACCCGGGATCGTGTCCACCAGCGTGACGTCGGAGATCGCGACCGCCCCCGTGTTCGTGACGACGATGTCGTAGTGGACCGGCGCGCCGACCCCGTTCCCGCCGGTCTGCGTCTTGACCACCGTGATCGTGGAGGCGGTCGCGGCGGTGGGGGAGGAGAACGCGGCCGCCGCCAGCACCAGAGTCGCGGCGGCAGAGAGGTGTCTGGACATTCCGGTTCCATGTTATGCATACCCCGTGCCGGGGAGAATCGGTCCATACATGAACTATCTTGGGGTCGGACAGGGGCCGCCGGGCCCCTGCCGGTGGGGCCGGATGGCCCCAGGGGGGGGTTAGGATCCGGCCTTGAGGTCGTACTTCTTGATCTTGTCTTGCAGGTGTTTGCGGTCGAGCCCGATGTGCTCCGCGGCCTGCGAGATGTTCCCTCCGGTTGCGCGCAGGGCCCGGCTCAGGAAGAACCGTTCGAAGGCGTCCTTGGCCTCGCCCAGCGGGAGCGCGAGCCACGCCTCAATCGTGAGCGCCTCGCCGCCGGCCTGCGTCTCGAGGCAGAGGTCGTCGGGCACGAGCCGGTCGCTCCGCGCGAGCATGACCGCGCGCTCCATGACGTTCCGGAGCTCGCGCACGTTGCCCGGCCAGCGGTACCGCGTGAGTGCCGCGCGTGTCTCCGGCGAGAGCGTCAGGGGCTTGCGGCCGTGCTGGCGGGCGAGGCTCTCGAGGAAGTAGTCGGCGAGGATCTGGACGTCGGCGCCCCGCTCGCGGAGCGGCGGCAGGTGGATGGTCACGATGTTGAGCCGGTAGAGAAGGTCCTGCCGGAACCGGCCCTCCCGCACCTCGTGCGCCAGGTCCTTGTTGGTCGCCGCGACGAACCGGGCGTGGCACTTGATCGGGCGGGTGCCGCCCACGCGCATGAACTCGTGGCCCTCGAGCACGCGCAGGAGCTTGGCCTGGAGCGCTGGCGACATGTCCCCGATTTCGTCGAGGAAGAGCGTGCCGTCCGAGCAGGCTTCGAGAAGTCCGGGCCGCGAGGTGTCGGCGCCCGTATACGCGCCCTTCTCGTGGACGAACAGCTCGCGCTCGAGCAGGCTCTCGGCGATCGCGCTGCAGTTGACCGCGAGGAACGGGTTGGTGCGGCGGCGTCCGCCCGCGTGGAGGGCGCGCGCGACCAGCTCCTTGCCGGTTCCGGTCTCGCCCGTCACAAGCACGGTCGTGTCGGCGTCGGCGACCTGCGCCGTCGTCGCGAGCACGGCGCGCAAGCGCGCGTCCTCGCCCACTATCGCGTTGTCGAAGCCGCGTCGGCGCATCTCGGAGCGCAGGGCGGTCAGCTCGCGCACGGTGCCCAACTCCTCGAGCGCGCGCCGGAGCTGGATCTTGAGTTCGTCCATCGAGAACGGCTTGATGAGGTAGTCGAGCGCCCCCTGCTTCATGGCCTCTACCGCGGTCTCGGCGGACGCGTACGCGGTCATGATGATCACGGGCATTCCGGGCTCGCGCTCCTTGAGCGCCTTGAGCACCTCGAGGCCGGAGCAGTCGGGCATCGTGAGGTCCACGAGGGCGAGGTGCACGAGCTCGCGGTCCGCGATGGCGATGCCCTCGCGGCCGCCCGACGCCGCCACGACGCTGTAGCCCTCGTCGTGCAGGACCTTCATCAACAGGCCGGTGATGTTCGGCTCGTCGTCGACGACGAGGATGCGCGCGGATGCGGGGGTCATGGGCGCTCCAAGGGAGCGCTCGGCGCCGCCTTCGGCGTCGCCGTGGTGCCTGCCGCGACCAGCGCCGGCTCCGCGGGGAGGCGCAGGGACACGCGCGCCCCGCGGCCGGGAGCGCTGTCGATCTCGAGCCGGCCGCCGTGCTTGCCCGCGACCTCCTGGCAGATCGCGAGGCCCAGACCCATCCGGCCGGGCTTGGTCGTGAAGAAGGGCTCGCAGGCCCGCTTCACGAGATCGGGCGGCATCCCGTCGCCCGTGTCTTCCACGGTTACGCGGACGTCCGTTCCCTCGACAGCGGTCTCGATCGTGAGCCGGCCGCCCCGGGAACTGGCCTGGAGCGCGTTGACCGCGAGGTTGAGGACGGCCTGCCGGAGGAGGTCCGGGGACGCGATGAGGGGGGCGCCGCCGGGGGCAAGCCGGGGCTCCATCGCCACGCCAGCCTTCTCGGCCTCGTGGCGGACGAGCGAGAGGACCTCGGTCGCGATCGTGTTGACGTCGACGCGCACCCGCTCCGCGCCGCCGGGCCGGACGAATCCCCGGAGATCGGCGAGAATCCGCTTCATCCGCCGGCCCTCGGCGAGGATGACGTCGAGCTCCTCGCGACCGGGATCGCCGGCCTTGAGCTTGCCGTCGAGATACTCGGCGTGGCCCAGGAGGCCGAGGAGGGGGTTGTTGAGCTCGTGCGAGACGCCGGCGACGAGCGCGCCCACGCTCGAGAGCTTAGCCGAATGCACCAGCCGGGCCTGCGTTTCCTGGAGGGCGGTGCCCATCGCGTTGAACCGCGCCACGAGGGCGCCGAGCTCGGCGGGCGCCCCAGTGGGCAGGTGGGCGGCGGCGTCGCCCGACGCGATGCGTTCCGTCGCCGCGATGAGCTGGTGAATGGGCCGGGTGACGCGGATGACCGCGTACCAGTAGAACCCGATCGCAACGAGCAGCAGAAGTCCGCCGCCAAAACCGGCGGCGGCCAGTGCGCCGCGGCGGGCGGCGTACGCACCCTGTGCGGGGAGGTGGATGACGAGCGTGATCGCTTCCCCGCACGGGGAGCTCAGCGGCACGCGGACGGGATGGAGGGCGTCCGCCCGGGCGCGCCCCGCGAGGGTGCTTACAACCGGATGCCCATCGGCCTCCACCGACAGGTCCGCACGCAGGAACTCGCGCAGGGCCCGGGCGAACTCGAGGTCGAATCGCTGGGCCGCGACCACGAGGCGGCGGCCGTCGGGTGAAGCCGCCGCGCCGGCGATCAGGAGTTCCGGCCCCGCGCACAGCACCAGAGGAACCGGAAGCGGCCCCTTCGCCAGCGCCGCCACGTCCGGGGTGTCGAGCGCGGGGCCGAACCGGCTCGTCACGCGCGCGGTCGCCCGGTCGACCACGGCCGCCGCCGCGAGCCGGGTGCCGGGCCACCGGCGGGCCCGGGCGACGGCGTCGCCGGGGTCGCCGGCGGCCAGCTCGGAGGCGATTGTGCCGAGGCCGCGCGTCCGGCTGCGCAGGACGTGGTCCGTGATCTGCGCAAGCTGGCGGCCCGACTGGTCGAGGGCCGCGGAGAACGTGCGGCGGACGAGCACCATCGCGCCGATCGTGCCCGCCACGGTGACGAGGATCGCGACGGCGAACAGCGGGAGGGCCAGCCGTAAGTGGAGTCTCATTCTCGCCACATCTTACAGCGAGTTCGGGCCGTCAGAAGGCCAGGGTGATGGCAAGCGCCTGGGGCATGGTGAAGCCGGTGCTGAACCGGATGCTGTAGTCCAGCCGGTACGGTCCGTTCGAGAAGCCCAGCCCGGCTGCGAGGCGCGCGAGCTCGCCCGGGACTCCGCCGATGGAGCTTCCCACGCGGAACGCGAGGAGGCCGAGCCACCGGTACTCGGCTCCGGCGCGGACCTCACCGTATCCGGCGTGCAGGTTCCAGGCGAAATCCGCGGCGATGATGAGGGTGTCGCCGGGGGAGTCTTGCCCGCCCTGGCGGACCCGCCAGCCCGAGGCCACTCCGGCGTGCGCCTCGGCGCGGGGCTGGAGGGCGTCCTCGGCGTACCGGAACGAGGGGCCGAGGTTCCGGACCGCGACCCCGGCCTTGAGGGTGTCCGTGAGCCGGGCCTGAAGCCCCAGGTCAACGGCGCCCGCCTGGGCCACGAACTCCTCGAAGAGATGGCTGCGCATGACCTTGGCAGTGACGCCCCAGGAAAGCCCTGGGGAGATCGCGCGCGCGTACCCGCCGGCGACCAGGAGGTCCTGTTGGAGCAGGACGGTGCGGACGCTGTCGTCCGGGGCCCGGAGCTGGACCGACGGGGACTCGTAGTAGACGAAGCCGGCGAACCAGGTTCCGCGGTCCGACGGCACCGCAACATTGCCGTGTCCGAGGAGGTCGCGGAAGAGCCCGCTCTGTCCTCCGAGGGTGAGTGACGGGGCGGCGACCCGCGCGGCGGCGGCCGGGTTGACGGGCGCGAGCGCGGGGTCGTTACCGATCGCGACGCCCGCCCCGCCGATCGCGGCCGAGCGGAGGGGCTCGAAGAGGTCGAGCGCGGATACGGGCGCGAGTGCGCCGCGGGCCGTGGCGGCCCCGACGAGCAGGGCGGCCAGGACCAGATGCGGGACAGAGGGCCGCACGATCATGCTTCGATGATGCACCCTCGGAGCTGGGATTCCAAGTCCCGGCTAGCGGATGCCCCCGATGGCAAGGCGGGCGACAGCCAGAAGCGCCAGGATCAGCAGGACGATCCAGACGCAGTGCCACTTGGACTCTCCGGATTCCTCCGGGTTCTCTTCCATATGGTTACGCGGCGCTCAGGAGGTCGCCCACTAGCGGAGCACGGCCAGCGTGTCCCGGTACCGCACGCCGGGCGCCTCGATCAGGATCGGGTAGGCGCCGGGCGGTACGTCCGCCCCCGCGGCGTCGGTCGCGTCCCAGTGCAGGACTTCCGTCTTGCCGCCGGCTGCATTCGCCGTGAGCAGGCGAACGAGCTCGCCCCGGAGGTTGTAGATCCGGACCGCGATCAACCCGGCGGTCGTCGGGGCCACCAGAATCGTGGCCTGCTCGCCGCGCTTGGGCTGGATATAGCCGCGGATGCCGCCCACGATCTTGACCAGCTTGCCTCCGAGATCGACCGGCGGAGTCAGCGTGAAGGAGGCGGCGACCCCGGTCTCGGTGGCGCCGCAGCCGCCCACGGCGAAGGCCCAGACGGTGTTGGTCACGATGCCCTTGAACGTGGACGACGTCATGGCGTCGACCGTGATCGTGATGCTCTGGCCCGGCGCGAGATTGACCGGGCCCGTCCAGGCCGGGACCGCCCCGCTCCCGTTCCAGGTAAGGCCTGCGGACGCGGACTGTCCGGTGAACGTCACGCCCGCGGGCAGGGTGTCGACGACCGTGAGGGTCGTGGCCGTGCCGCCGCCCGTGTTCGTGACGACGAACGTGTACCGCACCGGCTCGCCGCTGGCGGGCTCCGTGGGGGCCGCCTGCAGGACGGCACTCAGGACGGGCGTGTTACCGCTGAGCGTAAAGCTGTCGGCGGCCGAGAGCACGCGCGCGGTCGCGCAGCCGCCGGCTGCCGAGCCGAACGCGGTGTTGCGGATGATGGTGGCCGTGCAGACTGATCCGGCCACGCCGTCGGCGCGGAACGTCAGCGTGCCGCCGGGCGCGAGCCCCAGCCCCGTTCCGCTCCACACGTAGCGCGTCCCGGTCCCCGCCAGACTCGTCACCACGGGCGCGGCGAATCCTCCCGGCTGGGTCGTGACGATGCCGGTGACGACCGGCGACACCGTGTCCACCACGGTCACGTCGTCGACCGTCGCGCTCCCCGTATTGGTCACCACGATTTCGTAGCCAACCGCGAAGCCGATGGCCGGGACTGCGGGCGTCCGCGTCTTCACGACCGTGATCGCGAGGATCGGGGCCGTCAGGACGAACGCCGAGGCGCTGGAGGCCAGCTTCGTCGCCGTGCAGGCGGTCGCCGCCGTCAGGTAGGCGGTGTTGGAGACAATGCCGCCCGCACACACCGCGCCCACCGTCCCGTCGAGCTGGAACGTCGCGGCCGTTCCCGGCAGGAGCGGCGTGGTGTTGATCCAACTGTATACCGAGCCCGAGAGGCTCTGGCTGACAGCCTGCGCCGTGAACCCGCCCGGAGTGGTCTGGATCACGCCCGTCACCACCGGCGACACCGTGTCCACCAGCACGAGGTTCATGATCGTAGCCGTCCCCGTATTCGTGACGACGATCTGGTAGCCGACGGGAGCGCCAACGCCGGACCCGCCGGTCTGGGTCTTGACGATGGTCAGCCCCAGGACGGGCGCGGTTACCGCGAACGAAACCGCCGCGCTCTTGCGGTCGTCGCCGTAGGAGTTGGCGGCGACGGCGTAGGCCGTGTTGGACGCGGTCGCGGTGACGCAGGACGACGCCGTACCGGTGATCGTGACTGTCGCCGTCTGGCCGGGGCCGATGGACAGACCGCTCCCGGTCCAGGCCGGGAGGGTCGTGCTGGCGTTCCACGTAAGGCCGGGCGACGAGGTCTGGGACCCAAATACGAACGGCGCGGGCAGGGTGTCCACGACGGTGAGGTCCGAGATCACGGTCGAGCTGGTGTTGGTCACCCTTATCGTGTAGGTGACGGCGTCCCCGGGGTTCGCGGTCGCCGGAGCCACGGATTTCTGCACGGCGATGCTCGGCGCGCAGGCCTCGCGGAGCTTGATGATCCGCCAGTTCTGGTTCTGGCCGGCGACGACCTCCCAGCCGACGACGTAGAGGCTGCCGTCGGGGGCGGCGGCGACGCTCTGGGCCTGGTCTTCGGCGTTCGATACGCCGTTGTAGGTGTACGTCCAGAGCACGGTTCCGTCCGTGTCGTAGGCGCATACCCGCCAATTGTTCCCCTGGCCGGCCTGGGTGTCGTAGCCGGAGGCGACGAGTTCCCCCTGTGAATCCAGAGCGAGCCTGGTGCAGACGTCGGTCCCGCTTGCCGGGCCGTTGTACGCGCGGGTCCAAACGAGCGCGCCGGAGGCGTCGTACTTCATGATCTGCCAGTTCGCGCTCTGGCCGAGATCGGACCGGTTGAGCCACCCGCCGACGTAGATGTTCTGCGAGGCGTCCGTTACGACGCCCGTCGGCCGGTCGTCCGACATGCTGGCGGGACTGCCCACGGTGCGGCTCCAGAGCAGGTTGCCCGCGGCGTCATACTTATGAATCCGCCAGTTCCGAAGCTGGGACGACAGATCGACCACCTCGGAACCCACGACGATGACGTTCCCGCTCGTATCCAGGGCGACCTCTGACGCCGTATGGCCCTCGGCGATGGGGCCACGGTAGGTCCGGCTCCAGACCACGGTACCTGCGGCGTCGTACTTGGCGACCAGCCACTCGAGGTTGTTCGGACCCAGCGCGAGGTAGCCGACCACGTAGATGTTGCCGGCCGCGTCAGCGGTCACCGCCAGCGCCTCGTCGTCCGTGTTCCCGGGTCCGTTCCAGCTGCGGGACCACAGGAGGGTGCCCGCGGCGTTGTACTTCCGCACCAGCCAGTTATCCCCCTGGCCAAGGTCGGACCGGATCTCCCAGCCCGCCGCGATGATATTCCCCGAGGGATCCGAGGCGACGCCGAACGCGGCCTCGTTGCTGTTCGCGGGGCTGTTATAGGAAAGATTGAGCAGGAGATTGCCGGAGGGGTCGTACTTGCGGACGAGCATGCTGCCGCCCGTCCCCGAGGCCTCGTCCGACCCGCCGATGATGAGGTTGCCGGACGGATCGAGCGCGGAGGCGTAGAGGTAGTCGTAGCCGTTGATGGCGTCGTTGTAGGTGCGGCTCCAGACGACCGCGCGGGGGCCGCATGAGACAACCGGCGGCACGGGCGCCATCAGCGGGAAGCACAGGGAGGAGCTCTCGACGTCGCTACCGTCGGCGTTCGAGGCGCGGGCGTATCCGGTGTTGCAGACGGAACCAGTGAACCAGGTCGCGGCCGTGCCGTTCACCGTGATCGTGATATTTCCGCCGGGGCCGAGCGTGACCGGGCCGCTCCAGCCCATGACCGATGTCCCGCCGTTCCAGGTCAGCCCGGCCGTGTTGCTCTGGCCCGTGAACGCGATGGCGGGCGGCAGGGTGTCCGCGACGAGCAGATCCGCAACGGTGGACGCTCCGGTGTTCGAGACCGTGATCGTGTAGGTGATGGCGTCCCCGGGGTTCACCATGGCCGGGAGCACGGACTTGGATACGCTGATGGCGGGCGGGGTCAGGGGAGTGCCGAGTTTCCAGGCAAGCCAGTTGACGTTCTGTCCCGTGGCGGACGCGATGCCCACCACGTAGATGGAGCCGTCCGGCCCCGTCGTGGCCCCTTTCGCCTCGTCCGTTCCGCTGGAGGATCCGTTGTGCGTCAGGGTCCACAGCAAGATGCCGCTCGGGTCGTAGCCGAAGACCCGCCAGTTCGATCCCTGACCGAGATCCGACCGGTTCTCCCAGCCGACCGCGACCAGCGTCCCGTCCGGCGCCAGCGCCAGCCGGGCGCAGACATCAACGGAGTTGGCCGGGCTGTTGTAGGTCCGGCTCCAGACGACGGCCCCCGCGGGGTCGTACTTGACGATGAGCCAGTTGACGCCCTGTCCCAGATCGCTCCGGTCCGTGAAGCCTCCCGCGTAGACGTTGCCCGTCGGATCCACGACGATCGATTCCGCCCGGTCGTCCGAGCCCGACGCCGGTGAGCCATAGCTCCGGCTCCAGACGATGCCCCCGGCCGTGTCGTACTTGATGATCCGCCAGTTGTTTCCCTGGGTGCCGCCGCCGTTCTCGTACCCGGCTACGTAGCTGTTCCCGCTCGCGTCGCTTGCGACGTCCCAGGCTTCGTCGATCGCGTTTCCGGGGCCGTTGTGCGTCCGGCTCCACAGCAGGACTCCCGCGGCGTCGTATTTGCGGGTGAGCCAATCCAGAGTTCCGATCGTGGGCTGAGTGATTCCCGTCACGACGATGCTGTCGGCGGGATCGGTCGCGATGCCCCAAGCCCACTCATCCTGGTTCACGGATCCGTTGTACGACCGGGTCCACAGCAGCGTGCCGGTCGAATCGTACTTGCGGAGGAGCCAGTTGATCCCCTGGCCCAGGTCGGGCCGGTCTTCCTGGCCTGCAGCAATGATGTTCCCGGCGCTGTCGGTCGCCACGCCGTACGCCCCGTCATTGCCGTTAGCGGGGCTGTTGTAGTTGAGCTGGAGCAGGAGGTCGCCGGCGGAGCTGTACTTGCGTACGAGCATGCTCCCCCCGGTCCCGGACGCCTCGTCCGAGCCGCTCATGACGACGTTGTTCGACGGATCCACGACCGCGTCGTAAAGGTAATCCCAGCCGTTGATGGCATCGTTGTAGGTGCGGCTCCAGACGATCGAGGGAGTCACCGCTTCCACAGGGGAGACACCCAGCAGCGAGAAGAGGCACAGCAGACCGGTTACCGCGTTCCGCGATCGCGGGCTGGAGGAGACGCTCATGGATTCCTCGCTTTCCCGGAAACGGGTATGGCCTGCATATCGGGGATACCTGAAGTGCAAACGGCGTGCCGGGGATGGAAGGCTCCCATGGCATGTTTCGGAGCATTCCGGGGTTCACCGGGGCGCCGGCGCCCCGGAGGAGGCGGGGCGCCGATACCCCTATCTGATTCCGAGTTTCCTCATCTTGTCCTCGAGGTTTTTCCGGTCGAGGCCGATGCGGGCGGCGGCGCGGGTGATGTTGCCGTCCGCCGCCGCGAGCGCGCGGGCGAGGTAGTCACGTTCGAAGGCGTCGCGCGCCTCGCGCAGGGGCAGGTCCTGCCATCCCGGCGCGGCCGCCGGCGGCGGCCCGCCCGCGGGCTCCACGAGCCGCAGATCGGTGGCGGTCAGCGTCCCGGCTTCCGCGAGCAGCGTCGCGCGCTCGAGGACGTTGCGCAGCTCGCGCACGTTCCCGGGCCACCGGTATTCGCGCAGGGCCCGTGCCGCGCCGGCGTCAAGTACGGGGACCGGCCGGCCGCGGGCGGCGGACAGCCTCCCGAGCAGGTGCGCGGCGATCGCGAGGATGTCGTCGCCACGATCGCGGAGCGGCGGGAGCTGGACGGTCACGACGTTGAGCCGGTACCAGAGGTCCTGCCGGAACCGGCCCTCGCGCACCTCGCGGGCGAGATCCTTGTTGGTCGCGGCCACGAACCGGGCCCGGCACTGGACCGGCCGGGTGCCCCCCACGCGCTGGTAGGGCGCGCCGTCGAGGACGCGCAGCAGCTTGGTCTGGAGCGCCGCGGACATCTCCCCGATCTCGTCGAGGAGGAGCGTGCCGTCTGCGGCGGCCTCCAGGAGCCCGGGCGCCGCGGCGTCCGCGCCCGTGTACGCGCCCTTCTCGTGGCCGAATAGCTCGCGCTCGAGCAGGCTCTCGGCCACGGCCCCGCAGTTCAGCGCGACGAACGGGCCGGCCGCCCTGTGTCCCTGCCGGTGCAGGGCGCGCGCGATCAGCTCCTTGCCGGTGCCCGTCTCGCCCTGGACGAGGACGGGGGCGTCCTCGTCCGCGACGCGCGCGACGAGGTCGAGCGCGGCGAGAAGGGCCGGGCAGGTCCCCACGATTTCCTGGTCCGGATCGCACCGCGCGAGCTCGCGGCGGAGGGCCCGGTTCTCGCGCTCGAGGGAGAGCTCGCCCGCGACGCGGCGGACCTGGAGCTTGAGTTCCTCGAGGGAGAACGGCTTGATCAGGTAGTCGAGCGCGCCCTGGCGCATCGCCTCCACCGCGGTCTCCGCGGTCGCGAACGCGGTCATGATGATCACGCGGCACTCGGGGAGGCGTGTGCGCAGCGCACCAAGGACATCGAGCCCCGAGCCGTCGGGCATGGTGAGGTCGACGAGCGCGAGGTGGGGCGATTCCCGCTCCGCGATCGCGAGCGCCTCCTTCGCGCCGGACGCGCCCAGGACCGCGTGGCCCTCGGCCTCGAGCGTCTTCGTGAGAATGGACACGAGTCCGGGCTCGTCGTCGGCGACGAGGATGCGCACCCGGGGGGGCGCGGCGGCGGTCATGCCGCGAACTCGAGCGTCGCCGTCGTGCCCCGGCCCGGCGCGCTGTCGATGACGAGCGTGCCGCCGTGGCGGCGGGCCAGGTCCTGGCTGATCGCGAGTCCGAGCCCCAGCCGGCCGGGCTTGGTCGAGAAGAACGGCTCGGTCACGCGGGCGAGATCGCCGGCCGCGATGCCGGCGCCCGTGTCCTGCACCGACAGGTGGATGATCGCGCGGCCGTTGACGCTCGCACGGCCGGTGCGGATGACGAGCCGGCCGCCCTCCGGCATCGCCTGGAGGGCGTTGATCGCGAGGTTGAGCGCGATCTGGCGGAGGTCGTCGGCGGAGGCCGTCACCACGACTGCGCCGGGGGCCAGGACCGCCTCGCACGCCACGTGCGCCTTCGTCGCGTCGTGGCGGACGAGCGCGAGCGCCTCGCGCGCGACGGCGTTGAGGTCGACGGGGCCGGGCGTCTCGGCGCCTGGTCGGACGAGCCCCCGGAGGTCGGCCAGGATCTTCTGCATCCGGCGGCCCTGCTCGCGCACGACGTCGAGCTCCTCGCGGCCGGGGGCGCCGGCCGGGATCTGCGTGGCCTGGTATTCGGCGTGGGTGAGGAGGACCGAGAGGGGGTTGTTGAGCTCGTGCGAGACTCCGGCGACGAGGGCGCCGACGCTCGTGAGCTTCGCGGACCGGACCAGCCGGTCCTGCGCCTCGCGCAGGGCGGTTCCCATGGCGTTGAACTTGGCGATGAGGTCTCCGAGCTCGGCCGGAGCATTGGGGGGGAGCGCGGCGCCGAGGTCGCCGGCGGCGATCCGGTCACAGGCGGCGATGAGTTCGTCGAGGGGGCGGGTCACGCGGGCGAGCAGATAGAGATAGAAGGCGATGCCGACGGCGAGGAGCGCGCCTCCCCCGGCGAGCGTGAGCCCGATCGCGCGCCGCCGGGCCGCCCGGACGCCCTCGCCGGGCAGGTGCATCGTGAGCGCCACCCGCCCGCCCCCGGGCGTCCGCAGGAGGTGCGTGACGGGCACGAGCGCGACGTCGGCGTGCGCCGAGAGTCCGGCGACGGGCCGGCCGTCCTCGGTGAGCGTGATCTCGGCCTGTAAGAGGGAGCGGAGCGACGCCGCGAACGCCGCGCCCAGCCGGCGCGCCGCCACGATCATGTGCCGCCCGTCCCGATCGGGGGCCAGTCCGGCGAGCAGCAGGTGGCCGCGGGCGCGGAGGAGTACCGGGGTAGAGGCGACCCCCGGAGTTTCCCCGGAGGTGGAGACTCCCGGCCACACGCGGATCAGCCCCGCGAGGTCGGCGGGGTCGACCTCGTCCCCCGTCCACGAGACGACGGCGCCCGTGTCCCGGCGCACGACCCCGGCCGCGTCGAGCTCGACCTTGCGCCACGCCGCGAGCCGCCTCGCGATGTTGCCGTCCACGAAGGCCAGGACGGCGGCCGCGTCCGCGAGCGGGCGGGCCTCGGCCTGCAGGGCGTTCTCCGTGATGCGCCCGAGCTGGCGGCCCTCCTGCGCGAGCGAGGCGTCGAAGGTCCGTTGCACGAGCCAGACCACGCCCCCGATGCCGAGGAGGGTCACGGCGGCCGCGACCACGAAGAACGGCAGCGCAAGCCGGAGCGAAAGCCTCATATAGTGAGCCTGGCCTGGGCGACCGCGAGGTGCCAGCCGGCGAGGCGTTCCCGCCGAAGGGCGGCGCCCATGCGGGGCCGGAAGACGCGGTCGACGGGGTGGAGGCGGCCGAGGTCCGACGGCGTCCAGAGCTTGACGCCCAGTCCGGCCAGTCCGGCGGCGCCCGCGGCCGTGGTCTCGATGAGTTTCGGCCGGACGAGCGCGGCGTCGAGGAGGTCGCTCTGGAACTGCATGAGCAGACCGTTCCGGCACGCGCCGCCGTCGACGCGCAGGGCCCGGATCGGCCGGCCGAGGTCGCGGCGCATGGCGGCCACGACGTCCGCGACCTGGAAGGCGATGGCTTCCAGCGCCGCCCGGACGAGGTGGGCCCGGCCGGCGCCGCGGGTCAGGCCGGTGATCGTGCCCCGGGCCCCGGCATCCCACCACGGCGCGCCCAGTCCCGTGAACGCGGGCACGAGATGGACCCCGGCCGTGTCGGGGACCGACCGGGCGACGACTTCCGATTCCGCGGCCGTCTTGAGCAGTTTCAGCTCGTCCCGGAGCCACTGGATCGCGGCGCCGGCGATGAAGACCGAGCCCTCGAGCGCGTAGGTCGCCTCGCCGGCGGAGCCGCAGGCGATCGTGGTCAGGAGCCCCGACCGCGACCGGACGAGCCGAGGCCCGGTCTGGAGCAGGAGGAATCCGCCGGTGCCGTACGTGACCTTCATCTCGCCGGACCGGACACACCCTTGGCCGAAGAGCGCGGCTTGCTGGTCGCCGGCGACGCCGGTGACGGGGACCCCCGCGGGGAGCACGCCCAGCGAGACGGTCCTGCCGAACTCGCCCGCGCTCGGCCGGACCTCGGGGAGGACCGCCCGGGGGACGCCAAGCAGGCGGAGCATGGAGTCATCCCACTCCCGGTTAGCGAGGTTGAAGAGCAGCGTCCGCGACGCGTTCGTGGGATCGGTGACGTGCGACCGGCCGCCCGTAAGCTTCCATATAAGCCACGTGTCGATCGTACCGAACGCGAGTCGGCCGCGATGCGCGGTCGCCTTCGCGCCGGGGATCTCGCGCAGGAGCCACGCGAGCTTGGTCCCGGAGAAATACGGGTCGAGGAGGAGGCCGGTCCGCCGCCGAACCTCGGCGAGGGCGCCGGCCTTCCGGAGCCGGGCGCAGTCGGGGGCCGTGCGCCGGTCCTGCCAGACGATGGCCCGGTGGAGGGGCTTGCCCGTCCGCCGGTCCCATAGGATCGTGGTCTCGCGCTGGTTCGTGATCCCGATCGCGGCGATCTTCGCGCGCCGGCCGCGCAACGCCTGCCCGATGACGTCGAGGCACGTCTTCCATATCTCCTCGGGATCGTGCTCGACCCACCCGGGCTTGGGGTAGAACTGGTGGAACGGCCGGTAGCCCCGCCCGACGACGCGGCCGCGCTCGTCGAATAGGAGGCTGTGGGTCCCGGTGGTGCCCTGATCGATGGCGAGGATCGCACCGCGCATGATCATCCTTTTACCACGCCGAGGGGGCGGAACCGCGCGACCCTCTTCGCCAGCCCGGCGCCCTCGAGGACCTCGACGACGGATTCGATGTCCTTGTACGCCTCGGGCATCTCCTCCGCGAGGCTGCGCGGATCATGGGCGCGGACGGTGATGCCGCGGGCCTCGAGCTCGCGGTCGATCCTTCGGCCCCTGGCCGCCTTGACCGCCGCGTGCCGGGACATCCGGCGGCCGGCGCCGTGGGCGGTCGTGCCGAACGTCCATTCCATCGACCCGGGCTGGCCGACGAGGACGTAGGACGCGCGCCCCATGTCGCCCGGAAGCAGGATGGGCTGCCCGATCGCGCGATGGGGCTCGGCTACCTCCGGGTGGCCGGCTGGGAATGCGCGCGTCGCCCCCTTGCGGTGGACGCAGACCCGGCGGGGTACCCCGTCCACGGTGTGGGTCTCCATCCGCGCGATGTTGTGGCAGTTGTCGTTCACGAGGCCGAGGCCCAGCCGGGTGGCGGGCAGTCCGAGGACGGCTTCAAACGCTTCGCGGACGGCGTGCGTCATGGCTTGCCGGTTGGCCCAGGCGTAGTTCGCGGCCGCGGCCATCGCGCCCAGGTACCGCCGGGCCTCGGGCGAGGTCAGCGGCGCGCACGCGAGCTGGCGGTCGGGCACGTCGACGCGGTATTTCCCCAATGCCTTGCCCATCACGCCGAGGAAGTCCTCGCAGACCTGGTAGCCGAAGCCCCGGGACCCCGAGTGGATCATGACCGTGATCTGGCCCGGGAAGAGGCCGAGGACGCCCGCCGCCGCCTCGTCGAAGACCTCGTCCACGACCTGAATCTCGAGGAAATGGTTGCCGCTCCCGAGGGTGCCGAGCTGACCGCGGCCCCGCTCGCGCGCGCGGGCCGAGACCTCGCCGAAGTCGGCGTCCGGCATCGCGCCGCCGTCCTCGGTGACCGCGAGGTCGCCGGGCCAGCCGTATCCATGCTCCACCGTCCACCGCGCGCCCTTGCGGCAGACGGCCTTCTCGTCTTCGAGCGTGAGGTGCATGGCTCCCGAGGACCCGACGCCCGAGGGCACCCGGGCGAAGACGGCGTCGACGAGGGGGGCGATGCGCTTGCCCAGCTCGCCCGCCCGCAGGTCCGACCGGATCAAACGGATGCCGCAGTTGATGTCGTACCCGATCCCGCCGGGGGAGACGACGCCGTCGCGCTCGTCGAACGCGGCGACGCCGCCGACCGGGAAGCCGTAGCCCCAGTGGAGGTCGGGCATCGCGAGGGCGGCGCCGACGATTCCGGGCAGGGTCGCGACGTTCGCGACCTGCTGGGGCGTCTGGTCCGCGCGCGCGGCCTCGAGGAGGTCGCGGCTCGCGACGATGACCGCGGGCACGCGCATGCCCGCCATGAACGTCTCGGGGAGCCGCCAGCGGTACGCGTCGAGGCGCTCGAAGGTGCCGGGAAAGGGCGTGCGGTTCATGTCCGGAGGGTCCTGATCCGATGTTACACTAAGGCTAGCGTGCGGATTTTCTTCATTGGCGACGTGTTCGGGAAACCCGGCCGGCGACTGCTCAAGGAGCGTCTCGCCGCGTTCCGCGCGTCGCACGACGTCGAGATCGTGATCGCGAACGGCGAGAACGCGGCCGAGGGCTTCGGGGTCAACGCCGGGATCCTCGAGGAGCTTTGCGGCGCCGGGATCGACGTCGTCACGATGGGCGACCACCTCTGGGACAAGCGCGAGATCGCGACGCCGCTGGCGACCGATCCCCGGATCCTGCGTCCCGCGAACTACCCCGAAGGGGCCCCCGGCCGGGGGGCCACCGTCCTGTCGGCGCCGTCGGGGCTCAAGCTCGCGGTCCTGAACCTCCAGGGCCGCGTGTTCATGTACAAGCAGACGCTCGACGACCCCTTCCGGTGCGCGAAGGCGGCGGTCGCCCGGCTGCGCGCCGAGACCCCGATCGTGATCGTGGATTTCCACGCCGAGGCGACTTCCGAGAAGGTGGCGATGGGCTGGTGGCTCGACGGCGAGGTCTCGGCCGTATTCGGCACCCACACGCACGTCCAGACGGCCGACGAGCGGATCCTGCCGAAGGGGACCGCGTACCTGACCGACGCCGGGATGACGGGGCCGGCCGACGGCGTGATCGGGCTGGACCGGGAGCGCGTGCTCGAGCGGTTCGTCCGGCAGACGCCGTCGATCTGGGGGCCGGCGACCGGCCGGACCCAGCTATGCGGCGTGCTCGTGGACGCCGACGAGAAGACGGGGCAGGCTGCCGCCATCACGCGTGTCTGGGAGATGTTCGATCCGGGGCCGCAGGAGCGGCCTTCGGCAGGGCCTGCGGCCCTGCCGCCGCGAGTGGTATGACGATCCGGGAGGAGATCGAGGCGCGCGAAGACGCCGCGCTCGCGGCCTGGGGGGCGCGGAGCGCGGCGTCGAAGGGCCGCGTCCGGTCCGAGAGCCCGGACGAGCTGCGGACCGCGTTCCAGCGCGACCGGGACCGGATCGTGCACTGCAAGGCGTTCCGCCGGCTCAAGGGCAAGACCCAGGTCTTCCTCTCGCCCGAGGGCGACCACTACCGGACCCGGCTCACGCACACGCTCGAGGTGGCCCAGATCTCGCGCACGATCGCGCGGGCCCTGAAACTCAACGAGGATCTCGTGGAGGCGATCGCGCTCGGCCACGACCTGGGGCATACGCCCTTCGGTCACGCGGGAGAGTCCACGATTGCCAAGCTCCTCCCGGGCGGGTTCCACCACAGCGTTCAGAGTCTGCGCGTCGTCGAAGTGCTGGAATACTCCGGCAAGGGGCTCAACCTCACGGCCGAGGTCCGGGACGGCATCCGGACCCACTCCAAGGGTCTCGAGCGGCTCAGCGACGCCCGGGAGCGGCACCCGGCGCCGACGCTGGAAGCGGAAGTCGTCCGCGTCTGCGACTCCGTCGCCTACGCGAACCACGATCTCGAGGATGCCGTGCGCTCCGGGCTCCTGAAGGCCGCCGACCTGCCCCGGGCCGTGATCGACACGCTGGGGGAGACCCACGCCGGGCGGATCAACACGATCGTGAAGGACATCGTCCACACGAGTGCCGGGAGCTCCCGGATCGTGATGACGACCCGGATCGAGAAGGGGCTCGAGGAACTGCGCGGCTTCCTGGTCGAGCGCCTCTACGAGGCGCCCCCGATTCGTGAAGCCTTCGACCGGGCCCGGCAGGTGCTCGAGCGTCTCTGGGTGTTCTACGCCGCGCATCCGGAGATCCTCCCGCCGGACGAGGCGGGGGCGGAGCCGCTGCAGCGCGTCTGCGACTACGTGGCCGGGATGACGGACCAGTACGCGCTGGCGCAGTTCGAGCGGCACTTGATGCCGCATCCGTGGGCGGAGGAAGATTGAAGCGATGCTCCTCGCGCTGCTCGCCGCGCTCGCCTTGCCCGTGCTGGCGCCGGCGCCCGCCGCCGCCATCGACGCCTCGATCCACCTCGAGCGGGCCCGGCAGGCGTATACCGCGGGGAAGTACGAGGACGCGCTGGCCGAGTACGACGCGATGCTCAAGCTGCTGGGCGAGGATGCCGCCGTGCGGAACAACCGGGCCCTCTGCTACCTCGCCCTGTCCCAGCTCGACCGGGCCCGGTGGGAATCCGAGCGCGCGATCGAGCTCGCGCCCGCGGAGGGCCAGTTCTACATCACGCTCGCGGTCATCCAGCTCACGCTGAAGCCGGCGGACCTCAAGGGCGCGCGGGAGAACCTGATCACCTCGATCAAATACCTGAAAAGGGCCCGGGACCACGCGGGAGTCGCGAACGCCTGCTACAACCTCGGCGTGATCGCCCAGCGGAGGCGGAAGTACGAGGAGGCGAGTTCCTGGTACCGGCAGGCCCTCTACTACGACCCCTCCAACATGGACGCTCGGGACGCGCTCCGGGGGATCGACCCCGAGAGCGGTGGCTGACCCGCGGCTCGTGCGGTATAGTTCTTCCGGGGAGCATCGGAAATGACGACGATCGTGATCCTGGCGGGGGTGGCGGCCCTGGTGGGCGCCCTCTCGGGCGCCGCGCGAGTCCTCCGGCGCCTGCGCGTGCGGCAGGCGGGGGCGGCCCGCGAACTGCGCATGATCGACCGGCTCATGGGGTCCCTCCGCGGCGTCGTCTCGAACGAGGAGGCCCGCCGGAAGGTCGTGGACCAGTTCCGGGAGGAGCTGGGTGCGCCCCGGGTTGCGCTGTTCGTCGTGGAGAAGGCCGGCCGGCACGACGTCGTGGTCCCCGCCGCCGCGTCCGGGTTCGACGCCGAAGCGCTTTTTCCCTTCGTCTTCAAGCTGGACAAGTCCGCCGACGTGGTCCCGCGCGCGATCCTCGAGCGCACCCCCTGCCTCGTCCGCAACGCGGTCGAGGACTGGCGCTGCCAGCAATCCTTCGTCCGGGCGTTCGACCTGACCGCGTACGCCGTTCTCCCGCTCCTGTCCGGTGACCGCGCGGTCGGCGCGATCCTCGTGGACACGACGGCGGAGAGCGATCCCGGGCGCGAGATGCTCCGGGGCCTCGAGCACTTCACGACCGCGGCCGCGGTCGCGCTCGAGAACGCGGCCCTCTACGAGCGGCTCCAGCAGCTCGCGATCGTGGACGGGCTCACGGAGGTCTACAACCACCGGCACTTCCAGGACGTCCTCCGCAAGGAGATCGGCCGGGCGACGCGGTACCAGGCGCCGGAGATGACGTTCTCGCTCCTCATGCTCGACCTCGACCGGTTCAAGCAGGTCAACGACACCTTCGGGCACCAGACGGGCGACGCGGTCCTGATCGCGGTGGCGCGGGTGCTCCGCCTGCACACGCGCAAGGTCGACACCGTGGGCCGGTACGGCGGCGAGGAGTTCGCCGTGATCCTGCCGAACACGGACAAGGCCGGGGCGCTCGCGCTCGCCGACCGGCTGCGCGAGGCCGTGGCGGCCCTGCCGCCCGAGCCGGCCGGGAACCCGGCGGCCGCGTCCGTGACGGTCTCGGTCGGCGTCGCGACGTGGCTCGATGACGGCGAGAACGGCCCGGCCCTGATCCGCGCCGCGGACGAGGGGCTCTACCAGGCCAAGGAAGCCGGCCGGAACTGCGTTCGCAGCGTCCGAGCCCCGGGCGAGCGCGTCATCCCCGCCTGAACGGCCCGGGCGTCTACAATGACGCCATGATCCGGGGACGAACCGCGCTCGCGTGCCTGCTCGGCCTGGCCGGGGCTTCCGCGGCGGGGGCCCCCACGGAGGCCCCGCCGGCCTGGCGGGACAGCACGGCGCCGTGGTCCGCCCGCGTGAACGACCTCGTCGGCCGGATGACGCTCCGGGAGAAGTTCACCCAGCTCGGCACCAACGCCCCGGCCATTCCCCGGCTCGGGGTGCCGGCGTACGCCTGGGGGAACGAGTGCCTGCACGGGGTCGTCGCGAAAGGCGCGACGTCGTTTCCCCAGCCGCTGGCGCTCGCGGCCGCCTGGGACCCCGACCTCGTCCGCCGGATCGCCTCCGCGATCGGGGACGAGGCGCGTATTCTCCACCGCGACGGGGCGGTCGGCCTCACGTTCTTCAGCCCGGTCGTGAACATGGCGCGCGACCCGCGCTGGGGCCGGGTGCAGGAGACGTACGGAGAGGACCCGCTACTGACGGCCCGGCTGGCCGTCGCCTACGTGAAGGGACTCCAGGGCGACGATTCGCGGTATCTCAAGGCGGCGGCGACGGCGAAGCACTACGCCGCCAACAACGAGGAGTGGCGGCGGAACTTCGGGTCCGCGGACGTCGACGAGTACAGCCTGCGCGAATACTACCTGCCCCAGTTCCGGGCCTGCGTCCGGGAGGGCGGCGCGGCCGCGGTCATGTGCGCGTACAACGCGATCAACGGCGTGCCGTGCTGCGCGAATAAGAAGCTGTTGACCCGGATTCTGCGCGAGGAGTGGGGATTCACCGGCTACGTCGTCGCCGACTGCGGCGCCGTGGCGGACATCTACGCCAACCACCGGTACGCGACGACCCTCGAGGGGGCCGCGGCGGCGGCGCTTCATGCCGGCTGCGACCTCGACTGCCACTGGGTGTACCAGCAGGCCCTGCCGGTGGCGCTGGCGCGGGGCCTGATCGTGCGCGCGGACGTGGACCGGGCCCTGCGGCGGCTGTTCGCCGTGCGTTTCCGGCTCGGCGAGTTCGATCCGCCGGAACGGGACCCGTGGGCCGCGCTCCCGCGGGAGGCGCTCAACGGCCCCGCGCACCGGGAGCTGGCGCGGGAGGCGGCCGCGGCATCGATCGTGCTGCTGCGCAATCAGGGAGGGCTCCTGCCGTTGTCGAGGACGCTTACCTCGCTCGCCGTGATCGGCCCGATGGCGGACCGGGCCATGCTCGGCAACTACAGCGGAGAGCCGCCCCACGCCGTCACGCCGCTCGAGGGGCTCCGCGCGGCCTGGCCGGGGGCCGCAGTCCGCCACGCGGCCGGCTGCGATGTCCTCGCCGACCGCCCGATTCCCGGCGGGTTCCTGACGCCCCCCGGCGCGGTGGACGGCCGGCGGGGCGTGCGGGCCGAGTACTTCGCCAACCCGTCGCTCCGCGGCGTGCCTCTGCTCGACCGGGTGGAACCCGCGCTCGAGGTGACGTGGACGCGGACGCCGCCGGCGCCCGGCCTGCCGGCCCAGGGCTTCTCCGTCCGCTGGACTGCCCGGCTGACGCCGCCGGCCACGGGCCGCTACACGTTCGCGGTCCCGTCGGGCCAGATCCTGCGGGTGAGGTTCGACGGCCGGATCGTGGTCGACCGGTGGCGGGACCTGGGGCGGGAGTCCGCGGGCCAGCCGTCGGCCGCGCTCTTCGCGCTCCCGCCCGTGGCCGGGGACGGCCGGCTGAGGTTCTCGCTCACACTCGAGGGCGGCCGGCCGGTGGATGTTCGCGTCGACCACGTGGCGCTGGCCGGCGAGCCGCCCACGTGGCTCGGCTGGGACCAGGAGGGGCGCGCGGGATTCGCGGAGGCGGTCGAGGCCGCGCGCGCCTCCGAGGCCGCCATCGTCTGCGTGGGGACCGACGAGCGGATCGAGACCGAGGGCCGGGACCGCGATGCGCTCAACCTGCCGGGCGTGCAGGAGGACCTCGTGCGCGCCGTGGTCGAGGCGAATCCCCGGACGGTCGTCGTCCTGGTCTCGGGCGGCCCGGTGGCCGTCCCGCCCGGCCTGGCCCCGGCCCTGTTGGAGGCGTGGTACTGCGGCGAAGCCGCCGGGTTCGCGATCGCGGACGTCCTGTCGGGTGTAGCCAACCCCTCCGGTCGCCTGCCCGTGACCGCGTATGCGTCGGCGACGGACCTTCCGCCCTTCGACAGTTACGACGTGCGGAAGGGTCGGACCTACCGGTGGGCCACGAAGGCTCCGCTATACCCGTTCGGCTTCGGGCTCAGCTACACGACGTTCGTCTACCGGGATCTCACGGTCGAGCCCGCGGGCGGCGGGGTCCGCGTGCGTGTGGCGGTCGCGAACTCAGGGGGCCGGGCTGGCGCGGAGGTGGTCCAGGTCTACCGGCTCGATCCGGGAAAGGCGCTGGTGGACTTCCGGCGGATCACGCTGGCGGCGGGAGCCGTGGCCGACGTCGAGTTCACGCTCACGCTCTCCGGCCGGGGCCCGGTCCGGCTCCAGGTCGGGCCGGACTCCTCGACCGGATTGACCGCGTCCGTGCCCGTCCCGCCCCGGTGAGCCGGCGCCGCGCGGTCGCGCTGGCTGCCGCCGGGGTCGAGCCGGCAAGGAAGCACCGGAGTCGTGTGTCGAGAACGGCGTTACCGTAACCACGGGGATTGGGGTACAGTAGGGGCATGGCATCCATGACGTTGCGGACGATCATCCGCCGGGACCGGCGGGTCGCCATCAAGGTGCCGCGAGGCGTGCCGGAAGGCCCTGCCGAGCTGACCATCGACATCCGGACGGACCGGGAAGCGCGCAAACTGAAGGTGCACCGCATGCTCGACCGGCTTCGCCGGCTGCGCAACGAACTGGGCGGCCGGGTGCGGCTGTCCGACGCCGTCATCGAGGAACGGCGCCACACGGGCTGATGGCGCTGTTCCTCGATACCAGTGCGCTCGTCAAGCTCTTCGTCCGTGAACCGGGTTCCGAGAAGGTGGAACGGTTGACGGGCCGGGATCCCCAGATCCATGTCGGGCCCTTTGCTCACCATGAGTTCGTCAGCGCCGTCAAGCGCCGGACCCGGGAGGGTTCTCTCACTCCGGCCGGAGCGGCGAAGGCTCTGGCCGAGTTCAGGGAGGACTTGAACGAATCATTCCTGGTCGTTCAGTTCAGCCAGGAGCTTTCCCGCCGCGCGCTCCTCTTGCTCGAAGGTCGCGGAGGGGAAGGGCTTCGGACGCTGGACGCGTTCCAGCTTTCCGCGTGTCTCGGCGTGCCTGGGGCCGTCTTTCTCCTGGCCGACCGCACTCTGGCCAAGATCGCGCACCGCGAGGGCGTGAAGACCATCCTCTGTTGACTCATGGAAGGAGTCAGGCTGGAGTCATGAGAGGCTTCCATTCACGGTTGGTCGCGGTCCTGCTCATTCTGGCCGGGAACGCATATTCAAGCTCGGCGGTAGTGTCCAGCTTCAGTGTTCCTCTTGAGGGAGATGTCGAAGAGAACATGGACGTCTACACGCCTTTGGTGGCGCTGGACTCGCGCGGGAACGTTGTTGTGGCCATTGGAGAAATGGAGTTTGCCGACTCCGGGGCGAAGATGACGGTTGTCCGTGTCCGGAAGTACAGCTCGGACGGCATGCTTCTTTGGACCCGGTCACTCGGCGGCAACTGGCCACCCGCATTCGATTGCAGGCGGGAGACGGGACGCGTGGTAGGCGACCGGGCGATGAGACTCACGGTAGGCGACGGTGACTTCGTCGACGTCCTCTGTGCTCCCAGCCTGGCCACCCACACGCTTGATCTGGCGGGAACGATCGTGCGCATGAGCAAGCCCGAGAAGGGCGGCCGCCAGCCCAGGGGTGGTCCCTCAGTGAAGAAGCTCTACCGGGATTCGGACCAGGAGGGGAATCGTCTTGAGGGATCCCTCGTAACCCTGAGGAAACTGGATGCATCGGGGTGTGTCCTCTGGGAGAAGACGCTGCCTGGAATGGCGCGTGAGGTGACGACAGGGCTTGTCGTTGACCAGGATGGCGGCGCAATCCTCCACGGGATTCTGGCGCCGTCTCTCCATTATGGCACGCACTACGTGATCAAGAAGGTGCGGTCGGATGGCGAACTGCTTTGGGTGGCCAGCAACGATCCCGAGTATCCGGCCGTCGAAGACGGTCGTCTTGTCAGCCCCGACCCGATGGATAACTGGCCGAATCCTCAAGACGGCATCTCGGAGGACGCACTTCGCGTGCCAAGCGTGACGTACCGCAATGTCGATGTCAACCGTGTTGAAGTTGATCAGGTCGTGCGGCTCCGCAGGTCCGAGATGGCCAAGAGAGAGAGCAGTGACAGCGTGGCGTATTGTTCGCCGACATCCCGTGCATTTCTCTACTGCGCAGGATACAACCGAGTGGGGGACGGTTGGGACCGTCTCTGGCTCTACGACATCGTGGCGCAACGGGAGACGCTGATCGTCGATTCAGGGCTAGTGTACGGACCATCGTGGTCTCCGAACGGAGAACGAATCGCGTATCAGGGTCTGGACAGGAAGGTCCGAATCTATGATATGGCGAGCGGTGTTTGTATCACGGTGACTGCTTCCGGGTACGCGAAGTACATCCGATGGTCTCATGACGGGCAGAGCTTGTGGCTCTCGGACGCGAATACCGGCATTGGCGGGGCCCAGCAAGTGCTCATCGACCGTGGTGGGGGGCGCAGGGGCGGGCTGCCTCCGCCGGTTGTGGTAGAAGAAGCCGGTGCTGTCTATGTGGCTCTCGGGGGGCGAAGGCAGTTGATCACCGCGTGCGGGAAGGAAGCGAGACTCGAGGGCGACACGCTCTACTACTCATCAACTGGCAAGGGTTCTCATGACGGGTATTTCGGCTCCGGCATGGAGTCATCGTTCTCGGGACTCCATGGCACGCGCTTCCTTGTCAGTTCCGCGGGCAGGTCATTTGACTACGGCTTCTACCACTACTCTCCCGACGGGGCGCTGGTCTTGCACGAAAAGCCCATCCGCACCCTCACCTCGGAGGTGTTGATTAGTGAGGAGTTTGAAACCTATCTGGTCTCAGTAGTGTCCCAACGTTGGTCCCGAGCAAGCTGAGAAACCGCGCAGCGACAA